>DATHBR010000067.1:0-32084 GCA_035296065.1 Myxococcaceae bacterium | reverse complement strand
CCGGTTGCCCTCCTGGCGCATGGAGATCTGCTTGCCGGTGGCCGGATCATTCACGAAGTACACCGGCTTGCCGTTCTCCTGCCCACGCCCCGTCACCGTCATCCAGTGGTCCGTGCCGTTGGCTCCGCCGTTGCTCCCCGCCTTGTAGTCCACTCCGATCACCACGGGCCGGCCCGCGTCGATCTGCTTGTTGATGGTGTCGAAGTTGAACGCAGACTTGCTGGCCGTCAGCCCGCCCATCTGCGCCGCCTTGCCCCACACCAACCCGTTGCCCACGTACCCGCCGTTCTTGTCCAGGTACTGGTCCATCTCTCCGGGGTTGATCACCTCGCCCTTGATCTTGCTCACCGCCATCGCCATCGACGTCATGGCGCATCCGGCCGCGGACAGGCTCGAGCTCTTGCCCAGGGTCCGGCTGCCCCACTGCGCATCGCCCTGCTTGAAGATCGGCGTGCCGTCCGCCGACGTGGGGAACTGACGGCCGTCGCCGTCACGCGCCGGACCCGACGCGCGCGCGCTGTTGGCCGGAGCAGAGGTGTTGGCCGGAGCCGAGGGGGTACCGCCGGAGCTGGCCTGGCTGGGACGGCTGCTGGGCTGATCAAACCCGTCCGGAATCACCAGCTTCTTGCCGGCGATGATCTTGTTCGGGTTGGAGATGTTGTTGGCCTGGGCCAGCTTCTCAACGGAGGTGCCAAACTTCTTCGCCAGCGCGCCGAGGGTCTCGCCGCTGCGGATGGTGTGAGTCTTCAAGAGGTCGTACTCCCGATTCAAAGGGGGGGGTTAACGCTTCCCCTATTGTCGCCTCGGGAAAACGAAAGGTTGCTTAGCCTGGCACGTCACCGGCAACAGGTGCAACCCCTTGAAGAGACTCGGCTTTCCTGACGGCACCGGTGGCGACCGTTCGCCATTGCCAGCACCACCAGTCCGATCAGCAGCAGGGTCGGGGAACCTCCCACACTCGAACAGCCTCCTGGCTCGGGGGCCTGCACGGTGAACGGGACGGGCTCCGTGAAGGAGAGGGCCTCTCCGGCCCCATCCTCCAGCTCCGCGAAGAGCGTGTAGGGGCCCGCGTCCACCCGCACCGTGAGCGCCCACTCGCCCTGGGCGTCCGCCTGCGCCACCGGCATGGCCTCACCGTTCAGCAGCACCCGGATCCTCGCGCCCGGCATGGCCAGCCCCGCCACCCGCAGCACCCGTGGCTCCATCAGGGCTCCCGGCTCCGGCTCGGTGATGATGGGCTGCCAGGGCAGTTGGGCCAGCGTCCGCCAGGGGTGGACCGCGGGCGAGGAGTCCTCCCGCAGCGTCTGTCCGGTGTCCGCCTTGATCGTCGCCTTGACCTTCAGCGTGTACGACTGGCCCAGCTGGATGCGCGCATAGAGCCGCAGCGGGCTCTCGCACGGGAAGAAGGGCCCACCCTCGAGGCTGCACTCGAACGTGGCCCCCGCGACATCCGAGTCGAACTCGAACACGGCCAGCCGATTGGCCGTCAGCCGCGGCGGCCCGCGCACGATGCGCGTCTCGGGCTCGGCCTCGGCCAGCGGCTCCCACGCCGCCGCGAGCCCCGGCACCGCCAGCCATGCCACCATTGCCAGGGCCCAGGCCTGGGGCGCCGCCTTCGTGTGTGTCCTCACGCACGGCAGGGTAGAGAACGCCGCCCGCCGGGCGCTGTACCCCTTAAGTGGTACGCACCCCGTCACGCGCCGCCAGCTTCGCCACCGCCTCCACCAGCACCGCGGGCTCCAGCGGCTTGGCCAGGTGCACCTGGAACCCCGCACGGTAGGCCCGCCGCGCGTCCTCGGCTCCCGCGTACGCCGTGAGCGCGATGGCCGGAATCCATTGATCCCTCGCCTCCGCCCACGTGCGGATGCGCTTGAGCAACATGTGTCCGTCCTCGCCCGGCAGGCCGATGTCCGACACCAGCACGTCCGCCAGCGACTGCTCCAGCGCCTCCAGCGCCTCGTGCCCGTTGGCCGCCGCGCGCACCTGCGCCCCCCGCTCGCGCAGCAGCAGCGCGATCAGCTCTCGCGCGTCCTCCGCGTCCTCCACCAGCAGCACCCGCACCCCATCCAGCCGCGTCTCCGGCGCCGCCTCCGCCGCGCCCGCCGCCCGCTCCGCCTCCGGCAGCACCGCCGGCACCGGCAGCCTCACCGTGAAGGTGGAGCCGTGCCCCAGCCCCTCGCTGTGCGCCTCCACCGCGCCGCCGTGCAGCTCCACCAGGTGCCGGACGATCGCCAGCCCCAGCCCCAGCCCGCCGTGCTCTCGCGTGCTGCTGCCGTCCGCCTGCCAGAAGCGCTCGAACAGGTGCGGCAGCGCCTCGGCGCGGATGCCCTGCCCCGAGTCCTTCACCCGCACCCGCCACTCGTCCCCGCCGCGCTCCACCTTCACCTCTACCCGCCCGCCCTCGGGAGTGAACTTCACCGCGTTCACCAGCAGGTTCCAGAACACCTGCTGCAGCCGGCTCGGATCGCCCGTCACCTGCCCCTCGCCCGACTCCAGCACCACCGCCAGCGTCAGCCCCTTCTGCTCCGCCCGCGGCCGCACCACCTCCACCGCCGCCTGCACCACCCCCGACAGCTCCACCGCCTTGCGGTGCAGCGTCAGCTTCCCGGTGAGGATGCGCGACACGTCCAGCACGTCCTCGATGAGCTGCGCCAGCGAGCGCGCGTTGCGCTCGATGACCTCCAGCCCCTTCTCACGCACCGTGGCGTCGTTCTTCTTGCTGCCGCGCAGCATCTGCGTCCAGCCCAGCACCGCGGTGAGCGGGGTGCGCAGCTCGTGGCTCATCACCGCCAGGAACTCGTCCTTGGCCCGGTTGGCCGCCTGCGACTCGGCCATCAGCCGCGCGTTCTCGATGGCCACCGCCGCCAGCCGCGCCAGCTGCAGGAGGATCGTCTCGTCCTCCACGCTGAACTCGCCCTCGTACCGGTCCGACAGCTGGATGACGCCCAGGTTGCGCCCGGTGCGAGACACCAGCGGCACCGCCAGCCACCCGCGCATGGGCGGATGCTCCGCCGCGTGCCCGCCGAAGTTGCGCCACGCCGGGTGCGCCACCAGCTGCGCCTGCGTCAGCCGCATGGCGCGGTTGGTGCGGCACACCTCCGCGTAGATGCCCGAGCCGTCCGGCTTTTTGGAGTACCCGCGCCACCGCGCGTACTTGTCCGAGATGGAGCGGCTGTTGACGGCCTGGGACCAGTCCTCCCCCAGCGTCAGGCTGGTGACGGCCTGGTGCGCGCCGATCAGCTCCCGCGCCTGCTCGGTGATCACCTGGAGCACCGCCTCGGGCGAGGCCGCCTGGCCAATGCGCAGCGAGGCCTCGGCCAGCCCCTCGAGCTGGGCCCGGTGGCGCCGCTCGCGCGCGAGCAGCCGCTCACGCTCGGCCGCGTCCTCGTGCTGGCGGGTGACGTCGCGGTGGATGCCCACCCACTCGCGCACCGTGCCGTCCAGCTCCAGCACCGGCACCGCGCGCATGTGCATGTGCCGGTACACCCCGTCGTGCCGCTTGAGCCGCAGCTCGCACTGGAACGACGCCACCGCCGTCACCGCCTCGCGCCAGCCCCGCTCCACCAGCTCGCGGTCCTCCGGGTGCACCGCGCTCAGCCAGCCCCAGCCCATCAGCTCCTGGCGCCCCTGCCCCGTGAAGGCCCGCCAGCTGGACTGATCCGACTCGAAGGCGCCGTTGGGCGGCGTGTCCCAGAGAATCTCCGAGGTGGAGGTGAGGAAGGCGCGGAAGCGCTCCTCGCTGCGCGCCATGTCCCGCAGCAGCTCCTCCACCGTGCGCCGCGCCAGCACCTGATCCGTCACGTCGAAGGCGAACGCGGCGATGCCCTCTACCCGCCCCTCGGGGTTGCGCAGCGGCTGGTAGACGAAGTCGAAGTACACCTCGTTGGGCGTGTCATTGGCCCCTCCGCCCAGCCGCACCGGAGCCTCCTTGCCCAACAGCGGCTCTCCGGTGGTGTACACCCGGTCCATCCGATCGAAGATGCCCTGGCCCTCGAGCAGGGGCAGGGCCTCGCGCACGGTGAGCCCCGTCAAGTCCCGCCCCATCAGCTGGCGGTGGCGCGGGTTGCACAGCACGAAGCGGTGCTCGGGGCCGTGGGTGACGGACACCACCGCCGGAGCGCGCATCACCAGGCCCTCGAGCCGCGCGCGCTGCAGCTCCACCTCGCCCAGCAGCCGCGAGCGCTCCATCGCCAGCGCGCAGTGCCGCGTGAGCGCCAGCAGGAACTCGCGATCCTCTCCCGAGAAGGCGCGCGGCTCGGGGAAGCCCAGCACCAGCACGCCCAGCGCGCGGCCCTCCACCACCATGGGCAGGCTGGCCAGCGCCCGTACCTGCACGTGCGCGTTCACCACCGGCGCCAGCCGCGGGTAGCGCGCGGCGAGCACCTCGGGGGACTCGAACCACCCGGGCTCGCCCGTGCGGAAGGCCTCGGACATGGGCCCGGTGCCGTCCACCGGCACCCACGGGTAGTCCTGCATGAGCTGCCGGGGCACGCCGTTGTATGCCACCGGCTGCAGCCCCCGGCCTCCGTCGGTGGGCAGGCTCACCACGGACACGGTGGCGCCCACCGCCGCCATGATGCGCTCGACGGCCACCGACAGCACCTCTTCCGAGGAGTGGGCCACGGCCAGCTGCGCGGTGAGCTCCTGCAGGCGGGTGAGCCGCTGGGTGGTGCGCTCGGCCTGCTCTCGCGCGGAGCGCTCGGCGGCCAGCAACCGCAGCCGCTCCACCTCGGCCTGGCGCAGGTCGGTGATGTCTCGCACCAGGATGAGCAGCCCCGTGGGCGAGGGGAAGGCGCGCGCCTCGTACCAGGCGTCCGATGGCGCGTAGTAGTCGGACACGGTGGTGCGCGTGCCCGTGTCCGCCGTGTGAGTGATGGCCTTGCCAAAGGGCGTGTCCCGCAGCGCCGGCAGCGCTTCCCACAGCTGCTTGCCCAGCAGCCGATCGCGCGAGAGCCCCGATACCTTCTCGGCCACCGCGTTGAGGTAGGTGATGCACCAGGCGCGGTCTACCGCGACGATGGCGTCGGTGACGCTGTCCAGCAGCGGATCAAAGCGGGGGTCTCCGCCCGCGGGCGATCCCGCATCGGCCGGCGACGAAGCTGGGGGCTTGAGCGGGATGATCATGGATGCTTTTGAAACGTATCAGAGGAGGGCAGGTAGGTTCCCCTCCGAGCCGTGCCAAACCTCCAGGGCCCACCCCCCCTTCCCAGGGGGAGCCAGGGCTCGGCTGCTCCAATGTGGTACGGTCTGCCGGGCGTACGCACGCGCCTGGAGGCTGCCCGCGCCCTTCACCCGAAGTGAAGGAGGGTCCGGTTCCCGACATGGATCGCATCTTTGAAATCGGCCAGTGGGTGGTGCTGGCGTTCGTGGTGGGCGCGCTGATCTACTGCCTGTGGAGCCGCTCGGTGCACCTCTATGACTGGGAGGTGACGCGCGAGGAGGACGCCATCGCGTACTGGCTGATCATCGCGGTCGAGGCGGGCCTGGCCGCCTTCCTGCTCTACCGCGTGCTGGCCGGCTGATACCGGGCCGAGCGCGTGGGCTTCAGGCGCTTGGGGCCGGTGGCGCTCAAGGTGTCCCTGTCACGGTGGGGTTGGCGCCTGGAGCGCGAGGTCTACCTGCGCTCGCAGCACCCTCCGGAGGGCTATTACGCGCCGTCGCCCGCGGATGACTTGTATGCGCTGGGAGTGACGGCCTATCGGCTGGTGATGGGGCAATACCCCGGGCGCATGGAGGCGAGAGGGGATGAGCAGGGCCACTGGCAGGTGCCGAGCCTTGAGCTCCGGCCGCTGCTGGAGGACCACAGCCAGGTCGAGCCGGGGCTGAGGCAGGTGCTGGTGCGCCTGCTGTCGGAAGCTCCGGAGGACCGAGGCACGGCGGGGCAGGTGGCCGAAGCGCGGTCGCGATCCAGCCCCGAGAAGGACTGATTACTGCTTTTTGGCGGGCGCGGCTTTCATGGCTGTCAATTGACGGCCATCGGCCAAGTACAACCTCTCCCCATCCCAACCCGAGAAGAGCTTCGGATCCCGGGCGGAGCCGGGCGCCAGTTCCGGGGAAGCGCTCAGCTGGAGCTTGCCCTTGAACCAGACCTCGCCGGAGTGGTCGCTGTAGACCACCGCGTCGTAAACCCGCTCCGGGTCACCGGCCTTCTTGTCCAGGACCAGGAAGATTCCGCCATCGGCTCCGCCAATCCAGATGGCGCTGGCGGGAACGGCCACGGGCCTCGCCGGAGGCCCGGAGGCCGTGCGGCAGCTCAACACCACCGCTGCCGCAATGACGGGCAGCATGCGAACGGCCAGCGACATCATCGAGCGCCCGCGGCCTTCTGCATGACACCTCCGTCCGGCAGGGGCACCGTCATGATGCCTCGCGCGTAGTCGAGCTTCGGATGCACCATGCGAACCAGCCGCATGTAGTCCTTGGGGATGGGCACCACCCCCGGCGGCATGGAGGCTCCACCCGCCTCCGCCACTTCCTTCATGAAGTGGAGGCAGCTGTTGGAGAGCAGGGCGTAGGGCGTCCGGTTGGGATTGCCGTTGTCACGCAGGCGGCGCTCGGCGTGATCCACCATCTTCTTGAAGCTGTCATCCGGCAGCTCGATGTACGCCGCGGACACCGCACCATTCTGCCCCGAGGAGACCGAGATGCGGGCCACGACCTTCTTCAGGCTATCCCGCGTGGGCTTGCCATTCTTCATCGTGACGTCGGGGATGCTCACCCTACGGACAATCCCAAGGGCCTTGGGATCATAGCGACCGTACTCGTAGTACTTCGTCACCCCCGTCTTGCCGTTGATGAACAGCACCCCCGCGTGCCCCAACTCTGGCACCTTCGCAGACTGTTTCGGGATGCGGACCCTGTCCGGCAGGATGTCGACCCCCGGAAGGAGGTCGGGTACCTCGAAGCTCACTTCCGGCGTCTCGACATGGATCAGGTAGTCAGGAAATACGATCGGAACGACCACGTCCATTGTGCCCCCCAGTAGGTCAAGTGGCGCCACTTTACCTTGAGTGCGGCCCTGGAGCACAAGCAGGCCTGAATTTTAGAGGTTTCGCACCGCCCGGCGCGGGTTCGAGGTGGGCGGTGTCTTCTGGGCAAGCCCAAACCTGCCGCTCAGGGCTTCTGGCCCAGAGTGGGCTTGGCGGAGTTCCGTGGGAGCCCACCCGGAATCTGAGCCTTCCCCTTCAACCGCAACGGCCACTCCGAAGGACCGACCCTGAAGATCCCCGGTCAGTTCGTCTGGGGCTGCGCGGGCTGCTGACTCGTGGACGCGGGCCGGGGTTGCTCTTCATCCAGGCTCCAGGCCAGGAAGCCACCTCCGGCCAGGAGCAGCCCTGCGCAAGCCAGCGCCCACCACAACCCCGTTCGCCGGTGCGGCTTGAAGGCGGCCGGTGCTGGCAGCGGCTTCGCCTGGGACTCGGGCCGGGAGGGGCTCGGGACGTGAGCCTTCTGCGGCTGCGGCGGTGTGTGCTGGCCCGGGGAGGCTGTCGGTTGGGCCGGAGCAGGCGGCAGATTGAGCACGTTCGCCACGCACTGCGCCATGCGCTGGCTGCTGAGCTTCTGCCCCGACGCGAGGATGAAGTCCTCCAGGTCCGACTGGAACTCCAGGCAGTCCCGGTAGCGTTGGTCGCGGTCCTTGGCCAGCGCCCGCTCGAGGATTCGCGCCACCGCCTCCGGGAGATCCGGGCGGCGCTCCACCGCGGGCACGGGCGCCTCGTTGAGGATCGCTTTCACCATGGTGGACTGGGTGGTGGCGTTGAACGGCTTGCGGCCCGTGAGCAGCTCGTAGAACACCACCCCCAGCGCGTACACATCCACCCGCCGATCCAGCGTCTTGCCCTGGATCTGCTCGGGCGACATGTACGAGAGCTTGCCCTTGACGATCCCGGCCCGCGTGCTGTGGGCCTGGTCGGCCGCCTTGGCGATGCCGAAGTCCACGATCTTCAGCGCTCCCTGGCGCGACAGCAGGATGTTGTCCAGGCTTACATCCCGGTGGATGAGCCCCAGGGACATGCCCGTGACCGGATCCCGCGCCTCGTGGGCGAAGGCCAGCCCCTCGCAGGCCCTGGCGATCAGCCAGGCGCAGAACACGGGCGACAGCGTCAGCGTGTGGGCGGTCACCCGCTTCATCATCGAGCGCAGATCCAGCCCGTCGATGTACTCCATGGCCAGGTAGTAGGTGCCGTCGGTCTGGCCGAAGTCGAAGATCTGGACGATGTTCGGATGGTTCAGCCGCGCGGCGACCCGGGCTTCGGTGAAGAGCATCTCCACGAAGCCGTCCTCCTCCACCATCTCCGGGAGGATGCGCTTGATGACCACTTCCTTCTCGAAGCCCATGGGGCCGTCGAGCTTGGCGAGGAAGACCTCGGCCATACCGCCGGTGGCGAGCTTGCGGACGAGCTTGTACTTGCCGACTTGCATCAATGAGAAAATGAGTCCGGCTTTCTCGATCCGCGACCCCCTCTCACCGATGAATCGCCCTCAAATGTGCATGGGTCCACAAGACGAGTGATCGCGTGCGGACGGAGGTCGGGTAGCACCTGGGACTACCCGCCACCCGCGCTCTTCTCACTGCTCAGTCCGTGGCGAAAGCCCCCACCGACGCGAGCACGCCTATCGGTAGCAGCAAGGTCCACTGGGGCAAACGAAGCAGCCGCCAACCGAACCGCCTCGCACCGATGACCAGGAAGACGATGCTGTAGAGGACATACAGGCCCGAGATAAATGCGGCGAGCAACCTCGCACCGGCGACGCCAGGCGAGAGCCCCACGCCCAGGAGCACAAGCGCCGACAGGAAGAGCGTCACCGTCACCATGTGCCAACACGCGTGCAGGGTCGCCTTGGCTGTCGCTTCGAGCTCCGTACGGAGGAAGGGAACGACTGGATCGAAGTGACCCGCCACCGTGTGCACCAGCGCGGTCACGAGACAGAGGATGCCGGATGCAAGCCACCATAGGTTCATGGTCAGTGGCTGTAGCAGATGGCGCTACCGGTCGCTCCGCTCGCCGCGGTGACGGTCACCTGGGCCGTGCAGGTGTAGGCTCCCGGCGGCGTTCCCTGGGGACACGAGAGATCCACCGTCCCTCCGTCTCGAGGATTTTGTCTCCATGTCGGCACTTCCGCTCCTGCAGTCTCCCCCACACCCGCTGGCAAAAGGCACGCGAGTCGGAGCGTGGCGAGTGAAGGCCATTCAGGGCCAGGGGGCCTACGGAGCCGTGTACCGAGCCGAGCGCGTGGGCTTCAGGCGCTCGGGGCCGGTGGCGCTCAAGGTGTCGCTGTCACGGTGGGGTTGGCGCCTGGAGCGCGAGGTGGAGTTGCTCTCCAGGCTGAGCCACCCGAGCATTCCGCGCCTGCTGGACCGGGGAGGGCTGTCTTCGGGAAAGGAGTACCCGTTCTTCGTGATGGAGTGGGTGGAAGGCGTTGGGCTGTATGCGTGGGCCGAGCAGCACACGCCCACGGGCCAGCAGGTGTGCCGGGTGCTGGCGCAGCTGGCGCGGGCGCTGGAGGCGGTGCACGCGGCCGGAGCGGTGCACCGGGACGTTAAAGGAGACAACGTGCTTGTCAGGCTGTCGGACAGGCGCGGGATGCTCATCGACTTCAGCTCGTGCCACTTTCCAGGAGCCTCGCGGCTTACCTGGGAGTCGCTGCCGCCGATGACACCGGAATATCTCTCGCCACAGGCGTTACGGTTCTACCGTCGCTCGCTGCACCAGCCGGAGGGCTATTACGCGCCGTCGCCCGCGGACGACCTCTACGCGCTGGGAGTGACGGCCTATCGGCTGGTGATGGGGCAATACCCCGGGCGCATGGAGGCCAGACAGGATGAGCAGGGCCACTGGCAGGTGCCGAGCGCGGACCTCCGGCCGCTGCTGGAGGGCTCCAGTCAGGTCGAGCCGGGGCTGAGGCAGGTGCTGGTGCGGCTGCTGTCAGAAGCTCCGGAGGCCCGAGGCACGGCGGGGCAGGTGGCCGAAGCGCTGGAGGCTGTGGCGGGCGGGACAGGGGAAGCAGAGGAGCGCGCTGAGCGTCCCGAGGCCGTGGTGCGTCCACGCAACAGGAAGCGCTGGCTGGCCGTGGCGGCAGCGGGAGCCTGCGCGGTGGGGCTGTGGCACTGGCAGCGGGTGCCTCGCCCGCCCGCGCACCTGTCGGCGAGCACGCAGCAGACTTCAGACGCTCAGGCGCCAGAGGCGGGGACAACAGCTTTGGGGGACTCCTCGAACTCGAAGTCCCAGGACTCCACTTCGCCCGCCACGGACAAGAGTCCCCTGGCCCAGTCCATTCCTCCCGAACCACGCCCAGGGCAAGCCCGGCCCGACAGGAAAGGCCGGTGCCCGGAGCCCAAGCAGGTGTCCATCAATGGAGGCTGCTGGTGGGAGTTCCCCTCGATGAGCGCCAAGGAGTGTACGGAGAATGGGAACGTGCTCCTCAAAGGCAAGTGCTACGTCCCAGCCCTCCCGCCTGCCCAGAAGACGCCGCCCACCTCGAGCCCGGCGGAGGCTCGCTGAACGGCTCGCTCCTCCCCGCTTCGCAGTCCTTGGAGGCGGCGGCAATCGAACCTGAGGTTGCCCCGGTTCAGTGGACGGCGCCCTTCTCTGGCCCACACTTCATAATGCGTCACACCATGCTCAGGACCCTCGCAGTCACCGTGCTGCTCTCGGCGTGCGCCACGGCCCCTTCACCCTCACCGGGCGAGTACAAACGCGGCACCTACGTGCCCCCATCGCCGCCCGCGCGTACTTTCAACCCCGCGCAGGACGCGCCGCATACCGTCGGCCAGCCGGGACACTTGCGCACCCCACCCCCTCCACGCTCGCCGAACACGCGTGTTCTGCCACCCACCTCTGAGCCGGGCCTCTGGTCTGGTGATGAACCTCGAGCGAGCCGCCGGAGGGCTCCTGGCGCAACGGAACTCTTCGGGGTGCCGCTGCCTGGCCACGAGGCGAAGGCAACACCGGCTGAAGCGGGCCTCGCGGGCGTCTGCGTCTCCATGTGGAACGACGAGGTGCTGCCCGGTACGGGACTCGCAGAGAGGGTGGCAGCGCTGAAACCAGCCGAGAAGCGATGCATGGTGGCCTGGATGTTCAGGGACTGCACCCGGACAATTCTGGAAATCGATGCAAACAATCGCGGACGTGGAACGCTGCTGTTCTGGAAGCGCAAGGACAGGGAGGCGTTCGAGCGCAGTGCCGTTGCCTTCACCGACGAGGCATGCAAGGACATGCGCCTCACGCCGTCGCAGTTCCGGCTACGTGAGGCGCTGCGCGCCGCCATCGGCGCGACGTATGGAGAGCCCGAGTGACGAAGTCCAGGCCGAAGTCCGCTGCCAAACACGAGGAGTACGATTGGGAAGCGGGCTCAAAGGCTGTCGCCGAGGCCGTTGTCGCATGTCTCAACAGGGAGATGGCGCAGGTACCTCCCAGAGAGAGGCGGGCGTGGTTCAACCGCTGGATGCGCCGCAGGTTTGGGCCAGGCGTCATCGCCGCGGGCCTCCAGGTCGATGAAAATGGACCTCCGCCGATGAGGCCCAAGACGGCCACCACGACGACGCGGAGCCGGACGAAGGCGCAGCGCCGGACTGGCTCTGGACGGCGCAGCCCCCGCCCGGGAAGACGGTAGTCCCAGCCGCTCCGTGGGGCGGACTTCCCGGCGGTCGTCACGCCATGAATGGGAGCGCGGTCTGGGCAGGCGTGTACCTCGAGGGGCTGCGCCGCCTGTCCACCGACTGGGCTCACTGCTCGGACGGCCCCCAGTCAGCGGCCCTCCACGGCACCTCCGCTCCTGCCCTCACCCTCCACATGGCCTCTATCCTGCCTATACGCTGCCTATACGCCGCGGAACGCTGGGGTGGCGCACCCGAGAGAGCAGCTCCACCTCGCGCTCCATAATGGGCGCACGTGCTCCAGTTCTAAGGAGGGCATCAGAAGCGGTAGCCTGCCACTCATGCAAATCCCTGGACTCGGCGAGATGACCTGGGACGACGACGCTGAATGGCTGGTGAGCCAGCCGATCGTGCTCCCCATGCTCGGCGGCGAGGAGCGCACGGTCATCGTGGATGGCTACGAGGACGACGACAGACCCGAAGACTTCCACACGGCTATCGCCCACTTCCTGGCCGCCACGCCAGCGGCGCTTCACGCGGCGGAGCACGAGATCTACCGCTACTACCTGGACATGGCCGGCTTCTACAATGACCTGCCGCTCAAGATCGGCTCGCCGGGTGACGTGTGGAAGCACATCCAACTCGACCTCCAGCCGGCGGTCTCCCGGCGGTCGTCTGGCGACAAGGCGATCTACGTCTCGCTCTCATGCCAGTGCGACTGGGAGATCGAACACGGACTCGTGCTCGTTCTCCGGAATGGTACGACCGTGTGCAGGGTCGGCATGTACAGCGACCACCTCACCACCTCCGACGCGTACGGCCGGCCTGAGCTGGAGAACGTCATCTACCCTGGCTTGAAGCACGACGAGCCAGGGTGAGGCGCCCTCCGCTCCTGCCCTCACCCTCCACAGGGCCTCTATACGCCACCTGAGACAGCCGACGCTGACAGCGGCGAGCTGCGGCCTACCGGAAGAAGCGGGTGCCCACATCGAGCGTGATGAGCCACCCCTTGCCCTCCCAGGGCAGGCCGGAGTGGTGCCAGCGCAGCTCCAGGGAGAGCGGCTGCCCTGAGCTCAACCGCCGATCCAGGCCCACCCCCACGGAGTACCTCCCGGGCCGCACCGTATCCGCCGGGTGCAGCGCGAGGCCGGCCAGCAGGGAGGGCGTGAGCACGCCGGGGCTCGGTGCGTAACGCATCAGCACGCCGAACGAGAGCACCGGGCTGTTGACGGGGAAGCGGTACAGGGACTGGATCAGATAGTGGAGCGCCAGCTCGGGGCCCAGGGCGAAGCGGGGTCCGAACTGGAAGAGCGCCTCGGCGCGCACGCCCGGGTTGAGCGTGCTCAGCGGCGAGGTCAGCCCGAAGATGCTGGAGAAGAGCAGGCCCAGCTGCCAGTTCTTCCCGGTGGAGGGATGGCGCTCGTACACGAGCGCCCAGCGGGGGATGAGCAGACCGACGAGCGCGCCCAGGCCCGCCCCCGGCAGTGACAAGACGGCCCCCACCGCACCCGCCAACCCCAGGCAGCCCGTATACGAGGGGTCCTCCGCGAGGCCACAGAAGTACCCTCCGGCGAGCACTCCCGTGAGCAAGCCCAGGCCCGCGCCCATGAGCGCGCCACGGCCCGCGGAGCGCTTGCGGACGGAGAGCTCCTGGACGTCTGTCAGGGGGATGCGCTCGCGCTGGGTCTGGACCGGGCCCACGAGCGTGAGGGACCGCTCGTCCAGCTCCAACAACCGCCCCTCCACGAGCAGGCCCTTGTGCAAGACCCGCAGGGGCTGACCCAGCTCCAGGCTGAGCGCGGCAGGCGGCGCAGAGGCGGCAGGCGCCTCCTCGGACGCAGGGACCTGAGCGAGCGCCACGGTACCGCTGAGCAGACAGAGCAGGGGCAGGACGATGCGCATGGGGCGCATGCTAGCCTCTGAAGACGTGCGAGGTGCACCGTGCGAAGCTTGAAGCTGATCCTGGGTGCGCTCCTACTGGGAGCCTGTGGAGGACCGCTCCCCAACGGAAAAGAAGGGGTGCTCTCCTTCCAGGCCTCTCCTGACGTCATCCGGTCCGCGGACTACGCGGTCCTCATCCGCCACTCCTGGTCCGGCAGCAACGGCGCCCTGGGGCTCGAGGCCACCTATGATTACGACTTCACCGGTACGCAGGTGGAGACCACGACGACAGGCGGCCTCTCCGTGGTGTCCACCGGCTTTGACAGGATGAGCGACAGGGACTTGCGCATCCGGCTGCGGTGTGGCGGCGAGCACGGCAAGAAGGAGCAGCTGCGCGTGCGCATCCACTCGGGCTGGCAGACCCATTATGAGGATGCCTTCGACATCACGTGCTGGGAGCCCAACGAGGTGACGTTCGAGAGCACCGGGCCGTGGATCTCCCAAGCGACCTTCTACGGCCAGATGAAGGCGGCCTTCATTGGCGAGCAGGGGCGAGTGGACTTGAGCCGCCAGGGCCTGGACACGTACTACATCGAGCTTCCGGATCCCGAGGGGCGCCTGGGCTACGCGGAGCGGCGCGGGCCCGACCAGCAGCAGAACCTGGGGCAGCTCATCTTCGAGACGAAGACGCCCGGCTCCAACGCCGAGCTCCTCCTGGGCGAACGGAGGATCCTCTTGCCCGTCGAGGTCCTTGCCGACGAGGCCTGGAACCTCCGGGTGGAGCTCGTCAGCTCCGGCGAGCAGCGGCATCCCAACCCGGGCAAGGCTCACACTTTGCGAGGCTCCGCGGTTCTGCCCAATGGAAGCACCGTGCGGCAGCTCGATGATTGCCGGTGGAAGGTCCAGAGCGGAGAGGCCGACATTCCCACCTACGCGAGCTGCTATGTCACCGCCGTCACGCACGGCCGCCCCGCCGTGGTCTGCGCGCAGACGCGGGGGAAGGAGACCTGTCTGAACCTGTCTCCTTGAGCCCCGCCGATTCTGGAGCAGTCGGGGCCAGGAGAGGACACCGCGGGCTACCCCCAGAACTCCTGGTTTCGAGCCATCAGCAACGCATTGAAGCGCTACGATGGCGCGCCACTTCACCTCGGTGCCCGCTGGGATGAACGGTTTTCTCGACGTGACCAGAAGCTTCAACCCCTGAGTGCTTCCGCCTGGAGCTTCTCGTCACTTCGCGGGTGAGAGCAGGCGCTCCTTCAGGGCGCGGCCCTCGCGCGTGTCGCGCAGGTTCACCAGCGTCTGCACGTAGTAGGTGAGCGCCCAGAGGTTCTCCTCGGGGATGGCGCCCTTCCACGTGGGCATGGCCGCCCCGCCCACGCCCGCGGCGATGACGCGGTACAGGTCCTCGCGCTGGCGCTCGGGCGTGTAGTCCGCGTCCTCCACCTCGTCGCCCAGCGGCCACACGGTGCGCAGCCGGTGCTGCAGGAAGTCCGGAGGCAGCACCTTGGCCATGCGCGTGGGCTCACCCTTCTCGTCCACCTCCACCGCGTAGTCCGAGTCGCGCGCCAGCGCCGTGTACGGGTCGCCCTTGCTGAAGTCCACCTTGCGCCCCGTCACCTGCAGCGTGAGCGCCTCGAGCTCCGGCCGGGACACGTAGGCGATGTGGCAGCCCGAGCACCCCGCGTGCCCCGCGCCCGCCACGTGGTACACCGCCTTGCCGCGCTCCACCGCCTGGGCCTCGCGCCCCTTCCAGGGATCCGCGGACACCTCGATGGGAGCGCCCGGCTTCTCCTCGCGCCAGCGCGGGCTGAAGGTTTTCAGGTACTGCACCACCGCCTCCACGTCCGCGGGGGGCACGTCCCAGGCCAGCATGGGCGTGCCGTGCAGGCCCCGGCGCAGGGTGCGCGCCAGCGCCTCGTCCGTGGGCAGCTCGCCCACCGCCACGCCGCCGAACTTGAAGAGCCCCTGCTGGAAGTTGCGCGGCACCGGGCGCATGCCCACCGCCGAGGGCCCCAGCCCATTGCCCTTGTCGCCGTGGCACGAGCGGCAGTAGTACACGTACACGTCGCGCCCGCGCTCCAACGTCTCGGCGGAGAGGGTGCGCCCGTCCCCCAGCTTCAGCGGCTCGAGCTTCGGCGCGCTCTGCTGGCTGCAGCCCACCGTGAGCAGCGTGAGCACCGTGAACAACGTGTGGCGTGCGTTCATGGCAGGGACACCGCCGCGAAGAAGAGCAACCCCGTCACCGTGACGAAGTGCCAGTAGAGAGTCCACAGGCGCAGGCCCTGGAGCGCTTCGGCTCCGCGCGCCAGCTGCACGCCCAGCCGCGCCAGGCCCATCAGGCCCACCGCCGCGTGCAGCACGTGCGCCGCCTGCAGTCCATAGAAGGAGGAGGCGTGGGCGCCTCCCGAGGGCAGCCGCAGCCCCGCCTTCCACAGCGAGGAGGCCACCGCCGCCTGGAGGCCGAGGAAGCCCACGCCCAGCGCGAGCGTTCCGGCCAGGCTCCACAGCGGGGCGCTCCGGTCCGTGGGCAGCTGGCGCAGGCGGCCGTGGGCCGTGTGCATCAGCACGCTGCCGCCCGTGAGAGACAGCAGGCCCAGGGACAGGGGGAACAGCGGAGGCACGAGGGCTCCCGCCAGGGGCCACGGCTCTCGCAGCCGCAGGTAGCCCGTGGTGAAGACCAGCGCCGCGAAGAACATCGTCCAGGCGCCCAGCGCGAGGACGGCGCCGAACCACTGTGTTTCAACCTCTTCCGAGGCCGCCTGCGGCGCTTGAGGCCCGGGGCTCATCCCGCGCCTCCCAGCGTGGGCACCGGCTGGCCCGGCGCGGCGCCGGGCTCGGCCTCGGGGGCTTCTCCCGGCAGGGCCTCCGCCTGGCCGATCCAGTCACGCCCCAGCCGCTCCAGCACCTCCGGCTGAGAGAGCGTGTGCGGCCCTCTTCGCACCACCGGCACCTGCGCGTAGTTGTCCGCCGGAGGCGGGCTGGGCGCGCACGTCCACTCCAGCGTGCCCACCTGCCACGGGTTGGCCTCCGCGGGCTGGCCGCTGCGCAGCGTGCGCACCAGGTTCACCACGAACAGCAGCTGCGCCAGCCCCAACGTGAAGGCCGCCACGCTGGTCCACTGGTTCAGCGGCAGCAGGTGCCTGAGGTACTCGTACTGGTACGGGTCATACAGCCGCCGCAGCTGCCCCGCGTACCCCGCCACCAGCTGCCCGCCGAACACGAGGATGAAGAGCACCGTGCTCGTCAGCACGTGTGCCTTGGCCAGCCCCTGGTGCAGCTGCCGGCCGAACATCTTCGGAAACCAGAAGTACAGCCCCGAGAACACCGCCAGGAAGCTGGCCGCCGCCATCGTCAGGTGGAAGTGCCCCACCACCCACATCGTCGCGTGCAGCGGAATGTCCGTGGCCACCGCGCCCAGCGCCAGTCCCGTAATCCCGCCCAGGCCGAACACCACCATGGTGCACAGCACCGCCAGCATGGGCGCGGTGAGCCGCACGCTGCCGCCCCACAGCGTCATCAGCCAGTTGAGGAACATGATCATCGCCGGCAGGGAGATCGCCAGCGTCAGCGTCATGAACGCCCGGCCCAAGAGGGGCGCCATTCCGCTGGTGAACAGGTGGTGCGCGTACACCAGGCCCGACAGCGCCGTCACCGCGCCCATGCACAGCACCGTGCCCCGGTAGCCGTGCGCCGGCTTGCGGCTGAAGTACGAGAGGAAGTCGCCGATCATCCCCCAGCCCGGAAGGATGAGGATGTAGACCTCGGGGTGGCCGAACAGCCAGAACAGGTGCTGGTACAGCAGCGGATCTCCCCCGCCGCCCACCACCGCCGCGCCCGCGGTGAAGAAGCGCGTGCCGGCCACCCGGTCCAACAGCAACATGCCCGTGGCCGCCGCCACCACCGGGATGAACAGCAGGTTGAGCACCGAGGTGTAGAACAGCCCCCACACCGTCAGCGGCAGCCGTCCCCACGTCATCCCCGGCGCCCGGCAGCGCACCACCGTGACCGCGAAGTTCACCGCGCTCAGGAACGAGGACAGCGCCGCGCACACCACGCCCACCATCACCAGCGTCTGTCCCAGCCCGGGGGTGAAGGCGTGCCCCGTGGACAGCGGCGGGTAGTTCGTCCACCCGCCGGTGGCCGTGCCCAGCCGCACCACGAAGGAGGCCAGCACCAGCGCTCCGCCCAGCGCGAAGATGCGAAAGCTCCACGCCGACAGCCGGGGGAAGGCCATGCCGCGCGCGCCCACCGCCAGCGGAATCACGAAGTGGCCCACCGCGCCGATCAGCAGCGGGGTGATGGCGAAGAACACCATGATGAGGCCGTGCATCGTGAAGACGCCCGTGTAGCCTGGCGGCGTGAGCGCGCCTCCCGTCTGCGGAAAGGCCCAGCCCACCACCGGCACCGGCTGCCCCGGCCAGCCCCACTGCCAGCGGATGAGCATCGCCAGCAGCCCACCCACCGCCAGGAAGAGAAAGCCCGCCCAGAGGTACTGGCGCGCCACCACCTTATGGTCCGCCGCCCCGCTCAGGATGCTCCACTTCATGGCGCGTCCCTCCACGGCCAGCCCCAGTTCGCCGCGGCGTCGTCCTTGTCATGGGCGCGGGTGGCCTGGCGGCTCGCCTCGCGCAGCCAGGCCGCGTAGGCCTCGGGCGCCATCGCGGTGAGCGTGCCGCGCATCTTGTAGTGGCTGGTGCCGCAGTGCTGGTAGCACGCCACCTCCCACGTGCCCTCGCGCGCCGCCTGGAACCACGTCTGGTTCACCCGCCCCGGCACCGCGTCCAGCTTCACCCGGAAGTGCGGCAGCGTCAGCCCGTGCACCACGTCCGTGGACGTCAACTGCACCCACACCGGCACGCCCACCGGCACCCGCACGTCGCTCCACGTCACCACGTCATCCGCCGTGCCGAAGCGCCCATCCTCGCCCGCGTACCGCGCCTCCCAGGCCCACTGCCGCGCGTTCACCTGCAGGCGCACCGTGCCCGGGTGCCCCACCGGCACCTGGAAGTTCCACAGCACCTCGTCCAAGTAGCTCAGCGAGCGCACGAACAGCGTGCCGTCCACCACCACGAAGGCCACCAGCGCCACGCCCAACACCAGCGCCCGGCTCTTTCGCGTGCCTGCGTCGGCCGCCGCGCGCGGGGCGCCCCGGAAGCGCACCACCGCCACCACCAGCCACACCAGCATCACCGTGGCCAGCGCCAGATCGAACCAGTGGTTGGCCGCCAGCAGCCCGTCGATGCGGCCACCATGGGTGCTGACATTCTCCGGCAGTGCCAGCAGGGTGGCAGTGCTACCCGTGGGCTCGGCCGTCGCCGCCGCCACCGAGGCGTCCTTCATGGGCCCCTCTTCGCGTCACCTCGCGCCGCCCGCCACGCCGCCCACACGCCCAGCGCCACGAGCAGAAATGGAAGCAGCAGCATACCGCTTACCCACAATCCCGCGCGTCCCGAGGCCTCGGCCGGCTGCGCCGTGCACGTGGGGCACGCCAGCGCCCAGGTGGGCAGCAGGCACCACGCCAGCGCCAGCAGCCCCGCCAGCTGTCGCGCCACGTGGCGCCAGGCTCGGGGCTCAAAGGAGGTGGCTCCGACAGGAGTTGTTGGCCAGGGCATCCGCAAGCGGCTTTCGGTAACACGCAGCCCCCGCGCCCTCAAGCACACTCGCCATGGGCCCCCGGCTGAGCACCGGGGCCTGCTCGCCCGCTCGCGCTCCAACGCTCCTCAGGCTGAGACGGGGAGTGTTGCTCCTCGCGCCGCGGCCTCGGAGGCGCGCTTCACCGGGGCCGGCGCCGCCCTCAGGCTCACCCGGAACGTGGCGCCCTTGCCTGGCTGGCTCTCTACCTGAATCTCCCCCCCGTGCGACTGGAGGATGCCGTGGCACACCGAGAGCCCCAGCCCCGTGCCCTCGCCCACCGGCTTGGTGGTGAAGAAGGGCTCGAAGATGCGCTCCAGGTGCTCCGGGGGAATGCCCCGGCCCGTGTCGCTCACCTCCACCACCACGCGCTCGGGTGAGTCCCACCGCGCCTTCACCCGGACTTCGTTGCCCGACGTGTTCCCGTCCGGAATGGCCTGGGCCGCGTTGATGAGCAGGTTGAGGAACACCTGCCCCAACCCCGACGCGCTGCCATGCACCGGAGGCAGCTCGCTCACCTCTTCCACCAGCTGGGCCCGGCGCCGGATTTCATGCGAGGCCAGCTTCGTGGCCCGCCGCAGCACCCCCCCCAGGTCCACCGGCCCGCTGCTCACATCATCCGGCCTGGACAGCATCTTCAGGTCCTGGACGATCAGCCGCACGCGCTCGGCCCCCTCGCGGGCGTCGGCGATGGCGGTGAGCAGCTCCTCGCGCTCCTCGGGGGCGGGGGCCCCCTTCATCCGCGTCATCTCCTTGTGCACGAAGTGCAGGTTGCTCAGCACATAGGCCAGCGGGTTGTTGATTTCATGGCCCACCCCGGCCGCCAGCTGCCCCACCGAGGCGAGGCGATCGGCGAACAGCAGCTGCGCCTGGGTGGCCTTGAGCTGGCGCAGGCTGTCGGCGAGGCGGACGTTGGCGGCCTCCAGCTCGGCGGTGCGGGTGCGCACCGTCTCCTCCAGCCGCGCGTGGTAGATGCGCGCATCGCGCTCGGCGGCGACCGCCTCTTGCTCGAGGGTGCGCAGCTGGCGCGCCATGGGCACGAGGATCAGCAGCACCAGCGCGGTGAGCACCGCCAGGCCGATGCGCTCGGGCGACACCTGCAAGGCGCTCATTGCCACCCCGAGGCCGATCGCCACCGCCACGAAGAGCACCACCTGGAAGCGAAGCGTCACCGGAAATCCCCCTGTCGACCACAGGCTGCGAGTCCCGTCGTAAACCGGCCGCGCCCCTGGCCGCCGGTCACGAATGGCTCACTGTGTGGCAGTCATCAGCCGGGCGGGCCTTCGCCCTGCCCGCGAGCCGCACACCGCAAGAAACAGGACACACCGCACCGCGTCAAACCTCGACTTGTGCTCCCGCGGCTCTTCCGTTAGCTGTGCCACACCTTCCTATGTCCGCTGAAACCGCGCCCGCCGCCGCCCCCGCTCCGCTGCCCCTCACCCGCCGTCCCGGCTTCTGGGCCGGGCTGGCCGTGCTCGCCCTGGGCCTGGCCGCCGTGTCCTTCGGCGCGCTCAGAGCCCGCTCCGAGCCGCTGCCCAGGCTGGGCGCCCTGCCGGACTTCACCTTCACCCGGGAGAGCGGCGCGCCCTGGGGCATGAGCCAGCTCGAGGGCCGCCCCTTCGTCGCCAACTTCATCTTCACCCGCTGCCCCACCATCTGCCCCGCCTTCACCCGCCGCATGGCGCGTATCCAGGCGGAAACACAGGCGTATGGCCCCGCGCTGCAGCTCGTCTCCTTCTCGGTGGACCCCACGTATGACACGCCCGCGCGCCTGGCCGAGTACGCCCAGCGCCACGGCGCCAACCCCGAGCGCTGGAGCTTTCTCACCGGGGACTACGAGCGGCTGAAGAACACCGTGGTGGACAGCTTCAAAATCTCCATGGGCCGCGAGTCCCTGGACGAGGCGGACGTGATGGGCATCTTCCACGGCAACCACTTCGTGCTGGTGGACGCCACCGGAGAGATTCGCGGCTACTACGACAGCGCGGATGACGAGGCCTTCGCCCGGCTCCTGCGCGACTTGCCCCAGCTGCTAAAGCCCTGAAAAGACGAAGGGCCAGTCCCCTGCATAGGGGGACCGGCCCATGTCCTACATCATTGCGCTTCGGCTTAAGCTCAGGCCACGTGCTGGGCGTGGGCGTAGGCCATCTGGTTCTGGAAGTTCGACTGGGCGATGGGGTTCTGCAGGCCGCCCACCTTGTCCGACACGGCGCGGAGCTGCTCGGCGAAGTCCGCAATCTTCTGCACGGTGGGCAGCGCCTTGCCGATGAAGGCGGCCACGGCGTTGGCCGGGCCCGACAGCCACGAGGCGGCCTTGTCGAAGGCCTTCTCGGCCAGGGGCTTGAGCATGTTGCCCAGGCCGAACGGGAGCTTGTCCAGGAAGCCGCCCACCTTCTCCTTCACGGGGGCGAGCACCTCGCTCATGGGCTTGCTGACGAAGTTGAGGATCTTCTGGCCGATGCTGGTGGCGCCCTTGGCCACGTCAGCAACCTTGCCGGCAACGTTGCCGACCGCCTTCGCACCGCTCTGCACCGCGTTGAACGCCTTGGAAACGAAGCCACCGATCTTGTCGAACAGGCCCATGGTTTGACTCTCTCTCGAAGTGTTTGGGAAGGTGAAGCGTACAAGCAGATTGTCGGTCCGCCGGGCGAAAGGTTTCCTGCCGGGGATTTCTTTTTATTGATCCTACGCCCCGCTAGTTCCCAAACCCCGAGCCGCCGTTGCCGCCGGTGGACTTCCGGGGCCCGGTGCCCTCGAACTGGGACTTCTCGAACTGCTCGTTGACGCCCAGCTCGCCCTTGGCCGCCTTGATCAGCAGGTTGGCCGCCTCGTCGTTGGTCAGCGTCTTGAACCCGGCCGCGTGCAGCTCCTCGTCGCTGACGACCTTGATCATCGGCTCCTTGTCCTTGTCCTGGGCGTAGGTGAGCACCAGCTCCACGTACTCGGCCAGCTCCATGCCCACCGCCTTGGCGATGCGCGCGGTGTCCTTGTCCTTGAGCAGCTCGGCACGGACCACTTCGATGGGACGCTTGAGACCGCGCTTGGGAGTGTTCTGGGACATGGACTTGGCTCCAAAAGAAGAGATGAGGGGCAAACAGTCTGCCCGCCTTTTCCAGATTTACGCAAGTTCCGACGACGTGGGGGCTTGCGGCACCCACGGATCATGAGAATCCGTTTCCCAGAGCGGCAAGCGGCACGGGAGGTTGGGATGAGCGGCGGGCGAGGCGAGGGGCAGGCGGTGGGAGCCGGGCAGCAGTTGAGCCTGTTCGCGCGCTTCGTCATCTACGGGCTGGTGGGGTGGTGCATCGAGTGCCTCTTCACCTCGGTGATGGACCTGGCCAGCGGGGCGGGGGACCTGAGGTTGATGGGGTACTCGTACCTGTGGATGCACCCCATCTGGGGCCTGGGGCTGCTGCTGGGCGAGCGGCTGATGGGGGTGCTGCAGCGGCTGGGGCTCAACCGGGTGACGCGCTCGTTCATCGGCATGGGGGTGTGCTTCGCGGTGGAGTACACCATGGGCGCGCTGCTGGTGGCGCTCATCGGCCGGTGTCCGTGGGACTACTCGGCGTCGATGTTCAGCGTGGATGGGCTGGTGCGGCTGGACTACGCGCCCTTCTGGTGGCTGTGCGCGTTCAGCGTGGAGCCGCTGTACACCATGGTGCGGCGGGTGCGGCTGGGTGACGGCGAGCCCGAGCCGCTGCCGGCGCCGGTGGCCACGCCCGCGGCGCAGCTGCGGCCCCTGTGAGCCTGGCGGGCCTCAGCGGATGTTCTGAATCGAGTTCTTCGCCGTCTCGTGCCGCGTCTTCATCACGTTGGAGATGAGCGAGGTGGTGCCGCGGGTGAGCTGGTACTGCAACAGCAGCATCGCGCGCTGCTCCTCGAACATGCCCTTGAGGATGTCCGAGCCGGTGGGCGGGGTGCCTCCGGGGAGGGAGGACGGGCCGCCTCTGGGGGCGCCCAGCCGCGCCTGGAAGGTGCTCGCGGGAAGCGTCGGCGCCGCGGCGCCCGGCAGGGTGGGCTGGCTGATCATGCTGCTGGCTGGCTGGACGATCTTCATGACCACCTCCGGGCCCTCGGGTGCAGAGGGATTATCCAGGAGGGCGGTTTTAAGGTGATTTGATAAACAGGACGGAATCCTTCGGTTCAGCCTAAGGGCGGGGCACGCCTCCGGGCGGCTGCCAGCGCAGATAGCCGTGCTCGAGCAGCCATGGCTCGGTGCTCACTCCCGGCTGGGAGCGCGCCAGGCCCCGCACACTGTCCCGGAAGCTGGCGGCCAGCTCGCGCGCGCCCTGCTCCCGTGCGTGGGCCCAGGCCTGCGTCCACTCGGTGAAGAAGGTGTGCAGCGCGGTGCCCGGGCTCACCTGGCGGCGCCAGTCCCGGGGCAGCCAGTCCCGGAAGAGCCACGGCGCGAAGCCGTGCTGGAAGTCCGTGTGGAACAGCAGCGCCTCGCGCGCCAGCCCCTCGGGCCCGCGCCGCAGCAGGTACGCCACGGTGATGCCGCCAGGCGTGTCGGTGCTGCCCTCCACCAGCAGGCCTCCGGGCAACAGCGCCCCGCCCAGCCGCGCGTGCGCCGCCTCCACGTCCCCGGGCGCGTACTGGCGAAGGATGTTCATCGCGCGCACCAGCCGCGCGGGCTGCCCCGCCGCCACGGCCCAGTCAAAGCCCCCGTGGCGAAAGCGCGTGAGCGTGTCCTCGTGCTCCGCCGCCGCCGCCGCCGCCCGCGCCTCCTCCGCCTCCACGCCGATGACGCGCAGCGCGGGGTTGAGCTCCCGGAAGGCCCGCGCGCTCTCCAGCGTCGTCCACGGGTGCTCGCCAAAGCCCACGTCCACGAAGGCCGCCTCGTGCCACGGGGGCTCCAGGCGCTCGAGCAGCGCCCGCTCGCAGCGCGCCAGGTACCCGTCCAGCGCCTGGAGCCGCGAGCGCGTTGTCCGCCCCCGGGTGCGCCGCTCCGGTGGCGGCTCCGGTGGCGGCTCCGGTGGCGGCTCCGGAGGCTTCATCGCCCCAGTCCCTCCTCCGGCTCGGGCTCGCCGGCCAGCGCCCGCCGGTACACCTCCAGGTCCCACGGGGTGAAGAGCACCACCGTCACCTTCTCCACCTGGGGCAGCCGCTCCAGCGCCGCGTGGATTTCCCGCAGCGCGATGCGCGAGGCCTTCTCGATGGGGTAGCCGTACACCCCCGTGGAGATGGACGGAAAGGCCACCGAGCGCAGGCCGTGCTGCTCCACCAGCGCGAAGACACTCTGGTAGCAGCGCGCCAGGTACGCCGCCTCGCCGCGCTTGCCGCCGTGCCACACCGGGCCCACCGTGTGGATGACGTGGCGCGCGGGCAGCTTGTAGCCCCCGGTGATGCGCGCCTCGCCCGTGGGGCAGCCTCGCAGCCCCCGGCACTCCTCCAGCAGCTCGCGCCCCGCGGCCCGGTGAATGGCGCCGTCCACGCCGCCGCCACCCAGCAGCGACGAGTTGGCCGCGTTGACGATGGCATCGGCCGCCACCCGGGTGATGTCTGCCTGCACCAGCTCCAGCCGTGAGTCGCTCACCGCGCGCTCCTTTTCCAGGGCAGTGGCTCGGTCCGGGCGCGGTCCGATGCACCTGTCCACGAGTCTGACAGCAGCCAGACAGATGTCCCCCCGCTTCCCCTCCGGCGAGACGTGACTACCTTTAGCAGCAACTCGGATCTTCTGACTTTTGCGAAGGAGCGGAGACTCATGGCGTCACTCAGGCGTGGTCTGGTGGACAAGGTGAAGAAGGCGGCGAAGAGCGTGGGCAAGCGCGGCGCGCAGGTGGCCGCCCAGGTCGGCACCCGGGGCGCCCGGGCGCTGGTGGAGACCACGGCCGCCGCGGTGAAGACGGTGGACAAGGTCCAGTCGAAGCTCGGCCGCGGCCCGCGCAAGGCCACCCGCTCCGAGGAGCCCATGCGCGCGGCGCCCAAGCCCGCGCCGAAGACGGCTCAGGAGCGCGTGGGCGACACCGCCGCGCCCAAGGCCAAGCGTGCCTCGGCTCCGCGCGAGTCCGGCCGCAAGGACATGCCCACTCAGGCCGTCGCCGCCAAGAGCGCCAAGGCTCCCGCCGCCAAGAAGGAGTTCAAGGCCAAGCGCGGGCAGAAGCACCTGCACACCGGCCGCTGAAACGCGGCGGCGGGGGGGGGACAGGCTCCCCCACCCCGGCCCTCTCTTCATGGGGAGAGGGCCTTGAGTCATTCCTACCGCGGGGACTAGCGGCGGCTGACCTTGCGCGTGGGCGTCTTGGACGGCTGCGCCTTGCGAAGCTCGGGCGTCAGCCGCGTCACCGTGCCCGGCTTGCGCACCAGCGCCGCCTGCCGCTCGCGCTCTGCCGCCTCCTTGGCCGCCGCCGCCTTCTGCGCGCGCCGCTCGGACAGCACCGTCCAGCGCTTCTTGAGCGCCTCGCGCAGCCCCGGCACGCTCAAGTCCACGCGCGCCTGCTGCAGCCGGTAGTGCAGGTCCTCTCGCAGCACGCCGCGCTCCAGCGCGGACTCCGCCGAGCCCATCATCCCCAGCACCAGCTTGGGCCGCTCCTCCTGCATCTGCAGGCAGCGCAGAATCTGTCCCTGCGCCTCCCAGGCCAGCTTCGTCACGTCCGCGACGAACACCACGCCCTTGGGCCGCTTGAGTGCCTCGGCCAGCTCCGACGCCTGGCGCACCTCGAGCAGCACTCCCTCGTGCTCGAAGTAATACGCCGCCTCCTGCGCCCAGCTTCGCCGCTCCTCCTCCGTGCCCCCGTAGAGCAGCAGCGACGCGCGGTTGGAGACGAGCTCCTCTTCGCGATATCCCCGGGGTATCAACACGTCAGACCTTCCTTCCCTGAAAAACAGGTTAGGCTTAGTCTAACGCCCTCTTGGGTTGGACGTCGAATGGGTCGACACCCTACCAGGCCGATTTTCGGGTGCTGAGGCCCGGGACTGAACGGGCTTTCACCTTCCGTGAAGGTCCTCCGTACCCCACCCCCGGGGTTCCCTGCTCGTGGCGGGGCAGGGCACCACCATGACGGGGCGGCGGCAGCGGGCCATCAGCTCGCGCGCCAGGGGGCCTCCGGCGTGGCTGCCCTCGGCGGTGCCCACGCACACCATGTCCACCCCTTCGCGCTCGGAGGCCTGGCAGATGGCCTGGGTCCGGTCGCTGCTGGTGACTCCCTCCACGCTCCAGCGCACCCGCTCGTCCTCGGAGGGCACCAGGGCCCACAGCTTGCGCAGCACCTCCTGGTGCTCCCGGGGAGGCTCGGGCAGCACCCCGTAGTGGTCGGTCCAGGCGGGGTCGCTCAGGCGCCGAGGGTGCACGTGCAGCAGGTGCACCCGCCCCGTCATGCCCACCAGCATGCGCGCCTGGGCCACCGCCCGCAGGCTCTCCTCGGAGAAGTCCACCGGCACCAGCACGCTGCGCGGCGGCGAGGCCCGGCGCGGCACGCCCCACGTGGGCGGCACGCACACCACGGACTGCTGCGCCTGCTTGAGCACCTCGGCGGACACCGAGCCGTGCCACAGCCGCTGCAGGCCCGCGCGCTGGTGCGTGCCCACCACCACCAGGTCCACCCGGCGCTCGAGCGCCACGTGCAGCAGGTGGTCCGCGCGCCGGCCGTAGCCCGGCTCCAGGTGCAGCTCCACCGAGCCCTCTCCGGGCAGCGCTCCCACGCGCTCGCGCAAGTCACGCAGCAGCACGCGCTCTACCTGAGGATCCAACGCGTCGATGCGGCGCACCACCGGATCCAACATCTCCACGTGCAGGGGCGAGTGGATGCCCAGCCGCTCGCGCTCCTCCGCGGGCGAGCACACGTAGGCGGCGACCACGTCACACGGGCCTACCTCGCGCAGGGCGCGCAGGAAGGCGGTGGGCCCATCCAGCTCCTCGCCCGCCGTGTCCACCCCCGCCAGCACCAGCAGCCGGCGCCGGCCCCGGGCCCAGTCCTCGAGCGCGGTGTGGCGGCGGACGACCAGCACGGGCGCGCAGGCCCGGCGCACCAGGCGCTCGGGCAGCGCGGCCCGGCGGAAGAGCGTGTGCGCGGGCCACCCTTCCGAGGCCACCACCAGCCACCGGGCCCGCAGGCACTCCTCGCTGGTGATGAGCGCGTCCTCGTTGTCCTTGGAGGGCGGCACCGCGCGCACCCGCGCGCCAAAGGCCCGCAGCCGCTCGGCCTCGGCCTCCAGGCGCCGCTCCAGGCTGCTGCTCATGGAGCCAGGCTCGGCGGCCGTGTCCGTGGATTCGGCCACGCCGTACAGCACCAGGGGCAATTGCAGCCTGGCAGCCAGGGCCGCGGCGACAGCGGCCGCGTTCAGCGATTCCCGCGATAGATTGGTGGCGCAGATGATGGACATGACGGCCTCCTCCATGCCTTCGGAGCTTCCACTCCTAAGAACAATCGGGCGCTGGAATGCCTCGTGCGGGCCGCGCACGGAGCCGTGCCGCCCAGCCAGCCGTGAGCCCCGCGCCGGGCGCTACCCTTGACGCAGGCCGCGAGCGTGCGCAGCCTGCCTGCCGTCAGCGCACGTGGCCGTCGAGGTTGGTGTGGTCCTGCTCCGGGCCGAAGCCGCCGCGCACCCCGTCCGAGCCGTGGGAGGTGAGCAGCACTCGCGCCTCGCCGCTGGTGAACAGGTACGGCCGGCCCCATGGATCCACCGGCACCGCCGGCAGGAACTCGGGCACCAGGAAGTCCAGCGAGCCCTCGTCCGGCAGCACCCCCTTCGCCTCGCGGTACTTCGTCAGCGCCGCCTCCAGCACCTCGAAGTCCGCGTGGACCTGAGCCCAGTTGGGGTCGCTCTTGCCGCGCAGGGCCATGGTCGCGGTGAACACCGCGCCACAGATGAGCAGCGCGGCGGCCAGCAGCAACCGCGCGGGACGCACGGGCGGCCGGGGAGCCGCGGAAGTCGAGGTGTCGCTCATGTCACCAGCTTGAATAGCGGGACCTTCTGCTGCTTGCCTCGCAGTTGCACCGGCGGCAGCTCCTCGAAGGCGATCTCCTTGCCCTCGACCAGGGTGTAGGTGCGCTCGCCCGCCAGCACCTCGCCCGGGCCCGCCAGGGCGCACAGCCGCGCGGCCACGTTCACCGCGTCTCCAATGCACGTGTACTCGGTGCGCATCGAGCCGCCGATGTTGCCCGCCACCACCACGCCCGAGTTCAGGCCAATGCCCAGCTCCAGCACCAGCGGCCGGCCCTGGTGCCCGCTCGCGGCCAGCTCCGCCTCGGCCTCCAGGCGCAGCTCCGCCATGGCCTGCATCATCATCTTCGCCGACTGCAGCGCCCGCAGCGCGTCATCCGTGCGGTGCACCGGCGCGCCCCACACCGCCATCAACCCGTCTCCCAGGAACTTGTCCAGCGTGCCGCCGCAGGTGAGCACCGCGTCCGACAGCTTGCCCAACACCAGGTTGAGCACCCCCACCACCTGCTCGGGAGGCAGGCTCTCCGCCAGCCCCGTGAAGTTGCGGATGTCGGCGAACAGCACCGTCACCTCGCGCTTCTCACCCGTGAGCACCACCGTGTCCGGGCTCTTGAGGATCTCCTCCACCACCGCGTCGGAGGTGTAGCGCGCGAACAGCTTGCGCATCCGCTCCGTCTCGCCCGTGCGCCTCATGACGGACTCGATGCGCGCCGACAGCTCATCCATGGACGCCGACTTGTTCACATAGTCGTCCGCGCCCGCGCGCAGGCCCTGCACGCGCTCGGTCTCGCTGTCATTCGCCGTGAGGATGATGACGGGCACCTGCCGCGCCGGGCCCTCCTTCAGCCGCCGGCACAGCTCCACCCCGTCCAGCCCCGGCATGTCCAGGTCCGACAGCACGATGGCCGGCTGCACCTTGGCCACCTGCTCCAGCGAGGCGTACGGATCCTGGAAGCACACCACCTCGTAGCCCAGCGTCTCGAGCCCCTCCTGCACGAAGGCGCACGCCAGCGGGCTGTCATCCACCACCATCACCCGGTGCTTGCCCGCGGTGGGCGGCCGGGCCTCTTCCTGCCGCCCGGAGATGCGGCCCTGCAGGCTCAGCGCCTCGTAGATCTGCTTGTAGGTGCAGTGGCCCATCTCCACCAGCAACTCACCCAGCTTGCGCCCATCCTTGCGCTGCAGCGCGAGCGCCTCGTCCAGCTGCCCCAGGTTGATGTACTTCAACCCCACCAGCAGCTCGCCCAGCGGCGGGTGCGAGGGCGCCTTGTCGCTGTTGAGCCCCAGCGCCTCGCCCAGCGCGTCCTGAATCTGCTCGCGGGTGACGTAGCCCAACGAGATGAGCGCCTCGCCCACCCGCTGGCCGGTGAGGGCCTGCAGCGCGAGCGCCTCCTGCACCTGGCCGGGCGTGACAAGGCCCAGCTTGAGCAGCAGATCACCAAACAGTGGGCTGGACGCGGTCATCAAGACGGGGACTCTTCCACCTGGGGGCTGGCCACGGGAGCTTCCCTTCGTAGGCCTTTCGAGACTACCCCACCCGGCCCCACACGGGGAGCCGCAGAACAATGGCACGCAGCCCCGCGCCACACCTCTACCCTGTTGGGCAGGACTACACCGGGCCCCCCCGTGGAAAGCTCAGCAAACCCGGTGAGTTGGCTCGCCGCCCGTTTCCCCGGGGCACCCCAGCCCCCTGGAGGGCGCTCTCGGGTGTGAGAGAGCACCCTGCTCAGGGGGTTGGATGTGTCCTACATGAGCGACGCGGGGCCTACCGCTGACGGCGACGGGCGCCGAGCACCGCGAGCAGCGCCAGGCCCATCATCGCCAGGGCGGAGGACGGCTCACCCGCCGCCGAGGCGCAGCCGATGCCATCGCCCAGGAAGTCCCTGTCACCCGGGCCAGGCTGCACCGCCGTCTCGATGGTGAAGTTCACCGGGCCGGACGGAACGCTGACGTTGCCCGCCGCATCCGTGGCCGTCACGGTGAGCACGTACTGGCCGTCCGCCAGCGGCGTGGTGGGCGTGAAGCTCCAGGTGCCGTTGGCGTCCGCCGTGGTGGTGCCCACCGGCTGACCGTTGAGGAAGATCGTCACCGTGCTGCCCGCGGGGGCGGTGCCGGTGAAGGTCGGCGTGGTGTCGCTGGTGGTGGTGTCGTTGGCCGGGCCCGTCACCACCGGCGCCGGAGGCGTGACGGCGGTGAGGGTGAAGGTATTGGTGTTGGACTCGGGGCTGGTGTTGCCCGCCGCGTCCGTGGCCGTGGCCTTCACCGTGTGCTGCCCGCCCGCCAGCGCGGTGGGCTGGGTGAAGCTCCAGTTGCCGCTGGCGTCCGCCGTGGTGGTGCCCACCGCCGTGCCGTCGACGAGGACGGTGACGGTGCTGCCCGGCTCGGCCGTACCCGTGTAGTCCGGCGTGGTGTCGGTGCCCGTCGAGTTGTTGGCGGGCGTCACCACCACCGGAGCGGCCGGAGCCGTGGTGTCCACCGTGAAGGTGTTGGTGGTGGAGTTGGGGCTGGTGTTGCCCACGGCGTCCTCCGCCGTGGCGCTCACCGTGTGCGGCCCATCCGCCAGCGGCGCGGTCGGCGTGAACGTCCAGTTGCCCGCCGCGTCCGCCGTGGTGGTGCCCACCGCCACGCCGTCCACGAAGAGGGTGACGGTGCTGCCGGGCTCGGCGGTGCCGCTGTAGCTCGGCGTGCTGTCACCCGTGGTCGAGCCGTCGGCCGGCGTGGTGACCACCGGAGCCGCGGGCGTCATCGTGTCCACCGTGAAGGTGTTGGTGGCGGAGCTGGGGCTGGTGTTGCCCACCGCGTCCGCCGCGGTGGCGCTCACCGTGTGCGGACCCTCGGCCAGGGCCACCACCGGGGTGAAGGTCCAGGCGCCCGAGGCGTTCGCCGTCGCGGTGCCCACCGGCGTGCCGTCGACGATGACGGTGACGGTGCTGCCCGGCTCGGCGGTGCCGCTGTAGGTCGGCGTGTTGTCACCCGTGGTCGAGCCGTCGGCGGGCGTCAGCACCACCGGAGCCGCCGGGGCGCTGGTGTCCAGGGTGAACGTGTTGGTGTTGGAGCTGGGGCTGATGTTGCCCGCCGCGTCCGTGGACGTGGCGCGCACCGTGTGCGGCCCATCCGCCAGCGCCGTGGTGGGCGTGAAGCTCCAGGTGCCCGCCGCGTTCGCCGTGGTGGTGCCCACCGGTGCGCCATCGACGATGACGGTGACGGTGCTGCCCGGCTCGGCGGTGCCGCTGTAGGTGGGCGTGCTGTCATTGATGGTCGAGCCGTCGGCCGGCGTGGTGACCACCGGAGCGGCCGGAGCCGCCGTGTCCACCGTGAAGGTGTTGGTGTTGGAGTCGGGGCTGGTGTTGCCGCCCGCATCCGCCGCCGTGGCGCGCACCGTGTGCGGGCCGTCGGCCAGCGCCGCGGTGGGCGTGAAGCTCCAGTTGCCCGCGGCGTCCGCCGTGGTGGTACCCACCGGGGCCCCATCCACGATGACGGTGACGGTGGTGCCAGGCTCGGCCGTACCGGAGTAGGTCGGCGTGGTGTCGTTGGTCGTCGAGTTGTTGGCCGGCGTCACCACCACCGGAGCGGCCGGCGGCGTGGCATCGACGATGAACGTGTTGGTGTTGGAGCTGGGGCTGGCGTTGCCCGCCGCATCCGTGGCGGTGGCGCGCACCGTGTGAGAGCCGCTGGTCAGGCCGCCCGTCGGAGTGAACGTCCAGGTGCCCGCGAGGGTCGCCGTGGTGGTGCCCACCGGGGCCCCATCCACGATGACGGTGACGGTGCTGCCCGGCTCGGCGGTGCCCGTGTAGGTCGGCGTGTTGTCGCTCGTCGTCGAGCCGTCCACGGGCGTGAGCACCACCGGCGCGGCCGGCGCGGTGACGTCCACCGTGAAGGTGTTGGTGTTGGAGCTGGGGCTGGTGTTGCCCGCCGCGTCCGTGGACGTGGCGCGCACCGTGTGCGGGCCCGGGGCCAGCGCCGAGGGCTGCGTGAAGGTCCAGTTGCCCGCCGCGTCCGCCGTGGTGGTGCCCACCGGGGCCCCATCCACGATGACGGTGACGGTGCTGCCCGGCTCGGCGGTGCCCGTGTAGGTCGGCGTGTTGTCGCTCGT
>DATHBR010000066.1:0-2484 GCA_035296065.1 Myxococcaceae bacterium | reverse complement strand
GCCGCACGCGCAGGTGGAGATGATGGAGCGGGAGGAGGACGACACGCCGAGGTGGGTGCCGCCGGAGCAGGTGGTGACGGTGAGCCCGAAGCTGGCGGCGCTCATCCGGCAACTGCTGGCGGTGCAGCCCGAGGCGAGGGCCAGTGCCCGGCAGGTGGCGGAGGCGGCCGAGCGCGCGGCGCGCCGAGAGGGCAGGAGAGCGGATGCGCCCATCACCGCCCGCCCGGCCCGAAAGGGCCCTGCGCGCCCGAGGTGGAGCGGAGCGCTTCGGCCTGTGCTCGTCAGAGTCGGCGGGCTGGCCGTGGCGGCGGGGGCGGGCATGGTGCTGACGCTGTGGCTCGTGGCACCGGGCAGGGCGGGGCCACAGGCGCCGGTGCAGGCGGGCGCGGTGGAGGGGAGCACGGTGGGGCTCGCGGAAGCCGAGGAGGTAAGGCAGGCGCGTGAGGCGGTACCGGCGGACGAAAGAGGGACGGGCATCTCGCTGGAGATGCCGAAGGAGCCGCTCCCCGGGCAGCTCCGGCCGCCGTGTAAGACGGAGTACGAGGATGAGATCCGTGGTGGTTGCTGGGTGCCACTGGCCAAGAAGAAGCCGCCTTGCGGCAAGGGCTCCTATGAGTGGAAGGGCTCCTGCTACTGGCCAAAGTACCCGGCCTGGCGCCCGGACACCTCGGACAAGCCGTGACACTCGTGGCTCCGTGCAGGCCCAGGAGCTGAGGCAGAGGGCCACTTCTAACCGGTTAGAAGTGGGCTACGGTGCCGGGGGCGGTTCGTCCAGGCCCGCCAGGTTCTCCTCGGCGGCGCGGCGGTACACCGGTACGACTTCCACGGCCAGCAGGTCGCGTATCTGTTGGCGGGCTCCTTCGATGTCGCCCGCATCTCGGAGAGCCATCATCCGCACCAGAGCACGCGTCAGCCGTTTCGTTCCTTTCTGCCTGCGCTCCACGATCTTCCGGAGCAAGGCCCCTGCACTCTTGGGACTCGACAGAGCCTCTTTCGTCTCGGCTTGGCTGATAGCCACTTCCGAGGCGGCATGGCGTAGGAAGGCACGCATCCCCATAGTGAGGTTCAGGGGCTTGCCCTGATCGAGGCGGTGCAGAAGGATCAAGAGCTGAGAGTGCTCTGACAGTTTCGGATCCACTCGCCCCGTCTTCGCAACTTTCTGGAGCCGGGCGATGCTGGCCAGCACGTTTTCAGCCCGCTTGCGGTAGAGCGGCACGACCTCGACCGCGATCACGGCTTCCATCGCCTTCCGTGCTCCGTCCAGGTTCCCGGCATCTTCCAAGCGGTAGGCGCGGCTCCGGGCGTTTCCAAACCTGCGAGAACCGGCGTTGAGGCGTTGCCGGATCTTCCGTAGCAAGGCCGTGGCCGTGCGTGGACTGCGAAGGGCCTGCTTGACGTCCTCGGTTGTGAGGGCCACTTCCCGAGCAGAACGCCGCAACAGGGCTCGCACGTCGTCGGAGAGTTCGAGCCGCTCGCCCCGCTCCAACACCTGCTGCGCCAGTGCCCGGATAGGGTCCCAATCAACCTTGCGGGTCATGAGCGTAAGTCTAGTTCTGTTCGCGCGGGTCGTAGCACATGTCCTCCGGCCATTGGTGCTGGCCCTCACAGCGCCGGAGGCAGTCGTAACAGTTGCCGACCCACCCCTGATTCTGGCACTTGACGTACTTGTCGATACACTCCTTCTTCCACTTCGGGAGACGCCCCGCCGTTTCCAGGACCTGAGCGGCGGCTGCAAATTGCCCGAGCGCTTCGAGGATCTTCGCCGCTTCGGAGGGATCAGCGCCGCAACTCTGCACCGGGGTGAGGGGATGGTTCTGGATGCAGCAGCTCATCGAGTTCCAGCAACTCCCAGCAGCCTGGGCCACGGCGGTAGGAGGGTTCGGGTCGGTCGTGGAGCGCAAGTCCGGGTCTGACACGGAATGCGGCGCGAGAGCACGAACAGTAGTGACGCGGGCTCCCGTGGAACAGCCTCCCATCAGGGCCGTGAGCATGACCGGCAACCCGAGAACAAGAGCTCGACTCGGTGATTTCATGAACTCCACGATAGGACAGGGAGGGGCGTACGATTGCGATCTCGCCTCTGGGCCTGGCCTGTGCTGATAGCTCACCATACAGCGCATGAACACAGTGGAGCGGTACATGGAGCTGTTGCCCGAGGGGACCCGGATTGGCGCGTGGCGCGTGGTGCGGTGCGCGGGGCAGGGCATGTTTGGCACGGTGTACCGGGTGCAGCGGGCCGAGCCGGAGGAGCCGGGGCTGTTCGCGCTGAAGCTGGCCAGCTACCCGAACGATCCGCGCTTCGAGCGGGAGGTGGCGCTGCTACGGCGCATACAGCACCCCCACGTGCCCCGGCTGCATGACGCGGGCTGGTGGACGGCTCCCGGCGGGGGAGAGCCGCGGGCCTACTTCGTGATGGACCTGGTGGAGGGCGTGCCGCTGTATGGGTGGGGGGCGGCGCGGCGTGTCACCTCGCGCCAGGTGCTG
>DATHBR010000065.1:0-84179 GCA_035296065.1 Myxococcaceae bacterium | reverse complement strand
CAACAACATGACGGACACCCTGAACGTCTTCGCCCAGCAGGTGACCAGCGTCGCCCGCACGGTGGGTGTCGAGGGCAAGCTGGGCGCTCAGGCGCAGGTGCCCGGCGCCGCCGGTACGTGGAAGGACCTCACCGACAACGTGAACCTGATGGCGAACAACCTCACCGCCCAGGTGCGTAACATCGCCGAGGTCTCCACGGCGGTGGCGCGGGGCGACCTGTCCAAGAAGATCACGGTGGACGCCAAGGGCGAGGTGCTCGAGCTGAAGAACACCATCAACACGATGGTGGATCAGCTGAACTCGTTCGCCGCAGAAGTGACCCGCGTCGCCAAGGAAGTGGGCAGCGACGGCCGCCTGGGTGGCCAGGCCGAAGTGAAGGGTGTTGCCGGTACGTGGAAGGACCTGACCGACAACGTGAACTTCATGGCCTCGAACCTGACCACTCAGGTGCGAAACATCGCCGAGGTCTCCACGGCGGTCGCGCGGGGCGACCTGTCCAAGAAGATCACCGTGGACGCCAAGGGCGAGGTGCTGGAGCTGAAGAACACCATCAACACGATGGTGGACCAGCTCAACAGCTTCGCCGCCGAGGTGACCCGCGTGGCTCGCGAGGTGGGCACCGAGGGCAAGCTGGGTGGCCAGGCCGACGTGAAGGGCGTGTCCGGTGTGTGGAAGGACCTCACCGACAACGTGAACTTCATGGCCTCCAACCTCACCACGCAGGTGCGCGGCATCGTCAAGGTGGTGACGGCCGTCGCCAATGGTGACCTGAGCCAGAAGCTGCAGGTGCCGTCGCAGGGTGAGATCGCCGCGCTCGGCGCGACGCTCAACAACATGACGGACACCCTGAACGTCTTCGCCCAGCAGGTGACCAGCGTCGCCCGCACGGTGGGTGTCGAGGGCAAGCTGGGCGCTCAGGCGCAGGTGCCCGGCGCCGCCGGTACCTGGAAGGACCTCACGGACAACGTGAACCTGATGGCGAACAACCTCACCGCCCAGGTGCGTAACATCGCCGAGGTGACGACGTCCGTCGCGAAGGGTGACCTCTCCAAGAAGATCACCGTGGACGTGAAGGGCGAGGTGCTCGAGCTGAAGAACACCATCAACACGATGGTGGATCAGCTCAACTCGTTCGCCGCCGAAGTGACCCGCGTCGCCAAGGAAGTGGGTACCGACGGTAAGCTGGGCGGTCAGGCCGAAGTGAAGGGCGTTGCCGGTACGTGGAAGGACCTCACCGACAACGTGAACTTCATGGCCTCCAACCTGACCACTCAGGTGCGAAACATCGCCCTGGTCACGACGGCGGTCGCGAAGGGCGACCTGTCCAAGAAGATCACGGTGGACGCCAAGGGCGAGGTGCTGGAGCTGAAGAACACCATCAACACGATGGTGGACCAGCTCAACAGCTTCGCCGCCGAGGTGACCCGCGTGGCTCGTGAGGTGGGTACGCACGGCAAGCTGGGTGGCCAGGCCGACGTGAAGGGTGTCGCCGGTACGTGGAAGGACCTCACGGACAACGTGAACATCATGGCCTCCAACCTGACCACTCAGGTGCGAGGCATCGCCAAGGTGGTGACCGCGGTCGCCAACGGCGATCTCACCCAGCGCCTGAAGGTGGACGCCAAGGGCGAGGTGGCCGAGCTGGCCGACACCATCAACGCGATGACGGAGACGCTCTCCATCTTCGCGCAGCAGGTGACCGACGTGGCCCGCACGGTGGGTGTCGAGGGCAAGCTGGGCGCCCAGGCCGTGGTGCCCGGTGTGGCCGGTACGTGGAAGGACCTCACCAACAACGTGAACCTGCTCGCCAACAACCTGACCGACCAGGTTCGTAACATCGCCGAGGTGACGACGGCCGTCGCGAAGGGCGACCTGTCCCGGAAGATCACGGTCGATGCGAAGGGCGAGGTGCTGGAGCTGAAGAACACCATCAACACGATGGTGGATCAGCTCCGCGCGTTCGCCTCGGAAGTGACCCGCGTCGCCAAGGAAGTGGGTACCGAAGGAAAGCTGGGTGGTCAGGCCGTGGTGCCTGGGGTCTCCGGTGTGTGGAAGGACCTCACGGACAACGTGAACTTCATGGCCTCCAACCTCACCACGCAGGTGCGCGGCATCGTCAAGGTCGTGACGGCCGTCGCCAACGGTGACCTGAGCCAGAAGCTGATCGTGGAGGCCAAGGGCGAGATTGCCGCCCTCGCGGACACCATCAACGCGATGACGCAGACGCTGTCCATCTTCGCCCAGCAGGTGACGGACGTCGCCCGCACGGTGGGTGTGGAAGGCAAGCTGGGCGCTCAGGCCGAGGTGCCGGGCGTCGCCGGTACGTGGAAGGACCTCACCAACAACGTGAACCTGCTCGCCAACAACCTCACGGCGCAGGTGCGAAACATCGCCGAGGTCTCCACCGCGGTCGCTAACGGCGACCTGTCCAAGAAGATCACGGTGGATGCCAAGGGCGAGGTGCTCCAGCTGAAGGACACCATCAACACGATGGTGGACCAGCTCCGCGCGTTCGCCTCCGAAGTGACTCGCGTCGCCAAGGAAGTCGGTACGGAAGGAAAGCTGGGCGGCCAGGCCGACGTGAAGGGCGTGTCCGGCGTCTGGAAGGACCTCACCGACAACGTGAACGTCCTCACCGGCAACCTGACCGACCAGGTGCGTAACATCGCCAAAGTCACGACGGCGGTCGCCAACGGCGACCTGAGCCAGAAGATCACCGTCAGCGTCAAGGGCGAGATCCTCGAGCTGAAGAACACCATCAACACGATGGTGGACCAGCTGCGCGCGTTCGCCTCCGAGGTGACTCGCGTCGCCAAGGAAGTGGGCACCGAGGGCAAGCTGGGTGGTCAGGCCGATGTGAAGGGTGTGTCGGGTGTGTGGAAGGACCTCACGGACAACGTGAACGTCCTCGCCGGCAACCTGACCGACCAGGTGCGAAACATCGCCAAGGTCACGACGGCGGTCGCCAACGGCGACCTGTCGCAGAAGATCTCGGTCGAGGCCCGGGGTGAGATCCTCGAGCTGAAGAACACCATCAACACGATGGTGGATCAGCTGCGCGCCTTCGCCGCCGAGGTGACCCGCGTCGCCAAGGAAGTGGGTACGGACGGAAAGCTGGGTGGTCAGGCCGAAGTGCCGGGAGTCGCCGGCACGTGGAAGAACCTCACGGACAACGTGAACTCCATGGCCTCCAACCTCACCGCTCAGGTGCGCAACATCGCCCTGGTGACCACCGCGGTCGCTAACGGCGACCTGTCCAAGAAGATCACCGTGGACGTGAAGGGCGAGATCCTCGAGCTGAAGAACACCATCAACACGATGGTGGACCAGCTGAACTCGTTCGCCTCGGAAGTCACGCGCGTCGCCAAGGAAGTGGGTACCGAAGGAAAGCTGGGCGGTCAGGCCGAAGTGCGCGGCGTGTCCGGCACCTGGAAGGACCTCACCGACAATGTGAACTCCATGGCGCGTAACCTCACCACTCAGGTGCGCGGCATCGTTCGCGTGGTGACCGCGGTCGCCAACGGAGACCTGCGCCAGAAGCTGGTGGTCGACGCCAAGGGCGAGGTGGCCGCGCTCGCGGACACCATCAACAACATGACCGACACGCTGGGCACGTTCGCCGAGCAGGTCTCCACGGTGGCCCGCGAGGTGGGCGTGGAGGGCAAGCTCGGTGGTCAGGCCCGGGTGCCCGGTGTCGCCGGCACGTGGAAGGACCTCACCGACAACGTGAACTTCATGGCCTCGAACCTGACCACTCAGGTGCGCGGCATCGTCAAGGTCGTCACCGCGGTCGCCAATGGCGACCTCACCCAGAAGCTCATCGTCGACGCGAAGGGCGAGGTGGCCGCGCTGGCCGAGACGATCAACAGCATGACGGACACGCTGGGCACCTTCGCCGAGCAGGTGTCCACGGTGGCCCGCGAGGTGGGTATCGAAGGAAAGCTGGGCGGCCAGGCCCGTGTGCCCGGCGCTCGCGGCACGTGGCGGCAGCTGACCGACAACGTGAACCAGCTCGCAGGCACGCTGACCTCTCAGCTGCGCGCCATCTCCGACGTGGCCACCGCGGTGACCAAGGGCGACCTGACCCGCAGCATCACGGTCAGCGCCGAGGGCGAAGTGGCGGCGCTGAAGGACAACATCAACCAGATGATCTTCAACCTGCGTGAGACGACGCAGAAGAACCAGGAGCAGGACTGGCTGAAGACGAACCTGGCGAAGTTCTCCGGCATGATGCAGGGCCAGAAGAACCTCGAGGCCGTCAGCCGCCTCATCATGAGCGAGCTGACGCCGCTGGTCGGCGCCCACCACGGCGCCTTCTTCCTGGCGGACCTGGAAGGCAACATGCCGGTGCTCAAGCTCACCAGCACGTACGCCTACCGTGAGCGCAAGAACATCTCCAACCGCTTCCGGCTGGGCGAGAGCCTGGTGGGCCAGACGGCCCTGGAGAAGAAGACCATCCTGCTCACCAAGGTGCCGGCCGACTACATCACCATCGCGTCGGGCCTGGGCGAGTCCACCCCGCTCAACATCATCGTCCTGCCCGTGCTCTTCGAGGGCGAGGTGAAGGCGGTCATCGAGCTGGCCAGCTTCCACCCGTTCAGCGCCATTCACCAGATCTTCCTGGATCAGCTCACCGAGAGCATCGGCGTGGTGCTGAACATGATCATGGCGAACATGCGCACCGAGGAGCTGCTGCTCCAGTCGCAGAGCCTCACCCAGGAGCTGCAGAGCCAGTCCAAGGAGCTCACCCAGCAGCAGGAGGAGCTCAAGCGCACCAACGCCGAGCTGGAGACGCAGGCGCTCGAGCTGGAGATGAAGGCCAAGCAGCTGGCCGAGCAGAACACCGCGGTGGAAGAGAAGAACGCCGAGGTGGAGCTGGCCCGCGCCAGCCTCGAGGAGAAGGCCGAGCAGCTCAGCCTCATCTCCAAGTACAAGAGCGAGTTCCTGGCCAACATGAGCCACGAGCTGCGCACCCCGCTCAACTCGCTGCTCATCCTGGCCAAGCTCCTGGCCGACAACAAGGACGGCAACCTCAGCGGCAAGCAGGTGGAGTACGCCAACACCATCTACGCCAGCGGTGGCGATCTGCTCACCCTCATCAACGAGATCCTCGATCTGTCCAAGGTCGAGGCCGGCAAGATGCAGGTGGAGCCGCGCGACATCCTCCTGGCCGAGCTCAACCAGTTCGTGGACCGCAGCTTCCGCCCGGTGGCCGACCAGAAGGGGCTGTCGTTCACCGTGGAGCTGGTCCAGGGCGCGCCGCGCAGCATCCGCACCGACCCGCAGCGGCTGCAGCAGATCATCAAGAACCTGCTCTCCAACGCCTTCAAGTTCACCGACTCCGGTGGCGTGAAGCTGGTGGTGAAGCCGGCGGAGAAGGGCGTGCGCTTCGAGCACGAGCTGCTGCGCCGCGCCAGGAAGGTCATCGCCTTCGCGGTGACGGACACCGGCATCGGCATCGCCAAGGACAAGCAGAAGCTCATCTTCGAGGCGTTCCAGCAGGCCGACGGCTCCACCGCGCGCAAGTACGGTGGCACCGGCCTGGGCCTGTCGATCTCCCGCGAGATCGCCAAGCTGCTGGGTGGTGAAATCCACGTGGAGAGCGAGCCGGGCAAGGGCAGCACCTTCACGCTGTACATGCCGCCCGAGTACGTGGGCCCGGACGACGACGAGAAGTCGTCGGGACCGGCCACGGCCCCCACGCTGCCGTCCAGCCCGGTTACGCCCTCTTCGGGCACGCCCATGTTGAACAGCCGCCCCGCCGAGCCGGTGCTGGGCGCACCGGTGGCCATGGCCCCCGCGCCCACGGCGGCGGACAACGCGCACGTGCTGGACGCCGCGCTGCCGCCTCCGGCGGAGACGATGCTGGCCCCGGTCTCCCTGGAGGATGACCGGGAGCACATCCGCGAGGGAGACCGCGTCCTGCTCATCATCGAGGACGATCTGAAGTTCGCCCGCATCATGACGCAGATGGCGCGGGAGAAGAACTTCAAGGTCCTGGTGGCCACGCGCGGTGACAGCGGCCTGTCCATGGCCAACGAGTACCTGCCGCACGCCATCACCCTGGACATCCAGCTGCCCGTGGTGGACGGCTGGAGCGTGCTGGAGCGGCTCAAGCGCAACCCGCGCACGCGCCACATCCCCGTGCACGTCATCAGCGTCATGGACAAGCACCAGGGCAACACCCAGGGTGCGTTCGGCTACCTCACCAAGCCGGTGAGCAAGGAGGGCCTGGAGCACGTCTTCAGTCAGCTGTCCCGCTTCCTGGAGCGCAAGGAGCGCAAGCTGCTGCTCATCGAGGACGACGCCGTGCAGCGCACCAGCCTGGAGAGCCTGCTGGGCGAGGGCGAGGACGTGAGGGTGACGGCCGTCGGCAGCGGCGCCGAGGCCCTGCACAAGCTCGAGGAGACGCAGTACGACTGCCTCGTCATCGATCTGATGCTGCCCGACATGGACGGCATCAAGCTGGTGGAGGAGGTGAAGACGCAGGCGCGCTTCCGCGACCTGCCCATCGTCATCTACACCGGCAAGGAGCTGTCTCCGAAGGACGAGGCCCGGCTCAAGCGCTACACCGGCAGCGTCATCCTCAAGAGCGGCAGCAAGAGCCCGGACCAGCTGCTGGGAGACACGGCGCTGTTCCTGCACCGGTTGGACCACAACCTGCCCAGCCGTGCGCGGCAGGCGCTGGCCCAGCGCAACAACCCCGAGGACGAGGGGCTCACGGGCAAGAAGGTGCTCGTGGTGGACGACGACATGCGCAACATCTTCGCGCTCACCAGCGTGCTGGAGAACCAGGGCCTGCAGGTGAGCTTCGCGGAGAATGGCCGCGCCGCCATCGAGGCCCTGAAGAAGGACCCCGAGATCGACGTGGTGCTGATGGACATCATGATGCCGGAGATGGATGGCTACGAGACGATGCGCGCCATCCGGCAGGACCTGCGGCTGTCACGGCTGCCCATCATCGCCGTCACCGCCAAGGCGCTGAAGGATGACCGGGAGAAGTGTATGGCGGCGGGCGCCAGTGACTACCTGCCCAAGCCGGTGGACACCGACAAGCTCATCGAACTCATCCGCCTGTGGGTGAACGCTTGAGTTGATTAGCACACGCCCTGCTCCCCCCCCGGCTTCTGTCCGAGGGGGGGGTGTGACTAGCCTTTCCTGCCGCGATACCCCCGGGGCCCCCGTTTGCTCAGCATGATTCCCTTCGAAGCCACCCAAGACCGCGTGCCCGAGAGTGTCTCCGTCCACTCCCTCGCGAGCATCCTGCTGGTGGACGACCACTCCTCGAACCTGCTGGCGCTCGAGGCGATCCTCGAGCCGCTGGGCCAGGAGCTGGTGAAGGCCACCAGCGGCGAAGAGGCGCTCAAGTATCTGCTGCAGCGCGAGTTCGCCGTCATCCTGATGGATGTGCAGATGCCGGGGCTGGATGGCTTCCAGACCGCGGCGCTCATCAAGCAGCGCGAGCGCACGCGCACCATCCCCATCATCTTCCTCACCGCGCTGAGCCGGGACGCGGCCCACGTCTTCAAGGGCTACGCCCACGGCGCGGTGGACTACCTGCTCAAGCCGTTCGACCCGGAGATCCTGCGCTCCAAGGTCAGCGTCTTCGTGGATCTGTTCCTCAAGGAGCAGCAGCTGCAGCGCCAGGGGCAGATGCTGCGGCAGCGGGAGCGCGAGGCGCTGGAGCGCCAGAGCGAGCTGCGCTACCGGCGGCTGCTGGACGCGCTGCCCGAGGCGGTGTGGGCGGCGCGGCCGGATGGCACGCTGTACTACGGCAATCAGGTGTGGCGCCGGTTCACGGGCAGCGAGCAGGAGGAGCTGTCCTTCGAGCACTTCCTGTCCTACGTGCACCCCGCCGAGCGCGATGCCATGCGGCGCACGTGGGAGGACACGGTGCGCCACAAGAGCCGCACCGAGCGCGAGTTCCGCATGAAGCGCCATGATGGCGCGTGGCGCTGGCACCTGGGGCGCACGGCGCCCGAGTACGACGAGAACGAGCGGCTGGTGGGCTTCATCGCCGTGGCCACGGACATCGACGACAAGAAGCGCGCCGAGGACACGCTGGCGCGCTTCAAGACGACGCTGGACTCGACGCTGGACTGCGTCCTGATGTTCGATCCGGAGCGGCTGTCGCTCACCTACGCCAACACGGGCGCGGCGCGGCAGCTGGGCTCCAGCGTGGACGAGCTGCTGGGCACCAGCGTGCTGAAGGTGGAGGGCGGCTTCGAGGAGGAGGCCTTCCGCAAGCTGCTGGCGCCGCTGCTCAGCGGCACCGTGCCCAGCCAGACGTACTCCACCACCCACCGCCGCTTCGACGGGGGCGAGGTGCCCGTGGAGGTGGTGCTCCAGTACGTGTCGGCGGAGGAGGGCCAGGGGCGCTTCGTGTCCGTGGCGCGTGACATCACCGAGCGCCAGCGGGCCGAGGCCGCGCTGCGCATGGCCAGCGAGGCGAAGGATGCGTTCCTCGCCGCGGCCAGCCACGAGCTGCGCACCCCGCTGGCGGCGGCCAAGGGCCACGCCCACCTGGCGATGATCAAGCTGGGCAACCAGACGGAGACCGGGCCCGGCAAGTCGCTGAAGATCATCAACCGGCAGATCGACCGGATGACCAAGCTGGTGGAGGAGCTGCTGGACATCAGCCGGCTGCAGGCCGGGCGGCTGTCGCTGGAGCTCGAGCGGTTCGACCTGGGCCTGCTGCTGCGCGAGACGTGCGACCGCATGACGGTGCTCTCTCAGGCGCACCCGCTGCGGCTCGAGGGCCCCGAGCACTTCGAGGGCCTGTGGGACCGCGGGCGGCTGGATCAGGTGGTGACGAACCTGGTGTCCAACGCCATCCGCTACTCGCCCGACGGGGGCGAGGTGGTGGTGCGGCTGTCCGAGGAGGGCGGCGGGGTGCACCTGGCGGTGAAGGACCGCGGCGTGGGCATTCCTCCGGAGAAGCAGGCCCTCATCTTCGAGCGCTTCGGTCGCGCGCACGGCTCCAAGTACGGCGGGCTGGGCCTGGGGCTGACCATCAGCCAGGGCATCGTCGAGCAGCACGGTGGGCGCATCTGGGTGGAGTCCAGCGGCGTGGCCGGCGAGGGCTCGACGTTCCACGTGTGGCTGCCGCGTGAGACGGAGCAGCAGGCCGCCACGGCCGCCGAGGCTCACCCGACGCCCCTGCCGCCACAGGTCTCCGCGAGCTGAGCCGTCCGGTGGACGCGCAGCCGCCGGCCTTCCGGGGCCACAGTGAGATGCACGCCCGGGTCAACGCCCGGGACTGGGCCTCGAGCCCGCTGGGGCCCGTGCCGTCCTGGCCGCGCAGCCTGCAGGCCCTGGTCAAGACGGTGCTCGCGTCGAACTACCCCATGGTGCTCACCTGGGGCCCGCGCTTCCTTCAGTTCTATAATGATGCGTACTCCAAGCTGATTGGAGACCAGCACCCCGCGGCGCTGGGCGAGGACATCCGCGTCACCCTGGCCTCGGCCTGGGACACGCTGGGGCCGATGATTGGGCAGGTGATGAGCTCGGGCGTGGCCAACTGGACGCCCGCGCTCCGGCTGCTGATGGAGCGCGGCGGCTACCGGGAGGAGGCCTACTTCAGCGTCTCGCACTCGCCGGCCGAGGATGACACCGGCGCCATCGTGGGCATGTTCGCGGTGTGCAGCGAGGTGACGCAGCAGCTGCTGGGCGAGCGCCGGCTGCGCCTGCTGCGAGATTTGGCCACGCGGGCCGGAGAGACGCGCAGCGTGGAGAAGACGTGCGCGGACGTGGCGGCCGCCATCGCTCAGCACCCGCTGGATGTACCGTTCGCGCAGCTGTACCTGCGCACCGCGCAGGGCGTGCTGGAGCCGCGCGGCGTCGTGGGACTGGGTGAGGGCCCGGCGCTCGAGGCGGCGGCGTGGCCCCTGGAGCGCGCCGTGGCGGGAGAGACGGTGCGGGTGGAGGACGTGGAGCGCCTGGTGGCCGTGCGCGGCGGCCCGTGGGGAGACGCGGTGCGCACCGCGCTCGTCATGCCCCTGGCCTCCTCGGGGCAGAGCGAGCCGCTGGGGGTGCTGGTGGCGGGGGTGAGCCCCAACCGCGCGCTCGACGAGGGCTACAGCTCCTTCTATGAGCTGCTGGTGAGCCAGGTGTCCGTGTCGCTGCGCAACGCTCAGGCGTACGAGGAGGAGCGGCGCCGCGCCGAGCAGCTCGCGCAGCTGGATCGCGCCAAGACGGCCTTCTTCAACAACGTCTCTCACGAGTTCCGCACGCCGCTGACGCTGATGCTGGGGCCGCTGGAGGAGCTGCTGGCCTCGGGCCGGCTGCCCCCCGCGGAGCGCCGCGAGGTGGAGCTGGTGCACCGCAACGCCGGGCGGCTGCTGCGCCTGGTCAACTCGCTGCTGGACTTCAGCCGCCAGGAGGCGGGCCGCCTCGAGGCCAGCTTCGAGCCCGTGGACCTGGCCGCGTACACCGTGGAGCTGGCCGGGGCGTTCCGGGCCGCGGTGGAGCGCGCGGGCCTCACGCTGGAGGTGGACTGTCCGCCGCTCTCGCAGCCCGCGTACGTGGACCGGGAGATGTGGGAGAAGATCGTCCTCAACCTGCTGTCCAACGCGCTCAAGTTCACCTTCGTGGGCGCCATCCGCGTGAAGCTGCGCGAGGAAGAGGGGCGCGTCTTTTTGACGGTGGAGGACACCGGCACGGGCATTGCGCGCGCGGAGCTGCCGCACCTCTTCGAGCGCTTCCACCGCGTGCGCGGGGCCAGGAGCCGCAGCTACGAGGGCACCGGCATTGGCCTGGCCCTGGTGCAGGAGCTGGCGCGGCTGCACGGCGGCGAGGTGCGCGTGCAGAGCGAGGAGGGCCGGGGCACCACCTTCACCGTGTTCATTCCCCAGGGCTCGGCGCACCTGGCGCCCGAGCGCATCGGCTCGGTGCGCCTGAGGGCCTCCACGGCCCTGGGGGCCGACGCCTTCACCCAGGAGGCCCTGCGTTGGGTGGAAGAGCAGCCGCGGGCAGAGGCCCTGTCCGCCCACTCACCGGGGCCGGACAAGGCGCCCCGGGGCCGCATCCTGCTGGCCGATGACAACGCCGACATGCGCGACTACGTGAGCCGCATCCTGTCCTCCACCTTCGAGGTGGAGGCGGTGGCCGACGGCCAGGCGGCGCTGGAGGCGGCGCGCGCGCGGGCGCCGGACCTGGTGCTCACCGATGTGATGATGCCGCGGGTGGATGGCTTCGCCCTGCTCCGGGCGCTGCGGGAGCAGCCGGGCACCCGGCTGGTGCCGGTGGTGATGCTGTCGGCGCGCGCGGGCGAGGAGGCCGCCATCGAGGGCCTGGAGGCGGGCGCGGATGACTACCTGGTGAAGCCCTTCAGCGCCCGGGAGCTGCTCGCGCGGGTGCGCTCCAACCTGGAGCTGTCGCGCATGCGCCGCGAGGTGAGCCAGCAGGAGGCCATCGCCGCTTCCCTGAAGGAGGCTGTCCACGCCCGCGATGAGTTCCTGTCCGTGGCCAGCCACGAGCTGAAGACGCCCCTGGCCGCCTTCCAGCTGCAGCTGGCCCTCATCGACCGCAACCTCACCCCCGAGTCCCGCGCGCTCGTCAGCGAGCGGCTGAGCACGGCCGGCCGCCAGGTGCAGCGGCTGCACGGGCTGGTGGAGACGCTGCTGGACGTGTCGGCGCTCGCCTCGGGGCAGCTGGTGCTCGAGCGCGAGGAGGTGGACCTGTCCCACGTCGTCGCGCAGGCGGTGGGACGGATGCGCGAGGAGCTGGAGCGCGCCGGCTCGGCGGTGAGGCTCGAGGCGCAGGGCCCGCTGGTGGGCCGGTATGATCGCCACCGCCTGGAGCTGGTGGTGGCCAACCTGCTCTCCAACGCCGCCCGCTACGGCAGGGGCCAGCCCATCGAGGTGTCGCTGCGCGACAGCGAGGGCAGGGCGCGCCTGACGGTGACGGACCATGGCATGGGCATCCACCCGGAGGATGCCGCGCGCATCTTCGAGCGCTTCGAGCGCGCCGTGTCCAGCCGGCACTACGGCGGCCTGGGCCTGGGCCTGTGGATTGCCCGCCAGGTGGTGGAGGCGCACGGGGGCTACATCCAGGTGGACAGCACCCCGGGCCAGGGCGCCACCTTCACCGTGGAGCTGCCGCGCGCCGAGCTCTCGGCCTCCCGTTGATTGGTTGGCACTCCAAGGAAATGGCGGGTTGAGCCGCGAGGCTCTTGAGTAGGCTCGCCCCATTGGGGGCAGCACCATGAGCCAGACGATCCTTCTGGTGGAGGACGATTCGGACCTGCGGGTGGCCATGGTCACTCTGCTGGAGGCAGAGGGTTTCGAGGTGGTGACGGCGAACGATGGGCTCATGGGCTTGAAGCAGCTCGAGCGCATCCACTCGCCGTGCCTCATTCTGCTGGACTGGTGGCTGCCGCTGCTGTCCGGCAACGAGTTCCTCTCCCGGCTGCGAGGCGATCCGGTGTGGCAGGGGGTGCCGGTGGTGGTGCTCACGGCGAGCGAGGCCATGCCGTCGGCCCGCGTGGAGGGCTTCCTGCGAAAGCCCTTCACCGTCTCGCACCTGTTGGAGCTCGTGTACCGCCAGTGCAGCCAGTGCGGGCAGGACTCCGCGCGCTAGGTGCCCTGGCGCCCGGTGACGCTGGCCAGCACCAGCAGCAGCTCCGAGAGCTCCACGGGCTTGGGCAGGTGCATGTTGAAGCCGGCCCGCAGTGCCCGGGTCCGGTCCTCGGCGCGGCTATAGGCGGTGAGCGCCACCGCGGGTGTGCGGCCGCCCTCCTCGGCGGCCCCGGCGCGCACCTTCTGCAGGAAGCTGTAGCCGTCCTCCCCCGGCATGCCGATGTCGCTCACCAGCACCTCCGGCCGCTCGCGGCGCAGCACCTCCAGGCCCTCGCTGGCCGAGGAGGCCACGGACACCCGCAGGCCGCAGTTGCTCAGCAGAATGCGCAGCATCTCCCGCGCATCCGCCTCGTCATCCACCACCAGCACGCGCAGGCCCGCCAGGGCCGACGGTAGCTGCAGGCTCGCGGACCCGGGAGGCTCGGCCTGGGGCGCGGTGGGCCCCGTGGCCTGGGGGGCTGGCTCGATCGCCGCCATGAAGGGCAGCTTCACCGTGAAGGCGGAGCCCCGTCCCAGGCCCTCGCTGAAGGCCTCGACGCCGCCGCCGTGCAGCTCCACCAGGTGCTTGACGATGGCCAGCCCCAGCCCCAGCCCGCTGTAGGTGCGCGTGGTGGACGAGTCCGCCTGGCGGAAGCGCTCGAAGACATGGGGCAGGAAGTCCGGCGAGATGCCCTGGCCGCTGTCCGTCACCTGAACGAGGGCCACCGACTCCTTCTTCTCCACCGAGGCCCGCACCCGGCCTCCCCTGGGCGTGAACTTCACCGCGTTGGACAGCAGGTTCCAGATGATCTGCTGCAGCCGGGTGGGGTCTCCCATCACCGGCCCCACCGCCGAGTCGATCAGCACGTGCAGCGCCACGCCCCGCGCGTCGGCCGCGGGCCGCACCGACTCCACCGCCGCCTCCACCACCCCGGCCAGGTCCACCGGCCGCACCTCCAGCCGCAGCTTGCCGGTGATGATGCGCGACACGTCCAGAATGTCCTCCACGAGCTGCACCTGGGCGCGGGTGTTGCGCTCGATGATCTCGAAGGCCTTCTGTTGCTTCTCCGGCGAGAGGATGCCGCCGCGCAGCATCTGCACCCAGCCGAGCATGGAGGTGAGCGGGGTGCGCAGCTCGTGAGACAGGGTGGCGAGGAACTCGTCCTTGAGGCGGCTGGCCTCCTCGGCGCGCAGCCTGGCCGCCTGGGTCTCCGACAGCAGGCGCGCGTTGGAGATGACGAGCGCGGCGCGGTCGGCCAGGTCCTGCAGGTAGTGCTGGTCCTCCACGGTATAAGGGGGCGCCTGGGGCCCGCGCGTGACGGTGATGACGCCCAGGGTGTGGCCCTGCGCCTTGAGAGGCACGACCAGCACGCTGGCGACACCATATCGGGCCAGATAGGTGCCCAGGGGCGAGGAGGGGCTCTCCGAGGCAGCCACCTTCGGTGGGGGAGCACGAGGCACCAGCACCGCCTGTCCCGTGAGTGCCACCCGCTCGGTCAGGCTGCCCGGCTGCCAGGGCGCATTGTCGAGCGTGGCGCGCAGCAACCGCAGCGCCTCGGGATCCGGGTGGTACAGGGCCGTGACGTGGAGCGCCTCGCCCGGCTCGCCGCGCAGTATCAGCCCGGTGGCATCGCTGTGGCCCAGCGTCTCCGAGATGCGGCGGGCCAGGGTGTCCAACGTGCTCTGGGTGTCCGTGCTCACCTGCTCGAAGACATGGGCCATGTCCGCCAGCAGCTTCACGCGCCGCTCGGCCACCTTGCGCGCGCGGATGTCCGTCAGCGTCACCAGCGCGCGGTGTGGCGCCTCGGCCAGCGGGAAGGTGAGCGTGAGCAGCACGTCGATGCGCTCGCCCGTCATCGCCCGCAGGACGGACTCCGCCTCGAAGTAGCGCTGCTCCTCCCAGATGGCGGCCAGCTCCCCGGCGAAGGTGGCCAGCGTCTCGGGAAGGAAGATGTGGTGCAGCGAGGCGAGCAGCTCCGCGCGCTCCTTCGCGCCGAACATGCGCAGCGTGGCGTCGTTGACGTCGATGATGCGCACCAGCCCGGCCAGGTGCTCAACAGCCTCGGGATTGGCGGCGCACCAGGCGCGAATGTCCGTGACGCCCTCCTGCCTCAGCCGCACGAGCGCGGCGCGCACCAGGGTGAAGTCCTCCTCCCAGATGGAGACGCCCGCGCCATGGAACAGCTGCCGGTGCCGCTGCTCGCTCTCGCGCAGGGCCAGCGCGGAGCGCTCCTGCTCCTGCTCGAGCTGGTGCCGCTCGGTGATGTCCTGCACGAAGGCGACGAAGCCCACCACCTGCCCACCCGGCAGCACGTGCGGCACGTAGGTGGCCTCGATGAAGCGGGTGATGCCGTTGGGGTAGGTGAGGCCGCGTGAGTAGCGGACGCGCTTTCCCGCCAGCGCGGCGCGCACGTGCGGCTCCAGGGCCACGTAGGCCGCGTCTCCGAGCAGCTCGTGCGGGGTGCGCCCCAGCCAGTGGGAGCGGGGCAGGCCGTGCCACTCCTCGTAGGCGCGGTTGACGTATTGGTAGCGGGCCTGGGCATCCAGGTAGGCCACGAGCCCGGGGGCCGCGTCGGCGATGAAGCTCAGCAGCTTGGGGAGCGCCTCAGGTGGAGTCACGAAGTCGTCGGAGCACTGGCGGCCTCGCTGGACGCACGGCGGGCCGGCGTCTGCACCTTGCGGGTAATGAGCATCACCGCCGCGAGGATGGCGGTCATCGCAACGAAGGCGAACGGGCCCGGCGTCTCTCCGCCCAGCCCCACGCCGAGCATCATCGCCACCACCGGGTTGACATAGGCGTAGCTGGTGGCGACCGCGGGCCGCGCGTGGCGCAGCAGGTAGCCGTAGGCGCTGAAGGCGATGAGCGAGCCGAACGCCAGCAGGTACACGAAGGACAGCAGGCCGCGCGTGGTGGGCATTCCCACCATGTGCTCGCCCACCAGCGAGCTGAGCCCCAGCAGCATCACCCCCGCGCACAGCATCTGCGTCGCGGTGGCCATCAGCCCCTGCGGCATCGCCTGGCTGCGGCGTCCCCAGATGGAGCCAAACGCCCAGGTAATCGGCGCGAAGAGCAGCGCGGCCACCGGCAGCCAGCGGCTGCCCATCTCTCCGCCCTGGTTGAGCAGGGCAATGCCGATGAAGCCCAGCATCAGCCCCCAGCGCTCGGCCTGGCCCGGCCACTGCCCGCCATACAGGCCACCGAACAGCGCCGCCCACAGCGGCATGCTGCCCACCACCAGCGCCGTCACACCCGAGGGCACCCACTGCTGCGCATACGCCACGCACCCGTTGCCGATGACGAGCAGCAGCAGCCCGGTGAAGGCTCCCGCCATCCAGTGCTGGCGCGAGGGCGCGGGCGTGCCCCGAAGCCGCAGCACCGTATAGAGGATGGCGCCCGCGATGAGGAAGCGCAGCCCGCCCATGCGCAGCGGCGGAAAGCCGCCCTCCAGCGCCCAGCGAATCGCCAGGTAGGTAGAGCCCCAGATGACGTACAGCGCCAAGAGGCAGAAGATGAGCCAGCCTCTGCGGGGGTCGGCGGGAGTGGACTCGCCTGAGAGAGGCAGAGACAGAGAGGGGGCGGGAGAAGACAAGGCGCACACCTTGTACCCCGTTCATTTCCCCGACGCGAGCGGCCCCTAGAGCGGGTAGACCTTGAGCCCCGACAGCTGGCACGTCTCGTAGATGACGTCCATCCGCTCGAACAGGGGCATGGGCGCCATGCGCACCCGCGCCTCCAGCCGGCCCACGCTCAGCAGGTCCACCTCGCCCTCATCCACCGTGTGGTAGATGGTGTAGTTGGCGCGCACCGAGGCCCGGCCCGTGCGCTCGGGGGCCACCTGGAGGTTGGTGTACAGATGGCGGCAGGCATACGGCACGGTGGCATGGCCTCGCTGCAGCGCGGCAATGCGCTCCTCCAGCTGGGCCCGCGAGGTACAGTGCATCAGCGCCACGGGAATGGAACCCAGGAAGTTCTCCCGCGGCAGCAGCCGGTACACCCCGTCCTCGGTGAAGCACTCCGGCCACTGCTGCAGCGGCCCGTCGTCCAGGCAGGTAGCGTACCGGTACAGCAGGCTCTCCACCCCGTGGCGGAGCTCTAGGATGTCGTCGTACATGCACCCCCCAATGTCGGGCACGGGATCGGGCCCGTGCCTGGCTGCCTGGAGACCGAACCGGGATTGAACCGTCCTGGAGACCTCCTTAGACTTTGATCGTCCTTGAGGTGGGCTGGCAAGGACAACGCCGCGGTTTGGAGCGTGAACTGGGATGTCGGACGAGCTAGGCGAGCGCGAGAAAGAGGTCCTTCGGGCCGTTGTCCAGGAGTACATCACCACGGGCGGGCCGGTGGGCAGTCAGCACCTGAGCCGCAAGTCCGAGTTCGATGTGTCCTCGGCGACGCTGCGCAACGTGCTGGCGGACCTGGAGGAGCTGGGCTTCCTGGAGAAGCCGCACACCTCCGCCGGCCGGGTGCCCACGGACCGGGGCTACCGCTTCTACGTGGACACGCTGGTGCGGCTGAAGGACCCGGCGCCCAAGGACCGCGAGGCGATCAGCGCGGGCCTGGTGCAGGAGACCCGCGTCGAGGAGATCCTCACCGAGGCCAGCCGCATCCTGCACTCGCTGACGCGGCACGCCAGCGTGGTGCTCACCCCGCACCCGGACGCCACGGTGTTCTACCGCATCGAGTTCGTGCGGCTGCGCGAGGACCGGATTCTGGCGGTGCTGGTGGGGCTCAACGGGCAGGTGCAGAACAAGCTGCTGACGGTGGACTTCCCCGTCACCTCGGACGAGCTGCTCAAGGCGAGCAACTACCTGTCGGAGCTGCTGCGCGAGGTGCCGCTGGAGGAGGCGCGCGAGCGCATCCGCCAGGAGATGGACCAGGAGCAGGCGCTCTACAACGCGCTGACGGCCAAGGCGCTCAAGCTGGGCGCGGCCGCCACGGACCTGCAGACGGCCGAGTCCGAGCGCGTGCGCATCGAAGGCACCGGCTCGTTCCTCGAGCAGCCCGAGTTCTCGGACGTGGAGCGCATGCGCGCCCTGTTCAAGACGCTGGACGAGAAGCACAAGCTCTTGCAGCTGCTCGACCGGGTGCAGCGCGCCCGGGAGATGCAGATCTTCATCGGCGCCGAGAGCGAGTTCTCCGCGCCCGGCGAGCTCACCGTCATCGCCAGCCCGTACGGCAGCCGTGAGCAGGTGCTGGGCTCGGTGGGCGTCATTGGCCCCACGCGCATGAACTACCAGCGCATCATCCCGCTGGTGAACTTCACCGCGCAGGTGCTCTCGCGCAAGCTCAACGAGGGCTAGCCCCCGCGCGCCTCAGTGAGGGGCGAGGGGCTCGGGCGCCGGCGCGTAGACGCGCAGCGCCGAGGGCACCACCTCGAAGAGCATCGGCGTGCGGCCAATCAGCTCTCCGTCCGCGTTCACCTCCTGCACGGGCTCGGCCTCCAGGTACAGCCGCGAGGTCCTCAGGTAGGTGACCGCCGGGTGGTCCACGTGCTCGCCGCTGCGCAGCGACATGGCCACCCGGGCCAGCGTGGACAGGTCCTGCAGCTGCCCCAGCCCCGTGCCCTCCCGCCCGGCCTCCACGGAAGGGGCGGTGATGGCGTACACGTGCAGCCGGTGATCATCCAGCGCCGCGTGGGGCGCCACCATGTTGCCCGCGCCGTGGTAGCGCCCGTTGCCCACCACCAGTTGCAGCACCTCGAGCTCCAGCGCCTGGTCGTCGGCCGTCATCCGCACCCGGAAGGGCTGGTGCTCCAGCGCCTCGGAGGCGGCGGCCACCGGGTAGGCCAGCTTGCCCATGCGCTGCTTGAGCCGCTTCGTCAGCCGCTTGGCGATGGCGGTGGCCAGCCCCAGGCTCGCCGCGTTGAGGAACGGCTTGCCGTTGGCCAGCCCCACGTCCACCCGCGCCGTGTAGCCCCCGGCGATGACGTCACAGCCCGCCTCCACCGTGCCGGGGATGCCCAGCGAGCGCGCGAAGTCATTGCCGGTGCCCAGCGGCACCACGCCCAGCGTCACGTCGCGGCCCAGCAGGTGAAGGATGGCGCAGCTCACCGTGCCATCTCCTCCGCCGATCAGGATGTGCTTGGCGCCGCGCTCGATGGCCTCCTGCAGCACCTGCGGCATTCGGCGCACGTGAGAGAGCGCATGGCAGCTCATCAGCGAGACACCCCGGGCAGCGAGCGCCTCGCGCGCCTGATCGAAGGCCTCCTTACCGGAGCGCGACTTGGTGTTCACCACCAGGACCGCGGGCCCCTCTGCGAGGGCGCGGCGCCGTGGGGGCGCGATGAGTGCCGTTTCCAGGGTGATCTCCTCCTCTTCCAGCGTCCAAGGTGCTCACGCCTTGGACGAAGGAACAGGTGCGACCTGCGCCCGCTGTGCTCAGCGGGACTCTTCGTCCTCGGGCGCGGCGTTGACGGCCGCATCGCCAAAGGGCCAGTTGCGAGGCGAGGCCTCGTAGCGCGCCAGCAGCTCCGCCGGATCCTTCATCAGCACCCGGCAGCCCGCCGCGCGCAAGTCGTCCGGCGAGAAGCCTCCGCACAGCACGCCCAGGGTGGGCACGCTCAGCTTGCCCGCGGCCAGCGCGTCATACGGCGTGTCTCCCACCACGCAGCAGGTGCTCACGTCCGGCTTGCCCAGCCGCTCGATCGCCGCGGCGAAGATGTCCGGGAAGGGCTTGCTGCGGGCGACGTCGTCCTTGGAGGTGGCCTCCTCGAACAGCCCGTCGATGCGGCACAGCTTCACGTAGTGCTCCAGCTCCTCGCCCTTGGCGCTGGAGGCCAGGGCGATGCGCCGCCCGTCCTTGTTCAGCCGCTGGAACAGCTCGCGCACCTTCGGGAAGGGGCGAATCTTGGGCAGGAAGTCCTTGAGGAACAGCTGCGAGCGGTACTCCTCCAGGTCCTTGCCGAAGCGCGACAGCTCCTCGTCATTGAAGAACACGGGGACGAGCTGATCAGCGCCCTTGCCAATCTGGCTGCGCACGTGCGCGAAGGGTATATCCCGCCCGAACTCGAGGAACGCCCGGCGCCATGCCTCGGCGTGCTCGTCCACCGAGTCCACCAACGTTCCATCCACGTCGAAGATGACGTTCTCCACCATGAGGCGCACCTCTCCTTGCGGGGGAAGGTGCGAACGGTGAAGCGCGCGGGCAAGCCGCTGGGGGCTACTTCCCGGCCGCGTCCACCAACGTCTTCTTCTGGACGTCGTAACCCTCGGGCGGGGCCAGGGTGAAGGTGTCATTGGGCAGCGGGGCGTTGAGCGCCACCTTGGAGAGCGTCGTCTCGCCAACCTTCTGGCCCTTCACCCAGCGGGTGAGCCGCTTGGGGACGCAGAGCTTGAGCGCCTCGTCGCAGTGCTCCTCCTCCATGCGCACCTCCAGCAGCGTGCCGTCCTCGGCGCGCGAGCGCTTGCTCAGAAAGTCCATGGTGGGCCAACGCAGGGTGTAGGACACCTCCAGGCCCTGGGCGGCGGGGTCCGCCAGCTTCGCCGTCAGCTCCACCACCTCGGGGGCCTGGGGGCCCGAGGCGCGCCGGGCGCTGGTGCCCACCGGCAGCAGCGGGGCGCGGAAGCCCTCGGGGGTGAAGGGGGCGAACGTCTCGGTGAGGAAGCCGGCGCGCCGCTCCGGGGGCAGCTCGGTGGTGAAGGTGGTGAAGCGCTTGTCCGTCTCGCTCAGCTCGAAGAGCTTCTCGCCGTCCCACGAGAAGGTGCGCGAGATGGGAGCGCCCAGCGTGGCGCGCATGCGCTGCGGCGAGCGGTAGGCGAAGGTGAAGCCCACGCTCTCGGCGTCGCCCTCGCTGGTGCGCCCCTCCAGCTGGTAGCTCGTCAGCCTCGATTCGCGCTCGGACAGGCGCTTCTTCACCTCGTTGAGCAGGGCATTCGGGTCCTCGGCAGGCCGGGTGCAGCCAGAGAGCACGAGCAGGACGAGCGACAGGGAGCAGAAGCGCATGCGCGACCGGAGGTGAGGCAGGTGTGGAAAAAAAAGAAGGCCCCACTGTCGCCAGGGGGCCTTCTGAAAAGCACAGCTCCGAAGGGCTTACTTGACGGCGATGCCCATCGCGGAGGAGCTGGTCACGCCGATGATGCCGCCCGCCAGGGCGAAGATGCCGTGGCGGGGGGTGGTGCCGGCGCCCTTCAGGTCAACCTTGGACGCGCCCATGGCCTTGGCCTCGGCCACCAGGAGCTTGTTCACCACGGTGTCCAGGTCGCTCTGCACCAGGTCGACGATGTGGAAGATAGCGGTCAGGCCCAGGGCGTTGGCCTGGACCACGGCGACGGCCTCGCCACCGTTGGCGGAGACCTCGGCGCCGGAGACAACCGCGCTCTCAACGGAGGTGCAAGCTACGAGGCTGCTCGCGGCAACGGCAGACAGAATGGCCTTCTTCATTTGTATTCCCTCCCAAATAGGGTGGCTTGCGAGGCAGGCGGTTCGCCGAGCGAGCCCCTGAGTAGTTGGTAACCCCTCAAGCGCGGCGAGTTCGTAGCAGAAGCCTGCCTCAAGTCAAGATCAGTTCAGGAGAGAATCCCTTTTTTACTGGGCCCGGCCCGTGCGTTGCACGCGAGGGGAGTGCCTGCTACCCACGAAGCGGCACCCATGGAGACGCCCGCTTCCGCCCCCCCCACGCGGCTCTGGCCGCACCTGCTGCTGTTCGTGCTGACGGTGGGCACGACGCTCAGCGCGTACCCCGCGGCCTTCCGGCAGGTGCTGCCCTGGGAGGCGCTGGGGCACACGGGGCTGTGGGCCGAGGCGCTGTCGTTCAGCCTGGCGCTGCTGGCGATCCTGGGCGCGCACGAGATGGGGCACTACGTGCTGGCGCGCTTTCACAAGGTGGACGCGACGCTGCCCTACTTCATCCCGCTGCCCATCATCGGCATTGGCACGCTGGGGGCGGTGATCCGCATCCGCGGGCGGATTCCGCACCGCAACGCGCTGGTGGACATTGGCGCTTCGGGGCCGCTGGCGGGGCTGGTGGTGGCGGTGCCCGTGCTGCTGTGGGGCCTGGCCCACTCTCAGGTGGTGGAGGCGCCAGTCCGGGCGCTCGCCTTTCCCGGCGAGGACTCGCTGATAGTGGTGGTGCGCGAGCTGTTCGCCTGGGTGATGGAGAAGCTGACGCTGGCGCCCGCCGCGCCCGAGGCGTACGTGCCCCGGGCGCAGCTGTTCGGCGACAGCCTGATGATGCAGGCGCTGACGTGGCTGGCGCTGGGGCCGCTGCCGGCCAACGCGGAGGTGGTGGCGCACCCGGTGGTGCTCGCCGGGTGGTTTGGCCTGTTCGTCACGCTGCTGAACCTGCTGCCGGTGGGCCAGCTGGACGGAGGGCACCTGACGTATGCGCTGTGGGGCGGGCGGGCGCGGTGGGTGGGCGTGGGCGTGGCGCTGGTGCTGCTGGGGCTGACGCTGTTCGCCACCGCGTCGTGGGGCCTGTGGCTGGTGGTGGTGAGCAAGGTGGTGGGCTTTGGGCACCCGGAAGTGGTAGAGCCGCAGGTGCCCCTGAGCCGCGGCCGCAAGTGGGTATGCGCCGTGTGCTTCATCGCGCTCGTCGCCTGTGCCATGCCGATACCCCTTCGCCAGGTCTAGCCATGAGGTACCTCTGTGATGCATGCGAGCGGCTCGCCCCACCGGCGGCGTTCCGCGTCGAGCTGGGAGTGCTGGTGATGACGTGCGCGCGCTGCGGGCAGGAGAGCCGGGCGCGGCCCGAGGAGGCGCTGGCGGCGGCGGCGGCCCAGGCCAAGGAGCCGGCGCCCGAGCAGGTGCTGCCTGCGCGCGCCAACACGGTGCCGTCGCTGAAGGTGGTGGCGCTCAGGCCCACGGAGGGGCAGGTGCGCGAGGCGGCGGAGCTGGCGCGCTCGGGAGAGCCGTTCGCGGTGCCGGCGGGCTTCTGTCCCAAGTGCATCGCGGTGCGCAAGGAGGGCGCCGAGGCGTGCGCCGCGTGCGGGCTGGTGTACTCCAACTTCAACCCCAGCGAGCAGGAGCTGTCCGAGCCGCTGCGCGCCGCGTGGCTGGCGGTGCTCGAGCGGTGGGACGACCGGGACGCACACGACCGGCTGCTGTCGCTGGCGGTGGGGCGCAGTGAGCTGGCCATGGCGGGGCGGCTGTACCGCATCCGCCTGGCGCAGGCGCCGGACGACTTGTACGCCCAGCGCGGGCGTGACGAGGTGGTACGGCTGGCCACAGCCTCACCGGTGGCCTTCCGGCCGACGCCGGCTGCTGGCGCGTCCAACAAGGCGCAGGTGATAGCGGGGCTGGTCTTCTTCCTGATGCTGCTGGTGGTGGCGATGCTGCTGTTCCGGCAGTTCCGGCTGTCGTCCGGCGCGCCCTGAGGCACTGAGGCCTGTCAGGTGGGTGCGGTGGGGCTCTCCGCGGGAGGGCCCTTCCTGAACGGATCCCAGACGTACTCCTCGGTGGGGATCCACTTCATGTTGGTGAAGTGGTGCCGCTGGACGAACTCGACGAAGCGCTCGGACACCAGGATGCTGCCCCTGAGGCCACGAGGACGGAAGATGTCCTCGCCCTGCCAGGTGCCTGGCTCCAGCGTGAAGCCGTGGATGGAGTCCAGTCCAGCGGAGCGGCACTCGGTGCAGGTGATGGGTTCGGTGCGGCGCAGGCGGCTGCGCGCCTCATCCACGGCGCCGCGCCCGAAGCAGGCGGTGACGGCGAAGTAGCGGGGCATGTCACTGGGCTGGGGGCTCTTTCGCCTCCTCTTTATACGCAGCACTTCCACGGGGTGGAAGCCGAGCAGCCCGGTCAACCCCTCGGCGCGAAAGGCCTCGGCCATGCGCTCGGACAGGAGGAAGTCGTAGCCAGAGGACTCGACGAAGTCGCCCAGAAGCCCTCCGTGCACTTCCAGGTAGCCCCGGTAGGGTGGCAGCCACCTCAGCATTCCCAGGTGATCGCCGCACTGTGGGCACTGAGGTGGATCCTCAAGGTTGACGGGCTCGGCTGCGCTGAACTTCGTGTCATGAGGCCCGTGCAAGTCGTCCTTGAGCACGAAGAAGCAGGGGGAGGAAGGCTGTTCAGAAGCCATGGGGGAACCTCTGACGCATCTCCGGGCGGTTGTAGATCTCGCGTAGCATTTTCAGGAACTGCTCCGGGCTTGCCTTCTCCTGAGCTTGAGTTCCCGGGCGATAGGCCGGGAGATGATGTGGTGCTCTTGGCCCGTGCAGTTGGGGGGCTCGTCAGAAGCCTCCGCGGTGGCCGAGACTTCTGAGGACTCGTCTGTCGTGGCGCCGTCTTTGTCTCGGGCCTCTTCCTCCGCGACCCTGAGTGCTTCCCTGCTCAGTGCGATCTTCGCGAGCTCCGCCTGAATCTCGGCGGCCTTCCGAGGGTTGACCGCCGCCAGTTCCTGGCAGGCAGAGAGCCTGCCCTGCTTGCAGAAGGAGACCAGGGTGCCTTCGCCGGGAACAGCGGGGGCTTGGGAGGCAACGAGGAGCAGCAGGAAAGGCAGCATTGGCCTCATCCTACAGCTCCCCCGGTGGGCAGACAGGCGGCCAATCGTAAACGGTCGATCTCTCAGGCGTGACGGGCTGTTATCTTCTCCCACCGCCTCGTTGGTCCGAGGCTTTCGCCCCCATGGCCCTCACGCTCGTTCGTACATCCAACGTCGATACCCTGCTCGGGCCTGGAGGCGCGCTTCAGTCGGCGCTGCCCGCGTACGAGCACCGCCCCGAGCAGCTGCAGATGGCGCGCGCGGTGGAGCGGGCCTTCAGCGAGCGCAGCTACCTGCTGGCCGAGGCCGGCACGGGCACGGGCAAGACGCTCGCCTACCTGGTGCCGGCGCTGCTCTCGGGGCGCCGCGTGGTGGTGTCCACCGCGACGAAGACGCTGCAGGACCAGATCTTCTTCAAGGACTTGCCACTGCTGCGCGAGCGCATGGGCCTGGAGTTCGAGGCCGCGTACCTCAAGGGCCGTGGCAACTACCTGTGCCTGCAGCGCTTCAACAGCTTCTTGAAGGATCCGACGTTCGGCTCGCGCGACGAGGTTCGCTACTGGCCGCACATCCAGGAGTGGTCCTCGCGCACGGAGACCGGAGACCGGGCGGAGCTGGAGCTGCCGGAGAACTTCAGCGCCTGGTCCCGGTTGTCGGCCACGGCGGACACGTGCCTGGGCAGCAAGTGCCCGCTGTACGAGCAGTGCTTCGTGACGCGGATGCGGCGTGAGGCGGAGTCCGCGGACCTGCTGGTAGTCAATCACCACCTGTTCTTCGCGGACCTGGCGCTCAAGGGCGCGGGGCGGCGCAGCGAAGGCGTGCTGCCGCTGTACGAGGCGGTCATCTTCGACGAGGCGCACGCGCTGGAGGACGCGGCCAGCGGGCACTTCGGCTGCAGCGTGTCCAACCACCGGCTGGAGGAGCTGGCGCGGGACGCGGTGGCGGCGATGCCCGAGACGGACGGGCGCTTTACCACGCTGCGGGCGCTGGCGGCGCGGGTGCGCACGCACGGCGAGGTGCTCTTCACCCAGGCCCCGCGCGTGCTGGGGCTGGCGGGCAGCGAGGGTGGGGTGGCGCTCAAGCAGGACAAGATGGCGCAGCTGGCGGGCTCGCTGGAGCAGGTGCGCCAGAGCCTGGAGGCGCTGTCGGCGTTCACCTCGAGCGAGCGGGAGCCGGAGCTGCTGGCGCTGGCGCGGCGGGGCAGCGAGATGTCCGACGAGCTGACCTTCCTGGAGAAGGCCGAGTCGCCGGACCACGTGTACTGGGCGGAGGCGCGCGGGCGCGGCGTGTTCCTGCGCTCCAGCCCGATCGACGTGGCCAAGGAGCTTCGCTCGCGGCTGTACGGCGGCGTGGACACGGTGGTGTTCACCTCGGCGACGCTGGCGGCCGAGAGCCGGTTCGACTTCTTCGCGCGGCGCATGGGGCTGTACGACGACGACGGCGTGCCGGTGGCCGAGGTGCGCACGCTGTCGGTGGCCAGCCCGTTCGACTTCGCGCGGCAGGCGGCGCTGTACCTGCCCACGCACCTGCCGGATCCCGCGGTGCCGGGCTTCATCGAGGCCGCGGCGGAGGAGATCATCCGCCTGTGCGAGGTGTCCAACGGGCGGGCCTTCGTGCTCTTCACCTCGCTGAGGAACCTGGAGCGCGCGTACGAGCTGACGAAGAACCGGCTGCCCTACCAGGTGCTCAAGCAGGGCGACCGGCCCAAGCAGCAGCTGCTGGAGTCCTTCCGGGAGATGCCCAGCGTGCTGTTCGCCGCGCACAGCTTCTGGGAGGGCGTGGATGTGCCGGGCGATGCGCTGAGCCTGCTGATCATCGACCGGCTGCCGTTCGCCTCGCCGGGAGATCCGCTGGTGGCCGCGCGCATCCGGCAGCTGGAGTCGCGCGGGGAAGAGGCGTTCGAGACGTACCAGCTGCCCCAGGCGACGCTGGCGCTGCGGCAGGGGTTCGGGCGGCTCATCCGCACGCAGACGGACCGGGGCGCGGTGGCGCTGCTGGACAGGCGCATCGTGACGAAGCCGTACGGGCGCGCGTTCCTGCACAGCCTGCCGCCCGCCCAGCGGGTGGAGGACCTGAGCGCGCTGCGCCTGTGGTTCCAGGACGATGTGAACTGAGTCACGGAGCCGCGCGCAGCCGGAGCCCCACGCGGATCAGCAGCGGCTGCCCAATCGTGTCCACTCCCGCGCGGCCCACGAGGTACTCGCGGTCGAACAGGTTCTCCGCGGCGGCGAAGAGCTCCAGTCCGCCCAGGAGCCTACGGCTGACGAAGGCATCCACCACGGCGTAGCCGCCCATGCCGCGCTCGTTGAGGTCGTCCTCGAACTGAGGCCCGGTGACGCGCAGCTGCAGCGTGGCGGTGAGCAGCGCCGTGTCATGGAAGGTGACGATGGCGGTGCCCCGGTGCACCGGATCCTGCGCGAGCCGCTTGCCCACGAGCTCCGGAGTGCCAGGCGCCGAGCGGACCCGCGAGTCCACCAGCGTGTACGCGAGCAGCGCCGTCCACTGACGGGTGATGCGCCAGTCGGTGCCCACCTCGATACCGCGCACGCGGGCGCGCCCCAGGTTGCGGCGCTGGCGCTGTGCGCCATCCGGCAGCGGAGCCTCCAGGGTGACGTTGGTGATGGGCTCCTCCAACTCGTTCCAGAAACCCGTCACGCGCGCGGTGAGCCCTGGCGGGCCTGAGGCTTCGAGCCCGGCCTCACCACCGAGGAGGCGCTCGGCGCGCAGCTCCTCGTTGGCGGCGGTGAGCACCGTGCCCACCTGAAACGGCCGGTATAGCTCGTTGAGCGTGGGGGCCCGGAAGGCGCGGTAGCCCGAGGCTCGCACGGTGAGCCATTCCAGGGGACGCAGCCTCACCCCCAGGCGCGGGCTGAGCTGCTGCTCGCCACGGTCCGCGAAGACGACAGTGTCCACCTCTCCGCCCAGCCGCTCCACGCGCCGCGAGCCCTCTACGTTGCGCCACAGGTCCCAGCGCAGCGCGGCCATCAGCTCCACCTCCGGTGTCACGGTGTAGAGGTCCTGGAGGAACACGCCGCCAAAGTGCTGCCCACCGCCCGTGCTCCGCAGCCCGGTGGCCGAGGGGCTGGGGGCCGCCGGAAAGAGCCGCTCATCGGAGGTGCCCGCCACGCGACGCACGTCCGCGCCCGCGGCGAGCACGTGGGTGCCTCCCAGCTCCCACGCGGGAGCCGTCCACACCAGCGAGCCGCCCTCTTCGTTCGCGGGCACGTCCTGGATGGCGGAGAGCACCTCGGAGGAGCGGTCCGGAGCCACGCGCGCCCGGCGCTGCTCGAAGCGCTGAAGCCTTCCGAAGAGCTGAAGCTCGAAGCGCCCCGCCTCCTGCGTGGTGAGCCGTGCGTCGAATCCCAGCAGCGCGGACTGTGCCCGGGCGGTGGTGAAGGTGGTTCCCCCGTTCTGGTTCGTGCGGAAGAGCCCCACGCGCGTGCCCAACCGCAGAGAAGGGCTGGCCTCCACCTCCACCCGGCCATTGAGCGAGGCGTGGTTGCTGGGAGTCCTCTGGTCGATGGCGCCCCGCTGGGTGGGGGCGACGACGGGGTGGCCCCGGGTGGTGAGCAGCTCCGTCTCCACGGCGGCGCCCACGCGGCCCCAGCGGTCCGTGGCACGCGCGGCGAGCTGCCCGGTGCCCAGCAGCCCATAGGCCACGTCTCCCTCGATGCTCCGCCCGGTGATGGGACGGGAGAAGAGCTGCACCACGCCGCCCAGCGCCGCGCTGCCATACAGCGCGGACCCGCCGCTGGGGACGATCTCCACGCGCTCCAGGCCCAGCCGGGGCAGGGCGCGCCAGTACACCCAGCCTCCGAACGGATCATTCGCGGGCAGGCCATCCACCAGCACCAGGCTGCGAGACACGCCCGAGGGCGCCAACCCCCGCAGGTTGAGCCCCTGCGTGGTCGGATCCGACACGAGGCTCGAGGTGCGGCGGAACGTGGCCGCCGAGGGCACGGTCCGCAGCAGGCCATCCTGAGTCAGCGAGGGGCTCCGGTCGATCTCCGCGCGCGGCAGGACGATGACGGCGGCGGGAACATCGCGCACGGGCCGAGGCAGGCGCGTGGCGGTGACGACGGTGCCCTGGGCCGTGGCGGGCTCCGTCTCCTCGGCCGCTGTGGGAGGCTCGGCCGCCGCGACGCCCGTCAGCAGCAGCACCAGGAGCGTGAGGCGCGGGGGAGAGAGCACGCGGCTACATTCTAGGCCTTCGCGTCCTCGGGCGGCTCGAAGCCTGGCTTGAGCCGCTGCAGCGTCTTCGCGAAGGACTCCCGGTCCTGCGCGCGCTCCAGCGCGGTCTCCGGAGTCACCGTGCCCGCGGTCACCAGCTTCTCCAGATGCATGTCCACCGTCTGCATGCCCTGAGCCTGGCCCTCCTTGAGCGCGCCGGTGAGCTGGGACATCTGGCCCTCGCGGATCAGCACCGCGATGGGACCACCGCCGATGAGCACCTCGTGCGCCACCACGCGCCCCTTGCCATCCGCGCTGCGCAGCATGTGCTGCGAGACGATGCCCGCCAGGCCCTCGGCCAGCAGCGCTCGCACCTGCTGCTGCTGCTCCACGGGGAACGCGTGGAGAATGCGCTCGATCGTCGCCGCCGCGTTGGGCGCCTGCACCGTGCCCAGCACCAGCACTCCGGAGTTCGCCAGCTCCAGCGCCAGCCGCAGCGACTCGGCATCGTGCAGCTCGCCCACCAGCAGCACGTTGGCATCCTCGCGGCCCGCCGAGCGCAGCGCGGCGGCGAAGCTGGAGGCATCCGGCCCCACCTCCCGCTGCGTCACCTGCGACTTCAGCGGCTCGTGCACGAACTCCACCGGCTGCTCGATGGTGAGGATGTGCGCGTGGCGCGTGCTGTTGATGTGGTGAAGCATCGCCGCCAGCGTGGTGGACTTGCCGCTGCCCCGCGAGCCGGTGATCAGCACCAGCCCGCCGCGCCGCTCGGCCAGCTTGCGCACCGCGTCCGGCACGCCCAGCTCCGCCAGCGTGGGGACCTTGCCTGGCAGCGGATGGAACACCGCCGCCAGCCCCGTCACCTTGTGGAAGTAGTTGGCGCGAAAGCGCGCCTTCGTCCCGTAGTTGTACGAGAAGTCCAGGTCCAGCTCCTCGGTGAGCTGCCGCCGCTGCTCGGGGCTGAGCAGCTCCACCAGCAGCGCCTCCAGCTCGGACTCGGTGAGGATCGTCTCGCGCAGGGGCTTGAGCTCCCCGCGCACCCGGCCCAGCGGTGGGTAGCCGGCGCTCAGGTGCAGGTCGCTGCCCTTCTCGGTGAGCAGCGCGTCGAACAACGGAGCCATACGGGGCGTGGTGCTCATGCGCTCCTCCTTACGCGGTCCGGCGGCCCATCACCGCGCCGACCTTGTTACCCAGCTTCCCTCCGGCCGTGCCTGGCTCGGGCGGAAGCTCCGGTGCCCCGCCGCCCGCCACCGCGGCCTCGAACCCCTCGGGGTTCTCGGCCAAGCCCCGGGCCACCTCCAGCTTCGCCTTCCCGGAGCGCACCAGCGCCGCCAGCGAGTCATCGAAGCGCACGGCGCTGCCGCTCTTGCCGCGCTGCTGCAGCGTGGAGAGCTGGCCCAGCTCGTTCTCTCGCAGCATCCGGCCCAGCGCCACCGAGCCCGGCAGCGACTCGGCCGCCGCCACCACGCCCAGCCCGTCCGCGGCCGGCAGCAGCTGCTGGGCGATGACGAGCCGCAGGCTCGAGGCCAGCACCTGCCGCACATGCTCCTGCTCCGCGAAGGGGAACAGCCCGATGAGCCGCTGCAGCGCCCTGGCCACGCCCGAGGCCGCCATCGTGGTGATGATCAGCTGGCCCGTCTGGCTCGCGGAGAGCACCCGGCGCGCCGTCTCCACGTCGCGCAGCTCGCCCACGACGATGACGTCCGGGTCCTCGCGCAGCGCGCTGTGCAGCGCGGTGGCGAAGGACTGGGTGTGCGTGCCCACCTCGCGCTGGCTCAGCAGCGCCTGCTTGCGCGGGTGCACGTACTCCACCGGATCCTCCAGCGTGAGCACGTGCCGTGGCGCCTCGCTGTTGATCAGATCCACCAGCGCCGCCACGGTGCTCGTCTTGCCCTGGCCCGCGGGGCTGGCGATGAGGATGAGGCCCTGCGAGGCGCGCGTGGCCTGCGCCAGCTCCAGCGGCAGCCCCAGCGACGGCAGCGTGGGCAGCTCGCGCGTAATGAGGCGCAAGGAGCCCTTGAGCCCCGTGCGCTGGCGCGCCACGCTCACGCGGAAGCGCCCGTGCGCCGGGTGCTCCAGGGCGAAGTCACAGCTGCCCTCACGCTCCAGCACCGGCCGCAGCCGCTCGGGCACCAGCACCCGCAGCCACTGCTCCACCTTGGCCAGCCCCAGCACCTCGCCGTCGGGCTTCAGCTCTCCGGCGACGCGGAACAGCGCGGGCCGGCCCGCCACCACGTGCAAGTCACTGGCGCCCATGCGCCGGGCCTCCTCCAGCACCGAGGGGAAGTCCCGCCAGAAGTCCGGCCGCAACCGTGGCGCGACGATGCGCACCGTGGCCGCGGGAGGCATGGGCGCCGAGCCGCTCGTGGCGGCCGGAGCCTGCACGCTGGGCAGCGGCGCGGAGATGGGCGGCGGCGGAGGCGCCAGGGCCCCCGGCGGCGGGGGCGGAGCGATGGCCTGCGCGCCCGAGGACTGCACGCTGGGGAACGCGCCCGAGAAGGGCGGAGGCGGCGCAGGCGCGGCGCCCGCCTGGCCCTGCCCGAACACCGCCGTGGCCTTGATCACCCGCAGGCCCGTCTCGGACGGCCGCAGCGGCGGAATCACCGGGGCAATGGGCGCCACGGGCCTGGCGGCGGAGCCGGGCGTGGGGGTGGACTCCGGCATCGGCTCGGCAGGGGGGGCGCCCGTGCCCTCCCCGGCGCGCGGAGTGGCGGTGGGCACCGCGCCCTCTCCGGTGCGCAGCAGGCGCAGGCTCAGCCCCTCACCGCGGCGCACGGCGATGACGGCCAGCGTGGCCACGCCCTCGGCGCGCACCGCCCACTTCATCGGCTTGTCCGACACGGACGCCGCGCGCGCCGGCCCCACCATCGTCAGCAGGGTGCGGTTGAGCTCCTCATCCGTCAGCACGGCGTTGTCCACCGGCTCGTAGCCGTTGAGGCTCTTGATCATCGTGCACCGCCCCGTCGTCAGGGCGATCTCGGTGATGGCCGGGTGGGACAGGTAGCGCAGCAGCTCCGCGATCGGCTTCATGAAGGGACCCGCGTCCGCTCTCGGTTCAAAAGTTCGAAAACAGGGGCTGGATGATAGTTCATACCCCGTACACCCGCCTCAGGACTGAGGCCCGGCCTGTTGGCGGGCAAGGGTGCGTGCCTGTAGGACCTGGGCGGCGAGCTTCCGCGGCAGGTAGGCCCGGCTGGCTTCAATGCGGGTGGCCACATGGGCGGCGCGGGCGCCGTCCTGGCGCTCGAGCAGCAGCGTGAGCAGCCGCTCCTGGTTGAGCCAGTTGGCGGGGAAGGGGCGCTGGAACTGGCGGCCCAGGGCGAGCGCCCGGGCCCAGAGCGCCTCGAAGGCGGCGGTGTCCCCGGCGGCGTGGGCCTGCTCCAGCAGCAGCGTGGCGGCCCAGTCCACGTGGACGCTGTCGCGCCACAGCTCCGAGGTGGCCCAGTCCACCCAGAGGGCGGCCTCCAGCAGCGGGCGGGCCTCGGCGGGGCGCCGGGCCTCGTGCAGGGCAATGCCCGCGTCGGTGCGGTGAATGGGGGCGCGCTCGGGCGTGTCCTTGCGCGAGGCGACGAGGAACAGCTCGGCGGCGCGGGCCGGGTGCGCGGCGCGCAGGCGGCTGGCGGCCTCGAGCACCTGCTCCAGCGGGGCCTCCTGCGCGCGCTCGGCCGTCATGCCCTCCGCCTGCAGCTCGAGCACCGTCTCCTCGGACAGCACGCGCTCTACCTCTTCGCGCAGCGGAGCCACCGCGTCCCACGACAGGCCTGACTCCACCGCGCGCTCCAGCAGCGCCAGCGCCTCCTGGCAGGCCGGCACCAGCTCGGACACCATGACTTCCATCGCATCCTGGAAGCGCACGAAGGCCAGCAGCACCAGCAGCCGCGGCTCGGGAGACTCAGGCAGGGCGTCACGTAGCAGGGCCAGCGCGGTGCCGTAGTCCTCCTGCTCCAGCGCCTGGGCCAGGTCCGCATCGAAGCTCCCGGGCAGCCCCCAGGGGCCCGCCAGCAGGTGCTCGGCAGAGGATTTCATAAGAGAGGTTCTCCCCGGCGGCCCAGCGCGTACGCCGGGCCACCTCGGGTGCAGGGGCGGGAGGTGGATCGCGGGCCTCCCGCCACCCGCGTACCGCCTTTACAGCTCGCGCGACATCAGCAGCCGCAGCTTGCCGGACTTCTTGGACACCACCGTCGCCACGGTGGTGAAGCCCGCCTTGCGGTAGAAGCTCACCGCCGGGCCGTTGGCCGGGTCCACGCGCAGCGCGATCGTCTTGCGGTACATGTCGCGCGCGGTGTTGATGGCGTGGTTGAGCAGCGCCATGCCCAGGCCGTGCTTGCGCAGGTCCGGCCGCACCACGATGTTGCGCATGTAGGCGGCGCCGGGCACCGGGCCGTCGCGCTCCACCGTCACGTAGCCGACCACCTGGTTCTGGAACTTGGCCACCTGAATGAACGGCCGCAGCTTGGTGAGCGCCTCGAGGCTCTCCTGCTGCGTCTCGCCGCGGTGCTTCCACGGATCAGAGTTGGCGCGCATGGCCGCCACCGTGCCCAGGTCCTCATCCGTCGGCTGAGACATCTTCACCGCCGAGTTCAGATCATTGGGCAGACTGGCCGGATCCAGTATTGGCAGCGTACCGATCCCCACGACTGGGTCCACCTGCTTCATCGTCATCGCCTTGCTCCTCCGTCGCGCTGCGATCCTAACCGTTCACCCGGCAGCCATGCACGGAGTGTTTCCGCGCACATTTCCCCTCAGCTTGTGAGGTGCCGGACTTGAGCAAACTGCGCACCGGACCGCTTCATTCCAAGCTTGCCGTCGGCACTGGGGCCAGGCCCAGCAGGCGGCTTTTCATTGGCGGACACCCTCACTATAAGCAAGAGGCAGCCAGGGTAGGGAAGTGACGCCACTTCCCTTCGCCCGCCCGAGCCCCGCCCTTGCAACTCAACCACGCCCAGCGCGAGCTGACGCTCAAAATCGTCTACTACGGCCCCGGGCTCAGTGGGAAGACAACGAACCTGCAGCAGCTGTATGCCCGCATGCGCTCCGAGGTGCGAGGCCGCCTGCTGTCCGTGGAGACACGGGATGACCGCACCTTGTTCTTCGATGTGCTGCCCGTCTTCTTCTCCACCTCCAGCGGCTACAACGTGAAGGTGAAGCTGCTCACCGTGCCCGGGCAGGTGGTGCATGTCGCGACGCGGCGCATCGTGCTGCGCGCCACCGACGCGGTGGCCTTCATCGCCGACAGCCGGCGCAACGCCACCGCCGAGAACAACCGCTACTGGCACAACCTGCGCGACGACATGCGCGAGAATGGGTTGGATCCGGACCGGGTGCCCGTGGTGATTCAGTTCAACAAGCGCGACTTGCCCGATACCCAGACGGACGAGGAGCTGGACGTGGTGCGGCGGCGAGGCCGGGAGCCGGTGGTGGGCGCGGTGGCGCTGCGGGGAGAGGGCGTGTGTGAGACGTTCCACGAGCTGATGCAGGCGGCCTGGCAGCGGCTGGACGCGGACGCCAACCTGGAGCGCAACCTGGGCCTGAGCGAGCAGCAGTTCCTGGGAAGGATCTTCCGCCACATGAACCTGGACGGCACTAAGCTGGCGGGGCGTTACGAGGCCGAGAGCGCCTCCGAAGGAGGTGCGGCATGAACGGGGACCAGGGGCACATGCCCTGGGGAACGCAGCCGTCTCCTCGTCCGGACTCCGTGCTGCTGCGCGAGCCCGCGCTGGTGGAGCTGCTGGAGCTGGGCTCCTTCACCGAGGTGGTGGAGAGCTTCGCCACCCTGCACGGCACCGGCGTACACGTGCTGGACAACCGCGGGGCCCGGGTGGCCGGCGTCGAGGGGCGCGCGGGGCCCTGCTGTGCGCACATCACGGCGGCGGCGGCGGGCGCGGAGCAGTGCGCGGCCCGCATCTCTCCGGGCGCGGGCTCGGCGCTGGCGGTGCTCTCCTGCCCACTGGGTGGGCGCTACCTCGTGCTGCCGGTGCGCTGGGAGGGCTCCGAGCTGGGCAGGGTGCTCTTCGGCCCCCTGTCGGCCGAGGAGCAGGCGGCGCTGCCCTCGGAGCGGCTGGACCTGGAGCGGGCGCGCACCGCCGAGGCGCCGCTGGCGCGGGCCGTCACGTTCTTCTCCCGGGTGCTCGAGGCGCTGATGGTGGCCGGGCACCGCACCTGGCTGGCCAGCCGCATCCAGCTGGAGTCCGCGGGAGAGATTCACCGCGAGCTGGAGGCGCGCGACACGCGCATGGCCGCGCTGGACAAGCGCCTGCGCGAGGTGGACCGGATGCAGTCCAGCTTCCTGGGCACGGTGAGCCACGAGCTGCGCACGCCCCTGGCGTCGATCATCGCCTACTCGGAGCTCTTGTCCGAGGGCCTCACCGGCCCGCTCAACCCCGAGCAGCGCCAGTGCGTGCAGTCCATCACGGAGATGGGGCGCACGCTGTTGGATCTGATCACCTCCATTCTGGACATCAGCCAGCTGGAGGCGGGCAAGCTGCGCCTGGCCTTCGCGCCCATGGACGCGGCGGAGGTGGTGGTGCTGGCCGTCTCCAGCGTGACGCCCCAGGCCAGGCGCAAGGGGCTGGCGCTGGACGTGCTGCTGCCCGAGCACCGTCAGCCCCGGGTGCTGGCGGACAAAGGGCGGCTTCAACAGGTGCTGGTGAACCTGCTGGGCAACGCGGTGAAGTTCACCGCTCAAGGCCTGGTCCGGGTGCGGCTCTCAGAGGTGGGCCACCAGCCAGAGCTGGACGGCAGCGGCTACCGCATCGCCGTGGAGGACACCGGGGTGGGCATCCGCGAGGACCACATCGAGCGCATCTTCCAGAGCTTCTACCAGGTGGACTCCAGCTCCACGCGCGAGTTCGGCGGAGTGGGGCTGGGGCTGTCCATCGTGAAGCGCTTCGTCGAGGGGCACGGCGGCAAGGTGCTGGTGAAGAGCGTGCTGGGTGAGGGCTCGTGCTTCACGGTGGTGCTGCCCGCCCGGCCTCCGCAGACGGGGGATGGCGCGGTGCTGGTGCTGCCGCCCATGCCCGAGCCGGATCGCTTCTAACCGGCGCCCATGCGCGGCGAGTTCTCCCTCATCGAGCGGTTCCTGGCGGAGTTTCCCCGCGCCCGCGTTCCGCTGGGCCCCGGGGACGACTGCGCCGTGCTGGCGCCTTCCAAGGGCCCGCTGTGCGTCACCACGGACGCGGTGGTGGAGGACGTGCACTTCACCCGCGCGCACTTCTCTCCCGAGGACATTGGCCACAAGGCGCTGGCGGTGAACCTGTCGGACCTGGCCGCCATGGGCGCCACGCCCCGCTGGTTCCTCTGCGCGGTGGCCCTGCCGAAGGACTTTCCCGAGCCGCACCTGCGGCGCATCGCCCGGGGCATGAGCGCCCTGGCGCGCGAGCACCGCATTGCCCTGGTGGGCGGCAACTTCACCTCCGCGCGCGAGCTGTCCCTCACCCTCACCGCCGCCGGGGAGCTGCGCCGCCCCGCGCTGACGCGCTCAGGAGGCAGGCCCGGGGACTACCTCTATATATCCGGCACGCTGGGCGACGCCCGGCTCGGGCTGATGCAGCTCCAGGCGGGCCAACGCACCGGCGCGGCCATCCGCCGTCAGCGCCGCCCCGAGCCTCGCGTGGCCCTGGGCCTCATCGCCTCGCGCTTCGCCTCCGCCGCGATGGACGTGTCCGATGGCCTGGCCCAGGACCTGGGACACCTGTGTGAGGCCTCCGGTGTAGGTGCTGAGGTGGAGCTTGCCCACCTGCCCCTCACACCCTCCGTACGGGCGGCCCTGGGGCCGGACGGAGCCCTGGCAGGTGGCGAGGACTACGAGCTGCTGATGGCTCTGCCGCCTGGCCGGGCCCCGGCCTTCGAGCGGGCCTGTGCCCAGGCTTCGCAGCGCGTTACCCGCATTGGCCGGCTGGTGAAGGCGCCTCACCGGGTGCTGCGTGACCCCAATGGCCGGTTGATCGCCCCTCCAGCGGGCTTCGATCATTTTCGCCCTGTTCGGCCGGTAGATTGACCCTGCCGGACGGCAAGGCTAAACCCGCAGCTCGCTTCTGCTGTCATCCCGGAAAAGCCCACCGTGCGCCGCCCCCTTCGCGACGAACTGACTCCGAGCCTCACTCCTCGCCGCGAGCCCGTGCAGCGGCTGCTGCGCTCCGTGGAGCCCTCCGGCAGCGAGCACATCGTCTCGCTGCAGCGGAAGATCCTCACCGGCTACGTGCTCTTGGGCACCGCGCTCACCTGCGCGCTCGTCATCCTGCAGAAGTTCGACATGCCCCTGCGGGTGCAGCTGCCCATCGCCGTGTTCCTCACGGTGACGGCGGCGCTCACCCTGCCCCGGCTGCTGGCGCGGGTGAACCGCGTGCGCGTGCTGTCGCGCTCCGCGTTCGAAATCTCTCAGGGCGACCTGTCCAAGCCCGTGGAGGCCGAGCCCTCCAACCCGCGCGATGAGATCGACGAGCTGACCAACGCCATCGGCAAGATGCAGGAGAACCTGCGCGAGCTGGTGGGCAAGATTCAGGACACCGCCAAGAGCGTGGCCGACACCGCCATCGATCTGCAGCGCTCGGCGGAGAACGTGAACGGCTCCACCGAGGAGGTGGGCTCGTCCATGGAGAAGATCGCCGCGGGCGCCGAGGCCCAGTCGCTGCTGGTGGGCAAGGCCTCCACCGTCATTACCTCGATGGCCGGCTCCATTCAGCGCACCGCCGCCAGCGCCGAGGACGCGGCGCGCACCGCCGCCGAGACGAGCAGCGCGGCCGAGGACGGCTCCAAGGCGGCGCGCCTGGCCGGTGAGAAGGTCAAAAAGGTGTTCAGCCGCATCGAGGCGGCCAGCCAGCAGGTGTTCGCCTTCGGCGAGAAGACGCTCGAAATCTCGAAGATCGTCGACGCCATCACCCAGGTGGCGCAGCAGACGAACCTGTTGGCGCTCAACGCCACCATCGAGGCGGCGCGCGCGGGCGAGTACGGCCGCGGCTTCGCGGTGGTCGCCGACGAGGTGCGCAAGCTGGCCGAGAGCGCCGGGCGCTCCGCCGAGCAGATCTCCAAGCTGGCCCGGGACATCTCCGGCCAGTCCACCGCGGTGGTGTCCGCCATGAAGGAGGGCATCGAGGAGCTGTCCGAGGGCCGCGAGGACCTGACCAACATTGTCCGCTCCATGGGCGCCATCACCGACACGGTGCGCAAGGGCGCCGAGAAGGTGCACCTCATCTCCGAGAGCGCCCGCGAGCAGCTCGAGGGCAGCAAGGAGATGGTCAAGGCCATCGAGGAGATCTCGATGGTGGCGCGCAACAACGCCACCTCCACCGAGGCCATTCAGACGGTCATCCAGGAGCAGACCAGCGCGGTGTCGCGGATGACGTCGCTGGCCAGTGAGCTGACCAACACTTCCGTCGAGCTGCAGAGCGTGGTTCGTAGCTTCCGGCTTGGCCAGTGAGGCCCACGCCCCGAGGGAACCGTGCGGCACGTCATCTTCCGCGTGGAGAAGGAGCGCTACGGGCTGCCGCTCTCGTCGGTGCGCGAGGTGGTGGTACCCCCGGGGCGGTTTACCCGGGTCCCGCGCGCCCCGGCCGCCATCTCCGGGGTGATGAACCTGCGCGGCCGCGTCGTCACCGTGGTGGAGATGCGTCAGCTTCTGGGGCTTCCCGAAGGACAGTCCCCCCTTTCTCGCGTACTCCTGCTAGATCGTGGGCGCAGAGATTTGGGGTTCCTGGTCACGGACGTGGACGGTATCGAAGCACTGGAGCGGGTCAGCGCGGCGGCCCCGGGCAAGCAGGTGCCGGCGGTGCGGGGTGTGGCGCGGTTGAAAGGGTTGGGCGTGACTGTTCTGGACCCCGAAGGTTTGGATTCGGCGGTGGTTGCCTTGTTCACCCATCAGAAGTGAGTAGCCCGGTGAAATGCGCGGGTGCTACGCTCCGCGCTCCTCTCGGTGCCTTATTCGGAGGCGAAGCTGCACATGGCTAAGCGGGTCCTGGTCGTCGACGACGCCATCTTCATGCGCAACATGATCAAGGACATCTTCGCGTCCGGGGGGTTCGAGGTCGTCGGCGAGGCGGCCAACGGCCTGGAGGCCGTGGAGAAGTACAAGGAGCTCAAGCCGGACCTCACGACGATGGACATCGTCATGCCCTTCAAGAGCGGCATCGAGGCGACGCGCGAGATTCTCAAGCACGACAGCGGCGCGGTGGTCATCATGTGCTCGGCGCTGGGGCAGGAGAGCCTGGTGATGGAGGCCATCGAGGCGGGTGCCTCGGACTTCATCGTCAAGCCGTTCCGCGCCGAGGACGTGCTCGCCGTGGTGAAAAAGGTGCTGGGCGACAGCTAGCGCCCGGCGCGCCTGTGTCCCTGTGGCCTGAGCGAGCTCCGGTATGACGATGGACATGTCCCGGTACCTCGGGCTCTTCGTCACCGAGGCCTCCGAGCACCTGGAGGCGCTGGGCCGGGACCTGGTCCAGCTCGAGAAGGAGGGCGGCGCCGCCGCGGTGGACTCGATGTTCCGCCACGCCCACTCCGTCAAGGGCATGGCGTCCTCCATGGGCTTCGAGCCCATCGCCATCCTCGCGCACCGCGTGGAGGACCTGGTGGATGCCGTGCGCCAGGACGCCAGCCGGCTCAACCGCGAGCTGGTGGACCTGCTGCTGTCGGCCACGGACATGCTGCTGGCGCAGGTGCGCTCGGTGGCCGAGAACAAGCCGCCCGAGGAGGCCGGGGCGCTGCTGACGCAATTGGCCGCGCGCGTGTCCTCGCTGACTGGGCAGGAGCCCGCGCCCACCCGGGTGATGCGGGCCACGGCGCTGCGCACGCCGCCTCCGGTGCCGCGTGCTCCGGATGGGGGCGTGGCGCCACCTCCTGGGAAGACGACGCCCGCGCCGGTGGGCATGGGGCCCGCTGCTCCGGGGACGGGAGCGCCCGCCGGCTCCGCGGCGCCTTCGATGGGCCTGGCTCCGTCGGGCTCCGCGCCCGCTGCCCCCGTGAGCGAGGGCACAGCGGCGCGTTGGACAGTGAAGGTGCGCATCGTCCCCACCTGCCAGGTGCCTGGGGTGCGCGCGTTCCTGGTGCACAAGCGGCTCTCGGGGCTGGGCTCGGTGACGGAGCTGCGGCCCGCGCTGGAGGAGCTGAAGGCCGGCCGCATTCCGGACGGGCTCATCCAGTGTGAGGTGGAGACCTCCGCGGGCGAGGCCGGCATCCAGGCGGCGCTGCGCAACGTGTCCGAGGTGGAGCTGGTCTCCATCAAGCCCGTCATGACGACGCCACCGCCCACGCCCCTGCCAGCGCCCAGCGGCGCTAACACCGAGGCGGCCCGCGGCGGCGCGGCGGGAGAGGCCGCCCCGCGCACGGTGCGCGTGCGCACGGAGCTGCTGGACTACTTCCTGGACACGGTGGGCGAGCTGATGCTGGCCACCGCGCGGCTGCGCGAGGTGGGCAAGGAGCTGCCGGAGAACGTCCGCCCGCCGCTGGAGGAGGGCGTCTACCGGCTGCACGCGCTGGTGAAGGATCTGCACGACAAGGTCATGTCCGCGCGCATGACGCCGCTGTCGCTGATTACGGACCGGCTGCCCCGGGCGGCGCGGGACATCGCGCGCAAGCGCGGGCGCGAGGTGGACCTGGTCATCACCGGCGCGGAGATCGAGCTGGACCGGGCCATCCTGGACGAGCTGACGGATCCGATGCTGCACATCCTGCGCAACTGCATCGATCACGGCCTGGAGTCGCCCGAGGAGCGCACGGCGGCGGGCAAGTCGCCCGGTGGCAAGGTGCAGGTGTCGGTGCGCCGCGCCCGGGACCGCGTCGTCATCGAGGTGGAGGATGACGGCCGCGGCATGAGCGCCGACAAGCTCAAGGCGGCGGCGGTGGCGCGCGGCTCCATCACCGCGGAGGCGGCGGCGCGCATGACGGACCGCGAGGCCTTCCTGCTCTCCTGCCTGCCTGGTGTGTCGACGGCCAAGGACGTGTCGGAGATTTCGGGCCGCGGCGTGGGCATGGACGCGGTGAAGCGGGTGGTGGAGAACGTGGGCGGCACGCTCGAAATCGAGAGCGAGAAGGGCAAGGGCACCCGGTTCACGCTGCGGCTTCCGCTGACAGTCGCGGTGGTACACCTACTGCTGGTGGAGGTGGGCTCCGAAGTCTTCGGGCTGCCCATTGCCAAGGTGGTGGGCGCCACCGAGGCCGACGGCGAGGCGCTCAGCCGCAGCCGGGAGACGGCGCTGCTGCCTCACGGTAATACGTTGCTGCCAGTGCACTTCCTGGATGCGCTGGTGGGCATCCCCGCCCCCGCGCGGCAGGGCGTGCGGCCTTTCGTGGTGATGGAGGGGGATGCGGGCAAGGTAGCGCTAGCGGTTGATCGCCTGTTAGGTCAGGAAGAAGTGGTGCTGAAGCCTCTTTCTCGGCCCTTGGACTTGCTGCCGGGGCTTTCTGGGGTGACGATTCTGGGGAGTGGCCGTCCGGTCTTCATTCTGGACGTGCCGAGGTTACTGTCCGCGTGAACGCAACGGCTCCCAGCGAAGTGCAACTCGACGTGTTGCGCGAGGTCGCCAACATCGGCTGCGGGCATGCGGCCAACGCACTGGCGCGCCTGGTGGGCGGCAAGCGCGTGGACCTGTCGGTGCCCCGGGCGCTGGTGACGTCCGCGGTGGACGCGGCCGAGCAGCTGGGCGGCGATGAGCCGATGGTGGGCGTGAAGCTGGGGATGGTGGGCGAGCTGCGCGGGGTGATGCTCTTCGTGATGCCGTCCAGGGACGGGGCGGCGCTGGGCACGGTGCTGCTGGGCCAGGTGTCCGGGCGGGCCGAGGTAGAGAGCGCGCTGATGGAGACGGCCAACATCGTGGCCAGCGCGTGCCTGTCGGCGATTGGCAAGCTGACGCGGTGGAAGCTGCTGCCCACGGTGCCGGCGCTGCGCTATGGCACCGCGCGCGAGGTGGTGGCGCTGGCGGTGGCGGAGACCGAAGGCGAGCAGACCAGCCCGGTGGTGGTGCTGGAGACGCGCTTCTCGGCCGACTGCGCCCCCGCGGTGTCCGGGCGGATGCTGCTGGTGCTCGAGCGCGAGAGCTCCAAAGCGCTGCTGCAGCGCCTGGGCGTGTAGCCTTCGGTACTTCTCGCCCGTGGTTTGGGGTAGAGGGGCGTCCCATGGACGAGAAGACGCTCACGCAGCTGCTCTCGAAGGTGAAGAGCGGCAAGGTGTCCGTGGATGAGGCGGTCGGCAAGCTGAAGGATCTGCCGTTCGCGGAGCTGGGCTACGCGACGTTGGACACGCACCGCTCGCTGCGCTTTGGCTTCCCGGAGGTGGTGCTGGGAGAGCCGAAGACGGCGGAGCAGATCCTCGGCATCGTCGGCACGCTGGTGGAGCGCAAGCAGACGGTGCTGGTGACGCGGCTGCAGCCGGAGAAGGCCGAGGCGCTGGTGGCGCGCTTTCCCAAGGGCCAGTACCACCCGGTGGCGCGCATCTTCCACCTGAAGCAGGGCAAGGTGCGCGCGGGACGGGTGGCGGTGGTGACGGCGGGAACGGGCGACATTCCGGTGGCGGAGGAGGCGGCGATTACCGCCGAGGCGATGGGCGCGACGATTCAGCGCGTGTACGACGTGGGCGTGGCGGGGCTGCACCGGCTGCTCAAGCGGCGGGAGGAGATCCAGGACTGCCACGCGGCGGTGGTGGTGGCGGGCATGGAGGGCGCGCTGGCCAGCGTGGTGGGAGGGCTGGTGGGCATCCCGGTGGTGGCGGTGCCCACGTCGGTGGGCTACGGGGCGAACTTCAAGGGGCTGTCGGCGCTGATGACGATGGTGAACTCGTGCGCCTCGAACGTGGCGACGGTGAACATCGACAACGGCTTCGGAGGCGGCTTCTACGCGGCGCTCATCTCCAGGACGCGAGGCCAGCGCTAACCGTGAGGAAGATTCTCTACCTGGAGCCGGTGGGCGGAATCGCGGGGGACATGTTCCTCGCGGCGGCGGTGGACCTGGGCGTCTCTGTGAAGGCCATCGCCCAGGCGCTCAGCGGGCTGAAGGTGCCGGGCTGGAAGCTGGCGGTGAGCCGCGCGGTGCGCCACGCCATCAGCGGCACGCACCTGGACGTGGTGCTGGACGAGCAGGAGGCGCATCCGCACCGGGCCTACTCGGACATCCGCCAGCTCATCGAGGCGGCGCAGACGCTCTCGCCGAAGGCGAAGGCCCGGGCGCTGGAGGTGTTCCGGGCCATCGGCGAGGCGGAGGCGAAGGTGCACGGCGTCTCGCTGGAGGAGATTCACTTCCACGAGGTGGGGGCGGTGGACTCCATCGTGGACATCTGCGGCGCGGCGGTGGTGCTGGACTTGCTGGGAGACCCCGAGGTGCACGCGGCGCCGCCTCCGCTGGGCAGCGGCACCATCCGGGTGGCGCACGGGAGCATGCCCATTCCGGTGCCCGCGACGCTGGAGCTGCTCAAGGACGTGCCCGTGCGCTTCGAGGGCGTGGGCGAGCTGACGACGCCCACGGGCGCGGCGCTGCTCAAGGTGCTCACGCGCATTGGCCACCCGCCGGACTTCATCGTGGAGCGGGTGGGCTACGGCGTGGGGACGAAGGACTTCAAGGACCGGCCCAACGTGCTGCGCGCCTCGCTGGGGCGGGCGGAGGACAAGGCCCAGGGCCTCTGGGTCATCGAGGCGAACCTGGACGACAGCACGCCCCAGCTGCTGGCCCATACGGTGGACCGGCTGCTGGCGGTAGGAGCGCTGGACGCGTGGGTGACGCCGGTGGTGATGAAGAAGGGCCGGCCGGGGCACCTGCTGAGCGCGCTGGTGGAGGGCGGCAAGCGGGAGGTGGTGGTGGAGGAGGTGCTGCGCGAGTCCACCTCGCTGGGCGTGCGCTTCCACCGGGTGGAGCGGCAGGCGCTGGAGCGCGACTGGGTGGAGGTGCAGACGCCGTGGGGCCGGGTGCGGGTGAAGCGCGGGCTGCGAGGCGGCCAGGTGCTCAACGCGCACCCGGAGTTCGACGACTGCCGCAAGGTGGCCGAGGCGGCCGGTGTGCCGCTCAAGCAGGTGATGGCGGCGGCGCTGGCGGCACTGGGGAAAGCGTAACGCGGCGGCCCTGCTGCTCGGAGGCGATGGCGGCGGCCAGCAGGCGCTGCACGGTGGCGCCCTCCTCTAATGTAGCGAGCCCGGTGAGCGCAGCCCCCCGGAGCGCCGCCAGGAAGCGGTGCGCGGTCTCCACGTGAGCCTGGGCCCAGGGCTCGCGGGCGCCCGGCTGGGGCTCGAGGCCTGGAGCCAGGTCCGACCAGGCGCCCTGCTGGAAGAGCCGCACAGGAGAGACACACCACCCGTCGCGTGAGGGCACATAGCCGCCGGAGAAGCCCGCCTCCCAGTCCCGCCCCAGGAGCGTCCACCCGCCATGAAGCCCCGGCTCCGGAGCGGGGGCGTGGGTGAGCACGAGCACGGCGCCCGAGGCGAGCCCCACCTGAAGCGCCGCGGTGTGAACGGGACGGCCCGTGAGCGAGGCCTGCACCCAGGTGGGCGCCGAGCCCGCCAGCCACAGGGCCGTGTCCAGCAGGTGCGAGAGCCCATTCCAATCGGCGGAGTCCCCGACGAAGGGGCCGCCAGGGCCCTCTGCCTCCACGCGGACGAAGCTGTTGCGCAGCGTGACGACGAGGTGGCGCAGCGGCCTGTGCGCCAGCCAGTCCTTGAGGGCGCGCAGCGGAGGCAGCATCCGATACGGGAAGTTCACCGCGCACGGGCGGCTCGAGGCGCGGGCCCTGGCCACGAGCGCGAGCGCGTCCTCCTCGGTGAGGGTGAGCGGCTTCTCACACAGCACGGCCTTGCCGGCCTCGAGCGCCGCTTCGACATGTTGCCGGTGCAGCGCATCCGGGCTGGCGACCACCACCGCATCCACGGCGGTGCACAGTTCGCGCACGTCCGTCGTGGCCAGCGCGATGCCCTCACGCGCGGCGACCTCGCGCGTGTGCTCGGGAGTCTTGCCGCACAGCGCGGCGACCTCCGCCCCGGCGGCGCGGAAGGCTCCCACGTGCATCAACCCCCATTTCGTCCCGATGACGCCAATGCGCACAGTGGTGCTCCGGTGAAGAGAGGCCCCCGCACATAACATGCGCCACGGCGCGGGCTCACGGAGCGCGTGGGGCCCTCGGGCCGAGCGCCAGCGCGATGAGCACCACGAAGAGACACAGCTCCGCGGGCCGAGCGAGGGGAAAGTCCGTGAGCGCGCGTGCGGCCAGCGCCACCAAGGCGGCGATGAGCGCACGGCCCCGCGCGTCCACCGCCTGCCGGCCCGCCCACAGGGCCACGAGCAGCAGGAGCACCCGGGGCACGGTGCCCACCACGCCCAACTCCAGCAGCCACTCGAGATAGTCGAGGTGGGCATGGTCCTGGACATCGACGAAGCGCTGCTGCTCGGCGGAGGCGCCGCGTTCCCAGTGTTCCGCCTCCCAGGAGGGCCACAGCGTCACGAAGCTCCCCGGGCCATGGCCGAGCACGGGGGCCTCCGCGACATGGCGAGCGGCCACTTCCCAGAGGTAGAGCCGGCCCGCCAGCACGGTGCTCAAGGAGCGCTCACGCACGGCAACCAGGAGCAGCCCAGCGGCGAGGACTCCAAGCAGCGCGGCGCTCCACCTCCGGAGCCCCTGGCTCCTGGGCGCACGGGTCCACGCGAGGCTCAGCGCCGCGGCCCCCAGCGCAAGCAGAGAGCCCCACGAGCGCGTGGCCGCGAGCGCGCCGAGCTGAAGCACCGCCCCGGCGGCCCAGGCCAGGCGCTGCGCGGGAGCCGCGGCGGACACGGCTTCCCCCAGCGTGACGCAGAGGCTTGCGCCCAGGTACGCGGCGACGAAGTTGGGGTTTCCAAGCGTTCCGTATACGCGCATCCGCTCGCTGGGATGAGTGCTGGACCAGCCCACCCAATGGAACGGATCCACCCCCACGGCCTGAAGCACGGCCACCAGCGCGAGCACGGTGCCAGCCCCCGCGATGGCGCGCAGCGCGGGCCCAGGCTCGGGCGGAGCCTGAAGGAGCGCCAGGAGCACCCCTCCCGCCGCGGCATCCATCCACAGTCCACCGGGAGCGGCCGCGGGTCCGAACAGCGCCGACAGCCCGAGCGTGCCAATCCACAGCCCCGCGAGCACCCGGGGCACGAGCGGAGCAGGCAAGGCCTCCTCGAGCAGCGCCGCGCGGAGCAACAGCGCCGCGGCGGCCACCAGGAGCACCGCGGTCTTCACCCCCGAGAACGGCGTCTCCCCACCCGGGAGCACGGCCAGCGTCGCGGCGACGACCATCGCCGGGACGAGCCACCGGGCCATCCTCCCGGCGAGGGACGTCACGGAGCGGGGGACCTGCTCAAGTCGAAGCGGCTCAAGACGGGGTAGTGGTCGGACGTCGTATCCCCATAATTGGTAATGGACGGCCGCAGCACCGTGGAGGAGTTGCTCACGTAGCTCAGCGCCAGCTCATTCGTCGCCAGCTGGTGATCGACGAAGGTGGAGAACCGCGTTTGGCTGCCCATGGTTCGAGACAGCGTTTGCGTGAGGAACGTGAAGTCCGAGGCATCATCCAGGAAGGTCTGGTACGGCGTGGGCTGTCCACTGGTGATGGACATGTCCACATCGTCGTTCCAGTCCCCGAGCACCAGCACGCGCGCGGTGGGCAGGCTCGTGTCCAGGTACTGCTTGAGCGCCGCCGCGGCCGCCTTGCGCCGGTCGTAGTCCGCCTGAGTCGTCTCCGCCTTCATGTGCAGCACGATGACCACCATGTCCACGCTGGCCCCGTCGCGCGTCACGCGCAGGTTCAGCCGCAGCGGCGGGCGCGTGCCGAAGTCGTACGAGTTCGCGCTCAGGATGAGCTGGGCCTCGAGCACCTGCACCACGCTCGTCTTGTAGAGCACGGCGAGCTTCTGCTCGGACGCGCCGTAATAGAAGGAGCCGCTCGGCACGCGCGGATCATTCGCCACGAAGCCGTCGTAGCCGGGCAGCCCCTGCTTGAGCGTGTTGAAGTGGTTGACGTTCACCACCTCCTGCAGCCCCCAGAAGTCCGCGTCCGCTCCGCTGATGACGGTGCGCACGTTGTTCAACTGCAGCTGCTCGTCCGTCGGCCCGCGGCCGGTGCCCGTGTCCCCGAACCACTCGATGTTCCAGTTGCCCACCTGCAGCGGGAACGCCGTGCCCGCATCCGGCACGCCCGCATCCGGCACGCCCGCATCCGGCACGCCCCCATTCCAGCCTGCGTCGCTCACGTCCGGCCCGGACCGGTCGCTGCCGCACGCAGCCAGTACCCACAAGGCCACCAGCGCCCTTGCAATCAGGACCGCTCTCATCCGTGTCTCCATCGAGTAGGAAAGCTTTGCGCTCCCGGCAGCGGTGAAGTCTGATGTGATTCACACGTTCGCCGGACGAACGGGTTTTTACGGGCTTTAACCGGCGGCGCCAAGCATCCCCGCCCCTGAGGAGGCATCCAGCATGGCCGAGAAGTGGGAGAAGCAACTCAAGGAGTTCATCAAGCGCACCAGCGACGAGCTCAAGCGCACCGGCGACGAGCTCAAGGTCGAAGCCCAGCGCCTGCTGGTGGAAGTGCGCGACCCCGCCCGCCAGGCCAAGGTGAAGGATGCCCTCAAGGACCTGCGCGAGAAGGCCACCGCGATGACCAAGGACGCCGCCGACAAGCTCGAGGTCGCCGTGCGCAAGGTCGAGGACGCCGTGGACACCGCCTTCGACCGCAACAACAAGGAGGCCGAGGCCGCCGCCGCCGCTCAGGCCCAGTCCTCCGCCACCCCCGCCAGCCCGGCGTCCGGCGAGCAGGCACCCGCCTCCAAGTCCGCTCGCAAGACGGGCAAGACGATTGGCAAGAAGGCCGGGGCCGCCAAGAAGGCCTCGGGTGGCGCCGCCAAGGGCCCCGCCTCCAAGAAGACCCCCAAGTCCATTGGCCGCAAGAAGCCCTCGGCCTGATCCGCATTCTGCCCTAACCGCACATCTTCAGTGCGGGTTCATGACGGCCCGGTCGCCTGGGCTTCTTCCAGGCGGCACGGGCGGTTGGAACGATGCGAGAGCCGTGACATAGTGCCCCCGTGTCCGGTACCCATGAGAAGGGCAACTTCAGCGCGGAGATCGCGCAGGAAGTGATCGACGCGGCGCTCCAGAGCGTCGAGCGTCACTCCGCGCCCGCCGAGGAAGAGGCCGGTGTCAGCCTGGACGTCGAATCCGCCGAGGCTGGCGCCGCTGAAGCCAATGTCGCCGCCCAGGCGCCCGAGGCCTCCGAGCCCGCCGAGCCCGCCGAGGTCGCCGCGCTAACCGCCGCGCTGGCCGAGGCGCGCAAGGAGGCCGAGAGCCTTCGCGCCCAGCTCGACTTCAGCCAGGGCGAGAGCCGCAAGCTGATGGAGCGGCTGAAGAACGACCACGAGCGCTCCCTGCGCGCCGCGGCGGACCTCGAGAACTACAAGAAGCGCGCCCAGAAAGAGAAGGAAGAGGTTCAGAAGTTCGGCGCCGAGCGCATGTTGAAAGACCTGCTGCCGGTGATGGACAACCTGGACCGCGCCATCGATGCGGCGGCCAAGGCCCCTGACATCGTCAGCTTCCAGAAGGGCGTGGCCATGACGCGCAAGTCCTTCGAGGACGCGCTCACCCGCCACGGCGTGAAGTCCTTCAGCGCCAGGGGCCAGGCTTTCGATCCGCGAGTGCACGAGGCCATGCAGCAGGTGGAGACCGCCGAGGTCCCCGCCGGGCATGTGGCCTACGAGGTGCTGCGCGGCTACTACCTCAACGAGCGGCTGGTGCGGCCCGCCCTCGTCGCGGTGGCGCGCGCTCCGGCGGCGCCTCCGCCCGAGCCCGCCGCACCCGCGGCCGCACCCGCCAACAACACGACTTTGGAACATCCCGAGAACTCCGCCGGGGGGAGCCAGTAAGACGCCATGGGTAAGGTGATTGGAATCGATCTGGGGACGACGAACTCATGCGTCGCCGTGATGGAAGGCGGCGAGCCGGTCGTCATCCCCAACAGCGAAGGCAGCCGGACGACGCCGTCCATGGTGGGCTTCACGGATTCGGGCGAGCGCCTGGTGGGACAGATCGCCAAGCGCCAGGCCATCACGAATCCCGAGAACACCGTGTACGCCGTCAAGCGGCTCATCGGCCGCAAGTTCGACTCGCCCGAGTCGAAGAAGGCCATCGGCGTCAGCTCGTTCAAAGTCGTCACGAGCCCCAACGGCGACGCCTGGGTGGAGATCCGCGGCAAGGGCTACAGCCCGCCGGAGATCTCCGCCATCGTGCTGATGAAGATGAAGCAGACGGCGGAGGACTACCTCGGCGAGCCCGTCACCGAGGCGGTCATCACCGTTCCGGCCTACTTCAACGACGGTCAGCGCCAGGCCACCAAGGACGCGGGCCGCATCGCCGGCCTCAACGTGCTGCGCATCATCAACGAGCCCACCGCCGCGGCGCTCGCCTACGGCCTGGACAAGGTCAAGGAGACCAAGACCGAGCGCGTGGCGGTGTACGATCTGGGCGGCGGTACGTTCGATATCTCGATCCTCGAGCTGAACGCGGGCGTGTTCGAGGTGAAGAGCACCAACGGCGACACGTTCCTGGGTGGTGAGGACTTCGACCAGCGGCTGGTGGACTTCCTGGCCAAGCGCTTCGCCGAGCAGAACAACGGCATCGATCTGCGCAAGGACCGCATGGCGCTGCAGCGGCTGAAGGAGGCCGCCGAGCGCGCCAAGCACGAGCTGTCCAGCGCCACCGAGACGGAGGTGAACCTGCCGTTCATCACCGCGGACGCCACGGGCCCCAAGCACCTCACCGAGACGGTGGAGCGTGCGCAGTTCGAGGAGCTGGTGGCGGACCTGATCGAGCGCTCGATCGAGCCGTGCAAGATCGCCATCAAGGACGCGGGCATCACCGCGCCGCAGATCAACCAGGTGCTGCTGGTGGGCGGCATGACGCGCATGCCCAAGGTGCAGCAGCGCGTGAAGGAGTTCTTCGGCAAGGAGCCTCACAAGGGCATCAACCCGGACGAGGTGGTCGCCGTGGGCGCGGCCATCCAGGGTGGCGTGCTCAAGGGCGAGGTGAAGGACGTTCTGCTGCTGGACGTGACGCCGCTGAGCCTGGGCGTCGAGACGGCGGGCGGGGTGTTCACGAAGATCATCGAGAAGAACACGACGATCCCCTGCAAGAAGGCGCAGGTGTTCTCCACCGCGGTGGACAACCAGCCGCTGGTGAGCGTGCACGTGCTGCAGGGCGAGCGCGAGATGGCGGCGGACAACAAGACGCTGGCCCGCTTCGAGCTGGTGGGCATTCCGCCGGCGCCGCGTGGCGTGCCGCAGATTGAGGTCGCCTTCGACATCGACGCCAACGGCATCGTCCACGTGGGCGCCAAGGACCTGGGCACCGGCAAGGTGCAGCAGGTGCGCGTGGTGAGCAACTCCGGCCTGTCCGAGGCGGAGATCCAGGGGATGATCACCGACGCGCAGGCGCACGCGGTGGACGACAAGAAGAAGAAGGAGCTGGCGGAGCTGCGCAACAACGCCGACGGGCTCATCTACACCACGGAGAAGAGCCTGGAGGAGTACGGCAACCTGCTCTCGGAGAAGGACCGGGAGGAGATCAAGGCCGACATGGAGCGGCTCAAGGGCGTGCTCAACGGCACGGACGCCAGCGCGCTCAAGGAGGCCTTCCAGCGGCTCGAGGGCAGCGCGTACCGCATCGCGGACGCCATCTACTCGGGCGAGGCGAAGTCCGGCTCCTGAGTGGCACCGCGGCAGCCCCCCTCTCCCTTCGGAGAGAGGGGGAGCGTGAGGGTTCCCGGTTCCGGCCCCTTACCCTGTCAGCTGGCCTGCACTGTTCGTGGCACGACAGGAGATGTGTCTGGAGCCCTACGCTCCGGCGCTCCTGGCTTCAAAGCCGGCCCTTTCAGCCATTTGACAGTTCAGGCTCCTCCGCCAGGCGTGCGCTTCTTGCGCGCCCGGGAGGGGACCATGTCTTCGCTGCTTACGGGAGTCGAGCTCCAGCCTCGCGATGTCGAGCAGGCGCTGCGCTCTCTGGATACGGTGGTGAACCGTCTGGCGGCGCGCAGGGACGCGCGGGCGGTGTTCCCAGACGTCTACGCCATCATCACCCGCAACGTCGCGTACGAGGTCCACCGGCAGCAGGGGCTGTTTCAGGAGCCGCGGTGGATCTCCCGGCTGGCGGGCCGGTTCGCCGAGCGCTACCTGGAGACCTTGGCGTGGTCCCTGGAAGGTGAGCGCCAGGACTGCCCCGCGTGGGAGCTGGCCCACGGCTACGCGGAGCAGGGGCTCACCTTCCCGCTGCAGGATGCGGCCCTGGGCATCAGCGCTCACATCAACTTCGATCTGGCGCTGGGGCTGTGGCGCACCATCGAGGAGTTTGGCGACACCTCGCCCGAGCGCCTGGCGCGCTACAAGCACGACCACGACGCGGTGAACTCGCTGCTGGCCGCGTCCCTGCCCGAGTCCCTGACGCGGCTCATGGGGCGCTATGGCTGCTCCACCACGGCGGTGCTTGCGGGCCGTGCGCTGCTGCCGGCAACCAGCGCGCTGTCTCTGTATGTGCTTGGCCGGTGGCGCGAGCACGTCTGGGGCAACGTGCTGGCGCTGGTGCACGCGCGCGGCGAGATCGAGCGCGCGGAGGTCATCGTCCGGATGCGGAAGCACTCGGAGCGGCTGGGGCACCTCTTCTCACTGAGCAGCAAGGTGCGCCGCGTGCTGGCGGCCGTACCGCGGCCCACGTCCACGGAGATGCGCCCACTGGCGCGGCTGTACCGGCTGCGCCCGTGGGTGCAGCAGCCACAGCCAGCGCAGGTGCCACTGGCCAGCTGAAAGGCCCATGCGCCCGCCGCACTGCGGAAGCCGCAGCGGTGACTGCGGCTTGTGCAGTCCCCGCACGGGCTGGAGCGCGCGCTCCGCTCGGAGCGAGCCCCCGTGCGAGCCCTGGCCCACGCCTTGCTGAAGCACCCAGGCAGGAGAGCACGCAACGGCGTGCTCCTCTCGAACCTGAGCTTCTGGAGGCGTGCCATGACGAGCGTGACTGGGAAGGGCCGAGTGGGACTGGTGGGAGCGGTGCTGCTGGCGGTGGCGAGCGGATGTGGCCCCACTGGCGAGGAGCAGCCCGCGCAAGAGGCGCCCATCCCCGTGGAGGAGGTGGCCGAGCGCCCCAACCCCGAACGCCGAGGCATAGGCGCCATGCCCATCCCTCCGCCTCCGGGGCCCACCGCCATGGCGCTCACGGTGGACCCCCGCCGCTCGCTGGTGGTGACGGACCAGGCCATCCTCAACCGGTTCCCGTTCCTGGCGGTGATGGATCAGCTCGTGGGCACCAGCGGCGTGCCCACCACGCCGCTCTCGCTCTTCCAGCAGTGGTGGGACACGCAGCGGCCGGGGCCCGGCCTGGGGCTGGGGCCCCACTGCGACAGCCCGGGCATCGCCAACATGAACGGCTTCCAGTACACCTGCCCGCGCGCCGAGGGGAACCAGGCCCTGGTCAACCCCTTCATCGACCCGGCCACCAACCCCAACTCCTATCTCCCGGTGGGCCTCTTCAACCGGTTTGATCTCGCCTCCTCCAGCGGCGCGGACTGCGGCGAGTACCGCGTCGTGTTCGCCAAGCGCTCGGGCGTGACGAACCCCGGGGACCGCAACCTCGTCATCTTCGAGGCGGTGCTGCCCAACCCCAACCCCGCCATGGGGCTGGAGGGCTGCCGGCCAGTGGCGAACTTCTGGACCGGCCTGTCCTCGGATCCGGACGTGAGCTCGCGCGCCAACAAGCTGCGGGACTTCTACTTCCTGGGCCTGCCTGGCTTCATGCCCATCCTCCACATCGACAACCTGGGCAACCGCGCGGGCAGCACCGGCCAGGTGCGCACCAACCAGTTCATGCAGGCCGACTGGATGCTGCGTGAGTTCAAGATCCGCCGCGACTGTAGCGCCGGCCCGTGCACGGTGCAGTTCATCCCCGTGACGGTGAAGACCAACCCGGGCGGCACCCTGTTCAACCCCGCCTCGGGCCACCCGCAGGCCTTCAACTTCCAGAACTCCGTGTTCCCCTCGCAGGTGGCCAGCCTGGCCGTCAATGACATCAACCGCTTCAGCCTGTCCGTGCCGGACACCCTCAACAGCGGCCAGAGCAACTCGCAGAACCCCATGCAGAACCACTACGTGAACCAGCTCGGCACCGGGGCCAGCGCCTTCCGCAACAACATCCAGAGTCAGCTCAACGCCCTGGGCAGCACGCTCACCCCGGACAACATCGTGGCCCGCGCCCAGGCGAACTCGTGCGCTGGCTGCCACCAGCTGAGCAACGGCGCCAATCTGGGTGGCGGCATCATCTGGCCCGGCTCCCTGCGCTTCGTCCACATCGCCGAGCAGACGGAGCCGGGTCCTGACGGCCCGCGCCACCGCATCTCCCCCGCGCTCAACGGCGTCTTCCTGCCGCACCGCAAGGCCGTGCTGGAGACGTTCCTCAACGCCTCGTGCGGTGACGCGGTGTGTGACGCCTGGGAGACCCGGAGCGTGTGCGGCGCCGACTGCCCGTAACCGGGCCGGAAGGGGGGGTAAAGGGGGCTCCTGAGCGCGAGGTAGGCGCCCAGGGGCCCTCTGGCTTCTTCTGGATCCTTGCTCCGGAGTGCTAGGGTTCACGCCTCTCGTGAGGTTGGCATCCTGGACAAAGCAACAGTCGACAAGCTTTTGACGGTGGGCGTGCAGAACGGTGCCTCGGACATTCACTTCCGGCCGGGGGATCCGCCCATCTATCGCTTCAATGGCGTGCTCCGTCCGCTGAAGATGGACAAGCTCACCGCGGAGCAGACGCGCGAGGTGGCGCTCCACCTCATCCCGGACCCGCTGGTCAAGAACCAGATCGACAGCATTCAGGACCACGACACGTCCTACGGGCTGGCCGGGGTCGCCCGCTTCCGCGTGAACATCTACCGGCAGCGCGGCTCGCTGGCCATCATCCTGCGCATCATCCCCGCCAACGTGCCCAGCATCGACGGGCTGGGGCTGCCGGAGGTGCTCAAGACGATCGCCAGCCAGGACCGCGGCCTGGTGCTGGTGACGGGCGCCACGGGCTCGGGCAAGAGCTCCACGCTGGCGGCGATGATCGACTACATCAACCGCAGCGAGCCCCTGCACATCCTCACCATCGAGGACCCGATCGAGTTCATGTACAAGAACATCAAGTCCTCCATCTCTCAGCGAGAGATTGGACCTGATACCAACAGCTTCGCCATGGCGCTGCGCGCGGCGCTGCGCCAGGATCCGGACGTCATCCTCGTGGGCGAGATGCGCGACACGGAGACGATCGACATCGCGCTGAAGGCCTCGGAGACGGGCCACCTGGTGCTCTCCACGGTGCACACCACGGACGCCTCGCGCACCATCAGCCGGTTGGTGTCGGTGTTCACCGCCGAGGAGCAGGCCATGGTCCGTATGCGCCTGGCCGACTGCCTCAAGGCCACCATCTCTCAGCGACTGTTGCCCAAGGCCGACAACAAGGGCCGCGCGGTGGCGTTGGAGATCATGGTGCAGACCAAGACGGTGCAGGAGTACATCCGCGAGGACCGCGCCAACGAGCTCAAGGACGTCATCGAGAAGGGCCGCGACACCTACGGCATGCAGTCCTTCGACCAGCACCTGAGCCAGCTCTACAAGACGGGCGTCATCACGCTGGATACGGCCAGCGCCGCCGCGACCAACCCGGCGGACTTCCAGCGCGCGCTCGAGTTCGAGTAAGAAGTAGGCAGTTGGCTGCCGCGGGAATGTTTCCCGCGGGCAGGGGGGAGCTACATGACACTGATTGAGCAGGTGAAGCAGGCGTGCGCGCGTCTTGCGCCGTATGGGTGGGCGGAGCTGTTCAACCTGCACGGGCTGAACATCACCGCCGACAACCTGGCCCAGGAGCTGAGCAAGCCGCTGCCGGGCATCCGCCGGGACCTTCAGGGCTTCGAGGACTTCGCGCTCGAGGGCACGCGCGGCATCGAGCCGGGCCACCCGGCGCGCAGCCTGCTGTACCACGCGTTCGCCTCGCCCCAGGTGGTGGAGGGGCCTGGCATCGCGCGGCTGGAGCGGTTCCCCACGCTGGCGGAGCTGGAGGCGGTGGAGAACTACGTGTTCGCCGCGCGAAACGCCTCGCTGGCGCAGCTGCGCGCGCTGGTGGGCAACAAGCCGCTGGCGGTGGTGGTGTTCTCCTCCGAGTACCGGCCGGCGCCGCACACCGCGCACCGCAAGCACGCGGACATGGTGTACGCCTGCTCGGGCCTGAGCCGCGTGGGCACCGCCGAGCCGCTGTACCAGCCGCGCTTCCGGGGCTTCGTGCCCCAGGTGGACGACAACCCGTTCGCCCAGCGCGTGAGCCCCGCGCGCTTCTCGGCCTACCTGGCCGTGCAGATGAAGGGCAACGCGGCCAACTTCCTGCCCATGCGCTTCTTCGGGAAGAAGACGACCGAGCACCCCTTCCCGCCGGATGACACGCTGGACTTCTGGCAGCCGGTGCACAAGCTGTTCTCCGGCGCCGAGTGCCTGACGGACTTCCCCGCGCTGGCGCTCAGCTTCCAGGCGCACCACGTCAACGAGAAGCTGCGTCGGGTGCACCTGCACATGGCGAAGAAGTACGACTCGGGCTGGAGCGGCGCGGACCTGGACAACAAGCCGTTCCGCTTCACCGATGGGCTGGCGGAGCTGTCCACCGCGCCGGAGCTGCCGCCCGGGGTGCTCATCCCCGTGCCGCACGCCTCGGTGGTGGAGCCCGCCACCTACCAGGGCGCTCCGCTCACCTTCAACGTCCCGCCCAAGGCCGCGGTGCTCTCCTCGAGCCTCTACCTGGCCTCGGGCTCGGGCGGGGCCCGCACGGCTCCCGAGTACCTGCACGCCCGCACGAAGGTGGAGCCGGACGGCTCCTTCAAGGACCTGAACAACCTGCCCAACGTCGCCGACGAGGTGCGCAAGGGCAACTTCAAGGCGCTGCACTACCTGGACTTCACCGCCGACGGCTGGGTGGCCGCCCTGTGCCCGCAGACGCAGGCGGCGGGGCTCACGCACGTGCCGGCGTACTCGCTGGTGACGGCGCCCAACTTCTACGTCAGCTACAGCCAGCGCGAGCTGACCGAGTGGACCGAGGGGCTGCCCAGGGAGCTGCGCGAGACGCTGTGGGCCACGCCGCCGGACTCGCTGAGCGACGAGCGCATCGCCGCCAACGTGAACCTGCCCAACTCGCCCTTCGACATGGGCAACGTCACCCGCACCGCCATCGTCTCGCTCTTCGGGCCCGTCTCCCCCAACGCCACCACCAGCCGCCCGGTGGAGTACCAGCGCCACTCGCACCTGCCCGACCACGCCTCGGGGGTCTTCGCGCCGGGCTGGGACATCAGCTTCGACGTCAAGGACGGCGAGCGGCACATGGCCTCCTACGGCCTGGGCAGCCCGTTCCCCGAGGACGCCAAGCTGTGCGCGGCCCTGAGCACCTTCTGGCCGGCCGCCGCGCCGGACTCGACGCGGGCGTTCGCCTACGCCTCGGACGGCACGCGCTTCTTCACCGTGGCGCCGTTGACCGACGAGGAGATTGGCCAGCAGGGCAACCTGCCCTGGGACGGTGAGCGGGGCCCCGTGCTCGTCACCGACGGCTCCAAGCGCTACGCCGAGTTCGAGAGCTACGATCACACCGACTACGTGCTCAACGCGATGGAGAAGAAGTTCACCCTGCGGCTCACCTCGCACATCAACGCGCGGCAGTACGAGGAGCGCGTGCTGGCCATGTCCATGGCGTACTCCGCGCTGGGCGCCACCACGCGCTCGCAGAAGAACGGCCTGGTGGTGCTCTCGTTCCGGCCCGTGGCGGCCGGAGACGCGGAGCTGCAGAGCGCGCAGAGCCAGGCGGGCTCCACCATGCTCTTCCAGAGCTACCGGCTGGAGCTGTTCCCCGCGAACAAGGCCAAGTCCGCGCCGGACTTCCGCAAGGAACGCGTCGAGGTGGAGAAGCTGTACACGCTCTTCGTGGATCCGCGCAGCCGCCGCATCCTGCGCCGGACTGATCAGGGCCCCTGGCAGTTCGCCCAGGCCACCCTGCAGGGAGCATGAGCGGCGCCGCCCGGCGAGCGGACGTCGTCATCATCGGCGGAGGGCCCGCGGGCTGCTCCGCCGCCATCACCTGTGCCAACGCGGGGCTGTCCGCCGTGCTGCTCGAGCGGACCGCCTTTCCCCGTGACTGCCCGGGGGAGTCGCTTCACCCGGGCGTCGAGCCGCTGCTGGAGCAGCTGGGCGTCAACGCGGCCGTGCGGGCCGCGCGCTTCGTGCGCTACCCGGGCATCTGGGTGGAGTGGGAGGGGGCGCGGCACTTCGCTGCCTTCGGGCAGGACGCGAGCGGTCCCTGGCTGGGCTTCCAGGCCTGGCGGGCCGAGCTGGACGCGCTGCTGCTGGAGCGGGTGCGCGCGCTGGGCGTGGAGGTGCTGCAGCCCTGCCGCGCGCTGCATCCGCTGCGGGGAGCGCGGGGCGAGGTGGTGGGCGTGGAGACGGAGCTGGGGCCCGTGCACGCGAAGGTCGTCATCGACGCGGCGGGTGGCGCGCACTGGCTGGCCCGCCAGCTGGACATTGCCCGGCTGGAGGCCTCGCCCCGGCTGGTGGCCACCTATGGCTACGTGGTGGAGCCCCAGGGGGCGCCCGCCGACGAGCCCCGCATCGTGGCGGATGACGAGGGGTGGACGTGGACGGCCCGGGTCCGGCCCGGAGTGCGGCAGTGGACGCGGCTGACGCTGGATGGGCGGCCGGTGCCCACCGGGTGGCTGCCGCCCGAGCTGCGCGAGCGTGCCACGGTGGGGCGGGTGCGCGGGGCGGACGTCACCTGGCGCCGGGTGGCTGCCCCGGCCGGGCCCGGGTATTTCATGGTGGGGGATGCCGCCGCCGTGTTGGATCCGGCCTCCTCGCACGGCGTGCTCAAGGCCTTCATGTCCGGCATCATGGCGGGCCACGCGGTGGCGCGAGCGTCCTCCGGGGCGCTGCCGTGGCCCGCGGCGCTGGCGGGCTACTCGGAGTGGGTGCGCCGCTGGTTCGAGCACGACGCGGCAGAGCTGCGCGAGCGCTACCGCCGCTTCCCCCGTTTCGCCCGCTGACGAGCACTCCACGCGAAGTGTAGTGGCGCTTTGTACGGACGAAGCGGAGCGTCGGGTAAAGTACCGGCACCTTGAGCCTCGGCACCCAGAACCGCTTTGGAAAGTACGAGCTGCTGGAGCGGCTGGGCGCCGGGGGCATGGCCATCGTCTACCGCGCGCGCTTCACCGCCGCGCCGGGCGTCATCAAGCCCGTGGTCATCAAGCGCGTGCTGGGCCACTACGCCGAGGACCCCGACTTCGTGGAGATGTTCATCCAGGAAGCGCGCATCTCGGTGGGCCTGAACCACGGCAACATCGTCCAGGTGTTCGACTTCGGGCAGGTGGAGGGCGAGTACTTCCTGGCGATGGAGCTGGTGGAGGGCCAGCCGCTGTCCTCGGTGCTCAAGAGGGCTCAGGCGCTGGGGCTGCCGAAGCTGCCTCCGCCGCTGGCGGTGCTCATCGCCATCGAGATGTGCAAAGGCCTGCACCACGCCCACACCCGCAATGATGAGGCGGGCCGCCCGCTGGGGCTCGTTCACCGGGACATCTCTCCGGACAACGTGCTCGTCAGCTACGAGGGCGAGGTGAAGATCTCCGACTTCGGCATCGCCAAGGCCCAGCTCGCGGGCCGGCCGGTGACCGAGGCGGGCATGGTGAAGGGCAAGGTGATGTACATGTCCCCCGAGCAGATGCGCGGCGAGCAGTTGGATGCGCGCTCGGACGTGTACGCCGTGGGCGTGGTGCTCTACCGCATGCTCTGTGGCCGGCTGCCCGTGGAGGGCGGAGAGCTGGAGGCCATGCAGCGCATCGTCCAGGGCCAGCTCACCCACCCGCGCCAGCTCAACCCGGACCTGGATGGCGGGCTGGTGCAGATCCTCATGGACGCGCTGGCCAGCAGGCGTGAGGCGCGCATCTCCAGCGCCGAGGCGCTGCACCAGCAGCTGTCGCACTGGCTGGCCACGCGCGCGCCGCTCTTCCCGGTGAACACCCTCAAGCACCTGCTGGGCCTGCTCTTCGAGGAGGAGCTGGAGGCGCTGGGCCGCCCCCCTCAGCTGCCTCCGAAGTTCCAGGAGCAGCTCGCGCTCTGGCGCGGCGGCTCCACCCCGGAGCCCACGCCCGCCAAGCCCCGGCAGTCGCGGCCCTCCGTTCGCGGCACCCCCGTGTCGATGATGGCTCCGGCCGCCACGGAGGAGCTGTCCGCCGTGACGGCGGAGGCGGCCGAGCACGTGGCCACCGCGACGGACAGGGCCGCCGTGGTGGAGGAGGGCGGCACGACGGACAAGGCGCCCGCGACAGCCGAGGTGCTCGCCTCGGAGCGCGAGTTCTCCCGGCGGGACGAGGACGGTGAGCAGGAGGACTCGGGCATCACGCTCCCCGAGCGGGTGTCGCACTTCTGGCTCTGGGTCATCGGCGCGGCGGTGATGACGGCGGTGATCGTCAAGCTGAGCTGGCCGCTCATGTTCCGCGTGCCGCCGCTGGAGGTCATCACCGAGCCTCCAGGCGCCCTGGTGCAGGTGGACGACACGGTCCATGGTGTGACGCCGTTGACGGTGAGCGGGCTCGAGCGCGGAGAGACGCACAAGGTCGAGCTGTCCATGCCAGGCATGCGGCCGTGGGGACAGGTCTTCGCCCCCGGTACGCTGGGCGAGCAGCTCAAGGTCACCCTGGAGCCGGTGAGGATCGCTCAGCGCAAGCCCCCCGAGCCCGCGCCCCCGCCCAAGGCCGAGCCTCCGCCCAGGGCCGAGCCTCCACCCGTGGCCGACGAGCCCGCGGCCAGGCCCGAGGACTCCTTCGCGGCCCGCTTCGGCACGGAGGAGCTGCCCGCCCGCTTTACCCTGCAGGAGAAGTGGCACTCCTTCAGCCCCACCCAGCGCTCCTTGCAGCAGAAGCTCAACCCGGCGTGGACGTACACGGTGCGCACCTCGGGCCAGTACACCGGCACGGCTCCCATGTCCGAGCAGGACCTGGGCCAGGGCGTCAGCCCGGCGCCGTTTCAGTCCTCGCAGCTCTTCGTCTTCCTGGAGGGCGATGGGGTGCCAGGGGGCGATCGGCTGTTCAAGGCCACCACCGGGCCCATTGGCTTCTCCGGCGCCCGGGCGCTGCACGCCTTCGTCATCGCGGGCACCAGCTCGGAGCGCAACGTGAACCGCGCGCTCACCCTTCACCTGCGCCCCCCGCGCTCCAGGCGGGACACCTCGCGCCCGGTGGATCCCCGCCGCTTCGCGCACATCGTCGCGCTGGAGAATCGCTACTCGGTGCGCAAGCTCGATCCCCAGCGCACCTATTCGCTGGAAGTCCGCGCCCGGCAGGACGCGCCCTCCAGCGCCGTGGCGATGCTGGCGGTGCCTCCGGTGGACGGAGGGCGGATCAAAGTCTCCGGGCAGGTGCTCGGAGACTTCCAGTACGCCCTGCAGACGGGCAGCTACACCGTGCAGGGGGCCCGCGAGCTGTGGTTCTCCCTGCCCAGGTGGGAGCAGGACGGAGAGGCACAGATGGACCTGTTCGTTGAAGCCCTACCTGCCCCGTAGCGGGTAAAGTGCCTCCACCTTGAGCCTCAACACCCCTACCCAGTTCGGAAAGTACGAGCTGCTGGAGCGGCTGGGCGCCGGGGGCATGGCTGTCGTCTACCGCGCGCGCTACACGGCCGCGCCGGGCGTCACCAAGCCCGTGGTCATCAAGCGCGTGCTGGGCCACTACGCCGAGGCTCCCGAGTTCGTGGCGATGTTCATTCAGGAGGCCCGCATCTCGGTGGGCCTGAACCACGGCAACATCGTCCAGGTGTTCGACTTCGGGCAGGTGGAGGGCGAGTACTTCCTGGCGATGGAGCTGGTGGAGGGCCAGCCGCTGTCCTCGGTGCTCAAGCGTGCTCAGGCCCTGGGGCTGCCGAAGCTGCCTCCGCCGCTGGCGGTGCTCATCGCCATCGAGATGTGCAAAGGCCTGCACCACGCCCACACCCGCAACGATGAGACGGGCCGCCCGCTGGGGCTCGTTCACCGGGACATCTCTCCGGACAACGTGCTCGTCAGCTACGAGGGTGAGGTGAAGATCGCTGACTTCGGCATCGCCAAGGCCCAGCTCGCGGGCCGGCCGGTGACCGAGGCGGGCATGGTGAAGGGCAAGATCCGCTACATGGCGCCCGAGCAGATGCGCGGCGAGCCGTTGGATGCGCGCTCGGACGTGTTCGCCGTGGGTGTGGTGCTCTACCGCATGCTCTGTGGCCGGCTGCCCGTGGAGGGCACGGGGCTGGAGGTCATGCAGCAGGTGATGCGGGGCCAGCTCACCCACCCGCGCCAGCTCAACCCGGACCTGGATGGGGGGCTGGTGCAGATTCTGATGGAAGCGATGGCCATCAAGCGTGAGGCGCGCATCTCCAGCGCCGAGGCGCTGCACCAGCAGCTGTCGCACTGGCTGGCCACGCGCGCGCCGCTCTTCCCGGTCAACGCCCTCAAGCACCTGCTGGGCGTGCTCTTCGAGCAGGAGCTGCGGGCGCTGGGCCGTCCCCCTCAGCTGCCTCCGAAGTTCCAGGAGCAGCTCGCGCTCTGGCGCGGCGGCCCCACCCCGGAGCCCACGCCCGCCAAGCCCCGGCAGCTGCGGCCCGCCGGCCGGACCCCATCCGCGTCGAAGGCGGCTCCGGTCGCCACGCGCGAGCAGCCCGCCATGACGGGGGAGTTGGCCGAGCAGGTGCCCACCTCGCCAGACGAGGTGGCCATGGAGACTGATAGGTCCGCGATGGACAGGAGGCCCGCGATGGGCCCGAGGCAACCGGTCTCGAAAAGTGGCGAGCTTTCGGAGGAGGAGCCGTCAGGCAACCCGCTTCTCGAGCGGATACCCCATCGCTGGCTCTGGGTCAGCCTCTCGCCGCTGGCGGTGGTGGTGCTCCTCAAGCTGCTCTGGCCGGTGCTGTTCCCCGAGCTGCCGCTGGAGATTCTCTCGGAGCCTTCCGGCGCCCTGGTGAAGGTGAATGACACGGTCCAGGGGGTGACGCCGCTGAAGGTGAAGGGCCTCTCGGATTCCGAGCGCGTCAAGATCGAGCTGTCCATGCCGGGCATGAAGCCGTGGGCCCACATCTTCCAGCCTGGCCTGCTGAGCGAACGGCTTCAGGTCACCCTGGAGCCCATCAAGACGACTCAGCCCAAGCAGTCCCCGCCCGGCGAGGTCCCCTTCGCGGCCCGCTTTGGCACCGAGCAGCTCCCTGCCCGCTTCACCCTGCAGGAGAAGTGGCACTCGTTCAGCCCCACCCGGCGCTCGCTGCAGCAAAAGCTCTTCCCCGAGGTGACGTATACGGTGCAGACCACGGGCCAGTACGCCGGTAGAACCGCCCTGGCCGTGCAGGACATGACCCCGGACGGCTCTCAAGCGCTGTTCCAGTCCTCCCAGTTCTTCGTTTTCCTGGAGGCGGACGAGCTCCCGCCGGGTGAGCGCCTGTTCAAGGCCTCCGCCAGGCCCATCAGCTTCTCGGGCGCCAGGATGCTTCACGCCTTCGTCATCACGGGCACCAGCTCCGAGTCCTACGAGAACTTCGCGCTCACCCTGCGCCTGAACTCCCCGAACGGGAGTGACAGCTTGCTGCCGGTGGATCCCCGGCGCTTCGCGCACGTCGTCGCGCTGGAGAACCGCTACTCGGTGCGCAGGCTCGATCCCGGGCGCACCTACGCGCTGGAGGTCCGGGCCCGGCCCGGGGTGCCCTCGAGCGCCGTGGCGATGTTGGCCGTGCCCGCCACCGTCGACGGGCAGGTCGTCCTCTCGGGGCAGCTCGTCCCGGATTTCCAATACGCCCTGCAGGCAGGCAGCTACACCGTGCAGGGGGCCCGGGAGCTGTGGTTCTCCCTGCCCAGGTGGGAGCAGGACGGAGAGGCGGAGATGGAGCTGTCCGTCGAACCCCTGCCTGCCCCGTAGAGGGTTCTTCCCGGAATGGGGGCTCCCGGTGTTCAATGCGCTCCGTGGAGTTCCCTTCGCCGCAGGCCGAGCTCGCCTTTCTCCGGGGCCTGACGTCCGTCCACCGGATGGCGGACGACATCATCGAGGACTGCTTCGAGCGGGGCCTGGACCTCGACACGGGGCTGGACGTGTTCCTCACGCAGTGTGCGCGCATGGTGCACGCGGTGGCGGGGTTCGTGTCGGTGCGAGGCACCCGGGGCCCGGTGATTACGCGGGTGCTGGGCGACCTGGGCGCGGACCCCTTCGAGGCGGCGAAGTGGTCCGGCCCGAAGCGGCTGCCGGACGGGCGGATGCTCTTCTGCACGCAGCTGACCCTGGGCCGCCTGAACCTGGGCGGGCTGGGGCTGGTGGTGGAGGGCAGCTTCGAGGACGGCGGCTCTCTGGTGATGAAGCTGGTGGAGGCCATTGGCGAGCAGCTGGACACGGCGGTGCTGGGCTTCCTGGCGCTCACCGATGGGCGCAGCGCCCTGGAGCGGCTGGACGAGCTGGCCGTGGACGACGAGCTGACGCCCGTGCCCAAGGGCCGCATCGGCCGTTATGAAGTCGTGATGCCGCTGGGCAGCGGCGGCATGGCGCAGGTGCTGGTGGCGCGCGCCCGGGGCCCCGAGGGGCTGGGGCGGCTGGTGGCGCTCAAGCGCATTCTGCCGCACCTGGCCGCGGATCCGCTCATGGTGCAGCAGTTCCTGGACGAGGCGCGCATTGGCCTGCGCCTGGCCCACCCCAACCTCGTCACCGTCTACGACACGGGCGAGGCGCAGGGCGCGTACTACATCGCCATGGAGCTGGTGCGCGGGGTGGACCTGGACCGGCTGCTCAGGGCCATGGGCAAGCCGCTGCCGCCGGCGCTGGCGGTGGCCGTCGTCAACCAGGGGCTGCACGGGCTGCACGCGGCGCACACCAGCCGGGGAGATGACGGCACGCCGCTGATGCTGGTGCACCGGGACATGTCCCCGCACAACCTGATGGTGGGCTTCGACGGGCGGGTGAAGGTGCTGGACTTCGGCGTGGCCAAGGCGCGCAGCCAGCGCACGGTGACGCTGCCGGGCATCGTCAAGGGCAAGCCTCTCTATATGTCTCCGGAGCAGGCGCGCGGCGAGCGGTTGGATCTGCGCAGTGACTTGTTCGCCATGGGGCTCATCCTCTTCGAGGCGCTCACGGGCCGGCGCGCCTTCGACAAGGGGGACGAGACGGCCAGCATGTACGCCATCTGCCAGGACGACCTGAGCCGGCCCGCCGCCATCCCCCTGCCGCTGTGGGACGTGCTGTCCGTGGCGCTGGCCAAGGACGCGGGGGACCGCTTCACCAGCGCCCAGGAGATGGCGGACCGGCTGGCCGAGGTGGTGCCTCCGGCGAAGGACCCGGAGGTGGCCCGGCTGATGGCCGCTCACTTCCCGGAGAAGCTGCGCGAACTGTCCAGGCTGGACCGTACCGCCGCGGAAAAGTCCAAGGCGGAGCAGACGCGGGTGCGGCCCGCGGCGAAGCCCGAGCGCTGAGCGGGGCGGCTACCTGGCCGCCGTGCTCTCCGGGGGCTCCACCGCCTCCTTCGGGAAGCGCAGGTTGGCGACCAGCTCCTGCACCTCCGGCGGCGGGGGCCTGGTGAACCGGGAGACGACGCCCATCACCGCGAAGTTCAGGAACATGCCGAGCGAGCCAATGCCCTCGGGGGAGATGCCGAACCACCAGTGCTCGGCGGTGTTCAGCTCGGGCCTCAGGAACTTGAAGAAGACGATGTACGCGGCCGTGAAGACGATGCCCGTGAGCATGCCGGCGATGGCGGCCTCCTTCGTCGCCCGCTTCCAGAAGATGCCCATGATGATGACGGGGAAGAAGGACGAGGCGGCCAGGCCGAAGGCAAAGGCCACCACCTGGGCGACGAAGCCTGGTGGGTTGATGCCGAAGTAGCCGGCGATGATGACGGCGACGGCCGACGCTCCACGGGCCCAGCGCAGCTCGGCCTGGCCTGTCATGTTTGGGCGGATGACGCCCTTCATCAAGTCATGAGAGATGGCCGAGGCAATCACCAGCAGCAGGCCCGCCGCCGTGGAGAGCGCCGCGGCCAGGCCTCCCGCGGCCACCAGCGCCACCACCCACGCCGGCAGGCCGGCGATCTCGGGGTTGGCCAGCACCATGATGTCGCGGTCCACCTCGACTTCGTTGAGCTCCTTCTTGGCGGACAGCTGCATGAGGCCGTCGTTGTTCTTGTCCGTGAAGCTGATGAGCTTGGTGCGCTCCCAGTTCTTGAACCAGGCGGGGGCCTGCTCGTAGCTCTTGCCGTGCACCGTCTTCACGAAGTTGGTGCGGGCAAACGCCGCCACCGCCGGGGCCGCCGTGTAGAGAATGGCGATGAACAGCAGCGCCCAGCCGGCCGAGGAGCGCGCGTCGCGAATCTTCGGCACCGTGAAGAACCGGATGATGATGTGGGGCAGGCCGGCGGTGCCCACCATCAGCGCCAGGGTGATGAAGAAGGTGTCCACCGTGGGCTTCCAGCCCGTGGTGTACTCCTTGAGCCCCAGGTCGGTGCTGATGCCGTTGAGCACATCCAGCAGGTACTGGCCCTGATCCACTCCGAGCTGCTGCGCGCCGCTCTCGCTCAGGCGCGAGCCGAAGCCGAGCTGCGGAATGGGGTTTCCGGTCAGCATGATGGAGATGAAGATGGCCGGAATGAGGTAGGCGATGATCAGCACCATGTACTGGGCCACCTGGGTATAGGTGATGCCCTTCATGCCTCCCAGCACCGCGTAGAAGAACACGATGCCCATGCCGATGAGCACGCCCGTGTTGATGGGCACGTCCAGGAAGCGCGAGAACACCACGCCCACCCCGCGCATCTGCCCCGCCACATAGGTGAACGACACGAAGATGGCGCACACCAGCGCCACCACCCGGGCGCTGTTGGAGTAGTACCGGTCGCCCACGAACTGGGGCACGGTGAACCGGCCGTACTTGCGCAGGTAGGGCGCCAGCAGGATGGCCAGCAGCACATACCCGCCCGTCCACCCCATCAGGTACATCGAGCCGTCTCGCCCCATGAAGGCAATCAGGCCCGCCATCGAGATGAAGGAGGCGGCCGACATCCAGTCCGCTCCGGTGGCCATGCCGTTGAGCACCGGGTGAACCGACTTCTCGGCGACGTAGAAGTCACCGGTGGACTTCGCTCGGGTGTACAGCGCAATGCCGATGTAGAGAGCGAACGAGCCCCCGACGATCAGCCACGTCCAGGCAAGGATACTCATGCGGAGAGCCTCGGGGGGTCAGTGCTCGTAGACGCCGTACTTCTTGTCCAGGTTGTTCATCAGCCAGACATAGACGGCGATGAGGATGACGAAGGTGATTTCCGAGCCCTGGTTGGCGAACCAGAAGCCCAGCGGGAAGCCGCCGATCCTCACGCGGTCCAGGGCGTCGGCGAACAGGATGCCGGCCAGATAGGACACGCTGAACCAGATGGCGAGCAGGACGCAGATGTAGCGCAGGTTCGTCTTCCAATACCGCACTTGCTGCTCAGGTCTCATAGACACCCCGGGTAGCCCGCGCCGACGATAATAGAGGAGCGTCGCACTGGGTCACGTCCGGAGTTCATGACGCGGCAGGTTCTGCCGCGCGGGGTGTTCATGGCGCAACGGAAGACACCCCCACCCGCCTGGGGCAGGTGAGGGTGTCCGTGCTCCGGCACCTTACGAGCGGCGCAGCGTCGGATCGTCGTCCGTCAGGTTCAGCGTGCGGCTCTCCACGTCCCCATCACCGCGGATGGAGACTTCCTCGTGGCGCACCGTCTCGGTCACCCGGCGCTCATCCTCCACGGCGTCCTTGCGGATGATGACCTCCTCATCCACCACCGCGCGCTTCTGCACCTCCACCTCCTCGGCGCGCAGCGGCACCACCACCGTCTCCTCCTGGAAGCTGGCGTGCATGGCGGGCCGGTCCTTCACGTCGCGGCGCTCCACGCTCACGCGCTCGCGGCGCACCGGCACGGTGAGCTCACGCTCCTCCTGCACCACGTCCTTGTGGATGCGCACCTCGCCCGCCTGGCGCTCGCGCTTGATGACGTCCAGCTCCTCCTTGTGTACTGGCACCGTCACCGTGTCCTGGTTGCCCATGGAGCGCTCCACGCCCCGCGCCGACGCGCTCGCCGTCAGCCCCGCCGTGGGAGCGCCCAGCCCCAGGCCCGTGCCCGTGCTGATGTCCGTGGCCGCCACCGCCCCCGGCCCCACGCCCGCGGTGCCGCCCGTGCCCGCCAGCACGCCCCGGTCCTCGCCGAACGAGTAGCTGCGCAGGCTGTCGCGGCCGTGCAGCAGAATGACTTCCCCGTCACGGATGTCGCTGATGTCCGAGTAGCGGCACACATAGTCCTTGGGGAAGAACAGCCCCTTCTCGATGAGGAACTCACCGTCCTGGATGGCGAAGACCTTGCCCAGCTTCTCCCCATCCATGCTCCGAACCGTCATCCCCTCTCTCACGTGGCTGCGCTGGTACATGACTACCTCCCTGGGTGTACGGCGGCCGTCCAGCGCACAGAGCGCTGCCACGGGGGCGCCGGTGTTGTGAAATGAAGACCGGGTACAAAGCCCGTCCAGGGTTTGTCCCGCTCTTCTCCCCCAAAGTGGGAGTTCTCACCTCCTGAGACACCCCACCCCGGGGGTGCATCCGCATGGCTCGCTGGCGCGCCTGCTCACCTTCACTTCCCCGCCTCCGCTTGCTCCGCCGCCTGCCGCGCAAGGTGAGGGACGTGGCTTGGGAGCCCGGGCTTACCGGGGAGGGGCTCCCGGCCCAAATGTTCGATGCGCCCAGGCGCGGTCGATCCTTACAGGAGGAGACCCATGACCAGCAGGCAAGCGAGCGGACCCGAGAAGCGCTGGAGTGAGGCGCTGCTAGGGGGCATGGCGGGGCTCGGCGCGCGCGTGCTGTTGGCGGGGGCCGGCCGGCTGCTGGGCTTCAAGAGTGGCCCGGTCGCCGTGGTGGGAGGGGTGGCGGGCGTAGTGGGCGCCCTGGTGGGCGGCGGCCTGGCCAGGCGGCAACGTCGGCCGGAGCTCCGGGTGATCGCCAAGCACGAGGTGCGGGAGGACTCCCTGGAGTGGGAGGACGAAGTCACGCCGCTGCGTGGGCCCAATGGGCGCGAGCGGTATCCATATATGCAGGAGGCCTCGAGCCACACCGCCTGAAGAGCAGCAGGGGGGGTGGAGGCCCGAGGAGAGGGGGAGACATGAGCTGGGACGTGCGCGAGGGAATGGTGGTCCACACCTCAGACGGCGAGCGGCTGGGGACGGTGGTGCGCCGGGGGGATGACACCTTCGTCATCGCCAAGGGGCGGCTGCTGCCGCGGGACTTCATCGCCCGCTATGACGAGATCGCCGAGGTAAAGGATGGCGAGGTGCACCTGCGCCGCTCGCGCGAGGACATGATCCCCGGCCCGCTGCTCAAGGGCAAAGAGCACGAGGCGGTGGTGCCGCTGGGCACCTTCGGCGCCCCGCAGGAGATTGTCGTCGAGCTGGCGCACGAGGAGGCCCATCCGCGCACTGTCATTCAGGAGGTGGGCCAGCTGCGCATTCATAAGGTGGTGCGCACCGAGATGCGGCACTTCAGCATCCCCGTGCGCCGGGAGGAGCTGGTGGTGGAGCGGGTGCCGGTGACGGACGAGGCCCATGCCCAGTCGCTGCAGGGGGCCCAGGCGCCCGGCGGCGTGGGGGCCTTCGAGGAGGCCACCTTCGTCATTCCGCTACGCGAGGAGCGGGTGGAGTTCACCAAGAGCACGCACATCTGGCAGGAGGTGCGGCTCGAGAAGGTGGCGCGTGAGGAGCTGAAGTCGGTGAAAACGACGGTGCGCCGGGAGACGGCCGAAGTGGAGGAGCGGGGCGAGGTGCTCCACGAGGGGCCGGTGAACGGGATGCACTCTTGACGCACGGCACCGGAGCGAAAAGCGCTCAGTCGCCATGGCTGCGCGCTTGACCCACCTGACGGGCTCTCCTAGAAGACCGGAGCTTTTGACGTAGGGGAGGCTCCGAATGCGACGTTTCGCTCCGATGCTGTTGGCCGCGCTCGCCCTCATGGTGGCCGGCTGCGAGAAGAAGCAGCCCGCGCCCGCTGACACGCAGGCTGGTAAGCAGCCCGTGCAGGCCCAGGGGGGCAACACCGCCGCGACGCCGCCCGCCGAGGCCGCCAAGCCCGCGGACCAGAACACGCTGCTGCTGGGCGTGGCCACCAGCCTCACCGGCGGCCAGGCCACCTTTGGCATCTCCACCCGCAACGGCATCGATCTGGCCATCAAGGAAGTGAACGCCGCGGGCGGCGTGAACGGCAAGCAGCTGGCGATGCGCGTGTACGACACCCAGGGCAAGCCCGAGGAGGCCGCCCAGGCCGTCACCCGGCTGATTACCCAGGACAAGGTGCTGCTCATCCTGGGCGACGTGGCCTCGTCCAACTCGCTGGCCATGGCCGAGAAGGCCCAGGCGGCCGGGGTGCCGATGATTACCCCCTCGTCCACCAACCCCTCCGTCACGGAGAAGGGCGACTACATCTTCCGCGTGTGCTTCATCGATCCGTTCCAGGGCTTCGTGATGGCGAAGTTCGCCCGCGAGAACCTGAAGGCCTCCAAGGTGGCGGTGCTGCAGGACAACAAGAGCGCCTACTCCATCGGGCTCACCGAGGTGTTCACCCGCAAGTTCACCGAGATGGGCGGCAAGGTGGTGGGCACCGAGAGCTACAGCCAGGGTGACTCGGACTACCGCGCGCAGCTGACCGCCATCAAGAAGTCGGGCCCCGAGGCCATCTACGTGCCGGGCTACTACAGCGAGGTGGGCGTGATTGCCCGCCAGGCCAAGGAGCTGGGGCTGAACGTGCCGCTGCTGGGCGGCGACGGGTGGGACTCCGAGAAGCTGTACGAGCTGGGCGGCAGCGCCATTCAGGGCAGCTACTTCTCCAACCACTACTCGCCGGACAACCCGGATCCGCGCATCCAGAAGTTCGTGTCCGACTACAAGGCCGCCTACGGCGGGGTGCCGGACGCGCTGGCCGCTCTGGCGTATGACGCCGCCAAGGTGGCCGCCGCCTCGCTGCAGAAGGCGCCGGACACCTCGGGCAAGGCGGTGCGTGACGCCATCGCCCAGACCAAGGAGTTCCCGGGCATCGCGGGCGCCATCACGCTGGACGAGAAGCGCAACGCGGTGAAGCCCGCCGTCGTCCTGAAGGTGGGCGATGGCAAGTCGGACTACATGACGACCGTCAATCCGTAATGGCGCAACTGCTCCAGCACCTCATCAACGGCCTGGCCTCCGGCACCATCTACGCGCTCGTCGCGTTGGGCTACACGATGGTGTACGGCGTCCTGAAGCTCATCAACTTCGCCCATGGCGATGTGATGATGGTGGGCGTCTACGTGGGCTATGCCACGGCGTTCACCCTGGGGCGCCAGAACCAGAAGACGTTCCTGGGGGTGGTGCTCATCTTCCTGGCGGCCATGGGCTTCTGCGCGCTGATGGGCTTTCTCATCGAGCGCTTCGCCTACCGGCCGCTGCGCGAGAAGCCCCGGCTCACCGCGCTCATCACCGCCATCGGCATCTCGTTCGCGCTCTCGTACGGCTTCCAACTGGACATTGGCTTTTTGCCGGGCGCGGCGCCCCGGGCCTTCCCGGAGATCATCCGCCCCAACGAGTGGCTCATCATCGGCGACCGCGACGTGGTGGTGTGGAACTGGCAGGTGATGTCGCTGCTCATCGCGGTGGGGCTGATGGTGGGGCTGCAGTACCTGGTGTTCAAGACGCGCTTTGGCCGGGCGATGCGGGCCGTGTCGCACGACCACCGGGTGGCTCAGTTGATGGGCATCCACACCGACGGCGTCATCGCGGCGACCTTCATGATTGGCAGCGCGCTGGCGGCGGGCGCGGGGCTCTTGTACGCCATCAAGGACACGTCGGTGACGCCGCTGATGGGCGTGGGCGTGGGCCTCAAGGCGTTCGTGGCGGCGGTGATTGGCGGCATCGGCCACGTGCCGGGCGCGGTGGTGGGCGCGCTGATGCTGGGGCTGGTGGAGGAGTTCGTGGTGGGCTACGCGGCCAGCACGTGGCGTGACGCGGTGGCCTTCGGCATCCTCATCCTCGTGTTGCTCGTGAAGCCCGGTGGCCTGTTCGGCCGCGTCGCGGCGGAGAAGGTATAGGCCGCATGGAGACCTCTTCCGTGCCAACGCGGATGACCGGAGTGCCCCCCGTGCTCCAGGGCATTCTTCCCGTGGTGGTGGCCATCCCGCTGCTGCTGCTGCTGCACTTCGGGCTGTCCGGGGCGCAGTTCGCCACCTACCTGCTGTCCATCATCGGGGTGAACGTCATCCTCGCGGTGAGCCTCAACATCGTGAACGGGATGACAGGCCAGTTCTCCATCGGCCACGCGGGCTTCATGGCGGTGGGGGCCTACGTGGCCGGCGTGCTGTCGCTGGCGCTCAAGGAGGTAGCCCTCTCTGGCCTGCCGGTGGCGGTGAGCGATCAGGTGTTCCTGATGGTGGTGCTGCTGACGGGCGGCACGGCGGCGGCGCTGTGCGGCTTCCTGGTGGGGCTGCCCAGCCTGCGGCTGCGCGGGGACTACCTGGCCATCGTCACGCTGGGCTTTGGCGAGATCATCCGCGTCATCGTGCAGAACACGGACATGTTCGGCCGGGCGCTGGGCCTGTCGGGCATTCCGCAGACGTCCAACCTGGGCATGGTGGGCTTCTGGGTGTTCCTGGTGGTGCTGGTGGCCCGGCGCATCGCCGGCTCGAGCCACGGCCGCAGCCTGTGGGCCATCCGCGAGGACGAGGTGGCCGCCGAGGCCATGGGCGTGGACACCACCGGCTACAAGGTCCGCGCCTTCGTGGTGTCGGCCTTCTTCGCCGGCGTCGCCGGGGGGCTGTTCGCCCACTTCGTGCCCATCATCAACCCGGGCTCGTTCACCTTCGTGAAGTCCATGGAGATCGTCGTCATGGTGGTGCTGGGGGGCCTGGGCTCCACCACGGGCGCCATCGTGGCGGCGGTGTGCCTCACGCTGCTGCCCGAGGCGCTGCGCTCGGCCTTCACCATGATGGGGGCCGAGGGCAGCCTGGCGCAGAAGGTCGATCAGATCCGCATGCCGGTGTACGGCCTGCTGCTGGTGGCGCTGATGCTGCTGCGGCCGCAGGGCCTGTTCGGCACGCGGGAGATGTGGGACGTGCTGCCGCGGTGGCTGCCCCGGCGGCGGAAGGGGCTGCAATGAGCACCGCGCCTCAGGCCATGTCACCTCAGCAGGAGGCGGATGCGCCGCTGCTCAAGGCGGACAAGGTGAGCATCCAGTTCGGAGGCCTCAAGGCCCTGTCGGACTTCAACCTGGCCATCCGCCAGGGCGACCTGCAGGGGCTCATTGGCCCCAACGGCGCGGGGAAGACGACGGCCTTCAACGTGCTGACGGGCGTGTACAAGCCCACGCAGGGTGAAGTGCGGGTGGTGGGCAAGCGGGTGAACGGGTGGCTGCCGCACCAGATCAACCACATGGGGCTGGCGCGCACCTTCCAGAACATCCGCCTGTTCCGCGCGCTCACCGCGCTGGACAACGTGAAGGTGGCGTGCCGGGCGCAGGGCACGCAGCTGGTGGGGGGCGCGCACCTGGGCGCGAAGATGCGCGGCGCGGTGCGCAACTACGGCGCCTGGTGGCGCGCGCTGCTGCTGACGCCGGGCTTCCTGGAGGAGGAGCGCGAGCTGACCCGGCAGGCCGAGCACCTGCTGGAGGTGATGGGCCTGTCGCACCGCCGCGACGAGGAGGCGCGCAACCTGCCCTACGGTGAGCAGCGCCGGCTGGAGATCGCCCGCGCGCTGGGCACCCGGCCCCGGGTGCTGCTGCTGGACGAGCCCGCCGCGGGCATGAACACCCGCGAGAAGGCGGACCTGATGGTGCTCATCCGCAAGCTGCGCGACGAGTTCAGCCTGGGCATCCTCGTCATCGAGCACGACATGAAGCTGGTGATGGGCATCTGCGAGCAGATCACCGTGTTGGATCACGGCGAGACGATTGCCCGCGGGGCGCCCGAGCAGGTGCGCAACGACCGCAAGGTCATCGAGGCGTACCTGGGCGACAGCTACCTGGAGACGCACGGAGGGGCGGCGTGAGCGAGGCGGTGAAGACGCTGGGAGACAGGGAGCCGCGTCCGCCGCTGCTGACGGTGGAGGGCATCAAGGTCCACTACGGCGCCATCCAGGCGCTCAGGGGCGTGTCGCTCTCGGTGGGCAAGGGCGAGGTGGTGGCGCTCATCGGCGCCAACGGCGCGGGCAAGACGAGCACGCTGCGCGCGGTGAGCGGCATGCTCAAGCCCAGCGCCGGGCGCATCAGCCTGGACGCCAAGGATATTACGGGCATGAGGGCGCACCAGCTGGTGCCCCGGGGCATGGCGCACGCGCCGGAAGGGCGCGGCATCTTCCCCAACCTCACGGTGCAGGAGAACCTGGACCTGGGCGCGTACCTGCGCCGGGACACGGACGCGATCGCCACCGACCAGGAGAAGAGCTTCGGGCTGTTCCCGGTGCTGAAGGAGCGGCGCAAGCAGCTGGCCGGCACGCTGTCGGGCGGCGAGCAGCAGATGCTGGCCATCGCCCGGGCGCTGCTGAGCCGGCCGCAGCTGCTGCTATTGGACGAGCCTTCGCTGGGGCTGGCGCCGCAGGTGACGGAGAAGATCTTCCACACGCTGCGCGAGGTGAACGCCACGGGCATGAGCATTCTGCTGGTGGAGCAGAACGCGCACCTGGCGCTGAGCATGGCGCACTACGGCTACGTGCTGGAGACGGGCGAGGTGGTGATGGCGGGCAAGGGCCGCGCGCTGCTCGAGAGCCCCGAGATACGCAAGGCGTACCTCGGCGAGTAGCTGGAGCTCACGGCAGCACGACGAGGATGCCCACCTGGCCGGGCCCGGCCAGGATGCGGGTGGTGCCCGCCGTCTTCTCCTTGGGAGCGTCCGAGGGGCGATCGATCAGGAAGAGGATGGCGCCGCCCACCAGGAGCGCACCGCCCGCGCCCGCGCTGAGCGTGGCGGTGGAGCGCTTGGACCTGGCGTCATCGCGTGCCTCGGCCAGCGCGGGCAGCTGGGACTGCAGGGGCAGCCCGTTGGCGTAGCCGTCGTTGAAAGTCTTCGCGTCCTTGTTGGAGCTGGTGACGAAGTAGCCCGCGACACCCAGGCCCACGGCGCCCAGCGCCATGCCGGTGATGCCCGCCGGCGTCTTCCAGGTGCGCCCGGGTGGAGGCGGCGGCGCCTGGGTGAGCACCGGGGCGGGGGCGGGCGTGGGCGTCGCGGCGGGAGGCGGCGTGGGCTCGGCCGACGGCGGCTGCACGAAGAGCGGCTCGGGCTCGGCGGTGGGCGTCAGCGAGGGAGGCAGCACCTCGGCCAGCGGAGCCCTGGCCACCTCGAGCTTGTCGAGCAGCTGGCCCACCGCGTAGCGGACGGCGTCGCTGGGCGACTGGCTGGCCAGGCGGGGCAGTTCCAGGGAGCGGTCTTCGACGCGCTTGCCCGTGGCGTCCACCACGATGCCGGTGATGCGCGTCATCTTGGGGGTGTAGGGGTTGAGGGTGATGTAGAGGGTGCGGGAGGCCTGAGTGGCGGCGGCGAGCCGGCCCAGGCAGGCATCGCGGTTCTTGGCCTTGGCGCACGTCTTCATCTCGCGGGGGCGAGCGCCCTTGGCCGCAGCGTTGAGCTTCTCCACACAGGCGGCGCGGTCCTTGGTGGTGGCGCACGCCTCGTCCTGGAAGAACTTGAGCACATCGACCGAGGGGACCAGGTCCATCGTGGGACGGATGGCCGCGGTGGTGCAGATGGCCTCGATGTCCGAGGTGTCGGCTTTCTTACCCCCGGTGATGACACAGGGGTGCAGCGCGATGCGCTCGGACGCCGGGGCCTGGGCCGCGGCGGAGTGAGAGAGCAGCAGGACGGGGAGTGCCAGCAGGAGGCCGTATCGGGAGAGACGGTTCACCAAGGGAGACCCTCGTCGGGAAGGGCGCCAGCGGGAGCGCCGGGCCTGGAGCAGTCGAGCGTGTAGCACGAGCGGGGAAAGGTCATACCGCAACCTTTCGTGCGCAGGGAGCCCATGCTATCCACCAACGTTGGGCCGTCAAAAGGTTTGGGAGGTTTCTGATGCTGCGCAAGCTCCTGGGAACGGGGTTGCTGCTGGCGACGCTGGCGGGATGTACGAAGCTGGAAGGCCGCGAGTGTTCCACCGACGGGGAATGTGGCGAGGAGGGGCTGTGTGATACCGAGTTTGGCCTCTGCTACGCGAAGGATGTCGAGGAGCCCGACGGTGGGTCCTGCTCGCCGGCCTGTCCGGAGTACGAGGCCTGTGTCCGTGGCAGCTGCCGGCCGCGCTTCACGGGCGTGAACATCCTGTCGCCCACCAGCAACGCCGTTGTGAGCAGTAACCCGGATGGCGGGGTGGACGGCGGAGCGGTGGCGGTGGTGGCCGAGCTCGTGTTGAACACGGAGTTCACGGCCGCGCGACAGTTCCCGGAGTCGCTCACGTTCTCCGCGACGCTGAGCGGTGGGGGCGACGCGGGCACCTTCGGGGCCGTGGTTCGCAGTGATGGGACATACACCGTGCCGTGGCTTCCTCCGATGGCGCAGGGGACGGTGGAGCTGACCGCGGCGTACCCGGCCGCTGGGCTGAGCAACTCGGTGAACGTGACGGTGGACTCGGTGCCTCCAACCTTCACCATCTCGTTCTCTGCTCCTCCGCCCCGAGCCATGGGCAATGTCACCACGGCGGATCAGCGGGATCCAATGCTTGCTGGGGCCTTCCGCAGGGATGAACCCGTCACGGTGACGGTCTCGGCGAATGAGAACGTGGTCAGCTTCGACATGACGGTTGCCGGTATTGCTTCGGGAGGAAACCCGGGGCAGACGCAGACGGTGACGATGCAGCCCGCGGGCTCGTGCGGGACCAGTCCTTTCTGCCGTACGGCCACCGTGGACCTGTCGACGCTGGAGATGAACGTCTTCCGGGGCAACATGACGTTCCGGGTGGAAGGTCAGGATGGTGCCGGCAACCGGAGCTCTACTACCGCCACGCTGCCGGTGACGCGTTGGAAGTGGGCGTATGACGGTAACGGCCCCATTGTTGGCTCGCCCGCAGTGGGCTCACGGGGAACCATCTACTTCGGTACGAACCTGTCGACGGGACAGGGAAAGATGTTCGGGATCAATCCCGATGGCTCGAGGAAGTGGGAGAATGTGGTGGGGGATGTGTCGGGCAGCCCAGCGGTAGGGGCGTTTAGCGGTGGGGAGGAGCATGTCTACACCGCTGCGAGAACGGCGAGCACTCAGTCACTTCTGGCACTTCGATTCAGTGACGGGAGCAAGCGGCTGGATTGCCCCTATTCGAACGCCACGGAGGTTCCGGGGTCTCTGGCCGTGGGTTCAACCGCTGCCACAGTCGGGACAGTAGAAACAGCCGTGGGCGTCTATAGCGGGAATCAGGTGCGCATCGTTGGCGCTCGTCCCGATGCCAACCCGGTGCTTGGGGAGAGCAGGTGTACCGAGGTCTCGGGCACAGGGCCGGGTGCGATTCCTGCGAGCGGTCCCGGCAGCTCTCTGGTGATGAAGGATCAAACCATCTTCTACGGCACGAGTGTTACTGGTGGCGCCAGAATCACCAGCTATGATCTTGGCAGTGGCACGAGCTCTGTGCGCACGGGCTTTCCGCAGAGCACGGGGAACCTGACCCGAGGCATCGTCCTGGTGGGTGACAAGGTCTACGCGGGGTCGGGGAATAGCGAAAACCCGGATCTGGGCAATCTGTTCTCCATCTCGGCCACCACGGGCGGAGCGGTGACGCCCGTCTACCCCACGACAGGCTCATCACGCGTTTTCAATCTCGTGGTAGGGGCGGGTGACGTTGCCTACTTCGGAGCGGAGACCGCGTCGAGCGTAGAACTGCTGTCGCTTCCTCTAGGGATGGCCGTTGGCCCGACGAGGGTCGCTGGCGTCGATACGCTGCGAAGCGCACCGGTGATTGGCAAGAATGACCGGCTCTACACCGTGAACACTCAGGGAAGAGTCAGTGCCAGGGTCGCCAGTACTCTGGCTCTCCTCTGGAATGTCGACGTGAACGTGGACCTGTCCATGAAGGACACGTCGCCTACTCTGGACTGCCAGCGTGACGCGGGCGGCGCTGGCATCTCGGGAGCCACCACGGGCACGCTGTACTTCGTGGGCACCACGAGGCTGTACGCGTTCATCGTCGACAGCCCGAGCCTCGCCGCCAACGCGCCCTGGCCCAAGTTCCAGCGCGACGCTCGCAACACCGGTAACCCGGCCACCCCGGTCACCAATTGTCCTCAATGACTGCCCGCCGCCAATACGGGCAGCTGTACTACTCGCTGATGGTCATACGCCGCGTACTCATTTAGGGTCCGCGGCCCTGTAACCCCTTGAATCAAGGAAGGATGTGCTCATGTCCGTGAAGTCCCGCCTCCTCGGAGCCTTCTGCGTCCTCTCGCTCGTCGCGTTCGCGTGCGCCACCTCTCAGCAGGGTGGCAACCAGCCCGGTGGCTCCTCCACGGTCGAGGAACTGCCCGGTGACAACCAGGCTGGTGGCACGACGGGTGGCGCCAAGGCTGGCACCGCGGCCGCTCCCGCCGGCCCGCAGCTCAACCCCGTCGGAGGCCCCGAAGAGGGCTTCACCGCGAAGATGCCCGGCGCCCCGCAGGTCACCCGCGACAAGGTTCCCCTCGGCGCCGCCGGTGAAGTCACCCGCGCCTCGTGGGCCGCCAACGTGGAGAGCATCGTCTACTCGCTCATCGTCGCCGACTACCCCACCAAGGTCGTTGCCTCTCGCGCCCCCGAGGCGTTCCTCAACGACACCCGTGATGGGCTCGTCACTCAGCTCAAGGGCACGGTGAAGAGCGAGGAGAACATCACCATCAACGACATGTATCCCGGCAAGGCCTTCACCATCACCTCGGACAGTGGCGAGGTGAAGGCGCGCACCTACCTCGTCGGCCCGCGCGTCTACACCATGCTCAGCGTCTACAACCCGAGCGTCGGCGCTCCCGCCGTGGATGCCTTCCTGCAGTCGCTGGCGCTGATCAACCCGCAGCCTCCGGTGGAGTACAAGGTCCGCCGCCCCCGCGATGGCGGCATGTCGATGGACGCTGGCACTGCGATGGACGCTGGCACGCCGACGCCGGGCCCCGCGGACGCTGGCACCCGGTAGTCACGGGGATGTGGAACCCCGCCCAGTACGAGCGCTTCCGCGATGAGCGCAAGCGTCCGTTCTTCGAGCTGCTCGCCCGCGTGGACGTCGCCAGTCCCACGCGGGTGGTGGACCTGGGCTGTGGCACCGGGGACCTGACGCTCGAGCTGTGCGAGCGCTGGCCCGGTGCCCGTGTCACCGGTGTGGACTCCTCCGAGGCGATGAGCTCGGAGGCCCGCCGCCGCGCCACTCCCGGGCGCGTGGACTTCGAGCTGGCGGACCTGGCGGGCTGGACGCCGGGGGAGCCGCTCGACGTGCTCGTCTCCAACGCGGCGCTGCACTGGCTGCCGGACCATGCGGGGCTGCTGTCCCGGCTGGTGTCCCTGCTGGCGCCCCGTGGAGTGCTGGCCTTCCAGGTGCCGGCCAACTTCGAGGCTCCCTCGCATCGGCTGATCGACGAGGTGCGCGCTCAGCCCCGCTTCGCCGCCACGCTGGCTGCCGTGCGCCGCGGCCATGCCGAGCCGCTCGACTTCTACGAGGCGCGGCTGGCCGGGCTGGGGCTCGGCGTGGATGCGTGGGACACGACGTACCTGCACGTGCTGCACGGTGAGGACGCCGTGCTGCAGTGGCTGCTGGGCACCACGCTGCGGCCGGTGCTCTCGGCGCTCGGGCCCGAGGAGGGCAAGGCCTTCCTCGAGGTGCTCCGGCCGCTGCTGCGCGACGCCTACCCGGCCACCGCCCGGGGAACGCCGTATCGCTTCACCCGCCGCTTCGTGGTGGCCCGGCGCTAGCGCGCCGAGGCCAGGCGCAGGCGTGGCGCTGTACGAAGGGCTCCAGGCGGCTGTCGAGCGTCGTCATGGTGACGGCTCCTTCAGGCCCCGCCCGTCAGCGGCAGCTCCAGCCGCTTCTCGTACCGGCCGCCCTTGCTCTCGAAGAGGATGAGGTGCTCCACGCGCGCCTCGCCCCAGTGCTGGCCCTCCAGGGCCTTCTTGCACTCGAGGAAGGTGGTGTCCCCCTTGGGCTCCTTCGAGCGCGCCAGCGTGAGGTGCGCCGTGTACAAGCGCTTCTCCCGGGGAAAGCCCAGCGGCTCCAGCACCGTGGCCACCTCCGCCTGGAGCGCTCCCAGCGCGGCGGTGTCTCCGCCCACGCCTGCCCACAGCACGTGCGGGTGACGCGGCGGGCCGAAGTACCCGCCTCCCTCGATGGTGAGCGTGAAGGGCCCGTGGTGCCCCGCCGCCCGGGTGAGCACCTCCTCCAGCCCGGGCAGCCGGGCCGCGTCCACCTCTCCGAGGAACACCAGCGTGAGGTGCACCCCGTGGGGGTTCACCCAACGCGCGCGGGGCGACAGCTCGCGCAGGCGCTCGATTCCAGCGATGGCCTGGGCCTCCACGGTGGGGCCCAGCGTGACGGCGGTGAACAGGCGCATGGCTCACGGCTCCGGGGCGGCGCGCCGGCGAGGCCAGAGCGCATAGGCCCAAAAGGGAAGGAAGGCGATGAACTCCACGGCGACGACGTACAGCCCCCGCGGCGAGAGCATGCCAGCACCAATGGGCGCCACGGGCAGCGGCCGCACGGGTGCGAAGAAGCGCTCATTCGAGAAGGGCCACAGCAGCGCGGCTCCCAGGCCTCCATCGGTGAGCGCGTCCAGCACGCCATGGCTGGCCAGGGCCACGAAGGCCAGCAGGCCCACACGCAGAGGCGAGAAACGCAGGCCGCGCGCCAGCACCGCCAGTGCGAGCGCCACCAGCGCGGCGAAGACGAACGAGTGCGTGGCGCCCCGGTGTCCCCACGGCGCGGAGTAGGGAATGCGGAACACGAAGGCGATGACGTCCGCGTCCGGCAGCAGCGCCAGCGCGGAGAAGAACCCCATGCTGGCCGCCAGCCTGCCCGCCGAGGAGCCGCCCCGCTCGTACCTGCCGAGCACCATGCCCACCGCTACGTGACCGATGCTTGCCATACCTGCTCCTGAAGATAGTCCATCGGCGGCCGGGGGGCCGGTGGCCTCAGGCTACCTGGCGGGAGGGGCGGGCGCTGGTCTACCGTGGCTCCCGTGCTCTCAGCCCGCTCCGACTCTGGTCTCGACGAACTCCTGCAACAGCGTCTGGAGCAGCGCCGCACGCGGCTGAACAAGTGGCTCAGCCAATTCCGCGTGGGCGGCGCGGTGGCCTGGCTGCTGTTCGCCCTGGCCTTCGATTGGAAGACGCCGCCGTGGATGCTGGGCACGTACCTGGCGCTGGCGGTGGCGCTGCTGGTCGCCGCGCGGTACGTCCCGCTGCTGGCGAAGCAGCCCGCGCTGGGCGTGGTGGGCATCGACATGCCCGCCATCTGCCTCATCCAATACTTCGCCCTGGCGAACACCACCAACACGGTGGCGGTGGCGCTGATGCCCATGGGCATCTACATCACCCTGGTGATGGTGGTGGCGATGCTGGGGCTGAACCGGGTGGGCGTGGGGTTGGCCACGGCGGTCGCCATCGGCTGCGAGGTGGCCCTCTGCGAGAAGGCCGCCATTGCCCGGGAGGACTACCTGCACGCCCTGGTGCTGGTGATGGTGATGGGAGCCGCGGCCGCCTCGTTCGTCAGCCGTCAGGTGCTGCGGCTGGTGAATGACGTGACGCGCGAGCAGTCGGCGCGGCAGCGGCTGGGCCGCTACTTCTCGCCGCAGGTGGCCCGGCGCATCGCCGAGCTGGGGACGACGGCGGAAGGGGGCCAGCACCGGGAGGTGACGCTGCTGTTCTCGGACATTCGCGGGTTCACGACGATGTCGGACGGGATGGAGAGCCCGCAGGTGGTGGCGCTGCTCAACGAGTACCTGTCGCGGATGGTGGAGGTGGTGTTCCGCAACGGGGGCACGTTGGACAAGTTCATCGGCGACGGGATTCTGGCGTACTTCGGCGCGCCGTTGGACTTGCCCGGGCACCCGCAGGCGGCGGTGGAGTGTGGCCTGCAGATGTTGCAAGCGCTGGAGCAGCTGAACACCGAGCGGCGCGCCCGGGGCGAGGAGCCGCTCAACATCGGCATCGGTGTCCACACCGGCCGGGTGGTGGTGGGCGACGTGGGGCCCGATCAGCGGCGTGAGTACACGGTGGTCGGAGACGCGGTGAACCTGGCCAGCCGCATCGAGGGGCTGACGAAGAAGGTGGGCACCCCCATGCTGGTGTCCGAGGTGACGCGGGCGCGGTGCGGCGAGGACTTCCAATTCACCGCCGCCTCGCCGCTGCCCGTGGCCGGCAAGCCCGAGCCCGTGGCCACCTTCATTCCCAAGCGCTCCCCGGCCCAGCTGGCCGCTGGCTGAGCCCACCTGAGCGGCAGGGGTGGGCGGCTTGCTGGTGACGCCCTCACCTCTGGATTAGCCTCATGAGTACCTTGCCTCCCGCTTCCTCCGAGTCCGCTCTCGAAGAACTCCTCGGCCAGCGACTGGCCGATCGCCGCGCGGAGGTGAGCGAGTGGCTCAACCGCTTCCGCGTGATCGGCGCCGCGGGCTGGCTCGCCTTCGCCTCCTACTTCGACTGGAACACGCCCCGGGACATGCTGGGCCTGTACCTGCTCTTGGGGGTGGTGCTGTGGGCCGGCTCCCGGCGCTTCCGCGTGCTTGGGCGGCAACCGGCGCTGGGCGTGGTGGGCATCGACATGCCCGCGGTGTTCCTCATCCAGCTGTGGGCCGCGCCTCGCTCGGACAATGTCTTCGCCGCGGCGGTGATGCCGGTGGGCATCTACGTCACCCTGGTGATGTTGGTGGCGATGCTGGGCATGAACCGGCTGGGGGTGGCGTTGGCCGCCGGGCTCGCCATCCTCCTCGAGGCGTTGCTGTGCTCGTCCGTCGGCATCCCGATGGACGCCTACCTGACCGCGCTGGTGCTGGTGATGGTGCTGGGGGCGGCGACGGCCTCGTTCGTCAGCCGCCAGGTGCTGCGGCTGGTGCATGACGTGACGCGCGAGCAGTCCCAGCGCGCCCGGCTGGGCCGCTACTTCTCGCCGCAGGTGGCCGAGCGCATCGCCGAGCTGGGCGGCGCGGCGGACGAGAGCCAGCACCGGGAGGTGACGCTGCTGTTCTCGGACATTCGCGGGTTCACGACGATGTCGGACCAGATGGAGAGCCCACAGGTGGTGGCGTTGCTCAACGAGTACCTGTCGCGGATGGTGGAGGTGGTGTTCCGCAACGGGGGCACGCTGGACAAGTTCATCGGCGACGGGATTCTGGCGTACTTCGGCGCGCCGTTGGACTTGCCCGGGCACCCGCAGGCGGCGGTGGAGTGTGGCCTGCAGATGCTGCAAGCGCTGGAGCAGCTGAACACCGAGCGGCGCGCCCGGAGCGAGGAGCCGCTCAACATCGGTATCGGCATTCACACCGGCCGGGTGGTGGTGGGCACCATCGGCCCGGACCAGCGGCGCGAGTACACGGTGATTGGAGACGCGGTGAACCTGGCCAGCCGCATCGAGGGGCTGACGAAGAAGGTGGGCACCCCCATGCTGGTGTCCGGGGTGACGCGGGCGCGGTGCGGCGAGGACTTCCAATTCACCGCCGCCTCGCCGCTGCCCGTGGCCGGCAAGCCCGAGCCCGTGGCCACCTTCATTCCCGGCCGCCGCGCGCCGCTCGCGCCGCCCGCGGGGGAGACGCCGGTGCTCAGCGGCGCGACTCCCCAGCCCGTGCGCTAGCTAGTACGCCTTCGAGAAGACGATGCGGCCCGGCGAGGCGTCGCCGCACACCACGCACTTGCCCGGCTCCTGCTTCAGGTCGAACGGCCGGCAGCGCGTGGTGGCCGCCATGTCGTTCTTCGCCTTCGTCTCGCACGCGGGCTTCTCGCACCAGTGCGCCAGCATGAAGCCCTCCTCGGCGCGCTTCTGCATCTCCTCGTAGGTGTTCACCTCGAAGGTGTGCGAGTCGCGGAACGACTTCGCCCGGGAGAACAGCTCCGCCTGCATCGCGTCCAGCATCGCGCGGGCCTTCTCCACCGCCTGGGCCAGCGGGACGAACTCCTTCTGCCGCACGTCCCGGCGCACCATCACGCACGAGTCCTTGGCCAGGTCCTTCGGCCCCAGCTCCACGCGCAGGCACGTGCCCGTCAGCTCGTGCTCGTTGTACTTGAAGCCCGGGCTCTTCGCCTCGTCGTCGTCCACCACCACGCTGAGGCCCGCCTTGCGCAGGTCCGCCGCGATGGCGTGCGACTTCTCCAGCACCTGCGTCTTCTCGGCGTCCGCCGCCTTGCCCATGATGGGGATGATGACCACGTGCGTGGGCGCCAGCTTGGGCGGCACCACCAGCCCCGCGTCATCCGAGTGCGTCATGATCAGCCCGCCGATGAGCCGCGTGGACACGCCCCAGGACGTTTGCCACACGTGGTGCTGCTTGCCGTCACGGCCCTGGAACTGCGTCTCGAAGGCCTTGGCGAAGTTCTGCCCCAGGTTGTGGCTGGTGCCCGCCTGCAGCGCCTTCTTGTCCTGCATCATCGCCTCGATGGAGTAGGTGCGCAGCGCGCCGGCGAACTTCTCCGTCTCGCTCTTGCGGCCCTTGAGCACCGGCATCGCCATGTAGTCCTCGGCGAACGTGCGGTACACCTCCAGCATCTGCAGCGTCTCCTTCTCCGCGTCCTCCTCCGTCTCGTGGCAGGTATGCCCCTCCTGCCAGAGGAACTCCGTGGTGCGCAGGAACATGCGCGTGCGCATCTCCCAGCGCATCACGTTGGCCCACTGGTTGATGAGCATCGGCAAGTCCCGATAGCTCTGAATCCACTTGGCGAAGCTGCGGTTGATGATCGTCTCGCTGGTGGGCCGGATGACCAGCGGCTCTTCCAGCTTGGCGCCGCCCGCGTGCGTCACCACGGCCAGCTGAGGGTTGAAGCCCTCGACGTGCTCGGCCTCCTTCTTCAGGTAGCTCTCGGGGATGAGCAGCGGGAAGTAGGCGTTCTTGTGGCCTAAGTCCTTGAACATCTTGTCCAGCACGCGCTGAATGTTCTCCCACAGCGCGTAGCCATTGGGCCGGATGACCATGCAGCCCTTCACGTCCGAGTAGTCGGCGAGCTTCGCCTTCAGGACGAGATCGACATACCACTCGGAAAAGCCCTTCTCGCGGGGCTGGAGCTTCTCGGCCATGTGCGGCAACCCTCTTGGGTGGTGAAAGAGGAGGGTTGCCTACGCTGGGGGCTGTCGGAAATCAACGGCCACGACGCCAGAGCTTCACTCGTGGACTTGAGAGCAGCTTCCAGCGGGGCTTGCGAGGCCCTCGACCCCCCGCCTCCGGCTCAATCCGGTCAGGCGGGGGGAGAGGGCGCTACGGCGGTGCTTCAGACGTCTTCGGGAGGCTGAACGTACTGGGGCGGGGGCATCCGGCCCGGGCTGATGGAGTGCAGCACATCCCCCCGGATGAGGAAGTGCCGGTCGCCCAGCCGCTTGATGCAGGCCTCGTCCTCCCGGGCCTGGTAGACCTCTACGTACATGGTGCCCGGGCCCGGCGGGATGAAGACCCGCCGCTCGGCGCAGCCGTCGAACAGCCGCATCACCTCGTCACGCTTCTGTCCCACCTTGAACTCGGGCCGCGCGCCGTCGTCCACCCGGGGGGGCGCGGGCGCCGGCTCCGCGGCGGCTTGCTCGGCGGGGGCCTCGGCCTCCTCCGGCTCGGCCTCTTCGGCCGGCGCGGGCTCCGCGGCAGGAGCCTGAGCCGCCTGCACCGGCTTGGGGGCCGGGGCCGGGGCCTGCTCCCGCGAGCAGGCCCCCCACAGCAGCGCTCCAGCGAGCGCCGCCAGTCTCCATGAGGTCATCAGTCGCATGCCTGGCTGACTCCTTCGTGGCGGCAGTCGTGAGCGCGGCGATCGAGCTCGATCTGGTACAGCGACTTCACCGCGTCACTGGTGGAGCGCACGTCGATGGAGAACGGGCCATTGCCGCCGCCCCCGTTGGGGTTACTGGTGCCGGCGCCCACGATG
>DATHBR010000064.1:0-32543 GCA_035296065.1 Myxococcaceae bacterium | reverse complement strand
CTGGATGAGCTCGCCCTCGTTCTGCTGCAGCATGCCGAAGGGCTCGCCCAGGGCCTTGGAGATGGCGGCGGAGAACCACTCGCCAATGAGGAAGCAGTCCACGCGCGGGCGGCGCGAGTCCAGCGGGGTGGGGGGCAGGTTCGTGTCGGTGGGCAGGCCGCGCAGCACCAGGAAGGGGTAGCGGCTCAGGCGGTTCTTCAGCTCCAGCACCGAGCGGCGCAGCGGCGCGGGCAGCGAGTGGAAGAACAGCTCCGCCTCGACCAGGAAGCGCTCGGTGTCGGTGATGGGCACATGCGGGCGCGCGTCCAGCGCGTGCTGGATCTGCGTGCGGTACGGCGTGCAGTCCAGGATGAACGGCACCGTGCTCCGGGGCTGCTCAACCAGCTGCCGCGGGGGGACTGCCAGGGAGAAGCTGCGGGGGAACTCAGTCGTCATGTTGCATCTCCTGTTGTGAGTTGTTGTTTGAGACAACGCGATGCTTTCACAACAGGGATAAGTAGGTGCAACAGGCAATGCGACGATTTCACGCAGGACCAGCCATCAAATGTTTCATGGCGATACCTGAAAGACTCCCTGCGACCGAGGCACACCCAAGGAAAAGCCAAGGCTGAGTATCGAGAGACTCTCGTGGGGTGAAAACGACCCAGCCGGTTAAAACATGTGTTTTTCCCAGGCATGTCAAAGGCGTTTGTATTTGAGATACACGCAGAGTGTTCTCACCGAGGTCAGTCAGACCCATGCCTGATTGGGAACCTGTGACAAAAAACGTCACGACACCAGGAGTGGAGGTTGTGATTGAGGAAAGATGCAGCCCGGATGTTCAGGCGTCGTGAGCGAAGAGATTCACTTCGGGCTCGCCTTCGGTGAGCCGCAGCTTCTGCTCGAGCGCGAAGCCGAGTCTCCCGAGGAGCTTCATCGAGGCGCCGTTGTCCACCACGGTGATGGCGACGATGCGCCGCAGGCCGAAGTCGCGCTTGCCGTGAGCCAGCACGGCGGCGGCGGCCTCGTAGGCGTAGCCCTGGCCCCAGAAGGCGGGCAGGAAGGCGAAGCCGATGTCCACGTCCTTCAAGGTGTCGCGCTTGATCAGCCCGCACAGGCCAATGGGCGTCCCATCGCTCTTGAGGGCGGTGAGGTAGAGCCCGAAGCCGAAGCGGCGATACATCTCTATGGGGCCCTTGAGGATGTAGCCCCGCGCGTCCTCGAGGCTCTTCACCCCCCGGTCACCGATGAAGCGCAGCCACGAGGGCTCGTTCACCAGTTGGAGGATGAAGGCGGCGTCCTCGTCGGCCGAGAGCCTGCGGAGGACGAGTCGCTCTGTCTCGAGGACGTTCATGAGAGGGCCTGGGCGCGTCGAGGGGCGGGGGATGATTGAGGAACGGCGCATGAAGCGCTGCTCCCAGTGCGAGGTACCCAATGGCCTGCCCGAGCTCTTCTGTGGAGCCTGTGGGCAGGTGCTCGAGGAGTCCACCTACCTGCGCGCCATCGCCGTCTGCTCGGCGCTGAGCGTGGCCACCCACGGCGTGCTGCGGCTGGTGGGCGTCTACACGCGCTTCTCGGTCCGCCGAGCTGTTCGTCCTGGCGACGTTCTTCCCTGAGCGTGGGCGTCGTGGGCTACGTCGTGGCGCTCATCATCGTGTGGACGCAGGGGTGGGCCTTCTTCGATCCCCGCATCGAGCACACCTACCGCGGCCGGTTCTGACGAGCTGGCGACGTGAAAAAGGGGAGCCCGGCACGTAGCCGAGGCTCCCCTCTTACGGTGAAGGCGACCTGGGTCGCTGAGACTTCCGCGCTGCTACAGCGCGCCCGGCGTGGTGGGGGGCGTGGTGGGCGCGGGCGCGGGCGCGGGCGCGGGCGTGGGCGCGGGCGTGGTGGGCGTCTGGCCCAGCCGGCCCAGGAGCTGCTCGATCATCTTCTGCAGGTCCCCGACCAGCTTCTGCAGCGGGTTCTGCTCCGCCGGCGTCCCCGTGGTGGGCTGCTCCATCTTCGCCGCGCGCTTCAGGTGCCCCAGCGCCAGGCCCTTACCCTTCGCGCCATGGCCCTCGAAGCAGTCCGTCCGCAGCGAGCGCAGCACCGGGTTGTTGTCGCGGCCCGTGGTGGGCTGCGTCGGCTGGCCACCCGGCGCGGGAGTCGGGGCAGTCGGCGCCTGCGGCGTCGTCGTGGGGGGCAGAGAGGTGATGCCGTAACCACCAGCGGGAGCCTTCGGTGCGCCGACCATGAGAAACCTCCTACGAAAGGGGAAAGATGCAACCTGTGCTTAGGTTCTCGCACAAGGTGAGAAAGAGTTGCGTGAGCGTGACGATTTTCCTCCTGAAAACCGAGAAGGCCCGTGGTTTCAGGGGTTTAGCGAAGCCTTAAAGGTGCTTGAAAAAGAAGGTCGTCGCGCAGAACTCGCCAGTGGGCATCCGGGCGTACCGGGGAATGACGCCCACGCGCTGCCAGCCGGCGCGCTCGTAGAGCCGCTCCGCTTCGCTGCCCGTCACCGTGTCCAGCACCAGGACGGTTCTTCCCTCCCTGCGGGCCTCGTCATCGAGGGCGGCCATCAGCCGCTGCGCGACGCCGCGTCGGCGGGCCCGGCGGTGCACCAGCATCTTGGCGACATCGGCGCGGTGAGGCTGGTTGTCGGGCATCGCCAGCAGCAACTGCACCGTGCCGAGCAGCTGGCCGGTGCTGTCCTCGGCGACGAGCAGGGCGCGCTCTCCCCGGGCGACGCTGTCCGCCACGCCTCGCCAGAACGCCACGGCCTTCTCGCGCGGCAGCGGCAGCATGAAGCTCACCGACGCGCCACCCTCGACGCAGTCGATCAGCACCTCGGCCAGGGGCTCGACATAAGAGGGGGCTTCGGCGGAGCCAACCCGCCGCACGATGATTTCGTCGCTCATTGCGTGACGTGGGGGGCAGGCTCGGCGGCCGGCTCGGAGCTGCCCGGGTAGAGCACCCGGGTGCCGTGCAGCTCCGCGAAGGGCGTGAGCTTGTGCGGCTCGGCGCGGGTGCGGCTGGTGATGTGCCGCACCTCTACTCCGCGGGCATACAGCGCATCCGCCACGAGCGAGCGGTGGCAGCGCCAGCGCACCGCCTCGGCGCACATGAGTGCCAGCGGTCCGTCCGCCGTCAGCTCGCGCAGCTCCCGCAGTCCCCGGGCGAACTCCTCCGTCTGCATGTAGTCCGCGTAGCCTCGGAAGCTCCTGTTGCGCCACGCGGTGTTGGGGGAGTCCTTGCTCGTGCGCCGCAGCCCTCCGAGCCTCGGCAGGTGCACGTACCGGATGTCCGCCTGGGCGAGTGTCCGGGGCAGCGCGTCCTGGTTGAACTGGGGGTTGGTACGGGAGCGCGGCACCGTGCGGATGTCCACCAGCGTCTGGATGCCGTGCGCCTGGAGCAGCTCGAGCAGCTCCTCCGCCGTGCGCGTGGAGTGGCCCACCGTGTAGATGCGCGCCTTGCCCCATCCCGGGGACTTTCGCCACGGCCGCTCGGTACCCATCGCGCGTACTCCCTCCGGGGGAAGATGTGCACAGGGGGCAACTGAGGGAAGTCAGATCGAGAAGTCCCCCACGAAGACGTTGGCGGTGCGCACGTCGGCATGGACGGAGTCTCCCTCCATGACGCCCAGCGCCTCGAACTCGCCGCGAGGCACCTCGACGCCCACGGTGTCTCCCGAAGGCAGCTTGAGCAGCACCTTCACATAGCCGCCCACGGACTTGAGCCGCTCCACCCGCACTGGCGAGGCGCCGTTCAGCCCGTTGCCGTGGTGAACCTTGGCCAGCTTGATGTCATGGGGCCGGACGAACGCGCGCACCGCCTCGCCGTCCCGGGCGCTCTTCGGGGCGGCGACCACCAGAGTCCCCAGCTCGGCCCGGCCCTGGCGCACCTGGCCGGTGAGCACGCTGGTGCCACCGACGAACGAGGCCACGAACGGCGTGGCCGGCCGGTCATAGATGTCCGCCGGAGGCCCCGCCTGGGCCACCTGGCCCTCGGACATGATGACCACGTGCTGGGAGATCTCCAGTGCCTCCTCCTGGTCGTGCGTCACCAGCAGCGTGGTGACACCCGTGCGGGTGTGCAGCTCGTGCAGCCACTCGCGCAGCTCCACGCGCACCCGCGTGTCCAGCGCGCCGAAGGGCTCGTCCAGCAGCAGCAGCCGGGGGCGGATGGCCAGCGCCCGGGCGAACGCCACCCGCTGCCGCTGTCCGCCCGAGAGCTGCCCGGGGAGCCGGTGCCCCAGCTCCTCGAGCTGCACCAGCTTGAGCATCTCGTCCACGCGGGCGGCGATCTCCGCCTTGGACTGGCGGCGCACGCTCAGCCCGAAGGCGATGTTCTCGCGCACCGTCATGTGCTTGAAGAGCGCGTAGCTCTGGAACACCACGCCGATGCCGCGCTTCTGCACGGGTAGGTTCGTGCAGTCCACGCCGTCGATGTGCACCGTGCCCGCGTCCGGCGTCTCCAGCCCGGCGATGAGCCGCAGGATGGTGGACTTGCCCGCGCCCGAGGGGCCCAGCAGCGTGGTGATGGCCCCCGCGGGAGCCTCGAAGGACACGTCCGCCACGGCGGGGGAACCGCCCGCGGTGAACCGCTTGGTCAGCTGCTTGATGACGACGCTCATGAGGCCTGCGCCCTCCATTCCACGTACTTCTTGATGGCCAGGGTGATCAGGGCCAGCACCGTCAGCAGCGAGGCGACGGCGAAGGCTCCGACGAAGTCGTACTCGTTGTAGAGAATCTCCGCGTGCAGCGGCAGCGTGGTTGTCACTCCGCGCACGTGCCCCGAGACGACCGACACGGCGCCGAACTCGCCCATCGCCCGCGCGTTGCAGAGGATGACGCCGTAGATGACGCCCCACTTCACCTTGGGCAGGGTGACCTGGAAGAAGGTGCGCCAGCCGCTGGCGCCCAGGGTGAGGGCGGCCTCCTCCTCGTCGCTGCCCTGAGACTGCATGAGCGGCAGCACCTCGCGCGCCACGAAGGGGAAGGTGACGAAGAGCGTGGCCAGCACGATGCCCGGCACCGCGAAGATGACTTGAAGGTCCCGCTCGGCCAGCCACGGCCCCAGCCAGCCCTGCCGGCCGAACAGCAGCACGAAGATGAGGCCCGCGATGACCGGCGACACGCTGAAGGGCAGATCAATGAGCGTGACGAGCAGGTTGCGGCCGGGGAAGCGGAAGCGGGCAATGGCCCACGAGGCGCACAGGCCGAACACCAGGTTGAGGGGCACGGCGATGGCGGCGGCCAGCAGCGTCAGCTTGATGGCGGACCACGTCTCCGGCTGCAGCAGCGAGGCCACGTAGGCCCCCGCGCCCTTCTGCAGCGCCATGCTGAAGACGGCGATGAGGGGAATCACCAGGAACAGCAGCAGGAAGAGCAGGGCGACGCCAATGAGCACCCAGCGCGTGAGCGGGGACTCGGTGCGGGCGTCGACCGCCCGTTGGCGCAGCGGCATGGAAGAGACGTGCATGGGCAGGGCTATCCCGGCCGGGCTTCGAGCCGGCGGTGGCTCCAGCGCTGGAGCAGGTTGATGGCGAGCAGCAGCGCGAACGAGACGACGAGCATGACGATGGCGATGGCGGTGGCGCCCACGTAGTCGTACTGCTCGAGCTTGGTGATGATGAGCAGCGGGACGATCTCGGTGCGCATGGGCATGTTGCCCGCGATGAAGACGACCGAGCCGTACTCACCGATGGCCCGCGCCAGCGCCAGGGCGAAGCCGCTGAGCAGGGCTGGCAGGATGCTGGGGAAGATGACGCGGGTGAACGTCTGCCACGGCGTGGCGCCCAGTGTGGCGGAGGCCTCCTCCACGTCCGCCTCGATGTCCTCGAGCACCGGCTGCACGGTGCGCACCACGAAGGGCAGGCCAATGAAGGTGAGCGCCACGGCCACGCCCAGCGAGGTGAAGGCGACCTTGATGCCGGCGGCCTCCAGGTAGCGGCCGTACCAGCCGTTGCTGGCGTACAGGCTGGTGAGCGTCAGCCCGGCCACCGCGGTGGGCAGCGCGAAGGGCAGATCCACCAGCGCATCCACCAGGCCCTTGCCCGGGAAGCGGTAGCGCACCAGCACCCAGGCCACCAGCAGGCCGAACACGGCGTTGATGGCCGCGGCCACCAGCGAGGCGCCGAAGGTGAGCCGGTACGCGGCGAGCGCGCGCGGCGCCGCCACCGTCTCCCAGAACTGATCCCACGTCAGGGTGAACGTCTTGAGGAACAGCCCGGACAGCGGGATGAGGACGAGCAGGCCCAGGTAGAGCCAGGTCATTCCCAGCGAGAGCCCGAAGCCCGGGAGGATGCGGCGCGCGCGCCTGGACATGGGGAGGCTCCGGCCTACTGCTGCTGCTGCTGCAGGGCGTAGAAGAAGTCGAAGACGCCGCCGTCATCGAAGTGCTTGCGCTGGGCCTGGCGCCAGCCGCCGAACACCTCGGTGATGGTGAACAGGCGCACCTGGGGGAAGCGCGAGGCGTGCCGGGCGGCCACCTCGGTGTTCCGCGGGCGGTAGAAGTGCTTGGCGGCCAGCTCCTGGCCCTCGTTGCTGTAGAGGTACTTGAGGTAGGCCTCGGCGACCGTGCGCGTGCCCTTCTTGTCCACGTTCTTGTTCACCAGGGCCACGGGCGGCTCGGCGAGGATGCTCTCGGACGGGACGATGATCTCGAAGCGGTCCTTGCCCACCTCCTCGGTGAGCAGGAAGGCCTCGTTCTCCCAGGCGATGAGCACGTCACCCAGGTTGCGCTCGGCGAAGGTGGTGGTGGAGCCGCGCGCGCCCGAGTCCAGCACGGGTACGTTGCGGTAGAGCTTCTCGACGAACTCCTGGGCCTTCAGCTCGCTGCCGCCGTTCTTGCGCTGCGCGTAGCCCCACGCGGCCAGGTAGTTCCAGCGCGCGCCGCCCGAGGTCTTCGGGTTCGGGGTGATGACGGACACGCCCTCCTTCACCAGATCATCCCAGTCGCGGATGTTCTTCGGGTTGCCCTTGCGCACCACGAAGACGATGGTGGAGGTGTAGGGCGCGCTGTTGTTCGGCAGCTGGGCCTGCCAGTCCTTGGGGAGCAGGGCGCCCTTGTCGTGCAGCATGTCGATGTCGTAGGCCAGCGCCAGCGTGACGATGTCCGCGTCCAGCCCGTCGATGACGGCGCGCGCCTGCTTGCCCGAGCCGCCGTGAGACTGCTTGATGCTGACCTTCAGCCGGGTCTTGGACTCCCAGTGCTTCGCGAAGGAGGCGTTGAACTCCTCGTAGAACTCACGCGTGGGATCGTACGAGACGTTGAGCAGCGTGACGTCATCGTTCGGCGAGGCGGTGTCCTTGGAGCACCCGGCCAACCCCGGGAGTACGGCCGCCAGCACGAGCAGCGCGGCGGTGCGCAGGCGCGACGAGAGGAAACGAGACACGGAGTTCACAGGGGACATGGCTCAGCTCGCTTGAGAAGGAGAAGAAGGAGAGGAGACGTGGCCAGCGCGCACGGTGAAGTCACCGAAGCCCTCGCCCGGCTGGCGCTCGCGGGCATAGGCGGCGAAGAGAGGCTCGAGCGTGGACAGGACACCCGCCTCGTCGATGTTCTCGCGGTACAGGCGGTTGAGGCGCTGGCCGCGCACGTCTCCGCCGAGGAAGAGGTTGTAGCGGCCAGGTGCCTTGCCCACGAGAGCGATCTCGGCCAGGTAGGGGCGGGCACAGCCGTTGGGACAGCCCGTAATCCGCAGGAGGATCTTCTCCTTCTGGAGGCCGTGCGCCGTCAGCCGCTCCTCGAGCAGTCCCACCACGCGGGGCAGGTAGCGCTCGGCCTCGGCCATGGCCAGGCCGCAGGTGGGCAGCGCCACGCAGGCCAGCGCGTTGAGGCGCAGGGGGCTGGCGCTTCGGAAGCCGCCCAGGCCGTGGGCGTTCACCAGCTCGTCGATCCGTGCCCGGTCCTCGGCGGGAACGTTGGCGATGATGAGGTTCTGATTCGGCGTCAGCCGGAAGTCGCCGCGGTGCACCTTGGCGATCTCGCGCAGCCCCGTGAGCATCGTCGCGCCTGGCCGGTCCGCCACGCGGCCGCTCTCCAGGCGCAGCGTCAGGTGCCAGCGTCCGTCATGGCCCTGGCGCCACCCGAACAGGTCGCCGTTGTGCTCGAACTGGAAGGGCCGCGTCGGCTGCAGCGAGAAGCCCAGCCGCTTCTCCAACTCGGAGACGAACCAGGCGATGCCGCGATCCTCGATGGTGTACTTCAAGCGCGCGTGCTTGCGGCTGGTGCGATCGCCGAAATCGCGCTGCACCTTCACCACGTTCTCGGCCACGGCGAGCAGCTGGTCGGGAGTGCAGAAGCCGATGACGTCCGCCAGGCGCGGGAAGGTGGCCGCGTCACCGTGCGTGGCGCCCATGCCCCCGCCCACCGCGACGTTGAAGCCCACCAGCCGGCCCTGCTCGAGGATGGCGATGAAGCCCAGGTCCTGCGAGAACACGTCCACGTCATTGAGCGGAGGCACCACCACCGCGGCCTTGAACTTCCGGGGCAGGTAGGTGGAGCCGTAGATGGGCTCCTCCTCGCCTCCGGCGACCTTCTCTCCGTCCAGCCAGATCTCGTAGTAGGCGCGCGTCTTGGGCAGCAGGTGCTCGGACAGGCGCACCGCCCAGCCGTACACCTCTTCATGCACGCGCGAGTCCACCGGGTTGGGGTTGCACATCACGTTGCGGTTGACGTCACCGCAGGCGGCCAGCGTGTCGAGCAGGGCCGCGTTGATGCCGGCCATGGTGCTCTTGAGGTCCGTCTTGAAGACGCCGTGCAGCTGGAAGGCCTGGCGCGTGGTGAGCCGCAGCGTGCCGTTGGCGTACTTCTGGGCGAGCGCGTCCAGGGCCAGCCACTGAGTCGGAGTGGCCACGCCTCCGGGCAGGCGGGTGCGCAGCATGAAGCTGTAGTCCGGCTCGAGCTTCTGCTGGCGGCGCTCCTCGCGCAGATCCCGGTCGTCCTGCTGGTAGCTGCCGTGGAACTTGATGAGGTTGGTGTCCTGCGGAGCGATGGCGCCGGTGATGGGGTCCACCAGGCTCTCCAGCAGCGTGCCGCGCAGCAGGCGGCTCTTGGCCTTGATGTTCTCCACCTCGGTGAGGGTGGGGGGTTTGGGCGTGCTCATGGTCGTCGCCTCAGTAGATGTCGCGCTGGTAGCGCTGCTGATCGCGCAGGGTGTCGAGCCAGGCCGCGGCGTCCTCGCGGCTCTTGCCCCCGTGCGTGGAGATGATGTCGATGAGGGCCGCGTGGACGTCGGGCGCCATCCGCTGCGCCTCGCCGCACACGTAGAGCGAGGCGCCGCCCTCCAGCCAGGAGTAGACGTCGCGCCCCGCCTCGCGCAGGCGCTGCTGCACGTAGATCTTCTCCGCCTGGTCGCGCGAGAAGGCCAGCGAGATGCGGCTGAGCGCGCCCTGCTTCAGCGCCTCCTGCCACTCGGTCTGGTAGAGGAACTGCGAGCGGAAGTGCTGCTCGCCGAAGAAGAGCCAGCTGCGGCCGCTCGCGCCCGACTCGGCGCGGTCCTGCACGAAGGCGCGGAAGGGCGCCACACCCGTGCCGGGCCCGATCATGATGATGTCCCGGCTGGGGTCCCGCGGCAGGCGGAAGCGATCGTTGTGCTCGATGAAGATGCGCGCGCGGTCCTCACTGGTGCGCGTGGCGAGGTAGTTCGAGGCCGCGCCCACATGCCGGGTGCCGAAGGCCTCGTAGTCCACCACCGCCACGGTGAGGTGAGCCTCGGCGCCCACCCGCTTCTGGCTGGAGGCGAGCGAGTACAGCCGCGGCGTCAGGCGGCGCAGCGCGCGGACGAGCTCCTCCGCCGTCCACTTCGCGGGCCACTGGCGCAGCAGATCGATGACCTGGTGGCTCTTGAGCAGCGAGCGGAAGGCCTCGGCGCCCTCGGGCGTGAGCATGCGCTGCAGCTCGGTGCTGCCGGACAGCGCGGCGTGGCGCTCCAGGAAGGGGCGGCTCAGCCGGGTGAGCTCCAGCTCCTTCGCCAGCCACTGGCTCAAGGGCAGGGTGCGCCCGTCCTTGGACAGCTCGGTGCCGCCGTCGAGCTTCAGCACCTCGAGGAACGCGGAGACCAGCTCCGGCGGATTCACCGGCCACACGCCCAGCGAGTCTCCCGGCTCGTAGCTCAGCCCGGAGTCCCCGAGCGACAGCTCGAGGTGCCTCACGTCCTTCAGCGCTCCGCGCCCGGTGATGCGCTGGTTGGCGAGCAGCTCGGCCTCGTACGGGGCATCGCGGTGGTGGGTGGGAGTCTGAGGGCTGCTGCGCGGCAGCTCCAGCACGGTCGCCGGAGAGCGGCGCTCGAGGGCCTCTCCCGCCTTGCCCACTGCCTGATCGATCCAGCCAGCGGCCACGGGCTCGAAGTCCACGTCGCAGTCGGCGCGATCCACCAGCCGCGTGGCGCCCAGCTCCGAGAAGCGCGCGTCGAGCACTTTGCCGATCTCGCAGTACTTGGGGTAGCTGGAGTCACCCAGGCCCAGCACCGCGAAGCGCAGGTTTTCGAGCCTGGGCGCCCGCTTGCCGAGAACGAACTCGACGAAGCCGCGCGCGTCGTCCGGCGGATCGCCATCGCCCTGGGTGCTGATGACCAGGTAAAGCAGCTGCTCTTCCTTCAGCTCGCGCACCGGGTACTCACCGGCGCGCAGCGCGCGCACCGTGAGCCCGGAGGCCTCGGCCTGGCGCTTGATGCGCTCGGCCAGCAGCTTGCTGTTCCCGGTCTGCGTGCCGTAGATGATGGTGAGCCGCGACTCGGGCGTGGCCTGGGGAGCCGGGGTGCTCTCCTGGGCCGGAGCCCGGGCGGACAGCCCCGCGAGATAGCCGCTCAGCCAGTTCAGCGTCTGGGCATCGAGCCCCTCCACCAGCCGGGCCAGCAGCGCGCCACGAGTCTCGCCCAGCAACGACTTCACGACGGGAGGAACCTGAGCGGGCAGGGCGCTGACGGGCGAGCTCATGAGCCGTTCTCCCGCGCCGCCGTGGCCTGCCGCACCCAGCCGTCCAACTCCGCCGTGGGCTCCAGCTCGACGCCGCTCAGGCCGCTGTCACGCAGTTGCGAGCGCAGCGCCCGCCGGGCCTGCGCGGAAGCCGAGTGGACGATGGCGATGAGCCCTGCCTCGGCCAGCGACAGCGCCACCTCGGTGTCCCCGCGAACCACGGCCACATGCCGGCCGAGATCGAACAGGCGGCGCTCCAGGCGAAGCGCGCGCTCCTCGGCATCCGCGGCCTCGGGAACCAGCAGCACCCCACCGGACTGTCCCAGCCGCTCGCGGCGCTCCTGGGCGGTGATGAGCGAGCCCGGGTTGCGCTGCTCCGCGTCCGTGCCCGCGGCGCCGAGGATCATCCCCGCCGCCACCGTGTCATTGGTCAGCGCGTCGATGACGATGAACGCACCGGTGTTCCGGTTGAGCGTGTACGGATCGCACAGCAGAGGGCGCTTGCACACCAGCCGCACCTTGCCGATGTCATTGAGCGACAGGCTCTCGGAGGGCACCTCGGACAGGCTCTCCAGGTCCTTGCGCCACACCACCTGATCAATCGTCGTGGGCACGGTGCGCGTGGTGTGCTTCACCAGGTAGCGGCGCGCCCGGTCCAGCGGCTGCTCGCCGAACCAAACCAGCATGGCCTCCAGCCGGTGCAGCGCCGCGGGCGGTTGCTCCAGGTGGGAGATGACATCGCCCCGGCTGATGTCCACCTCGTCCGCCAGCCGTAGGGTGACGGAGAACGGCGCGCTCTCCTCTGGTCGCGTGCCCTCGAAGGTGTCGATGGCCGCCACCCGGGTGCGGCGCCCAGAGGGGGACACCACCACCTCGTCCCCCACGCGCACGGTGCCCGAGGCGATCTGCCCGGCGAAGCCGCGGTAGTCCTGGTGGGGGCGCAGCACGTACTGCACGGGGAAGCGGAAGGGGGCCTCGTCCAGCCGCTTCTGGTGGGGCAGGGACTCCAGCCAGCCCAGCAGCGTGCCGCCCTCGTGCCACGGCGTGCGGGTGCTGAGCTGGGTGACGTTGTCCCCCTGGCGGGCGCTGATGGGGAACAGGCGCACCTGCGTGAAGCCCAGCGTGCGCGCGAACCCGGCCAGCTCGGACCCGATGCGCTCGAACACGGCGCGGTCGAAGTCCACCATGTCCATCTTGTTCACCGCCACGGCCAGGTACGGAATGCCCAGCAGCGAGGCGATGTACGCGTGGCGCCGCGTCTGCGGCAGCACGCCCAGTCGCGCGTCCACCAGGATGACGCCCGCGTCCGCCGTGGACGCGCCGGTGGCCATGTTGCGCGTGTACTGAATGTGTCCCGGCGTGTCCGCGACGATGATCTTCCGCCGCGGTGTGGAGAAGTACCGGTAGGCCACGTCGATGGTGATGCCCTGCTCACGCTCGGCGCGCAGGCCGTCGGTGAAGAGCGAGAAGTCGATCTCCTCCACCTCGGCGCCCGCCGCCGCCTTGAGCCCCTGCGCCAGCAGCTCCGAGCCTGGCTTCGAGGCGGCCTCGGCCGCGGCCGCCGCGCGCCTGGCGGTGGCCTTGCGCACCGCGGAGATCTGATCGTCGAACAGCCCGTCGCACTCGTACAGCAGTCGGCCGATCAGCGTGGACTTGCCGTCATCGACGGAGCCCACCACCGCCAGCCGCAGCAGCTCCTTCTCCGCATGCTCGGAGAGGAACTGCTGGATGTCCTGGGCGGATTGGAGTGCCGTTTCCATTAGAAGTAGCCCTCGCGCTTCTTGAGCTCCATGGAGCCCTCTTCGTCGTAGTCAATGAGGCGGCCCTGCCGCTCGGACTGGCGGGCATTGACCATCTCGTCGATGATCGCCTCCACCGTGGTGGCCGAGGACTCGATGGCGCCGCTGAGCGGGTAGCAGCCCAGCGTGCGGAACCGCACCCGCTTGAGCACCGGACGCTCGCCCTGCTTCAGGCGCATCCGCTCATCGTCCACCATGATGAGGTTGCCGCTGCGCTCCACCACGGGGCGCTCGGCGGCGAAGTACAGCGGCACCACGGGGATGTGCTCCCGGAGGATGTAGTGCCACACGTCCAGCTCGGTCCAGTTGGACAGCGGGAAGACGCGCATGCTCTCGCCCGCGTCGATCCGGCTGTTGTAGAGGTTCCACAGCTCGGGGCGCTGCTTGCGCGGCTCCCACTGGCCGTGGCGATCCCGGAAGGAGAACACCCGCTCCTTGGCGCGGGACTTCTCCTCGTCGCGGCGCGCGCCGCCGAAGGCCGCGTCGAAGCCGTGCAGCGCCAGCGCCTCGAGCAGCGCCTGCGTCTTCACCGCGTGGGTGTACTTCTGGCTGGTGTGATCGAAGGGGTTCATCCCCTCGGCCAGGGCCTTGCGGTTCTGGTGCACCAGCAGCTTGAAGCCGTGCTGGGCGGTGAACCGGTCGCGGAAGGTGTACATGTCCCGGAACTTCCACGTGGTGTCCACGTGCAGCAGCGGGAAGGGCAGGGGCCCCGGGTGGAATGCCTTGCGCGCCAGGTGCAGCAGCACCTGCGAGTCCTTGCCGATGCTGTAGAGCATCACCGGGTTGGCGAACTCCGCCACCGTCTCGCGCAGGATGTGGATGCTCTCGGCCTCCAGCACCGCCAGGTGCGACAGCCGCGCCGCCGTCAGCTCACTCATGACCGCCCTCCGCCTTCAGGAACGACGAGCCCTCGGACGCCACCGGCCGCTGGGCCAGTGAGCGCAGCTGGGCTCTCAACGAGACGACTTCACCCACCACGAGCAACGCGGGAGAGCCGATCTGGGCCTCCCGGGCGCGAGTGGCGATCTCCGCCAGGGTTGCCTCCACCACCCGCTGGTGCTCCCAGGTGCCCGCCTCCACGATGGCGGCGGGGGTGGTGGCGGCGCGCCCGTTCTCCATCAGCGAGCGGGTGGCCTCCTCAAGCCGGCCGCCGGCCATGAAGAGCACCAGCGTCTGTGCCCGGGCCAGGTGCGCCCAGTCCGGCCCGCCTTCAGCGCGGTGGCCGGTGGCGAAGGTGACCGAGCCCGCCAGGCCCCGGTGCGTTACCGGAATGCCCGCCGCCGCCGGCACCGCCGCCACGCTGGAGACGCCCGGGACGACTTCATAAGGGATGCCCGCCGCTTCCAGCGCGAGCGCTTCCTCTCCGCCCCGGCCGAAGACGAACGGATCGCCACCCTTGAGGCGCACCACCGCGCGGCCCAGCCGGGCCTGGGTGACGAGCAGGGTGTGGATGTCCTCCTGCCGCACCGACTCGCCGCCGCCCTCCTTGCCCACATAGAGGATGCGGGCGTGGGGCCGGGCGTGCTCCAGCACCGCGGGGTGCACCAGGCGGTCGTGCACCACGGTGTCCGCGCTGGCCAGCAGCTTCGCCGCGCGCAGCGTGAGCAGCTCGGGATCTCCCGGGCCCGCGCCCACCAGGTACACACAGCCTTGACTGCGCCTGCTCATCGCGTCTCTCCCAGGGTCTTCAGCTCCGTGCGGAGCCGGGCCCATGCGTCCCGCCGCTGGCCTCGCGCCAGCCGCCCGCCAATGTCGTCCTCCACCAGCAGCTTCAGCAGCCGGCTGCGCGCCGGAGTCCGAGGCAGCCGCTCCCGCAGCCACCCGCTGAGCCGGGCCAGCTGCACGTGGTGAAGCGAGATGCGCTCCACCAGTTGGCGCCGCAGGGTGCGCGCCACCGCCGGGGCCTGGCCCGCGGTGGACACCGCCACGGTGATGGGCCCGCGGCGCCCCACCGAGGGCAGGGTGAAGTCACACAAGTCCGGCTCGTCCGCGGCGTTCAGCCAGATGCCCAGCGCCCGCGTCTCCTCGGCCACCGCCTCGCTCACCCGCCGATCGTCCGTGGCCACGAAGACAACGACGTGGCCCGCGGCATCTCCCGGCGTGTACGGGCGCTCCAGCAGCTCCAGCCGTCCCTCGGCCGCCAGGCGCCGCAGCGTCTCGGTGGCAGAGGGCGCGATCATCCGCAGCCGCGCTCCGGCCTCTAGCAGCTGCACGGCCCGGCCCTCGGCGATGTTGCCCGCGCCGATGAGCAACACGCGCTTGCCCTGCAGCCTCAGGCAGACGGGGTAATCAATAGGTGTGGCGGAAGCGGCCATGGTGCGTGCGTCCCGTGGCCTCAGCGGCGGACATGCAGCCCGCACTCGCGGCTGTCGGCGGACTCCCACCACCAGCGGCCCGCGCGCTCGTCCTCGTACGGCTTCACCGCGCGGGTGCAGGGCGCGCAGCCGATCGACGGGTAGCCGCGATCATGCAGCGCGTTGTACGGCACGCCGTTGTCCTTGATGTACGCCCACACCTCACGGGCGCTCCACTTCACCAGCGGGTTGAGCTTGAGCAGGCCGCCGTGGTCGGCATCGAGCTCCACGGCCTCCACGCCCGTGCGGGTGACGGACTGCTCGCGGCGAAGCCCCGTCACCCAGGCGCGGCGGCCCGCCAGCGCGCGGTTGAGCGGCTCCACCTTGCGGATGGCGCAGCACTCCTTGCGCGCCTCGATGCTCTTCTTGAAGGAGAAGTAGCCTTGGGTGGACTCCAGCGCCTCGACACGCGCGCGCTCGGGGAAGAACGTCTCCACCTCCAACCCGTAGCGGTTGCGCAGCGCCTCGATCAGCTCGTACGTCTCCGGCGGCAGCCGGCCGGTGTCCAGCGTGAACAGCCGCAGGCTAGGCGCGTGCTTGCGCGCCAGATCGATGAGCACCACGTCCTCGGCGCCGAAGCTCGAGGCGATGGCGGCGCTCGAGCCGAACTGCTGCTCGGCCCAGGCGAGGATCTGCTCCGCGGGCGCGTCTTTCAGCACCTGGGCCGTGGCGAGCAACATCGGGGACTCCAAAGGCAAAAGAGACACGAGCCCGCCCCCTCGGCTCCGAGGGCGGGTGTCACCAACCAGGAAGGTGACGGGGTGGGACGGCCACGTAGGCGTTCAGACCGTCCAATATAACGGACGTCTGATATAGCGGACACCCATCCGCTCGTCAACACAGCCTCGCGGCGCTACCAGCTGACCTGGAAGCGCGAGAGCACCAGCGTCTCCGAGGGGCGGTTGCCTCCGTCGGCGGCGCCGCCCTCGAAGGAGGTGCTGTCCAGGTTGAGGGCCAGGCGGACGTTGGAGCTGAGGTACCAGTTGGTGCCCACGCCCCACCGCTGCTTCCGCGGCGAACGCACTGCGTACGCGGCTGACGCGGGAAGAGCCCATGCGGGAGGCGTCTTCCCTCGGAAGGGCTCCGCGAAGAGGGCTGGCACGCGAGGTGCTTTGAGGCTGGACCGTCAACAAAGCGGTCTTCAATCCACAAGGTCCTCTCCGATGAATGCATCCAAGACGCTGCTCGGTCTCTCCTCCCGGTTCCTCCAGTGCGCGCGCATCGCGCTGCCGTCCACGCTGATGCTGGCGGCCAGTGCCTGTGGGCCCCTGCCCGAGAGCCATGAGGCTGCCGAGGAGAGCGTCACGGCTCAGCGCGCCGACAGCCTCGACGGAGACGAGTGCGCTGCGGGCGGCTGCACCACCGTGGTGCTCAACCCGGTGGCGGATGCGCACGTGCGCTATGCCGAGCCGAACAGGAACTTCGGCACCTCGCCCGAGTTCGTGGTGGCCCCGGCCTGGCGTGGGGACGTGTGGATGCAGGAGGAGTCCTTCCTGCGCTTCGATCTCGCCAGCCTGCCCGCCAACGCGCGGATCGTCTCGGCGAAGCTCTCGACGACGGCGTACACGGGCTTCGCGTGGGGCGGTGACGGCAACGTCTATACGTACCTGGTGCAGGACGACTCGTGGAGCGAGACGGGCCTGACCTGGAACAACAAGCCGGCCATCTCCGGCGCCCACGTGGGCTACTGGTGGCTATGGTACGGCTACTCCGGCCACACGGAGATGCTGGGCGTCAACGAGTCCCCCGAGCTGGCCTCGGTGGCGAACACCGAGCTGGCCCGGGACCGGAAGCTCAGCCTGCGGCTGCACTCGCCGGGCTACGTCACCAAGTACCGCTCGCGCGAGTACCCGGATGCCAACAAGCGCCCGAAGCTGGCGCTGACCTACTCGGTACCGCGGACCTGCGAGCAGCCGGGTGAGCCCACCCTGGTGCTCAACGGCCCCAGCCTGCTGACGCTGGAGTGCGGCGTGAGCACCTGGACGGATCCGGGCGCCCAGGCCTCGGACGCGTGCGGCCCGCTGCGGGTGCACACGTACAACTCGGGCAAGGATGCGTACGGGCCTGGCCCGAACACCCGCGCCGAGGGCTCCTACTCGGTGCAGTACATCGCCTGGAACTCCGAGGGCACCACGGTGAGCGCCATCCGCACGGTGAATGTGGAGGACCGGCGCGCTCCCTCGCTGGCGCTCAACGGCGCCGCGCGGATGACGCACACCTGCGGCAGCCAGTGGGTGGACCCGGGCGTGGTGGCGCTGGACGCGTGCTACGGCGACGTGTCCGCCACCGTGCGGCGCACCGGCGAGGTGAATGGCTGGGTGGCCGGCACGTACACGGTGAGCTACGCGGTGACCGACCGCGGCGGCAACAGCGCCGCGCCCGTGACGCGCACCGTGCACGTCGCCAACTGCCCCTGGTAGACGGAAAACGCTCGCGGGGGCTTGCGTGTGGGGGGCCGGGTAGCGCTATGACGGCTTTCACTCCCCGTCAAAAATGGAGTCCCCGCATGCAGCGACTTCCCTGTCCTTCGCGTCCGAGTTTTCTGCTGTTCGGATTGACTCTCACCCTCCTTCAGGCCTGTGCCCCGGTGGAGGAGGGACCGGAGCCTCAGCCGGCTCCAGCGACGGACACGGCGCGGCAGGGGCTGGGGGTGCCGGGGTTCGCGGAGCTGCACCACCACATGTTCGCCGAGGAGGCCTTTGGCGGCGGTTGGTTCCACGGCAGCCACACCGGCACGCTCTCTCGCTGTGACGGTGGGGCTCCCGAGAGTGATCACGCCCGGGTGCGCATGGACCTGAGCAGCATGCTCAACCTGTGCCCCAACTCGGGCGGGGTGGACCTGGGCGCCAACCCGCTGCTCAAGTCGCTGTTCGGCATTGGCGGCGCGGTGGGCTCGGAGTTCCTCGGAAAAATTGAAGGCACCCAGGGCGACACGGGCCTGCACCTGGGCCGGCGCGAGGTGCCCTCCGAGTGGCCGCGCTGGGACACCATCGGCCACCAGCAGTCGTGGGAGGGCTGGCTGCGTCAGGCCCACCAGGGCGGCATGTCGCTGGTGATGGTGTCGCTGGTGAGCAACGAGTTCCTCTGCAAGACGCTGCCGTACCAGAACCTCAACCGGCCCTGTGACGAGATGGCCGACATCAACAAGCAGCTGCAGATGGCGCGCGACTTCGACGCGCGCACCGACTGGGTGGAGATCGCCCTGTCGCCCGCCCACGCGCGGCAGATCATCGGCTCGGGCCGGCTGGCCATGCTGCTCTCGGTGGAGACGAGCAAGCTGTTCGGCACGCTGGACTGGCGCACCGAGCTGGACCGGCTGCACAGCCTGGGCGTGCGCTCGCTGCAGCCGGTGCACCAGCTGGACAACCGCTTCGCCGGCGCGGCGCCGCACAACGCCATCTTCCAGGCGGCCCAGTTCCTGGACAACTGCCACATCGACTTCGACTGCGGAGTGACGACGGGCTCGTTCACGCTGGGCTTCAACGTGGACACCTCGTGCCGCAACACCAAGGGGCTCACCGCCGACGGCAAGGCGCTGGTCCAGGCGATGATCAACAAAGGCATGCTGGTGGACATGGCGCACATGTCCGAGCGCACCGTGCAGGACACGTTCGCCATCGCCCAGGCCAACACGTACTACCCGCTGTACATCTCCCACGGGCACTTCCGCGACGTGGTGAACCCCAAGCTGGCCGACGACGAGAAGACGACGCCGGCCTGGGTGGTGAAGTACCTGCGGCAGACGGGCGGCATGTTCGGCCTGCGCACCTCGCATGACGAGATGCGCACCTATACGCGCTCGGGCGTGGCCAACAGCTGCCACGGCTCCACGCGCTCGCTGGCGCAGGCGTTCGAGTTCGGCCGCCAGGGGCTCAAGGTGCCCATGGCGTTCGGCGCGGACCTCAACGGCTTCATTCAGCAGACGCGGCCTCGCTTCGGCCCCAACGGCGCGTGCTCGGCCTCGTTCCAGGCCGAGGCGGACGCTCAGGCCTACCAGCAGGCCATGGCCGGCGGGCGGCTGGGCTCGGAGTTCGACGAGAAGGGCCTGGCCCACATCGGCCTGCTGCCGGACCTGCTGCGCGACATGAAGAACCTGGGCGTGAACACCACGGGCCTGGAGAACTCGGCCGAGACGTTCATCCGCATGTGGGAGCGCGCCAGCGCCCCGCGCGCCGGCATGGCGGACCCGGCGCTGGACATCGACACCACGGGCGTGGCCGCCTACGTGTCCAAGGAGAGCCGCGAGGCCCAGTTCCCCACCGTGTGCGGCATGGCGTACGCGCCGGACTCGAAGACGCTCAACCAGGGCTGCCGCTTCGACGCCGAGTGCCTCAGTGATCAGTGCACCTCGGTGCTCTGCTCCACCTTTGATGGCCGCTGCGTGTGCAACGACGATGGGGACTGCGGCTGGGCAAACTATTGCCAGCTGGAGCTGCCGGGCCCGGGCGACAACGACTGCAAGCCGAAGAAGGCCAACTGGGACTCGTGCAGCCGGGATGGGCAGTGCCTGTCGGGGGCGTGCGGCGGCTGCGCGGATGCGACGGGCTGGTGCTTCACGCCTCGCTCCAAGGTGTACGGGCAGACGTGCAAGTCGGACGTCGAGTGCACCACGGACCGGTGCAGCGCGGACTGCTACATCAACCCCACGGGTAGCTGCTTGTGTGAGAGCGACTCGCACTGCTCCAGCACCCAGTACTGCGGCTGGGGCCTCAATGACGGCAAGTGCCAGAACAAGAAGTCCCGTGGCGCGGCGTGCTCGTCCAACCGGGAGTGCCTGTCGGGCAACTGCCGCTGGTCGTTTACCTGCGCGTGACTCGTGGTGGAGACGGGTGGGAGTGATACTTCCCCCCCGTCATGTCGAACCCCGTGCCTGATCAACAGAAGCCGACGGCCTCCCAGCCCCCCACGCAGGGCTCCCTGAGTACCAGGGGGCCCTCGTGGTTCCTGGCTCGGCTGGACTCCCTGCTCTCCGAGCCCCTGCGCAGGGCGCCTGCGTCGGAGCTGATGCGCAACCGCATCGTCGTGGGGGCCGCGGGCTTCCTGCTGGTGTTCAACTCGCTGTACCTGCTGTCGGCGCTGCGCCTGGGCCAGCCGCTCTACGCGGGCATCACCGCGGGGCTGCTCTACGTGGGCACGCTGGTGCTGGCGCGCCACAGCGCCTCGCCAACCGCGCCCGCGATGCTGCTGCTGACGAGCCTGACGCTGGGGATGGTGGGCGTCATCTTCTCGGTGCCCAGCTCCATGGGCGGCTTTCATGCCGCGACCATGCTCCTGCCCGCGCTGGCCGTGTACCTGGTGGGCCTGCGCCTGGGGCTGGCCGTCACCCTCTTCATGGTCGTGACGCTGGGCGTGCTCCACCCGCTGTACCGCGGGCGGGTGGGGCCTTTCGTGGAGGCCTTCGCCATCGAGCAGCTCTGGTCCTCGCAGATCTTCGCCGCGCTCTCATTCCTGGGCACGTGGGGGCTGGGCGCGCTGCACGTCACCGCGCGGGACGCGGCTCAGGCCTCGCTCGAGCGGACGCTGAAGGAGCTCCGGGAGAGCGAGAGCCAGCTCAGCAGCCTCATCGAGAGCACGGATGATCCGGTGGCCTCGATGGACCTGCAGGGCCGGGTGCTGATCGCCAACGCGGCGATGAAGGACGTGTACCGCAAGCGGTATGGCCGGGAGCTGATGAAGGGGGACCTCTTCTTCGGGCCGGTGGAGCCGGAGAAGCTGGCGGGGTGGCAGCCGCGCCTGGCGCAGGTGCTGTCCGGACAGCGCCTGCGCTTCGAGCAGGAGGAGACGGCCGGGGAGGCACGCATCTTCTACGACATCAGCGTCCACCCCATCTTCAGTGAGGGGCAGCAGGTGGTGGGCCTGACGCTGTTCGGCCGGGACATCAGCGCGCGCAAGGAGGCGGAGACGCGGCTGGGAGAGATGCACCGCACGCTGGTGGACGTGTCGCGCCAGGCGGGCATGGCGGAGATCGCCACGGGCGTGCTGCACAACGTGGGCAACACGCTCAACAGCGTGAACATCTCCACGGGGCTGGTGGTCGATCAGCTGCGCCAGTCACGGGTGGCGGCGATGACGCGGGCCACGCAGCTGCTGCGCGAGCACGCGGGTGACATGGCCACGTTCCTCACCCAGAGCCCTCAAGGTCAGAAGCTGCCCGCGTTCCTCATCGCGCTGGGCGAGCAATTGCAGGAAGAGCGCGAGGCGATGCTCAAGGAGATGCAGGCGCTCAGCGACAGCGTGGACCACATCAAGTCCATCGTCAGCATGCAGCAGAAGCACGCGCGCACGGCGGGCACGCTGGAGCAGGTGACGGTGCCGCAGCTCATCGACGAGGCGCTGCGCTTGAACGCGGGCGCCTTCGAGCGCCAGGGCATCCGCATCGTGCGGGACTACGGCGAGGTGCCCAGCATCCTGGTGGACCGGCACAAGCTGCTGCAGATCCTGGTCAACCTGCTGAGCAACGCCAGGCACGCGCTGGCGGAGACGCCGCAGCCGGACAAGCAGGTGGAGATCCGCGTGAGGCTGGCGCCCGAGGGCAAGCGGCTGGTGCTGGAGGTGGCCGACAACGGCATGGGCATCTCGCCCGAGAGCCTCTCGCGCATGTTCACCCAGGGGTTCACCACGAAGAAGACGGGGCACGGCTTCGGGCTGCACATCAGCGCGCTGGCGGCCACGGAGATGCAGGGCCGGCTGTCCTGCTCCAGCCCGGGGCCTGGCCAGGGCGCCACCTTCACGCTGGAGCTACCGCTGGAGGCCGAGCCGCCAGCGGAGTGAGCCTACAGCCCCGCCACCTTGGAGGAGCTGGACACGGTGTACGCGAAGGCCAGCTCCTGCTGAGAGCGGGGCGCGGCGGGCACCTCGAAGCGGACGATGCCGTCCTGGCTCACCTTGGCCGGAGCGGGCTTCGCCTTGTCCTGGAGCAGCTCCACCTCCACCGCCTCCACCTCGGAGACGGGCATCCGCTCCTCGATGGCGAGCTGCTCGGCGCGGTTGCCGGTGTTGGACAGGAACAGCTTCACGAAGTGCGTGCGCGTGCGTCGCCCGGTGAGCCGGTTGGTGTCCAGCTTCTCCTCCACCTGGCGGGCGATGCGCAGCGTGTCCTCGCTGCCAAAGCCCAGCTTCACCCGCTCGCCCACGCCCGCGAAGGACAGCTGCGAGCGGCCCACATAGCCGCTGGTGCGCACCAGATCCACCGGGCCCGCCAGCAGCACCGAGCTGCCCTTGTTCTCGAAGCGGGCCACGCGGTGCACCAGCGGCCCGTGCTCGGGCGTGCCCACCAGCTCCGAGGTGGCCGGAGCGGTGAACTGGAACAGCGGCACGCGGTGCGGCGCGCCGTCCGAGGGCAGGGTGACTTTGTGGATCGCCTTCAGCGCCACCGGCTCGCCGCCGTCGTCCAGGCCCGGCATTCCCTCGGCCTGCCGCGCGCCACCCTCGTCGGTGGTCTGAATGGTCTCCTCGCGGATGGACACCTCCACCACCCGCTTCTCGTGCTGCGTCTTGTCGCGCAGGTACAGCCGGTCCTCCTCCAGCCGCGGCGGCGAGGCGCCCAGCGTGGGCCGCGCCGTGGAGAAGGCCATCTCCACGTCCTTCCAGTCCTCCTCGGTGCGCTGCCACACCACGGCCTCGCATTCGATCGTCACCGACTCGCCGCCGTCGGCCTGTCGCAGCGTGGCCCGGTACGCCGGGCGCCACACGGCGCAGGGCACCAGGTACGCCACGCCCAGCGTCACCGTGCCGCCGGTGGGGTGGTTGAGCTCCATGTCCGCTGACGTGAGCAGCTTCTGCTCCGGCTGCTCGCTGCGGGAGAACGCGGCCTGCGCGTCGGCCAGCTGAGCCTTCGTCCTGGCCAGCCGGGTGCGCGCCTGCCGCAGCGCCTCGTCGGTGGCGGTGAGCTCGGCCCGGACGGCCTCCAGGTGCTGGCGCCACGTCTCTGGCACGGCCTGGTTGGCGCCCACCGCCTCCTGAATGGAGCGGATGACGTCATTCCGGGCGTTCATCGCCACGCCCAGCCGCGCGTCCAGGCGCAGCTCGTCGCTCTCCGCCAGCCGCTGCGCCTGCTCGAGCGACTCGATGCGGCGGCCCAGCTCCGTGCGGTGCTCGCGCAGGGCCTCCTTGGGCTGCTCCTTCCAGAGGCGGCTGACGCGCGCGCCCACGAGCGAGCCCGCGGACAGTGACACCTGAAGCGAGCGGTCCACCGCGAGCGGCGAGAGCCCCTCCACGCGCACGCGTTGGGGTCCGGCGGGCAGCTCCACCTGGCCCCGGCGCTCCACGAGGGCGCGATCCTCCAGGACGGTGACCTTGATGACGGGCAGGGTGACGGTGGTGCTCACTTACGTCCTCCGGTTGCCACCCTGGAGCATCTTGCTCGAGGGAATCTTGACGACCCACGTCGCATCCAGCGACTGCTTCTCACCCGCCTGCAGCGTCACCCGCCAGGCGCGCTCACCCTCCACCGGCGTCTCTCCGGGCAGCGGCGTCGGCGTGCGCCACGCGGGCTTCACCTCGGCCTCCTCCACCTTGATGTCCTTCTCGGACACGGGGACCACGGGCACGCGCTCGCGCAGCTCCACCGTCACGGGGCGGCCCAGCCGGTTGGCCACCTCCAGGGACACGCGGTGGGTGAGCATGGAGGCGCCACCGAAGACGCCCCCCGAGGCCTCGTCGAAGCGCGTGTTGCGCGACACCTTGATGGACTCCTCCACGCCCAGCCCCAGCCGCTGCGTGGCGCCGGGGGCGAGCGTGGGCAGCGGAGACGTCATCAGGAACTCGTCTCCCAGCGTCACGTCCACCGGGCCAGCCAGCAGCGCGTGCGGGGTGCGGTTCTCCACCATCACCGTGCGGAACACCTGCGGCTCGATGGACGGCACGCAGAGGTACTCGGCGACGAGCCCCACCGGCGCCGCGAACACGGACACGGTGTGCCAGGCTCCATCCGAGGGCACATCCATCCGCGTCTCCACGTCATAGCGGTAGTCGAAGAAGGGCGTGGACTGGCGCGGAGGCACCGCCCAGGTGGGCGCGGGCACGTGGAAGACGCGGTTCATGTCCTGATGCCGCACGGCCATCAGCGAGACGACGTCCACCTGCACGTGCACCGCAGTGAGGGCGATCAGCTCGTGCGCGCTGTGGATGGGGCGCGGCTGCAGCTTGCCGCGGTTGCCCGGCTGGCTGGCGGGGGTCAGCTCCAGCGTGTCGTAGTCGAGCAGGTTGCCCGCGGGCTCCAGCGAGAGCGAGTCGGCCGAGCCTCCATCGCCGTCCAGGTCCGCTGCCTCTTCCTGAAGCTCCCTCTCGGGAGCGTCGTCGTCCCGGGCGGAGAGATCCTTCGAGACGCGACGGAGGGGGGCGGACTTCTTCTTTTCGAGCGCCATGCCGCCGCCTCCGCGCGACCGCATGGGCATGGGCGGAGCGGCGCCAGGGGCGGGAGGTGGGGGAGGGGGAGCCATCGATGCGGAGCCGGCTCCAAACAATCCGCCGAAAGCCCCCGCGGACTTCGGGGGGGCGGGACGCATGGCGCCCGTTGGCGCGGCCATGGCGGGCGCCACGGGCATGGGAGCGCCCTCGGAGAGCTTGGCGTCCTCATCCTCCATGGGGAGCGCATCGGCCATCACGTGGCCCAGCGTCTCGGGCTCCGGCTCGTAGGCGGTCTCCGGGTCCATCGGAGCGGCGGCCGGAATCTCGGTGGTGATGGAGCGGCTGGGAGGCTCGGGCTTGGCCGGGGAGGGGCGGGTGATGCTGGCCGAGTCATAGCCGGTGAAGAGCTCCTCCAGTCCGGGAGGCGGCTCACGCCAGCCCGAGCGGGCCGGAGGCGGCTGGCGCCGGCCGATGCGCAGGGCCTTCAGCTCGGGCACGTCCGCGCGCCGGTGCAGGTCCGCGGTGGACAGGGACAGCTTGACGTTCGTCCAGTCCTCGCCGGTGCGCTGCAGCACCGAGGCGCGCATGCGCAGCGTGCCGCTGTCGAGCGAGCGCGGCATCCTCAGCTCGTAGCCTGGCACCCAGCGGGCGCCGCGCACCGCGTACTCCAGCGCCAGGCGCGTCTCGCCCTCGGGGGCCTGAGCGGCCTCGGACAGGGTGATGAGGGCGGCGCGGTACAGCACGGCCCGCTGGCCGCGGATCGAGGACGAGCTCTCCTCCAGCCGCTTGCGGCGCAGCAGCAGCTCCGCGACGGTGTCCCGGCGCTGCTGCTCCAGCTCCAGCTTGCGCGAGTACAGGGCCGCCAGGTGCTCATCGACGAAGCGGCCCATGGCGAGCACTGCGGTGGGGGAGGCCTCGCGGGGCGGCTGCCCCGGCTCCGGCTTGAAGAAAGAGGGCTTGAGCCGCTTGATCAGCTCGAGCTCCTGGTTGTTGCGCGCCAGCTGGGCGTCGATGCGGCCCAGCGTGTCCTCGGCCTGCTCGATGGCGCGCTGCTCCAGGGGCACGTCCGCCTCGGGAGGCAGCTGCACGTCGAAGCCGGACCGGATGTCCCGGACCGCGAGGCCGTTGGGTCCCTGGAGCACGGTGGCGCGGAGCGAGCCGGCATTGAGCCCCAGCGGCAGGCCGTTGATGCGCACCTGCGTGGGCAGCCGGCCCTTGTCGGCGGACAGCGTGGCCACACGAGTACAGAGCGCGCCGTCAGCGTGGACCGTGACCGCGTCCAGGACGGACGGGACGACGAGCATGGAAGCCCCCTCCAGTAAGAGAGCCCCAGGCTAGCGAGCCCAGGCCCGAAGCGCGAGTGCGCACTCGTGTATGCTCTGCCGGGAGAGCGCCATGCCTCACGCCATACCCACGCCGCGGACTGAGGCGCTCCGCCCTCGTGAGGACACCTCTATGGCCTCCATCCCCCGCTGTGCCTTCGTGCTGCTGCCGCTGCTGAGCGCCGCGTGCGCCACCACCACCACCGGGCGAATGGACCTGGACTGTCATCAGGGGCAACACTACGCCTGCAGCACCTGGGGCCAGCAGCTGCTTGATCAGGGCGAGAAGCAGCAGGCCGAGAACGCCTTCGCCCGCTCGTGCGAGGGCGGCATCCTCTCGGACTGCCTCACCCAGGGCCAGCTGATGATGGAGCGCGGGGAGCTCGACGGCGCCGAGCCTCCGCTGCGCAAGGCCTACGAGGCCGAGGACCTGGATGCGACGATGGCCCTCATCGAGCTGCACCAGACGCGCCGCGCCCCCGGGGACATGGAGCAAGCCTCCCGGCTGCTCTGGGAGGCCCCCGCCATCGACAAGCCCGACCGCGAGTTCATGTTCTGGGTCCGCCCCTCAATCACCAACGAGCCCTCTTACGCCGTGGCCTACTACTTCCAGCCCATGGAGTTCTATGCCCGCCGGATGACCCTGGGCCTGCACTCCAGTTGGACCCGCCAGGGCTACGACGAGCTCAACTTCGCCATCGGCTACCAGCACTTCATCACCCCCGAGCTCGTCCCCTACGGCACCCTCCTGGTGGGCGGCACCTTCCAGAAGCGCACCTTCAATATGGGGGGCGAGGCCGGCTTGAAGTTCTGCCTGGGCTCCATCGCGCACCTCAACCTGGGCGTCGGCTCCTCCGTCGCCAGCCCCCTGCACGCCTCCATCGGAATCGGTATCAACTCGCTCCCCGTCGACATCCTCCTGCTCATCGCCGCCCACGCGGGATGACTTCCCAACACTTTGAATTTCCTAGGCCACGCAACTTTTGACGCACCTGTGCGAAGATATCCCCGTACATTATCCCACAATGTGTGGAGCCCTTCATGAGTGACAACAAGATCAACCGCCAGAGCCGCACCCCCGCGGCCCCCACGTCCCCCAAGGGCGCCCCGTCGCCCGTCGAGACGCGCAAGGAGACGGCCCCCGCGGCCGCGGCGAAGAAGACGCAGGACTCCAACCGGGTGCAGGACGGCTTCGAGTCCACCGCCAAGGCGCGGACCCGGGGCACGGACGGCTTCGAGGCCACCCGTGGCGCGGCCGCGCGCGGCGTGGCGGGCACCAGCGCCCCGCTGGCGGTGGGCAACTCGGCCACTCCGGCCCAGCCCGCCAAGCGCACCGTCACCTTTACCTATGACGCGGGCCCGCACAGCGCGCTCACCGACGTGAAGCTCAAGGGCAGCTGGGACGCCAACGGCCGCTTCAGCAACGACTGGGGCACCGGCTCCACCCCCATGCGCCCGGTGGGCAACGGCAAGTGGGAGGTGCAGGTGACGCTCGAGGACGACGGCCTGCCTCGCAACTGGGAGTGGGGCGTGTCCGTGGACGGGCCCGCCGGCAACGACATGTGGGCGGTGATGGGCGAGGGCAACCTGAAGCTGGACCTGAACAAGCCGCAGGCCAGCTACGCGCCCACCACGTACCACCAGATGGGCGCGCAGAAGCGCGGGGACGACTTGTCCTTCCAGTTCTGGGCGCCGGACGCGCGCGACGTGCAGGTGAAGGTGACGGACAAGGAGGGCAACGTCCAGCGCATCCCCATGAAGCGCGCGGAGAACGGGGACTGGGCGGCCGACGTGAAGGGCGGCTTCAAGGCGCTGGAGGGCAAGTCCTACGTCTACGAGGTGGTGGACTCCACGGGAGTGAAGAGCGACCGGCCGGATCCGTACGCCCGGGAGATGATGGGCGAGCAGCGCGGCATCGACCGGCTGTACCTGGACCCCATGCGCGGCAAGGAGGTGAACCGGTACTTCCCGGGGGCCGCCGAGCTGATGCGCTTCAACATCGACGACGAGGCGGACGCCGACAGCGCCTACCTGGTGCTCAAGGACGCGCAAGGCAACCCGCTCTCCAAGGCGCAGCTGCTGGAGCGGCTGGGCACGTTCGACTCCTCGCTGATCGACAAGCTGCACGACGGCCAGTTCAACGATCTGTGGGCGAACAACATCCAGGACGACGGCCGCATCAAGATGACGAACGAGGGCGGGGCGTGGGTGTCGCTGGTGAACAACCCCGAGAAGCTGGCGGGGCTGCGCTACGAGTTCCAGGTCTTCGAGAAGGACGGCAAGGGGGGGCTGCAGCTGCGCGATGACACCAACCGCGACGGCAAGTACAGCGCCGTGGAGCGCCGGGCCTCCTCGCACAACGATCCGTGGAGCGATCTGATCACCCCCGAGAGCGGCGTCTCGTTCCGCGGCTCGGTGATCACGGATCCGGTGGGCTACGTCATGAAGCACGACAACGCCCCGCGCGAGAAGGATCAGAGCAAGTGGGTGGTGTACCAGCTGCACGTGGGCAGCTTCCTGGGTGACACGAAGAACTCGGACAGGTCCACGCTCGAAGACCTGATGAAGAAGCTGGACTACTTCAAGGAGCTGGGCGTCAACACGCTGGAGCTGTTGCCCACCAACGAGGTGGAGGGCAGCCGCAACTGGGGCTACCTGGGGGTGAACAGCCTGGCCACGGAGAGTTCGTTCGGCTTCGAGGACGAGAACGGCAAGTGGGTGAGCGGCACCGAGGCGCTCAAGCGCTTCATCGACGAGGCGCACGGCAAGGGGCTGAACGTCATCTCCGACGTCGTCTACAACCACGTGCACGGGGACCACAACGGGCTGTGGAACCTGGGCGGGCCGCAGAACCCGTACTTCAACTGGGCGAAGGAGCCTGGGAAGTTCGAGCAGCGAGACACGCCGTGGGGCGCGGTGCCGGCGTACCACCAGCCGAAGGTGAGGCAGCTGTTCGTGGACCACGCGGTGCAGCAGATCGCGGAGCTGAAGTTCGACGGCCTGCGCTTCGACTTCACCGAGCCGATCAAGGGCGTGGGCGGCAAGGAGGGCTGGGAGATGCTGCGGGAGATCAACCGCCAGGTGCACTTCCTGAACCCGAACACGTGGACGGTGGCGGAGCAGTTCGACTACGACCCGGCCATTTCCCGGCCGGCGCAGGCGGACGGCACGGGCGGCGGCTTCGACGCGCAGTGGTACACGGAGTACCAGCACCGGCTGGTGAACGACAACAGCAAGCCGGGGTTGATCCAGGCGGCGGCGCGCGGCTGGAAGACGGACATGGACGCGTTCGTGAACCTGCTGACGGCGCCGCGCGGGCTGGACGAGTGGAAGAAGGCGCTCACCATCATCTCGAACCACGACGAGGTGGGTAACGCGCAGCGGACGATGAACACGGCCGAGGGCGACAAGCCGACGGAGTTCCCGGAGCAGTGGTCGCGCAACGCGGCGCGGTTCGCGGCGGGCATCGGGTTCGCGTCGCCGGGCATCCCGATGTTCTTCCAGGGAGACGAGTTCGGGGCGCAGAACGACTTCAAGTGGGGCAACCCGTCCACGTGGGACAACGACTGGAGCTGGGAGGAGCTGGGCAAGGACTGGAAGTGGGACAAGGTGACGTTCAACGACACGCAGAAGGCGACGTACGAGCGGCTGTTCACGCTGCCTCCGCGGGCGCGTGAGCAGGACGGGGCGTACAAGGCGCTGTCGGCCGAGGACAAGAAGGTGTTCAGCCACCTGGCGGGCCTGGAGCCCAAGCACCGCACGGAGGCGATGCTGGACATCACCCAGCGCCAGCAGTTCCACTTCTTCAAGGACGCGATCGCGCTGCGCAACTCGAGCCCGGCCTTCAGCGCTGGAGCCGAGGTGAACCGGGTCTTCACGCACAACGACGACTCGGTGATGGCGTTCACGCGCAAGTCGGGGAACGAGGAGTACCTGGTCGTCGCGAGCCTGAACCGCAACAACCTGGAGGGCTACAACATGCCGCTGCCTCCGGGGAACTGGAAGGAAGTGCTGAACAGTGACGCCGGGGCGTACGGCGGCAACAACTTCGGCAACTTCGGGGCGACGCTGAACGGGGGCAACACGAAGGTGAACATCCCGTCCGCGGGCTATGTGGTGCTCAAGAAGGTGTAGTGACTGAGCGCGGGGTGGGGGCGCAGGCCCTCACCCCGGTGCCCTACAGCAGAACTTCAGCTGGTTCCAGGAGTAGGGGGGATGGCGGGCTCCGCCAGGCATGCCTCTTCGTAACCCCACGAATCTTCCGCGGCCCCTTCCGCCAGGAATTGGCTAAGAGGTTCGAGAGGAACGGAGGGCGGCACATCCAAAGCGATCAGCCCTGGGATGTGGCTTTGCTCACTGAGGCATCCCAGTTCGGCAAAGAAAGCGCGCATAGCGGGGACCTGTGCCGTGTCTTCCGTGAAGATGCGGATGGTGCTGTGTCCTGACGGTCGAACGACCTTTCGGAAGAAGAGCACACCTTGGTCGGACTGTGCTGAGACGACATCCTCCAGCGCGATACCCATGGCAAAAAAGGGGATGTTGTCGATTTTGTAGAGACCGGCATCTACAGGGCTGGCCCACAGGTTTTCATAGGCCGCTGGAGGATAATCGTCTTCATCCTGCTCCAGCGCGACGACCACCTTGACCCAATTGTTCCCTCGCTCATCGCTCATCGCTCTGGCTCCGCAGGGGGAACTTTGGCGCCCTTCTTGAGGTTGCAGTCCCGGCAGAGGACCTGGCCGTTGTCCGGTTCCGCGGGTCCTCCCTCTGCTCGCGGAATCTTGTGATCGACATGGGTCTCGTTGAGCGGCGGCGTCACGCCCTTGGTGTGTTTCTTGGGAGGGACTGTTTGAACATCGCAGTTCTCGCACTGGTTCTTGCCCTCATGCTCCTGCGCATTTTTCTGTTTGATCGCCTCCTTTTTATTCTGCGAGAACCGCGCTCCAGGTCGCTTGCCCGCGATGGGCTCGATGCCCTGCGGCTCCAGCACCTCGTCGATGTGTGGGGGACCGTCCAGCACCGGAGCGCTGAGTGCCGCCTGCGCTGATGCCACGGCGGGAGGTGGCAACGTCACTTCAGCGTGCGCAGTGATGGAAACAAGCGCCCACGCGATGGTGCAGAGCACCAGCGAAGAGAGGGAGATACGAAGCAGGTTCATGGCTTGGGCCCAGGCAGGGACCAGACGCTTACTGACAGGGGCCTTCAACCTAGCAAATGCCTCGGTTGGCCTGAAAGAGGGGTGGACTCAGGCCCTCACCCCTGTGCTATGCAAAGTGCCTCTCCAAGAGCTCAGGATGACGCTTCAGAAGTTCATGGCAGTGGCCGTGAGCACAGCGCTCGTTTCGTGCAGTGCCACCCAGCATCAGGTGTCCCCGGCTCCGACAGGCTCCGACAGCCTTTCCCGCTTCGTGCTCATCATCCGCGAGCACCCCGACGGGCAACTCACGCATTCCTGGCAGCCTGCCGAGAGCTTCGAGTTCCCAGGGTACCGTATTGTGCCCGCAGCGGCTCGGCCGAGAGATTGTGACCAGGAGAATCAAGACTGTTACCGCAGATGCATGTCGCGCCCACTTCCACCTGGGTATGAGGGGTTTACCTCTCCACGCAAGCGGGGCGGGCAGTCAGAGTTCTGCCGGGGTGAGTGCCAGCAGGCCTATGACGATTGCTTGGAACTGGAGAGGCTCCGCCCCCAGGAGTTCACGGCGACCGACGGTGCGATCGACTGGTTGAGGCGCCATCGAACTGCCGTCATGGTGGGAAGTGTCATCGTCGTGGCGGGGGTGGCTTTCGTGGTCATCTCCGCAGGGGCAGGGCTCATCGTCCTGGCGCCCCTGGTCTTGATGACGTCCTTGGAACCCCGGCCAGCGGCCCTGGCTTCGGAGGAACTACGATGAGCACGCGCAAGCTCACCTCCAAAGCCCTGGAGTTCCTCGTAGCGCTTCGAGCGAACCCCCAGTTCAAGGACCAACAGGAGGTGCTGGATGTCATCTTTGACGCCCTCCTGTTCATCGACTCCACGGGGCAGATCTACACCTTCGAAGACTATCGCAAGCACCTCGTTTCCGACGACCCGCCGCGCGTGGTTGCAGCGTTCGACACGCTCGAGGAGGGGAAAGCCTGGCTGAAGGAGCATCCAGATCCGCCCTCTTCAGCTTATGTCTTGATCGCGGGCCAGTATCACCAGCTCGTCTACAACCGCGAGTTGAGCCACCGCCGCGTCTTTCCCCATCCTGTTCTTGAGTATTACCTCGGTGGCCGTATTAGCGATGGGCTTCCTCCAGCTGTGGCCTCTTTCGCAACGCGCCAGGAGGCGGAAGCATGGTTCAAGCACGAGGCCGTGCCGCCCAAGCAGGTTGTCATCCAGATCGCGGATGAGCCCTACCTAGCCGTGTACCACGCCAACATCAACCACCGCTCGATCTACCCCTTCTCCATGGCCATCAAGGTGGATGAGGCTGAGAAGTCCCAACGAGGGATGGCCGAAGAGCCCTTAGAGTAGTGTGGCACTGTGAAGATACGGCGAGTTGCCCGCGCTTCCACTGGGATGGAGGCGGCGGGAATCGAACCTGCGGCAAGGCGGAAGCAAAACCCTAAGCAGGTCGCGCTGTTACTGACTAACGACAACTCCCTGGCTCGCACCCGTCAGCTAAACTTGGTTGCCGTGTCGAGACGGAGCACGGCGAGCCCTTACCTTCCAAGGTAACCGTTCAGGTCCCCGGCCTATCGACAAGGTAGGGGCCCGCATGGTCTACCCAGCGGGTGACCCTGCTCGATCCCCGAGATGCCCGCATTGCGGAGTTGGAGGCTCAGCTTGCGGCCAAGGACGCGCGCATCGCGCAG
>DATHBR010000063.1:0-282693 GCA_035296065.1 Myxococcaceae bacterium | reverse complement strand
TGCGGCCATCATCGCGGCCCAGGCGGGCGAGCACGGCAAGGGCTTCGCGGTGGTGGCGGAGGAAATCAAGGACCTGGCCGAGCGCACCGGCGCGTCCACCAAGGAAATCGCCGAGCTCATCCGCAGCATCCAGGAGGAGAGCCGCAACGCCGTGGTGGTGATGAACCAGGGCGTGCGCAACGTGGAGGAGGGCGTGCAGCTGGGCCGCGAGGCGGAAGGCGCGCTGTGGAAGATCAACGACAGCGCCCAGAAGGCCACGCAGATGGTGAAGGCCATTGCCCGCGCCACGGTGGAGCAGGCGCGCGGCAGCCGCCAGGTGACGGGCGCCATCCAGCGCATCTCCGAGACGGTGCAGATGATCTCCAAGGCCTCGAACGAGCAGGCCAAGGGCTCGGATCAGATCATCAAGAGCGCCGAGCGGATGAAGACCATCACCTCGCACGTGCAGCGCAGCAGCAAGGAGCAGACGCAGGGCAGCAAGCAGATTACGCGCTCCATCGAGAGCATCAACGAGATGGTCACCCACCTCAACCGCGCCCAGAAGGAGCAGACGATGGGCAGCGAGCAGGTGCTCAAGGCGGTGGACACCATCAAGGGCGTGAGCGAGCACCAGACGCGCTCGGTGCGCCAGCTGGAAGAGGCCATCGATCACCTGCAGAAGCAGGCCGAGGTGCTGCGCGCGGAGGTACGGCGCTTCCGCGTCTGAGGTGGTAGGCTGCCTGAATCATGCCGTCTGAAACACCGGCCAGGCCGGTCCCAGCCGTCTCCGAGCGCGCGGTCATCTTCCTCATCGGCGCGGTCCAGTTCGTCAACATCCTCGACTTCGTGATGGTGATGCCGCTGGGCCCCTTCTTCGCCGAGGGGTTGCAGATCGACTCGGCGCACATTGGCTACGTGGCCGGCAGCTACACGGCGGCGGCCAGCGTGGCGGGCCTGGTGGGCGGCTACTTCCTGGACCGGTTCGACCGGCGCAAGGCGCTGGCGGTGGCCATGCTGGGACTGGTGATTGCCACGGGAGCCGGAGGCCTGGCCACGGGGCTGCCCTCGCTCATCCTGGCGCGCGTCGTGGCAGGCCTCTTCGGAGGCCCGGCCACCTCGCTGGCCAACGCCATCATCGCCGACGTGATTCCTCCCGAGCGCCGCGGCCGGGCAATGGGCGCGGTGATGGGGGCCTTCTCGGTGGCGCAGGTGGTGGGGCTGCCGCTGTCGCTCATGGCGGCGGACCTGGCCGGGTGGCGCGCGCCCTTCCTGGGCGTGGCGGCCATGGGCCTGCTGGTGGTGGTGGGCGCCATCTTCTTCCTGCCCCCGCTGCGCGGGCACCTGGAGACCGGCCCTCGCCCCGAGCACCCCGTGGGCACGCTGGAACTGCTGGGCAAGCGCGAGGTGCAGCTGTCCTACCTCATGTCCGCGCTGGTGATGATGGGCGGCTTTGTGCTCATCCCCTACATTCCCCCCTACGTGGTGCAGAACCTGGGCTACCCGCGCGACGAGCTGTGGAAGCTCTACACGCTGGGCGGCTTCGTCAGCTTCGCCACCATGCGGCTGGCGGGCCAGCTGGTGGATCGGTACGGCTCGTTCTGGGTGGGGAGCATCGGCGGAGTGCTGGCGATGTCGCTCACGTACCTGGGCTTCGTGAACTACCCCACGTGGCTGCCCATCTACGGGCTCTTCATGGGCTTCATGCTGGCCATGGGGCTGCGCAACGTGGCCTACAACACGCTCACCTCGCGGGTGCCCGAGCAGTCAGTGCGCGCGCGCTTCATGTCTTTGCAGTCGGCCATTGCTCACCTGGCCTCGGCGGTGGCCTCGGCGGTGCTGGGGCCCATGCTGCTGACCAACCTGCCGGACGGCAAGCTGGGAGGCATGGACAACGTGGCCTGGGTGTCCATCGCGTTCGCGCTGGCTGTGTCCCCCATGCTCTTCCTGGTGGAGCGCCATGTGCGCCAGCGCGCCGCCGCCCGGGCCGCCGCCGCCGCGAGCGCCCAGGCCTCGGTGGGGGGGGCTGCCCTGGCTCCTCCGGGCCCGGCTCACCATTAGCCAGGCTCCTGGGCCGGGGGGCTGGCTGGCACACATCCGCTCAGCCGGGTAGGCGCTGGGACATAGCTGCGGGTTGCACCGCGCCGCTCATGGCGCGATAACCCCAGCCAGCTTTCCGTGGAGCGGTCCGGTCATGTTCAACATCGGCGCAGGCGAGATGATCTTCATCCTGGTAGCCGCGCTGCTCATCCTTGGGCCATCGCGGTTGCCCGAAATGGCGCGCGGCATCGGCAAGTTCCTGCGCGAGTTCCGCCGGCAGACGGATGAAGTGCGCACCGTGGTGACGCGCGAGTTCTACCAGATGGACCAGGAGATCCAGCGCGAGCCCGTGCGCTCCGCGCCGCCTCCGGCCGCCCCCGGGTCTACGCCCGCCCAGCCCGAGCAGGCCGCGCTGCCGCCCCTGGGGCTGCCGCCCGCGGTGGACAGCGGGCCGTATGCCCACATGATGCCCTCGCCGATGACGCCGGTGGGCGCGCCGGTGGAGCCGGCCGAGCCGCTGCCCGCGACGGGCGCTCCCGCGGTGGAGCCGATGGCCGCGCAGGCCTCCGTGGCTGGCGTGCAGGCCGCCGCTCAGGCCGGGGCCCCCGAGGCCGCCGCTCAGGCCGGGGCCCCCGAGGCCGCCGCCCCAGGTCAATCTTCCGAGGAGGAGGCGGTGCCCCGCTTCGCTCCCATTCCGGGCACGGTGGCCCGTAACGCCCCGAAGCAGAGCTAGCCTTTGGAACTTCCCAAATTCGATCCTGAACTGCGCATGTCGCTGGCGGAGCACCTGACGGAGCTGCGCTCGCGGCTGCTCCGGTGCACGCTGACGGTGCTCGCGCTGGGCCTCGTCTCGCTCATCTTCGCCAAGCCCATCTTCGGGGTGTTGATGCGGCCGGTGCTCGAGGCGCTGCCTCCGGACAGCCGCTCGCTCATCTACACCTCGGGCATCGAGGAGCTGAACGTCCTGATGAAGGTGGGCGTGTACTGCGGCATCTTCCTCACCACGCCCGTCATCCTGCTGCAGCTGTGGGGCTTCGTCTCGCCGGGGCTGTACCCGGAGGAGAAGCGCATGGCGGTGCCCTTCGTGGTGTCCGGCACCCTGGCGTTCCTCATCGGGACGATGTTCTGCTACTTCGTGGTGCTGCCCTCCATGTTCAAGTTCCTGTTGAACGAGGAGGAGGCGCTGGGGCTGGAGACGCGGCTGGAGGTGGGGCAGCTGCACACCGAGGACGCGCTGCGCTTCGTGCGCATTGGCGACCCGGAGCGCGCCGGGCAGGTGGCGAAGGCGGCCAGCGAGGCGCTGCGCGCCGAGGGCGAGGGCCAGACGCGCGAGCCCGAGGTGGTGCCCTCCGAGAAGGTGGAGCTGGAGGAGCGGCTCAAGGCGCTTGGCGGCCTGCTGGACGCGGCCGCGGTGGGCTTTGGCCCGCAGGCGCGCGGGGTGCTGCGCCAGGCGGTGGAGAAGCGCTTCGAGGCGGTAGAGGCCTTTGGCGCGGGGAACTTCCCGGCGGCCTCGGGGGCGATGGATGAGGCGGCGAGCCTGCTGGCGGGCGTGGCGCCCATGCGCGCCGAGGAGCTGTCCGGGCTGTGGAAGCTGCAGAAGGAGCTGGCCACCGGCCAGGCGCGCTACCAGGCCCTGCGGTGGACGCGGCCCATGCTCACCATGCACGAGCAGCTGTCGCTGGTGCTGCTGCTCATCCTGGCCTTCGGCATCATCTTCGAGCTGCCGCTGGTGATGGCGCTGCTGGGCGTGGTGGGCGTGGTGCAGAGCCGGTGGCTGTTCAAGTACCAGCGCCATGCGTTCGTGGTGTGTCTGATTGCCGCGGCGCTCATCACCCCCACGGGGGACGTGGTGAACCTGTCGCTGATGGCTGGCCCCATGCTGATGTGCTACGAGCTGGGAGTCCTGGCGGTGTGGCTGATCGAGCGGAGGCGGGCGCGCCAGGAGGCCGCGGCGGGCATCACTCCGACGCCATGACGCACGCGCGCTCCGAGTACCCACGGCCTCCGTTGCGCCGGCGCCTGGGGGCCAACCTCCGCTACCTGCGCGCGCTCATCAAGCGCTTCCGCATCACCCTGGCGTTGACGGCGGGGCTGTTCCTGGGGGCACCGCCGCTGTTCCAGTGGCGGTGCGAGGTGCCCGGCGGTGAGCCGGTGCCCGCGGGCAAGGCGATTCAGCACGTGTACTTCCTGCTGTTCGGAGAGCCGTTTCTGGACTGCTCGAACGACTGGCTGGGCATCGCGCTGAGCATGTTGATTCCCCCGGTGGGCATCGCGCTCATCGTGGACGGAGTGGTGCGCTTCGCTTACCTGTTCTTCGCCAAGCACAAGAGCGACAAGGAGTGGATCGAAGTGGTCGCCGAGACGCTGAAGGGTCATGTCATCGTGTGTGGAGCGGGCCGGGTGGGCTACCGGGTGGTGGATCAGCTGCGCTCCATGGGCAAGGACGTGGTGGCCGTGGAGAAGCGCGAGGACGGCCCCTTCGTCGGGGTGCTGCGCGACGAGCACGTGCCGCTGCTCATCGACGACATCCGCAGCCCGCAGTGCCTGCCACGCACCAACGTGAAGGCGGCGTGCGCCATCGTGTGCGCCACGGACGATGACCTGGCCAACCTGAACATCGCCCTGGACGCGCGGCGGCTCAACCCCAGCATCCGGGTGGTCATCCGCCTGTTCGACGATGACCTGGTGGCCAAGGTGCGCGACACCTTCAAGGCCGAGGCCCTGTCCAGCTCGTCGCTGGCGGCGCCCGCCATGGCGCTGGCGGCGTTGGATCCGCGCATCGTCCACTCGTTCCGCATCGGCAAGCACCTGATGGTGGTGTCGGTGTTCGACGCGCGCATGGGGCTGCCGGGCATGACGATCTCCGAGCTGAGGGACCGCTTCGGGTCGCTGACGCTGGCGGTGCGCCGGGGCGACACCGAGAAGCTGCACCCGGGCGGCGACGAGCGGATTCAGATGGGAGACCGGGTGACGCTGCAGGCCGAGTACACGGACTACCGGCGCGTGCGGGCCTTCACCGGCGAGGCCCAGCCTCCCATCTGGTCGGACAACGAGTTGGCCTTCGAGCTGCCCTCGCCGGAGCAGCGGGGCACGGGCTCGGACTGAGCGCGCGGAGGTTGTCGGCCCGCGTGCCGAGCGCGTAAGAAGGGCGGCCTCTTCAGGAGACCGCACCCATGCTTCGTTTCGCCTCTGTCGTGCTGCTCGCGCTGCTGGCGGGCTGTGCCTCCACGCGCCCCGAGGGGGCGCAGCTGACGTTGACCTCCCGTGGGGATGCGCGGGTGGGCACGTACGTGTCCTCGCCGTGGGGCTTCAGCACCTCTTCGTATTGGATCGAAGGCCCCGAGGGGCTGATCCTGATCGACACGCAGTTTCTGCCCTCGGCGGCCGAGCAGTTCGTCGACTGGGCGGAGCAGGTGACGGGGAAGAAGGCGAAGCTGGCCATCGTGCTGCACCCCAACCCGGACAAGTTCAACGGCACGAACGTGCTGCGCAAGCGGGGCATTCAGGTGGTGACCAGCGAGCAGGTGCGGGCGCTGGTGCCGCACGTGCACGAGATTCGCACCGAGTCGTTCCTGGAGCGCTACAAGCCGGACTACCCCACGGAGCTGCCGCTGCCGGACAGCTTCGGCGCGCGGACGACGCAGCTGAGCGCCGGAGGCGTGACGGTGAAGGCGCACGTGATGGGGCCCGGCTGCAGCGAGGCGCACGTGGTGGTGGAGTACGAGGGGCACCTGTTCCCCGGGGACATGGTGGCCAACGACGCGCACGGCTGGCTGGAGATCGGCAAGACGGACGAGTGGCTCGAGCGCATTGACGAGATGAAGGCGCTCAAGCCCAGGTACGTGCACCCGGGCCGTGGGCCCAACGGAGGCGCGGGGCTGCTGGACCAGCAGAAGGCGTACCTGGAGCGGGTGGTCGCCGAGGTGGCGGCGGAGAAGCCGCAGGGCGCGCCGAGTGACGAGGCGCTCGAGCGCATCCGCTCGCGGATTGTCGCGGCGTACCCGGGGTTGGGCTTCGACGTGTTCCTGCGCATCGGGCTGCCGGCGGAGTGGAAGCGGCAGGCGGCGGCCACCAACCCATGAGCGCGCTCACCGACCGTCGGCGCTTCCTTACCGTCTGTTCCTCGCTGGGGCTGAGCTCCACGCTGCTGCCCGGAGTGCTGTGGGCAATGGGGCAGGGCAAGCCCGAGGTGACGCTGGAGCTGGTGGCCGAGGCCTGCAAGGTGGCCGGGCTGGAGCTGGACGAGGCGCAGCGCAAGCTGATGGTCAGCTCGCTGAACGAGCAGCTCACGGCGGCCAGGGACATCCGGGCGCTGGAGCTGCCCAACGCGGTGGCTCCGGCGTTCTCGTTCGATCCGGTGCTGCCGGGCGTGACGACGTGGGAGACGGCGAAGCGCCCCATGAAGGTGAGCCCGGCCAGGGCTGTCCGGGTGGAGAAGAACCTGGAGGCGCTGGCCTTCACTCCGCTCAGGGAGCTGGCGGAGCTGGTGCGCACACGCAATGTGTCCTCGCAGGCGCTGACGGAGCTGTTCCTCGGGCGGCTGGAGCGGCTGGACGCGAAGCTGCACTGCGTGGTGACGCTGACGAAGGAGCGGGCACTGGCGCAGGCGAGGGAGGCGGACCGCGAGCTGGCGGCGGGCAGGTACCGGGGGCTTTTGCACGGCATTCCCTGGGGAGCCAAGGACCTGCTGGCGGTGAAGGGCTACCCGACGACGTGGGGCGCCGCGGGCTACGAGCAGCAGCGCTTCGAGGAGGACGCCACGGTGGTGCGCCGGCTGGACGCGGCGGGCGCGGTGCTGGTGGCGAAGCTGACGCTGGGCGCGCTGGCGCTGGGAGACAAGTGGTTCGGCGGCATGACGCGCAACCCGTGGAAGCTGGATGAGGGCTCGAGCGGCTCATCTGCGGGCTCGGCGTCGGCGGTGGCGGCGGGCTGCGTGCCCTTCGCGATGGGCTCGGAGACGTATGGGTCCATCTCCACGCCCGCGACGCGGTGCGGAGTGACGGGGCTGCGGCCCACGTTCGGCCGGGTGCCGCGCACCGGCGCCATGGCGCTCTCGTGGACGATGGACAAGTTGGGGCCCATGGCGCGCACGGTGGAGGACACGGCGCTGGTGCTCGCGGCCATTCAGGGGCCGGACGGCAAGGACCGCACGGTGCGCGAGGTGCCCTTCAACTGGGACGCCAGCCTGCAGCTGCGCGAGGTGCGCGTGGGCTACCTGCGCGCGGACTTCGAGAAGGAGCGCCCGGACAAGGCGTTCGATGACGCGGCGCTGGAGAAGCTCAGGGCGCTGGGGGTGAAGCTGGTGCCGGTGGCGCTGCCGGACGTGAAGGTGGATGCCATGTTGCCGCTGCTGACGGCCGAGGCCGCGGCGGCGTTCGACTCGCTGACCCGGAGCGGGCGGGACAAGCTGCTCACGCGGCAGACGGAGAACGACTGGCCCAACATCTTCCGGGTGGCGCAGTTGATGCCCGCGGTGGACTACATCAACGCCAGCCGGGCGAGGACGCTGGCCATGGAGGGCATGGCGAAGACGTTCGCGGAGGTGGACGTCATCGTGGCGCCCACGGTTGACCCGCAGGTCCTGCTGACGAACCTGACGGGCCACCCGGCCGTCATTCTGCCCAACGGCTTCCGGGAGAACGGTACTCCGGTGAGCCTGTCCTTCCTGGGCAGGCTGTACGGCGAGGCGAAGCTGCTGGCGGTGGCCCGCGCGTACCAGGAGGCCACGGGCTTTCACCTCGAGCAGCCCACGGTGTAGCGCGGCGCTCAGCCCGCGATGGTGAAGGTGAGCTGAGTCCGCGCGCCCGGAGCGATGTGGAGCAGGCCCTCGGAAGTGGCGAGGGCTCCGGCGGAGGTGGTCCAGGGCTCGACGCAGATGAAGTCGCGTCCCTGGAGCGTCCAGACGATGAGCTTGCTGAACTCGCGGCTCCAGGAGAGGTAAACGGGTCGGCGCCCCGGGCCCCGGTGGATCGTGGTGCAGGGGCGGGAGTGGTCGAGCAGGTGCAGGTCCACCTCGGGGGCGGTGAAGCCCCATCGCGAGAACGGGACCTCCTGGCGCTGACGGTTGTCCCAGGCGCGGGTGGCATCCGTTTCCACGAGGGCGTGGCCCTTCATGGCCTGGGAGACGTGGAAGTACGGGTGGTAGCCCAGGTGGAGCGGCATGGGCCGCGTGTCCCTGTTCTCCGCGTCAAAGAGGATGGTGAGCGTGGGGCCGCTGAGCAGGAACGTGAGCTGGGCATCGAAGCGCCAGGGGAACTGGCGCAGCGTCTCCTCGGAGGAGGTGAGGCCCAGCACGAGCCGGGACTCCTCGGCCTGCCGCACCGTCCAGGGCAGGCGGCGGGCGAAGCCGTGCTGGGGCATGGAGTAGCTCTGCCCCTCGACGGAGTAAGTGTCTCCGGGCAGCTTCCCGGCGATGGGGAAGAGCACCGGAATTCCGCCGCGCACGTTCTGGGTGAGATCGATCAGCGTGCGCTCATCGAGGAACAGCACCTCGTCGCCCGCTACCGTCATCCGCGTGACGAGGGCGCCGCGTGAGGGGATGAGCTCCACGCGGCTGGAACCGTCCACCAGTGCGTAAGTCTCCAGCCCGCCGAGTCCCTGGAAGGGCATCCTGGCCTCCTTGCACCTCTGGGTCAGCCTCGGTGCCGCTCGGCCACGCGATACAGTTGGCCCAGAGAGAAGTCCAGCAGCGACTGGTTCGAGCGCATGTACCGGTGCGCCCGCAGGAATGGCAGCCACACCCGTTGGCCCACCCGTACCTGCGCCTCTTCCAGCTTCTTGCGGGGAATCCACTGCCCGCCCAGGCGGCGCACCAGCACCTGGCCCAGGTAGGCGCCCACGGCCGGCACCGCCCGCTGGTCGATGTTGTGCCGCTCGAACACTTCCGGGAAGCGCTCGAGCCAGAACTGGAAGTCCACGTCGGTGAGCGACTCGGGTGTCTCCTCGAACACGGAGGGCACCTGGGTGTGAAACAGCGCCACCAGGTGCTCGGCCAGCAGCGAGTAGTGCTCCAGCGCCGCCTTCGTGTCCGGCACGTCCGGGGGCAGGGCGGCGTTGGCGGGCAGCCACTCCTCCGGCTCGGGGGGCTGGTAGACGTTTAGCTCGGCGATCCTGCGCTGGCGCTGGCCAATGCCGACGCGGTCCACTAGGCGCGAAAGCAGGGGCGCCACGTCCGGGTGGAAGCGCGGCTCCACGGGGACGAGGGCGGCGTTGCGCTCGCGCAGAGAGCGCAGCACGGTGTCGAAGTCGAGCTCCGGACGAAGGTGGACGAGTGCGCGGGCCTGGGCCTGGCGAGCCTCCTCGCGGGTGAAGTCCGCGGCGGTGGGCCATGTCACCAGCAGAATGGAGCCGTTGGGCAGCTCCTCCACCCGGTGGGCCGGAGTGGCCAGCATGCGCTCACGGCCTACCGTCTCCACCAGCTTGGGGCCAAAGACGTTGAGCCAGCACACCTCGTAAATCTTGTCGAAGCCGTCATTGCGAGCCGTCTGCTTGTCGCGGCCGTAATAGGGGGCATCCGCCAATTGTTCGTCCGCTGTGCTGTGGGCCGTGGCATGGGGAACCGGATAGTGGGAGGACCAGGCGCGCACCAGCTCCACGAGCTTGCGGCAGCGCTCCTCGTCCGTGAAGAAGGTGCGCGGCTGCACATGGAGGATGACACTCAATTCCCGGGGCAGTTGCTGGAGCCCGAAACTGAGCGTCAGCGAGACGAAGGGATACGTCGAGTGGTAGAGCCCGCAGCCCGAGCTGTATTGGGTGCGGCGTTCCTCCAGGGTCTTCCAGAGGGCGGAGCGCGAGTATTTGCGTTGCCGCTTGCCTTCCACGATGTCCGGCATCCACTCGCCCGCGTGCTCTTCGAGCGCTTGGACGAAGGGACCCAGCGCGCGCTCAATCTCCATCTGTGGACCGAAGGTCCCGTTCCAATAGAGGGCCAGGCTGTCGTCCACATTCAAGTCCAGCAGGGTCAGCAACTTCATTGCACCAGCACCTCCACTCCCTTGACTTGCTGGCTGACTGCGTCCACAGCTCTTTCCAGGCTCCTCGGGTCGCTGGGCAGGAGTGCGCCACCCTCGTAGACAAGACGGACGCGCTGCACCTGCACCTGGCGCTCGAGCGAGCGCCGCAGAATGTTCAACGTCCCGCCGTAATAGTCCAACGCAGCGACCGCATCCGCCTCTATCCGGTTCCTCAGGAGGTCTGGCTTCAGCGGCGCGAGGTAGCGGCTCTTGAAGCTGAAGCTCTCCACGCGGGGAGGCTGGCCCGCGGGCGGTTGTTGTTCGATGACGAGTACGTCCGCGAAGCGAGTGCCGGCGACACTGGGCTTGGACACACCCACGTGCACCTCGATGCGCGGCTGGTTGAAGCCCTGAAGCCACTGGCGCTGCGCCACCGGCAGGTCCGCGTCCGCGCGCAGCACCTTCACCATGGAGCGCTCGAAGGCCAACCCCCGGGCGAACGCCCCCCGCATCCGTTCATACGATACCCACCGCAGCGGGCCCTCGGTGGCCTTGCCCTGCTTCAGCTCCGCCAGGCGCCGCTGCCGGTAGGTGGTGTACTCGCTCCATAGCGAGTAGCCCTCCGGCACTCCCGGCGGCGGAGCGTCCAGCGTGGCGCGCAGCTTCTCGAGCAGCGCCACGTCCGCGGGCAGGCGGGGGCCCGGAGCTTCCAGCTCCGCCTGCCGCAGCTTGGACTCCACCACCTGCGCGCTGTAGCCCGCCGCCTCGTCCACCAGCGAGGCCACGCCGCCGAGCGCCTTGCCCGTGGCCGGCCTTGGCTCCGGGGCTCCCGCGCGCTCGGGCTTGGCCTCCGACAGCCACGCCTGCGCCCGGGCCACGTTGCCGCGCGCCTCGTACAGGGCCACGGCAGCTGGTTCTCCCCCCGCGCCCACGAACACCGCGGCTTCCCGGCTGCCCCGAAGGTAGCGCGCCAGCTCTCCCAGCCCCTCGAGCCCCAGCCGCTCCCGCAACTGCCACGCCACCTGCTTGAGCGCCTCCAGCCGGGATTCCGGCACCGCCAGCCGCGCTCGGGCGCCCGTGTCTCGCGCTTCGGCCAGGTACCGGACGCTCTTGCCTCCGGCGTACAGCGCCACCAGCACCGCCGCGGGCGCCAACTCGCGCGTGGCCTGCTCGTACTGTCCCTGCGCCAACGTCTCCACCCCGTGCCCGGTGCCAGCCGCCAGGTGGTAGAAGCCCAGCGGCACGCCGAACGTCAGGTGATCAAAGCCGCCCAGCGCCACGCTCCCGGGGGTGTAGTGCTCGCGGCTCATCGCCTGCGTCAGCCCGTCCACCGCCTGCTGGTATGCCGGGGGCAATTGCCGGCTCTTGTTCCACATGCCCAGGAAGCGGCCGTCCTGGCTGGCTGGGCTGCTGTTGAGCGCATCGCGCGCCGCGCTCCCCAGGCCCCGCAGCACATCCCCGGCTTGCTCGTCCCGGTCCGCGTAGTCCGAGAGCTTGAAGCCTCGCCGCTTCAGCTCTTCACGTACCGCCTCCATGTGCCCCAGTGTCTGTCTCAGCTGCTTTTGCCCAGCGAGCAGACGCAGAAACCGGTGCAACTCGTCATCGAAGGAGGTGTGGGCAATGAAGAGGGCAAAGACCTGCGCGTACACCCCATGGTCCGCCACGGAGGTGAGCAGGAACGCGGCGCGCTTGCGGATGAGGACTTCAGAGGCCCGCGCGTCCACCAGCGGCCCCAGTGCTCCCAGCCGCACCGCGCTCCAGTCCCCCAGCCGCTCCACCACCCGCGCCATGTCCACCCCGCGCTGCAGCGCGAGGAAGTCCGTTGTCGAGGCGCAGGCCAGAAACGGCGCCAGCAGCTCCTCATCGCCACTGGCGTCCTCCGGCCAGCCGGGGGGGACCTGAGGGCGGCCCGGGGCAGTGTGTACCCCGCGCTGCTCATCTTGCCAGGCCCGCTCCGTGTCCTGCTGCCACGACGGGTCCGTTCCCGCCAGGAGGTGGTAGCTGCCTCCCGGGCCGCGCGGCCCAGGCGCACTGGCGCAGCCGGCGGCCACCAGCGCCACGCTCAGCAACGGCCATCCGTATCCCTGCCGCGAGAGGGGGCGACTCTCTGTCGGGCGTTGAGGAGCCACCCCCGACGCCGCGCTTAGCCCTGCATGGAGGGGTAGGGCACGCGCGTGGGCGGCGCGAAGTTCTCCTTGATCGTCCGCGGAGACGTCCACCGCACCAGGTTCAACATCGAGCCGGCCTTGTCGTTCGTCCCCGAGGCCCTCGAGCCGCCAAACGGCTGCTGTCCCACCACCGCGCCCGTGGGCTTGTCGTTGATGTAGAAGTTGCCCGCCGCGTGCCGCAGCTCCCGCATCATCGTCATGATCGCCTTGCGGTCCCGGCCGAACACCGCTCCCGTCAGCGCGTACGTGGCGCCCTGGTCCACCTCGCGCAGCGTCTCCTCGAAGCGCGCGTCCGGGTACACGTGCACTCCCACCAGCGGAGCGAAGATCTCCTCCTGCATGATGCGGTGCCGCGGGTTGGTCAGCTGCACCAGCGTCGGCTTCACGAACCAGCCCTCGCTCCGGTCCGCGTCTCCGCCCGCCAGAATCGTCGCCTCCGCGCCGCCCTGCTTCGCCAGCTCGATGTACGAGGACACCCGCTTGAACGACTTCTCGTCGATCACCGCGCCCATGAAGTTCCGGAAGTCCGTCACATCGCCCATCTTCAGCTCGCTGATGAACTCCTGCAGCCTGGGCTTCAGCTTCGGCCACAGCGACTCGGGGATGTACACCCGCGACGCCGCCGAGCACTTCTGGCCCTGGTACTCGAACCCGCCGCGCACGATCGCCGTCGCCAACGCGTCCACGTCCTCGGCCGCCGACGCGTGCGCGAAGATGAAGTCCTTACCGCCCGTCTCTCCCACCAGCCGCGGGTACTGCTTGTAGCGCTGGATGTTCTCGCCCACCGTGCGCCACATGCCCTGGAACGTCGGCGTCGAGCCCGTGAAGTGCACTCCGCCCAGGTGCGGGCTCATCAGCGCCGGATTTCCAATCGTCGGCCCGTCTCCCGGCAGGAAGTTAATCACCCCGTCCGGCACTCCCGCCTCACGCAAAAGCTCCATCACGTACCAGGAGCTCAGCGCCGACGTGGACGACGGCTTGAGCAGCACCACGTTGCCCATGATGGCCGGCGCCGTGCACAGGTTCAGCGTAATGGCCGTGAAGTTGAACGGCGCCACCGCGAGCACGAACCCGTCCAGCGGCCGGTAGTCCATCATGTTCCACATCTGCGGCCCGCTCACCGGCTGCTGCTCCAGCAGCTGCTGCGCGAAGTGCACGTTGAAGCGCAAGAAGTCGATCGCCTCGCACGCCGCGTCGATCTCCGCCTGGTACGCCGTCTTCGACTGCCCCAGCATCGTCGCCGCGTTCATGAGCGGCCGGTACCGCGTGGCCAGCAGCTCCGCCGCCCGCAGGAAGATGGCCGCCCGCTCCGGGAACGGCATCCGCGCCCACTCGTCCTTCACCGACAGCGCGTTCTGGATCGCCTGCTCCACGTGGCTGGCGTCCGCCTCATGCAGCGTGGCCAGCACGTGCGAGTGCTTGTGCGGCATGCGCACCGTGTCCGTCTTCCCCGTGCGCAGGTGCTTGCCGCCGATGATGACCGGAATCTCCGGGCGCTCGGAGGCCATGCGCTGCAGCGCGGCCTGCAGCGCCGTGCGCTCGGGCGCGTTCGGGGCGTAGGAGAGAATGGGCTCGTTCTGCGGCGGGGGAACGCGGGCGATGGCGTTGATCACGCGGGACCTCGGGTTCGGGCGAAAGGGGCGCGGAGCATAGCCCTTTGCCTTCATGCCGCGAGCGGAAACCCAGGCCTCATGCCCACCGCCAACAGCTCCGGTTGACCGCCTGCGTCAACCCTCGTGCGCCACCTTCACCCGCGGCATGCCCCCGGCCGCCACGGGGTGCACCAGCGAGAGCAGCCGCGCGATGAGCTCCGGCGGCTTCACCGGCTTGATGAAGTACGCATCCGGGTGGATGACGCTGGGGTCCTCCAGCCGGGGCGGGTACCCGCTGATGAGCACCACCGGAATGTGCTGCAGCCGCGAGTCGCCCCGCACCCGCCGGCACAGCTCGTACCCGTCCATCTTGTCCAGGCTCACGTCAGACAGCAGCAGATCCGGGGGGCTCGACTGCATCAGCGCCAGCCCCTCCTCCGCGTTCACCGCCAGTACGCAATCGAAGTCCACTGACAGCAACAGCCGCAGGGTCTCCCGCATCGTCCGGGCGTTCTCCACGATGAGGACCTGAGGCTTCAAGGCGTTGGCTCTCCGGAGGGGTGTAGCGTGGAGAACCACATCATCCAACGCAGGGCAGGGGAAGAAAAGGGGCCTCCGGGTCATCCGCCCGTAAAAAAGCGACCCGTGTGATCCAACGGCTGGGGCCTGGGTCAATCAGGGGTGAACCCGTCAGGAGGGCAGTTCATGTACTCGTTCGGAGGTCCCCAGAGCCGCAAGCCCACGTCGTCCATGGGCCTGGACTTCCAGCAGTCGTGTGGCGCGTCGGACTCCCAGGTCCGCGCCCCCTCCCAGGTGCCAGCCTTCCTCTCCCCGCAGCCCCCGCGCTCCGAGGGAGAGTCCCTGCTGCGCCGCATCTTCGCCCGCGACACCCAGCCGTAGCCGGCCTACTCCTCCGGAGGTGGGTTCACCAGCCCTCGCCGCGAGACTTCCGAGTTGGGCTCCTCATCTCCCCGGGCCTCACGCTCGGGTACCTGCTCCTCCATCCACTCCTCGCCCCGCTCCACGCGCCCCTCCCAGGCCGTCTGGGAGAGTGAGCCCGGGTTGACCGTCTCGTCCTCCGCCGCGTTCAGTCGGCGGCTCTCCTCCGCCGCGGCCCGGTCCTTCGCGTCCGCTCCCTCGCCCCGGTTGCGAGGCTGGAAGTTCTCCCCCGGGTGCATGCCCGCCTGCTGATCGTCCCCGATGTCCCGTGGCTGATCCGTCCGCTTCTTCCCGGCCATGGCGTTATCTCCCTTCTGATTTCAAGTTCGGCACGGCCTGCCCTCCGACAACTTCGGCGGCCCGCCCGAGGCTGCTCGCCTGATCAGGTGAGAGACAGGCCCTTACGACCTAAGAGGGAGGTGGGTTTCTTGCGTATCCACCGCGAACTCAAGGAAGCTTGCGGCGCCACCGGCGCTTTCCAACCTGCCGCGCCCCACGAATTGACCCAACACATCAGGTAGGGCTGGACCTGCAAAACCAGAATGAGCAGAATGAGACGGCTTTGCTGAAAGGTGGTATTTCTCTTCCCGCGTCGGCTCCCTCGTGTCCAGCCCCCCCATCCGGCTCTCTTTGATGAGCGACGAAGACAAGACTTCAGTCCTCGATGAGAGCGTCCGGCCCTCGTCGAGTTCGGTGGAGGAGCGGACGCGCACGCCCATCACCATGCCCAGCATGAGGTCTGGCGAGCGGATCCGTTCGCTGCTGGAGCCGGGCACGCTGGTGCGGGGCCGCTACCGGATCGAGCGGGTGCTGGGCGAGGGCGGCATGGGCCGCATCTGGCTGGCCGAGGATCTTCAGGAGCTGCGCCAGGTGGCCCTCAAGGAGATGCAGGTCCCCGAGGGGCTCAGCCCGTCCAAGGTGGAGGAGCTGGTGCTGATGTTCCGGCACGAGTTCTTCGCGATGACGAAGCTGCAGCACCCCGGCACGCTCAAAGTGTTCGACTGCGGCATGACGGAGTCGGGCAACCGCTTCATCACCATGGAGGTGGTGAGCGGTAAGGACCTGAGCACCCTGGCGCGCGAGGAGCCGCTGGACGCGCGCACCATCTTCCGCATCCTCATTCAGATGGCGCAGGTGCTGGCCTTCATCCACGCGCGCCTGTACGTGCACTGCGACATCAAGGCCAGCAACGTGCGCATCATGGATGACGGCACGGTGAAGCTGATGGACTTCGGCGTCATGCACCAGCTGGGCACGCCGAGCCCCGGCCGGCTCAAGGGCACCCTGGAGTACATGGCTCCCGAGTGGCAGCGCGGCGCCAGCATCGACGGGCGCGCGGACCTGTACTCGCTGGGCGTCATGGCCTACTACCTGGCCACCCGCCGGCTGCCCTTCAAGCGCCAGAGCCCCGCGGCGCTGCTGGCGGACCACCTCACCCGCGTGCCGCCCAAGCCGTCCACGCTGTGCAGGGTGGATCCGGCGCTGGAGGAGATCATCCTCCTGCTGCTGGCCAAGGATCCGAAGGACCGCTACCAGGACGCGGGCCAGCTGCTCGAGGCCCTGTGCGGCGCCAGCGGTGAGCCGCTGCCCGAGGAGCCCCTGGCGGTGCGCGCCAGCTACCTGCACGTGCCCGAGGTGGTGGGCCGTGACGCGGAGCTGGAGCAGCTGATGAACTCGCTGGCCGAGGCGGACTGGGGCCAGTCGGGCGCGGTGCTCATTGGCGCTCCGGCCGGCGTGGGCAAGTCGCGGCTGCTGCAGGAGTTCGAGCTGCAGGCCAAGCTGGCCGAGATGCCCTTTGGCCTGGGCCAGTGCCGCGTCGAGGGCCTGGCGCCCCTGGCCCCCATCACCCAGGCGCTGCGCTGCCTGGTGCCGCTCACCCCCGCGGAGCTGGCCGAGCGCGTAGGGCCGCTGTTGGGCCGGCTGGTTCCCGCGCTCGCCACCGGCCCTGTGCCCGAGTTCAAGGATGTGGGCGCGGAGAAGATCGCGACCTTCGAGGCGCTCTCGGAGTGGCTGCGCACGCTGGCCAAGCGCCAGGCCTTCGTCCTGTGCTTCGAGGACCTACAGTGGGCCGACAGCGCCTCGCTGGAGACGCTCAACGTCGTCATCCGCGCGCTGCACCGCACCCGTGGCCTGGTGGTGGCCTCGTACCGCCCGGATGCGCTCAGCCGGCTGAGCCTGGCCTTCCAGACGGTGGACGAGGGCCTCACCGTGCGCATGGACCTGGCGCCGCTCACCGCCGAGCACGTGGAGAAGCTGGTGGAGCTGGCCCTGCGCGGCCTCGAGGTACCCGCCGGCTTCGTGGAGCGGCTGCACCGCATCACCGCCGGCAACGCCTTCTTCGCCACCGAGTGCCTGCGCGCGCTGGTGGAGCAGGGCGCCCTGCGCCGCGTGGGCGGCCGGTGGATGGCCGATGGCAACCTGGCCACGCGCGCTCTGCCCACGACGATTGAGGAGGCGGTGCTGGCGCGCCTGGCCACCGTGCCCTCGGATCGCGTGGCGCTGCTGCGAAGGCTGGCTCCCGCGGGCCGCGGCTTGAGCCTGCCCATGGTGCGTGCCCTGGCCGGCATGCTCGAGGTGGACCTGTTCCAGGCGCTCGACGACATCGTCGCCCGGCAGTTCCTCCAGCTGTCCGAGGGCCGCTACGTCTTCACCCACGACACCGTGCACCAGGCCATCTACGATAGCACCGCCGAGCAGGCCCGCCAGGCCTACCACGGCCGCGTCGCCGAGGTGCTCGAGTCCATGGGCAAGGACAACCCGGCGGCGGACCGGGTGGTGGGCTACCACTTCTCGCGCTCCACCAACCCGCGGCGCGCCATCGAGCCGCTGCTGCGCGCGGGCCAGGCCGCCATCGGCGCTCAGGCGCTGCTGGACGCCACGCTGCTGCTCAAGGAGGCCGCGCAGCTGCTGGAGCAGGAGCCGCGCACCCCCGAGCGCACCGAGCAGACCATTCGCACCTGGGCCACCCTCATCGAGGTGGGCTACACCAGCGATCCGCCCACCACGCTGGTGTACGCCGAGAAGCTCTTCGCCCACTGGGCGCGCACGGTGGACCTGGCCGCCGGCCGGCGGGAGGCCCTGGAGCAGTTCGACGCGGCCCGCACCGCGCTCGGGGCCGAGCGCCCCGTGCGCCTGCGCCAGGTGTTCCGCGAGATTCCCCTGTCGGCGCACATGACGCCGGTGGACGTGTTCTGGAAGAAGGCGGAGCTGCAGATCCTCCAGAGCATCGCCATGGCCATCATGGGGCGCACCGCGGACTTCCAGGCGCTGCTCGAGCGCGTGGAGGCCGAGCACCCGGTGGACTCGCCCTACCGCGCCGCGGTGCTGATTGCCCGCGCGGCGCTCAGCTCTCACACCGGCCAGTTCGCCGGCGTGCTCAAGGCGCAGCGCGAGCAGGTGGAGCACCTGCGCGCCTTCCGCGCCGTCATGGAGGGGCTGCCTCCGCGCCTGGCCTGGGCGCTGGGCATGGGGTGCTACTTCCTCAACATGGTGCGCGCCCTGCGCGGCGAGCCGCTGGACGAGGAGGCCATCCGCGACGGGCTCGAGGTAGCCGATGCCATGGGCTTCACCGACGTGCGCATCTACCACCTGTTCTCGAAGATCGTCCGCGCCAGCTTCACCGGAGACGGCGCCACGCTGGCCCCGGTGCTCGCCGAGAAGCTGGAGCTGATCCGAAGGCTTGGCAACCCGCGCCTGCCCGAGCGCAACCTCATCATCTACACCCCGCCGCACTACCTGGAGCGCGGCGAGCTGGAGCAGGTGGACGCCGTGCTGGCCCGCGGCCAGTCGCTCTCCAAGGTGCTGCCGGGAGACCGGTGGCTGCAGATGTACGTGGCCGTCTACACCGCGTGCCGGGACATGCTCTGCGAGGACGCGCGCGCGGTGCGCGAGTCGCTGCCGCGAGCGGTGGCGGCGGTGCGCGCGGGCGACTTCCGCATGGAGACGCTGCTGCGCGTGTACCAGTCGCGCTTCGAGCTGTCCCAGGGCCGTGAGGCGCACGCGCGCGAGGCCGCCGCCGATGCGCTGGCCCGGGCGACCGACGCCCTGATGGAGAACCCCTTCGACGAGATCCTCGCCCGGCGGGCGCTGGCGCCGCTGGTGCCGCTGGAGGAGGGGCTGGGCCACCTGAAGCGGGCGCTGGCGCTGGCGGAGGAGTGCCGCAACGTGCTGCAGGTGGGCCTGGTGAACCTGGGCATCGCCGAGCTGTGGCTGGAATTGTCACCCCGCGAGGCCTCGCGCGTGTTGGATCAGGCGGAGAAGGCCTTCCTCGCCGCCAACGCGCCGGGCCTGCTGGGCCGCGTGGCCGTGCTGCGCGAGGACGTGATGCGGCGGCTGGGCCTGCGCACCACCGCCTGAGCCGCTCGGCCGCCGTCCCCGGGCCCGCTCAGCCCCCGCGGTGCACCAGCCCCAGCCGCGCCAGGTGCACCGGCTCCAGGTGCACCGGGCCGGCGTGGTAGCTGACGATGTACACGTCCACCCCTTCGGCCACCGGCACCCAGGCCACGCCGCCGGTGTGCAGGGCGCGCGCCGTCTCCTCCTCGGTGAGCTGGGGCGTGGGCGTGTCCCGCCGGCCCTCGCGCAGCGCCCGGCGCCACGGGCCCACCCGGCTGGCAGGCGCCACCGCGCGCGGCTCGGTGGTGCGCAGCCCCAGCCAGGACAGCTCCTCGTGCGACAGGTGCACCGGCGCCGCGTGGTAGTCCCAGATCTGCACCTCCACGTGCTCGGGCAGGGCGCGCAGCTCCAGCTCATCCTTGCGGAGCGACGTGGCGGGCGAGGCTGGGGGAGGGCTCTTCATGTGCCTCCTACGCTTACCTGACGCGAGCCCGGGGGACAAAGGGGCCCGCGGTCCCCTGGCTTTCCGCTACGGTGCGCCCCATGCGCGGAGCTTGCCCATGAACGTCTTCGGCGAACTGGCCACCGTGGTCGCCGGGCTCGTACTCGCCGTGACACTGTTCTGGCTCAACCTGTGGCGCGCCGTGCTGGTGCTCTTTCCGGCCAGTGTGCGGGTGGAGCCCGAGGCCCCCGCGGACCAGATGGACCTGCCCGAGGAGTGCGCCGCCCAGGCGGGCCAGCTGAAGGCGCTGGGCTTCGTGCCCCTGGGCAGCCACGACGAGAAGCCCCGCCTGCGCGCCGCCACCCGCTCGTACAACTACGCCCACCCCGCCGAGAAGGTGTTCGCCACCCTGCACCTGGGGCCGGATGGCCAGCCGCGCCTCTATTTCCTCACACCGGTGGCGCCCGACGGCTTCGTCATCACCGCGGGCTACCGCCGTGTGGCACTGGACATTCCCGGCCGCTACCGCGCCGGGGGCCTGGAGGACGCGGCGCCGGACCGGCTGCTGCGCGCCCACCTCAAGCGGCTGGAGGGACTGACGCCTTCTGGGGAATTCACCTGGGAAGGTCGGGTAGCGGCCGGGCGTTCGTGGTACCGGGGACTTGGCCAGAAGGAGATTCGCCGGCAGAACCTCCCTGGACTGTTGTGGACGGTCGCGGCGCTTGCCATCGTCGCCAGCGCCTTTCTCGGCGGACGTGCCCGCTGAAGTTGATAGGGAAGAGTGAGCCCATGAAGAGCGCCTCGAAGAGCGAAGAGATCTATTTCCTGTCCGGCAAGCGCACCCCGTTTGGCACCTACGGCGGCAGCCTCAAGGACGTGAGCGCCACGGATCTGGCCGTCGAGTCGGCCAAGGCCGCGCTCGCCCAGGCGAAGGTGTCGCCCGAGCAGATTCACCACGTGGTGTACGGCAACGTCGTGCAGACCAGCGCGGACGCCATCTACCTGCCTCGGCACGTGGGGCTGCGCGCCGGAGTGCCCGTGCCGGTGCCCGCGCTGGGCGTCAACCGGCTGTGCGGCTCGGGCTTCCAGGCCTTCATCACCGCCGCGGAGCTGATGCTCACCGAGCAGGCCTCGTGCGTGCTGGCTGGCGGCACCGAGTCCATGAGCCAGGCGCCCCACGTCATCCGCGGCGCCCGCTTCGGCATTCCCCTGGGCAAGGGCGGCATGGAGGACATGCTCTGGAGCGCGCTCACCGACAGCTACACCGGCCAGGCCATGGCGCTCACCGCCGAGCAGCTCGCGGTGGACTACGGCCTTACCCAGGAGCAGGTGGACGAGTACGCGGTGCTCACCCAGAAGCGCTTCGCCGCCGCCCAGGAGTCGGGCCGGCTGCAGGAGGAGCTCTCGCCGGTGACGCTCAAGGGCAAGAAGGGCGACACGGTGTTCGCCAGGGACGAGCACAACCGCCCGGACACCACCCCTGAGTCGCTGCGCAAGCTGCCCAAGGTGTTCAAGAAGGACGGCGTGGTGCACGCGGGCGCCGCCAGCGGCATCTGCGACGGCGCGGGCTCCATGGTGATGGCCACGCGCACTTACGCGGACAAGCACGGCCTGAAGCCCATCGCCCGGCTGGTGAACTGGGGCGTGTCCGGGTGTGATCCGAAGATCATGGGCATTGGGCCGGCGCCGGCGATACGACGGCTGCTGGAGCGTGCCGAGTGCAAGCTGAGCGATGTGGAGCTGTTCGAGGTGAACGAGGCCTTCGCGCCGCAGTACCTGGCGGTGGAGAAGGAGCTGGGGCTGCCACGCGAGCACACCAACGTCAACGGCGGCGCGATCGCCGTGGGCCATCCGCTGGGTGCCTCGGGGGCGCGGCTGACGATGACCCTCATTTATGAGCTGAAGCGCCGGGGGGCCCGCTATGGTATCGGTTCGGCGTGCATCGGCGGCGGCCAGGGGATCGCAGTCCTGGTCGAGGCGCTCTGAGCAGGGACAGACTTCCCCGTGGGACTTACCAGATGAGTAACGAGGTGGATGCGAAGTCGGCTCGCGAGCGGGCCAAGGAAATCGCCGAGCAACGCCGGGCCGAGCGCCGCAACCGCAAGCGCAAGTGTGTGATGTGCGGCGTCGAGGAGAGCGACAAGACGCCGTTCCACGCACACCCGGACGGCATTGGGCCTGCCTGCAAGGACGAGCTGGGCTGCCAGTCGCGACGCGGCGCGCGGTAGCGGGTAAAGGCCGGATTCTGGCGCCGTTTCTTGCTGGGCGTCCGGACTCGGGGTAAACCTGCGAAGTCTCTGGCTTTAGACGAGGGTCGGAATGGGCGTCATCAGTTTCACGGGAGTCAAGGTCTTCTCGACCACGCTCGCGCGCGATCGCGAGAACATGGGTGAAAACATCACCAAGTGGCTCAAGGAGAACCCCAACGTCGATGTCGTGGACAAAGTGGTGACGCAGTCGTCGGACAAGGAGTTTCACTGTCTGACGATCACCCTGTTCTACCGGCTGAAGGGGTAAGCCGCTCGCCTGCCTGGGTGGCAGGTGGCACCGCGGGGCGCTCTTCCCAACAGCCGGGAGGGGCGCCCTTCATCGTTTTAAGGACTCTCTGACGGACGAAGTGGTTGCGAAGTGGCGCGGCTTTCACCACCTTTGGACGGCTCGATGGGTGAGCCTGGAGGAGTGGTATGCGACCGATGCGCAGTTCTGGCGGTGGGGGAGGGTTCCCCGGCCTGGAGACCATGTCGTCCAAGCTGGCGCTGGGCCTCGTCGCCGGCTCAGTGATGTTCCTGCTGACGCGCAACGCGCAGGGCACGCTGCTGCTGCTGACGCCGGGCTTCATCGGCAGCTTCCTGTGGCAGCCGCTCACCTACGCGTTCATCGAGGTGCACCCCATCAGCATCATCTTCGGGGGCATCATCATCTGGTCCATTGGCGGCTTCCTGGAGGGCATCTGGGGCCCGAAGCGGATGCTGTGGGTGGCGCTGGGCTCCACGGCGCTGGCGGGCCTGCTCACCGCGCTCTTGGGGCTGGTGGTGCCCTCGGTGCGCGGGGTGCCGTACACGGGCGGCACGGTGATGACGACGCTGTTGTGGGTGGCGTACGGGCTCACGATTGGGCGGGGGCAGACGAGCTTCTGGGGCATGCCGCTGTCGGGCAACGCGCTGGCGGGCATTGGCGCGGGCTTCGTGGTGCTGTCGGTGCTCACCACGGGCGGCAGCCCGGTGCAGGGGTTGTTGCTCAACCTGCCGGACGTGTTCGCCCTGTTCCTGGCGTGGGCGTACGTGCGCGGGGCGAGCCCCAAGCGGCTGTGGCTGGGGTTCCAGCACTGGCGGCTGCAGCGCCAGGTGCGCGCCCGCTCGCGCAACCTGCGCGTGGTGGCGCCGGACCGGCCGGATGACCGGTACCTGAACTGATGCGCTAGTCCGGCGCTCGTGGGCCCCCTTGCGCGGGGGGCCTACTGGAGCACGGTGAAGCTGAAGTCGTCCCAGCCCACGCCGGCCGTGTCGGTGATGTCCACCAGCTCCACGCGGGTGATGTCGCCCAGCGCCGACAGGTCCACGAGCAGGGGCTCATAGGGCAGGCCCTGGCCGGTGTACTCGAGCCGGGTGACGGGCAGGCCCTGGCGGTGCACCCGGACGGCGAACACCTGGGTGGTGTCATTGACTCCCACGGCCTTGAACTTCACGTCCCGCGCGGGCCAGGTGAAGTCGATGTACGTGGGATCATCGCAGCCCGGGGTGCACAGGATGTTGGGCACCGACGTCTTGAAGGTGGCGGCCAGATTGAGGGTGGAGTTGTTCAGCCCGGTGGCCGAGGACAGGGTGAGCTGCGGGTACTGATTGGTGACGGCGGTGGCGTTGGGCAGGTTGTCGAAGTCGATGGACACCTGCACCCGCTGCCGCGGCGTGACGGAGTTGGAGGGGCTGGAGGGCACCGAGGCGCCCACGGTGTTGAGGGCCTGGACGGTGAAGGTATAGGCGGTGCCCGCGGTGAGTCCGGTGACGGAAGCGGAGGTGCTGCCCGCGCCGACGGTGACCGGAGCGGAGGCGGGGCTTGCGCTGACCTGATAGCCCGTGAGCGCGGAGCCGCCGTTGTCCACGGGGGCGGACCAGGTGACGACGGCGCTGTTCTCGCCCGCGGTGGCGCTCACCTGGGTGGGCGCGCCGGGTACGGTGGCCGGAGTGACGGCGTTGGACGGAGCCGAGCCCGGGCCCTGGCCCACGGTATTGGAGGCGAAGACCACGAAGGTGTACGCGGTGCCGTTGATGAGGCCCGTGACGGTGGCGGACAGGGTGCCGGCGCTGACGGTGACGGGCGCGGAGCTGGGCGAGGAGATGAGGGTGTATCCGGTGACAGGGCTGCCACCGGTGTCTGCGGGGGCCTGCCAGGAGACGGTGGCCTGAGCGGTGCCCGCCGTGGCGGTGACGGAGGTAGGAGCGCCGGGAGCGGTGGCGGGGACACCGGAGTCAGCGCCTCCATCCGAGCCTCCGATGGGGCCCGCGTCGGGGGTGTTGTCCACGGGCGGAGCGGGGGGCGAGCCGCCACAGGCAGTGGTGAGAAGCAGGGACAGCGCGGTCAGCGCGAGGAGTCGATGGAGGGACATGCACTCTCTTCCGGACGGGGGCGCGAGAGTATTCCGAACGAGAGGTGTTCGGCGAGATGGGGGCGCGGTAGGGCGCGCAACGTCGCGAGCACCGTGAGGTCCCGTCATGTCATTCGAGTCAGAGCCCCAGGAGCACCCGCCGCTGCTTCCCTTTGGTACAGGGGTAGGGGACTGGCGCGTGGTGGAGCGCCACGGCCGATCAGAAGGGGAGATCAGTTCGGGGCTTCCGCGTGCCCGTACTGCTTGAGCTTCCGGTAGAGCGTCGCCAACCCGATATCCAGCTGCTCCGCCGTGCGCGAGCGGTTCCCCTCATTCCGCGCCAGCACCGCCAGGATGTACTCGCGCTCCATGTCCTCGAGCCTCCGCGGCGCCGAGCCCGGCAGGAACGTCGGCGGCGCCGCTCGCACCTCCTCGGGCAAGTCGTCCCGCTCCACCCGCGAGCCCTCGCACAGCGCCACCGCCCGCTCGATCGCGTTCGACAGCTCGCGCACGTTCCCAGGCCACGCGTACCTCAGCAGCTGATCCGCCGCCTCCGGTGAGAACGAGCCCACCCGCCGGCCCATCCGCTCCGTCGCCTCCGCCAACAGCATCCGCGCCAGCGGCAGGATGTCCTCCCGCCGCTCCCTCAGCGCTGGCACCTTCAGCTCGATCACCCTCAGCCGGTAGTACAGGTCCTGCCGGAACCGTCCCGCGTTCACCTCCTCCAGCAGGTGCCGGTTCGTCGCCGCCACCACCCGCACGTCCACCTTCCGGCTCTGGTTCTCTCCCACCCGCCGCACCTCCTTCTCCTGCAGCACCCGCAGCAGCTTGGCCTGCATCGCCGCCGGCACCTCGCCCACCTCGTCCAGGAACAGCGTGCCTCCACTGGCCGCCTCGAACAGCCCCGGCCGATCATGCGTCGCTCCCGTGAACGCGCCTTTCGCGTGTCCGAACAGCTCGCTCTCCAGCAGGCTCTCCGTCACCGCCGCGCAGTTCACCGCCACGAACGCCTTGTGCGCCCGTCCCGACTCCTCGTGGATCAGCTGGGCAATCCGCTCCTTGCCCGCGCCGCTTTCACCCGTAATCAGCACCGTTGAGTCCACCTTCGCTGCCCGCCGCGCCAGCCCCAGCACCCGCCTCATCTCCTCGCTGCGCGCCACCATCCCCGAGCCGTCCTCCGCCTCTCCGCTCACCCGCGCCAGGCTCCTGCGCCGGGCCCGCAGCTGCTGCTCCGCCTGCTTGATGGCCTCCGTCACCTGCGCCAGCGCGCCTTCCATGCACTGCGTCTCGTAGAAGCGCAGCACCTCCACCTGCTCCGGGCCCCACTCCTCCGCGGACTTGCCGATGATCTGGCACACCGCGTCTCCCTTCCCCACGCACCGCGTCTCCCGGCAGTAGATCGGCTTGCCGTTGCAGTAGCTCATGTACCCGCTGGCGAACCCCGTCAGGCTCCAGCACACCGGCTGATCCGCCTGTCCCAGGTGCAGCAGGTGCTGCTCGGCCTCGTAGGACTCACGCCACTGCGCCTCCGCGAACGGCGCCGGCCCGTCCTCCACCTTGCGCTCCACCGGCTCCACCAGCACCTGGCCCTGCAGGGTGTGCAGCCGGCCGCCCGCTCGTCTCCACGCCGCCTCGTCCGGCCACGGAAACGAGCTCTTCATCGCCTCGGCCGTCCGCCACCCGTGCGCGTAGCCCAGCCGCGTCAGAATCCCCCGCGCCGCCGTGAGCCCCACCGTGCTGATCAGCTCCTTGCGCAGCAGCCCCATCGCCACCGCGTCCATCACCAGCGCCCGCTGCCCCGCGAAGTGGATCAACCCCCCCTTCGGCTCGAACGTCAGCAGCTCCCTCAGGTCCAACTCCAAGCGCTCCGCCATGGCCCCGTGCTCCTTCCAGAACGAGCGATCTGACTATCAATTTGAGAGCCTCCGCGCGACCCAAAGTGAACCTACCCACGTAATTTCAGGTACTTGGAGTGTTTTGGGTACTGGCCCTGGGTTTGCTATTGAACCTCCTCGCGATGACGAACGAACTCAACAGGCGTGAGGTGCTCCAGGCGGCGGCGGCCGTCGGAGTGGCGACCGCGGCCGAGGCCAAGGGCCCCAGGCTGGCCCGCGACACCCAGGCCCCCGCGTTCTTCATCTCGCACGGCTCTCCCATGGTGGCGCTGGACACGGATGAGTACCCCCAGGCGCTCCGGGCCTTCGGCAAGGCCGTGGCCCATGCCAAGGCGCTGGTGGTCGTCTCCGCGCATTGGGAGACGCACGGCGGCGTGCGCGTCTCCGCCAGCGCCAGGCCTCCGCTCATCTACGACTTTGGCGGCTTTCCCGAGGCCATGTACCGGCTGACGTACCCGTGCCCCGGCGAGCCCGCCCTGGCCCAGCAGATCGTCGCGCAGCTGTCGGGCGCGGGCTTCTCCGCGGTGGCGGACGCCGAGCGCGGGTTGGATCACGGCGCCTGGGTGCCGCTGCGGCTGGCGCTGCCCGAGGCGCGCATGCCGGTGGTGCAGGTGTCCATGCCCCGCGGCGCCTCGGCCGAGGACGTGGCGCGCATGGGCCAGGTGCTCAGCCCCCTGCGCTCCGAGGGCGTGCTGCTCATGGGCAGCGGCGGCATCACCCACAACCTGCGCCGCGTGGTGTTCCAGGACAAGGCCGCCGCCGTGGAGCCGTGGGCCCAGGCCTTCGACAATTGGATCTCCGAGCGCCTCGCTGCCCGGGACTTTTCCGGAGCGCGTCAGTGGTTGAGCGCACCGAACGCGCGGCTGGCGCATCCAACCCCCGAGCACCTTTTGCCGCTCTATTTCGTCCTTGGTGCTGCCCTCCCCGAGGACCGTGTTACCCCCGTGTTCGAGGGCTTCCATCACGGAACCTTGTCCATGCGCAGCTTCGCGCTGCGCGCCTGAACCCGCATCACCCGGAGTCATACACCATGAAGAACCTGATCAAGTCCGTTGCCGCCGCCGCCGTCCTTGCCGCTCCCGCGCTCGCCTTTGGCGCCACCTACGAGGTGGACACGGCCCACTCCGGCGCCCACTTCACCGTCAAGCACATGATGGTGACCAACGTACGCGGCGACTTCGGCAAGGTCTCCGGCACCGTCAACGTCGACGAGAAGGACATCACCAAGTCCAGCGTGGACGTGGTGATCGACGCCTCCTCCATCGACACGCGCAACGCGAGCCGTGACGGGCACCTGAAGAGCCCGGACTTCTTCGACGTGGCCAACCACCCCAACCTCACCTTCAAGTCCACCAAGGTGGAGAAGGCCGGCGAGGGCAAGCTGAAGGTGACGGGCAACCTCACCATCCGCAATGTGACGAAGTCCGTGGTGCTGGACGTGGAGGGCCCCTCCGCCGAGATCAAGGGCGTGGATGGCTCGATGCGCGTAGGCGCCACGGCCACCACGAAGATCAACCGTAAGGACTTCGGCCTGAACTGGAACAAGGCGCTCGAGTCCGGTGGCGTCCTCGTGGGTGACGAGGTGCAGGTGAGCCTGGACTTCGAGGGCGTGAAGAAGCAGGCCGCCGCGGCCACCGCCAAGGACACCAAGTAATCGGCCTGGGCGCACCGAGCTGAAAAGGGAAGAGGGGCCCCGGTGAACGGAGGCCCCTCTTTCATTTGCGGGCGCCGCGGCAGCGGGGGCTGCTCAGCCCTCGGCGACGGTCTGCACGCTGGAGCGGTAGACGAAGATGCGCGCGGTGTTGGTGCGGTTGTCGGCGGGGATGAGGAAGAAGCCCTCGCCCCCGCTCTTGAAGTCGCGCGAGAAGCCCGCCACCTGGCGGCCGTCATTGAAGGTGACGCGAATCTTCTGCCCGTCCGCCTGGGGCTGGCGCGCGCCGGCCGGCAGCATGAAGAAGATGGCCTTCACGCGCTTGCCGGGGATGCGCTCGGGCGTGAAGCCCGTCTGCTGCTCCAGGGCGATGGCCTCGTCCAGCAGGTCCACGTCGCGGATGACGCCGCGCTTCACCTGGCCCTCCACCGTGTGAATGATGACGCGGTGCTCGCCCTCCACGAAGCACGAGGGCGGGGGCCCGCCCGAGGGGGCCAGCGGGGCACCCAGCGGCGCGAAGGAGGCATCCTCTTCGATGATGACGGAGGACTCGGCGGGGGCGGCCGCGCGGGGAGGAGGCGGAGGCGCCGCGGAGGGCCGGGCCGCGGGCGCGGCGTAAGCGGCCGGAGGCGGCGGAGGCGTCATGGGCGGAGGCGGCGGAGGCGTCGACGGCATGGGCAGCGGCACCGCCATGGCGGCCATGGGCGGCGGAGGCGGCAGGACCTGCTCCTCGGAGAGCTCGATCTCGGCCACGTCCATCACCGGCATCTCCTCGACGGCGGCCTCCATGACCGGGGCCGGAGGAGGCGGCGGGGCGTCATCGAAGCTCACGTCGATGCTCGGCTCGGCCTCGGCGGGCTCGGCCTCGAGCGTCTCGTAGGGCTGAGCCTCGTAGACCTGAGCCTCGGCGGGCTGGGCCTCGTAGGGCTGGGCCTCGTAAACCTGAGCCTCGGCGGGCTGGGCCTCGTAGGGCTGGGCCTCGTAAGCCTGATCCGTGTAGCCCTGCTCCGCGTAGGCCTGGACCTCGGGGGGAGCGGGCAGCGGCGGGGCGCTGGCATCGAAGACGGGCTCGGGCTCCGAGAGGTTAGGCATGGGAGCGCCGAAGGCGCTGAGGTCCGCCGGCTGCTCCTGCAACTGCGGCTGGCCGGCGCCCAGGTCCGCGACAGGGGCGTCGAACAGGCTGGAGCCCGCGGCGGACCACGTCTCGCCCGGGTGGAACTCGGGATCCTCGGGGTCGGCCAGCTGGCTGACGGGGGGCGGCTGGGTGTCGAATGATTCGCTGGTAGCCTGGGCAGAGGAGGCCGTCCAGGTCTGCTGGGCCGGGGCCTGCTGCTCGTGCTCCAGGGGCTCGGCCAGCTTGCCGATCTCCGTGGCGGGACCGAACAGGTCCGGCTCGGGGGGCTTGTCCAGCCACTCGGGCTCGGGCTCGGCCCACTCGGCGCGCGGAGGCTGCTGCTCCTGCTGGGCGGGCATGGCCTCGAGCACGGGCTCGGCGTCCTCGATGGGAACCGCCTCGATAGGAGCCGCCTCGAGGGGCGCGGCCTCGAGGTAAGGCTCGGCGGTGAGCTCGGCGACGGGCTCGGCGGCGAGCTGAGGCTCGTGGCTGGCGGCGGTCCACTCGCTGGCGGTGTTGTGCTCGGGCGTGGACCACTGGCCCTCGGAGCCGTGCGCGGGGGCAGCGGGCTCGGCGCTCCACTCGGGAGCGATGGGAGCGGCCGGCGCGGCGGGCTCGGCGCCCCACTCGGGGGCCACCTCGACGGGAGCGGCTTGCGCCGCGGGCGCGCCTCCACCCCACTCGGAGGGAATGGCGGCGGGGGCGGGCTGCGCGGCGGGCTCGGCGCCCCACTCGGGCGGATTGGCGGCGGGCTCGGCCCAGGGCGCGGCCTCGGCGGCCGGGGCTCCCCACTCCGGAGCGATGGAGCCAGGGGTGGGCTGCGCGGTGTCCGCCCAGTCGCCCTGCGCTCCAGAGGAGGCGGCGCCCCACTCGGGCGCCAGGCCCGCGGCGGGGCTCGGCGCGGGGGCCGAGGCGAAGGCGGCCTTGGCCTCGGGAGAGCTCGTCCAGTCGTCCTGCGCGGCGCTCACCTGCGGCGCGGGGCGCGAAGGCTCGGCGGCATCGCTGCCCCAGACATTCTCCGGCGCGGCGGGCGGCTCCTCGGTCGCGTCGGTGAGCTCGAGCACATCGTCCGGCTCCGGGCTGGCCTCGATGATGGGCTCGGAGATGGGCTCGGAGTCCATCGACAGGCCGCGATCGCTGGGCTGCCACGACTCGCCGGTGGACTCCATGCCCGAGGTGAGCTCGGCATTGGTGGCCAGGGGAACGGACTCGTCCGGGCTACCGGAGAGATCCACGTCCTCCAGCGCCGGGCGCGAAGCCTGCGCCTGGGCTGAGGCGCCATCGCCGTCCTCGTCCCAGGGCACCATCGAGGCGCCGGAGGACAGGGCAGAGGAGGACACCTCGATGGTGTCCGCCTGGAGATCCGGAGCGACCTGCACGGGCCGCAGCTCCAGCGAGGGAGCCGAAGCGCTGGCCAAGAAGGGAGAGGGCTCGGGCTCCATCTCGGCGCCCAGGTCGGTGACCTCGAGGGTGGGCTCTTCGGCGGAGGGCGGCTCGACGGCGGGAGTCTCCTCCATCTCGAACTCGGCGATCTCCACCGTGGGCTCGGGCTCGGACGGCGCGGCGGGGGCGCTCGGGGCCATCGCCAGCTCCTCGATGGCGGCCTCCTCGATAATGGGCTCGGCGGCGGGCCCGGCAGCGGGGCTCGGCGCCGCGGGGGGCTCCTCCTCCATGTCCGAGGGGCTGAGGGAGATCTCCTCGACGGAGAGCTCCGGCGTCAGCTCGGGCTCGACGGCGACGGGCGGCTGAGTCTTCTCCAGCGCCATGGGCGCCGCGTCCCAGCTGTCCGTCGCGGACGGCTCGGGCTGCACGTCGTCCATCGACAGCTCCTCGACGGGAGCGGCCTGCGGGGGCGCGGCCTCCTCGGCGGGAGGAGCCGCCGCCGGCGCCTCGGGCTCCGGCTCGGCCTCGATCAGGGAGACTTCCTCGGCCTCCAGCTCGATGGCGTCGGAGGACTCGGCGGGCTGCCGCGCCGCCGGCTCCGGGTTGGAGCGCAGGCGCAGCGGACCGCGGGCGGGACCGGAGTCGGTGTTGACGCGGACCGTGAGCTCCATGGTGTCCGCGGGAGCGGGCGGAGCCTCAAGAACGGGCTCGGGCTCGGGCTCGGGCGACGCGGCGGGAGCCGCCTGCTGCGAGCTCTCCACGTCGGTGACTTCGTCGGCGGACACCTCGACCAGCTCGTCGTCATCACCCACGACGGAGACGTCTTGCTGCGCGGCCTCGGCCTGAGTGGGCTCGGGCTCAGGCTGGGGCTCGGCGGCGGGCTGCTGCCAGGCCCCGGCGTCACTCACCGAGGGAATGTCCACCTGATCCTGCTCGGCGGCGGGCTGCTCGGCCCCAGGCTGCGAGTAGGCCTCGGCCGGGTAGGGGGCCTGCTCGGGGTAGGGGGCCTGCTCGGGGTAGTACGGCTGCGCGTAGCCCGCGGCGTACCCCTGGTTGGGGTCCACCGGGTAGGGCTGCTGCGCGGGGTAGGCCTGGTTCGGATCGTAGCCCTGCTGCGGGTAGCCGGCGTAGGCCTGGTTCGGATCGTAAGCCGGCTGCTGCGGGTAGCCAGCGGGGTAGGCGTACCACTGGCCATCGGCGCCGTAATAGCCCTGGGGCTGCTGCGGGTAGCCAGCGGGGTAGGCGTACCACTGGCCATCGGCGCCGTAATAACCCTGGGGCTGCTGAGGCTGCTGCGGATAACCGGCGGGGTAGGCGTACCACTGGCCATCGGCGCCGTAATAGCCCTGGGGCTGCTGGGGGTAAGCCTCCGGCGCGCTCGGCTCCGGAACCGCCGCGTCCTGGACTCCCAGAAGTCCACGCAGCTCGTTCCAGCGAGCTTCCTCCACGGGGGAAAGGCTCCCCATCTTTCGCTTCTCATCGAGGAAGCGAAACTCTCTTAGCGCCGCGCGCGTGTCGGACATCCATCCACCTTGCTACGGGGGAAAGGCGTAAGGCCGGAGGGGAGGTTCCCGCCAGAACGCCTGAAGCGCAAATTTTGAAGGCGGCAGTGTAGGAGACTCTAGGCGGTGGGTAAACGGACCTTCACGCCAATGGCTGGGCTGCCCGCTACCTGGACGAGAGGGAGGACTGCACCTCATCGTCCAGCTTGGCCACGTCCATGCCGTAGTGGCCCAGCAGCGCTTGTTCGAAGGGCGTACCCTGGCCCACATCCCTGATCAGGGTGAGCAGCTTGGAGGGGCCGCCGCGGCGCATCAGCTCGCGCACGGCAACGGCGGAGGTGGCGTAGGCCATTCCGGGGTTGGCCGTCTGAATGAGGGCCCCGTTGGAGAGCTGGCTGAGCTTGGGCAGCTTGCCGGCCTTGGCGGCGCCGCGCAGGGCGTTGTTGACCAGCACGGGCGGGTCGCCATCTCCGCCCAGGTAGCGCCACTCGACGTACTCGGCCAGGCCCTCGTTGAGCCAGGTGGGCAGCCGGTGGCCGCCGCCGCAGAACTCGTCCACCGCGGCGTGCACGTACTCGTGCACCAGGGTGGCCTTGGTGCTCTGGGTGAGCTCGGCCGCGTCGTTGATGCGGATGGCGGAGTCGGCGTACAGCCCGGCGGCGGCGTTGGCCAGCGAGGCGCCCATATGGGTGCGGAACTCCTGGCGGGTATAGAGGATGACGTCCACCGGGCTCTCGCGGGCCTCGCCGAGCACCTCGCGGGTGAACTCGTAGGACTCCTCGAGGGTGGCGACCACCTTGCCCTCGTACTCGGCGCGCTGGCCGAAGTCGCGGTTGTTGTTGAAGTACTTCATCACGAAGCGGCGGTTGGCGCGGGTGCGCATGCCGTCCTCGCCCACGCCGGACTCGTAGGTGAGGCTGGCGGGTTGGGTGTCACCCTCGCCGGAGGCCACGGCGGGCAGCGTCTTCCTGTCCGAGGGCTGCCGCTCGCCATTCATGCGCCGCTCGATGCTCTCGGCCTCGGCGCGGGCCTGGCCCTCGGCGGAGGCCTGGCTGAGGGCCTTCTGCAGCAGCTTCTTCGCCTCGGCGGACTGAGGCCCCTTGGGGACCTTGCGCAGGGCGGCGGCGGCGCCCGCGGAGTCCTTGTCCTCGAGCAGCAGCTTGCCCAGCTCCAGCCCGAAGGCGCCGTCCTTGGGAAACTTCGCCAGGCCCTTGCGCAGGGCCTCCTCGGCGGTGCCGCGCTGATCCGACTTGAGGGCGGCGCGAGCCAGGCAGCGCAGGCCGCCCGCGGTCTCCTCGAAGGCCACGGCGCGCTCGGCCAGCGAGTAGGCCATCACCGCGTCATTGGCGAGCAGGGCCTCGCAGCCCTTGAGCAGGGGCCCGGCGATGCTCTTGCGCTGGGCGTCGGGGTAGCCCTTGGGGTCGGCGGAGGAGTAGGCCAGGTACAGGTCCTCCCAGGCCTTGTCCTTGGCGAGCTGCTGGGCGCGCTGAGGCGGAGGCGAGGCGGTGAGGAGCAGGGCGAGGAGAAGGGGGCTCATGAAGCCCCAGTATGGCCGAGCGGGCCAGGGGCGCGGCAAGCCCCCGCTCAGGTCTCCTCGGCAACCTGCCAGCCCTGGCGGCCCAGGCCGTCGATCAGCTCCTGGATGTGCGCACGGCCGGTGGTCTCCAGCGTCACCTCGACCATGGCCTCGCCCAGGCCCGCCTTGGAGAAGGCGCGGTTGTGGTGAATCTCCACCACGTTGGCGCGCTGCTCGGCGATCTGCGTGGTGAGCAGCGCGAGCATTCCGGGGCGGTCCGGCAGCCGCACCACCAGGCGCACCAGTCGGCCGGCCTTCACCAGGCCGCGCTCGATGATGCGGCTGATGACGTTCATGTCGATGTTGCCGCCGCACAGCAGCACCACGACGTTCTTGCCCATGGCGCGGGGGATGCGGCCATTGAGCAGGGCGGCCAGGCCCACGGCGCCCGCGCCCTCCACCACGCTCTTCTCCTGCTCGAGCAGCAGCAGGATGGCGTTGGCGATCTCCTCCTCGTCCACGGTGACGACTTCGTCCACGTACTTGCGCACCATGGCGAAGGTGCGATCGCCCGGCTTTCGCACGGCGATGCCGTCCGCCATGGTGGAGCCGGCGGCGATCTCCGTCACCTTCCCGGCGTCCAGCGAGGCCTTCATGCTGCCCAGGGCCTGGGTCTGCACGCCCACCACCTGGATGCGGGGGTTGGCCTCCTTGAGGGCGCAGGCGATGCCGGAGATGAGGCCTCCGCCGCCAATGGGCACCACCACCATGTCCATGAAGGGCACCTGCTCGAGCAATTCCAGGCCGATGGTGCCCTGCCCGGCGATGACATGGTCGTCATTGAAGGGGTGCACGAAGACGAGGTTCTGCTCCTCGCACAGGCGCAGGGCCTCGGCGTAGGACTCGTCGAAGTTGGTGCCCTTGAGGATGACGTGCGCCTTGTACTCGTCCCGGGTGCGCGACACCTTGATGAGGGGGGTGCGCTCGGGCATGACGATGGTGGCCTGAATCCCCAGCCGCAGCGCGTGGTAGGCCAGCCCCTGGGCGTGGTTGCCGGCCGAGGCGGCGATGACGCCGCGCGCCTTCTCCTCGGGCGTGAGGGTGAGCAGCTTGTTGAGGGCGCCGCGCTCCTTGAAGGCGCCGGTGCGCTGCAGGTTCTCCAGCTTGAACCAGACGGCCGCGCAGCCGGTGCGCTCCTTGAAGTAGTCCGAGGCGGGGCAGGGCGTGGGCCGGATGGCGCCGCGGATGCGCTCACGGGCGGCGAGGATGTCCTGGAGGTTCACCATGGCGCGCCCCATAGCGGATGCAGGGCGAACGGGGAAGAGCCCCAGCGTCAGGGAGGGAACTTGGGGCCCCCACGGTTCAACCGGGGAGTCAGCCGCCCGACGGTCCTGTGTTACGCAGGGGAGTGAATGGCCCGGAGCGAGGACAAGAAGGCTCAGCCGCCAGCCGAGGCGCGGGCCGCTGAGCAAGCGGGCGGCACGGCCCCAGGTGCGCTGAGGGCGAAGCTCGCCGGGCTGGCCGATCCATTGGTGTTGCTCGAGGGCCTGTTCCTCCACTCACCGGTGCCCTACTCCGTCTTCGACATGGAAGGGCGGTGCCTGCTCACCAACCCGGCCTACCGGACCATGTTCGGCACCGAGCCGCCCCCCGAGTACAACGTCTTCCAGGACGAGGTGGCCCGGCAGCAGGGCATCGCCGAGCTGATCCGCCGGGCCTTTCAGGGCGAGACGGTGCAGACGCCGGTCTTCTGGTACGACCCGCGGGAGCTGCGGCACATCCAGGTGACGCAGGCGCGGCGCGCGGCCATCTCGTGCACCTTCTTCCCGCTGGCGGGGCAGGGCGGTGAGGTGCACCACGTGGCCATCGCCTACAAGGACGTGACGGTCGAGCTGACGCTCCGGGATGGCGAGGAGGAGCGGCGCACGCAGCTGCTGCGCGAGCTGGCCGAGGAGCGGGCCCGGCTCCAGGAGGTGCTGGACAACCTCCCCGCGGGCGTCATCCTGGCGGAGGCCTCCAGCGGGCGGCTCATCTTTGGCAACGCGCAGCTCGAGCGCCTGCTGCGCCAGCCCCTGCCCCTGGGCTCGCGGCTTCCGGAGTACCAGCAGTGGAAGGGCTTCCACGCGGACGGGCGGGCGGTGCAGTGGGACGAGTGGCCGCTGTTGCGGGCGCTGCGGGGCGAGACGGTGCTGGGGCAGGACATTCACCTGCAGCGGGGCGACGGCACCCTGGCGTGGCTGCGCATGGGCGCCGCGCCCATTCGCCACGAAGGAGAGATTACCGCGGGCGTCGTCGCCTTCTATGACATCGAGCAGGAGCGGCGGGCGCAGGGGCGGCTGGGCGCGCTGGCGGACATCTCCACGGCCCTGTCCCAGGCCACCGGGGACTTCAGCGCGGCCCTGGAGGAGCTGGCGCGGCTGTGCGCCGAAGTGCTGAGCGAGTGCTGCGTGCTGACGCTGCTCAACGAGGAGACGGGCACCCTGGAGGTGGTCGCCGCGTACCACCCCGAGCCCGAGGCGCAGCACCTGCTGCGCAACGAGCTGTACGGCGCCGTCCGCAACGAGCAGGGCGCGGCCAGTCACGTCGTGAGCACGGGGCAGCCCCTGCTCCAGCCGTACATCGACCAGAGCAAGCTGCCCGAGGCGACGTCGCCGGGCGTGCGCCGGTTCGTGGAGCGCTACGGGCTGTCCTCCACCCTGCTGGTACCCCTGCGGGTGCAGGGCAAAGTCCTCGGCACGCTGGGCGTGTCCCGGGGCAAGCCCGGCAACCCCTACACGCTCGAGGACCAGGAGTTCCTCCAGGAGCTGGCGGACCGGGCGGCGCTCACCATTCAGAACGTGCGGCTGCTCAAGACGACGCAGGAGGCCGTGCGGCTGCGCGACGAGTTCCTCTCGGTGGCCAGCCACGAGCTGAAGACGCCGCTCACGCCCCTGAGCCTCAAGCTCCAGGCGCTGGCGCGCACGATGGAGCCGGGCCGGAGCCCCGCCACCCCCGAGCGGCTGGCGGGTGACGTGGAGACCATGCGGCGGCAGGTGCGGCGGCTGACGGACCTGATCAACGACCTGCTGGACGTGGCGCGCATCAGCGGTGGGCGGCTGAAGCTGCGGCTCGAGGACGTGGAGCTGACGGGGCTGGTGCGCGAGGTGGTGTCGCGCTTCGAGCCCGAGGCCGAGCGCGAGGGCGGCACCATCGAGGTGAGCACCGCCGAGCCCTTCGCGGGCCACTGGGACCGGCTGCGGCTGGAGCAGGTGGTGACGAACCTATTGTCCAACGCGCTGAAGTACGGGGCGGGCAAGCCCGTGCGCGTTCATGTCGAGGCCCAGGGCCACCAGGCCCGGCTCACCGTGCGCGACGAGGGCATCGGCGTGGAGCCACGCCTGCGGACGCGCATCTTCGAGAAGTTCGAGCGCGCGGTGAGCGACCGGCACTACGGCGGGCTGGGGCTGGGGCTCTACATCACCCGGCAGATCGTCGAGGCGCTGGGCGGCAACATCGAGGTGGAGAGCGAGCCGCAGCGCGGCGCCACCTTCACGGTGCTGCTGCCGCTCTCGGGCCCCCCGCGCGAGCAGGCGCGGGGTTAGATGCCGCGCATCACGGTGGCCTTGCCCACCCGGCCAATGGCGAGGATGAAGGCGGCGGTGCGCAGGGACACCTTGCGCGAGCGGGCCAGCTGGGCCACGCGCTCATAGGCCTCCTTCATGGTGCGCTCCAGCTCGGCGTTCACCCGGTCCTCTTCCCACGAGAGGTACTGCTGGTTCTGCACCCACTCGAAGTAGCTGACGGTGACGCCGCCGATGCTGGCCAGGATGTCGGGCACCACGTAGACGCCGCGCTTCTCCAGAAGCTCGTCCGCCTCGGGAGTGGTGGGCCCGTTGGCGCCCTCGATGATGAGGCGGGCGCGGATGGCGCTGGCGTTCTCCTTGGTGATGACGTGGCCCAGCGCGGCGGGGATCAGCACGTCGCAGTCGGCGGTCAGCACCTCTTCATTGGTGCACGGCTGGCCACCGGTGTAGCCTGTCACGGTGCCGGTGCGCTGCACGTGCTCGAAGAGGTTGGGGATGTCCAGCCCCTGGGGGTTGCGCACGCCGCCGAGCACGTCGGACACGGCGACGACGATGCCGCCGTCCTCCCAGAGCAGGCGGGCGGTGTGGCTGCCCACGTTGCCGAAGCCCTGAATGGCGAAGCGCGAGCCGCGGGTGGGCAGGTTCACGTCCCGCAGAATCTCGCGGCTGATGTACAGCAGCCCGCGGCCGGTGGCGGCCTCACGGCCCTTGGAGCCGTACAGGTCCAACGGCTTGCCGGTGACGACGGCGGGTGAGTGGCCGTTGTAGCGGGAGTACTGGTCCATGATCCACGCCATCACCTGGGGGTTGGTGTTGACGTCGGGGGCGGGGATGTCACGGGTGGGGCCGATGAAGTCCTGCACCTGGTCCACGTACTTGCGCGTCAGCCGCTCCAGCTCCTTGAGGCTCAGCTGGGTGGGATCGCAGGTGATGCCGCCCTTGGCGCCGCCATAGGGCAGGTTGGCCACCGCCGTCTTCCACGTCATCAGCGAGGCGAGCGACACGCACTCGAGCTGATCCAGCTTGGGGTGGAAGCGCAAGCCGCCCTTCATGGGGCCGCGGCTGTTGTCGTGCTGAATGCGGTAGCCGGTGAAGGTGCGGATGTCCCCGGAGTCCATCTCGATGGAGACCTGCACCTTGACTTCACGCAGCGGCGTGGCGAGCAGCGTCTCGATGGGGGTGCCCACATCCATGATGCGCGCGGCCTTGCGGAAGTAGTAGTTGGTCTCCTCGACTGCGTTCATGGACGAGTGACTCCCTGCCAACGGAACCTGGGGTGATTCTGAGGCCGCCGTGAAGCGGGCGCGAGAAACTAGCAGAAGGGGAGAGGTGGCATGTTGGATACCGGAGGACACCTGCAGGCGCTGGCGCGCCGGATCCGCGCGCTGCGCGAGCGCCTGGGGCTGACGCAGGAGGACTTCGCGGCGCGCAGTGGGATTTCGGTGAGCTTCGCCTCGCTGCTGGAGCGGGGCGAGCGCAGCCCCAGCTACGAGACGCTGCTCCAGGTGGCCGCGGCGCTGGGGCTGCCGCTGTCGGAGCTGTTCCGGCACGAGGAGGACGAGGACGCGGGCGCCGACCGGCTGGTGCGCTTCACGCGGGAGCGCCGGCTGGGGCGCGAGGACGTGGACAAGCTGCTGACGGTGGCGCGGCTGATGTTCAGCGAGCATGAGCCGCGGCCGGACGGGGCCGCGCTGGAGCCGGAGGGCTGCACCGAGGCGGGGTGTGGCCGGCCGGTGCTGGCCCGGGGGCTGTGCGTGGCGCACTACCACCGGGCCCGCCGGGCCAAGAACCCCGCCCCCGCGCGCTGACTACCGGCGCCGGGCCTTCTCGATCTTCAGCGTCTTGTTCTCGCCGTGCGCCTTGCCGTTGAGCGCCTCGAAGGCGGCGGCATCCTCATCGGCGACGAAGACGTAGGCGTAGGTGGAGCGCAGCTCCACCTTGACGACCTTGCCGGCGGGAGCCCCCATGCCCTCGAGGGCGGAGGTGACGCCGGCCTCATCCAGGCCCTCCTGCTTGCCCAGGCCCACCCACATCCGGGTCTGCCCCGGCACCTCGGCGGGCTCCTCGCGGCGCTCGCGGCGCTTGTCGTCACGGGAGCCACGGGGGCGGTGACGCTCGAGCTTCAGCGGCTTGTCGCCATGCGCCTTGCCGTTGATCGCCTCGAAGGCGGGAGCATCCGCCTCGGCCACGTAGGCATAGCCGTAGGTGGGCCGCAGCAGGGGCTTGATCACCTTGCCCGCCGGAGCGCCAGCGGCCTCCAGGGCAGCGACGAACTTCGCGTCGTCCAGGCCATCATCGGTGCCCAGGTTGACCCAGAGCTTCACCTCTCCAGGGCCGGCATCGGGCGAGGGGGCGGGGCGGGCGGCACCCTCGGGACGCTCGGAGCGGGGGCGGCTCTTCTCCACGCGCAGCGTCTTGGTGCCGTGCTGCTTGCCGTTGAGCGTCTCGAAGGCGGAGGAGTCCTCCTCGGCCACGAAGACATAGGCGAAGGTGGGGCGCAGCTCCGCGCGGACAATCTTGCCCACGGGAGCCCCCGCCTCCTCCAGCGCGGTGGCGATGCTGCCGGGGCCCATGCCATCGGCGGTGCCCAGGTTCACCCAGAGCTTGGCCTCACCGGGGCCGGCCTCCAGTGAGGGGCCCGCGGCGGCGCGCCGGGGCTCATCGCGCCGGGGCGGCCGGGGCGTGCGCTCGCCGTGCTCGGCGCGGGGCGGCCTGTCACGCTCCCGCTCGCGCTCCTTCTCACGGGGGGGCCGCTCGGGGCGCTCCCGGCGCTCGCCTCGGCCCTCGCGCCGCTCACGCTCCTCGCGTCGGCCCTCGGGCTTGCGCTCGCGCTCCGCGGGCGCCTGCTGCTCGGTGCTCGCGGCCGCCTGCACCTTCTCCATGCGCAGGTGGCTGAAGTAGTACTTGAGCAGGAAGGCCACCAGGTCATCCGCGTCCGGGCGCTGCTTGAGCTGCGACGCCAGGGGCAGGAAGCCTTCGAACACGCTACCCGAGGCCCCGTCGCGGATCTCCCGCAGGTGACGCTCGGTCCACAGGTGCATCGCCTCTTCAGGAGCGGGCATATCGCGCTTCTCGAACTTGATTCCGTACTTCTTCTCGAGCACGGAGTAGGTGGCCAACTCGCGGCCGGAGAACAGGTTGATGGCGGTACCCTTGTTGCCGATGCGGCCGGTGCGGCCCACCCGGTGCAGGTACACCGCCGGATCCTCGGGCAGCGAGTAGTTGATGACGTACTCCAGCCCGGAGATGTCGATGCCGCGCGCGGCGATGTCGGTGGCGACCATGAAGGCCACCTCGCCGCGCTTCACCTTGCCCATCACCCGCTCGCGCTCCTTCTGCGGCAGGTCTCCGTTGAGCAGGTCCGCGTCGAAGCCGTTGCGGTTGAGCACCGCGGTCACCAGCGCCGTGTCATCGCGCGTGTTGCAGAAGATGATGGCGTTCTGCGGCTCCTCCTTCTCCAGCACGTAGATGAGGTTGCGCGGCTTGGGGAAGGCGTCCGACACGTCGTAGCGGATGTGGTGGATGTGCTCCACCGTGAACACGTCGCCGGACAGCAGCAGCGTCTCCGCGTTGGTGGTGTAGCGGGCAATCAGGTTCTGAATGTCCGTGGGCACCGTGGCGCTGAACAGCAGCACCTGCCGGTTCTTCGGCAAGCGGTCGAGGATGCGGGTGACTTCCTCGTAGAAGCCCTGGTTGAGCATCTCGTCGGCCTCATCGAGCACCGCGTGGTCGCACCCCTCGAGCTTGAGGTTGCCGCGGTTGATGTGATCGAACACCCGGCCGGGCGTGCCGACGATGATGGGGGTGCCCTCCTCGAGCGCATCCTCCTGCTGCTTCATCGAGGCGCCGCCGTAGATGGCCGCCACCTTGATGCCCTTGAACTTGCCCAGCTGCTTGAGCTCGTCGGCCACCTGGAGCGCCAGCTCGCGGGTGGGGCACAGGATGAGGGCGCGCACCCGGCGCTCATCGGCGGGAATCTTCTCCAGCAGCGGCAGGCCGAAGGCGGCTGTCTTGCCCGTGCCCGTCTTGCTGCGGACGATCAAGTCCCGGCCCTCCATGGCGGGCTTGAAGGCCTTGGCCTGCACGGGGGTGGGGTTGGTGTAGCCGCGTTCGGTAATGGCGCGCCGAATGGGCTCGGAGAGGTTCATGTCCTCGAAGCTGATGTCCGCGACGTACTCAGCGGGACGGCTCGGAGCCTCTGACTCGGGGGTGCCCGGCGTGGCCGGGTCTTGAGGAATGTCGCTCATCAGGCAGGGGCATAGCCCCTGCATTACGCTCTGGCAACAATCCACGTACTTTGCTGTATGGAGTCCCCATGGCGAATGGGAGGAAGAGAACCAAAGGCACGGCCTCCCGGCCCCGTGCGAAACGCTCGGAAAACCCGGCTCCGGAGGGGGGCTCCCCCTCTGTGGAAGCCGAGTCCGAGGCGGAGGCCGAGGTGTCTCCGGAGGCCCTGGAGCCCGAACCGGAGGAACTGGCCGAGGCGGAGGCCGAGGTGGCCGACGTCGTCTCCCCCGCCGCCACCAAGTCGCTGGTGCTGATGGGCGAGTCGGGAATCACCCGGAAAGACCCGCTCCAGGCCTACATGGCCGAGGTGACGCGCCACCCGCTGCTGACGCGGGAGGAGGAGTACTCACTGGCCAAGGAGTACCAGCAGACGCAGGACGTGAAGGCGGCGTACCGGCTGGTGGCGTCGAACCTGCGGCTGGTGGTGAAGCTGGCGCACGAGTACCACCGCAACCCGCTGTCGCTGTTGGACCTGATTCAGGAGGGCAACATCGGGTTGATGCAGGCGGTGAAGAAGTACGATCCGGATCGCGGAGTGAAGCTCAGCTCATACGCGGCGTGGTGGATCCGGGCGTACATCCTCCGCTACATCATGGACAACTGGAAGATGGTGAAGCTGGGGACGACGGAGGCCCAGCGGAAGCTGTTCTTCAAGCTGCGCCAGGAGCAGGACAAGCTGATCAACCAGGGCTTCGAGGCGAGTCCGAAGCTGCTGGCGGAGCGGCTGAATGTGACGGAGCAGGACGTGGTGGAGATGGACCAGCGGCTGGGGCACGACGAGCTGTCCATCGACGCGCCGATAGGGGACGACCCGAAGAACACGCGGGCGGACCGGTTCCTGCCGTCCTCGGCGGCGGGCGCGGAGGAGCGGCTGGGCAACGAGGAGCTCAAGGAGCTGTTCCGCGAGAAGCTGGCGGAGTTCACCAAGACGCTGGAGGGCAAGGAGCGCTTCATCTTCGAGAACCGGCTGATCGCGGATGAGCCGCTGACGCTGCAGGACATTGGCGACAAGTACGGGGTGAGCCGCGAGCGGGCGAGGCAGATCGAAGCGGCGCTGATCAACCGGATGCGCGAGTACATGCGCGAGGCGATCCCGGACTTCGATCTGGTGGCGGTGCCGAAGGGCTGAGCCCAAAGGGGCTCAGCGCACGGGCAGCTCGCGGAAGACAATGTCCTGCTCGTAGCCCAGGCGGCGCACGGCCTCGAGCAAGCGCTCGGTGGCGATGATCATCGTCGTGAAGCCGGCCAGGCGGAAGAGGTCCAGGTGGTTGGGGAGGGTGGCGGCGTCGAGGATGGGCTCAGCCGGCAGTTTCAAGCCTTTCCGCCCGCACTTGGAGCAGGGGGGCGGCAGGTCCGCGGGAAGACAGTCAGGATGCAGGTGGCCGTGCAGCATCAGCTCCATCTCGAAGAGCTCCGGTGGGTTCTTCTTGCGGAAGCGGAATTCCGTGCGGCAGCCCTTCAGGCCCTGGAGCCCCTCGGCGGTCAGGCGCGCCAAGGGTTCAGGCTGGAGAAGCAGGTTCCAGGGGTTGTGCAGGCAGAGCGGGCCGAACTCTCCCCGGGCTGCTCCGTTCATGGGGCCGAACTTGGTTCCCGGTAAGAGCTGAACGCCCGGGGGCACGAGGGTGCGCACCTGTTCGCGCAGCCGCTCGAACTCCGAATAGTCCTCCTCGACCCGAGGTGAGTACTTCTCCTGATTCGGGAGGTGGGACAAATCGACGGAAGGAAAAGTGATTCCGGTGGCAGCCCAGGTGGCATCACATAGAGGGCAGTGAATGCCGGGGAGCCCCCACTTATGCCCAAAGTCGTAGCCGCCCGAGTAGCGAGGGCGCTCGACGTCACACAGCCAGTAGAATCGCATGACTCCTTAAGGGCTCTGAATGGGAGGAGGGTGCAGCGTCCAGAGCTTGTAGGTCAGGATGGGGCCGAAAAGCCTGAACTCGTAGATGAGCTTTCCGGCGTGTCTGTGTATCTCCTCTGGCAGCGGATCAGGATTTGCGATGATGAACCTGCGCCATGCGGCATTCCAGGGGCCACCTTCCGTGCCTCGGTGGATACGGCGGTGCTCATCTACCTCCAACGGTAGGATGTACGCGTTGATGTCGATGCCTTGATCGGTGAACCACCCTCGGAAAGCCCGAGGGTAGATGTGGTGACCCTCGTGAGGTTTCTTGCGGTAAGCCTCAGCCTCCGCCAGCAGCTGCTTCTGGCTGGGGAGCAACTCCTGCCGGGGCTTGGGGCCCCAGGGAATGATGAACACCGGCTGAGATGGGCCCGAGGCGCCCTGAGTGCTACCCCGGTAGCGCTCCACTCCAGGCCCTGGGCTTGGTAGCGGGGCAGATTCTGTGCCCGTGTTACCTGGCCTGACGCTGGGCCGTGGTAGCACCGGCTGACGGGCCAGCACCACCTGCCCCGCCGTCAAGCGCTCCACCACCTCGCGGCAGCGGTAGGCGCCGCACTGGCGCTCGTCGCACAGCACCACCAGGCTGGCGTCTTCGGCGCAGTGTTGCTCGAACGAAGCCGCTTCCGAAGCGGCCTCGCAGCCCTCGGCGGTGTCCTCGATGGGCCGGGTCGCCGCACACGCCGCCAGCAGGCAGCACGCCAGCAGCCACCACCGCTGCCTGAGTCCACTCATGGAAGTCCGTCCCTCTCACGCGGGGAGAGGGGCCCGGCTCAGCGCCAGGCGCGCGAGAGGATGCAGGCGTTCAGCCCGCCCACGCCCATCGACAGCTTGCCCGCCACGCCCTCGGGCGCGGGCACCTCCCGGTCGTAGACGAACCGGTTGTGCACCTTGCCGATCTCCTTGTTCAGCTCCGGCTCCTGCAGCGCCGTGGGGAACAGCCGGCCGCGCGCATAGCCCATGTACTGCGCCGTCAGCTCCCAGCCGCCGCCCGCGGACATGCCGTGCCCGAACGTCCCCTTGCGCGCCGTCACCAGCACCGACTCCGGCATCAGCCCGCGCAGGTTCTCCACCTCCAGGAAGTCTCCCGGCGTCGCCGTGGCGTGCAGATCCCAGCTGCCCACCTGCGCCGGCGTGCACTGCGCCATCGCCAGCGCCGACCGGATCGCCGTCGTCGGGCCCTCCTTCGACGGAGTGATGATGTGGTCCGCGTCCGCCGTCAGCCCCACCGCCAGCGGCTCCATTCCCAGCGGCTTGAACCCCTTCGCCGTGAAGTGCTCGTAGTCGCCGACAATCCACACCACCGCGCCACCCGACACGTGCGTGCCCCGCAGCGCCGTCAGCGGCTTGGACACCGTGCCATCGGCCGCCATCACCCGCGCGTTGTAGAAGCCGCCCACCGTGAGCGGGTGCGGCGGAGGATCCGTCATCCCCAGCACCACCGCCTTCGCATCGCCCCGGTTGATCGCATCCATCGCCAGCTTCAGCCCGTAGCCGAACGAGGAGCACGCCGCCACCGGAGCAAACGTCATCCCGGTGAGCTTCCCCATCATCGACACCTGCGCCGCCGGCCCGTTGTGGATGTTCCACAGCACGTTGGCGTTCACCGAGTTCCACGGCGGCTCGGGCGCCGCCCACTTCTTCTGCAGCTTCGCCGTCCGGGTGCGCTTCTCCTTGATGACGGCCAGCTTGGCGGACTCGACGTCGCCCTCCACGCCCATGCCTTCAATCGCGCGCAGCTCGCCCAGGTACTCGCGCAGCTCCACCGACTGCGCGGTCCAGTACTGCCACCACGCCTCCTCGGCCACGTCCCGCTCCGCCTCCGCCACCGTCTCCGGCGCGGCGGGCATGCCCGCTACCTCCTGGCGCGTCTCCAGCCACTTGCGCAGCGCCGCATTGCGCGACGGCTCGGCCCAGAACCGGTTCCACCGCCGCTGCGCCCGGTAGTGCTCCAGGCTGATGTCATAGATGGTGGGCAGGTCCCCCAGCCCCGTGCCCACGTACACGTGGGACTGGATGCCCAGCGCCTGCAGCTCCTGCTCCACGCCCGGGTTCTGCCGCAGCGATTGGATGAACGCCCCCAGCGCGTACTGCGTGGGCAGCCCCATCTTCTTCTCCAGCTGCGCGAAGCGGCTGGTGGGGAAGCGCTGGTCTATCCACGGCTTGTAGTCGGCGAAGTGGAAGTCCGGCATGCCCACCAGGAAGTTGTCCGGGCCGAACCCATTGAACGGAGACAGCCAGCTGTCCGTGGACGCCAGGTTCCGCTCGAAGGCTTCAACATCCCTGGACCGGGGGGCCACGACACCCCAACCGAAGATTCCCACTCTGCGCACGTGTGTACCTCTGGCTCACTCGCCGATGACTACAGCGGCTCTATCTTCAAGTTGTCGAAGTGGACCTTCGTCTTCCATCCCGAAAAACCGAAGTATTGGTGACGCGGTCCCTCGAGAGGTGAGGGATCCCGGTAGGTGAGGAACGGCTGGCCGTCCACGCTCCAGGCGATCTCTCCGCCCCGGCGGGTGATGGTGAAGCGGTAACGCTTGCCCGGCTCCACCGCCCGGCCATCGCGCACGGCGCGGTCCGGCGTGTGCTCGGTCTGCCGGGCGATGACGGACTGGCTGTTGCGCCAGCCGCCCAGGATGAACACGTAGCCGGTGGCGGTGTACTGGTAGCGCAGATCCCCGGCGTAGAAGGAGCGGCCATCGCCCCACGCCTCGACTTTGATGTCGCCCTGGGGATCCTCCGTCCAGGCGTCGAACTCGATGCGGGCGTTGGTGGGAATGGGGTGGTTGAGCCACACCGGCCGGTTGTGCACCAGCTCCACCGTGAGCGCGCCGTTCTGCATGCGCACCGCGTCCGGCCCGGTGGCGTTCCAGTCCTCGCCCAGCGCGGCGCGATCGAAGCTGTCCGCGAAGGGCCCCGGAGGCCGGGCCGGGGGCGCGGCCGGCATGGGCGGCGCGGTGAAGCTGGGCGCGGACCCATCCAGCGGCACCACGCGCAGGTTGTCGAAGAAGATCTGCGACTCGAAGCCGTTGAGCCCCAGCCTGTCGTTGCCCGGGCCCTTGAGCGGGAACGGATCATTCAGCTCCAGGAAGGGCTGCCCATCCACGCTCCAGCGCAGCAGGGTGCCGCGCCGCTCGATGCGGTAGTGGTACGTGCGGCGCTGCTGCACCGGCAGGCTGTTGGACTCCACTCGCACCGGGGTGTCCTCCTTGAGGATGCCCGTCTTCACCAGGTCCGTGGAGGGCAGCCCCATGCGGTCGGCGACGCGCGCGGCCTGAGCCTGCAGCGTGCGCAGCGAGGGCGCGTTGACGTCCTTGCGCGCCAGCACCGACAGCGAGTTGTTCCACCCGCCCTGCACCAGCACGTACCCGGTGCCTGGCGCCGAGCCATCGCCGAACAGCTCCACGCGGATGTCGCCCTCGGGGTACTCCGCGCGCACGGTGAACTCGACGGCCACATCGTCCGGCAGGGGCGCCTGCAGCCACAGCGGGTTGTTCTTCACGCCCGGGGCCAGCAGCTCGCCGTTGACGACGCGCCAGTACCCGCCCACCGTGTGGAAGTGGCGCTCCACCACGCTGCCATCCGAGAAGTCCTGCAGGTACGGCAGCTGAGCGGTGGAGGCCGGCCCGTCGCGCAGCAGCACGTAGTGCAGCAGCGGCAGCTGCGTGAGCAGCACCACGGCGGCCAGAATGCCCCAGCCCCGGGCGGACAGGCCCTCGGGCTTCACCCACGCGGTGACGGTGGGGGCGGAGGTGGCGCTCACCGAGGGCTGCGCCGGGTCCGGGGCGCTCTGGCCGGTGGCCGCGACCGGCGCGCTGGCCGTGCTCTCCTCGGCGGGCGCGCCTTTCGCCTTTGCCTTGTCCTTGCGCTTGGCCTTACCCATCACTGTCCCCAGGAGGCAAAGGGCGCGGACTGTACGCGTCACCCTGTGACAGGTAAAGCGTACCGACCGGTGGCCCGAAGTTCGGTTGGCTGCCTACTTGGCGCCCCAGCGCTTCTCCAGCGCCTTCTGCTCGGCCTTGCGCAGCTTCAGCCGCTCCCGCTCGGCGCGCAGCCGGTCCTGCTCCTCGGGCGAGGGGCGCACGAGGATCTGGTACACGCTGCCAGCCAGGGCGAACAGCACCGCGGCAATCAGCACGCCCCAGGGCTGGCTGGCCACCGCCGTCACCAGCCCGCCGAACTGGTGCAGCGCCGCCAGCAGCCCGATGATGAGCAGCCACGCGCCCACCAGCGACGACACGATGGAGCCCACCACCCGGTGCAGCACCGCGCCCACCAGGCCGCAGAGCAAAAACACCGGCGAGAAGCCCAGCAGGAAGTCCGACGAGCCCGCCAACTGCCCGGCCGCCAGCCCCAGCGGAAGGCCCACCCCCAGGAAGGTGATGACCGGCGGGAAGATGAAGCCCACCATCGCCAGCCCCGCGGCCACCAGCGAGGGCACGCGCGCATCGGTGATTTCCAGGCCGAACTTGCTGCTCAGAAACGGGGTGCACACCAGGCCCATGATGGCGCCCACCGGGCCAGACACCACCCGGAACGCCCGCCCGCCGCCGAACAGCAGCAGCGTAATGCCGAGCACACAGCACAGGATGCCCGCCCACATCGGCAGGAGGCGGTAAATGGCCACCCAGCCCGGCGGGTTGAAGGACTGATAGGCCTTGAGCGCTTGGATGAACCCTTCCACGGCGTTCCTTAATAGCGCGAGAGAGCCAGTAAAACGAGGACAGTGAGGATGGCCAGCACCAACAGTCCGTAGCCGTAGACGGCCCGGGGCGTTTGCGTGCGCCGCAGCAGCTCCTCCGCCTGGGCCTTGTCCTCGGCGGAGGGGGTGGCGGCCAGGATGCGGCGGGCCTCGCGGCGCGCGCTGGCCACGTCCCCGGCCTCCACGAGCTTCCAGACGGCCCGTATTTCCGGAGAGGCCGGATCCCTGGGCGTTTGTCCGCCTTTCGCCATGAGGCGTCTCTATAGCGGGGAATGCAAGGGGGCGTCGACGGTATATACACCCCGCATATGAGCCCCCGGCGCCTGAACCGTCGAAATCTCCTGCTTGGCACCGCCGCCCTGCTGCCCCTGCTGTCCGGGCGGGCCTCGGCCTTCGGTGAGAAGAGCCGCTTCATCCCCGCGGTGGCCAAGCACGGAGGCCGCTGGGACACCCGGCTCGGCGGCCTGCGGCGCATTGCCTGGGAGCTGCAGCGGCGCACCTCGGTGGAGGTGCTGCCCGAGGCGCGCCCGCTGGCGCTCAACAGCCCCGAGCTGTTCGAGTACCCGTTTCTCTACTTCGGCGGCGAGGGCGAGTTTCCCCCGCTCTCGGGCGCCGAGGTGGAGAACCTGCGGCGCTACCTCACCTTCGGCGGCTTCGTGCTGGGTGACGCCAATGACGCCAGCGACGGAGACGGCTTCGACGAGAGCTTCCGCCGGGAGATCGCCCGGGTGCTGCCGCAGAATCCGCTGGCGGTGGTGCCCTCCAATCACGTGGTGTTCAAGTCCTTCTTCCTGCTCGAGGCCGCGCCGGGCCGGGTGCTCAATAAGCCCCACATCATGGCCTGCACGCTGGGCAAGCGGGCCGCTGTCATGTACTCGCAGAATGACCTGGGCGGGGCCTGGAGCCGCACGGAGCTGGGCGACTACGAGTTCGACGTCTCGCCGGGCGGAGAGCCTCAGCGCGAGTTAGCTATTCGCACGGGCATCAATATCTGCATGTATGCCCTCTGCCTGGACTACAAGGACGACGCCGTCCACCTGCCCATCATCCTCAACAAGCGGCGCTGACCGCGGGGTGCTCCCCGCTGAGCGCGATTGATGAATTCACAGCCCTTCAACGCCTGGAAGCTCGTCAGCCTGTCGCCACTGCCCGTGTGGGCCCTCGTCCTGTTGGGGGTGGGGCTGGTGCTGGGCATCGCCCTGGCCGCCTGGGGCGTGCGCAAGGAGCCCTCGCGCGCTCGGAAAGTCGTGCTCTGGGTGCTGCGCGTGGGCGCCGGGGTGGCAGCGCTCTTCTTCCTGCTGGAGCCGGGCGTGCGGCTGCTGCAGGTGGCGCGGATGAAGAACCGGGTGGCGGTGCTGGTGGACCGCTCGGCCTCGATGAACTTCCCCGGCGAGCCCGGAGGCCCCACGCGCTCGGCGCAGGTGGCGGACTTCCTCGAGCAGTCGGCGCCGGGGCTGGCCGCGCTGCAGGACCGCTTCACGGTGGAGGTGTACGGGTTTGATCCCGAGCTGTCTCCGGTGACGGCGGCCACGCTGCGCAACGAGCCGGCGCGGGCGGGCAACACGGACATCCTGGCGGCGCTGCGCTCGGTGGCGGCGGGCTCGCAGGGCTCGCGCAAGCTCTCGGGCGTGGTGGTGCTCAGCGACGGGGCGGACAACGCGGAGCTGGCGGCCGGAGCGGTGGGCCGGGCGCGCTCGGCGCTGGTGGACCTGAACGTGCCGGTGTCCACCATCGTGGTGGGCAAGGAGGCGCTCAAGGATCTGTCCATCGACGGGCTGAAGGTGGACGACTTCGCCTTCGTGCGCAACTCGCTCACGGTGGAGGTGGAGATCCACGGCCGCGGCTTCTCCGGCAAGGACATCCCCGTGGTGCTCAGCCAGGAGGGCAAGACGGTCGCCAACAAGTCGGTGCGCTTCACCGCCAGCGACGAGGTGCGCAAGGTGGAGTTCACCTTCACCCCGGACGCCACGGGGCGCTTCGTCTACACGGTGACGGTGCCCACCTTCCCGGACGAGGCGGTGGCCGACAACAACTCGCGCTCGTTCACGCTCAAGGTGATTCGCGACCGCGTGCGCGTGCTGCTGGTGGTGGGCCGGCCCTCGTGGGACGAGCGCTTCCTGCGCGGGCTTTTGCGCCAGGACGCCAACGTGGACATGGTGTCCTTCTACATCCTTCGCTCCATGGCGGACGATCCGGGCGTGGTGAGCCAGGAGCGCGAGCTGTCGCTCATTCCGTTCCCCATGGAGGAGATCTTCGACGCGAAGCTGGACACCTTCGACGTCGTCATCTTCCAGAACTTCGGCTACGCGGATCCGCAGCTGGCCATCACCGAGTACGAGCGCAACCTCGAGCAATACGTGCACAACGGTGGCGCCTTCGTGATGATCGGCGGCGACAGCGTGCTGGGCGAGGGCCGCGCGTCCATGCCCACGCTGATGGAGGCGTTGCCGGTGGAGGCCGCGGGCCCGGCGAACGTCCAGCCCTTCAAGGCGCGGCTGACGCCCGAGGGCTTGCGCCACCCGGTGACGGCGCTGGGCAGCGGCTTTGCCAGCACCGAGGCGGCGTGGGGCGAGCTGCCCAACATTCCCGGCATCAACTCCACTCGGGCGCGCAAGGGCGCCACGGTGCTGGTGGAGCACCCCTTCCACACGGTGGACGGCAAGAACGCGCCGCTCGTGACGGTGTGGGACTACGGCCGGGGCCGGGCGATGACGGTGGGCACCGATGGCAGCTGGTACTGGGCCTTCACCTCTCACCAGGGCGGCTCGCCCAACCGCACGTATGATCGCTTCTGGACCAACGCGCTGCGCTGGCTGGTGAGAGACCCGGACCTGACGACGCTGAAGGTGACGGCGGATCCGCCCTCGGTGGAGCCGGGCCGGCCCGTGGGCGTGGTGGTGTCGGCCCGCACCTCGGATTACCAGGCGGCGCAGGACGCGCAGGTGCGGGTGGAGCTGATCTCCGTGGCCAACCAGCAGGTGGTGGCGGTGCAGACGGGCACCACCGGGGCCGACGGCGTGGTGCGGCTCGAGTTCCCCCCGCCGGCGCCGGGCCCGTACAAGCTGATCGCCACGGCGAAGAAGGGCGAGACGGACCTGGGCAAGGGCGAGGACGCGGTGGCGGTGCGCGCCGTGGGCCCCGAGCTCTCGGATGCCTCGGTGCGCCCGGAGCTGATGGAGCAGATCGCCAAGGTGACGGGAGGCAAGTCCTTCCGGCTGCCGCAGGACGGGATGCCGGACGTGCCGCTGTTGGATCCGCCCGTGGTGGAAGTGGGCCGCGCGAAGGACCGGCCCCTGTGGGACCGCTGGTACTACCTGGTAGTGCTCATCGCGCTGCTGGGCGCCGAGTGGTTCGCCCGCCGCCGCTTCGGCTACGTGTAGCGTTCGGCCACACGCCCCGGTCGTGTTCAGGGGGCCGGTGTTCTCCCGGCCATTTGACAGCGTCACTGTCTAAGAGAAAACATTTCACGGGCCATGCGCCATCTTCAGCATTCGAGCTCCGCTCCGTGGGCCCCCCTTCAGTGGCTGCTCCTCGGGTTGCTGTGCGCAGCAGGCTCCGCGTGCTCCTCGGAAGTCCCCGGGCCCGAGCAGCCCGCTTCCGGAGTGGTGCCGGTGGCGAGCTCGGCGCTGGTGGGCGTGGACGGCAACTACACCGTCACCGCCGGGGGCGAGGTGCTCAACAACTACACGGCGCTGTCGGCCAACGCGGCGGCGGGGGCCACGAGCATCTCGGTCGCCAACCGCAACAGCCTCAACAGCACGCTGTTCGGCAACCTGGCGGCGGGTGATCTGCTGATGATCATCCAGATGCAGGGGGCCACCATCTCCACGGTGGACGAGGTGGGCTATGGCGCGGTGACGGCTGTCAACGGCGCGGGGCTCTACGAGCTCGTCACGGTGGCCTCGCTGGGTGGCGGCGGCACCATCAACATCAACACCACGGGGTGCGGGGGGCTGCGCAACAACTACGTGGCGGCCTCCACCCAGGTGGTGCGCGTGCCGCAACTGGCCAGCCTCACCGTCAACGCGGGCGCGAGCGTGACGGCGCCGCCGTGGGATGGCGCGGTGGGCGGCGTGCTGGCGCTGCAGGTGCAGAACACGCTGAACCTCAACGGAACGCTCAACGCCAACGCCACGGGCTTCCGCGGCGGCGCGGCGGACAACGCGGCCTCGGCCAATGGCGCGGTTGCCTACCGCACCGCGGACGCCACGCTCGGCGCGGAGAAGGGCGAGGGCATCGCCGGCTACCAGACGGCGTACGACGGGCTCAATGGCCGGTACGGCCGGGGTGCGGCGGCCAACGGCGGCGGCGGCGGCGACGGGCACAACGCGGGCGGTGGGGGTGGCGCCAACGGCAACAACGGCAACACGTGGACGGGCCAGGGTGTCATGCGGGGCACCGTCACCGGCGGCGCGGCATGGGCCCTGGACCCCGGCTACATCGCCAACGGCAACGCCCTGACGAATTCTGGGGGCGGCGGCCGCGGTGGCTACACCTACTCGGCCAACAACCAGAACGCGCTGACGCTGGCGCCGGGGCAGGCCACCTGGGGTGGCGACAGCCGGCGCGAGGTGGGAGGCCTGGGCGGGCGGCCAGTGGCGAATGCTCCGGCCACGCGGCTGTTCCTGGGCGGAGGCGGCGGCGCGGGTGATGGCAACAACGCGGCGGCGGGCCCGGGTGGCCGGGGTGGCGGCCTGGTGTGGGTGGTGGCGGACACGGTGACGGGCACGGGCAGCGTGGCCGCCAACGGGCAGGCGGGGACGGATACCGTCCCGACTCACAACGACGCGCCCGGGGGTGGAGGCGCGGGTGGCACGGTGGTGGTGGCGGCGCGGTCCCTGAGCGGCATCGTCATTGATGCCAACGGTGGGCGGGGCGGCAACCAGCTCATCACCACGGCCGAGGCCGAGGGGCCAGGCGGTGGCGGTGGTGGCGGCTACATCGCGGTGTCAGGCGGGACGGTGACGCGCAACGTGGGGGGGGGACTGGGTGGAACCACCAGTTCCACCTCGCTGACGGAGTTCCCCTCCAACGGCGCGACGGATGGCGCGGCGGGTGAGCTGGGCGCCGCGGTGGTGGCGCTGCCGCTGTGCCTGCCGTCGGATCTGGCCATCACGGTGACGGATGGAGTGACCAGCGTGGTGCCGGGCACCACGGTGACGTACTCACTCACCGTCACGAACAATGGCCCCAACGCGGTGACGGGGGCGGCGGTGACGGACGTGTTCCCCGCGGCGCTGACGGGGGTGAGCTGGACGTGTGCTCCCGCGGCGGCGTGTGGCTCGGTGAGCGGTACGGGCGACCTCAACGGCGCCCTGCTGACGCTGGCCAGTGGAGGCACGGCGACCTTCACGGTGACGGCCACGGTGGATCCGTCGGCCACGGGCTCGCTCGTCAACACGGCCTCGGTGGCGGTGCCTCTGGGCCACACGGATCCCACCGCGGGCAACAACAGCGCCACGGACACGGACACTTTGACTCCGCGGGCGGATCAGTCGCTGACGCTCACCGATGCGCCAGATCCGGTGAACGGGGGCGCGGCGCTGACTTACACGCTGAACGTCAACAACGCGGGACCGAGCACGGCGGCCTCGGTGACGGCCACGCTGAACCTGCCTACGGGGGCGGGCTTCGTGAGCGCCACGGGCACGGGTTGGACGTGCGGCCATGCGGGGGACGTCGTGACGTGCACGGGGACGGCCGTGACCCCTGGGGCGGCCCCGGCCATCACCGTACAGGTGACGGCGCCGACGGCGGCGGGAGCGGCCACGGCGGCGGCCTCGGTGAGCGCGACGACCACGGATCCGGTACCGGGCAACAACTCAGCCTCGCAGACCACCACGGTAGTGGTGGTGAATTCTCCGCCGGACGCGGTGAACGACACGGTGACGGTGGCGGAGGACAGTGGGGCCACCCCGGTGAACGTGCTGGCCAATGACACCACGGCGCCGGACACGGGCGAGACGCTGACGGTGCAGTCGGTGACGCAGCCGGCCGAGGGCGGCACGGTGACGCTGGCCGGTGGCGTGGTGAGCTTCACGCCTGCGGCCAACTACAACGGCCCGGTGACGTTCACGTACACGGTGTCCGACGGCAACGGCGGCACCGATACGGCCACGGTGACGGTGACGGTGACGGCGGTGAACGATCCTCCGACGGGAGTAGCGGACATGTACACGGTGTCGAACACGAGCGGAGCGACGACGCTCAGCGTGTTGGACAACGACTCGAGCGCGCCGGATGGGGGCGAGACGCTGACGGTGTCGGCGGTAACGCAGCCTGCCAGTGGCGGCACGGTGACGATCGCGCCAGGTGGCACGGGAGTTGTGTTCACCCCAGCGCCTGGCGCCGTGGGCCTTGTGACGTTCACGTACACAGTATCCGACGGCAACGGGGGCACCACGGTGGTCACCGTCACGGTGAACGTGCTATCGAGCGGCAACCCGCCAGACGCGGTGAACGACACGCTGATGGTGGCGGAGGACAGCGGGCCGACCCCAGTGGACGTGCTGGCCAACGACTCCACGGCGCCGGACACGGGCGAGACGCTCACGGTCACTGCGGTCACGCAGCCTGCGAACGGTACGGTGACGCTGGCGGGGGGCGTGGTGACCTTCACTCCGGCGCCCAATTTCAACGGCACCGCGACGTTCACGTACACGGTGTCGGACGGCAACGGTGGTACGGACATGGCGACCGTCACGGTGACTGTGAGTGCGGTGAACGATCCGCCCACGGGCGTGGCGGATAGCTTCTCGGTGCCCGCGGGCAGCGGCCCGACGACGCTGGACGTTCTGGCCAATGACTCCAGCGCGCCGGACTCGGGCGAGACGCTCGTTGTCTCGGCGGTGACTCAGCCGACCAGCGGTGGCACGGTGACAGTCGCGCCGGGCGGCACGGGCGTGGTGTTCACCCCGGAGCCCGGCTTCTCGGGCCCGGTGACGTTCACGTACACGGTGTCCGACGGCAACGGCGGCACGGCCATCGTAACGGTGACCGTGAACGTGGGCCTGGTGGATTCCGACGACGACGGCGTCCCTGACGACGTCGAGGATGACCTGGGCCTGGATCCGGCGGACAACGACTCGGATAACGACGGCGTGCCCGACGATGAGGATGGACTCACCGACACGGATGGGGACGGCACCATCGACGCACTGGATGCGGACAGCGACAACGACGGCCTGAACGACGGCCTGGAGCGCGGCGTGACGGCGGAGAACGCTCCGGCGGGCACCGACACGTCCTCGCCGAACTTCCAGCCGGACCTCGACCCGTCCACCACCACGGATCCCCGCAACCCGGACTCGGACGGAGATGGCTTGAAGGACGGTACGGAGGACGAGAACCACGATGGCCGCGTGGGCAACACGGAGTCGGATCCGAACGACGCGGACACCGACGACGGCGGCGAGAGCGACGGCGCCGAGGCGGAGTGGGGCGGCAACCCGCGTGACTACGCGGACGACATAGCGGTGGCGGGCCGCGGCTGCGCCTCGACGGGCACGGGGACGCTGCTGCCGCTGGCGCTGCTGCTGCTGGGTCTGCCGCTGCTGCGCCGCCGCCGTGCCTCACGGGGCGCGGTGGGGGCCTACAGCCTGTTGGGGTTGCTGGCGCTGGTGCTCGTGGCGGTGCCCGCGAGCGCTCAGGGCGTGGCACCGGGCTCTCAGGGAATCGACGTGCAGCAGTACAAGCCAGGTCCGGGCCTGCGGGACGTGCTGGGCCTGCACAGCGCCCAGGTGGGGCGGCATCTGAACTGGAACGTGGGGCTGTCCTTCAACTACGCGAAGGACCCGCTCAACTTCCTCAACCCGCGCACGGACACGTTCACCTACGAGATCATCAAGAACCAGTTCACCTTCGATTTGATGGGCGCCGTCGCCCTGTACGAGCGCTTCGAGCTGGGCGTGGGGCTGCCCATCACCTCGCAGGGCTCGGGCTCGGGCCTGGCCTCGGCGCCGGGCTTCGCGGGGGGCGTGGACGCCACGGGCGTGGGGGACCTGCGCCTGGTGCCCAAGGCGACCCTGCTGACCACGGAGGGTGGGCTGAACCTGGGCCTGGCGCTCCCGTTGATCCTTCCCACCTCGGGAGGCAAGGACTTCCTGGGACGCAGCGGCGTAGCGGCGGCTCCGCGCATCATTGGCGAGTGGGTGAGCGAGGGCGGCACGCGGGTGCTGGCCAATGTGGGCTTCAACTTCCAGCCGAAGGAGCAGCTCTACAACCTGAACGTGGGCAACGAGTTCGCCTACGGCATCGGCACCGAGGTTCCGTTCCAGCTGGGTCACCACCGGCTGGCGGCCGAGGCCTCGCTGCTGGGCGCGCTGGGCCTGAAGCAGACGAACGCCGAGGAGCGGCCGCTGGAGTTGCTGGGCGCGCTGAAGTACCACTTCTCGGACGCGGTGGCGGCGCACCTGGGCGGAGGCCCGGGCCTCACGCGGGGCTACGGCACGCCGGGCTTCCGCATGTTCGCCGGAGTCATCTGGACGCAGGCCGAGCGCGTCATTCCCACTCGCGTCGAGCCGCCGCCCCTGCCCGTGTGCCCGCGGGGGCCCGAGGACGTGGACGGCTTCGAGGACGGCGACGGCTGCGCGGATCCGGACAACGACGGGGACGGGCTGCGGGACGAGCAGGACCGGTGCCCCAACGAGCCCGAGACGAAGAACAGCTTCGAGGACGAGGACGGCTGCCCGGATGAGCTGCCGCCGCCTCCTCCGGTGGACACGGACGGTGACGGCCTGACGGACGATGAGGATCGCTGCCCAGGCGAGGCCGAGGACCTGGACGGCTTCCAGGACACGGACGGCTGCGCGGACACGGACAACGACAAGGACAGCGTGGCGGACACGGCGGACAAGTGCCCCGCCGAGCCGGAGACCATCAACGGGGTGGATGACGCGGATGGCTGCCCGGACAAGGGCAAGGTGAAGGTGCTCGTGGAGGGCGAGAAGATCGTCATCCTCGACAAGGTGTACTTCGCCACCGGCAAGGACGTGATCCTCGCGCGTTCGTTCAGCCTGCTGCGGCAGGTGGCGGCGGTGCTGCGCGCCAACCCGCACATCACCCGGGTGCGCGTGGAGGGCCACACGGACAACCAGGGCGCGGACGCGGCGAACCAGGCTCTGTCGCAGCGGCGCGCCGACAGCGTGCGCAAGCGCCTGATCGAGCAGGAGGGCATCGCGCCCGAGCGCCTGGAGGCGGTGGGCTACGGCGAGACGAAGCCGGTGGACAAGAACGAGACGGCGAAGGGCCGCGAGAACAACCGCCGCGTGGAGTTCCTCATCCTCGAGACGAAGCCCATCGAGGTGGAGAAGGAAGCGCCGTAGGCGGCGGTGCCGCGACAGAAAACCGAGGCACTGGGGCGGCTGTGCCAGCCCCGGTGCCTCAGAGCAGCTCACCCTGACGCTGCCGGACTGAGCTACTGCATCTCCACGGTGCCGCAGGCGATGCGGCCACCGGCGTCCCCGGCGGGATCCGTCATGTGGTCATCGGCCTTGGCGTGGACGACGATGGCCGAGCCATCCTTGTCCATCAGGCTCTTGAGCTTGAGGCCATTGTTGGCGAAGTGCTCGAACTGCAGCTTCCCATCCTGGCCCACGTAGAGGTTGGGCAGATCGCCAGCGTGCTTGCCCTTGGCGGACATGAGGCCGTGGGCCTTCTTGCCCGGGTTGAAGTGGCCGCCAGCGGTCTTGAAGTCGGGGCCCTCGCACTTGCCGGTCTCATGAATGTGGATGGCGTGCTCGCCCGCGGGAACGCCACTCAACGTGCCGCGCACCAGCAGGCCTCCGGGGGTCTGCTGGAGCGTCACCTCGCCCATCGCCTGCCCGTTGGGATCCTTGAGCATGGCGCGAGCCATCTCACCCTTCTTCGCCTCCGGGCCCTTGGCGGCGCCCTTGTCCTGCGCGGCGGCGGCGGGAGCGGCGGGCGCGGTGTTCTGCGCGGGCTGGGCGGCCTGCGGAGCCTGGGCGAGGGCGGGAGCGGCGAAGGCGAGGGCAGCGGTGGTCAGCACGGCGTGCAGCTTCATGCGGTGTTCCTCCTGGTCCCATGGAATGTGGGACAACCGAAGCGGGGGGACACTAACCGCCTCGGGTAAGGCCGGAAGTGGAAAGTAGGCCTGTGTGTGAAGAGCAACTAAGGCGGGCTTTCCGTGACAATCCCGGGGTTGCCGCGAGAGCGCGGCCGAGGGGTGAACGATGCAGAGATGGATCCGAGGCTTGCTCCCAGTGGCACTGGTGCTGAGCGCGTGTGGCACGGAGGTGGCGGCGCCCGAGGCGCTGATGACGCGGGAGGCCGGGCTGACGGGCCCCTGCGCGGGGAACACGTCGTTCCAGGTGGGCTCGGGCATCTACGACATCACCGGTCCGGCGGCGGAGCTGGGGATGATGGGCTACGCGATGATCGACCAGAAGACGGCGGGCATCCACCAGCGGCTGCGCTCGCGGGCGTTCGTCATCGCCTCGCCGTGCAACGGCAAGCGGGTGGCGTTCGTGAGCGCGGACGCGGGGCAGATCTTCCAGGGCGTGAAGCAGCAGGTGGTGGAGCGGCTGCGGGCGCGCTACGGCACGCTGTACTCGGATGAGAACGTGGTGCTGAGCGCCACGCACACGCACAGCGGGCCGGGAGGCTTCTCGCACTACGCGCTCTACAACCTGACGATCCTCGGGTACGACGCGCAGAACTTCGAGGCCATCGTGGATGGCATCGTCCAGTCGATCGTCCGGGCGCACAACAACGTGACGACGGGGACGATGCGCCTCAACTCGGGCGACCTATTGAACGCGAGCATCAACCGCTCGCCAGAGGCGTACCTGTTCAACCCGGTCACCGAGCGTGGGCAGCACGCGTACGACACGGACAAGAAGATGACGCTGCTGCGGCTGCAGGGCACGGACGGCTCGGAGGTGGGGCTGATCAACTGGTTCGCGGTGCACGCCACGTCCATGGGCAACGACAACCTGCTCATCAGCGGCGACAACAAGGGCTACGCCTCGTACCTCTTCGAGAAGGCCAAGGGGACGAACTACCTGGCGGCGAAGACGTTCGTGGCCGCGTTCGCGCAGAGCAACGAGGGCGACGTGACGCCCAACATCTACGGAGGCACCAACGGCGGCGGAGCCGACGACTTCGAGAGTGTGGAGCTCTCGGGCCGCAAGCAGTACACCCTGGCGAAGTCGCTCTATGACGGAGCCACGCAGCCCGTCGCGGGGGCGGTGGACGCGCGGCACGTGTACGTGAAGATGGACGAGGTGTGGGTGGCGCCGCAGTACGCGGACGGGGTGTGGCGCCAGACGTGCGAGGCGGCGATCGGCGACTCGATGCTGGCGGGGGCCGAGGACGGGCCGGGCTTTGGCAGCGAGGGCTCCACCTGCGCGGACATCAGCGGGCTGTGGAGCGCGTTCCGCTGCACCACGGCGACGACGGCGTGCCAGGGCGAGAAGCCCATCGTGCTGGAGACGGGCACGCAGACGCCGTACCCGTGGACGCCCGAGGTGCTGCCGCTGCAGGTGGTGACGCTGGGCAACCTGGCGGTGGTGGCGGTGCCCTTCGAGATGACGACGATGGCGGGCCGGAGACTGCGCCAGGCAGTGCTGACGCAGCTGGCGCCCATCGGAGTGAACCAGGTGGTGATCGCGGGCCTGGCCAACGCGTACGCGGGCTACATCTCCACGCGCGAGGAGTACGTGAAGCAGGACTACGAGGGCGCCTCGACGCACTTCGGCCCGTGGACGCTGGCGGCGGTGCAGCAGGAGACGGAGAAGCTGGCGGTGGCGCTGCGCACGGGGGCGACGGTGGCCGCGGGGCCGACGCCGCGCGACTTGCGCAACGATCAGACGACGGTGCAGACGGGGGTGGTGTTCGACGACAAGCTGCTGTGGGTGGACTTCGGCGGCGTGGTGACGAACGCGAACGCCAGCTACACGCGGGGGCAGACGGTGAGCGTGAAGTTCTGGGGTGGGCACCCGAAGAACAACCTGCGGCGGCAGGGCTCGTTCCTGCAGGTGCAGCGCAAGTCGGGCACCTCGTGGGTGACGGTGGCGTACGACTGGGACTGGGAGACGAAGTACCGCTGGGAGCGCAACAACTGCGCGCCCACGATGGCGTGCTCACACGTGACGGTGGAGTGGAAGATTCCCTCGACCGCGACGCTGGGGACGTACCGCATCCGGCATGACGGCGACTGGAAGTCCGGGTGGGACGGTCTGATTCGGCCCTACACGGGGTACTCGCGGGAGTTCACCGTCAACTGATCTTCTGTTGAATGCCGGGCGGCCCCGTGCGTCACTAGGGAAGAATCCTCCAACAAGGACGCAGCCATGAGGGCTTTGATTGTTGCCGTTGCAGTGCTGATGTCGGCCGTTGCTTCCGCGCAGGCGCAGGGACTGGCGCGGCCTCCCCCGCCGGGCCAGCCGACGGGGCCGGTTGCGCCGCAGCCTGCGCCGGCGGCGCCTCCCATGTACGACAACCAGGAGCCCGAGGCGCTGCGGCGTGGCGAGGGCAACCTGGTGGTGGTGGAGCGCGAGGCGATGTTGTCGCGGCTGGCGCGCATGGAGGAGCAGTTGAACAAGGCGCTGGAGCGCGCGGACCGGGGGCAGGGACGCAAGGCGCTGCTGAGGCTGGAGGACGAGATGGACGAGATGCGCACGGCGCTGAACAACGCGCCGGACATGCGCCGGTACCGGCCGCAGCCGCAGCCGCAACCGCAGCCGCAGCCGAGGCCGCCCCCGCAGCCGGTGGTGTACCCCGTCACGGAGGACCAGCTGCAGAACCTGTCGAAGGCGATTGCGCGTGAGTCCTTCGGCGACGGGAAGCTGAGGGTGCTCGAGGCGGCGGCGGGCTCGCAGTACTTCCTGGTGCCGCAGGTGCTGAAGCTGCTGCCGCGCTTCACGTTCGCGGAGGACCGGTTGAACGCGATGCGGGTGCTCTGGCCGCGCGTGCTGGACCGCGAGAACGCGTACCAGCTCTACGGAGCCTTCACCTTCTCGAACGAGAAGGACGAGCTGCGAAAGATCATCGGCCAGTAACCCACCCTCCGGTTGTCACCGACCCCCTCCCGCGCCACAAAGGTGCTGGAGGGGGTTGTTGCTTTGCGAAGCCGGTATAGCCTTGGGGCCATGTCTCAGGGCTCCGACGGATTTACCGAACTCTCCCAGTACACGCTCGATCGCAACTCCATGCGGCTGCTGCCCGAGCCGTTCTGCCGCCGCCACTTCGTGGTGGTGCTCGGCCGCATCGATCCCGCGGCCCCCAACGCCACCGTCACCGTGGGCATGCTCAACCCCGACACTCAGCATGTGCTCACGCAGATCGGCGACCTGCTCGAGCGCCCCATCCACACGGTGCGTCTCAACCGCTACGAGATCGAGTCCGCCCTCGACACCGGCTTCGGCGCCGGCCCTCGCGTCACGGCCGATCTCGTCATCAAGCCCCGGCCCCCGTCTCGCACTCGCCCCTCCGCCGTGGAGCTCGTCGATGACATCCTCTCCACCGCCGTGGAGAAGAAGGCCTCGGACATCCACATCGAGTCCTACCCCGGCGACGTGGACCTGCGCCTGCGCATCGACGGCATCCTTCATCAGATCTACACGGACATGAGCCCGGAGACCGTCCAGGAGGTCGTCAGCCGCATCAAGGTCCTCGCCGAGATGGACATCACCGAGCGCCGCAAGCCCCATGACGGCCGCATCCGCGCCGTCATCGACTTCAGCGAGGACAAGCGCAAGGTCATCGACTTCCGCATCAGCGTGGTGCCCAGCCCCGGCGGCGAGGATGTCGTCATCCGCATCCTCGACTCCAACGCGGGCCTCGTCCCCGTGGGCGAGCTGGGCATGACGCAGGACATGCAGCGCGTGCTGTTGCAGCTGCTCGTCAACCCCGAGGGCCTCGTGCTCGTCACCGGGCCCACCGGCAGCGGGAAGACCACCACGCTCTACTCGGCCCTGGCCCAGCTCAACGATGGGCGCAAGAAGATCATCACCGCCGAGGATCCCATCGAGTACTTCGTCCCCAAGGTCAACCAGAAGCAGGTCAGCACGCACATGCCGTACCCCGCGCTGCTGCGCGCGCTGCTGCGGCAGGACCCCAACGTGCTGCTGGTAGGAGAGATCCGCGACCTGGAGACGGGCAGCACCGCCCTGAACGCCGCCCGCACGGGCCACATCGTGCTGGGCACGCTCCACACCGCGGATGCCGTGGGCGCCATCGGCCGCCTGCGCGGCCTGGAGCTGGACAACACGGACATCGCCGACGCGCTGCTGGCCATCCTCGCCCAGCGGCTCGCGCGCCGTATCTGCGAGAAGTGCTCCGAGCCCCGCGAGCCGACCGACGAGCAGAAGGCCCTGTTCGGCCACCTGCTCGACGGCATTCAGGTCAGGGCGGGCCGGGGCTGCGACTACTGCCACCACACCGGGTACCGCAAGCGCGTGGGCATCTTCGAGCTGCTCGTGGTGGACCCGGGCATGCAGGACCTCATCGTCACCGGAGGCCACAACGCGCAGATCCGCCGCTACGCCCGCGAGCACTTCTTCAAGACGATGGTGGATGACGCGCTGGAGAAGATCGCCGCGGGGCTGACCACGCTGGACGAGCTCGTCCGCGTGGTGCCCTACCGGCACATCATCGCCACCCGCGACGAACGGCGGGAAAGGTAGCTACACCCGCTCCTTCGATGGCACGGCCAGGTGCTCCGGCGCGCTCAGCTGCAGCGAAGAGGACGCAGTGCGCTCCGTCAGCCGGAGCAGCTCCAGCTCCCGCTCCAGGTAGGCCACGCGCTGGTTCAGCACCTGCACCTGGTGAGACGCAATCTGCGCCTCGCGTAAGCGGATGTAGGCCTCCACCAGGGGCTTGAGCGAGAACCGCAGGGTCAGCCCCAGAAGGGGGATGCCGCACGTCATTCCCACCACCATCACGACCATAAAGGCTTCAGTAGGAGTCATGGACTTGCGTACGAAGAGGCCGCGAGACGATTGCGGCCCGTTTCGAGAAAGCCGGCTCAGGAGCGCGACAGCAGCAGCACCACCACCGCGATGAGCACCGCCGCGGCGAGCACGGTGAACGCCACCCGCAGCTTCGAGATGGGCTTCTCGCCCAGCACACAGGCCGGGTTCTGCCCATGCACCACCACCCGGTACAGCTTCTTGCCGTAGCGGTAGGCGAGCACGTACGCGGGCAGCGCGAAGTTCGTGGTCTCCAGGCCCGAGAGCACCACCGCCACGTTCAGGTTGCGGTGGCGGCGGCCCGGCAGCTCGTGCCTGGCGATGTGCGCTCGCGCCAGGTTCTCCACCGCGGCGAGGATCTGCTTTCGCGCCCCAGAGCGGGTGAGATCGAACAGCTCCACCTGCGCCTCCTCTGGCCCCTGGGGGGCCGGCAGCGCCTGGGCAATGTCATATGAGGGGGCGAGCTGGTTCGTCTCCTTCTCTGTCAGGCCCCGCGAGGCCGAGACGAGCACATTGCGCAGGACGAACTTCGCCTCGCCCGAGTGGGGCGCCCAGTCACTGCGGCGCGCTCCCGCATCCGTGTCCGCCGCCCAGCTCACCTCCACCGCCACGTCGAACTCCCAGCCGGGCCACCACAGGGGCTTGAGCGAGTCCACCGACGCGCGGGTGGCCAGATCGGCCGGCCGGAAGAAGCCGCTGTTGCTCAGGAACGTCGCCAGCGCCTGCCGGGCCTGCTCGGGGTTCACCGCGAAGGGGACGAACCGCTTCGCCTGATCGATGGGGTCCTCCTGCGTCTCGAGGTGCATCTCCGAGGCGCAGTAGGCGCACCGCGGCGCCTGGGCCTCCACCGAGTACGCGATGGCCGCCCCACAGCCGTTACAGCGCACCAGCTTGGCGCGCGGGCGCTCGGCCAGGGCGCTGGGCTCGGGGGCCTTGGGCAGCGCGCAGACCGGGCAGCGGAAGTCCTCGGCCTCCAGGGCACTGTGGCAGCGCTCGCACTGTGTTTGGACGGAGAGCATCGCGGCACCTTCAGCGCGAGGAGAGTAGCAAGTACAGGCCGCCTGCCAGCAGCAGCCCCAGCAGCACGGCGAAGAGCACCTTCACCCAGGACACCGGAATCCGGCCGTGCACCTTGCCCGTCTGGCCGTTGACCAGGAAGCGCAGGGGCGGCTTCTTCGCATCGTGCCGCAGGGCCAGCACCCACACGGGCACCAGGCACACCACCAGCGCCTCGTTGTGGAAGCGCGTGCTGAACGACAGCCCACGGTGCGAGTCCCCCGGCATGAAGGAGGAGAGCCGCTTCTTCACAACGGACTCCACCTCGGCGCGGGCCTGCGCCAGGCACTGAGGCTGGGTGAGCGAGGGCTCCTCGGTGATCCACCCGGCCACGAGCGCGTCGTGGTAGCGCCGCAGCGCCCGCAGATCGAAGGGCTCGATGCCCTCCAGCTCCTCGTTGGGCAGGCCCGAGGAGGCGGACACCAGGACGTCCGGCACGTACTCCGTGTGGCGGCCCTGCAGCGAGCGCCACTCGGTCTTGGTCACCTGGCGCGTCTTGGTGACGGTGCGGCCGTTCTCCGTCGTGGTGTACGTCTGTGTCTCGGTGTAGTTCTCGCCAATCTCCGCGCTGTACTGGGACTCGGCCAGGGCGCTGTAGAGCCAGGAGGGCACGTAGATGCCGCGCAGCTCCTGGACCGAGGCGTTGCGCACACTGGAGGGGGCCCAGAAGCTGCGCCGCAGCAGGTGCTGCCGCGCCAGCTCCTTGGCCTTGTCCGGCGTCTGCACGAAGCCCAGCGCGAAGGTGGGCGGCGGCCGCTCGGGCGCGGGAGGCCGCTCCACCACGGAGGGCGCCGCGCAGTAGGGACACACGGTGGTGCGCAGCGTGTCCGCCACCACCAGCTGGGCTCCACAGGACTGACACTTGAGGTTCAACCCAGGCGCCTCCTTGGGTGCGCGCTACCTCCGCGGTGACGAGGATCACCGAGCCAGCCCATATTAGGGAATTCGGGGCCCCCAACGCGAGTGGCCTCCAGTCCCGGGTTACTGAGAGTGAAGAGGCGCGGGCAGGCGCGGGCTTACGCCTCGCGGCAGAGCCGGTCTACGCGCTTGAGCAGGGTAGGCAGGCGCGAGGGCCCATGCATGCGCTGGATGCAAGCGGCGGCGGCCTGGGCGTCCACTCCTACCGCCGTCACCAGCAGAGGCCGGGTGCTCGTCCCGCGCAGCACGGGCACGGCGGCTTTGCTCGAGTGAAACGCCGTCTTCGCCACGCCGATGACGGGAACCCGGCGCCCGAGCGCCTCGTACAGGTGCGCGCCCAGCCCGGGCCGCTCATCGGCTCCGAGCCACACGTAGCCGTCGATGATGACCGTGGTCAGCGGGTGAGGCACCAGGGCCACCACGCGCAGCAGCGCGGGCAGCTCACGGCGGAAGAACTCTCCGGGCACATAGGCCTCGGCGGGGGGGCCCCGGTCCACGAAGTGCGCGGCCTCGGCGGCATCCCCCCAGTCCTGGAAGAGGACGCAGGCGGCCACGGTGGCCTCCGGGCGGTAGTCCACGTCGAGGCTGACGAGCATGGGCAGGGCTCAGGCGGCGGTCGCGGCGAAGCGCTGCAGGGCCTCGCCCGTCATGCGGCACAGCTTCCACTCGGGGGCCAGCGCCGCGCCCAGGGACTCGTAGAACTCGATGGCGGGCGTGTTCCAGTCCAGCACCATCCACTCGAAGCGGCCGCAGTCGCGCTCGACGGCCAGCCGCGCCAGCCGTGCCAGCAGCGCCTTGCCATGTCCCCGTCCACGCTGCTCGGGCAGGACGAAGAGATCCTCCAGATAGAGGCTCGGCCGGCCAAGGAACGTCGAATAGGTATGGAAGAAGAGGGCGTAGCCGACGACCTGGCCCCCGTCCTCGGCCAACAGCACCTCGGCGTAGGGCTTCGGGCCGAAGAGGTGCTCACGCAGCCGGGCTTCATCGACGACGACCTGGTGCGAGAGCTTCTCGTACTCGGCCAGCGCGCGGATGAGGTGGACGATGGCGGGAATGTCCGTGGGGGTAGCGAGGCGAATCATGCGGGGGATGCTAGCGCCTGGACGCTGGAAGCGCGTGTCCCTCGTGAAGCCTGCGCGTATCGTGCGCGCTCTCACGCGTCATGAACGGAGGCAGGGATGGGAAGCGACAAGCAGGACTTCGGCCTACCGGTAGCGGACGAGGCCGCCACGGTGGCGGACATCGGCGCGCAGGCGTTCGCCATGACGCCCGCCGAGGGCGTCGCGTGGGTGGAGAAGGTGGGCCTGTCCAACTTCCGCGTGCTGCGCGAAGAGGGCACCGTGGTGGGCCAGGCCGTTCCCATCCCCATGGGGCAGTGGTTCGGCGGCCGGCGGGTCCCAATGGTCGGCATCGGTGGCGTAGGCGTGGCTCCCAGCGCTCGCGGCCGGGGCACCGCCACCCGGCTCATGCAGGGGGTCGTCAAGGAACTGCGTAGCGCGGGCTTTCCCCTCTCCGTCCTCTATCCCGCCACCCAGCCGCTCTACCGGCGCGTGGGCTACGAGCTGGCCGGCTCCCGCTACGAGATGCGTGTGCCGGTCCACGGACTGAACTTCACCGAGCGCACCCTCTCGCTGCGGCCCATCAAGCCGTCGGATCACCCCGCGCTCCACGAACTCTATCGTCGCCACGCCTCCGCGCGGCCGGGGTACCTCGACCGCTCCCACTTCATCTGGGACCGGGTGATGAACCCTCGCAACGAGACGGCTTACGGCTTCCTCGTCGAGGGAGCCCAGGGCGTGGAGGGCTACCTCTACCTCGTGCGCCGCCGCAAGGTGGACCTCAAGCAGGAGCTCTTCCTCACGGACTTCGTCGCGCTCACCCCCGCCGCCGCCCGGCGACTGCTGGGCTTCCTGGGGGATCACCGCTCCCTGGCCCTCGAGGTGGCGTGGAACGGCACCCCGGCCGAGCCGATCCTCTTCCTGCTCCGGGAGCAGGACTACCAGGTGAAGCTGCTCTTCCACTGGATGGCGCGCGTGCTGGATGTGCCCAAGGCCCTGGAGGCCCGGGGCTACCCGGTGGGAAGCTCCGGCACGCTCCACCTGGAGCTCGAGGATGATCTCTTCCCCGAGAACCAGGGGCGCTTCGTGCTCGAGGTGACGGGAGGCCAGGCGCGGGTGTCCCGAGGCGGAGAGGGACGGGTGAAGCTGCATGTCCGCACGCTCGCGCCGCTCTACACGGGCTTCCTGTCCCTGGACGCGCTGCGCATGACCGGGGCGGTGGAAGCGGACGATGCCTCGGTGGCCGTGGCCACGGCGCTCTTCTCGGGTGCTCCGCCGGCCCTGGCCGACATGTTCTGAGGCCACCGTCCCGGGCCGGGTGTTGGCGCCGGTGCTCGAACGGTAGTAGGCGTGGAGTCCTCGGCGAGGAGAGCAGGGCATGCGCGCGTTCGTGACGGGCGGTTCGGGGTTCGTGGGTAAGCGGCTCATCACGGAGCTGCGGGGGCGAGGGCACGCGGTGCGCGCGCTGGGCCGCTCCGAGGCCGCGCGCAAGGAGGTGAGCGACGCGGGCGCCGAGCCCTGGGAGGGAGACCTCTCGGACGTGGAGGTGCTCAAGCGGGGCATGGAGGGCTGCGACGTCGTCTTCCACTCGGCGGCGGTGGTGAAGATGTGGGGGCCGCGCGCGGACTTCTACACCGTCAACGTGCGGGGCACCGAGCACGTGCTGGAGGCGGCGCGGGCGGTGGGCGTCAAGCGGCTGGTGCACGTGAGCACCGAGGCGGTGCTCGTGGATGGCACGCCCCTGGTGAACGTGGACGAGACGCGCCCTCTGCCAGAGCAGCCCCTGGGCCACTATGCCGCCACGAAGAACGCGGCCGAGCGGCTGGTGCTCTCGGTCAACTCGCCCGAGCTGGCCACCGTCGCCGTGCGCCCCCGCTTCGTCTGGGGCCTGGGCGACAACGGCATCCTCCCGGCCCTCATCGAGGCGGTGAAGTCCGGCCGGTTCCGCTGGGTGGACGGCGGCCACTACAAGACGTCCACCTGCCACGTGGCCAACTGCGTCGAGGGCATGATGCTCGCGGCGGAGAAGGGGCAGGGGGGCCAGGCGTACTTCCTCACGGATGGGGCGCCGGTGGACTTCCGCGACTTCATCACCGCGCTGCTCAAGACGCAGGGCGTGGACCCCGGGCGCAAGACGATTCCCCGGGGCTTCGCCCAGGGCGTGGCCACGGTGTCCGAGCTGCTCTGGAACTTCCTGTGGCTGCCGGGCTCGCCGCCCATCACCCGCTCGGAGGTGCTGCTGGTGGGAGATGAAGTCACGGTGAATGACGCGAAGGCCCGGCGGGAGCTGGGCTACCAGGGCGTCATGTCGCGGGAGGCGGGGCTGCGCGAGCTGGAGAGGGCGAAGGCCTGAGCCCCGGCCTCCAGCCGTAGTAGCGTAAGGCCCACAGGCCGGAGGTCCGTGTCATGCGCAGATTCGAGTTCGTCGAAGGCTCCAGCTCCAAGTTCTGGGTTCCCGAGCTCCAGGGCAACACCTTCATTGTCACGTACGGCCGGATTGGCACCGCGGGGCAGCGCAAGGAGAAGGCCTTCCCTGACGAGGAGAGCGCTCGGCGCGAGTACGAGCGCAAGGTCGCCGAGAAGCTGCGCGAGGGCTACAAGGAGGTCTCCGCCGAAGGAGGAGAGGCGCCCGCGCCAGCGTCCGCCCCGGAGAAGAAGGGGCCTCCGCCCAGGCCGGTGCTGCCACCCCGGGTGCGCTCGGCCCGGCCCACGGCGGAGCAGGTGGCCGCGGCGGCCCAGGCGCTCACGGCGCTCCAGGGCCGGTTGGGCAAGCGCAGCTGGCAGGTGTCGCTGCAGGCCCGGCGGGCGAAGCGGGCGCTGCGCAGTCTGGGCGGCGTGGATCCCTCGGCCCACGCCTCGCTGGCACCGGTGTTCGAGTCGCTCATGGGGCGGGTGGTGGCGACCCAGGGTGAGCCACGGCTGCCGCTGCGGCTGGCCATGCTGCTGCTGGCGCAGGTGGATGCGGCGGCCTTCGTCCGGGCCGCGCGGCAGTGGAAGGAGGCTCCCGCGGGCGCGGCGGCGGCGGTGGCCCGCGAGGCCGAGGCCGTGGGCGAGCCGGAGCTGGCGCTGCGCCTGGGCGTGCTGCTGACGGAGCGCACGGATCTGCGCGGCGGCTCCGAGGTGGGCTGGCAGCAGCGGTGGGCTCAGCTCAAGCCGCACGTGGAGGCTCACCTGCAGGAGAAGGGCGCCACGCTGGCCGCGTTCCTCAAGTCCCTGGACATGGGCGGGGACGCGCACCTGGCGCAGCGCGCGGCGCGCATGGGGGGGTAGGCCCCCGCGTGCCGGGGCCAGCAGCGCGACACCCCGGCGGGTGATGGTGACGGGCAACCACGTCGTCATCACCTACGCACCGTAAGCGCCAGGCTACCGCGCCTCGGTCTTCTTCGGAGCATCGAGGCGATCAATCTCCTCGGCGGGATACCCCTTGGCGGCGTCCAGGTAGCGCGCGGCCTGGATGCGGCGACGGTCCTTCTTGCTGATCGACTCGGGGATGATGAGCGAGGGCTCGCCGCCAGAGGGCGCCTCCACCACCATGCCATCGCAGAAGAGCCACTGCGTCTTCCCATCGCTGCCCTGGCGGGAGAAGTACAGATCGCCGCTGCCCACTGCGGTGCCGGGCTTGCACCACTCCTGCTTCGCGGTGGCCTCGCGCGCGTCGGACTCCTCGCGCCACTTCGCCTCGGCAAGGCGCTTGTCGGCGGCGGCCAGTGCCGTGGGCGCCTCGGCCAGCCGGGCCTTGGCGCTGGTGACGACCTCCTCGCCCTTCTTGGCCAGCTCCGGGAACGGAGGCTTGGTGAAGCCGCACCCGCGCAGCCCCGCGAGGTTCTTGCCGTGGGCGTCCACCACGGGCGTGAGCGCCTGCGAGCCCTCGCGCAGCAGCTGCACCTGCTCCGCGGTGGCCTCGGGCTTCACGGACGCCTCGGTGCCCGAGACGAACTGCTCCAGCGCCTCATTGATCCGCTTCAGCTCGTCCGCCAGCCGGCGTTGCTCCACGCCGCACAGCGAGCCTTTGACCAGGCTGTAGTCCCGGTACTCCACCTTGGCTTCACCCAGTGTGACGCTCTTCGCCGCAGGGGGCTGCTTCGCGGCGCAGGCGCTCAGCACGACGCACAGCCCTAAGAGAAGGATTCGAGGTGCGCTCATAAGTCGTTTGGCTCTCCGATAAGTAAGTCAAGGGGCGATCCGGTCAGCTCCGCCCCACCGCGGGGACTCTTCCGTGACACTCGTGTAACGGGGACGCAAGAATCAAGTGACAACAGGTCTCCCTCTTGAGGCGTGGGAGGCAGCGTCGCACAGTCGATACGTGACCGCCGCTGAGAGAGGAATATAGCGATGCGCAGGTTCCATGTCGTCGGGTTGCTCGCGCTGGCGCTGCTGGCGGCATGCAAGGAGAGCCCCCCTTCCCCGGGCTCGGCGTCCGCGTCGGGCGGCAAGCCCGCACCGTCGGCGAAGGCCGTGGTGCTCACCGTAGCGTACGGCAGTGAGAAGAAGACGTGGCTGGAGGAGCAGGCGCGCGCCTTTGAGCAGAGCGGGGCGAAGACGAAGTCCGGGCGCGCCATCCGCGTCGAGGGCAAGGCGCTGGGCTCGGGCGAGGCGGTGCAGGAGATCGTCTCCGGAGGGGTGAAGGCGCACGTGTTCAGCCCGGCCTCCAGCGCGTACCTGCCGCTGCTCAACAGCTCGTGGACGACGGCCACGGGCCGCACACAGCCGCTGGTGGGGCAGGGCGAGCCGCTGCTGCTGTCGCCCATCGTCATCGCCATCTGGAAGCCCATGGCCGAGGCGCTGGGCTGGCCCAACAAGCCCGTGGGCTGGGCGGATCTGCTGAAGGTGGCGTCCAGCAAGGAGGGCTGGGGCGCTTACCAGCACCCGGAGTGGGGCCGCTTCAAGCTGGGCCACACGCACCCGGAGTTCTCCAACTCGGGCCTGCTCGCGGTGCTGGCCGAGGCCTACGCCGGCGCGGGCAAGACGCGCGGCCTCACCGCCGAGGATGTGCAGTCCCCCAAGGTCCGGAAGATGCTGATGGAGATCGAGGGCACGGTGGTGCACTACGGCAAGTCCACCGGCTTCTTCGCCGACAAGATGCTGGAGCGCGGCCCCTCGTACATCTCCGCGGCGGTGCTCTACGAGAACCTCGTCATCGAGTCCTACGGCAAGCAGACGGACGCGCCCTTCCCGCTCGTCTCGCTGTACCCGGTGGAGGGCACCTTCTGGTCGGACCACCCGTACGCGGTGCTGGACGCCGAGTGGGTGGGCGCCGAGGAGAAGGAGGCCGCCGCGGCCTTCCTGGCCTTCCTCAAGGCCCGGCCCGCGCAGGAGCGCGCGCTGGCGCTGGGCTTCCGCCCGGGGGATCCGGAGATCCCCATCGGCGCCCCGGTGGACGCGGCGCACGGCGCGGACCCCAAGCAGCCCCAGACGCTGCTCGAGGTGCCGGACGCGGCGGCGCTGGAGAAGCTGCTGGCGGTGTGGCGTGAGACGAAGAAGGCCACCCACATCACCTTCGTGTTCGACAAGTCCGGCAGCATGGCCGGCCGCCCGCTGACCGAGGCCAAGGTGGGCGCCAAGAAGTTCATCGAGTCGCTCACCGAGCGGGACGAGGTGACGCTGATGTTCTTCGACAACAACGTCTACCCATCCTGGGGCCCCATCTCCATCAAGGACGGACGCAGGGACCTGCTGGCCCGCATCGACGGCGCCATCGCCCAGGGCGGCACCGCGCTCTACTCGGCCACCGAGAAGGCGTACCTGGCCGCTCGGGAGCGCGCGGTGAAGGAGCCGCGGAAGATCCACGCCGTGGTAGTGATGACGGACGGCAAGGACGAGAGCAGCACCATCAACCTGGAGCAGCTGCGCAAGGGCATCAAGACCGAGGACGACCGTGCCCCGGTGCGCATCTTCACCATCGCCTACGGCTCGGGAGCGGAGGGCGGCATTCTGGATCAGATCGCCGAGGCGGGCCGTGGCTCGAGCGCCAAGGGCGATGTGCAGAATATTGTTCAGGTATACCGGGACATGGCCTCGTTCTTCTGAGGCGGGAGCAGCGATGACGAAGTGGGCCGACCAGGGACGACAGGAGGAGGCGCGATGGCCGAGCGCGGCATGACGCCCCTGGCGCGCCAACTGCCCAAGGTGCTGGCGAAGTCAGCACTGGGCACGGTCAACCTGATCGTGGCCGGCTCGGGGGCGCTGGGCGCGGCGGCCCTGCAGTCCTGGCCCATACTGGCCCTGGGCGGCGCGGCCTACGCGGCCCTGGTGGCGTGGGATCTCGCCACCCCGAAGTTCTGGCGCGAGACGCTCTCGGGCAAGGCCGAGGGGCAGCTGAAGCTGCCGGATCCAGCCAAGCTGAGAGATCCCCGGCTGCGCGACTCGGTGCAGGCCATCCGCACGGCGCACCAGGAGCTGCTGCGCGCGCTGGACGGGGCACCCGAGGGGGTGCGCAACCACATGGGCCTGGCGCTCATGTCCCTCAGCGAGCTGGAGGAGCGGGCCTCGCGGCTGGTGGCGCGCGGCGAGGACCTGGCGCGTTACATGAGTACGGTGGACCTGGGCGCGGTACGCGAGCAGATCCGCCTGGCGGACGACCAGGCCCGCTCGGCGCGAGACGCGGAGGCACGCGCGCAGTTTGAGAGCGCAAAGACCGCGCGTGAAGAGCAGCTGGCGGCGCTGGTGGACATCGACACGGCGCGCGAGCGGGTGCTGGCCAACCTGTCGCGCATCGCCGCGACGATGCAGAGCCTGCCGGCCAAGGTGGTACGCCTGCGCGCGCTGGACGCGCAGGCCACAGAGAGTATGTACGGGGATCTCAACGAGGAGCTGGGCCGGATGAACGGCGAGATCGGCGCCTTCGAAGAGACCTTGAAGTCCTTCCATGAGGTACGCGTCACAACATGAATCCCAGGGTATTGATCATCATCGGCTTCCTGGCGGCGGTGGGTGGCGTGTTCTACCTGTCGCGGAGTAGAGGCAACGGCTCCGGAGACACGGGCAGTGGCCAGGACAGCGCCAGCACGAGCAAGCCAGCGACTCCCAGGGACGTGACGGAGATCTCCTTCCTCTACAGCACCGAGAAGAAGGAGTGGGTGGAGGCCGCGGCGGCGGCGTTCCAGAAGGAGCGCCCCGACATCAAGCTGAACCTGGTGGGCAAGGGCTCGCTGGACTCGGCGCAGGCGATCCTGGATGGGCGCGAGAAGCCCACGGTGTGGAGCCCGGCGGACACCGCGGTGCTGCGCATGCTCGAGTCCGACTGGGCGACGGATCCCTCGCGCGGGCCGCTGTTCGCCAGCGACGGTGAGGACGCGCCGCAGCCGCTGGTCATCACCCCGCTGGTGTTCGTGGTGTGGGAGGACCGGGCCGAGGTGCTGCTGAAGGCCAACGACGGCAAGGCCGTCTCGTGGAAGGCCATTCACAAGGCGGTGGCGAGCGACCAGGGCTGGCCGGCCATTGGCGGCAAGGCGGACTGGGGCTTCGTGAAGCTGGGCCACACGGATCCAACGCGCTCCAACTCGGGGCTGCAGGCGATGCTGCTGGCCTCGTTCGAGTACTACAACAAGCGCTCGGGCCTGACGGTGGCCAACCTGCTGGACCCCAAGTACCAGGAGTGGGTGAAGCAGCTGGAGAAGGGCGTGTCGCGCTTCGAGACGTCCACCGGCACCTTCATGACGGACATGGTCCGCTTCGGCCCGTCCAAGTACGACATCGCCGTGGTGTACGAGAACCTGGCCATCTCGCAGATCTCCAACGCCCAGGGACGGTGGGGCAACCTGAAGGTGTACTACCCGCCATTGACGCTGTGGAGCGATCACCCGGCGGCGGTGCTGCAGGGCAGCTGGGTGACGCCCAGGCAGCGTGAGGCGGCCCGGCAGTGGCTGGGCTACCTGCGCAGCCGCCCGGTGCAGGAGCGGGCGCTGGCCTTCGGGTTCCGCCCGGCGGATCCGGCGGTGCCCATCAAGACGCAGGACGCGAACAATCCGTTCACCCGGCTGGCGCCGCACGGCATCCTGGTGGACGTGCCCCCGGTGGCCGAGGTGCCCGAGGGCCCGGTGGTCCGCAACCTGCTGACCATGTGGTCCCGCGTGGTGGGCGGCCGCTGAGGTTCATGCCGCCCTGGGCGATGCGGTCCCTGCTGCTGCCAGCCCTGCTGCTGCTCAGCTGCGGGGACTGCTCATCGAATAACTCGAACCAGCAAGCTGAGCGCTCCGTGCACGCCGTGCAGGATCACCCTGCGTACGCTCCGCTTCACTTTCCACTGGCCGAAGAAGCAGGCGCGGAATTCCAACCTTTCAATACGCGTCTGTTTCAGCAAGCCGGCGAGCAGGATCTCAAGAATCGTTATTCTTCCACGGTGATGATCTCTCTCAATGCTCCCATGTCGGGAGCAAGGTGTAGCGGAGTCCTTCTGGGGGCGCGGCTTGCCCTCACCTCGGGCAGCTGCGTATGTGGAGGGAAGAGGGCTGCTTCGAACGAAGTAGCCTGCGCAGCGCGTGTATATGTAAAGACCATCCAATACGGCGAAACACGCGGTGAGCCGGTGATGGACATGGAAATCCGCCCGTATATGGGAACGATTCGTCCTCACCCTGAGCTCAAGTTCATCCAGGACGAGAGGCCGTCCGTGGTGCCAGGTACTGCGGACCTCGCGGTTGTCGTGCTCGATACACCGGTGACTCCCAGCCCCGCGGAAGTCCTGCTTGGGCACGAAGCACTTCAACCTGGGGAACTCATCACCATGGTCGGCTACGGTTATGGCGATGAGGTGGGCCAGATTTTTGGACATCGGTACTTCAGGAAGAACCAGATCACGAAGCTCCTTCCTGAAGGCAGAGCCCTTTACGAGCAGCAATGGCCCTTTCTCTACAATGGGTTCCATGGTGGCCCCTGCTTCCGTGAGGAAGAGAATGGTCGTTGGCTTGTTGGAATCGCCAGCCTGGGCACCGCCGATGAACTGACAGTCGCGAGCACTCACTTCCACCAGAAGTGGATCCTGGCCGAAATCGAGCGCGTATCCGGTGAAACAACTTCCGGATCAGAGCATCGCTCTCCATAGCATTCTAGGTCACCGTACAAAGCGAGACATACAGTGGAGCCGTTCGCGTCAGCGAAGGCTACCGATTCTATACCAGCAACGACAAGGAAGTGGTGGGATCGGAGATGGATCTGGCTGCTGTCTACTTGGATGGCCCTATGACGGGCGTGAGCCTTGACAGCCAACTCTCAAAGACCGAGGTTCAGGCTAACAAGTTCGTTGTCGCGGTAGGCTACGGCTTCACGGAGAACTACGTAGCCGGCATCCGGCACTTCGGCATCAGCAGGGTCGCTGACCTCGGTTCGAACAACACAGAGGGGGTGTTCGCGTTTGGGAAGCCCGAGGTTCCATTGCGAGGGGGGCTTTCCCTAGCCATCGCAGAGTCGTGGATGGCGCCATGGTGACGAACTTCACGAGCACGTTTTACTATCGAGACTGGATAAACGAGCAACTGAAGGAATCAGGCGTTCGTTAACCTTCAAGCTTCGCAGTCGTGCTCAGGGGAGGGGACTTCTGGACATGCAAACCCCGGTGCTGCTAGATGCTGCGCGCACCGGGGGTCACAGGAAGAATGACATTGAGTCTGCCAGGCACCGCGCGAAGCAGGAACCTGCTCGCAAGGCTTCTCTGTTGCATTGCGCTGTGGGTCATTGCACTGCCGGCGGTGGGGGCGGAGGCGAAGAAGAACCCGCACTACCAGACGGCGCTGAAACTCTATGAAGCCTTCGAGTACGAAGAAGCGCTCCGCGTCCTGGAGAAGGCTGAGCAGTGGCCTTCGAACACCCGCAGTGACGATGTGGACATTGCCTTACTGGAAGGTGTGCTCGCGTTCGAGACGCAGCAGATCGAGCGCGGCAAGGGAGCCTTCTGGCGGGCATTGAAGATGGATCCTGGCGCGAAGCTGAAACTGGCGGTGTCTCCGAAGATCGCCGGGGAGCTCGAAGAGGTGCGCAAAGGGCTGAAGTCATCTGAGCCGATCACTTTGCCCCCTGAGCCCGTTGTGCAGCCAGGGAGCGAGACGCTCACGGACAAGGCGCGAACTCGGCCCAACCTCAAGCTTCCGGTGGCCATCGGTGGAGGGGCGCTCGCTGTGGGCGGGCTGGTGTTCTGGACGAGAGCGAAGTCCCTGGATGGCAAGGTCCGCAGAGCGGACCCGTCCATCACGACCCGGGCCCAGCTGGACGACACTCTTCAACAGGCGAAGACCTTTCAGACGGTCGGTTGGACGTTGATGGGTGTGGGGGCCGTGGCGGCTGCCGGAAGTCTGCTCCTGCTCGATTCGCCCTCTGAAGGAACCAAAGCCTCCATCATCCCTGTGCAACAGGGTGCGCAGGTCTCTCTCTCCTGGAGTCTCCCATGAACAGCCAGATGAGGCTCGTGTTGGTCGTACTCGCTGCTTGTACGCTTGGAACTGCTTGCATCTCGGCAGACGATTCCCGTGCCGAGTTTTGCGAGAATGCGGATCCTGCAAGGCGTCAGGAGATCTGCGGCAATGTTGACGCCCAGGCAGATGGGGGACCGAAGCAGGATGCTGGGCAACCTGCTTGCAAGAGTGCCAGTGACTGTCAGGTGTCCCCGAATTCTTGTCTCAATCCTGGTTCATGCCTGAATGGCTTTTGCAGCTATCAGCCTAAGCCTGATGATGATCCTTGTAGTGATGGCCCTCAAGGGCAGTGCCTTGCATCGCAAGGCGTGTGCAAGAGCGGAGTCTGCCGATATCCGCCTAAGACAGGTGAGGTTTGCTCCGATAGCGACTCATGCACGATCAACGATGTGTGTAGCAGTTCTGGGTTGTGCGGAGGCTCTAGGCTTATCTGCAACCCTCCGCCCACTCAGTGTGAGGAGTGGACCGGAGCCTGCTCTAACGATAAGTGCGAGTATCGGCGCAGGACCGCAGGCTCTACGTGTGATGATGGAAACTCTTGTACAGTCAATGATGCCTGTAACGCTAACGGCGGTTGTATCGGCACCCCGCTTAATTGTGCGCAAAAAACACCTCCGGATGGTCAGTGCTATGAGTGGGCCGGTACCTGCGCAAATAATGCATGTGTCTGGAGACTTAAGACTCCAGGAACCTCCTGTAGTGATGGGAATGCATGCACGGAAGGGGACGCTTGTAATGGTTCAGGACAGTGCGTGACTGGGGAGCCAGTTGTATGCCCGGCCCGAACGGAATTCTGTCAGGACTTTTTGCGCTGTGATCCGGCCAATGGGTGCCTGTATCAAAGTCGTTGTGGCCCGAACGAGTACTGTGATGGGACAGGGACTTGCTGCCCTCATCAACAGCTAAACACAGGGCCCGTTCCTGGACCGGTGTGCCCGGTTTTCAAATAGAAGCAGCGCGCCTCTAAATCTGCCCGTCCCACCCGTGGTCATTGCGCCGGAACGCGTCTCGGATGTGACTGACGTGTTCCGGTGCCAGCGGCCCGTGCTCCAGGGCCTTCACGTTGCGCAGCAGGTTCTCCAGCTTCGTCGTGCCCACGATGCAGCTGGCCACCCCAGGCACGAACGCGGCGAAGCGCAGCGCCAGCTCGCCCCAGTCCAGCCCCCGGGCCTCCAGCGACATCTGCCGCATCCGGCTCCAGTAGAGCGCCACATCCTGTGCATCCGGAGGCTCCCAGAAGCGCCACGGCGCATTGCCCAGCGGGCGCTTGGCGATGACTCCCACGCCCTGCTCCCGCGCCCGCGCGATGCCCCAGTCGATGGCCCGCTGGTCGAACAGGTTCACTGACACCTGAATCGAACCGAACCGCCGCATGTTCAGCGCATGCGCCAGCGCGTGGTTGTCCCCCGAGTACGCGGCCACGCGCACCTTGCCCTGCTCCACCGCCCGGGTGAGCGCCTCCACCACGCCCGGCCGCCCCAGCACATCCACCGGGCAGGAGTGAAAGTGCATCACGTCGATGACATCCGTGCGCAGCCGCCGCAGCGCCAGCTCGATGCCCTGCGTAATGCACGGCCCCGTCCAGTCCTCCACCCCCGGCACCCCGTAGCCGCACTTGGTGGACAGCACGAACTCGCCACGCCGTCGCTGCAGGTGCCGGCCAATCCGCTCCTCGGAGGTGCCGTAGCTGGGCGCGGTATCGATCAGGGTAATCCCCGCATCCAGCACTCCATGGAGCAACCTCCCCGCGTCATCCTCCGAGAGCGCCGCGTCTCCCACCGGGCCGGCTCCGAAGCCAAGGGCGGAGACCTGCAGGCCGGTGCTTCCCAGGGGACGGCGCTCCATCATGTTCCTCCGCGCGCGGCCAGCTCGATGAAGCCGCGAATCCAGATGAGATTGACTGCGTGGCACAACGCTAGCGGAGTTCGCGTCGTGGTCTCTAGCGCCGCGGCATAGGGCACCCCCTGTCGCACGAAATAATCCGTGACGCTGCCGTCATGGAACTCGATGAGCCCATCCGCGTCCGTGTTGTTCGTCTCATCCACCTTCTGGTCGCGGATGACCGCCACGTGCGCCGAGGCCGCTTCCATCAGTGGCCGGTACGCCGCCTTGTCCCCGAAGGTATAGGCGTACGTCGCTAACACGTTCAGGTAGTTGTCCTGGTGGATGTCGAGCGCCGCCGAGGGAGCAGGGAACCGGGCGATGTCCGCCCGCACCGCCCGCGTCTCCTTCGGGCCCCCGTCATAGAGCACCCAGCGCACGAAGGCCTCGCCCAGCGCCAGCTCGCCCTTCCACGTGCCGGGCGTCACCTCGTAGCGCATGAAGTCGTTGTTCGGCTTCTCGCCGCTGCGGTTGTAGCGCGTGCCTATCTCGAAGCCAGAGGGGTTGATGCACGGGTAGATGCGCAGCCCCACGTCCCGCTCGCGGGCATAGGCGATGATGTCCGGCAGGTTCTCCGCCAGCGTCAGCGGCCCGGCGGGCTCCTCTCCATGGAAGCCCGAGGTGATGACGAGCCAGCGTGAGCCAGGCACCGTGAGCCGGAAGAGCGGGTACTCCTTTCCGGCCTCAAGCACGCGGCCGTATTCGGCTACCTCCGCGAGGGATTCGTGGCTGAGGATGCGGCGAGCGTAGTCGGTGTAATCCACGCTCTGAGCATAGGGGCGCGGGCACGGGCTGCCTACCTGCGCTCACCTATGCCGTTCAGTGCGGCACTGCGGGCCTGTCTCCAGCAGTCAGGGACAGGCCCAGGTTATGCAACGTCAACGAAGCGAGCGTTGAGCAGCGTGCTTACTTGATGTTCATCCGCTCGCGGTACTCGGAGGACAGCTCCTTGCGCTGCGCCGGGGTGAGCACGCGGTGCACCTCGATGGCCGCGTCCGTCACCTTGTGAGCGAAGGCGCGGATGGCGTCGATGCGGGTGTCCACCAGGGCGTGCAGCTTCGCCGCGTCAGGGGCATCGGACTCCAGCTGAGTGAGCACCTCCAGGCGCGTGGCCTGGTGCTCCTCGGCCAGACGCTTGCCGTCCTCGAAGAGCCGGTCCTTCACGGCATTCACGGACGTCTTCTGCGCCTCGGTGGCGTCCAGGTCCTCCAGCTTGTCGTTCATCTTCCAGGTGATCATCTGCTTGATGCGCTCGGGATCCTTGTTCCAGCCCCCGCCGCGGAAGCCGGTGAGCATGACGACGGCGAGGACGGCGGAAGCGGCAATGGCGAGCTTCTTCTTCATGGTGTTACTCCTATAGGGCCCCAGCGGGCCAGGGTTTGTGCCTTCGCCTCAGTGGCGACGATGCAGAAGATGCCTGGGGGGCATTGAGCGCGCTTGAGGGCTTCGTAAAGAAGTGTGAAGCGCTTCAAGGAGCTTCAAGGATGCGGCGGGCGCTCCCGGGCGAGCACTTCACGCAGGCGAGCCACTACCTCCGGGTGCTCGGCGGCCACATTGTGCGTCTCGCGCGGGTCCGCGACGACGTCATACAGCTCCACCTGAACGCCCTGGGGCGTGGGCAGCTCCAGCAGCTTCCAGCGGCCGAGGTAGAGCCCCCGGTGCTTGGCGGCCTCCACGGTCTTCTCCCACTCGGGCTTCAGGGCGATGTCTCCCGAGGGCTCCACCGTCGCCGTCTCGTAGACCCAGGGGTAGGGGATGCGCACCTGCTGGTAGCGCTGGCCATCCCGGTCCGAGAACCAGAAGTCCGTCTCGATCAGGGCTGGAGCGTCCGGCAACTCCGGCACCGTGCCGCCCGGCGCGACGAGTGAAGCCAGGGAGCGGCCCTGGAAAGTGTCCGGCGCGGGCACGCTCAGCAGCTCCAGCAGCGTGGGCGCTACGTCCAGGGCGCGGGCTCGCTGCTCCACGGTCCGGCCCGCGGCGACGCGGCCCGGCAGGCGCAGCGCGAAGGGAATGCGCAGCGAGGCACTGCCCCACAAGTGCTCGCCATGGCCCAGCCCCAGCCCCTCGTCCGCGAGGTGCTCGCCATGGTCGGACAGCAGCACCACCAGCGTGGAGTCCGCCAGCCCCCGGCGCTCCAGCTCCGAGAGCAGCTCGCCCACCAGCGTGTCGAAGGAGAGCACCGCCGCGTCGTAGTTGCCCACCAGGGCGGCGATGTCCTCGGGCGTGGGAGGCGTGCTGCCCGGAGGCACCTCCATCTGAGGCGTGGCGCCGAACCGCCAGGGGCCCTGGTAGTCCCGGGCGATGAACTGGCCCTCGTGAGGGGAGGGCGCCGCGTAGGGAAAGTGCGTCATCGAGGCGAACACCACGAGCGCGAAGGGCGCCTCCGAGCGGAAGTCCTCGAGCGTGCGCAGGGTGGAGCGCAGCAGGGGAGCGGGATCCGTCAGCTCGGGCAGCTGGCCGCGCTCGGGGAACAGGCCTGGCACGAGCGCCGTCCACGGCAGCAGGGCCACGTGTGTCACCAGCATCCGCTGGCGGATGAGGTCCGGGAAGTTGAAGGCCGGCGCCCGCACGCGCTGAAAGCCAAAGCGGAACCGGGAGAACAGGTCCCCCGCGTAGTCGGACACCACGGCGGTCTGCCAACCTGCTTCGCCCAGCGCGCTCGCGAGCGTGACGAACGGCGTCGCCAGCACCTCGCTGCCCACCAGCGTGTGGCGCAGCGGATGGCGCCCCGCCCACTGAGAGGTGAGCAGCGTCGCCCACGAGGGAGCGGTGCGCGGCACCTGCACCAGCGTCTCCCGGAACCGGGTGCCCTCGCGCATCAGCCGATCGATGTTCGGCGAAGTGGGCCGGCTGTACCCGTTGCCCGAGAGGTGGTCGGGCCGCAGCCCATCCGCGGCGAGGATCAGCAGGTTGGGCCCGGCGCGCGGCGGTGCCTTACCCTGGCGCTCCCAGCCAAGAAGCCCGAGCACCAGCAGCACGCCCAGCGCCGAGGCGGCAACCCCCAGGCGCGGAGGGCGGCGCACGGAGCGCAGCAGCAACACCGCCGGCACCAACGCCACCGGCACCAGCGCCACCGCTCGCCACATGGCGGGAGAGTCACCACTCAGCGCCAGCAGCAGCGCCTGGGTCCACCCCGCGCGCTCATACAGCGTGGCGGCATACAGGTGCGGATGGTGCGCCATGTCCGCCAGCACCAGGGGCACCTCCACCCCCAGGCACGCCAGCGCGCTGCCCCAGAAGAGGGCGCGGCGGCCCAGCCCCACCGCCCACAGCCCGGCGCCCAGCCACGCTCCCAGCGCCAGCCCCACCACCGTGTACGCCAGGATGAGCCGTCCCACCTGGCCCAGCACCACCCCCCGGAACTCGTTCCACACCACCTCTTCCAGGAACTGGCTCGCGTTGCCCTGGTAGCCCAGCTGCATATTCAGCACCGCGCACGCCGTGTAGAGCCCCAGAAACACGAGCAGCCCTGCCCGGCAGCCAAGCAGGAGAGCGCGTCCGAGCGACACAGGCGGGGCGGGGGGCATGAGGGGGGCGGAGAGTGGACTACGCAGTCACGCTGAGTGAACGAAAGTAGGAACAGTCCTCTGAGCAGCGCACAACCCTGGACGTTACATCTTCCAGTCACAACCGGGGCATGGCATGAGTCGTGCCAAAGGCCGATTTTTCGGCCTCCGTACCGCGTTGCAAAGCAGTAGGAAAGCTTGGGTGGCGGCCCGCTGTCCGGGGCCCTATCGTTCGCGCGCTCCTTCCCTCGGGTACCTCTCAGCCATGTCCTTTACCCACCTGCACCTTCATACCCTGTACTCCCTTCTGGATGGCGCCATCCGGATGAAGGACCTCATCAAGACGGTGAAGGAGAAGGGCATGTCGAGCGTGGCCGTGACGGACCACGGCAACATGTTCGCCACCATCGACTTCTACAAGAAGGCGAAGGACGCGGGCATCAAGCCCATCATCGGCATGGAGTCCTACGTGGCCGGTACCAAGGGCCGCGAGGACCGCACGGAGAAGGTGGCCCACCACCTCATCCTCCTGGCGAAGAACAACGAGGGCTACGCGAACCTGCGCTACCTGGCCTCCACCGCGTACATGGACGGGTTCTATTACCACCCGCGCATCGACAAGAAGGTGCTGGCCCAGCACAGCAAGGGCGTGTTCGCCCTCACCGCGTGCCTGGGTGGTGAAGTCACCAGCGCCTGCTTCCGCGGGGACATGGACCACGCGCGCAAGGCCGCCCAGGAGTACAAGGACATCTTCGAGCCGGGCCACTTCTTCCTCGAGGTGCAGTCCAACGGCATGCCCGAGCAGGAGAAGGCCAACGAGAACCTCAAGCAGCTGAGCAGGGACTTGGACATCCCGCTGTGCGCCACGGCGGACGCGCACTACATCAAGAAAGAGGACGCGCGGGCGCACGAGCTGCTCATGTGCATCGCCAGCGGCAAGACGCTGGCGGACGGCAAGCGCATGAAGCACTCCACGGACAAGCTGTACGTCACCAGCCCCGAGGAGATGCTGGAGTTCTTCAAGGACACGCCCGAGGCGGTGCACAACACCCAGCGCATCGCCGAGCAGTGCACCCTGGAGCTCAAGCTGGGCAAGCCCATGCTGCCCACCTTCAAGGTGCCCGACAGCCACACTCCGGACAGCTTCCTGGCGGAGCTGGCCTTCGAGGGGCTGCACGAGCGCTTCAAGGAGCTGCACGCCGCCAAGGTCTCCTACCCGATCGATCCGGACCAGTACCGCGCGCGCCTCAACCTGGAGATTGGCGTCATCCAGAAGATGGGCTTCAGCGGCTACTTCCTCATCGTTCAGGACTTCATCAACTGGGCCAAGAAGGCCAACATCCCGGTGGGGCCGGGCCGTGGCTCGGGCGCCGGCAGCCTGGTGGCGTACGCGCTTCGGATTACGGACCTGGATCCGCTCCCGTACAACCTGCTGTTCGAGCGCTTCCTGAACCCCGAGCGCGTGTCGATGCCGGACTTCGATATCGACTTCTGCCAGGACCGGCGCGACGAGGTGATTCAGTACGTCTCGCGCAAGTACGGCGAGAAGAACGTGGGGCAGATCATCACCTTCGGCAGCTTGAAGGCCAAGAGCGTGCTGCGCGACGTGTGCCGCGTGTTCGCCCTGCCGTTCAGCGAGGGGGACCGCATCGCCAAGCTGGTGCCCGAGGTGCTCAACATCACCCTGAAGGAGGCCATCGAGCAGGAGCCTCGTCTCAAGGAGATGATCGAGAAGCCCACCAACATCGGCGAGGTGGACGGCAAGGCCGTCACCACCAAGGACGTGCTGGAGATCGCCCTGGCGCTGGAGGGCCTGCACCGCCAGCCGGGTATGCACGCCGCCGGCGTCGTCATCGCCGACAAGCCGCTGTGGGAGTTCGTGCCCGTCTACCAGCCGCCGGGTGAGAAGACGCTCATCACCCAGTTCGCCAAGGACGAGGTGGAGGCCGCCGGCCTGGTGAAGTTCGACTTCCTCGGGCTCAAGACGCTCACCGTCATCCAGAACGCGTTGGACCTGATCAACCGCAACCCGCCCAACGGCAAGGTGCTCGAGCGGCAGGAGATTCCGCTCCACGACGAGAAGATGTGGGCGCTGATGGCCAGGGGCGACACGGCCGGCGTGTTCCAGATGGAGTCGAGCGGCTTCACCGAGATGGTGATGAAGCTCAAGCCCACGTGCTTCGAGGACGTCATCGCCGCGGGCGCGCTCTACCGCCCGGGCCCGCTGGACGCGGGCATGGTGGACGTGTTCATCAACCGCAAGCACGGCCGCGAGCCGGTGACGTACCCGCACCCCGCGCTGGAGCCGGTGCTCAAGGACACCTACGGCGTCATCGTCTACCAGGAACAGGTGATGCAGATCTCCCAGGTGCTGGGAGGCTACACCCTGGGCCGCGCGGACCTGCTGCGCCGCGCGATGGGTAAGAAGAAGGCCGAGGTGATGCAGGCCGAGCGCGCCGGCTTCCTCGAGGGTTGCAAGAAGAACAACGTCGACCTGAAGGTGGCCGGCGAGATCTTCGACCTGATGGAGAAGTTCGCCGAGTACGGCTTCAACAAGAGCCACTCGGCCGCCTACGGCCTCATCACCATCCACACCGCGTGGCTGAAGGCCTGGTACCCCGTCGAGTTCATGGCGGCCCTTCTCACCAGCGAGAAGGACAACACCGACAAGGTGGTGAAGCACATTGGCGAGGCCCGCGAGTCGGGCACCCAGGTGCTGCCGCCGGACGTGAACCTGTCGGACATGGCCTTCGGCGCGGTGGAGGGCAAGATCCGCTTCGGCCTGGGCGCCATCAAGGGCGTGGGCGAGGGCGCCATCGAGTCCATCGTCGAGGCGCGCAAGGAAGGGCCCTTCAAGAGCCTGTTCGACTTCTGCGAGCGGGTGGACAGCCGCCGGGTGAACCGCAAGGTGCTGGAGGCGCTGGTGAAGGCCGGCGCGTTCGACTTCGAGAAGCGCCCGCGGCACCAGCTGTTCGAGACGATTGAGAAGGCGATGAACCGCGGCTCCTCCAGCCAGAAGGACAAGGCGGCGGGGCAGAGCTCGCTGTTCGGCATGCTGGCGCCGGCCTCGGGCGGCGGCGGCGGCGGCGGCGGGGCGCTCAAGGACGAGTACACGCAGGTGGACGAGTGGCCAGAGAAGGAGCGGCTGGCGTTCGAGAAGGAGGCCATTGGCTTCTACGTGTCGGGCCACCCGCTGCACGCGTACGAGAAGGAGCTCAAGCGCTACGCGCGGCCGGTGACAGCGGTGCAGCGGGCGCGGCGGGACGAAAAGATCACCGTGGGCGGCATCGTCGCGGCCATGCGCGAGCGGCCGACGAAGACGGGCAAGCGCATGGCGTGGGTGACGCTGGAGGACCTGTCAGGCTCGATCGAGCTGGTGTGCTTCCCGGGCAAGGAGGGGGGCCGCAGCGTGATGGGCAAGGACGGCAAGTGGACCAAGGGCGGGCCCAAGCCGGGCTACGAGCACTGGGAGACGCTGCTCAAGGGGGATGACCCCATCCTGGTGTCGGGCACGGTGCAGATCAGCCAGCGCGACGAGGACACGCCGGTGGCGGAGCTGATCGTCGAGGACATCCAGAGCCTGAAGGCGGTGCGCGAGAAGCGCACCAAGCGGCTGGAACTGCGCGTGCCGGCGGACCTGCTCACCGAGGAGCGGCTGACGAAGCTCAGTCAGATCGCCAAGCAGTACACGGGCGCGACGCCCGTGGCGGTGAGCGTGCTGTTCCCCAACGAGGCCGAGGCGCTCATTGGCGGCACGTCGCTCAAGGTGCAGGTGAGCGACGAGCTGCTGCTGGCGGTGGACAAGCTCTTCGGGATGAAAGTGGTGGAGCTGGGCTAGCTGCGGAAGAAGATTTTGGAAAGGCGATTAGCGCCATGCTGACACGCTTGAAGATAGATGGCTTCAAGAACTTGAAGGCAGTCGATATCCGATTTGGACCTTTTACATGTGTTGCGGGAGGCAATGGGGTAGGCAAATCAAATCTATTCGATGCTATCCGGTTCCTTAGTGCTCTGGCGGATCGACCATTGATCGATGCAGCCCTCTCTGTTCGAAGCGAGGCAGGGATGGGAGGTGACCTGCGAAGCATCTTCCACCACGTTGGAGAGCGGTATGGTCGGACGATCTCTTTCGAAGTGGAAATGCTGGTGCCATCAGAGGGCGTCGATGACCTGGGGCAGAGGGCAAAAGCAAGTATTACTTTCCTGAGATATGCACTTGAACTGGAGTGCAGGGAAGATGATGGCAGTCGCTCGCTAGGAGGGCTGCGTATAAGGCGCGAGGACTTGCGGCATATCAGTCTTGGAGATGCGGTCGCTCGCCTGCCCTTCAAACATGCCCCAAATTGGCGTCGCTCGGTAGTAAAGGGGCGAAGGAATAGCCCGTTTATTTCAACTGAAGAGGCTGGCGACCAGACCTATATCAAGCTTCATGGGGATATGGGAAAAGTGGGTAGAACACGGCAATTTCTTGCGGAAAGTCTTCCGCGGACCTTGTTGTCTAGCGCAACGGCGGCAGAGAGCCCTACAGCGTTGCTTGCGCGACGAGAAATGCAGTCTTGGCGGCTTCTGCAGTTGGAGCCTTCCGCCCTACGCGCACCTGATCCTTACAATGCACCAAGTCGCCTTGGTCCGAACGGCGCTCATTTGCCAGCGGCATTAGGACGTTTAGCTCAAATCCATAAGGGAGAGCGTAAGGAGTCTGAGTATTCTAGGAAAGTGTACTCCGGCATTGCCAATCGGCTGGCGGAATTGGTGGAAGGCGTACGATGGCTTCGTGTTGATGCGGATGATCGGCGCGAATTGTTGTCGTTGGTGGTTCGTGATCGTGATGGCACAGAGCATGAGGCTCGGGGGTTGTCTGACGGCACCTTGCGCTTCCTTGCCCTGTGCGTCTTGGAGGGCGATCCTGAAGCTCAAGGCCTGATTTGTCTTGAAGAGCCTGAGAACGGTATCCACCCCGAGCGTGTGCCGGCGATGATGCGCCTGCTGCAGGACTTGGCAATGGATGTATCGCTTCCTGTTGGGCCTGACAACCCATTGAGGCAAGTGATTATCAACACCCACTCGCCTACTGTTGTGAGTATTGTCCCAGATGAGAGCTTGGTTGTGGCTGCGGTTGAGCCAATGGCCTCAGACAAGGGTCGGTTCTCCGTGGCTACGTTCAGATGGCTTGATAAGACATGGAGGGCGAACGCAGCGAAGGACGTGCCAACCGTTTCCCGTGGAAAATTGATGGCGTATCTTAATCCATTGGGAATGACTGCTCGATTTGACGACTATGGGGTAGTGGACAGACAAGTAAGGAGCAGGAACAGGAGGGTGATGGATCGTCCAGACTTGCAAATATTGCTGCCGTTGAGCCTGGCGGCGGATTCTCCATGAGGCATCTGCGTTATTCGTTGTTGTCGGATGGCTCTTCAGATCGGGCTCTGATGGCAGCGATCGATTGGCTTCTGAGGAAGCACTCGCGCAATGTATTCGTCGGTGAGTGGGCTGATCTGCGGCGTTTGCCTCGCCCTCCTCGGGGGCTTGTTGAGAGAATTGAAGTCTGCTTGGAGTTGTATCCGTGTGACCTTTTGTTCGTACATAGAGATGCTGAAACTGCTGACCGAATAGAACGGGTTGAGGAGATTCGTCAGGCGCTAACCTCCGTACCGGCTCCGCCAACAGTGTGCGTTGTACCGGTTCGAATGCAGGAGGCTTGGCTGCTTTTTAATGAGGCCGCTATTCGAGAAGCCGCAGACAATCCTAATGGAACACAGCGAATCGAGATGCCAGTTCTTCGGGCTATTGAGGTAATGCCAGATCCCAAGGAGACCCTGTTAGGATTGCTCAAGAAAGCAAGCGGACTCTCTGGGCGGCGACTGAAGAGCTTTGATGCACGTGCTCACGTGCATAGATTGGCCCAAATTATTGAGGACTTTTCCCCCCTATTGGTGGTGCCAGCATTCAGTGCTCTAGATGCTGAGGTGAAGAAAATTCTCGCAGAAAATGAGTGGCAGTGAGCACTGCCTCCGTACTGAATGTGATGCAAACGAGCACCTCTCAGGGGTTCATCAGTCGGCCCAGGAAGAGGACCGCCTTGGTCTCTCTGTCCTCGATGAAGAAGAGGAAGGGGCGGTCCAGGGCGAGCAGGGGCGGGGCGGAGACGAGTTCGATGCCAATGCCCGTGGCGGCCGCGGCCTCGGTGCCCAGCTCGGTCGTGCCGATGAAGGCCTTGTGCTGGGCGGCGCCGATCACCAGCTCCGCCTGCTGGCTGATGCCCTGGAAGTTGGCGGCACCCGCCCTGAAGGCATCGGTCATGCCCATGGCGGGCAGCACCTCGGCCAGGTCCAGCTCCTGCTCCAGCTGGAACTTCGGGAACAAGAGCATGCGCGACTTCTCCTTCAGCCCCTTCCGGACGGTGTCCAGGAAGCCTCCCGAGAGCCGCGCCTCGATCTCCCCGAAGCGGCCGGCATCCGGGAGGACGACCAGCATGCGCAGCGCGCCCCCCTTGTAGGGCAGCGCCAGCGCCTGGAAGCCGTCTCCCCGCAGGGTGTCCACCGGCCTGTTCCCCCTCATCATGGGGATGCTCCGAGTCGTGCCATCCGCCAGGTGGAAGGGCCTGTCTTTCGTCAGCGCCGGATCGAAGGGCAGCACCCACAAGCCCTTGAAGTAGAGCGCGTTGACCAGCATCAAGCGCGTGTCCTCGTTCACCTGGCCTTCCGCCATCAGGTTCTTGATGCGGCTGTTGGTCTGGTCCTCGACCCACGCGTTGATCTGACGGCGGAGGGACTCGGGGTCACGCGTGAAGTCCACCGCGCGCATGCCCGCGCCGTAGTGGACAGCCAGCGTGTCGAGGTAGGGCTGCTCGAAGGCGAAGCCCTGCTGGCCCCAGATGGCGTTCACCATGCGCAGCTCGGGGGCATCCGCCTGGCCCGGCTGGGCCACGGTGCGGCTGTGGAGCGTCTGGTCCAGCGCGTTCATCGCGGGGTGGAGCCGCTCCTGGGGCAGGGAGAAGCGCAGCGTCTGCTGCATCTGCTGCTCGGTGTTCCCCCGGGCCCCCGCGTACACCATGGCGAAAGCCTGGGTGATGCTCAGGGGCGAGAAGAAGAGGTTCTCTCCCGGCTTGGCTACCTGCCGGTACAGGGCCACGCCGAAGTCCGTGTTGTCGGCGGACAGCTCCCCCACATCCGGAGTCACCGCATCCGATGGGTCCGCCCGCTGCCTGCCCGAGGCGATGAGGTCACCTGGCGCTTCGGAGAGCAGCTGAGAGCAGCCCGCCAGCGCCAGGGCTGCGGCGAGCACGGCGGAGAGGCGAAGAGAGCGTGAGGTCATGGATGGGCGTGGAGAAGGGTGAAGAGGGTTCATGCTACGGGTTCATCAGCCGGCCCAGGAAGAGCACCGCCTTCGTCTCCCTGTCCTCGATGAGGAAGAGGAAGGGGCGGTCCACGATGAGCGAGTTGGGCACGGACTCGTCGCCGATGACGACGCCCGTGGCGGCGGCCGCCTCGGTGCCCGCCTCATCCACGGCGAGGAAGGCCTTGTGCATCGCGGCGGTGATGCGCAGGCGCCCCTCGGTGGAGATGCCCGAGAGGTCCGCGTCATCGTTGAAGGCATCGACCATGCCCAGCGACTGAAGGGCCTGCATCAGGGAGAACTCCGAATCCAGCTGGAACTTCGGCAGCTGGAGCAGGCGAGCATCACTCTTCAGCCCCTGCCGGACGGTGTCGAGGAACTGCGCCGAGAGCCGCGCTTCGATCTCCTCGAAGCGGCCCGTGTCCGGGACGACGATCAGCATGCGAAGCGCCTCTCCCTGATAGGGCAGCGCGAGCGCCTGGAAGCCGTCGCCCTGCATGGTGGCCACCGGGCCGTCTCGCTCCATCGACTTGACGCTCTTCTGGCCGCCATCGAGCAGGTGGAAGGGCGCATCCTTCGTCAGCGACGGCTCGAACGGCCCCGACCACAGGCCCTTGAAGTAGAGCGCGTTGGCCAGCACCAGGCGCGTGTTTTTGGTCACCGAGCCGGGCGGAAGCAGGTCCTTGATGCGGTCCCGGGTCTGGTCCTCGACCCAGGTGTTGATCTGCTGGCGGATGGTGTCCGGCTCGAGCAGGAAGTCCACCGCGCGCATGCCCGCGCCATAGTGGAGCGCCAGGGTGTCGAGGTAGGCCGGCTCGAAGGCATAGCCCTGCTGGCCCCAGCTGGCATTCACGACGCGCAGCTCCGGAGGAGTGCCTTTCTGGCCGGGCGCGAGCTCGTTGCGGCTCTGGAGCGCCAGATCCAGCGCGTTCATGGCGGGGTGGAGCCGCTCCTCTGGCAGGGTGAAGCGCAAGGCCTGCTGCATCTGCTGCGCGGTGTTGCCCCGGGCGCCCGGGTACACCATGGCGAAGGCCTGGGAGATGCTGAACGGTGAGAAGAAGAGGTTCTCTCCCGGCTTGGCGATCTGCCGGTACATGGCCACGCCGAAGTCGGTGTTCGCCGAGGACAGCGCCGTCATGTCCTCGGTGGAGACGTTCGGTTGGGTGACGCGCTGCTTGTCCGAGGCGATCAGCTCGCCGGGGGCTTCGGGAAGCTCCTGAGAGCAGCCCGCCAGCGCTAGCAGGGCGGCGAGCACAGAAGAGAGGCGAAAAGCGCATGAAGTCATACCGGGCTTCACAGCAAGCCGCGTGCACAGCCGTGAGTTGAGGAACTTCAAGCACTTGGAGCGCCGTCCCGGCACCGTGCACCTCGGATTTCTGAGATGGGCCGTGGACAGGCGCTACGGGAGGGCAGGCAGGCCTGGAGTAGGCTGAGGCTCGCGCCATGAACCCCTCTCTGTGTGAGTGTCGAGTCACGTCACTTCGATGGAACTCCGTGCGGCGGTACGCCGGTGTGCTGGGGCTGATGCTGGGACTGGTGGGGGGGCCTGCGTGGGCTGAGGTCCGCTCCTATATGGAGATGGGGATATACGGAGGAATGCTGGTCACCCAGAATGATCGCTGGGAGGGAGCGACGGTCGGGCTGTATGGCATGGGGCGCGTCTCCCGGTATGTCTCGATGGGAGGCGAGCTGGTGGGCCTCTCCCAGGACTATGAGGAGGAGCGCTTCCTGGGCGTCCGGTTCGGGTTCCCGGTGCGGGTGGCGCTCTCCACGGGCTCTGCTCGGCCCTACGTGCTTGGCGTCCTCTTCGCGGAGTCTCCAGGCGAGACCACACTCGGAGGCGGAGTGGGCGTGGGCTACCTGAGTGAGCTTGGCTCGGACCACATTCTATTGGACATGCAGGTGCGGGGAATGTCCCGCTTCAGCACGCTCTTTCCGCAGCTCACCCTGTCGGCCACGCTGGGCGTCGCGGCGGTCTTCTGAGCACAAGGGTGGAAAGCGCTGAGGGCCTTGAGCTGGGAGACGCGGCGGAGCTCGGCGCGGTGAGCGACCGGAGTGTCCGCGTCTGGGTGCGGCGGCCTGACGCGACGCAGGTGAGTATCCGGCTCGAAGTCGAAGGCCATGCCCCAGTCGTGGCCTGGGTGCGGCCTTCCGCCGAGACGGACTGGACGGCGGCCACCGAGCTGTCGCTGCCAGAGGGCGCGCCGGATCGCGCCTTCGTCTGTACCGTGGGAGAGCGGCGCCTCACGGGGCGCCTTGCCGCCACGCCTGGGGCGCACACGGGCCTCGTCTTCGGCTTCGGCAGCTGCCACCAGCCTTTCCAGGAAGCATCCGACGGAAGCATTCACACCCACGCTGGCGCGGGCCTCTACCCCGCGGCGCGGGAGCACCTGCGAGAGGTGGACGCGCGGTTCCTGCTGCTGCTGGGAGACCAGCTCTACAGCGACGCGCTCCCGTCGTTGAATGTGCGGCGGGGCCTCGAGGAGGCCGCCTCGGTGTCGTGGGAGGAGCTGCTCGCGCGCTACCGGCGGGTGACGCGCTTCTACTTTGCTCACCCTGGCTATCGCGCGCTGCGTGAGGCCTTCCCCACGTACTGCATGTGGGATGACCACGAGATCTTCGACAACTGGGGCTCCCAGCTGAAGCGCAGCGAGCTCGACCTGCGCCTGTTCGAGGCGGCCAGCCGCGTCTTCTGCGAGTACCAGGGGCTGCGCAATCCGGGCGGGTGCCTGGGGCCGCCGCCCTACCACTTCTCCTTCCGCCACGGGGACGTGGGCTTTCTCGTGCTCGACATGCGAAGCGCTCGCGACCATGAGCAGGGGCTCATGCTGGGCGCTGGGCAGTGGGAGTGGCTCCGGGCCTCGCTGCGCGACGGGCTGGAGGGGGTACAGACACTCTTCGTCTGCGTGACGGTGCCCGTGGCCCACTCTTCCCGGTGGCTGTGCAAGGCTTTCGATCGGGTGCCCGGCCATTACGGAGACTCGGTCCGGGACCGGTGGTCCTCGGGCCGGTTCGTCGAGTGCCGGGACACGTTCCTGGCGGATCTATTCGCCTGGCAGGCGCGCTCACCCGAGCGGCAGGCCTTTCTGCTCTCGGGCGACGTCCACGCGGCCAATGGCTACTCCATTCATGAGCGGGGCGGCACGGGAGTGCTCCAGCAGTTCACGAGCAGCGCCTTCTCGGTGCTCCCCGACCTGGAGGCGCGAATGCTCAACCTGGTGGCGGCCCGGGCGCCCAACCGCTTCGAGCCCCGATGGCGCTTTCGCCGCCACTTCCAATGCCACCAGAACAACTTCGGCACCGTGCGCGTGGAGCCGCTGCCCGCCGGAGGGCACCGCGTCACCTTCCAGCTGATGGCCTGGGAGCCGGCCTCGCGCACGCTCGCGCCGCGAGGGCAGATGAGCTCCGAGCCCGGGGCTACCAGCGCACGGTACTGACTTCCGTCTTCTCCAGCGCGGGCGCGGGCTTGTCCTCGTCCTGGAAGCGCAGCGTCTCCAGCGCGTAGAGGTCCAGCGCCGTGGAGCGGCCCCGCAGCGTCACCGCTGGCAGCGGGCGCGAGAGCACCATCGTCTGCACCTCGCGCCAGGTGTCCGCGCTCACCAGGATGTCCACCTTATGCTCCTTGGTGAGCCCCTCGATGCGGCTGGCGGTGTTCACCGTGTCGCCAATGGCCGTGTAGTCCAGCCGCTGCTCGGTGCCGATGTTGCCGATGACGCACTCGCCCGTGTGCAGTCCAATCCCGATGGAGAGTGGAGCCTCGCCCCGGGCCTACAGCTCCAGGTTCAGCGCCTCCAGCTCCTTGCGCATCCGGAAGGCCGCCTTCACGGCCCGCAGCGCGTGGTCCTCGTGGGCGATGGGGGCGCCGAACACCGCCATCATCCCGTCGCCGATGTACTTGTCGAGCATGCCGTCGAACGTGAAGACGGCGCCCACCATCCGGGAGAAGTAGGTGTTGAGGAAGGCCGCCACCTGCTCTGGCGCGAGCCGCTCGGACAGCGAGGTGAAGCCCCGGATGTCCGTGAACATCACCGTCACCCGCTGCCGCCGCCCCGTGCCCAGCGGCACCGCGTCCTGCTCCTGGAGCACGGCCTCTGCCACCGGGCGCGAGACATAGCGCGAGAGCACGTCCTTGATGCGCTGGGCCTCGGCGTGCCGGGTCGAGGCCTCGCCGATGAGCGAGCGCGTCTTGCTGACGATGAAGAGGGCCCCGCCCGTCGTCGCCGCTACCAGCGTGAGCAGCAGCACGTTGGTGAAGACGTAGACCGGAGCCCCATGCAGCCACACGTCCAACGCCCGGGCCTCCAGGATGATGAAGGCGCAGCAGCCCGCGTTGGCCCCTAGCGCGACAGTGGGCCCAACGCAGCAGGTTGTGCGCACTGAAGTCATGGACGCCGCTCTCGCGTTTCTGTTCAAGTGCCGCCCCCGAGGGAGGGCTCCGCATGACGGCCACGTACCAGTCGCTGCGCATCGAGAAGGCAGAGGGTGTCGCCGAGGTCATCCTCACCGGCCCCGGCAAGGGCAACGCCATGGGGCCCGACTTCTGGCGGGAGATGCCCGAGGCGCTGCGCGAGCTGGAGGCGGATGACTCCGTGCGCGTGCTGCTGGTGCGAGGCCAGGGCGCGCACTTCACCTACGGGTTGGATCTGCCGGCGATGCTGGAGACCCTGGGGCCGCTGGTGACGGGCGAGAACAACGCCGCCTTCGAGCGCACGCAGCTGCTGCGCCTCATCGAGCGGATGCAGGGCGCCACCGAGGGGCTGGCCCGCAGCCGCAAGCCGGTCATCGCCGCGGTGCAGGGCTGGTGCATCGGCGGGGGTATCAACCTGATCGCCGCCAGCGACTTCCGCTACTGCTCGCAGGACGCGAAGTTCAGCCTGCGCGAGGTGCGTGTGGGAATCCTCGCGGACCTGGGCGCGCTGCAGCGCCTGCCGCGCATCATCGGCGAGGGCCACACGCGCGAGCTGGCCTACACGGGTGGCGACTTCGACGCGGAGCGCGCCCTGCGCATGGGCCTGGTGAACCAGGTGTTCCCCACCCACGAGGAGCTGATTGCCGCGGCCCGCGCCACCGCGCGGAAGATCGCGGACAACCCACCGCTGGTCGTCCAGGGCGCCAAGCAGGTGCTGGAGTACTGCGCGGACAAGTCCGTGGAGGATGGGCTGCGCTTCGTGGCGGTGTGGAACTCGGCTTTCTTGCAGTCGAACGATCTCGCCGAGGCGTTCGCGGCCTTCATGGAGCGGCGGCCTCCGCGCTTTCAAGGGAGATGAGTCATGGCTGATGGAGTGTTCAAGGACGGGCTGCTCGCGGGCAAGGTGGCCTTCATTACCGGTGGCAGCAGCGGCATCAACCTGGGCATCGCCGAGCGCTTCGTGAAGGCCGGCGCCAAGGTGGTCATCAACGGCCGCAACGTGGAGAAGCTCGAGGCCGCGGTGAAGGGGCTGCAGGCCCACGGCACCGCCATGGGCGTGCCCGCGGACGTGCGCGACTACGCCAGCGTGGAGAAGGCCTTCCAGATGGCGCGCGAGGCTTATGGGGAGCTGGACATCCTGGTGTGCGGCGCGGCGGGTAACTTCCCGGCGCCGGCGCTGGGCATGTCCTCCAACGGCTTCAAGGCGGTGATGGACATCGACGTGGTGGGCACCTTCAACGCGTGCCGGGCGGGCTTCGAGCACCTGCGCAAGCCGGGCGCCACCGTCATCAACATCTCCGCGCCCCAGGCCTTCCTGCCCACGGCGATGCAGGCCCACGTGTGCGCGGCGAAGGCCGGCGTGGACATGCTCACCCGCGTGCTGGCCATCGAGTGGGGTGGGGCAGGGGTGCGCATCAACTCCATCTCCCCCGGGCCCATCGATGACACCGAGGGCATGAAGCGGCTGGCTCCGAGCGACAGCGCTCGGGAGAAGATCGTCCAGAACCTGCCGCTGCAGCGCATGGGCGCCAAGGCGGACATCTCCAACCTGGCCCTCTTCCTGGCCTCGGACGCGGCGTCCTACATCACCGGCTCGGTGATGGTGTGCGACGGAGGCTGGTCGCTGCTGGGCTCGGGGGTGATCATGCAGGCGATTAGCGGCTGAGGGCTGCCTGGTTGCCTGGCCTCGCCACCCGTTCGGGGTGGGCTGAGGTGACGTTCCTGGAGGCCGTCCGGGTCTGCTAGAAACCGGACGGGCCTTACAGCGGTCTCCCCGCCGCGCGCGAGGCCCTGTGCCCTCCGGAGACATGTATGCCGCTTCGTCCCTTCACGCTCGCCCGGATGCTTGGGCTGGCCGCCCTGTTCCTCGGTCTGCTCAGCGCGTGTGGCGGGGGGGAGCGGCCGCCGCCTCCTCCTGCTCCCCAGGCGTCTCCGAGCGCGAGCCGCTCTTCGGTGACGGTGAATCGGGCAACGGAGGTCGTAGCGGACGGCGTCGACCGTGTGGCGATCACCGTCACCGTGCGCGATGCGAACGGTGAGCCCCTGGCGGACCAGTGGGTCAGCGTGGAGGTGTCTGGCACGGGCAACACCGTGACGCAGCCGGTGGGGAAGACCAGTGCCAGCGGGGTAGCGACGGCCTGGGTGAACTCCACTCAGCCCGGGGTGAAGGTGGTGTGGGGGCTGGTGGCGGTGGAGGACGGTGCGCTGGTGCTCGATCAGCAGCCCACCATCGAGTTCGTGGAGCCTCCGGCGGCGAAGCTCGTCTTCTCGACGGCCGCGTTGTCGGCGACGGCGGGCGGGCCGGTGGGGCCGCTGCTGGAGGTCTTCGTCCAGGATGCCGCTGGGCGCACGGTGGCGGGGGCGGTGAATGAAGTCACCCTCTCGCTCGCGGGCGGGCCGCCGTCCGCGGTGCTGGAAGGCTCGCTCACGGTTCGCGCCGTCAATGGCGTGGCGCGCTTTCCGGGCGCGGTGCTGAAGCAGGCGGGCTCGGGCTACACGCTGGTCGCCATGGCCAGCGGACTGGCCTCCGCGACGAGCCCCGCCTTCGAAGTGAGGCACGCGGCGCCCGTGGTGCTCCAGCTGGAGGGTGTGCCCTCGATGATGTCCGCGGGCAGCACGGTGAGCGCGGCGGTGACGCTGCGGGACGCTTTCGGCAATGTCGCCACGGGTTATCGGGGCACGGTGCGCTTCAGCTCGACGGATCCGGCCGCCACGCTGCCCGCGGACTACACCTTCACCGCGGTGGACCAGGGGCGGCACTCCTTCCCCGTAGTGTTCAAGACCGCCGCGAACCCCCAGTTGCTCACGGTGCGGGACACCACGCTCTCCGCCCTGACGCAGGAACTGGGCTGGCAGATTGTCCCGGGGCCGCCCGCGCGGCTGCGGTTCGTCACCCAGCCCGCGAACGGCCGGGTGCGCACAGCGTTGCCCACGGTGCAGGTCGAGTTGACCGATGCCTTCGGCAACCGCTCGCCAGTGGCCAGCCCCACGGTGGTGCTCTCGCTGTTCGACGGGGGCTACGTTTTTGAGCTCGGTGGCCAGGCGGAGGTAGATCCCGTCAACGGGTTGGCGACCTTCACGCAGCTCTTCATTGATGAGGAGGGCGGTGGGCTCGAGCTGATCGCGGGAGCCGGTAATCTCCCGGTTACGTACAGCAACCCCTTCGCTGTCGTCGACGACATCGCCCCGGGCATGGCCACCCTTCGGAGCACGGCCCAGTCGCGAGACACCCTCACGGTGGAATGGACCTCCACGGGAGATGACGGAAACCTGGGCATGGCGGCTTCGTACGAGCTGCGCTACTCCACTCAGCCCATCACCACGCGGGCACAGTTCGACGCGGCGACGCTGGTCACCAACGGCACGCCAAAGGCCCCTGGCGGCACCGAGTCGGTCCTCGTCGAGGGGCTGACCTTGGCCACCACGTATCACTTCTCCGTCGTGATTCGGGACTCGGTGGGCAACTCGAGCCTCTCCAACAGCCTGGAGGTGTCGACCTTCAATCCCTGCGCGGGTGTGGTCTGCGAGGTGCCCGAGCCCGTCTGTGCGGCGGACGGTGTCACGCGCGTCACCTTCGCCTCGGCCTGTGTGCTCGAGGACGGGGTTCCCACCTGCCAGGACACGGAGACACGGATGGCCTGCCCCGGACCGGAGGGCATCTGCTTCGCGGGGGCCTGCGGCACAGCCTCCGGGCCTACCGAGGGCGAGCTGACGATCTCCGAGGTGATGCACAGCCCGTCCGTGGGCACCACCGAGTACATCGAGCTCCACAACTCCTCGCAGCGGCTGCTGAACATCGCCGGCCTGCAGGTGGACTACTCCATCGGAGGCGTTGACTCCGGGGGCTTCACGGTGAACCCCGGCGCTGGCCGGGCCGTGCTCGTCCCCGCCGGCGGCGTGTTCGTCATGGGTGTCACCGAGGAGTTCGCGACCAACGGCGGTACTCCCGTGGACTACGCCTACGGCAACGCGCTGGAGCTGGGCGGCGACGGACGGCTGCGCTTGCGGTCCGCCTCGGGGATGACCGTCGCGGACTTCACCTGGACGACCCGCTTCCCGCAGACGCCTGGCAACGCCATGAACCTGGCCTCGTCGGTGGTGGGCACCGGGGCCTGGCGGGAGCCCTGGTACTGGTGTGACACCAGCCCCCTCGCGCGCCTGCTCGGAGGCGACTACGGCACTCCGGGGCAGTCCAATGAGACGTGTGGGCTGGCAGTGGGCCCGGCGCCCTCGTTCTGCAACATCCAGTACCCCAAGACGTTCCCCGCGCCGAATGATCCGACGAACTACCCGGCCGTCATTCCCTACGGCGCCCGCCGGACCATCTACAGCCAGTTCGCGGGCCTGGACCTGACGGACCGCAACCTCAACGGCAACGACAACTACCCGCACCTGCGCGTGGAGCTGGGCTACGGCACCGGCGCGGATCCGTCCGGCTGGCAGTGGTCCGCCGCGCGGCTCAATCCCTTCTATGAACCGGGAGGGCCCGCGTTCGATCCCATCAAAGATGAGGCATGGGGCTGGCTGAAGATCTTCACGCCCGGCACGTATTCCTATGGCTTCCGCTACCGGCTCTACGACCCGGCCACTGGCACCTTCTCGGGTTACACGTACTGCGATCAGAACGGCGTGACGGCGGACCCCTCGGCTGGAATCTACGGCTCCGTCACGGTGGACACGGAGCCGGTGGGCCCCGCCACCCACGTGGTCATCAGCGAGTTCGCTTCCCGAGGCACCAGCAGTGGAACCGTCAGCGACACGGACGAGTTCATCGAGCTCTACAACCCCACCGACGCTCCCGTGGACCTCAGCGGTTGGAAGGTGCAGCACATGCCCAGCAATGGGCCGACCTACCAGTACGCGGACATCGCCACCGTCCCCGCGGGCACGTTCATCGCCGCGAACGGCTACTACCTCCTCGCCCACACCGGCTACTCCGGGGCCGTGGCGCCGGATCTCCAGTACAGCGAGCCCACCTCTCACCTGGGGGGCCACATCCGGGTGGGGCCGGGCAGCCTGGGCCCGAATCCCATCGATCTGTTGACGGTGGACAAGCTGGCCTGGGGCAACGCCTTCTCTCCGGACGGGGAGTCCGCGGCCGCGGTGATGAGCGCGGCGGGCAGCCTGGAGCGCAAGGCCGGCGTCCTGTCCACCGCCGCCACCATGGAGGGGGGCTCGGACGCCGCGAAGGGCAACGGGAGTGACACGGACTGGAACCAGGACGACTTCATCCTCCGTACGGCCCGGCAGCCGCAGAGCCGCGCCAGCGCTCCCGAGTCACCATAGGAGGGGAGCGGGGCGTTCAATCCCCGCCAACCGCCCGCAGAAGCTGCTGCTCCTGGAGCCGCTTCGCATTAGCTTGCGACGCGACCCACTCTCAGGAGCAGAACCGTGCCTGCCACTCCCGACGCCGCCCGCCTCATCACCTGCCCGCCGGAGGATTTCCGCCGCGCCAGTGAGGCGGCCCTGGCTACCGCGCGCTCTGGCATCGAGCGCCTCAAGGCCCTGCCGGCCCCTCGCAAGCCCCGCGAGGCCCTCGAGTTCTTCGACGAGGCCACCGCCGCCCTCTCCGACGCCAGCGCCCGCGCCAGCGTCGCGCGCCACAGCCACCCGGACGAGGCCATGCGCAAGGCCGCCGAGACGGCCGAGCAGCAGCTGGAGATGCTCGCCACCGAGATCTCCCTCGATCGCGGCGTGTACGACGTGCTCGCCTCGCTCGACGTCTCCGGCGAGGACGCCGCGACGCGCAAGTGGGTGGAGAAGCTGCTGCGTGACTTCCGCCGCGCCGGCGTGGACCGCGACGAGGCCACCCGCAACCGGGTGAAGGAGCTGCAGGAGGAGCTGGTCAAGATTGGCCAGGAGTTCGACCGCAACATCCGCGAGGACGTGCGCACCGTGGAGCTGCCGCCGTCCGCGCTGGAGGGGCTGCCCGAGGACTACGTGCGCTCGCACCCGCCAGGGCCTGACGGCAAGGTGCGCATCACCACCGACTATCCGGACCTGGTGCCCTTCATGACGTACGCGAAGGACGGCAAGGCGCGCGAGCAGCTGTGGCGGGCCAACCGTGCCCGGGCCTACCCGAAGAACGTGGACGTGCTCCAGAGCCTGCTGGCGCGCCGGCACGAGCTGGCCACGCTGCTGGGCTACGCCAACTGGGCCGCCTACGCCACCGAGGACAAGATGATCCGCAGCGAGCGCCACGCGGGCGAGTTCATCGAGAAGATCGCCGCGGCCTCCGAGGAGCGCGGCCGCCGCGATTACCAGGTGCTGCTGGAGCGCAAGCGCAAGGACGTGCCGGGCGCCGCCCGCGTGGAGCCGTGGGACCAGGCCTACCTGGATGACCGGGTGAAGGCCGAGCAGTACAGCTTCGACTCCCAGTCGGTGCGCCCCTACTTCGAGTACTCGCGGGTGAAGCAGGGCGTGCTGGACATCACCTCGCGCCTGTTCGGCGTCACCTACCGCCGGCTCACGGAAGCGCCCGTGTGGCACCCGGACGTGGAGGCGTATGACGTGTTCCAGGGCACGGCCCAGGTGGGGCGCTTCTACCTGGACATGCACCCGCGCGCGGACAAGTACAAGCACGCGGCCCAGTTCACCCTGGCCACGGGCAAGCAGCACCGCCGCCTGCCGGAGGCGGTGCTCATGTGCAACTTCCCCAAGCCCGGCGCCGAGCCCGCCCTCATGCAGCACAGCGACGTGGAGACGTTCTTCCACGAGTTCGGCCACCTGCTGCACCACCTGTTCGGCGGGCACACCCCGTGGGCGGGCCTGTCCGGCGTGCGCACCGAGTGGGACTTCGTCGAGGCGCCCTCGCAGATGCTGGAGGAGTGGGCGCGGGACGTGGCCGCCCTGCAGTCCTTCGCCAACCACTACCAGACGTACGAGCCGCTGCCCGCCGAGGTGATCCAGCGGATGAAGAAGGCGGACGACTTCGGTAAGGGCCTGTGGGTGCGCCAGCAGATGTTCTACGCGGCGCTCAGCCTGGAGCTGTACCGGAGAGAGCCCAAGGGGCTGGACGCCACCGCGGTGGTGCGCGAGCTGCAGAGCAGGTACACGCCCTTTCCCTACGTGGAGGGGACGTACTTCCACCTCTCCTTTGGCCACCTGGATGGGTACTCGGCCATCTACTACACGTATATGTGGTCACTGGTGATCGCCAAGGATCTGTTCACCGTGTTCCAGGACAAGGGGCTGCTCAACCCCGAGCCCGCGCAGGCTTACCGCCGCGCCGTGCTGGAGCCGGGAGGCTCCAAGGACGCGGCACTGCTGGTGAAGGACTTCCTGGGCCGCGAGTACGACTTCCGCGCCTACGAGACGTGGCTCAACGCGGGCTGATCACGCGTGCCCACCTGCCGGGTCGTCACCCGGCAGCCGACGCGTGAGGGGGGCCAGTTCCCCGGGTGGGGAGTGCCCGCTGGGCCTGATTGATGCTGTCAGCCTGCTGACATACCGTGGAGGGCTCCTCCTTCACGGAGGCCCCGGTTGCGCGTGGGCCTTCAGGCGGCGCGAGGCACAGCGATGGATCTGTTCACCCTGACTTGCGACAAGCTCCCGCCGGATACCCGCGTCATGCGGCTGTCCGGCTCCGAGGGGCTCTCACGCCTCTACAGCTTCGTCATCCAGGTCGTCATCCCCGGAGATGATGGCCTGACGTTCGACATGGGCGAGGCGCTCAGCTCCCCGGCCACCCTCACCATCAACGGCCCCGAGGGCGACCCGCGCAGCACCTTCCACGGGATGATCGCCACGGTGGACTGGGTGGAGCAGCTGGCGGACCACTCGGTGTACCAGCTGATGCTGGTGCCCCGGCTGTGGAAGCTGGGCCTGAGCCAGCACGGCAACATCTTCGTGGACCGCAACGTCAAGAGCCTGATCCAGGACGTGCTGGAGGCCAACGGCTTCGAGAAGGACAAGGACTTCGAGTTCCGCATGGGCTCGACGAACTACGAGAAGCTGGCCCATGTGGCCCAGTACCGCGAGAGCGACCTGGCATTCCTGATGCGCCGCATGGAGCGCGAGGGCATCTACTTCTTCTTCGATCAGGAGGAGGACCGCGAGAAGCTGATCATCACCGACGATCGGAAGAAGGCCAAGGCCAGCGGCTCGGTGCGCTACGTGGAGCAGGCGGATGACGCGACGCTGCGCATGGAGGCCTTCACCCAGTTCATCTGCCGGCACCAGACGCGCCCGGGGCTGGTGAGGCTGCGCGAGTACGACTACCTGCGCCCCACCATGGACCTGAAGAAGGAGGAAGCGGTCGCGTCACACACCTCCGTCGAGGTCGTCAGCCACGACGAGCACTACAGCACCCCGGCGGAGGGGCAGCGGCTGGCCCAGGTGCGCGCCCAGGAGATCAAGGCGCGCCAGGAGCTCTACGAGGCCCGTGGCCACACGTTCGACGTGCGCCCCGGCTACCTCTTCGAGCTCACCGCGCACCCGCGCTCCCTGTTCCTCAAGAAGTACCTGGCCATCGCCGTGGACTACGAGGGCACGCAGGGCGTTGGCGAGGTGGGCACCGACACCGAGAAGCCCTCCTTCAGCGTGCGCGTGGAGGCCATTGCCGAGAGCGCGCAGTACCGGCCTCCGCGGCTCACGCCCATTCCCCGCATCTACGGCACGGAGATGGGCACCGTGGACGGCGAGCAGGACAGCCCCTACGCGCAGGTGGACAGCCACGGGCGCTACAAGGTCCAGGTCTACTTCGACGAGAACGACCCCCGGAACGGCAAGGCCTCCACGTGGGTGCGCATGCTGCAGCCGCACGGCGGCTCGAACGAGGGCTTCCACTTCCCGCTGCGCAAGGGCACCGAGGTGATGCTGGTGTTCCTCGGCGGGGATCCGGATCGTCCCGTCATCGCCGGCGTGGTGCCCAACGCGCACACGCCCAGCCCCATCACGGTGGACAACGCCACCCACAACGTCATCCTCACCGGCGGCGGCACGCGCATCGAGATCGAGGACAACGATGGCGCCCAGTACTTCAAGCTGACGACGCCGCAGGAGACGACGCTGCTGCACATGGGCGCGCCGGACGACAGCGGCCACAACGTGCACCTGTCCTCCACGGGCAGCATGCAGCTGGATCTGGGCGGAGAGCTCGTCATCCAGGTGCAGGGCACCAAGCTCGAGGAGATCCACCAGGACGTCACCGAGCACTACTTCCAGAAGCAGACGACGACGGTGGACTCGGATCACTCGCTCGAAGTCAAAGGCAAGGAGGACATCAAGATCCACGGCAACCAGACGGTGGAGGTCCTCTCCGACCGCGTCATCCGGGTGACGGGCAACCAGCGGCACGAGATTGGCGCCAACGACGAGTATGCCGTCACGGGCGATCACGCGGTGCAGGTGACGGGCAACCAGCTCAACCAGGTGACTGGCAACGTGGACGAGGTCATCACCGGCAACCTCACGCAGTCGGTGACGGGCAGCGTCACGGCGACGCACCTGGCCAACTACACGCAGACGATCACCGGCTCGAATACCGTCACCGTGCTGTCGGACCACAAGGTGAACGTGCTGGGCATGGACTTCTCGTTCAAGGCCTCGGCGGACTCGGAGACGATTGGCGGCATCAAGAACGAGAACATCCTGGGCGCGAAGATCGAAAGCGTGGTGGGCATGCACACGGACACCAAGCTGGCGGTGGCCATCGAGACGTTCGTCGGTGCGCAGATCTCCACGCACATCGGCCCGGCCATCGAGTTCACCGCGGCGCTCAAGCTGGGCAAGCGGGGCCTGAGCCTGTCCACCCTGGACGTGAAGGTCGAGAACACCACGGGCCCCGCCATCGAGAACGCGGCCACCCGCGTGAAGAATGCCCTCATGACTATCTTTCCATGAAGGTCATCAAGCCCCAGCGCCTGAGCGTCCTGGCGAGGACGTTCGAGCATGAAGGCGCGTTCCACTTCGCCGTCAGCGTGCTGGCCTTCTTCCCGTTCGAGCGCCCCTCGCAGCTGCTCTCCGAGGTGGCGATGTGGAAGTTCCTCCCGACGGAGCTGGGCAAGGATGCCGCCCTGGACCTGGGCATGCCCAAGTCGCGTGCGGAGGTGCTGCTCACGGCGAAGGCCTACCCGGCGGGAGGCAAGCCCCAGGCGGCGTGCCCGGTGAGGCTGCGCCTGGGCAAGGTGGACAAGTCGCTCTACGCGGTGGGAGACCGCTTCTGGAAGGGCGGCATGCCCTCCACGCCCAGGCCCTTCACGGAGATGCCCATCACGTACGCGAACGCGTACGGCGGCGAGGGCTACCCGCAGAACCCGCTGGGCAAGGGCTTTGTGCCGGTCCGCACGCCCCAGGGCGAGGTGCACCCGCTGCCCAACATCGAGCACCCCAAGCAGCTCATCCAGACGCCCAAGGACAAGCGGCTGCCCATGGGCTTCGGGCCGTTGGAGCTCACCTGGCCGCAGCGCTTCTCGAAGACGGGCACGTACGACGAGAAGTGGCTGAAGGAGCGCTTCCCAGGCTTCGCGAGGGACATCGACTGGGGCTTCTTCAACACCGCTCCAGAGGATCAGCAGCTCGAGGGGTTTCTCCAGGGAGATGAGCCCTTCACGCTGGAGCACATGCACCCGGGTAAGCCGATGCTCCAGGGGCGGTTGCCAGGGCTGAAGGCGCGCGTGTTCATCAACCAGCGGACCCGCAAGGGCGGCGAGGAGTTCCGCGAGCTGTCCACCCGCGTGGACACCGTGCACCTTTTCCCGCACGCGGAGCGGGGCGTGGCCCTGTACCGCGGCGTCACCCAGGTGGCCGAGGATGATGGGGCGGATGTGCTCCAACTGGTGGTAGCCTGCGAGGCGCCCCAGGCCTCGCGCCCGGTGGAGCACTACAAGCGCGTGCTCGCCGAGCGGTTGGATCGGGAGAAGGGCGCCCTGGCCGCCCTGCGCGACGTCGATCTGATGCCTGCCCCGGATCCGGCGGCCCCGGCGCCGGTGGATGCGGAGCAGGCGTCACTGCCGCCGGCTCCCGAGAAGCGGATGGAGAAGAATCTGCGCCGGGGCGCCCAGCTCGAGCTGGAGCGCACGCGCGAGCGCATCCGCCAGCAGGGGTTGGATCCGGACAAGTACGTGCCCGCCGCGCTGCCGCCGGAGGAGCCACTTCCGAAGCTGGACGACCTTGGCGCCGTCCTCCAGGCCGAGACGGAGAAGGCGGAGAAGGCCATGCGCGAGGCGGAGGCTCAGCGCAAGCTGGCCGAGCAGCAGGCCCGCAAGAGCTGTGAGGAGAACGGCCTGGACTACGACAAGATCGTAGCCGAGCAGCAGGCTCTGCAGGGCGGCCCGCCGGCCTTCACCGCCGAGGGCGAGATCAAACGTCTGCAAGAGGCGACCGCGTATGCCCGGTCGCTCGGCGTGCCCCTGCCCAAGGTGGAGGCGCAGCTGGCGGACCCCGCCTTCGTGGAGAAGCTGCGGCAGGCGGAAGGTGCGCTGCTGTTGAGCTACCGCTCCAGCGCGCACCACCTCCCGGCGGCGCGCAGGCTGCCCGCGCCTCAGGTGGACGTGGTGCGCAAGCAGGTGCTCCTGCTCCTCAAGGCGGGCGAGAGCCTGGAGGGGCGGGATCTCACCGGGGCGGACCTGTCGCGCATGGAGCTCAAGGGCGCCAACTTCCGTGGCGCGTTGCTGGAGCGGGTGGACTTCACCGGTGCGGACCTGAGTGGTGCGGACTTCACCGGCGCGGTGCTGGCGCGGGCGGAGCTGAGCGGGGCGAACCTGTCGGGCGCGAACTTCACGGGGGCCAACCTGGGGCTGGCGCGCCTGGTGGGCGCGAAGATGGAGAAGCCGGGAGACTTCACGCGCGCGGTGCTCTTCCGCGCGGACCTTAGCAAGGCCAGCCTGCGCGGGGTGCGCCTGGACGGAGTGGACCTCTCCGAGGCGGTGGTGAAGGGCACGGACCTGGGCGCCGCGGTGGGGCGTGAGCTGACGCTGCTGCGCACGGACCTCTCGGGCCTGAAGCTGGCGGGCGCGGACCTGAGCAAGAGCACCTTCCTGGAGGTGACGATCGCTGGGGTGGACTTCACCGGCGCCAACCTCTCGGGCGCTGTCTTCGTCACCTGTAAGGCCGACGGCGCGTGCTTCAAGGGCGCCACGCTCGACAACCTGCGGCTGGTGAAGGACTGCTCCTTCGAGAAGGTGGACTTCCGCGAGGCCAACCTTCAGGGCGCCAACCTGCGCGCCACCCGGCTGACGGAGTCGGACTTCAGCCAGGCGAAGCTGGCGGGCGCGGACCTGAGCGAGAGCCAGCTTCAGCGCGCTCGCTTCCACCGCGCGGTGGCCACCGATGCGCGCTTCGTGAAGGCGGACCTCACCGACGCGAACCTCATGTCCTGCAACCTCATGCAGGGCATTCTGCAGAAGGCCAACATCCAGGGCGCGGACCTGCGCGGGGCGAACCTCTTCCGGGCGGACTTCGCGCGCGTCCGCGGCTCGGCCAGGAGCCTGCAGGACGCCAACACCAAGTTCGTGCGCATCCTCCCGCGGGGCAACAATGGATAGGGCCACGCTCCGCGCCCAGATCGAGCGGGGGGAGCCCGTCACCGACGTGGATCTATCCGGCGCGGAGCTGCAGCGAGCGGACCTGTCCGGCGGCATCTTCGAGGCGGTTCGCTTCCGAGGCGCCAACCTGACCGGCGCGGATCTGCGCGAGTCCACCTTCACCGGGTGTGACTTCTCCCAGGCACGGATGGAGGGGGCGCAGCTCCAACACGCGGTGCTCTACTCGGCGGACCTGTCGCGCGCGGTGTTGACGCGGGCCTCGCTGGTGATGACGCAGGTGCACAAGTCCCAGCTGGTGTCGGTGGACCTTCGCGGGGCCAACCTGCTGCAAGCGGCCATGGCGCGCGTGGACCTGTCCCACGCCATCCTGGCGGAGGCGGACCTGGATCGCGCGGCGATCCTCGAGTCGAAGACCGAGGGGATCGATCTCTCGGGGGCGCGGCTGAAGCAGACGACGCTGTACCAGGCCGATCTGCGCAAGGCGAAGCTCGGCGGCGCCAGGTTCGAGCTGGCGGTCCTCGTGGGCAGCAAGCTGGCGGGACAGGATCTGCGGCGCTCGGACTTCACCCTCACTCAGCTGACGGGCGCGGACCTCACCGGGTGTGACTTGCGCGAGGCGAACCTGACGCAGTGCAACTTCAAGGATGCGCTGTTGGAGGGCGCCAAGCTGGACGCAGCCAAGGCCCAGAACGCCCTGTTCGTGAGCGCCAAGCTCCAGAAGGCGAGCCTGCGCGGGGCGCAGCTCTTCCAGTCCATCTTCATGGAGGCGGACCTGACGCAGGCGGACTTCACGGGCGCCCAGATGCAGCAGTGCATCCTGACGAAGACGGTGTGCCTGGCGGCCCGCTTCAACAACGCGGACCTGACGTACGCGGACTTCTCGAACGCGGATGTGTCGGGGGCGCACTTCACGGGCGCCACGGTGACCCGGGCGAAGTTCCATCTGACGAAGGAACAGGGCACGCTGGGCAAGGGGAAGGGCGCGCTGGGGGATGACGCGGACCTGGCCGAGGCCGAGCGGTGGCGGCCGAAGTTCTAGAGGTTCTGACGGTTTCGAAGGTGAGGAGGACACATGCGGCAACTTGCCAGGGCACGTGAGCAGACGACGGCATTCCAGGAGGCCGGCACGGTGGTGTCGGTGGAGCAGGACGCCTCGCTCTCGGTGCGCACCGAGTCAGGCACGTACCGCGCGCGCCGGGCCTTCAGCTGCCTGGTGGAGCCCATGGCCGGGGACGTGGTGCTGCTGAGCGGCCTGCCGGATGGCGCCTGCTACGTGCTCGCGGTGCTGGAGCGCGAGGCGGACGCCCCCGCGCGGCTGGTGACGGAGGGTGACCTGGAGGTCCGGCTGACTCGCGGGCGCTTCGTCGTGGCCGCGCAGGAGGGCGTGGAGCTGATCTCCGCCAAGGAGGTCACGGTGGCGGCGGGTGGTCTCCGGGTGAACGCGGATGAGGGCAACGTGGTGTTCCGGCAGCTGTCCGTGCTGGGCTCGTTCGTGCGCGCCGAGTTCGATCGAATCAAGGTGCTGGCCGAGAGCTGTGACTCGGTGCTCGAGCGGATGCTCCAACGGGTGAAGCGCTCCTACCGCTTCGTCGAGGAGCACGATCAGGTGCGCGCGGCGCAGATCGACTACGTGGCCGAGAATAACGTCAGCATCCGGGGCGAGAACACGCTGGTGACGGCCAAGGATCTGGTGAAGGTCGACGCGGAGCAGATCCACCTCGGGTAGGGGAGACACACCATGTTCGCGAACACGCAGATGATGGGAATGGATATGGGCTTTCCGGACGTCTGCCTGACGCCCACGCCCGCGGGGCCCGTGCCCATTCCGTACCCCAATATCGCCATGGGGCCCATGGGAGTGCCCGCGGCCTACAAGGTTCTGTTCATGTGCACCCCCGCGCACAACCTGAGCACGGTGGTGCCGCTGACCAATGGCGACAACGCCGGTGTGGCGATGGGCGTGGCCTCGGGGGTGGTGATGGGGCCCTCGCGTCACCTGACGGGCAGCTTCACCGTGCTGGTCGGGGGGATGCCCGCCTCGCGGCTGACGAGCACCTCGCTGCAGAACTCGACCAACTGCCCGGGAACCCGCATCGTCCCGAGCCAGGTGAAGGTGCTGCTGCTCGCCCCCTGACATGAACCTCGCTCTCGTGCTCGGCGCCACGTCCCAGACGCCGTACATCTGCATAGCGGTGTCGCTGGTAGTCCTCGCCCTGGTGCTGGCGGCCGTGCTGGTGCCCCGCAAGGAGAAGCAGCGCACGCCGCAGGAGCTGCAGGCGCTGAAGAATGTCCCCGAGTCGGCCATGAAGCAGGCCCGCAAGCTCATCCGCGAGGGCACACCGGGGTACGCGACGCGGCTGCTGCATGAGACTTCGGGGATCCCCCTGGTGGATGCCGAGGCCTATGTCGGGGCCTTCAAGGCCGCCGAGCTGGGCAAGCTCTCCCTGGGTGAGGCGCTCACCGTGGAGCTTGCCTGTGAAGTGCGCGAGCACCTCTGGCGCCACGAGCGTTTGAAGGCAGCGGAGCTGGTGGCCGCGCGCACGGGTGCTCCCCAGCCCGAGGCCGTGCGCCTGGTGGAGCTGCTCACCTCCACCAAGGACAATCAGGGGTGGGTGGCGCGCAAGCCCCTGCCAGAGGCGCTGTCCGCGGAGGACCTCCATCAGATCCGCGAGGTGGCCCTCAGCGGCAACAAGCTCGAGGCCATTAGACTCTACCGCGCGCTCACCGGCGCGGGCGTCAAAGAGGCCAAGGACTACGTGGAGGCGCTCGAGAAGCAGTAGCGCGTTGGCTCAGGCCTGGGTGAAGTCGTGGGGACCGTTGAGGCCCTGCGACTCGAACCACTTGCGCGCCGCCTGGATGTGCAGCGGGAAGGCGAAGACGTCCTCCAGCCCCTGGGGCCCGTAGACGACGCCTCGCTCCTGGGACTCGGTGCTCGGCGTGAACGGCGCGAGCGACGCATGCTCCAGGGCCGGCGCTACCGAGAACAGCAGCACCCGGTTGGGGCGGGGCTCGGTGCTGGTGAACCAGAACGGCACCAGCTTCGTCGCGTCCACCGTGACGCCAACCTCCTCGGACACCTCGCGCGCGCCGCCCACCTGCCAGGTTTCGTGCTCCTCCAGGAAGCCCCCCACCAGGGCCAGGTGGCCCTTACGCGGCTCGATGCCCCGGCGCACCACGAGCAGCCCCGTGCCCTTCGCCGAGCGCACCGGCACCAGCACCACGGAGACAGGGATGGGGTTGGCCCACACCGTCACCTTGCAGGCGGCATTGGTGCAGGTGCGCGGGTAGGAGAGCGGCTCGGCATAAGCGGTACCGCAGAACGAGCAGAAGCGATCCTTCACGGAAGGAGGCATCGGTAGCTCCAGGGAGAGCGGAGGACAGGCCGCTCGGCCATCTTAACCGTTGGACGCTTCGGAAAGCGCCGGCCTCATGGAGCCCCGCGACGGACCAGCGGCAGCTTGGCCTGGGCGTACGTGCGCTTCTCCCGCAGCTGCCCTCCGGAGAAGTGGAGCACGTCCAGCCCATACCAGCCGAACTGCCGGCCATAGAGGCCCCGGTACAGCGCCTGCCGCAGCCCCGTGAGGCCGGGCAGGCCCCGTACCTGCGAAATCTCGTGCTGGCAGCGCCAGCTCAGCACCGCCTTGCCCGCCACCTCGTCCAGCACCAGGCGCCGAGGGCATTCCAAAGGGAGCTGTCGGGCCGTTAAGGCTCACTGCTCCACCGGCGTCTGCTTCACCCGCCAGATCTCCTCCGCGTACTGCCGGATGGTGCGATCCGACGAGAAGATGCCCGCCCGCGCCACGTTGAGGATGCACTTGCGCGTCCACGCCTCGGTGTCCAGGAAGGCCCGGGCCACCTCCTCCTGCTTGGCCTGGTACGCCGCGAAGTCCGCCAGCACCAGGTAGCGGTCCTCCTCCAGCAGCGTGTCGATCAGCGGCTTGAAGAGGTGCTTGTCCTCGGGCGAGAAGAAGCCCGAGCCGATCAGGTCCATCGCCTCGCGCAGCTCCAGCTGCTCGTTGTACACCTCGCGCGGCCGGTAGCCCGCCTTCTTGCGCGCGATCACCTCGTCCGCGGTGAGCCCGAACAGGAAGAAGTTCTCGTCGCCCACCGCCTCGCGGATCTCCACGTTGGCGCCGTCCAGCGTGCCCAGCGTCAGCGCCCCGTTGAGCATCAGCTTCATGTTACCGGTGCCCGACGCCTCCATGCCCGCGGTGGAGATCTGCTCGGACACGTCCGCCGCCGGGATGATGCGCTCGGCCAGGCTCACCCGGTAGTTGGGCAGGAACACCACCTGCAGCCCCGTGGTGCCCGCGTCGCTGTTGACCACCTCGGCGATGCCGTTGATCAGCCGGATGATGAGCTTGGCCTCCTGGTAGCCCGGCGCCGCCTTCGCGCCGAACAGGAACGCCCGCGGGTGGATGATGGTGGACGGATCCCTGCGCGCCCTCATCCACAGCACCACCGTGTGCAGCGCGTTGAGCAGCTGGCGCTTGTACTCGTGCAGACGCTTGATCTGCACGTCGAAGAGGGCGTTCGGGTCCAGCTCCACCGAGCGCAGGTGCTTCACGTGCTCGGCCAGGTCCTTCTTGTTCTGCTGCTTCACCTCGCGGAACGCCTTGCGGAACTCGGCGTCGTCCGCCAGCGGCTCCAGCTCGCGCAGCCGGTCCAGGTTCGTCTCCCACCCGGAGCCGATGCGCGAGGTGATGAGCTTGGTCAGCCGCGGGTTGCACCACGTCAGCCAGCGCCGCGGCGTCACCCCGTTCGTCTTGTTGTTGAAGCGCTCCGGGTACATCGCCGCGAAGTCCGGCAGCACGTCGCGCCGCAGCAGCTCCGTGTGCAGCGCCGCCACGCCGTTGACGCTGTGGCTGCCCACCACCGCCAGGTGCGCCATCCGGATCATCTTCTCCTGGCCCTCTTCCACCAGGCTCATGCGCCGCATCCGCTCCTGATCGAACGGGTAGCGGATCTGCACCTGCCGCAGGAAGCGGTGGTTGATCTCGTAGATGATCTCCAGGTGCCGGGGCAGCAGCCGCTCGAACAGCGTTGCCGGCCACTTCTCCATCGCCTCGGCCAGCAGCGTGTGGTTGGTGTAGCCGAAGGTGCCCTGGGTGACGTGCCACGCCTCGTCCCAGTTCACCCGCTTCTCGTCCACCAGCACGCGCATCAGCTCGGCCACCGCGATGGCCGGGTGCGTGTCGTTCAGCTGGATGGCCGCCTTGTTGGGGAAGTCCTTGAAGTCCGTGTGCGTCTTCAGATAGCGCCGGACGATGTCCGCGATGGAGCACGCCACGAAGAAGTACTGCTGCTTCAGGCGCAGCTCCTTGCCCGCCTGGAACGCGTCGTTCGGGTAGAGGACCTTGGAGATGACTTCCGAGTCGTTCTTCTCCACCACCGAGCGCTCGTAGTCGCCCGCGTTGAACAGCCGCAGGTCGAACTCCTCGCTGGCGCGCGCCTGCCACAGCCGCAGGGTGTTCACCGTGTCGTTGCCGTAGCCGGCGATCGGCGTGTCATACGGCACGCCGATGACGGTTTTACCGCCCACCCACCGCGCGATGCGCTGCCCGTCCGGGCCGTGGTGGTGCTCCACCCGCCCGAAGAAGCGCACCGGCACCGCCTTCTCCGGCCGGACGATCTCCCAGGGGTTGCCGAACTTCAGCCACTCGTCGGCGCGCTCCACCTGGTAGCCCTCGACGATGTCCTGCGTGAAGATGCCGAACTCGTAGCGGATGCCGTACCCCGTGCCCGGGTAGCCCAGCGTGGCCAGCGAGTCCAGGAAGCACGCCGCCAGCCGCCCCAGGCCGCCGTTGCCCAGGCCCGCGTCCGGCTCCATCTCGATGAGCGTGGTGAGGTCCACTCCCACCTCGCGCATGGCCTGCGCGGCGTGCTCGTACATGCCCAGGTTGATCAGGTTGTTGCCCAGCGCCCGGCCCAGCAGGTACTCCGCGGACAGGTAGTAGGCGCGCTTGGCGTCCTTCTCGTAGTAGGTGCGCGCCGTCTTCACCCAGCGGTGCGCCAGCCTGTCTCTCACCGCCAGCGACAGGGCCATGAAGCGATCATGCGCCGTGGCCGTCTCGGGGTTCTTGCCGCGCGAGTAGCGCACATGCTCCAGGAAGCCACGGCGCACATTCTCCGGCTCCTTGCCGGTGCGGGTGACGTATTCTTCCTCGGTCTGCTGCGGGGAGGGGGTGCCCTGAAGCCTTCGCGGTTCAGCCATCGCAGGTGTTCCTCTCGTTGAGCCTGGGCCTCCTGCCTACACGGGGGGCCCCAACCCCCACGTTTATCGCGACTGCCCAGGCCACTCCACCGTTGCGTTCGTGTCTGCTAGAAAGCATGGCAGGAAGTCGGGGGGCCACCCTGCAATCACTGCTGGAGGCCAGCGACGTATGCCCGTAGATGCCACCGAGCTTGACCGACGCCTGGAGCTGGTGCGGCCGGTCCACACGGTGAGAGGGCTGGCCTTCAATGCCATCCTGGCCCTGGTCGCCCAGCAGGCAGGCCAGGCGGCCTCCGAGCGGCTCGCCCAGGACCTGGGGCTCAAGCGCATGATCGACTTCTTCTCGTACCCGGCCAGCGACTTCACCCGGCTGCTGTTCCGCTCCGCGGAGCTGCTGGCGCCGCACGTGGGCTCGGAGGAGCAGGGGCTGCGCGCCTGCGGCAGCGCGTGCCTGGAGCACTTCTTCTACTCGTCCACCGTGGGGCGCGCGCTGGCGAAGATCATGGGCAAGCGCGATCCGGCGCGCGCCTTCTCCAACACCAACATCACCTACGCCACGCTGGTGAACTACGGCACCCACGTGTGCGAGGCCACCGGCCCCCGGCAGCTGCGCCTGGTGTTCCGCGGCGACATGCAGCCGGTGGCGTTCCACGAGGGCACGCTGGCCGCGGCCCTCGCTGTCACCGGGGCGGTGGGCACGGTGAAGAGCACCGCCCACTCCCTGGACCACTCCGAGTACCTCATCAGCTGGGAGTAGGGCTCAGGGCGCCGCGGCCGCCTGCGGGCCAGCGCCGGCCTCACCCGCCACGGCGGCCGCCACGGAGACGGAGTCCAGCTGCGAGGCCAGCTCCTTCGCGCGCTCCAGGAACTCCGGCAGGTGCGCCTTGGGCAGCGGCTCGGCGCGGGGGTACTTCTGGTTCAGCGGGTTGACGAAGGCCCCGTTGCGCTTGAGCGCGAAGTGCAGGTGCGGCCCCGTGCTGCGGCCCGTGTTGCCCGAGTACGCAATCACCTGCTTCTGGCTCACCCGCGTGCCCACGCGCACGCCCGCCCCGTACTTCGACAGGTGCAGGTAGCACGTCTCGAAGCCGTTGGTGTGCCGCACGCAGACGGTGTTGCCGCCCGCGCCCGTGTCTCCCACCTTCGTCACCGTGCCGTCCGCCACCGACCACACCGGGGTGCCAATGGGCGTGCCGTAGTCCACCCCGTTGTGGTTCTTCACGTACTTGAGCGTCGGGTGCACCCGCGAGCCGAAGCCGCTCGTCACGTGCGCGAACTTCAGCGGGCTCTTGAGGAAGGTTTTGCGCGCGCTCGTGCCGTCCTCCTGGAAGTAGTTTGCCTGCTCCTTCGGCGGCTGGTAGCGGAACACCCGCTTGGTGCCCACCAGCCCGCCCTCGTACGCCGCCGCCAGCACCTCGCCGTAGCGCAGCACCCGGCCCTTGGAGACGAACTTCTCCACCAGCGCCCGCGCCTTGTCGCCCTTGCGCGTGTCCCGGTAGAAGTCGATGTCCCAGGCGAACACGTCCGCCAGCACCACGCCAATGCCCGGATCCTCGCCCGCCGCCAGCGCCGCCTCGTACAGCGAGGTGCTGATCTCCAGCGTGACGAGCTCCACGCGCTTCTCCACCTCGATGGTGCGCTTGCTGCCCACGTACTTCTCGCCGTCGCGGCGCACCTGCCACTCGTCCACCCCGCTCTGGCGGTAGTCGAAGAAGTCCAGCACCCCGTCGCGGATGACCAGCCGCAGCTGATCGCCCGGGCGCGACTTGCGGAAGTCGAACACGCCCTCCAACGCGGAGATGATCGCCTCCACCTGCGCGTCCGGCAGCGCCGCGTCATGCAGCGCCTGGGCGAGCGTCTGCCGCGGCTCGATGCGGCGGTTCTTCACCTGATAGGTGGAGGTAACGGAGGCGGAGGCGAGCGGAGCGGCCAGCAGGGCCGCCAGGCAGAGCAGGGGGAAGTGGAATCTCATGGGCGCTGATACAGGAGTGTAGAAGAGGTTCCCGCAGCTGCCCAAATACCGGCCGGGAAATTTCCCGGGCTCGCCCGGCCGGTTGCTTCCGTGGAGCGGCGCCTTCTCAGCGCGGCTGCTGCCGCTGGCGCTTGAGGCGCTGGTACTCCTGCCAGGCCGTATCCGCGCGGGTGAGCAGCCGCGACAGCTCCTCCTCCTCGGCGGTGAGCGGCGGCTCCTCCATCGAATCGCCCTCGCCCGAAGCGCCCACCGAGCCGCCCTCGGCCGCCGCGTGGGCCAGCCGCACCGCGGCCGCCTGCGTGGCGAGGCCCGGCCACGTGGTGCGCCCGCGCTCGATGCTCACCTCGGCCCAGGGCTCGCGCGCCGTGCCGTCGTGCTGATCAAAGACCAGCCGCGCCCGCAGGTCGCCGAGGAAGCGCACCATCAGCGCTCCCAGGACCTTGTGGAAGAAGGCGCCCTTGCTGTCCTGGGCGACGTAGATCTCCACCAGCTCCGCGCCGTCTCCCTCGAGGTGGAAGCGCAGGAAGCTCTCCTGGCCCTCCTGCTCGAGCAGCAGCGTCCCATCATCCTCACGGTCGAGCCGCACGGGCAGGGCCGAGCCCAGCTCCGACGGCAGCCGCTCCAGCGCGAGCCGGGGCAGCTCCAACCGGAAGGAGAGCACTTCAACCGCTTCGATCCGCGAGCCCATCTTTCCTTCACTCCGGCCCCCCTAGGGGTAGCCTAGAGGTCGACCTTCTTCTCCGAGTGGTTCTGGCCGTCGTAGCGTAGCATGACGCCCTTGCCGTCGTACCTCGTAACGATATTGACCGGCCGGCGCCAGAGAGACTGCAGGTTTCGCAGGGTTTCCCGGGCGTAGTCACCCTTCAAATCCTGCCCGTCATGCTTGTGCGCCAGCAGCAATTCGCTGCGATTCTCGAAGTTACCGTCGATCACTTCAATGATGGGCTGGCCGAAATTCGTCAGTCCTTGCAACAGCTTCGTCTTCACCTTGCGGAACTCGCGGTCCAGGATCTCCCATGAGTTGCGCTTATCGTTGAAGCCATAAACGAAGAGCTTCTGCTCGATGGCGAACTCGGCGGTGAGGAAGGTGTCGATGAAGGTGATGTCGTTGTAGTGCTTGCGCACCTCGAAGATCTTCTCGCGGCCGGCGCCCAGCTTCTTGTCCCAGGAGCCGCGGGCGCGTAAGTCATCGCACTCGTCCCACTCCTTGCCGAAGCGGCCCTTGTTCCAGCGCTCTTCAATATCGCGCCACAGCTCGATGCCCAGCTTGTAGGGGTTGAGCGCACCCGGGCGGGTGCCCATGGTGCCCGAGTGCCGGTCCGCGTAGTCGATGATCTCGTCGTCCTTGAGGGCGCGGCGCGTCATGATGGTGGAGTGCCAGTAGCTGGCCCAGCCCTCGTTCATGATCTTCGTCTGGCCCTGGGGCGCGAAGTAGTAGGCCTCGTCGCGCAGGATGCTGAGGATGTCGGCCTCCCAGGGCTCCAGGGGCGCGTGCTCGAGCAGGAAGTAGAGCACGTCGCGCTGGGGCCGCTCGGGGAACTTCTTGGCCCGCTGCTTCTCGTCTTCGACTTTCTTGCGCTGTGAGTCCAGGAACTCGGAAGGGTTGATGAAGCCGCGCATGTACTCGCGGCCCACCTTGAAGCCCTCCACGCGCTCGTTGGCCTTGGCCTCGTCCTCGGCCCGCTTGGGGTCCGGGTTGCGGCGGATGTGCGGGGCGTGCTGATCGATGAGGTTCTCGAGGCTCAGCGCCTTGTCGATGAAGTCCTCGACTTTCTCCACGCCGATCTTGTCGATCCACCGGCGCACGCGCGTGGCGTGGTTGGCCATCTCGTCGATCATCCGCCGGTTGGTGTGGCGGAACGAGAAGTTGTTCTTGAAGAAGTCGCAGTGCCCGTACACGTGGGCCATCACCAGCTTCTGATCCACGTCCGCGTTGCTCTCGAGCAGGTACGCGTAGCAGGGGTCATTGTTGATGACGAGCTCGTAGATCTTCGACAGGCCGTACTCGTAGCCCTTGGAGAGCTGCTCGTACTCCATGCCCCAGCGCCAGTGCGGATAGCGGTTGGGGAAGCCTCCGTAGGAGGCGACCATGTTCATCTCGTCATAGGTGACGACCTCGAACACGGTCTCGAAGAAGTCGAGCCCGAACTCCCGGGCATAGCCCTCCACTTCCTTGTTCAGGGCGGCCAGGCGGGGCGTGAGGCTCTTGGGCATCGGGCGGGTGCTCCGTAGGGGGCGGGCGAGGCTTCAGCGGCCCTTGCCGAGGAAGTCCTTGATCGAGTTGTAGATGGCGTCCTTGTCGGCGATCTCGCTGAGGGCCACGTTCTGCTGGTCCCCCACCGCCTCGCGCAGATCCTTGATGAACTGGCCGCTGCCGTAGGGGCTCTCCACCTGGCCGTAGGCGAACTGGTTGACGTTGGGCAGCACGTCGTTGCGCAGCATCTCGATGCACTGGCGCGTGTCGTCCGCGCTCCAGTTGTCGCCGTCCGAGAAGTGGAACGGGTAGATGTTCCAGGCGCTCTTCGGGTAGTCCGCCGCGATGATGTCCCGGCACAGCTTGTAGGCGCTGGAGATCATCGTCCCGCCCGACTCGCGGGTGTGGAAGAAGGTCTCCCGGTCCACCTCGCGCGCCACCGCGTCGTGGATGATGTAGCGCGACTCCAGGCCCTTGTACTGGTGGCGCAGCCACGTATCGAGCCAGAAGCTCTCGATGCGGACGATCTCCTTCTGCTCGTCACCCATCGAGCCGGACACGTCCATCATGTAGATGATGACGGCGTTCGTTTCCGGCAGGTTCTGCAGCTTGTAGCTGCGGTAGCGCCGGTCCTCGCGGGTGGGGATGATGATGGGGTTGGCCGGGTTGTACGTGCCGGTGGCGATCTGCCGCTTCAAGGCCTGCTTGTAGGTGCGCTTGAAGTGGCGCAGCGACTCCGGGCCCGTGGTGTTGATGCCCGTGTAGCGGATCTTCTGGGTGATGAGCTTCTCGTTCTGCCGCCGCTCGATGTGGGGCAGCTGCAGCTCCTCGCCGAGGATCTGCGCCAGCTCATCCAGGGTGACGTCGACCTCCAGGGCGTGCTCGCCTTCGCCCTGGCCGGCCTGGCCATGCCCGTCCCCGGGCTGAACCTGCCCGGGGCCGAGCGTCTGACCCACCTCGCCATCTCCCTGCCCGACGCCGCCCTGCTCCTTGTGGCCGTACTTGAAGCGCGGGATGTCGATGAAGGGAATGGGGATGCTGATCGCATCCTTTCCCTTCTTGCCCAGCATCTCGCCCTTCTGCACGTACTTGCGCAGGTTGGACTTGATCTTCCCTCGGACGATCGCCTTGAAGCGGGAGTGGTCTTGGTGGATCTTCAGCGACACGATTACTCCTTCGCGTCCCCTCGGGCGAAGATGCTCGCCACGAAGTTGAGCACGTCCGTGGAGCAGATCTCGCAGTAGCCGTAGTTCTTCATCATCCGGTCCTTCACCAGATCGATCTTCTCCTGCGTCTCCTTGTCCACCACGCTGGAGATCAGGTTCTTGAGCTTGATGCTGTCCTTCTGATCCTCGAACAGCTTCAGCTCCAGCGCCTTGTGCAGCCGCTCGTTGGTCCGGTAGTTGAACGTCTTGCCTTCCACGGCCAGCGCGCCGATGTAGTTCATGATCTCGCGGCGGAAGTCGTCCTTGCGGCTCTCGGGGATGTCGATCTTCTCCTCGATGGCGCGCATCAGCCGCTCATCCGGCTCCTCGTAGAGGCCGGTGTACTTGTTCTTGACCTTCTCCTTCTGGGTGTAGGCCTTGATGTTGTCGATGTAGTTGCCGCACAGCTTGCCGATGGCGTCCTCGTCGGCGGAGATGGCGCGTTGGACCTCGTTCTTGACGATGTCCTCGTACTCCTGCTTCACGGTGGTGAGCAGCTCCTTGAAGCGCTTGCGCGCGTCCTCGCTGTTGATGAGCGAGTGCGTCTTGAGGCCCGCGTCCAGCTCGTTGAGCACCATGAAGGGGTTGATGCAGCCCTCGCCCTTGTCGCTCACCAGGGCGTTGGAGATCTTGTCCTGGATGTAGCGGGCGCTGATGCCCTCCAGGCCCTCGCGCATGGCCTCCTTGCGCAGCTCCTTGATGTTGTCCTCGGTGAAGTTGGGCAGCGTCTTGCCGTTGTAGAGCTTGAGCTTCTGCAGCAGCGAGAGGTTGTGCTTCTTGGGCTCCTCCAGGCGCGTCATCACCGCCCACATGGCGGCCATCTCCAGCGTGTGCGGGGCGATGTGCTTGCCGCGGATGGCGCGCGAGTTGAAGTCCTTCTCGTAGATCTTCACCTCCTCGGCCAGCTTGGTGATGTACGGCACGTCGATCTTCACCGTACGGTCGCGCAAGGCCTCCATGAACTCGTTGTTCTCGAGCTTCTTGTACTCGGGCTCGTTGGTGTGGCCGAGGATGACTTCGTCGATGTCCGTCTGCGGGAACTTCTTCGGCTTGATCTTGTGCTCCTGCGAGGCGCCGAGCAGATCGTAGAGGAAGGCCACGTCCAGCTTGAGCACCTCGACGAACTCGATGATGCCGCGGTTGGCGATGTTGAACTCGCCATCGAAGTTGAAGGCGCGCGGGTCCGAGTCAGAGCCGTACTCGGCGATCTTCCGGTAGTTGATGTCGCCGGTGAGCTCGGTGGAGTCCTGGTTCTTCTCGTCCTTGGGCTGGAAGGTGCCAATGCCGATGCGGTCCTTCTCGCTGAAGACGAGCCGGTTGACCTTGATGTGGCTCATCACCCTGGCGAAGTCGCCGCCGTACTGCGTCATCAGGTCCTTGAAGACGAAGCGGCAGGCGGGGCACAGCTCCGAGCCGGAGGGGATGGTGTAGCCACTCTCGGGCGGGCTGATCTCGGCGTAGACCTTGGAGCGCCACTCGCGCGGGATGAGGTTGAGGGGCTCCTCGTTCATCGGGCACTTCATCTTCTCTTTGACGACCGAGCCGTCGGGCAGCTTCTTGTCGGTGGTCCACGAGAAGGTGTAGGCGGCGCCCTCGGGCGTCTTGGAGTACTCCTCCATGCCCTTCTTGAGCAGGCGGGCGATGGTGGACTTGGAGGAGCCCACCGGGCCGTGCAGCAGGATGACGCGCTTCTCGGTGCCGTAGCCCTGGGCGGCGGACTTGAAGACGTTGACGAGCTTCATCAGCGGCACGTCCAGGCCGAAGATGGCGTCACGGCCGCCGAACTTCTCGTCACTGAAGAAGTGGTAGCGGATGAGCTTCTTCTTGTTGTCGATGTACTCCGTCTTGCCGTGACTGAGGATCATGTCGTGGATCCTCTGGTAGGCGGTGCGAGTCACCTTGGGATTTTTCCGGACGATCTCGAGGTAGTCCTCGAGAGAGCCTTCCCAGGTGAGCTCGGCGTAGGTCTTCGTGTCCTGCAGCGCGGCGATCTTGGAGACCCACGAGTTCTTCTCAGCGTCCTTCATGTCTCTCCCTCGAGGGCCACCCGAGGGCGCGGAAGCCGCGCGGACGGGGGGCCAGAATTTGAACCTGGGGGGCTACCAAGCCATTCCTTTTCACCCCGCCATGGGACCCAGGTACACGACTGTCCTGGTGCCCCTTCGGGACCCCGCCGCGGAATGGGACCGCGTGGTCAGCACGTGTCGGGGGGGCCAGAGGCGGCACACCCTTCACGGGGTGAAAAGGCATCCTGATTATAAGGACCCCAGCCCCGGCGGGTAGGGTCCTTCGGGTTGGCACGTCATCAGTGAACGTCCCAAGGCCGCTATTTCGGCGGCAAACGGCGCTCCGCCGTGGGGAAACAGGCCCCCAGGGTTGACATAACGGGGGGTGGGAGAGGCTCGCAACCCCGCGTGGTGCCTGGGAATCCGGGGAAGGGGCGGGGTGGGGTGTCGGGTGGTGAGCACACGCGGAGGTTGGAATTGGCGCCTACCTGCGTATCCTCCGCGCCGACATGGAGTCCGTCCCTAACGAGCGTGAGCCAAGCACGCGACTGCTCATCGGCCTGCTGCTCGTGGCGGCCCTGGTGCCCCGGCTGGTGGTGTTCCCCGTCAACGAGAACCGCTTCGGGGATGCGGTGGCGCGCACGGAGCTGGCCGAGCGGTGGCTGCGCCAGCCGCACCTGATCGAATCCTTCGCGGACGGGGCGCTGCAGTTCGGACCGCTGCACGTGTACCTGGTGGGCGCGGCGCTGACGGTGCTGGACCGGGAGCACGCGGGGCGTGCGATCAGCCTGCTGTTCGGCGTGCTGTCCGTGGTGCCGCTGTTCTTTCTGACGCGGCGGCTCTTCGGCTGGCGCGCGGGAGTGTGGGCGGGGCTGGCCTTGAGCGTGTGGGGGATGCATGTGCAGTTCTCCACCACGGCGGCCAGCGAGGCGGTGGCGCTGTGCCTGATGCTGTGCGTGTTCGCGCTGTACGCGCAGGCGTTCGAGGAGCGGCGCTTCGGGCCGGTGTTCGCCGCGGCGGTGGTGCTCAACCTGGCGTGCGCGCTGCGCTACGACGCGTGGCTGTACATTCCGCTGCTGGCGCTGCTGCCGCTGCTGTGGGCGAAGGACCGGATCGCGGCGATTACGCTGGCGGTGTCCTTTGGGCTGCTGTGCCTGCCCTTCCCGCTGCTGTGGATGCAGGGGAACGAGCTGGCGCACGGGGATCCGTTCTACCCCATCAAGTACATCGACGCGTTCCACCGGGAGTGGGTGGCGGGGGCGACAGCGGGGTGGAGGCAGTGGTGGTTCCGGGTGCAGAGCCTGTTCTTCTGGCCGGGCACGGCGGTGCTGACGCTCACTCCTGGAGTGGCCGTGCTGGGCCTGGTGGGAATGGTGAAGGCGTGGCGCGAGCGGCCGGAGACACGGTGGGTGGTGCTCGCGGCGCTCATCCCCACGGCGTACTACACGTTCCGGGCCGCGGTGCTGACCAACTTCGTGCCGCTGGGGCGGTTCACGGTGACGCAGCTGGTGCTGCTGTTGCCGTTCGTGGCGCTGGGCTTCTCCGCCTGGACAGGGGGCTGGAGCGAGCGGGCGCGCCGGGTGGCGGCGGGGGGAATGATCGCGCTGGCGCTGGGGGTGCCGGTGGCGATGGGGCTGTACACCTTCCGAGCGGACGGCAGGGGGCAGGAGCTGCTGCGTCCGGTGAGCCCTACGTCCACCAACCTGCAGCCGGTGATGCGGGCGGCTCGCTTCATCGAGCAGGAGGTGACGGCGAAGGGTGGGGCGTTGGCGCTGGATGCGGACGCGAGCTACCAGGACCTGCAGCTGGGCTTCTTCACCGGGCTGCCGGATGAGCGCCTGGTGCGGCTGCGCTGGCCGGACTTCCGCGAGCGGTTCGAGCAGGTGCGGCCCGAGTACCTCGTGCGCTTCGACGAGGGGACGCTCATGCGCGAGCCCGGGGTGAAGCTCGAGGGCCGCACGCTCACGGTGGGCGGCGCCACATATGAGGAGCTGGAGGGCTTTGACGCGCCGGTACACGTGTATCGGCGGCGCTGAGGGCTGGGGCAGGATGGGGAAGCTTGCCTGGGCGCGCGCATGTCGCTTCATGAGGAATACGGCGCGCTCCGGGGCTGGGGCCTTCGGAGTGAGGGGCTTCCTGCTGTGGCGCAGCCGGCAGATGGCGGCGGGTGCCGCGCCGGAGGCTCAAGCAAGAGTGAGGCAGGTCCGCGTCTGCGGAGGAGTTCAGGGCGGCTCGGAGGTGGAGGGTTGCTGTGGGGCTGGGATTGGTAGGTAGCAGGCCCCGTCGTGCTCCCAGCCGGTAGCGCATGGAGCAGTCTGCGTGCCAAGCCTGCCCCAGCAGCCGCCGTTGATCTCCACTTCCCAGCGGGGAGTGCAGGGCGGGCGCTTTTGTCCCTGGCGAGGCTTGGACGGCACTTCTGTGGTCAGGCCGCGCTCGGTATCAGGAGCAGGAATGGAAGAGCCAGCCGACGCCGCCGCGAGCGCGGTATCTCCCATACTCACCCTCCCTTCGTCCGGTTTGTCCTGAGGCTGTGGCGCCTGCTGCTGAGTCATCGCCACTTCACGAGCCGGTGAGGCCGAGGGCTGCTGCGCGAACCGCCACAGGAGCCCCAGCGCCCCGGCGCCCAGCACGGCGAGCACCAGCTGGGACCAGGCGACCTGTCGCCAGGGCAGGGACCGGAGATGCTCGCGCGCGGAGGATTTCCTCCGAGGCCGTGGTGCCTCGGCCTTCGGTGGCGGCACAGAGCGGCGCCGGGTCTGGGCTCGCGCTACTTCGGCGGTCACCCGCGCACGGCCTTCCTCCGCGCGGGCCTGGACCAGCCACTGCTCGTACTCCATCCGGGAGCGCAGGCGCCGCCCCGGGCTCAGTTGCTCGGGCTCCGTCGCCCAGGAGAAGAGCAACTCCTCCGCTGAGCTCTCCGGACGCTGCGTCAGGGCCTCCAGGGCGAGTACCAGCTCCCGCGCGGAGGGACGCTGCTCGGATTGGGGCGCCAGCATCCGCAGCACCCGCGCGCTGAGCTCTGGAGGCACGCCCGGGTTCAGCTCGTGCGGCGCATGGGGCAGCCGTCCTCCCAGGCGCTCCTGGGTGCGCTGGGCCTCGTCCACTTCGAGGAAGGGGTAGCTGTCTGTGAGCAGCCGGAAGGCGGTGACGCCCAGGCCGTACACGTCATCCGCCGGTCCCGCGCCACTGGGAGCGCCAGGGGGCAGCAGGTTGAGGTAGGTGCGCAGCCGCTCGGGGCTGAAGTACAGCGGCGTGCCTGGAGGCCCCTGCACCGTCAGTGGCGCCGCGCCCTCCCAGGTGCCGGCGCCGAAGTCGGTGAGCATGGGCGCTCCGTCTTTCAGGCGCACCAGCACGTTGTCACCCTTGATGTCGCGGTGCGCGCCCCCCACCGCGTGGACCGCCGCCAGCGCGGAGGCGAGCTGCCCCAGCACGCGCGTCACCTGGCGCCACGAGGGGTTACACAGCTGCGCCCAGCGGTAGAGCGCGGGACCTTCCACCCAGTCCATCACCACATAAGGAAAGCCGTTCCATTGGCCGTGGCCGAGGAGCCTCGGAACGTTCGGATGCCGCACCCGGGCCAGCAACTGGGCCTCCCGCTCCAGCCGCGCGTCGCCCCGGCTCCGTGCCAGCTTGAGCGCGCAGGGCCCCGCTGCTTCCTGGCCCAGGCGCACCGCCAGGTACACCACGCCACAAGCGCCCGTTTCGTGCCGCCACAGCACCCGCCAATCTCCTACCCGGGTGCCGTCCATCAGCGCGGCCGTGTTCAGGGTGAACCGCCGAGAGAGGTCCTCCGATGGCTGAGTGCCGCGCATGGGAGCCGCCTCCTGTGGCAGGGACAGGAGCCCAGCGCTCCTGCTTCAGGTGGGTGATGAAGAACCTACCTGAAAGGGAGGATAGCGCTCTTCTGTGGCGTGAGGGGAGAGCAGCGACGCTCGCGGAGAACTGACGCGCTTCAGCTTTCCGGCGCAGCTCGTCCACAAAGGCGGTGTAGGCGCCGTCCGCGTCCAGCCAGACGACGAGCTTCTTGGCCCCGAGATCGGCGAGGAGCCGCTGCTCGAAAAAGGCGCTGACCGGGGATGAACTGGCTGTCATTCGGGCTCGGCTTGCTTGTCGGCTTCTTCCTCGTCAGGGACACCGACCCTTGCGGCGCTCAGACGAGAGCACCTGTCGGCGCGGATTTCAATTCAGGTCGTTCCCCTGATGAGTCACGCGGCCTGTCTCGGGGTCAGTTCCTACTGGTCGCTTGCTTGATGAGATTCTCCACCAGAGACCTGGCATGGAAGAGGTCCAAGCAACTTGTCGTGATGCCCTTGGCTCTATCCTTGTGAAGCATGATGCCCATGAGCCAGCGGCGGTTACCCTCCTCACGGAAGCAAGGCCCGCCACTGTCGCCGCTTTCCGTATTGGCTTGGAGAAGATCATGAAAATCGCCGACAGTATCTTTCTTCTCTTTGCCATATTTTACCAACCGGGCGCCCGCGACGGAGTTCTGGCCAAAGTGTGGACGTAGCGCTGCCCGCAGGCCATTTACCGAGGAGCTACCGTAGCCAACCACGGTAATGCGATCATCCAGGGCGAACTTCCTGTCAGCCGGCTCATGGTCAAGCTTGATGCCAAGCTCGTTATCAAGGCGAATGACAGCGACATCCGCGTTAATGGCAGTGGTCTTACCCTTTTCGTCCAAGTCGACTCTGAACTCTTCAGGCAGGAAGGCTGACCCCCAGACAAGAGAAAGCCGTGAGTTCGTTTCGATGTCTCCATTCTTCAGGCGTTCGATCTTTCGGGCATACCAGAACACCTGGACACGTTTCGCGCAGTCTACTCGGTTGAGCGCCTTGTTGAAGGAACTGCGCATTGGTTGCAGGCACATGCAATGGGCCGCGGTGAGGACAAGGTTCTTTGCAATGAGAACACCGCTGCATTCTCCGGCATCTCCAGGACCACCGGCAAAACCTGGCGCGGCATCACTCATCACCAACAGAGTGGTTGGGAACTGCTCGGGCTCCGCTTCCGCGCCGTTGGAAACCGTCAACTCGATGCCACTGCCACTGGCAAGAGGAGCCGCAACTGCTTGAAGATCCGCTTCTATGTCTGTTGTCTTTAAGGAATTACCAGTCGCGGCACATCCACCGCACAACCCTAGGAAAGTTGTTGCGATAAGCAGGCGCAGCATCACCCCACGCCTGGTCATCATTGGATGCATGAAAGCTCCTTTCTTGGGCTATCGAGAATCACGCTGGATTTCGGAGTGGATCCACTCGCGGTGAGCGATGGTACTCGTCAAGGTCAAGGATTTGTCTGATCCCAGGCTTGCAATGCCTGCCAGCCACCGCTTGGCTCCGCGCTCACGGAAGCAGGGGCCGCCATCGAATCCATTGTACAGGTAAATTCCCTTTTGCTCGTATAGGAACCTGTCTTTGGATGCTCCTTCGGGACCAATGAGTTCATTGCTCCGGACATAGCGGTAATGGCCTTCGCCCCATTCCTCGCCGTGGCCATATCCAGCCATGACAAGCGTCTCTCGGCTCTGAAGTTCCTCCTCCGCGATTGGAAGCGCGGGAAGCCTTTCCTTCAAGGGGTTGTTTAGCACGATGATGGCGAGATCGGCGTTGACGGATTGGGCCGTGCCAGCTTCGTCAAGCACAATCTTGAAGTCGGGATGGGGGCGGACCTCGCCTTTGTGAATGAAAAGATCGGAATCAGCGATCAACTTATTTCTGACTGTGCCATAGCGAACCATCGCCGCATATGCGTGTTCTGGGCAATCGGTGCTCTCGACAACTGCTGATTTCCCCCCATCGGAGAATGAGGGTGGTCGTTTGCAGACGCAGTGGGCGGCGGTCAAGACATGCCGAGGCCCAAGAACGACCCCACTGCAGTCCGCTCCTTTCAGCGGCTCCCGAACTGAGACAATCACCGTGGACAGGTACTTGTTATTGAAGTCTCTCGTCCCAGCTGCGTCCAAAATGTTGCTGTTACTGGGCATCACCTCAATGTTGTCCGGGGAGCCGGCATCTTGCGGATTCTCCTGACTCTGCTGGCCGGGTATACGGTCAGAAGGGCCGCTCGTGATGGGATCGACGATCACTTGGCGAAGTTTAAACCGGTAGAGTCCATAGCTCGCGGCTCCTCCCACGGCTAAGAGAAACAAAATAACCACCAGCTTGTCTCTTCCGCTCATAAAGCCTCCGAAGATTCCTCCGAGGTACCTCATCAGTGGGCGGCGGGCTGTCAACGCCCTGTCCTCACGAGTTCAGCGCGTAGCCATTCCTTGAAGGCGTACACACTCGTGCATGACAATTCGTCTCTGGAGTCCCTGGTCGCGAGTCCCATGAGCCATTGGCCGTCCTCGGCTTCGTCAATACAGGGACCTCCCGCGAAACCTAGCATGACAAGGGGATGGGGTCGATCATACATACAGCGCCCTTCCTTCGCTGGACGAGACCGTTTTGAGGACTTTGTGCCTTCGTATGTAGCGAATCCCATAGATGCCGCCGGAAAGCCGGGGATCATCCTGGGGGTGACCAGTCATGATGAGGTTTTCACCCAATCTTCCACCAGCCGAGCCGGGGGTGGTCGCCTCCAGGGGACTCACCCGCCCAGGCAAGAGCGAGCTGGGTGCCGAGAATTTCGTCCAGGTGTTCCGGGGCGAAGCTGTTGGCCATGGGGCGGCTCTTCTACCAGCGCCGCAAGCCGCTTCGCGAGCCGTGACGCGCCGCGACATGCCGCGCCAGGCTAGAATGCTCTTCCCGTGGCGCGCTGAGAAGGTAGCGCCCGAGAGCGGAGGGGTTTCATGAGCCAAGAGCAGCAAGAGGGCGGTATTGCTTACCGCGCCGTCGAGGAGGGCTACTTCGAGAAGCGGACACTGCGGAAGCACGCGCGCGTCTGGTCTCTCTGGGCGCTGGGAGTCGGAGCCGTCATCTCCGGCCACTTCTCCGGCTGGAACCTGGGCCTGGGGCAGGGCGGGTTCGGCGGGATGCTCTTCGCCACCATCGTCATCATGTTCATGTACCTGGGCCTGTGCTTCAGCATCGCCGAGATGTCGCCGGCCCTGCCACACACGGGCGGTGCCTACTCCTTCTCGCGCACGGCGATGGGGCCGTGGGGCGGCTTCGTCACGGGCCTGGCCGAGAACATCGAGTTCGTGCTCACTCCGGCCGTCATCGTGTTCTTCATCGGCGCGTACCTGGGCAACATCTTCGGTACTCCGCCCACGTTCGCGCCCGTCTGGTGGCTGGTGGGCTACGCGCTGTTCGTGGGGCTGAACCTCATTGGCGTCGAGGTGTCGTTCCGGTTCTCGGTGTTCATCACCGTGCTGGCGCTGGCGATCCTGGCCATCTTCTACATCTTCGCCATCCCGCAGTTCTCGCTGGAGCAGGCGCTCAACATCGGTGGCAGGGCCGCCGACGGCAAGCTGAGCGCGGCTCCGGCGGGGACGCAGAGCTGGCTGCCGTTCGGCTGGTCCGGGGCGTTCGCGTGCCTGCCGTTCGCCGTGTGGTTCTTCCTGGCCATCGAGCAGCTGCCGCTCGCCGCCGAGGAGTCCCATGACCCCAAGCGCGACATGCCCCGGGGCCTGCTCTTCGGCCTCCTCACGCTGATCGTCAGCGCCTTCCTGATGCTGTTCCTCAACTCGGGAGTGGCGGGCGGCGCGATGGTGGTTGGCACCAGCGGCAGCCCGCTGCTCGATGGGTTCAAGGCCATCTTCACCGGCCCCTGGTCCTGGCTGGCCAAGACGCTCTCGCTGCTGGCGGTGGCCGGGCTGATCGCCAGCTTCCACACGATCATCTTCGCCTATGGACGGCAGATCTACTCGCTGTCGCGCGCCGGCTACTTCCCCACCGTGCTGTCCGTCACGCACGGCACGCGCCAGGTGCCGCATGTGGCGCTCATCACCGGCGCGGTGATGGGCTACGTCGTCATGCTGATCGTCTTCTTCGGCGTGGGAGCCGAGAAGGCCGAGGGCTTCGTGGGCGGCACCCTGCTGAACATGTCGGTGTTCGGCGCGATGATCTCGTATGCGATGCAGGCCCTGGCCTTCATCTTCCTGCGCTTCAAGCTGCCGCACATCGACCGGCCCTTCCGCAGCCCGTTCGGCGTTCCCGGCGCGGCGCTGACGCTGGTGATCGCCCTGCTGACGCTCTACTTCCAGTTCTCGGATGCCACGTACCGCCAGGGCGTCATTGGCGCCGCTATCTGGTACGCGGTGTGGCTGGCCTACTTCGCGTTCGTTGGCCGCAAGCAGCTGGTGCGCTCTCCCGAGGAGGAGTTCGCCATCCGCGAGCGGGCCCGCCAGAAGGCCACCGCCTGAACCCGAGCCAGACTCAGGCCCCGCGTTGGCGCTGGGTCTGGCGCTGCAGCCAGTTGTGGAGGAAGGCCTTCACCGCGGGGTGCTCCGAGCGGCGGAAGTCCTCGGGCTTCCCCGTCTCGACGATGCGGCCCTCGTGCATCAGCGCCAGCGTATCCCCCACCCGGAAGGCGGAGGCCACGTCTGGCGAGATGACGAACGAGGTGGCTCCCAGCTGCTGCTTGCCCGTGAAGATGACTTCGTTCACCGAAGCCGTGGTGAGCGGGTCCAGGCCTGCTGTCGGGTCGTCGTAGAGCAGGATCTTCGGCTGGAGGATGGCCGCCCGAGCGAAGCCCACGCGCTTCTGCATGCCGCCGGACAGCTCGCCCGGGTACTTCAGCGCCGCGTGCGTCAGCCCCACCACGCCCAGCGCCTTGGTCACTGACTCGCGGATCTCCGGCTCCTTCATCCGCGTGCGCTCGCGCAGCGGGAAGGCCACGTTGTCGAACACCGTGAACGAGTCGAACAGCGCGTTGGCCTGGAAGAGGATGCCCAGCTTGCGGCGCAGCGCGTCCATCCCCGCCTCGTTCAGCTGCGAGACGTCCTGGCCGTCCAGGTGCACCGAGCCCCGATCCGGGTTCAGCAGCCCCACCAGGTGCTTCATCAGCACCGTCTTCCCAGAGCCGGAGACGCCCATCAGCACGCACGTGGTGCCCTCGGCTACCTCGAGGTTCACCCCGCGCAGCACCTCGTGCTCGCCGAAGGACTTGTAGAGGTCCTTCACCACGATCATCGGCTTGTGCGCTGGCTGATTGCTTGTCTCGCTCATCGCGGTGGCAGCATGACACGCCCAGGCCCGGACGGGGGCTCAGTTCGCGCCGCCCTCCTGTTGGCGCTTCTTGCGGAAGAACTTCACCTGCCACTCATCCACCGCGGCCTCGTGGCACTCCAGGGTCGGGCAGAAGACGTGCGTGCCGTCGTTGCGCGACACGAAGAACAGGTCCTCGCAGTCCAGCGGGCGCAGGGCCGCCTCCAGCGCCGCCGCCCCCGGGCTGGCGATGGGGCCTGGCGGCAGCCCCGTCCTCGTGTACGTGTTGTACGGGTGCGGTGTCTCCAGGTCCCTTCGGGTGATGTTCTTCGAGTAGTACCCGCGCATCAGCCTCATCGCGTAGATGACCGTGGGGTCCGTCTGCAGCTTCATCCCCCGCTCGAGCCGGTTGTGGAAGACGCACGAGATGCGTGGGCGCTCCTCGGGAGCCCCCGTCTCTTTCTCCACGATGGAGGCGAGCGTGAAGGTCTGCAACACGTCCAGCCGCACGCCCTCCTTGCGCTGGGCCACCGCGCGCCGGTAGGCCTCCAGGGCGCTGGCCACCATCTTGGTGAGCACCGTCTCCTCGGTGGCCGCGCGGGTGAAGGAATAGGTGTCCGGGAAGAGGAAGCCCTCGATGGAGCCCGCGGGCACGCCGATCTTCGCCAGGAAGCTCTTGTCCGCGGCCAGCTTCTCCAGCTTGCGCAGGTCCAGCTTCAGCTCCGAGCCCGCCACCAGCGGGAGGATCTCCTCGGCGCGCAGGCCCTCGGGCACGGTGAAGCGGTACGTCTTCACCTGGCCCTGGACGAGCTTCTCCAGCACCTGGCCGGGCGTCAGCGTGCCAGAGAACTCGTACTCACCGGCCCGTAGCTTCGGCCCCAGCCCCTGCCGGCGGATGTAGAGGTAGAGCAGGTCCGCGTCGGTGACGGCGCCCACCTCGGCCAGCAACGAGGCCACCGTCTTCGGGCCCGTGCCGGGGGGAATCTCCACGACGGCGGGGGCGGGCAGGGCGACGGGGGTGGCGGCGAACCCGGCCAGGCGCTGCTCTCGCAGCACGTACCAGCCCGCGGCGCCCGCACCCGCGAGCACCCCGAGCACGAGCAGGGCGAGGAGGGCTCTCTTCACTCAGGACTCCGGATCGAAGTCATCCGCGTGCATGCCGCCCGCGGGACGGTGGGCATCGAGCCAGCCCTGGAGGATGAACTGCGCGGCCACCTGGTCGATGACCTGGCGGCGCTTGGCCCGGGTGAGGTCCGCCTCGAGCAGCGTGCGCTCGGCGGCCACGGTGGACAGCCGCTCGTCCCAGAACTCCACCGGCACGCCGAGCGACTGGCTCGCCACGTCCGCGAACTTCCGCGAGGCCTCGGCGCGCGGGCCCTCGGAGCCGTCCATATTGAGGGGCAGCCCCACCACCAGGCGCGACACCTCGTGCTCGCGCACCAGGTCCGCCAGCGCGGCCAGGTCCGCCTTGAGGTTGGTTCGCCGCACGGTGGTGATGGCCTGGGCCGTCAGCCCGAGCCCGTCCGAGACGGCCACCCCGATGGTTTTGGTGCCCACGTCCAGCCCCATGGTCCGCATGGCCGGGGGACTCTAATCGCAATCTCCCGTCGTGGACCGCACCGTCCGCAGCCCGGGACGGTGCTCGGCTGGGGGGCAAGCTAACCGGTTGAATTCGTTGGAAATTCGCGGGAGCCGAGGGGGAAGCGGCGCCCGGCATTCCCGGTGCAATCCGAGCCGCCCGTCCGATGCGCGGCGCTTCGCAGTGCCAACCCCTAACCCGCCGCGCGGGAGGCAACATGCTCGACTTCATCAAGAACGCGGTGAACACCCTGGCCGGGCCGATGGCATCCGCCGTCGACTTCGCCGGGGACAAGCTGGGGCTGCCCCCGGTGCTGACCAACTCCATCAAGGCCGTGGCCGGGGCGATGACCGGCAACGTGATGATGGCGGCCAGTGGCGCCATGGGCGTCATGTCCGAGTTGCAGAAGAACCCGGCGGCCCACACGGAGTTCTGCGCGTGCGCAGATCCCGTCCGGGCCCAGGAGGGCTACGCGAGGCCCGCGCACCCGGCCTCTCCGGCCGCCGGGAGCACGGCCACCGCGGGAAGCGGTGCCACCGCGGGTACGGGCCGCACGGGGCAGCTGGACCCCAGCTACCTCGAGTACCGGGAGGCGCTGCGCACCATCGCCGCCAACTACGGGATGCTCGACACGCTGTGCGGCTCGAAGAACGACAAGTTCGACCTGCGCACGCTGCAGGCGGCCGCGAACCACCCCCACCTGCCGCCCGAGCTGAAGGACGCGGCCCGCTTCCTCGTCACCCACCCCGAGTACCGCAACATGGTGGACACCGCGGGCAAGGGCGGCCGCGTGGATGGCACCATCAGCCAGAAGGACGTGCAGAAGGCGCTGAAGCAGGCCACGGATGACATCGCCCGCTACGGCATCCGCGACACCGCGTCGCCCGCGCCGTCGGTGCCTCCGTCCGCTCCAGCCCCGGTGCCCTCCACGCCGCCCGTGTCGGGCACGCCGCCTCCGTGCAAGCCGGGGGCTCCGGTGGAGAGCGCTCCGCCCACGGCGCCCAGGCTACCAGCGCGCTCGGGCGTGGGCGACATCCTCAACAACCCGCATATGAGCCTGGAGGAGAAGATCCAGGCCGTCCTGATGCTCATCACCCGTGACACGGACGAGGAGATCCTCGACGTGATGAAGGAGATGGCGAGCATCCGCGAGGAGCGCGCGGGGCTGGGCACGGACGACAAGAGCAAGTCGAAGGACGCGAAGCTGGAGACGACGTTCCAGGAGCTGAACCTGCGGCTTCAGAAGCTGATGGAGAAGCGCAAGCAGATGTTCGATCTGATGAGCACGCTGTCGTCGAAGTTCAACGAGATGGCGAAGGTGGCCATTCAGAACCTGGGCAGGGCCTGAGCCGCCATGGGACGCATCATCAAGTACCAGGGAGAGACGACGATGGAGATCCGGACCGAGACGGTGAGCAAGCTCAAGGCGTTCGCCCGGGGCGAGGTGACGTGGGCGGAGGTGGAGGGGATGACCTTCGAGCAGGCGAAGTCGATTGCCCAGGTGGGCTGCGAGCTGGCGGCGGCGGGGCGCTACGAGGAGGCGCGCATCCTCTTCGAGGGGCTGGTGGAGGGCAACCCGAAGGACACGGCGAGCCGGGCGGCGCTGGGCACGGTGTACCAGAAGCTGGGCCGGGTGCAGCAGGCGCTGGCCGAGTACACCGCGGCGCTCAAGGGCGACCCGCGCAACCCCGTGGCGCTGGCCAGCCGTGGAGAGCTGTACCTGCGGCAGGGCAACCCCCAGGGCTTCACGGACATCGCCAACGCGGTGGAGGCGGACCCGCGCGGAGAGACGGTGGCGGGGCGCCGGGCTCAGGCGCTGGTGAAGGCCATCTCGCTGGTGGCGGTGGAGAAGATGAAGGAGGGCAAGCCGGCGTAAGGGAGTGCCCGTCAGTGGGTGGGCCCGCGGGAGAGGGCAGGGTGAGGGAGGGGGCCACCCACTGGCGGTTGTTTCAGGGTCTGGGAATCGAGGCGACGCGCTCGCCGATGGGCGGGTGGCTCATGCCCTTGAAGACGATCCACCCAGGGGGCTCGGGGTCCATCTTGTTCACCCGGGCGGCCTTCACCAGCATCTGCCGGAAGGTGGTGGGGTCGCCCGTGAGCCGCAGGGCATAGCGGTCGGCTTCGCGCTCGCGCTCCCGGGAGAACCAGCCGGCGATGGGGCCGAACACCGTCATCACGATGAAGAGCAGCAGCATGAGCATCGGCACGGTGCGGATGTCCGCGAACTGAGTGGTGCCGAACCAGCCACGCGCGGCGGCGAGCCGCATGCACGTGTGGATGAGGAACAGGAAGGCCACCAGCGCCAGCGAGGAGGCGATCCGGCTGGGCCACTTGGACTCGTTCACGTGGCCGGCCTCGTGGGCGACGGCGGCGACGATTTCTCCTTCGGTGAACTCCCGGAGGATGACGTCGTTGAGCACGATGGTGCGCGTGGGGCCCTGGCCCGCGAAGTAGGCCTGGACGCGCTTGGAGACGACGGAGGTCTTCTCCACCACGATGTCCGCGAAGGTGATGTCCGCGCGTGCCAGCAGCTGGGTGAGCTGGGTGCGCAGAGGTCCTGCCTCCAGGGGATGCTGATCGAAGAAGAGCCGGCCGCGGTACGGATCGATCATCGCCGAGGCCACCAGCATGAGGATGGCCACGGGCACGCCGAGCACCAGCCACCAGTGGCGCGTGCGCCGGGCCAGGCCGTAGAGCCCGAACACCAGGCACGCCACGAGCGCGCAGCCCATTCCCACCGACTTGAGGGTGTCGGTGAAGTAGCGCAGCGGCGTGTACGTGGACATGCCGTAGCGGTGCTCCAGCACGTAGGTGAAGTAGAAATCGACCGGGGAGAAGAGGATCGTGAAGGTCAGCTGGAGCGCCAGGGCGAAGATCAGCGCCGCGCCCCAGCCCGGGCCTCCCCACAGCCTGTCGAAGACGCGGAAGAACACCCGGAGCACGGGGGCGGAGCGCAGGCCGCCGAAGCGGTTCTCCAGGCGGGCGGCGCTGGCCTCGGCGAAGCGGAAGTAGGGCCGGTTCAGCACGCTCGCCATGAGCAGGAGCAACCCCAGGTTCACCACCGGCACCACTGCGCTGCGGATGTACCAGGGGAGGTGGTACTCCTTGATCTCGATGAGCTGCTCTGGCGTGAAGATGGGCTCCATGGGCAGAGCGGGAGGCTATGCCGCCGCACCCCCGGGTGCCTAGGGTCGCGCCCACCTGAAGGCCAAAGGAGGTACATGCATGCGGAGGGCATCCACATTGGAACGGATCCTCATGTCCGTGCTCGTGCTTACATGGGCGGGAGTTGGCTTGGGATGCGCCAGCGCGCAACGCCCGGAGCCACGCATCTATGTCATCTCCGAGGAGACACCTGGCACTGGCGGCTCAGGTGACGACTTCTGCGCTGAGCTCCAGATCAAGTGCTTTGACAAGTGCTGGAACCGCGCACCGCCACTCACGAGCATCAGAAGAGGCTCTGGCAAGCACCACGAGTATTGTACCGAGGAGTGCCGTAAGGAGTTCATGGACTGCATGAAGGAGCAGGAGCGGCTCGAAGAGACGGGGAAGAAGCGCCTGGAGTTCTCGAATATCGATAGGGCGCTCGCCTGGCTCAGGCAGCACAAGACCGAGGTGGCCATTGGCACCGTCGTCGTCGTTGCCGGAGTCGTCTTCATCGTCGCGACGAGCGGTGCAGGTGCGCTGCTGCTGGTTCCACTCGCGCTGTAGAGGCAAAAGGTTGGTGCGTGGATGTCACAAGTCAAAGACTTCGAGATGGACCGCGTCCTGCGGGTCCTCGATGCCGCCAGCAAGAGCTTTCCAGAGGGCTCGCAGGAGGAGAGTTCCATTCAACTTGCCGCGATCTCTCTGCTCTACATCCGACGCAGCAAGAAGCTGGATGACTTCCTGAAGTACTATCGCGAGTTTTTCGATCCTGATTTCCAGGTCACCGTTGCACACGAGTTCGCGAGCCGGCAGGAGGCGGACACGTGGCTGGCCAGTGGGGCCGGCTCCGACGGTGAACTCGTCAAGATTGCTGGCCAGGGCTTTCAGGTCATTCAGCTGCCGAAAGGGCTGAGCTTCCTGCGCACGCCACTGCCCGAGGAGTTGGGCCCCCCGAAGCCCAAGTAGGCACTGCCTCACCGAGCGTCAGGAGTGGGGCTCGGACTCCGGCGGCGAGGCCGCGCTCTGCTCGCCCTCGCCCTCGGCGTCCGCCAGGAGCAACTCCTTCACCTTGCGCAGGCTCTCGCGCGTGCGGTCCACGAAGTTGTTCTGTGAGCCGATGCGCTCGGCCGCCTCCAGCGTGCGCTCGTAGATGTTGATCGACTTGGTGAGCAGCACCCGGATCTTCTTGCGCAGCTCCTGGCGGTACACCTGCGCCTCCTCCGCGTTGAGCTCCGGAGGCGCGGGCGAGTTCACCATCTGATCGTACAGGTTCTCGTACATCATGCCGATCTGCGCCCCGGACGCCGTGGCCCAGTACCCGTTGCCCACCCGGATCGATCTCAGGTAGTGCCCCTGCGCCGACAGCAGCAGCTCGGCCTTGTAGTTCAGGTCCTCCGCCAGCTTGTCGGTGCCCCTGGCCGGATCGAGCTTCACCGCCTCGTAGTGCAGCCGGTAGATCTCCCCGACGAAGAAGTGCGCCTGCGCCGGGAAGTAGTCATCCACGTCGTCCTTGTCTTCCAGCGCCTCGTACTCGCTCAGCGCCTTGCGCAGCGTGGCTTCGGCCTGCTCCGAGCGCCCCGCCTCCAGCTCGCAGATGCCCTGCTGCACCCGCGCCTCCTGGCGCCGGCTGATCGAGATGTCCTGACGCCCGGCCACCTTGGCCAGCATCGCCGCCGCCTCGTCGAAGCGCTCCAGGTGGTACTGCGTCTCGGCCACCCGGAACACCGCATCCAGCGCGTCGTCCTGGCCCTTCTCCGGATCCGCCAGCTCCACGAAGCGGTGGTACGCGTCCTCCCACTCCTTGAGCCGCTGGTGCGACAGCCCCGCGTTGTACAGCGCCGCCCGCCGGTGCTTGCTCTGCGGGTGGAAGTCCACCAGCCGGCCGAAGTAGCGCGCCGACTGCTTGAAGTCTCCCGCCGCGAACGCCGAGGTGCCTCCGGCGAACAGCTCCTCGTCGTTGAGCTTCTCCAGCTCGAGGTCCGCCGTCACCGTCACCGCGTCGAACTCGATCTCGTGCCGCGGCTGCCCGGGGGCCACTCCGTCTCGGCCCACCGCCCCCGTGGTGCGACACCCCATCAGGCCCACAACGCCTACCAGGACCCACCGTCGCCATGTGCCCGACATGTGCGTTTCTCCTTCGAATTCAGGGCCCGGGTTTCCCAGGCGAACGCCCCCTCAGGACAGCGTTGGCCCTGACGGGGTTCCCTTACCTTCGTGGGCCCCAGCTTAATGCGCCTGGGCGCTTCTGGCTTTGTTGGCCGTCTGGACGGGAGCCGGACATGCCCTCAGGGAAACTGCTCATCTCCCAACAGGTAGCGGCCCGTGCGCCAGAGTGCGGCCAGGTCGTGCACGTCCAGCTCGAAGCGGGGCACCCGGATGATGGGGGTGCCCGGGCAGGCGGCCTCCAGCTGGGTGATGGCGGCGGCATCCTGCTCGGCCAGCACCTTCAGCTCGTCGAGCGTCTGGCGCATCTTCGCGCGGCGGGCCGGAGCCAGCTGCTCCACCTCGTCCCACAGCGAGGGCGGGGGCAGCGGGTGGACGCGGTTCACCACCAGGGCCAGCACCTCCATCTGGTTCTGCTTGAGCAGCGCCTGGAAGTGCGTCACCTCGTCGAGCCGCTCCAGGTGAGGGCCCGTCACCAGCACGAAGCCCGTCTGCGGATCCTTGAGCAAGTCCTTCACGCCCCGGGCGCGCTCGCGGAAGCCCTCGTTCATGGACGAGATGGCCAGCATGAAGCTGGACAGCTCCTGCAGCGTCTCGGTGCCGGTGAACTTCGAGAGCGTCTTGGCCACGTAGCTGCCGCCGAGGTTGAACAGCGACAGGCCGAACTTGCCCGCCTTGAGCGCGGGGGTGAGCAGCCACTTGGCCGCCTCGTTGTCCAGGAAGTCCAGGATGCGGTTGGGCGCGTCCAGGAAGTCCAGCGCGTGCGCGGTGGGCGGGGTGTCCAGGACGATGAGCTCGTAGGCGCTGCGCCGGCGCAAGTCCCACAGCTTCTCCAGGGCGATGTACTCCTGGCTGCCAGCCAGCGCGGTGGACAGAGACTGGTAGAAGCGGTTGGAGAGGATGCGCTCGCGCTGATCCGGGGGGGCGAAGCGGGTGATCAGCTCGTCCCACGTCTGCTTCATGTCCAGCATCATCGCGTGCAGCGCGGCCTTGGGCTTCACGCCCACGCCCTCCAGCACGGTGGCGGGCACCTGGGACTCGGCGTTGCCCAGCGCGCCGAGCCCCAGCGAGTTGGCCAGACGCTTGGCCGGATCAATGGTGCACACCAGGCTGGAGCGGCCGTCCACCGCGGCCCGCAGCGCCAGCGTGGCCGCCACCGTCGTCTTGCCCACGCCGCCCGAGCCGACGCACACCAGCACGCGCTTGCCGGCCAGGGCCGCGCCTAGAGAGGGGGCGCTCATGAGGCTCCCGTCACCAGCGGCTCGAGGTGGCCCATGATCTGCTCGATCGCGGCCCGTCCGAAGGTGGGAGTGAACAGGCGCGGCACCGTGTACACCGGCGCGTGCAGGTTGCGCTCCAGCTTGGTGCCCGCCAGCACCGCCAGCGCCGCCCGGTCATGGTGGGACTTGGCCACCCGGTGCAGCTCGGGGTGGCCCACCAGCGCCTCGATGTCCCCCTCGCCGAAGCGCTCGGGGAACACGGCGTTGAGCACCGCGGCGTGGGTGCGGATCTGAACCTTGTCCCTGAGCGCGGCGTGCAGCTCCAGCGCCTCGTTCACCGGCAGCTCCTCGGGCAGCGCCACCAGCACCGCCGCGGTGATTTGAGGGTCCACCAGCAAGTCGCGCATCTTCAGCGCCTCGCGCGTCATCGGGCCCGGGGGCACCGTGCGCAGCAGCACCTGCGGCACGTTGAGGAAGGTGATGGCGTGGCCGGTGGCGGGCGCGTCCAGGACGATCGTCTCGAACCGGTCCCGCCCATCCGGCAGCTTCTCCTGCAGGTGGTAGAGGATCTTCCCCAGCATCACCAGCTCCTGCAGCGAGGGGATGAAGCGCAGGAAGTAGCGCACCAGGCGGTTCTCGAAGACGGTTTTGTAGAGCGCCTCGAAGCGCAGCACCATCAGCGCGTACTCGCGCATGGACTCCTGGGGGCGCACATCCACCGCCCACAGGTTCTGCTCCAGCAGGGTGATGTTGGGGCCGGCCAGCGGGCGCTCCAGGAAGCGGCTGACGCGCTCCTGGGTGTTCACCTCGCACACCAACGTGCGGCGGCCGGCGCGAGCCGAGCGCAGCGCCAGAGCGGCGGCGACGGTGCTCTTACCCACACCGCCCTTGCCGGAGACGATCCACAGGCGCTTGTCGAGCAGGCCGGGCATAAAGGAGCGCAGCACCGTAGGGATGGCATTGTCCTCTGTCAACGCAGTTGACACGCCGCGTTGCCAGCCTTCACAGTGCGCCGTCTTTTTCCCGACGCTCCGGAGGCCCAGCGGGCCTTTGCGCGAGGAGACGTGTACCCATGTTGAAGAACAACCCGGTGATGAAGAAGCTGGTGGAGACCGGTGAGGAGCGCATCGGCAAGATCGCCCAGCAGCTGCTGTCCAACGAGAAGTTCGTCGCCACGGTGCAGACGCTGGTGTCGCGCTCGCTGGCGGCCAAGGGCACGCTGGACTCGGCGCTGCGCGGCGCGCTGTCGGCCATGAACCTGCCGTCCACCGCGGACCTGGAGCAGCTGCGCACCAAGGTGGATGACCTGGAGCGGCTGCTCACCTCGGTGGAGAGCAAGCTCGAGACGCTGGCGAACGACAAGAAGCAGTAGCCTCACGGAAGGGGCGTGGCCATGAGGCGCATCGCGTTCATCAACGAGAAGGGTGGCACCGGGAAGACGACGCTGGCGGTGAACACCGCCGCGTGGCTCGCGCGGGAGCAGGGCTTGAAAGTCCTCCTGGTGGACATGGACACCCAGGGCCACGCGGGCAAGAGCCTGGGCGTGGACGTGCGCACACTGCCGCGCAACGTCTTCCACCTGCTCACCGAGCAGAACGTGCGCCTGGCGGACGTGGTGCAGCCCTCGGGGGTGGCGGGGCTGAGCGTGCTGCCCTCCTATAAGGAGATGGCCGACTTCCCCGTGGCGGTGGCGGGCGATGAGCGCCGGGCCCACCGGCTGGCCGAGCGGCTCGCCCCGGCGGAGGCGGCTGGCTACCAGGCCATCGTCTTCGACTCGCCGCCGTCCATGGGGCTCACCACGCGCAACATCCTGGTGGCCGCCTCCGAGGTGGTGGTGCCCGTGGCGCTCACGTACCTGTCTTTGGACGGGTGCGCGGAGATGGTGGAGACGGTGCGCCAGGTGGGCCAGGCCGAGGGCCGGCCGGAGCTGCGCGTCACCAAGGTGGTGCCCACGCTGTACCGCAAGACGGCGCTGGCGGACGCCATCCTCGAGCGGCTCAAGGCCTACTTCCCCGAGGCGCTCAGCGCCACGCCCCTGGGCTTCAACGTGAAGATCGACGAGGCCCAGAGCCACGGGAAGACCATCTGGGAGTACTCGCCCAGCAGCCGCGGCGCGGAGATGCTCGCGGCCATCGCGCGAGAGATTCACGAGGCGCCCACGGCCCGGAAGAAGCAGTCCTCCCGGGTGGCGTGAGCGCCTGGCGGCAAGGCTCAGGACTTCTGCTGCTTCTCCAGCTCGTCGAGCTTCTTCTCGAGCTCCTCGAGCCGCTGGGTGAGCGTCTGCATGTCGCGCCCCATCGCCGGCAGGTTGCCCGTGAGGTTCTCCACCACGTGGCGCACCCGGTCGTCGATCTTCTTCTGCCAGTCCTCGAAGGCGCGCTGGCTGGCCTTGAGCAGCTCCGCCGGGCTGATGCTGCCACCGGGCTGCTGCGCGGCCGGATCCTCGGCCCCAGCAGCGGGCTCCTTGGCCTCCTCGGTGAGGGGCTTGTCATCGCGGCGCAGCAACTTGTCCAGCCGGGACTCGGCCTCCTCGCGAATGGAGGCCACACGCGGAGTGACCTCCTTCTGGATGAAGCCCGAGATGGACTCGCCCGGGTGGCGGATGATCTCCCGCAGCACCGACAGCGGCATCTGGTTCTTCTTCTTCTCCTCCTCGAAGATGATCTGCGCCAGCGTCACGGAGGTGAGATCCTCCTTGGTGCGATTGTCGACAATCCGCACCTCGACGCCTTCCTTGATCATCGCGGCGATCTCATCGAGCGTGACGTACCGGCTCTCCACGGTGTCGTAGAGCTTCCGATTGGTGTACCGCTTGATGACCTTGGGCTCCTTGCTGCTGGGAGCGCTTGCCTGCTCTGCTTCACTCATGTTCGGTTCTCCGCCCGCGTCCGGAAGCCTGGCTATTGAAGCACTGGGAGAGGGCGAACCCTGTAGCAAAGGGGGGTTATGTGAGCAAGCTGGCTCGGTTGGTTGCTCGCGACAATGCGCCAAGCCGCCTATAGTGCTGGACCTGAGCGAATGATCGTCAAGTGCGAGCAGTGCCAGACGCGGTTCAAGATCCCCGACGAGAAGGTGACCGACAAGGGGGTCAAGGTCCGCTGCACCAAGTGTGGCCATACCTTCCGCGTGACGCGGGAGTCCGCCGCGGACGCGACGGGTGTGCCCTCGGCGGTGCCCTCCCTGCCAGCTCCGGGTGCGCCCGGGGCGGGTTTTGATCCTTTCGAGCAGTTCGGCGCGGCGGCGGAGCCCAAGGGCCCCACCACCCGGCCGGGCTTCGTCCCCGAGGCGGTGGAGGCCAGCCGCCTGCCGGGCCCGGCCCCCGCGGCCGCGCTGCCACCGGCCCCGTGGAATTTCACGGACTCGGGCATGGAGGAAGAGGTTCATCACGAGCCCACGCGGGTGATGCCACTGCCAGTCCCGGTCGAGGCGCGCCCGCCCGTTCCGTCGCTGCCTCCCGTGGGAGGAGGGTTCGACTTCGATGCGCCCCTGGCTCCGCCCCCTTCGCCTCGGGGGGCCACACCCGCTCCGGGGCAGGGCTTCGCGCCTCGGGGGGCCACGCCTGTCCCGGGACAGGGTATTTCGGGACCCAGGCCGATGCCGAGCGTGGCTCCCGTCGCCGCGCCGGTAGCCGCCAAGGGCCCGGCCGCGCCTGGGGCCGCGAAGAGGCCGCCCTCCGGGTCCATGGCCCGGCCCGCGGCGCTCGGCTCCAACCCCGCCGCTCCCGCGGGTGCCGCGAAGCCCGCGGCCAAGCCCGCCGCGCCCGCTCCGGCGGCCGGGGCTCCGGGAGGGGACCTGTTCGCCGAGTTCTTCAACCCCGGCGCTCCCGCGGTGCCGCTGCCGGACCTGCCCCCGCCCACCATGTCGGCCATTCCGGGCGACCCGGGCCCGGTGCCGCTGCCCGCTCCGTCGCGGACTCCCGCGTATGCGGTGCCCTTTGGCGGCGGGGACGCGGCGGCGTTCGGCTCGGTGGACATGGACCTGAGCGAGCCTCCGCCAGACCTGGGGCCCGCGCCCGAGTTCGGCGCCGCGCCCGACTTCGACGCGCCCGCGCCCACGCCCGCCGCTCCGCCGAAGCCTCCGCCCAGGCCGCTGTCCACGCCGGCTCCCACGCCCCTGGCCGCCAAGGGCCCGCCGACGCCCATGCCCATCGCGGGCAAGCCCCGGGGAGGCCCCGCCGCGGCCCCTGCATCCCGTCTGGCGCCGCCCGCGATGGCGCCGCCCGCGATGGCGCCGCCCGCGTACGCTCCTCCGTCCGTGCCCGCGCCCGCCTCATCGGCGGGGCCCATGGGGTTCGGGGATGAGGATCCGTTCGGCTCGGGTGGGGTGGACCTGAGCGCGCCGGCGCCGGAGTTCGATCCGGCTCCTCCCTCGCACGAGTTTGCTCCGCTGCCCATGCCCGCTCCGGCGGCCCCGGGCGCGCCCATGCCGTTCGCGGATGAGGATCCGTTTGGCTCCGGCGGGGTGGACCTGACTGTGCCGCCGCCCGCCGCGGCTCCCGCGCCCATGGCCGCGGCCCCGGCGCCCGCTCCGGCGCCCGCGGCCTTCGGGGATGACTTCGCGCCTCCCGGCCCGATGGACTTCGGCATGTTCGGAGACGAGCTGATGGGCGGGGAGCCTCAGCCCGCCGCTGCTCCCGCCAGCGCCATGCCGGATCCGTTCGCTCCGCCCAGCCCCGCCGGCGGCAGGGGGATGCCGGATCCGTTCGCTCCGCCCGAGCCCGCCGGTGGCATGGGGCTGCCGGACCCGTTCGCTCCGCCCGCGCAGTCGGGGGACATGGGCGATCCGTTCGCCGCTCCGCAGCAGCCGGGGGACATGGGCGATCCGTTCGCCGCTCCGCAGCAGTCGGGGGACATGGGCGATCCGTTCGCCGCTCCGCAGCAGCCGGGTGGAATGGCCGACCCGTTCGCCGCTCCGCAGCAGCCGGGTGGAATGGCCGACCCGTTCGCCAATGCCGAGCCCGCCTTCTCCGCCACGGCGACAGGGCGGCATATGCTGGGGGCGGCCGACCCGTCCCAGGGCTTCCTCACCCAGACGGACACGAGCCACCAGACCATCAGCCCCACCGACACGGGGCGCTCGATGCTCGAGTTCCCGCCGCGGGACATGGGCATGCAGGCTCCGGGAGAGGACCCGGGGCAGGGGCCGCCGACGCGCGAGCTGCTCGATGTTCCGGCACCGCCCGAGGCGCCTGCGCCGAGCCAACCGTCCTCGCCGAACCTGGCCTCTCCGGCCATTGCCCGTCCCGCGGGACGCCCGGCGGACATGGGCATCCCCGAGCGGCGCAAGCTGACCACCGCGCAGGCGGTGACGGGGCAGGTGGCCTACCTCACCATCGCCGCGGGCCTGCTGCTGGCCATCACCGCGGTGGGCGGGGTGTACATGAAGGAGGGGCGCGTGGACGCCAGCGCCCTGTCTCCCGGGCAGCTGATCAAGCTGGTGACGCCCAGCGACTTCGTGGTGCACGACGTGTCCAACGGCCTGTACGACACGCGCGGCGGCAACAGCGTCTTCTACGTGAAGGGCCAGGTGGAGAACCGCACCTCGAAGCCGGTGCGCGTGAAGGTGAATGCCGCGCTGTATGACGGCGCTCAGCGGGTGAAGTCCTCCGAGGTGCTCGCCGGAGGCGTGCCCACGCCCGAGGAGCTGCACGCCGTCAACACCAGCGAGGCCGCCGAGCAGCTGCGCGCCAAGCTGGACGCCGCCGCCACCGTCATCGCTCCGGGAGCCAAGGCGCCCTTCACCGTGGTGTTCCAGGAGTTTCCGCAGCAGCTCAGCGACTTCCGGCTGAGGATGACGATGGAACCGGCCTCCGAGGAGACGGCCAGGCCGTAGGGAGGCAGCAGCCATGCCCACCCTGGAGCAAGCACGGAATCTGGCGCTGCGGCTGCACGGACTGAGCGGCGGCGCGGAGATCCTTCGCAAGGCGGTGGCGCGCGAGCTGGCCCGGTTGGATCCGCTCGACGCCAACGAGCTGATTGGCCACCTCATCGCCCTGTCCCGCTCGGGCTGGGAGCCCGCCACGCACATCCTCTCGGCGTGCGTGACGGCGCTGGGATTCGAGGCGGCGCAGATCCCCTATGCGGACGAGCTGCGGCGGCTGGCCCAGGTGCAGGCCCTGCCCACCGTGGCGGACCTCTTCGCGGACGGGCCGGCCCGGCAGGAGATGAACGCGGGCGCGGCGGCCAAGGCGGACGCGCGCGTCTTCACCCAGTCGCTGGGGCACCTCAAGCAGCAGGCGCGGCTGACGCGGGATCCGGATGTGCTGGCGCGCCTGGCCACGGTGAGCGATCCGTCCGTGGTGCGCAACGCCCTGCTCAACCCCCGGCTCACCGAGCCGCTGGTGGTGCGCATGGCGGCGCGCCGGCCCGCCCGCCCCGAGCCGCTGTTGGAGATCTGGAAGTCCCCCCGCTGGTCGGTGCGCCACACCGTGCGCCGCGCGCTCGTCTTCAACCCGTACCTGCCGCCCGAGGTGGGGGCGAAGATCGTCCCGCTGCTCAACGTGACGGACCTGGCGGAGCTGGCGGGGGACTCGTCCGTGCACCCGTCCCTGCGCGAGCAGGCCCAGCGCCTGCTGGAGCAGGACCCGGTCAACAGGCGGGGCAACGGCAACGGCTAGTCGCGCTTGGGCTCGGTGAAGTCCGCGTCCGTGCTGCCGCGCCGCGTGGAGGGGGGCAGGGGCTTCACGTCCACGAAGTCCTCGCCCTTGGAGGCCTTGCGGAACGAGTAGACGAACTTGCCCACGGCGTTGCCCAGCTGGCCCATCCGCGAAGCGGAGAAGACCACCACCAGAATGAATCCCAGGAGGATGAATTCGCCGAGGCCCAGCCCCATGCGCCTCACAGTGCAGCAAACCCCCCGTCGAGGCAAGCCACGTGTCGGTAGACGACGAAGCGGCGCACTTCCCCTGCCACTCGCGCCGGTTCTGACGCAGACTGGCGCTCATGCTCTTGCTCGCCCACCGGGGCGCCAGCGCTGACGCCCCCGAGAATACCCTGGACGCCTTCACCGAGGCCGTGAGGCAAGGCGCCGACGGCGTGGAGCTGGACGCCATGGTGTGCGGCTCCGGTGAAGTCGTCGTCTGCCATGACGAGGAGCTGTCCCGCCTGGCCCGCGTGCCCTGGGAGGTGCGCACCACGCCCTACTGGAAGCTGCAACGCGCGGACGTGGGCACCCCGCTGGGGTTTGCCCCGGCGCGCATCCCCCTGCTCGAGGAGGTGCTCGACGCGCTGCCCTCGCACTTCCTCATCAACATCGAGCTCAAGTGCGACCGCTTCGATGACGGGGGACTGGCGGCCAAGGTGGCCCAGCTCGTCACCCAGCGGGGGCTGAGCGAGCGGGTGGTGGTCTCCAGCTTCAACCCCCTGTGCCTGTTCCGGCTGGCCGCCGCCGCGCCCACGCTGCGCCGGGGGTTCCTCATCGATCCGGACAAGCCCTGGGCGCCCCAGGCTTACCTGATGAGCCCGCTGGTCTCCTCGCACTCGGTGCACCCGTTCCACGAGGCGTGCACCCCCGAGCGCGTGGCCGAGTGGACGGCCTCGGGCCTGCGCGTGGCGGTGTGGACGGTGGATGAGCCGGAGCGGGCGCGGGCCCTGGCGGCGATGGGCATCTCGTACCTCATCACCAACCGGCCGCGCGCCCTGCGCGAGGGCCTGCGCCAGGCGGCCTAGAAGTCCAGGCCCAGCGAGGTGTTGAACGTGAACACGCTGGTGAGCGCGCGCGTCTCACTGTTCTCGTTGTTCGGATCCAGCGCCACGCTGCCCAGCCGGGTGACGGAGATCTCCGCGCCCAGCTGCAGCACGCCGCCGATGAACCGCACGCCGCCGTAGATGCGCTGGTTCATGTTGTCCGTGAGGCTCACGCGCTTGTAGACGCCCGTGTCCTCCAGCGCCATCAGCGAGTCGTCCTGCAGCGAATCCTCGAAGGAGCGGTTGGGGTTGAAGTCGATAACGTTCGAGTCCGCCCCGACGAAGGTGAAGTCCAGCCCGCCGTACGGGGTGAGCGTCACCATGCCGCCCAGGGGGAACTGCTTGCCGATGCCCGCGTCGATTCCGGCCGCGGTGAGGCTGAAGTCACGCACCCCCAACAGGCGGGTGACATGGCCGCGCACGCCAATGTCCGGCAGGTACGTGAAGCCCTCATTGACGGCCCACTTCACCTCGCCGGTGGCGGCCAGCATGCGGCTGCGCTCCACCCAGCCCACGCGCCCACCCACCTCGATGGAGAACGGCAGGCCCTTGCGCACGTGGAACGCGGGCATCAGCACCGCGCTCGGCTGACCTCCCTCGGCGGGGATGACCGTCTCGCTGGGCAGGCTGATGACGGACAGCTCCATGTTCACGTTGAAGCCCGAGTGCCCCAGCGTCTCCGGCGGCATCAGGTTCGCGGAGGTGATGGCCGCGCCGAACGTGCGCGCGAAGGCCTGGAAGTCCGAGTTCGCGGTGGCGCTGCCGCCCACCTCGCCCACATCCGGATTCCCCAGCCGGGAGATCTGAATGTCGTTCTTGTCCGCGTACGCGGCCCCCGACACGAGCGTCGCGAGCGCCATCCACCGACTGAACGTATGCATCCTCAAACCGCCTCCCAGGCGCGCGCCGGCATCGGGCGCCACAATCTCGCTGGACGCTAGCGTGTGGCCGCCAAGAGCGTCAATAAAACGGGCGGCCTCCGCTCCAGGCCTTAGAGGCCTTGGAGAGGAGCCGCCCGGGGGGCTGCGGAGGTGGTACGCGGCCTACGGCGTCTTCTGCTGCGGCTGGGTCGGCGAGGGCGTAACCAGCTTCTGGGCCATTGCCTCCGGACGACGGCGCACCAGCAGCGCCTTGTGGCTCTGGAAGTCCGGGTTCTCACGCGCCACCACGAGGATGCTGTTGTTGCCCTCCTTGAGCGCGAAGTCCGTGGTGAACTTCAGCTTCTTGGGCTCCTCGCCCTTGGGGTCCACCGCCTTGAAGTAGACCTTCTGGTCGTTGACGAGCACGTACACGTCCAGCAGCCCGTCCGGATCCGTCACCGTGCCGGACAGCGTGAAGCGCTCGCCGTTGGCCACCACGCCGCCCTGCGACGGGTCCACGTCCAGCCGGATGTCCGGCGGGGCCAGGTTGGTCAGCAGGTCCAGCTTCTTGATGGGCGTGGCCTTGGCGCCCTTCACCTCGCGGGCGTCCGCGGTGCGCACGAAGGCGAAGCGGTCCTCGCCCAGGTCCACCTTGAAGAAGCCCTTGCCCACCGCGGTGACGGGCACCTGCGCCGCCGTGGCCACCCGCGCCACCGGCCGGGCCTTGGCCTGCGGCGAGCCGTACAGCTCGGTCTTCTCCGCCAGCTTCACCACCGACTTGGCCGGCTCCAGCTGCAGCGCGGGCGCGTCGAGCACCGGCAGCTCCAGCTTCTCGGAGACGAACTCCTCCAGCGACTCGTCACGCACCAGCAGCTTCAGCGGGAAGGTGTCGCCCTTGAAGGGCTTCTTCACCTCCAGCTGCAGCTTGGCCGTCTTCGTCTCACCCGCCTTCATCTCGGACAGGCGGAAGCGGCCCTTCTCGATGAAGACGTTGGGGTCTCCCGCGTTGCGGATGGTGACCACCGTCTCCAGCGCCGTGCCGGCGCCCACGTTCGTCACGTCCATCAGCAGGGTGACGCTCTCACCGCGCTGCGCCGCGCCGTCGCCATTGCACGCCTGGCACGTGTCCACCACCTGCCAGCTGAAGGCGAAGGCCGGGCGGCCCAGCTCCAGGAAGCTCACCTCGCTGACCACCGTCTTGGGCAGCGCCCCGTTGTCGTCGAAGAACTTCACCGTCACGTCGTCGCGGCGCGAGGAGAAGTCCTTGGGCACGCGCACCTGCACCGTCCACGTCTTCTTCTCGCCCGGCGCCAGCGCGCCGAAGAGGAACTCGCGGCGGTCGATGTAGGGGTTGTCGCTCTCGGTCCACGCGCGCACGCGCTTGAGCGGCTCGGTGCCCTTGTTCTCGGCCGTCACCACCATGTCCAGCAGATCACCGGCGAGCACCGGCTTGTCCGTGCCGGGCGAGAACGAGGCCTCCAGCTGAGGGTTCTTCGGCGTGGGGCCCGGGCTCCAGTCCAGGCTCAGCGCGGAGATGGCGGCGTTGATGCGCTGCTCCTCCTCCACGCGCTTCTGCTCGATGAAGGCCTTGCCCTGGCGCAGCTGCTCCGAGCGCTTGGTGGACGGGGCCTTGACGAGGAACTCCCGGGCGAACTGCACCTCGAAGTCCTCCTTCACCTCGTCCTGGGTGTCGGCGTCCAGCTGGTCGTCCAGGTCCTCGCCCTGGCCGGCCACGTCCACCTCCACTTCCTTCTCGTCCTTGCCGTCCTTGCTGGCCGTCTTCGGCGCCTTGTCGGGCTCCTTGGCCGGCTCCTTCTCCTTCTTGGCCACTGCGGCCTTCTCGTCCACCTTGAGGTACTTGAGCACCTCGAGCGGCTTCTCGCGGTCGAGCACGTCCTCGCGCTTCTTGGCCACCTTGTCCGAGTCCGGGTTGCCGAAGTGCTGGTCCAGGTCCGCCTCACCCATGGAGCGGCGGGGCGCGAACACGTCCACGCGGTCCTCCGTCACGCGGGTGGGGGTGAGCTGAATGTCCGGGACGATGCCCACCTCCTGAATCGACTTGTCCCCAGGCGTCAGGTACTTGGCGATGGTCAGCTTCAGCGCGCTGTCATCCGGGTAGTCGTACAGCACCTGCACGCTGCCCTTGCCGAACGTCTGCCGGCCGATGATGACGCCGCGGTCCAGGTTCTTCAGCGCGCCAGCCACGATCTCCGAGGCCGAGGCGCTGCCGGCGTTCACCAGCACCGCGATGGGGTAGGCCCCCTCGCCGTCACTGGGGCGCGCGCGCTTCTCCTCGCGCAGCTTGTCGCTCAGGCCCACCGTCGCGACGATGACGCCGTTGGACAGGAACGCGTCGGACACCTGAATGGCCTGCTCCAGCAGACCGCCCGGGTTGCCGCGCAGGTCCAGCACCAGGCCCTTCATCGTGCCGCCCTTGGCCTCGGCCTGCTTCTGCAGCTCCGTCAGCGAGTTCTCCAGATCCCTCGTGGTGGTGCCGGTGAAGCTCTTCAGCCGCACGTAGCCCACGTTCTGCGCGAGCAGCTTGTGCTGCACGCTCTCGATCGAGATGATGGCGCGGGTGAGCGACATGGTGCGCGGCTTGTCCCAGCCCTTGCGCTCCACGGTGATGGTGACGCGGCTGTCCTCGGGGCCGCGCAGCTTGGACACCGCCTCGTTCAGGTCCATGTTCACCGTGGACTCCTCGCCAATGCGCTTGATGAGGTCGTCCTTCAGGATGCCCGCCTTGTGCGCCGGCGTCTTGGGCAGCACCTTCACCACGGTGAGGTTGCCCTCGCGCATCTGAATGACGAAGCCCAGGCCACCGAACTCACCCTTGGTGGACAGCTTCATCTCCCGGTACACCTCGGGGCGCAGAAGCTGCGAGTGCGGATCCAGCGTGGACAGCATGCCGTTGACGGCCGCGATCTCGATGTCGCGGGTGTCGTCGATGGCGCGCATGTTCTTGCTGATGAACTCGAAGACGTCCTTGAGCTTGAAGGACATCTTCCAGAGCGAGTCCACCTCGCTGATGTCGAAGTCCTTCTTCTTGTCGTTGACGATGAGCGACAGCTTGCCCGTCTCGGCGCTGCCCTCGACGAGCACGTCCGGCACGCTCTTCTCCACGTACTCGAGCGCGGCGACCATCATCTCCTTGGGCTTCACGCGCTTGGGGTCGACGTAGTTCTCCTTCACGGAGATGACGACCTTGGTGAAGACGCGCAGGGCGGCCAGCTCGTGTGGCGCCTTCTCGCCTTTCTGAGTAGCCGAGCCATTCCACCCCTGGCTGGCCTGCGCGGCCCCCATCGTCAAGGGAATGGGCGCCCGGTCACTGCCCACGAGGGCCCAGGCGCCGAGGAGGACGGCTACGGCGATGATCCGGCGAAGCATTCGCGGCATGGTTCATCCAAGCTGGGGCCACACGTGCCCCGGGTGTTGCGTGAAAAGCTTTGAGAATTCCGGTAGTTGTCCAGGTAAACGAGCACTTGAGGGCAGCCGGGCAAGCCTAATCATGGACTCCGGGTGCTTCAAGGCATCCTCTTCTCGTATCCAGGCTGAACGTTCCTGGCGGGCATCGCGTTCCCGGACCCCTCTGGGGGATCAGGGCTCTTAAGAAAAGGAGACAGCGGGGCGGGCGCTTTATTTCAGGCCCTGGTGCCCGAGGCGGCCGAAGGCGGCGGGGGCAGTTGTCCGGTAGCGCGCAGGCCGCGGTACAGCAGCGTGCCGGCGATGATGGCCACCGGGAGGAAGAAGGTGTTGAGCACCGGCACCCACAGCAGCAGGTAGACGCCCGCGCCGAAGCCCAGGCAGAGCGCCCGGCGCTCGCGCAGCATCCGCCGCACCTCGGAGAAGGGGTACAGGTGGCGCGTCATGGGCCCGGCCAGGTGCTCACCGGCCATCCAGACCATGGTCCACAAGCTGACGAGCACCGTCCACAGCACACTGCCCACCCCGGGGATCAGGTGCAGCGGCAGCAGGACGACCAGGCCCAGCACCAGGAAGAACAGGCGCGTGAGCGTGTGGAGCACCCCCGTAGCCACGCCCCGGAAGAAGGCCGGCAGGGTGAAGGGCGGGGCCTGGAAGCCACCGCACAGCTCCTCGGTCGCTTCGGACAGAGGGTCCTGCAGGGGCGCCAGCAGCAGCGGCGGCACGGTGTTGGCGCCAATCACCAGCAGCACCACGAAGGTGAGCACCAGCACCAGGTGCCACAGGGCCTTGCCGTACCAGGTGTCCGGGCGGGCGACGATGCCGTTGATCAACTCCGGGGTATAGTTCCACAGGAGGATGAACAGCCCCACCAGCGCGATCAGCGTCACCAGCGCACACAGGGCCGACAGCAAGAAGAGCTTGGGTGTCCGGAAGATCAGCCCGAAGGCCCGGCCCAGCAGGCCCACGCCCTGAAAGAAGTCCGCGAGGGTGGACCGGGGGGCGAGGGCGGGAACCGGAGAATTCGGGGTCATTCGGGGGCCGATGCGCAAGGTAGGGTGCGAGAAGCTCCATCAACGTTATATAGGCGCGGCCATGTCACTGGATCTCAAACGATCGAACTCACAGCCCATTGCCTCCATCGAGGCCCTGGTGGACAGCTTCCGCGCGGCGGAAAAGCCCCGGGCCCAGCACCGGTTGGGGCTGGAGCACGAGAAGTTCCTCTACCCGCTCCACGGCGCGCAGCCGGTGCCCTACGAGGGGGCCCACGGCATTGGCGCGCTGCTGGAGAAGATGGGGGCGGCGGGGGGTTACACCCCGTTCCGTGAGACGCCCGAGTCACCCGTCATCGCGCTGCAGCGGGGCATGGAGATGGTGTCCCTGGAGCCCGGAGGGCAGTTTGAACTCTCGGGCAGTCCTTTCTTCACGGCGCGTGAGGCCCAGGCGGAGAACCTGCGGCACGTGAGCGAGCTGAAGGCGGCCGCGCAGGCGCTGGGCCTGCGGGTGGTGGCCATGGGGTACCGGCCCACGGGGAGCACGGGCGAGATGCCGTGGATGCCGAAGACTCGCTACAAGGTGATGCGCCGCACGCTGCCCGAGCGGGGCAAGCTGGCGCTGAACATGATGTTGATGACGTCCACGGGCCAGGCCTCGTACGACTGGGAGGACGAGGCGGACTGTGTGCGCAAGACGGTGACGGTGGCCCGGCTGGCGCCGCTGATGGTGGCGCTGTACGCCAACAGCCCGCTGCTGGAGGGCAAGCCCTCAGGCTACATGTCCTTCCGCAACCGCGTCTGGGAGGAGGTGGACCCCACCCGGTGTGGCTACCTGCCGTCCTTCATCGACGGCTCGTTCTCGTACCGCACCTACGTGGAGTGGGCGCTGGATGCGCCGCTGCTGTTCCTGCGCCGGCGCGGCGAGTACCTGTACCCGAAGATGACGTTCCGGCAGCTGCTCAAGGACGGCTTCGAGGGCCAGCCGGCGGACATGGCGGACTGGACCGACCACCTGTCCACGCTGTTCCCCGAGGTGCGGCTCAAGAAAGTCCTCGAGGTGCGGGGCGCCGACAGCGCCTCGGCGGAGATGACGGGCGGCCTGGCGGCGCTGTGGCGCGGCATCCTGTACGACAAGGGCGCGCTGGAGGAGGCCGGGCAGCTGGTGCCCCGCATGTCCTTCAACGAGCACCTGGCCTTCCACGACACCGCTCGCAAGCAGGGGCTCACCGGGCGCCTGGGCAAGCACGAGTTCTCCCGGCTCGCCTCGGAGATGGTGGCCATCGCCCGCCGCGGGCTGGAGCGCCTGGATCCCCAGGACGCTCCGCTGCTCGAGCCGCTGGCCCAGGTGGCTGCCTCGGGCCGCTCGCCCGCGCACGCCGTGCTGGAGGCCTATGAGAAGGACCCGCGCCCCGAGGCGGTGATGTCTCAGTTCACGCTCTAGGCGCGGGCCGGTGCGGCGGGGCGGCTAGAAGCGGCCGCCCAGGGTGAGGCTGGCGTTGAAGAGGCTGCCGTCGTCATCGCCCGCGATGTCGTCGGCGTAGCCCTCGCCGTACATCAGCCGGTAGGTGGCGCGCGCTCCGGCGAAGATGGCGCCGCCGAAGTTGTAGTCCAGGCCCGCCGCCAGCGGCACCTCCTGGACGATGTCGTTGTCATAGAAGGCCTCGGCGCCATCGCTGACGTTGAGGTAGCTCAGGCCCACGCCCGCGCCCACGTACGGCCGCCACTTCTCGTCCAGCACGGGGCCCGCCTTGGCCAGCAGCCCCACGTTGTGGCGGTACAGGGCCTGGCCGTCCGCCACGAAGTCCTCGGTGAGCGGCAGGCGCTGGCCTTCGTAGCCCAGCTCGATACCCAGGGCCTTCCACGGCTGCGCACCCGCCGCGATCCCCAGCAGCGGCCCTGCCCCCGTGTCCTCTCCCAGCTCTCCCGTCATGCCGCCGACGCCCAGGCGGACATCGAGGCCGACCTTCGTCTTGCGCGCGTCGAAGTTCAGGTCCTCCTCCACCCGCTGCGCCTCCACGGCCAGCGCGGGCACCGCGAACAGCATCGCCGAGGCTGCAAGGCTCCCCATCACCGAACGAATCCGCATGGCGTCCTCCCAGAAGTCGTGTCGCTGAGGACAATGTGGGCACTCGCGGTGAGTGGAGGATGGGAAGGTTATTCGCGCCGGGTTGTGCCGGCTCGGGTTCCAGGAGGCGGGCCCGTGGGTCGGCTGCCTGGCTGCTCAGCGCTTGCCGAAGAACTTCCGCAGCCCGGACAGCAGGCCCGCGGGACGCTGCTCGGTCTCGGTGGCGTACGGAGAGCGGGTGATGAGGGCTTCCCGGGCCGCGTCGTCCAGCTCCTCGGCGGCGAGCGCCACCGGCTGCTTCGGCTTGGCGCCCGGCAGCGTGGCGGAGACCAAGAGGAGGCCATCCTGGGAGAGGGAGAAGTGAAGCTCTGCCTCTCCCGCGCGCTCGAGCTGGAAGTGCAGCGCTCCCAGGTACTCATTCTCCGCGGTGAGGGGCGAGAGGCCCTGGAAGAGCGCGAGCGAGAGCGGCCCGGGCGTGACGGGCAGCACGAGCGTCTTGTTGGCGGGCAGGCGGGTGTTGCGCTCGAAGACGCGGCGGATGGTGCCTCCCCGCTCGGCCACCCCCAGGGGCATGGAGAGCACGTCCGAGACGGTGGCGCCCGGCTTGCCGGATTCGATCTCCAGCAGCGAGCGTCCGAGCAGGGCCGCTCCCAGGGCCGCCGCGCCCAGCGGATCCACGTCGGAGCGCACGGTGACGCCCAGGCTCGCCTCCAGCCGCTGGCGCACCAGCGGCGAGCGGCTCTGGCCTCCCACCAGCAGCACCGCGTCCAGGCCCTGCGGCGTGAGCGAGCTGGACTCGAGCACCTCGCGGGTGACCTCCGTCACGCGCTGGGCCAGGTCCGCGGTGAGGGCGTCAATGCGCTCGCGGGAGAGCAGGGCCTGGCCCATGCCGCGCAGGGGAACGGTCGCCTCTTGCTGCTGGCTGAGCGCGATCTTGGCGGTCTCGGCGGCCGTGCGCAGCGAGTTCAGGTCGAATGAAGTCTCCGGGAGGGAGGTGGCCCGCTCGCGTAGCTCCGCGTTGAGCGCCTCGGCGATGCGCGCGTCGAAGTCCATGCCGCCGAGCATGGGCTCACAGCCGGTGGTGACGACCTCCAGGTCATCTCCCGTCACCTGCATGACGGAGACCTCGAGCCCACCGCCGCCCAGGTCGATCACCAGCACGCGCTTGCGCGCCAGGCCGCGGCCGTGGCCATAAGCCAGCGTCGCCGCGGCGGGGGCGTTGAGGATGCGCAGGACATGGAGGCCGGCGCGCTCGGCGGCCTCGCGCAGGACGCCGCGCTGGCGGGCATCGAAGTGGGCGGGGACGCAGAGGACCGCCCGGGTGGCCTCGCGGCCGAGGAAGCTCGTGGCCGAGGACTTCAGCTCACGCAGCAACTGGGCGGCGAAGTCGGCCAGGGGAACGGCGCGGCCGCGCAGCTCGATGCTCGCGTCACCCCGGGCATCCGCGGTGACGGAGAAGGGCAGCCCCACGAAGCTGCGCAGCCGGGGCGAGCGGGCGCGCAGGCCGAGCACGCGCTTGAGGCCCGTGGCGGCGTTGCGTGGGGTGCGCTCGGCCTCGGCCTGAGCCGCGCGGCCGACGAGCAACTGGCCCGCGTCATCCACCGCCATCATCGAGGGAATGCCGCCCGCCTCCGTGCCGCCGGCGGGAATGAGCTGGGGCTCGCGCTCGTGGAAGACGGCGACGCGGGCTTGAGTGGTGCCCAGGTCGATGCCGAGTACGACCTCGGGAGCGGCGGGCGCCACGGGAGTGGCGAGCGGCACCTCGAGCACGGTCCTCCGGCGGCCCTTGAACTCGGGGCTGCGGCGCGTGTCATCGGTGGAAGCGGGCGTCTCGGCGCGCGGCGCCTCCACGAGTCTCGGGCGGGGGGCTGGCTCCTCGGTGACGCGGGGCTCGGGAGGTGCGGCCTGTGCCGTCAGCGGCTCGGGAGCACGCGGCTCGGGTGGTGTGGTTCGAGCGGCCGGTGCCTCGGTCATGCGCGGCTCGGGCGGCGTGGCTTGAGCCGCCGACGGCTCGAAAGCATGGCGCTCGGGCGGTGTGGCTTGAGCGGCAGGTGTCTCGGTGGCTCGCAGCTCGGATGGCGCGGCCGGAACTGCTGGCGGCTCGGAATCACGGGGTGCCGTAGCCTCAGCGGCTGGCGCCTCGGTGACACGCGGCTCGGGCTGAGCGGCTGGCTCCTGGGGGCTGGACAGCTCGGGCTCCGGGGATCGATCCGCTGGTGTCTCGGTGACACGAGGCTCGGGCGCAGCGGTCGGCGTCCTGGTGACGAGCGGCGTAGGCGGCGTGGCCGGAGCGGAGGGGCCACGCGCTACGGGAGGCCCCTCGATCGGCGTGGGAATCAGTGGACTGGATGCCGCCGTGGCAGAAGCCCGCGGTGGAGGCACAGCCTGAGAGGAAGCCGACGCAGCGGACGCGCGCCGCACCAGGCCCGGAGGCGGAGCCGGGGAGGGCCGGCCCGAGGGACTGCTGCTCACCCCAGGTGCCGGAGGAGGAGTCGGTGGGGCAGGGGGCTTCTCCGCCCGCGCGGTGGGAGCGATGGGCGCGGGAGTCGACGCCGGTCCCAGCGGGGCGGGGGTCTCGGAGGTGCGGCGCGTCACCAACCGATCAATGAGCGCCTTGCTCGGCGCATCCAGCTTCACGAAGCGCACCGTCATTCCCGAGCGCCCGCCGCCCTCGTCCACCTGCGCCTTCACCACTACGCCCTCGCCGCGCAGCATCCGCGTGCCATCGGCGAGCACGAACTCGAAGGCCAGCGCGGTGCCCTCGTCCTTGAGCGCCCGGGTGGCGATGAACACGCCGCCACGCCCCAGGTTCGAGCCGTACTTGTCGACGAACTCCTCCTCCGTGGCGTACGGGAGGCGGATGCGCAACGGCAGGAGCTTGGGCGTGACCGTCAACGTTCACCGCCTCACGCAGGTCTCACTGCAGCGCCAGGCGGACGTCCCCGCTGGTGGCCGGCAGCACCAGCGTCAGGCCCTCGCCGATGGACGACGGGGGCAGCTCGAACAGCAGCACCACCTCGGTGCGCTCCTCGGGGGCCCAGGTGCGGCGCAGCTGGCGCGTGCCTCCGACAATCTGAACGTCCCGCGCCACGCCGAACTCCTTGCCCGCAGCGTCCACCACGCGTGCCCCGTCCAGCGCCACCTCGGACGGTGCCTTGCCCACGTTCTGCGCGATGAGCTCCACGCGCAGGAACCGGTCCTCGGTGGCCAGGCCCACCTTGCCCGAGCCCTGCACCGACTGCGTGGCCTCGAGCTTCATGAGCTTCACCGCCAGCGGGCCCAGGTGGACGGTGTCGTTCTTCTCGGGCAGCCGCAGCTTCTCCTCGGCGAGGCCCTCCTCACCCGAGGCAATCCCCGCCAGCGTCGCGTTGGGATTCTCCGCGGGGGCCAGCCCCTTGCTGGGCGGGCCCGAGGGAGCACCTCCACGATCCACGCGCTCCGCCTCGGCCCGCAGCTTGGCCAGCGTGCGGTCCTCCTGCGGCGGAGCCTCCTCCTTGGTGCAGCCCCAGCTCCCCGCCAGGGCCACCGCCAGGAGCAGCGCGGAGAGGGAGGTGCCAGCTCTCATGCTCTGCCCTTCACCAGCTCGTAGATCTTGTCGAGCGCCTGGGGCAGCTTCGTCGCGTCCGGGCCACCGGCCTGGGCCATGTCCGCCTTGCCGCCGCCCTTGCCGCCCACCTCCTTGGCCATCTCGCGCACCAGGTCGCCCGCGCTGATGCCCCGGGCCACCAGATCCTTGGTCGCCGCCACGAGGATGAGCGCCTTGCCGTCCTTCTCGCCGCCAATGGCGATGACGCCCGACTGGATGCGATCGCGCAGCTGATCCGCCATGCCGCGGAACACCTTGTCGTCGGCCGGATCCACCCGGGTGGCCAGCACCTTCACGCCGTTGACGTCGCGCGCCTCGGCCAGCAGGTCCTTGCTGGAGGCCGTCTGCGCCTTCACGGCGACTTCCTCGACCTTCCGCTCCAGCTCCTTCACGCGCTTCTGGGTGGCCTCCACGCGCTTGGACAGCTCCTTGGGAGTCGTCTTCAGCAGCTCGGCGGCCCGGCGCAGCTCGCGCTCCGTCTCGCGCAGGTACTGCAGGGCGCCAATGCCGGTGACGGCCGTGAGCCGGCGCACGCCCGAGGCGATGCCCGCCTCGCTGAGCACCTTGAACAGCCCGATGTCACCGCTGCGCCGCACGTGGGTGCCGCCGCACAGCTCGGTGGACTGCGGGTGCACGGTGACGACGCGCACCGTCTCGCCGTACTTCTCGCCGAACATGGCCACCGCGCCGGACTTCCTGGCCTCGTCCAGCTTCATCATCTTCGTCTGGGCCTCGGCGTTCTCGCGGATCCACGAGTTGACGATGTCCTCCACCTGCTCGAGCTGCTCAGGGGTGGGCACCGCGAAGTGCGAGTAGTCGAAGCGCAGGTAGTCCGGCGCCACCACCGAGCCGGCCTGCTTCACGTGGTCGCCCAGCACCAGCTTGAGCGCCTTGTGCAGCAGGTGCGTGGCCGAGTGGTTGGCGCGGATGGAGTTGCGCCGCTCGCTGTCCACTCCCGCCTGCACCTGGTCCTTCACCTTGAAGGTGCCCTCCTTCACCTCGACCTTGTGGACAGTGAGCCCCTGCACCGGGCGCTGCGCGTCCATCACCAGCGCCACCGCCTTGCCGCCGTGGCCGACGATGCGGCCGGTGTCGCCCACCTGGCCGCCGGACTCGCCGTAGAAGGGCGTGCGGTCCAGCACCAGCTCCACCGTCTCGCCCGCGGTGGCCTGGCCCACTTCCTTGCCATCCTTGAGGATGGCGCGCACCGAGCCCTCGCCCTCGCGCCCGTCGCCCTCGTAGCCCAGGAACTCGGTGGGCCCCAGCTGCTGCGACAGCTTCAGGTAGATGTCGCCAACGGCCTTGTCCTTGTTGATCGTGTCGCCGCCCGAGCCACGCGGCGTGTTCATGATCTCCCAGAACTTCGTCAGGTCGACGTCATAGCCGCGCTCGCGGGCGATGATCTGCGTCAGGTCCCACGGGAAGCCGTGCGTGTCGTGCAGGAAGAAGGTGGACTCGCCGGAGATGACCTTGCCGCCGGCCTGCTTCAACTTCTCCACCTCCTCGTCGATCATCTTCAGGCCGCGGTTGAGCGTGCGCCGGAAGCTCTCCTCCTCGTGGCGCGACACCTCCAGGGCGAACGTGCGGTTCTCGCGCAGCTCGGGGAACGCCTCGCCCATCAGCTCGATGACGCGGTCCACCACCTTGAAGAAGAACACCTCCTCCAGCCCCATCAGCGAGCCGTGGCGGATGGCGCGGCGCATGATGCGCCGCAGCACGTAGCCGCGGCCCTCGTTGGAGGGCTGCACGCCGTCGGAGATGAGGAACGCGGCGGCGCGGCTGTGGTCGGCCACCACGCGCATGGAGGCACCGCCCTCCTGCGTGTAGGGCTTGCCCACCAGCTCGCTCACCTTGGCGATGATGCCCTGGAACAGGTCCGTGTCGTAGTTGGAGCGCTTGCCCTGCACCACCGAGGCGATGCGCTCCAGGCCGGCGCCGGTGTCGATGGAGGGCTTGGGCAGGGGGATGAGCGGGGCGTCCTTCTCCTTGCGCTCGAACTGCATGAACACCAGGTTCCAGATCTCCAGCCACCGGTCGCAGTCGCACGCCACGCCCTGGCAGGGGCGGCCCGCGGCCACCTCGGCGCAGGGGATGTCATCACCCTGGTGGAAGTGAATCTCCGAGCACGGGCCGCACGGGCCGGTGTCGCCCATGGCCCAGAAGTTGTCCTTCAGGCCCAGCTTGTGGATGCGGCTGCGGTCCACGCCCTGCTGGGCCCACAGCTCGAAGGCCTCCTCGTCCCAGGGGATGCCGCCCTCGCCGTTGAACACGGTGACGGCCAGCCGGTTCTTGTCCAGGCCCAGCGTCTTCGTCACGAACTCCCAGCCGTAGGCAATGGCCTCGGCCTTGAAGTAGTCGCCGAAGGAGAAGTTGCCCAGCATCTCGAAGAACGTGTGGTGGCGGGCGGTGTAGCCCACGTTGTCGAGATCGTTGTGCTTGCCACCGGCGCGCACGCACTTCTGCGAGGTGGTGGCGCGGCTGTAGTCGCGCTTCTCTCGGCCGGTGAACACGTCCTTGAACTGCACCATGCCCGCGTTGGTGAACAGCAGGGTCGGGTCGTTCTGGGGGACGAGCGAGGAGGAGGCGATGCGGCGATGGCCGCGCTGCTCGAAGAAGTGGAGGAACGCCTCGCGGATTTGGGAGGCGGTAAGAGCGGAAGGCATGGTGTGGGTATATGCCACAACAGGCCGCTCGGCAGCAGTTCTTGGAGCCAGGCCCCCCGCCGGGCCAGCGATCAGGCGCCAAGGTGGGATAGCACCTCCTCCCACACCCTCGGCACCAGCCGTGAAGCCAGGTCAGCGGCGGGTGCACTTACCGCTGCCTCAGGCCCCGGATGAGCCGGGCTCCCACGTCGGGCTACGGCTTCACGCGGCAGGCCCTGACGCTCGCGCCACTCTCGCCGCGGCACTCGCAGGGTGCGCGAAGTCCACCCATGAGGTAGGGTGGGGTCAACCCTACCGGAGGCATATGGTGGCCCCACTCTCCCAGGACACGGGTGTTCCTGAATATGGCGCGGTCGTCGGCACCTGGATCGTGCAGGAGCGCATCGGCAGCGGTAGCCACGGCGTGGTGTTCCGCGCCGTGCGCTCCGACATGCAGGACGGCAAGAGCTACGCCCTCAAACTGGCCCGGCAGAAGGAAGACGCGCGCTTCGACAGGGAGCTGTGGCTGCTCTCACACATCCATCACTCCTCGGTGCCCCGGTTGGAGGGTAGCGGCTGGTGGACCAGTCCCCGCGGAGACGACTACCCCTACATCGTCATGGAGTGGGTGCCGGGCACTTCCCTGTACGCGCGGGCGGCGCCGCAGAGCCTCACCTTGCGGCAGGCCATTGGGTACCTGGCCCAGGTGGCGCGGGCGCTGCAGGCCACGCACCGCTATGGCGTGCACCGGGACGTGAAGGGGGGCAACATCCTCGTGACGCCCGAGGGCCGGGCGGTGCTGCTGGACTTCGGAAGTGGCAAGCACAAAGGCGCCAGCTCGCTGACCGATGGTGCAATGCCCCCCGGCACCGAGCGCTACCGCAGTCCCCAGCTGATCTTCTACAGGTTCGCCCTGAAGCTCGGGGCCGGAGCAGAGGAGAACAAAGGGGAGCCGCCGGATGATGTGTATGCGCTGGGGGTGACGGCTTACCGGCTGCTGGCCGGTGCCTACCCACCGTCCCCACCGGACTTCGAGCCCGAACTGCCCGCCAAGCCTGTGCGGCTGTTGCCACCCAGGGGACTGAGTGAGCGGTGCCCAGAGCTCGCCGCGCTCATCCTGCGCATGCTCGAGGAGGACCCTCTGGCCCGGGGCAGCGCGAAGCAGGTGGCCGAGGAGCTGGAGGACCTGCTCGGGCGCTCCCTCCCGGGGCTGGATCTGCCCTGGGTGGAGAGCGTGGCACAGCCGCCCACCGAGGAGACAGAGCCTGCGCCGCCGCCTCCGCCTCTGCCTCCGCCTGCACCACCTCCTCCGAACGTGCAGAGAAAGCAGGCGCTCTCGGCGGCTCCGTTGGGAGCCCTCCTCGTGGCGTGGCTGTTGTGGATGCTGTGGCCAGGTGATGGGACCCAGCGCGAAGGAGGCTGTGGGGACGGCTCACAGTCCGTGGCAGAGGTGCCCGATGCGGGCACGGATGGACTGGGAGACGAGGTGCTTGGCTCGGTGGAGAAGGCCGACGACCCCACGGCCTCGGGACCGGCAATCGCTCGCAAGGTGCCCAAGAATCCGTTTGGAGGGCTGGCGCGTCCGCCCTGCGCCCGGTGGGGCGCGGTCGAGATCAACGGGGGATGCTGGATGCTCCCGCACAAGGGGGCAGAGAAAGCGCCCTGTTATACGCACCTCTACGAGCACGAAGGCCGCTGCTATATGCCTGTCCTCATCTCTGAACGGACGCCCACCTCGGACGACCCATGACAGCGGGGCGGTGCCTACCCCGCGTCCGGTGAGGCCCCGGGCTTCCCACCTGAGAACAGGCCTCCCGCGGCGATGAGTTCATCCAGCGCGGGGTCGGCCACGACGATGTGATCCGGGCGCCCGATGAGCGTGTAGAGCAGGCTCTCGGGCACATACCGCTGAGAGCGGAGCGTGGAGCGAAGGTGTGCGCCAAATCCGCGCGCCTCGGCGATCTCCACGAGCACGGCCTCGGTGTCTTCGTAGATGTGCGTCGGGCGAAGCCGCCCCTGCGAGCGGCGCATCATGAACTCGGTGAGCGCGGTCTGCTCAAACTCTCCTTCCGTGGCCCACCGGGTCAGGTTCGGTGTGGCGGTCAGCACCTCGGCGACCGCGTTCGACGTCGCGACGTAGTGCCAGAGCTGATCGAAGGACCGATAGGGGGCCTGGCCTTTGATCGTCTCCATCATGAGGGTGAACAGCCGCCCCATGAGGATCGCGTTGCGGCGCACGTCGATGGGCACCAGCGTTCCGAGCACGGCAACGGCTCCATTGGCCAGGAGCAGATCCGCCACGTTCACCGCGCCCCGGGCTCGAGGCGCGGTGTGGCATGCGCTGAGGATGACCAGGGGCGGCATGGGGCCCAGCTCCGGCCCCAGTCTGGGCTGGTCTCCGATGACGAGCGTCGCGAGGTTGAGCTGCTTGATGTAGCTGCCATGCGCGCTCAGGACGAGCACTTGATAACCCCCCTGGGCCAGGGCGGTCCGCAGCTGCTCGGGGGACGATACCTCCAGGATGTCGCAGACCGCGCCGGGGTGGCTTTGAACGGTCTGCTGCACGCGCTTCCAGCCCATCATCGAATGAGGGCGGATGGGGTCCGAAGGCGAGAGGCACTCCGCGATCAGGACCCGTGGCTGGGGCCGCAGATAGACAAGGGGCCACCGGACCAGCTCTCGCTGGACACACCGGGTGAGCGGCTGTACCGGCATCAGGGAGACAGGGACCGAACAGCTGAGCGGCGCGGTGTGGCCCGGCAGAACCGCCAGGCCGATGGGGAAGTTGGTGAAGGCGCTGACGCTGCTCGCGCGCCGGAGCACTCGCACCGTTTCATGGCCCAGCGCCCGGGTGAGGGACTTGCCCAGCCGCCCGAGGAGCTTCCAGATGACGGAAGGCTGTGGGCGGTCTGCCGCGCAATGCTCCTCGAGCAGGAGAAGCTGCTCGAACGTCTCATCGTCGACCTCGGGCCGTACCACCCCCAGCCCATTGATGGCACAGGCCTTGTGGGTGACGACGGACTGAACCGCGAGCTCCTCCCATTTCGCATCGGAGGCCAGCTCCGCGGCGCCGCGTCCGGAAGCACGCCTGTACGACGGCGACACTCCGCTCATTCCGATGACCACGGGCCACCGCAGACGCTCGCCCACCTCCTCCTGGGTTGTCTCGAGCTTCGTCTCGAGCTCCTGCTTCGTGGCTCCCTGCTTGATGAGAAGCGCCAGGGCCTCCATGCGTTCACGCAGGTAGACAGAGAGCTCGAGCGCCGTGTCGACACTCTGAGGACCGATGTTGTCCGGATAGCGGCCGTCTTTCAGAAGCAGGGCGCGCTGCGTGAAGTGGGTGGTCGGCAGAAGCAGGGGCGCAACGGCGCTGGGAGCCGTCCACGGAGGCGGGTTCTGAGTCCGGCCTCGCTGAGCCGCGATCGGCATGGCGGCGATGGCCTCCCAGTGCTTGCGCAGGCTCGACCCCGAGAGCTGTGAGAAGGGGATGGAGGCAATGTCCCGCGTCAGTTTTCCCGCCAGGGCCGCCACCTCGGCGGCAGCGTCATCCGGGTGCAGGATCAGCGCGGGACGCAGCGCACGCAAGGCGGAGAGGCCCGCCTCCTCCTCCAACATGTGGAGGGGGAACGGGAAGATCTCATGGGGGTGGTCATCGTGGGCGGTCCGCAGAGACTCTTCCGGCGAGATAGCCACGGTGTCGAAGAGGGTGCGAGGCAGGTGCAGGCAATACCAGATGGCCTCCAGCGGCGCGCCGGTCAGATCCCTGTCCAGGGCATGAGGCCACGTGACGCCGGGCGGGTACTCACCCTTCTGAGTGAAGGCGACAAGGGGCGCCGGGCCAGGCGTTTTCTGCCTGAAGAGAACGACGTAGGTCAGGCGGTAGGGATCAATCTCCGGGGGGGCGCTCTCGCTCGTCATGGTCATCAGTCCTTGGGTTGGCTCAGGGCACGGCGAACTCGTAGTACGTACGCCTGTGTCCCGGCCGCTCGCCGGGCCACACCGCCCAGCCTTCCCAGGCCCCGCCCTGCTTGCGCAGGGCCCGGGTGTGGACGCGGACCTTCTTCAGGTCCCGCTCCACCTCCAGCAGGTTGAACAGGCGCGGCACGGACTCGGGTCGCTCGTGCGTGGGCGCGCCGAAGCTGCCCGCGCCCACCACGTGGAGCCGCCGCTCCGAGTGGACGTAGTTGACGAGGTCCGCCCGGTCCTCATGCACATGGCCATGCAGGCAGACACGCACGTCCGACTGCAGCAGCCGGCCCATGAAGGCATCCGCCTGGATCTTCTCGTTGCCGGTGATGGGGTGGTGCCAGACGGCGAGCCGGAGCACCCGCGCGTCCGGGGGAAGCTCTCCACGCTTCCGGGCCTGGGCGAGCTCCTGATCCGCGGAGGCGAGGCCTCGTGACAGCGCGTGCTCCCAGATGCCCGAGCGCTCCCGGAAGTACTCGTCGATCTCCCACGCGGAGTTCATCGCCAGGAACTGCAGGCGCGACTCGGTGAACAGCGTGGGCAGGCACTGCTCCTCGGCAACGAGCGGATAGGCCCGCTGGGTGAGCGGGTGGTAGAAGTGCTGTGAGAAGTTCTTGAAGCGCTCCGGGTACTTCGCGTCGTCGCGCAGCAGGTACCCGTCGCCCTGCTCGACGAAGGTGCCCTGCTTGAGCCGGTTGGCATCCACCTGGCGCCGCTTCTCCCACCGGTAGACTTCGGTGTTCCAGTCCAGGTCGTGGTTGCCAGGCACGAGGATGCAGCGCTCGGCCGTCAGGGAGAACTGCTCGATGATGCCCGAGACGAGCTCCCGCGCCTTCTCGAACTCCGCGGGCGAGGCCCGGTTCGTGATGTCGCCCGAGATGACCAGGTAGTCCAGGCGCTCCAGCCCCAGGCCCTCGTACCTGTCCCGCAGGGCCGCCGACAGGGGTTGCAGCAGGCTGATGGGATCATCCTCCGCCCCAACATGCAGATCACTCAGGTGGAGGATGCGCAGCGGGGTGTCCTGAGAGGGGTTCACCGTCCTGGCTTCGGTGATGCTGACCTTGGTCTCGGTGATGTTCTGCGAGCGCTGCTCCTGAATATCCGTTCTCAGCGCGAGCAGCCGCTGGACCAGCTCCGGGTCACGCTCCCGCGCCTGCTGGGCCCCCAGGGTCAACGGAGTGCGGCGATCACATTCGGGACACCCGATGTCGGCATTGCCCGCGTGGAGCCGCTTGCGAACCGTGTCCTCCGGGAACACCTGCCCACAGGCACAGGTGATGGCCAGCCGCTCCATCAACGTCACCCCATGCTCGCGCAGGTGCTCCTCGATGAGGGTGACGAAGAGCTCGCGCGTGTTCTGAGGCGTGGTGGGATCGAAGTACACGTCCAGCCGCGCATGGCCTCGGGCGCCCTTGCTGCCTTCCTTCACCCGGCGCACGCCCGAGGAGTCCATTCCGGCGCGGCCAAACTCGGCGCGCTCCTTGCCCAGGCGCATGGCGCCGAAGCGGCGGCTGAGGGCTAGCGAGGTGACGAGCGAGGCGTAGATGTTGTCGATGGGGCCGGAGAAGTCGTAGTGCAGCGAGATGGAGTGCGAGAAGTCCTCCCCGGTCACGGCCTCGGTGGGCCGGAAGAGCGAGGGGAAGATGAGCAGGCCCTCGTGCCGCAGACACAGCCCGTGCTCCAGCAGCAGCTCGATGACGCTCTCGAGCACCAGCAGCTCTTGATCGCGGCGCAGCCGCTCCTCGGCGGGAAGGCGGGGAAAGCGCATCGTAGGAGAGAGCACTTTCGCCACGTCGATGGCCGGCACGCCGTGGGGGTTGTCGCGCGCGGCGAGGATGAGTGAGCCGGCGTAGCGCTCCACGTGTTCCACTTCGAGGATGAGAACCCGGGTGCCATCCGCCAGCCGCGTGTCCGCCACCAAGCCCTGCCGGGCGAGCTGCACCACGACCGCGCGGAGCGCTTCTGGATCGAACTCCCCGCCCAGCTCGCGCCGCAGCTCCCCTTCCAGCTCGGTGAAGGTGAGCACCACGCGCTTGGACTCGCGCATCCGCTGCAGGTGCTGGCGCATCCGCTGGAACAGCTCGGGGCGGCTGACCTTCTCGAGCCCGTTCCAGTCAATGGCCTGGGCCAGCGCGGTCCTCAGCTCCTCCAGGCCCTGTCCTGTCTTCGCGCTGGTGGGCACGTACCCGAGGAAGCCGCACCGCTGGACCAGGGCCTCGATGGCGGGCCGGTTCTCGGCGGAGGAGGCGGTGTCCAGCTTGGTGCCCACCAGGAGCTTGCGGAGCTCTCGAGCGCTCACCTGTGCCAGCAGGCGCTGGTTCCAGCCTTCGATCTCGTCCAGCGCCGCCTCACCCCGCCCGGGCTCCATCACCATCAGGGCCGCGGCGGAGTCACGCAGGAAGAGCTGGTGGACGAGCTGGTACTCGCTCTGTCCGCCCATGTCCCAGAGGATGAGCTCGCGGCGAAGGGGGGCGGAGGCCCCCACCGGGCCCAGCTGGGCCTCGTTCAGCGACCAGAAGCGCATGCCGTGGGTGGAGTCCAGCTCTTCGTAGCGGCCCTGCGCCATGCGCAGCGCCAGGCTGCTCTTGCCCGCGCGCCCCTCGCCCACCAGCACCACCTTGGCGCTCACCTCGTGCACCGTGGCCGCGGGCGCCCGTGACGCGAGCAGCGCCTCCACGTCGATGTCCCAGAGGTGGACGCCTTCGCCCGTGGCACCGGAGACGGCCAGGACATTCCGGGTGGGAGAGAACGCCAGCTGCAAGCCGCTCGAGAGCAGCATGCCCGCGGGCTCCCAGGTGTCCGTGCGGAACAAGAGCACCTGTCCATCATTCGCCAGGGACGCGAGCAGCCGTCCATCGTAAGAGAACGAGACGCTCCACACCCGGTCCGAGTGCCCCTCCAACCGGATCACCCGCGCGCTCGTCTGGGCGTCCCAGACCTGGACCACGTTGTCCTGCGCCACGGCCACGTAAGGAGTACCCGGCATCCAGGCCAGCGCCGTGAGGCTGCCCAGATTGACGAAGCGCGCCACCGCCTTCGCGCTCCAGAGCATGAGGTGACCCGCGCCACCGCAGGCCAGACGCTGTCCATCCGAGGACCAGGCCAGACACGTCACTTCGCCCCCGAAGAACTCGTAGGGCACTGGGATGTTGCCCTCCTGCTTCCAGGTCCGCGTGTCCCACAGGCGCAGGCTCTCGGCACCGACCTGCGCAGCCAGCATCCCCGAGGAGGACAGGGCCAGGGCGCTCCCCGCGGCTTCCACGTCCTGGAGGGACGTGCGGATCAGCTCACCGTGCTCGTCCCAGGGCCGGATGTGGTGCTGGGAGCGGGAGATGAGCGCCTTTCCATCCGCCGAGAAGGCCAGCGCCGTGATCGGCGATTGATGGGCCCGGATCGTCCAGGAGGGCTGCCTCGCGTCACTGTCCCATGAGGCGAGGTAGCCACGTCCCAGCCCAATGCCCAGCACCTGCCCCGAGGAGGACCAGGCGAGCGCACGCACCGGCCTACTGCCAACCTCGAGCATCCGCTGGTGCCGGACCCCGTGAGGAGCCCAGGCCGGCTGTGGCACGTCGGAGGCCCGCAGCTCCTGGGAAGGCGCGTCCGGGGCTTGGGGGCCGCGCTCCACCAGGCTCTGCCCGGTGGCTTCATCGAACTCGCGCGTCCGATCCGGCCCGAAAGTGATCATCTCTCCAGACAAGGAGGCCGTGCGAGGCAGCAGCCGAAGCCCCGAGGAGGAGAACTTCCCCGCGCTATAGCCCCACATGCCTGGCATGGGCCTCTTCACCCCAAAGAGCGAGAGCGCCTGCACGGCACGAGACTCGCGGGGCTCCATCCATTCGACTCGCGAGACTCCCCCACACAGGTGCAGAAACAGCGCGCCTGGGGGGACGAGCGCCCGTTTGAGCACTTCCAGGGAGGTGGACTTCAACCGCGATGGCGGGGTGTGAGTGAGCAGCATCAGCACATCGTGCTGTGACGCCCAGCGCGAGGGATCTCCTCCCGTGGCAGCCTTCACCTGCTCCAGGTCGATCTCCCGGGGGCTCTCCGGATCCTTGCAGTCGCTGCGGAAGATCGCGTTGAGCCCGATGATGCCCACGCTCAGTCGCTCGGACTCCACCGTGGCGGCGAAGTCTCCCGGGAGCAGCCCCTTGCGCAAGACACTGGGCTGGGCCATGGCGCTGTTCTTCAGCCAGTCGGTGAAGTTCGAGAACCGGCCCAGGATGAAGCGGCCCTGCTTGTCATCGCCCTTCCTCTGCAAGGCTTCCCGGACATCGGAGGCGCTGAACATGCCCAGCAGCTCCGACCCTTGCACGAGCGGGTGGTGGAAGTCCTGCTCTCCCGGGACGGCCAGCAGCCGCGGGTTCGAGCCCAGGCTGCGGAAGTATTCCCAGAAGGACTCCAGCGTGGACTGCAGCAGGGTGAACTCCCGGGGATTGCCGGTCTGCGTGAGGTTGCCCGACAGGACCACCACATCCCAGGGCCCGGTGCGCTCATGGACCTTGCGCAGATCCTTCTCGAAGGCCTCGCGGTATTCCGGGCGCAGCAGTCGCGAGCCGCTCAGGCCCAGTTGGAGATCCGACAGGTGAAGCCAGCTGAAGCGCGCCAATGAGCCTCCGGGGATAGCGCTCGCGCCGAGGCTAACTCCCTTCATCTCTTTCAGGGGCCACGAAGGCGCCAGGGATGGAATGTGGGGCGCAGCCGTGTTACTGAGAGTGGACCCAGTCCCCATGCGCCGCCACGGCGCGTGCCCGGAGGAATGCCTATGGATGCCCAGCGCACGCTTCTTCCTGTCGAGGCCGTTCTCTTGGGCACCGCGTCCGGGCGCTGAAGCAACCACGCTGACCAGATCGCGCTGTGCCTGAGACGGCCTTGGTTCCTCAACCAGCCGTTCGCGGGAGCAGTGCGTCTTGTTCTCTCTCTTCGATCTGGGCTTCGGCCCTGACTTTCAATCGCAGTTCGATGCGCTTTCGGATTCTTCTCTCGTTCCAGCCCGGGTGGTGCTGGAGCATGGCTCGCGTTACGTGACGTTGACCCCGGAGGGGGAGGGCGAGGCGGTGCTGGCTGGCCGGTGGGCCTTCGCCTCGGAGGAGCGGCCCGCGGTGGGCGACTGGGTGGCGCTCCAGCCTGGTGAGCCGGGGCGCATCGTTCACCTCTTCCAGCGCAGAAGCGGGCTGGTGCGCCAGGCGGCGGGCCGGCGCACGCAGGCACAGGTGCTGGCGGCCAACGTGGACAAGGTGTTCGTGGTGACGTCCACCGGCCGGGACTTCAACCCCCGCCGCGTGGAGCGCTACCTGGTGGCGGTGCAGGGCGGAGGCGCCGAGCCCATCGTGGTGCTGAACAAGGCGGACCTGAGCCCGGAGGTCGACGCGCTGGTGGCCGAGCTGAGCGCGGTGGCGCCGGGGGTGCCGGTGCTCGCGGTGAGCGCGCTTCAGGCCTCGGGACTGGAGGCGCTGCGTGTCCACCTTCACGCGGGCTGCACGGTGGCGGTGGTGGGCTCCTCCGGGGTGGGCAAGTCCACGCTGATCAACCGCCTGCTGGGGCAGCAGGTGCTCGTCACGGGCGAGGTGCGTGAGCGCGACGAGAAGGGTCGGCACACCACCACCCATCGCGAGCTGCTGCCGGTGCCGCTGGAGGACGGCTCGTGCGCGATGCTGGTGGACACCCCGGGGCTGCGAGAGCTGCAGCTGTGGGCGCAGGGCTCCTCGCTCTCCGGCGTCTTCGCAGACATCGAGGCGCTGGCCGAGACGTGCCACTTCCGGGACTGCACCCACGAGCACGAGCCAGGCTGCGCGGTGCGGGAGGCCGTTGCTCAGGGCACGCTCGACGGGGAGCGGCTGACGAGCCTGCACAAGCTGGCCCGCGAGCAGCAGCACCAGGCGGCGCGTCTGGACGGCCGACTGCGGGAGGAACAGCGGCGCAAGGAGAAGCAGGGCGGCCGTATGTCCCGGGAGATCAACCGGCTCCACCCGAAGCGCGGGAGGTAAAACCGGGCGCGCGGTGGCTTGACGCTCCCGTTCGTGGCGTGCTGCGCTCGGGGGCGTGAGGCTTCTTCGCACCTTCAGCGCCCGCATCGGCGTCACGCTGTGGCTCGCCGCGTTCGTCTCGTGCCGGGGCGGCGCGGCTCCACCGCCGGGCCCGCCCGCGTGGCGCTCGCTCGCGCCGGGCCTCGACTACCGCTCCCACGAGGAGAATGGCACCCGCTTCCACCTCGTGCGCGCTCACCTGGACCGCATCCAGGTCCGGGTCGCCGATGCGCGCGGGCAGCCGGGGCGCGCCGTCGCCACGGTCGATGTCCTCGCCCACGAGACGAAGGCGCTCGCCGCGCTCAACGGGACCTTCTTCGATGAGGGCAATCGCCCGCTCGGGCTCGTCGTCTCGGACGGCCGCGAGCTCAATCCGCTGCGCGATATCTCCTGGTGGGCCGCGCTCATCGTGCGTCAGGCCGGAGGCCGGCCGCGCGCGGAGATCCTGACGACCGAGCAGCTGCGCAAGCTGCCCCGGGAGGAGCGCACCCGGCTGGAGGCGGCGCTGCAGGTCGGCCCGCGCACCGTCGTGGACGGGCGGGTGCTGAAGCTCAAGAACCAGACCGCCGCCCGCAGCGCCGTGTGCATCCTCAGCGACGACGAGCTCATCCTGCTCGCCACGGAGCTCAAGCCCCTCGAGTCCAACGCCCTCGCCGAGTTCATGGCCCGGCCAGCCGAGCGTGGCGGGCTGGCGTGCCGGCAGGGGCTCATGTTCGACGGAGGCCCGAGCACGCAGCTCCATCTCGCGACGCCCTCGCTGGCGCTCGACGTTCCCGGAGGCTGGGGCGTGCCCAATGCATTGATTCTCCAGCAGCGCCCGGCGCCGGCGGCTCCTGCGTCGAAGGACTCGAAGGGGTCCCTCCGGGACTGAGCCTGGCCCGGGCCAGCGAGCAGGCGAGCAAAGCGCGGTAACGTCCTGGGTGGGTCGGACGTTCCTCATGAGAGGGGCCGCAAAGGCGTGGCCCTGGGAGGACGGAACATGAAAACCCGGTTCTGGCAGTGGGGCACGCTGGTCGTCACGTTCGTGGGCATCGTGCTGCCCCAGTTTCTCCTGGGGGACCACTTCACGCTCGGCCAGGACCCCAGCGTTGCGTTCGTGCCGGCCGGCTACGCCTTCTCCATCTGGGGCGCCATCTATCTGGGCTTCCTGCTCTTCGCGGTGCACCAGGTGCTGCCGTCCCAGCGGGACAATCCCCGCTATGCCGCCCTGCGTCCCTGGATGATGGTCACCGCCGGGCTCAACTTCCTCTGGCTGATGCTGGCGATCTCCTCGCTGCGCCTCCTGTGGGGCACCATTCCCGTCATTGTCGTGATGCTCGCGGTCGCCCTTCGCCAGCACCGCGCGCTCCGGGTGACGCCGCCCCCGTCGTCAGGCATGGAGGCGTTCCTCCGCGTGCCCTTCAGCATGTACCTGGGCTGGCTGACGGTGGCGGTCATCGCCAACATCAGCGCGGTGATGCCCAAGTACGGCGTGGACCACCTGGCCCTGGGCGCGGCGGCCTGGGCCGTGCTGCTCATCGTGGTGGGCAGCGCCATCGGGCTGGCGGTGCGCTTCGGCCTGAATGACCGCGTGTATGCGGGCGTCTTCGTCTGGGCCTTCGCCGCGATCGCCGTCCGTCAGTGGGAGACTTTCCCCTCGGTGGCCACCTCGGCGGTGATCGCCGCGGTGGTCTTCTTCGTCGCCGTGGTGCTGCCCGCGTCTGTCGCCTCGGGCGCTCAGGTGCCCTGGATACGCCGTGCCAGGAACGGAGAGAAGTGACCCGCGTAGCGCTGCTGCAGGTCCGGGCGCCGCCAGTCCTCCGCGCCGAGGACGCGGCGGCAGCTCGGGCTGCCGCACTTGCAGGCCCAGCTCGCGGAGTACGTGGTGCCCGGCTCGTAGTCGAACCAGGTGGCGAACTCCGTGGTGATCTCCTCGCCGGCCTCGAGGTCGCGCCGGGCCACCACGGTGACTTCATCGATGAGCCACGCCGTCGGATCGCACGAGTGGTTGAGGAACACGTCCAGGGACTCGCCCGCATCGGAGATGGGCAGCGCCAGGTACTGCGTCTCGCTGATCGGCACCACCGTCTCCGTGCGGTACTTCGAGTAGTCGATGCCCGCCCGGTCCACCACGGCTCCGCCCCAGATCATCAGCACGGTGCCCGCGGGCAGAGCGCTCGTGGTGAACAGCCCGCTGCCGTCGATGGGCGAGGGCTTGACGATGAGTCGCTCGTCCGACCACGTGCGAGGCAGATAGCTCCTGGGGCTCATGAGGTTCCTTGGCGAGGTGCTGAGGCAAGACCGCGTACACCGGATCGACTAGCGTCAGGGCATGAAGCTCTGCCTGCTGCTCCCTTCCTATGAACAGTCCGGCTCCGCGTTCAAGGGGGTGGATCCCGTACAGGATCCCTCGCGCTGGCTGCCGGAGCATGACTGGGACCGGCACTTCCTCCACAAGGCCACCGCGGTGCGGACGGTCCGGCAGCTGGCCCGCCGCGGCTATGACGTCTTCATCAACCTGTGTGATGGGGCGTGGGACGAGGACCTGGCCGGCCTGGAGGTCGCCATCGAGCTGGAGCGGCTCGGGCTGGCCTACACCGGCCCCAGCCCTCAGTTCTACGAGCCGACGCGCCAGAACATCAAGCTGCTGTGCCACCGCATCGGCGTGGACACTCCCCGGCACGCGTTCGTCACCGGGCCGGCGGGGGCGGAGCGCGCGGCCTCGCTGCTGCGCTTCCCGCTGATCGTCAAGCACCCGAACAGCTATGGCAGCGTCGGCATGAGCAAGGGCTCCCGTGTCCAGACGCGCGAGCAGCTGCTGGAGCGCGTGCACGCCATGACCGAGCAGTTCGGCGAGGCGCTCGTCGAGGAGTTCATCGAAGGCCCCGAGTTCACCGTGCTCGTCTCCGAGCCAGGCCTCGGTGAGCGCGTGCCGCGTGTCTACCCGCCGCTGGAGATCCGCTTTCCTCCGGGAGAGAGCTTCAAGCACTTCGATCTCAAGTGGTCAGACTATGGGGAGATGACGACGTGGCGGGTGCGGGACGCGGCCGTGGAGGCGGGCCTTCAGCAGCTGGCGCAGCGGATCTTCACGGTGATGAAGGGGGTGGGGTACGCCCGCCTGGACGTGCGCGCGGATGCGGCCGGGCGGCTGTTCCTGCTCGATGTGAACCCGGCCTGCGGCGTGTTCTACCCGCCGGACTCGTTTGGCGGTGCGGACTTCATCCTCACGTTGGATCCGGCGGGGCACCGCGGCTTTCTGGAGCACCTCATCGCGTGCGCCCTGCGCCGCCAGGAGGCGCGCCGTCCCAGGGGCCGCATCGAGTACGGCCACCCGGGGGGCTATGGCCTGGTGGCTGTCCGGGAACTCGCCAGCGGAGAGTTCATCCTGGCGGGAGAGGAGCGCCCGCATACCCTGGCCAGCCGGCGGTACCTGGAGCGCGACTGGCCAGAGTGGCAGCGCGCGATGCTGCCCCGCTGGGCCGTGCCGGTCTCGGACGAGGTTGTCATGGCCGGCGGCGAGACGCCCGAGGCGTGGTCCATCATCAACCACTCGTGCGAGCCGAACGCCTGGCTCGAGGGGCTCGACTGCGTGGCGCGGCGTCCCATCCGCGAGGGAGAGCCCATCACGCTCGACTACGCCACGCTCTATGGAGCGGGGATGGCGGAGTTCCAGTGCGAGTGCGCCAGCCCGGGCTGCCGAGGCGTCATCCGCGCCACGGATCACCTGGAGCCCTGGGTGGAGCAGCGCTACGGCGAGCACCTCTCCAGCCAGGTGAAGCAGGCGCGAGCCAGGCGCTAGCGACTGACTCCTCCCCAGCCCATGTCCCGGGCATGACGGCCGTATTTCGAAATATGTCCGAGTCAGGGAGCGGGCTCGAAGCGCACTTCGAACAGGGTGGGCCAGTACTTGCCGGTGAGGAAGATGCGGCCCGTGCCTGGCTCGATGGCGATGCCATTGAGCACCGCTTCCGGGTCCCTGAGCGCGGGGCCCACCCGCCGGCTCAGCTCCGAGGCGTCGATGGTGGCCACCACCGCTCCGGAGTCCGGATCGATCTGGTAGATGTCCGAGCTGTGCCAGAGGTTGGCGTAGATGGCGTCCTCCGTGCACTCCAGCTCGTTGAGCGGGGCCCGGAGCGGGGGTGTGCCGCCCAGCGTCACCTTCAGCGTGGCCACCTCGCGGAAGCTCACCGGCTCATGCAGGCGCAGCGTGGTGCTGCCGTCGCTGCGGACGAAGCGCCCCTTGCGGTAGCACAGGCCCCAGCCTTCTCCCTGGTAGCGCAGCGTCTGTTGCCGGGTCGGCGGTGAGCCCTTCCATGTCAGCAGCTGCTCGTCATGCCAGGTGAGCTGCAGCAGGCGCTCTCCGTCACTGGCGAGCCCCTCCGGGAAGGTGCCTGGGATCTGCTGCATCCACGTGGGCCTGGCCTGCTCGAGCGACAGGCGGCGCAGGCTGCCCTGGCGCCCCGTGCTCTCGAACAGGCTGCCCTGGTGGAAGACCAGGCCCTGGGTGAACGCATCCGTCGCGTGGGGGTACTCCCGAACCACCCGGGCCACCAGCCGCCGAGGTGCCGGAGGCTCCGTCACGCCTGCATCCCTGGGGGAGGATGAGCGAGCACAAGCGGAGCACAGCACCGCGAAGGCCCACAGGGACAGCAGGCGTCTAAACACCCGGGGCCCTCCAGTCCCAGAGCACCACGGCCCACTCATCCGTCTCGTCGCGATAGGTGTGCACCGTCTGGAAGCCCACCCGCTCGTGCGCGCGCATCGAGCGGAGGTTGCGGGCGGAGACCTCGGTGATGATGAAGTCGAAGCGCGGCTGATAGAGCTCGCGGTGCTTGTCGTAGAGCTGCTCGAACAGGCCCCTGCCACGGTGGGCCTTGTCGATGCAGATCTGCCCCATGACATAGAAGCGGTAGTCCTTGAGGGGCTTGCCCCGGTACTGGAGCGTGTCGAGGAGCTCGAACATGGGCACCAGCACGGGCATCAGCGTGCGGCACTCGCGCGGCATCGTCAGGGCATAGGCCACCAGCTCGCTGCCCTGGCGGGCGATGATGCTGGGCGCCAGGGCATGCATCCGTTCGAGCGCCGGCAGATCGTGCAGCACGGTGACGAAGCCTTGCGAGCGCATCTCCTCGTCGGACAGGGACTGCTTCAGGTTCCCGCGCTGCAAGGCCAGGATCTGTTCGAGCTCCGTGCGGTGCTGCACGGTGGCCAGGGTGTAGGGGCTTTGCATGGGCTTCAGCGCCTGGACGGGCGCGGCCAGAGCGCGGGGGCATTGAGGTCATCCAGGGACAGCAGGCGCTTCTTCGTCTTCGTGTCGATGATCAGCGTCGTGGGGCCCACGCTGCCCTCGAGCTGCACCAGCAGCAGCGCTCCCTGGAGCTGGAAACCCACGGCAACGTCCTGTCCATCAGGCACGCCCTCCACCGGTGTCAGCTTGCCGCCAACTCCCCACCGCACCGGGGCAAAGCCCCCGTAGGCATCGCCCATGGGCTCCTCGCGGTAGTAGAGCGGGCCTCCCGGCGTGGACACCCGTGTCCACCTGCCCACCCGCTTGTCCGGGAAGGCGGCGGTCAGCAGCTTCAGCGCGGGATCCTTGGACGGCACTTCCTTGCCCCGGAACCCCAGCACTCCGGTCTGCGAGGCCACGGGCTGGAGCGTGCGCCCCGTCTTGAGCTCCTTGAAGTCCCTGGACCAGGTCGCCTTCAGCTCGACGCGCTTCCAGGTGCCAGCCTCGAGCCGGTACGCCATGAGGATCGCGGCATTTCCAGGGCCCTCCTTCACGGGGTAGCGCTTGCCCTCGAAGGAGATGAACAGCTTGCCATCCGGCTCGGGGGCGGGGGGCTGTAGCACGAGCGAGTAGTCGACCAGCGCGACCAGGCGGCCCTGGGGATCGAAGCTCAGGTCCGCGATCACGGGCACATCCTTGCCCGTGGGCGGCCTGGGCTCTGGCAGCCCGCTGAGGCTCACCGGCGTGCCCGTGCCTTTCTGCAGGTCCACGCGCCAGACGCGAAGCCCCGGCTCGGAGCCGGTGTTGGAGGCGGTGACGAGCCCCTGCTTGCCATCACGGCTCCACGTCACGCTGGCGCCCCCGCAGTCCGCCGCGTCGAAGGAGAAGACACGTACGGGCTCTCCCGAGGGCAGCGGCTGCCGCATCCACTCACACACCTCACCCTCTCCGGCCTTCAGGTACGAGAGCCCGGGCCCGTTCCACTTCGGGGCGGACGCGGCGGTGGAGGAAGAGGCAGGCTTGGCGGCTGTCAGCACCAGGGCCGCGAGCAGGGTATGTCCGATGAAGAGGGCCATGGCCCGCTCCTTAACATGAGGCCACCGGGGGCATGGCTCCCAAGGGCCTTGCGGAGCGGGTAAGCTGCCGGGGCGCTTCCGCCATGAGACTTCCTGCCTACCTTCTATTGCCGCTCGTGGGTGCCGTGGTGCTCGTCGCGGTGGTGCTGGGCTCCTGGCTATGGCCAGAGCCAGCCGTCTCCGTGCCGAGCCTGCCACCTGCGCCTCCAGCCCCCGTCGCCGTGGCGCCCGCGCCCGTGCCACCTCCGGCCTTCAGGCCCTCCCCGCCGAGCCCCGGTGTCCGCTCTGCGCCTGTCAGGCCGGGTCCGCCGCCCGCGGAGCTGCACGCGCCCAGCCGGATCGAGCCCGAGCCGGTACCCCCTCCACCGCCGCCGCCGGAGCCGGTACCCGGGCCCCAGCCTCCTCCCATGCCCCAGGGGCTCTCTCCGGAGCGACAAGCCGAGGTGGCGAGGATGTGGGGTTCCGTGCGCGAGCGCACGGCCCAGAGTGCGGCCGAGGTGCTCCGGGACCTGGAGCGCCAGCGGGACGAGGCCCAGGCCCGGGGAGACCAGGCCGAAGTCGATCGCCTGGAGCAGACCATTACCCGGCACCGTGAGGGGCTAGAGGTGCTGCGTGGCACGCGCCCGTATACGGGCCCGCTGAAGAACCGCTACGCCCCGGCGCCGCCGCCCGGGCAGCCCACGCAGTGAAGCCTCACCCGGTCCGCTCGTGCACTCCGTGTTCGACGAACCGGGGGCAGAACCATTAACCTGCCGGGCCTCGTTTCACCCAGATACGGTTCAGACATAGGGAGTTCATCGTGGCCGGCAGCAATCTCCTCACCCTGATCGACGACATTGCCAGCCTGTTGGACGACGTCGCGGCGATGACCAAGGTCGCGACCAAGAAGACCGCCGGTGTGCTCGGGGACGATCTCGCGCTCAACGCTCAGCAGGTCACGGGCGTCAGCGCCGATCGCGAGCTGCCCGTCGTCTGGGCGGTGGCGAAGGGCTCCATGGTCAACAAGGCGATCCTGGTGCCCGCGGCCCTGGCCATCAGCGCCCTGGTGCCCTGGCTGATCACCCCGCTGTTGATGCTGGGCGGCGCCTTCCTGTGCTTCGAGGGCTTCGAGAAGGTGGCCCACAAGCTGCTGCACAGCAAGGAGGAGGACGAGAGCCACCACAAGGAGCTCGTCAAGGCCGTATCGGATCCCGCGGTGGACATCGTCGCCTTCGAGAAGGAGAAGATCAAAGGCGCGGTCCGCACCGACTTCATCCTCTCGGCGGAGATCATCGTCATCTCGCTGGGCACGGTGGCCGCGGCCACTTTCGGGCAGCGGGTGGCGGTGCTGGTCGGCATCGCGCTCATCATGACGGTGGGTGTCTACGGCCTGGTCGGTGCCATCGTGAAGCTGGACGACGCGGGCTACCACCTCATCAAGAAGCCCAACGCGGCCCAGCGCGGGCTTGGCCATGCGCTGCTGGCCATCGCGCCCCGGCTGATGAAGTTCCTGTCCATCGCGGGCACGGCCGCCATGTTCATGGTGGGCGGCGGCATCCTCGTGCACGGCATTCCCTTCCTGCACCACCTCAGCGAGGGGCTGGCGCATGGGGCCGCGGGCGTGCCGGGCATCGGCGGGGTGCTGGGCGCGCTGATGCCCTCGGTGTTCGACGCGGTGGCCGGCATCATCGCCGGAGGGCTGGCGCTGCTGCTGGTGATGGCGGGGCAGCGCGTCTACCGGGCGGTGAGGCCGGCGAAGCCGAAGGCCGGGTAGCGCCATGAGCTCGTGTCCCTTCTGTTACGGCACGCTGCTGCCTACGTTCGCCAATGGTCTCCAGCGCGAGAAGTGCGGCCGGTGCGCCGCGCTGTGGTTCGAGGGCGAGGCCCTGGCGAAGGTGGTGGGCGGCTCGGCCACGGACGCGCTCATCGAGCGCGCTCGGGGCAAGCACGGCGAGTGCAAGGGCTGCGACGCGAAGCTGGCCTACGTGCCTCAGTGCGCCCAGTGCGCCCAGGCCGCGCCCAGCTGCCCCCGGTGTGGCACCGCGCCGCTGAGCGTGGCGGAGGTGCTTGGCGTCGAGGTGGACATCTGCCCCGGCTGCCGCGGAGTGGCGCTGGATGCCGGTGAGCTGGAGCTGCTGCTCCAGGCCGGCGAGGCGAGCCGTAACGAGGAGTTCGATCTCAAGCCGGCGATCGAGCGCCAGAAGCTGGCCAGGCCGACGTGCGCCGGGTGCCGGCGCAAGCTGCGGCTGAAGCACGCCTTCGCCTTCGAGAACCAGCTCTACTGTGGAAGCTGCGCTCCGCAGGGCTGCGTGCCTTACGAGGTGCATCTGACCCGCGCCACCCCCTCGGTGGTGGTCGACGACTCGCCCACCGACCTGGACTTCGATCAGCAGCGGGGCGACGACCTCATCTCACGGTTCATCCAGCACATGTTCAAGTCTCTGAACAAGCGGCCGTGAATCCAGGCCCGCGCGTCATCCCCACACCTCGCGCATCACCCGGGCGAAGTTGCCGCCCAGCACCTTGGCGATGCGCGCGTCGGAGTGGCCACGCGCCTTCAGCAGGGCCCCGATCGTCTCGAACCGGCGCAGGTGGTTGAGATCCGGAATGAAGGTGTAGAGCTCGGGTGAGCGGCCCTTCGTCAGAATGCCATCCTCGAGCAGCGTCTTCATGAACTCGAGGTTGTCCTTCTCGAACTCGGCAGTGCGGGGCGCCGGATAAATGGTGTTGTCGGTGCCGATGCCGACGTGGTCCTCGCCGCAGACCTTGATGGCGTGCTCGATGTGACGGATGAGGTCCGCGGCCATCGGCTGGCCTTGCTCGCGCAGGTAGGGCCAGAAGATCATGCCCGCCACGCCGCCACGGTCGGCCATCGCCTTGAGCTCGGCGTCCGCGGTGTTGCGCGGCAGATTCGACAGGGCTCGGCACCCGGTGTGGCTGATCAGCACCGGGGCCTTGGAGGCGGCGATGGCCTCGCGCGTGGTGCGCTGCCCACCGTGGGCCAGGTCCACCAGCACCTTCTCCGCGTTGAGCCGCTCGACGATCTGCAGGCCGTACTCGCTGAGGCCGGCGTTGCCCGGCTCCATGCAGCCGTCGCCCACCAGGTTGCGCTTGTTGTGGGTGAGCTGAATCACCCGGACGCCCAGCCGCTGGAACAGCGCGACGCGGTCGGGATCCTCACCCAGCGGCGATGTCTCCTGGAAGCCGTAGATGAAGCCCAGCTTGCGCTCGCGGTGGGCCCGGTCCAGGTCGGCGCCACGGCGCACCGCGAGCAGGCCGTCTGGACGCGCGGCGATCTGCGCGTCCCTGTCCGCGATGGCCTTGACGGTGGACTCGAAGGCCGCGTCCTTGAAGCGGAAGCGGCCCGTGGGGGCCAGCGTCAGTAACACCGCGCTCAGGCCCGTCTCGCGTGCCTGGGCCAGGTCCTCGTCGTTGAACGGGCCGTCCCAGTCCGTGCGGAACCGGCCCACGCCTGCCGACGCGTCAATCGCCAGCGTCTTGGAGTAGGGCGCCCAGGCCGGAGCCGCCGCGGCCGCCGTGCCCGGCCTCATGGCCCAGGCGCTCAGTGCCGCCGCGCCGCTACCCAACAGGAATCGCCTTCGGCTGATCATCGCGCTGTCCGCTCCTTGCGCTGCCGCGGGAGCCAGAGGCGGCTCTCCGGAAGTCGCTCGGCCGTCCACCATAGCGCACCTGGTCATGCCCCTCTTTTGTTCGCGTTCAGCAGGTGGGCTCCATCAAGCCAGCGCTTGCGTGCTCAGGTGCTATACAATGCACGGCTGTCCCATGCGGCTGCTCCTTGTCCTGCTCCTGAGTGTGTCCCTGCCTGCGCTGGCGCAGGGTGATGCGCGTGTGGCGTTCCTGACCCGGCAATTGGAGAAGGGCAAGGACCCACGCGCGCGCAGCCAGGCGGCGCTGGTGCTGGGCGCCACCGATGAGCCCGAGGCCGTCACGCCCCTGTGCACCGCGCTCAACGACACCAGCGAGGTGGTGCGCACCGCCGCCGCCAAGGGACTGGCCACGCTCAAGGAGATGGCCGCGCTGGACTGTCTCAAAGCCCACAAGGAGACGGATGCTGCCACCCAGGCGGCCATCCGCGAGGCGATTCAGGGCCTGGAGGCGTTCAAGTCGCGCACGCCGCGCCTCTACGTGGCCTTCCTGGGCCTGAAGGACAAGACGGGCTCGCTGCCGGCGGAGCTGGTCAAGGCCACCGAGGAGCGGCTCAAGCGCCGGCTCGTCCACACCGGCGCGCTGCTGGCCCCTCAGAAGGAGGCCAAGAAGGCCGCCCAGGGGGTGCTCAAGAAGCACGGGATATCGGGCTACCGCCTGTCCGCTGAGATTCAATCCACGGAGGGTGGGGGCTTGCGGATTGCCGTGGTGTGCCTCAGTTATCCAGACCTGGCATTGCTCGGACAGGCGGAGGTCCAGGCCTCTGGAGCCCCCCCCGCGGACCTGCTCAAGGCGCTGGCCCCCAAGGTCATCGAAGAGGTCGCGGAAACCCTCGAGTGGAGCACTTGATTCATGTCTTCAGGCCCTCAGGACCCCAAGAAGCGCAAGTGGCGCAACTTCCTGCTCGAGCCGCGGTTTCAGCTCAAGTTCACGCTGTACCTGATGGCGGTGTCGGTGGTGGTGGCCACGCTGCTGGGCTGGTTCCTGTTCCGCAACACGCAGGCGCTGCTGGACGAGGCCAGCGCCGCGGTGGAGGCCCGCTCGAAGGCGGCCGAGGCCAGCCGCGAGCTGTCCAATGCCACACTGTCCAATGAGCTGCTCAACCGGATGGCGGATCCCGGCTTCGTGGCGAGGCTGCAGCTGGCCTCGCGGGAGATCGACGCGCGCTACGAGCAGGAGCAGGGGGCCGTCATCGGACAGCGCGCGGAGCTGGTGAAGCGCCAGCGCAGCATGTGGGCGGTGCTGAGCGGCAGCCTTGGGGGGCTGCTGCTGCTCACCGCGCTGGTGAGCATCGTGCTGACGCACCGGGTGGTCGGGCCGCTGATGCGCATTCGCCGCATGGTGGACGAGGTGGCCGCCGGCAAGCTGCACCCGCCGCCGTACGGGCTGCGCGAGAAGGACGAGCTGAAGGAGCTCTTCGATGCGACGCGGGCGATGGTCCACGTGCTGCGCAAGCAGCAGGAGGACGATCTGCTGGTGATCACCCACGCGGTGGAGCGCGCGCGGCAGCAGGGGCCGGCGGGCGAGTGGCTGGACGACCTGAAGGCGCTGGAGTCCCGCATGCGCGAGCGGCTGTAGCGCGGCGGCAGGCATGTCCACGCCCAGGGGCATTCTCGGCCGCGCCTTGACGCGGGTGGGCCAGGCGGCGCGGGTGGCCGGCGGCAGCGCGCTGACGGTGCTGCTGGTGCTGCGTCCCAATCGGGCTGGCGGCGAGCGGGCCCGGAAGAACGCGGAGGCGATCATCGCGGCGTGCCGGGCCTTCCACGGTCAGCACGGCCGGTTTCCCCGGACGCTGGAGGAGCTGGTGCCGGGGTTGCTGCCCGCGCTGCCGCCCGCCAAGTACCAGGGCCCGCACTTCGGCTTCACCTATGACGTGGGGCCGGACGAGCAGCGGCACGTGCTGGGCTGGACGGAGGTAATCCCTTTCGGCCGTCCCTACTACGTGCTGGAAGAGGACCGGTGGGGCTACCTGGACTGAGTCCTGGACGCGCGCCGACTGAGGCCGCTACGGCCGGTTCGCGTCGACGGTGAGCCCCATCTCGCGCAGCTCCGAGTGCAGCCGCAGCCGGGCCTGAGCCCAGGGCAGCGACTCCACGCGGTAGCCCGCCAGCGCGTCCAGCAGCTGCTGGCGGTAGCTGGGGTTACCAGGGTCGGCGATGACGATGACGCCCCGGTCCGAGTGCGAGCGGATGAGCCGGCCCACGCCCTGGCGCAGCATCAGCAGCGCCCGGGGGAGCCGGTACTGCACGAAGCCCAGGTACTCACTGCCGCCCCGGGTGAGCACCTCCTCGCGCGCGGCCACCAGGGGCCGGCTCGGAGGCTCCAGCGGCAGCTTGTCGATGAAGACACAGCCCACCCCCCGCCCGGGGATGTCCACGCCCTGCCAGAAGCTCTTGGTGCCCAGCAGCACCGTGCCCGCGTCGCGCTCCTGCCGGGCCACCAGCGAGCGGCCGTGGCCGCGCGTCTGCCGCATCACCTCGATGCCCAGCGGCTCCAGCCGGGACTGCACCTCGCGGCCTACCCGCTCCATGCGCCGCGTGGAGGCGAACAGCCCCAGCACCCGGCCGCCCATCGCCTGCGCCAGCCCGGAGATCCGCATGGCCGCCCAGTCCACGAAGGGCTCCTCGTGGGCGCGCGGCGCGTCCGTCACCAGCACCACCAGCGCCTGGGTGCGCAGCTGGAAAGGGGAGGGGGCCCGCATCAGCCGGGGGGCAGGTAGCTCGCCCCGCCCGTTCAGCCCCAGCCGCCGCAGGATGAACGGATTCTCCGGGCCCGTGCTCAGCGTCGCCGAGGTGAGCACCAGCGCCCGCTTCTGCGCCGCGAAGTCCTTCGCCACGAAGTGGGACACATCCACCGGCTGCGCGCCCACGCTCCACCGCTGCCGCTTCGGCTCCGCCGTGGCCGTGTAGCACCGCCCCTCGGCCGGCTCGGCCGCCAGCTCGTGCGCCAGCCCCGTCAGCTCCGCCACCTCCGTCGCCGCGCCCGACAGCTCGCGCTCCAGCGAGGGCTGCCGCGCGGCCAGCTCGGGCAGCGCCTCCAGCATCCGCAGCGTCAGCAGCTTGTGCAGCTCCTGCAGCGCCCCGTGCACCTCCTGGATGCCCTCGTGCACGGGCCCCCACATGGGCGAGGCGCGCACCTGCGCGGTGATGCGCAGCTCCGGCGCGTAGGCCGCCTCGTCCGAGTCCTCGTTGGGCACCGCCGCGGGCTCACACAGCGCCGTGACGCGCTCACCCAGGCCGCGCCCCGCGTTGAGCAGCGCCGCCAGCGCGGCCTCCACCTCGCTCATGAGCTGCTTGCTCTCGGCCCGCCGCGTGCCAGCCAGCGCCCGCCGCAGCTCGGCGAACAGGCCTCGCCGCCCATCCCGCCCGTGCAGCCGCTCGGTGAGCCGGAAGAAGGCTCCGTCGGACAGCTCCAGCGTGAGCGCCGTGGTGGCCACGTCCTCCACCTCGTGCGCCTCGTCCAGCACCAGGTGGTCCAGCTTCGGGTAGCGCGCGGGCCAGGCGAAGGCCAGCGACTGGTTGATGACGAGCACGTCCGCCGCGCGCGCCTGCGCCACCGCCGAGTGGTAGTAGCAGCGGTGGTAGTGCGGGCACTTCTCGCCCAGCGTCGTCGCCGCCTCCGAGCGCACCGAGGGCACCAGCGCGTTGAGCACCGGGAAGCGCTCGCGGAACCAGTGGCTCAGCCGATCCAGGTCTCCATCCTGGCTGCGCCGCAGCAGGGCCCGCAGGTACGCGCGCGGCGCCCGCGCCTCGTGGCGCATCCCCGGCTCCACCCGGGTGAGCTCCAGCGCGCGCCGCCGGCACAGGTAGTTCGTCTGGCCCTTGAGCAGCGCGTACCCGAACGCGCCCTGCGTGGCCTTGTGCAGCCGGGGCAGGTCCTTCTCGATGAGCTGGTCCTGCAGCGTCTTGGTGTGCGGCGCCACGCTCACCTTGCGCCCATTGCGCGCGGCGAACAGCGCCGCTGGCGCCAGGTACGCCAGGGACTTGCCCGTGCCCGTGCTGGCCTCCACCGCCAGCTGGCCACCCTCGGACAGCGTGCGCGCCACCGCCTGCGACATCTCCAGCTGGGCGGGCCGGCTGGCGAAGCCCTCCACGGTGCGCTCCAGCGCTCCGCCCGGGCCGATCAGCGCCGTCACCTCCTCGGGCTTCACCGGCTGCACCGGCGTGCCCGGCTCGGGCTCGGGGGGGGCCTTGGCTCCTCCGGCGCGCAGCCGCTCGGGCCGGCCGGGCAGAAACCCTCCGCTCGCCTCCAGCTTCAGCCCCACGGGCGTCGCCCGGCACGCCTCCCACAGCCGGGTGAGCAGGGCGATCAGCGGCTGCTCCTCGCTGACGTGCTCCAGCTGCTCCTCACCGGCCTCCGCCTGCGCCAGCCGCAGCGCCGCGCCAGAGCGCGGATCCAACGTGGACAGCAGATCGCCGATGTCGTCCGCGCGCCCCTGGCGGATGCACCCCTCCAGCGCGTGCACCAGCACCGCGTGGGTGGCCAGGCAGTCGGTCACCACGCGGTGAGCCGTGCGCGGCTTGAGCCCCGCCCACCGCAGCATCGACTCCAGCGAGTGGCTGGGCAGCTCCGGGTGCAGGTAGTGCAGCAGCTCGCACGAGTCCAACACCGGCGCGCGGATGGGACCCAGCAGCTCGGGCAGGAAGCCCTTCTCGAAGGGCGCGTTGTGCGCCACCACCGTCCACCCGGTGAGCGCCTCGCGCAGCTCGGCTAAGTCACTGCCGAAGCGCGGCTTGCCGGCCAGCAGCGCATCCTCGATGCCCGTCAGCCGGCGGATGGTGATGGGCAGCGGCCGCGAGGGCGAGTACAGCCGCGCGATGCGGTGCACCTCCCGGCCATTCTCGAAGAAGAGGGCCCCCAGCTCGATGACCTCGTCCGTGCGGGGATCCAACCCCGTCGTCTCGAGATCGAGGAAGACATGCCTCGTGAACAGTTCCGCCGCGCCACCCATGGGTGGGCTCCAGCCTACCCGCCTTCGCGCGTAGGGCCGAGCCCCTACTCCACCATGAAGGTACCGCTGATCATCTGACCCATGGCGCAGCCGTAGGTCAGTGTACCCGTCTTGTTCGGAGTGAAGGCGATCTCCACGGGTGTGTTGAGGGGCAGCGGCGTGTTGATGCCGTACTCCTTCATGACGATCTCCGTGGCGCACGTCTGCTCCGTCGTGCGCGTCACCACCAGCTTCACCGGCTCGTCCTTCTTGAGCTGCAGCGGGCTGGGCTCATAGCCCTTCTCCGTCACGGTGAGCGTCACGGAGCGGGGGCCCTCGGCGGGCTTGGCCGCGGGAGCAGCCGCCGCGGGAGCCTGCGCCGCCGGCTTCTGCTCCTGCGTGCAGCCCTGCTGCGACAGCACGAGCGCGGAGGCGGCCAGGGCCAGCAGCGGCTTGATGAGCTTGGAAAAGAAACGCATTCAGTCCTCTGGTTACGAAGCGGGGGTCGGCTCCGGGGCCGCCTGGGCCTCGAAGCGCAGAATGGCGTGCAGCGGCACGAACAGCTCGCTGCCGGGCTCGCCCAGCAGCAAGTCGAAGCGCCCGGCCTTCAATAGCGGCATCTTCAGGGTGATGCCATTGCGCAGCACCAGCCGCACCTGCTGTCCTATCTGCGGTAGGAACGGGCGTGGATCCGAGTACGGCCGCTTGTCCGGCTGGCGGGCGACGCTGGCGGGCTTCTGAGTGAGCTTGGGGTCTCTCTCCAGCGTGGGCAACAGCCGCTCCCAGTCCTTGCGGCGGCACAGCAGCACCACCTGCAGCTTCTCCAGCCGCCCGGTGCGCTCCAGGGTGAAGGCGATGGGCTCCTCGGCGGTGAGCGTGTCCAGCATGGTGCGCTCGGCCAGCACCACCGTCAGCTCCGCCTTGCCCGACACCAGCGTGGTGATGAAGTCGGCCACCGCGGCGTTGTCCACCTCGCCGCGCGCCTGCTTGATGGCGGCCTTGCGCTGGGTGCGCTCCTTGCGCGCCATGAACTCCGCCACCGTCATGCCGCTCTGCACCACGCCGAACGCATCCCCCAGCGACAGCCCGGGGTGCTGGCCCATCAGCGCGTACACCTGGTCGAAGCGCTTGGCCTCCTCGGCGTGCAGCTTGCGCCAGATGCGGCACTTCATCTTCCCTTCCAGCTCACCCTTGGCGATGCGCGCCGGCACGTGCTCGCGCTGCGCCAGCGCCAGAATCTGCTCAGGGGTGGGCGGCGGCCGGGGAGGCCCCGAGCGGAAGGACGGACGCCCGCCTGGGCCCGGGGGCCGGGACGAGAAGCCAGGCCCCGCTCCAGCGGGCCGGGGGCCTGCCGAGGCAGCAGGCCGAGGGACACCCGGCACCGGTGTTCGCGCCACGGGCGCGCTGGCCGCGGGCCGGGGGGCCGGTGTCGCCACGGGCGCACTGGCCGCGGGCCGGGGCGCAGGAGTGGCCAGGGGCGCGCTGGCGGTGGGCCGGGGCACCGGTGTCGCCACGGGCCGCGGAGTGGGCACGGGCGTGGCGGTCGGGGTAACAGTAGGGGAGGGGGCCGAAGTCGTCGGCGATGGTGCGGGCGACGCGGCGCCCGGTGTCGCTGCGGGCCGCCGGATGACCTCGACTGCGGGGGTTGCCCGCCGTGGCTTCCGATCGTTCACGTTCTCACGCTACCTGATAGCAGGGGCCTGGGGCAGCACCTGGCCTTACGGCTTGAGGGACTCCGATAAATCAAGCTTCCATCCCGAGGCTTCGCGGACCATCCGCACCTCGCGGTTCGTTCCCGAGGAAAGCACGCGTACGGTTGCTACGTCGCCCCCCTCGCTGACCAACGTGACTTCCGTAACATCCGGCGGGGGGAAGGAATTCGCGAAGAACACCTCGTATGCCTCGTCCTTCAAGGTCCCCCCGGAAGCTTCCTTCAACTTTTGTACACGCGCGTCAATGGCCTGCTGGGTCGACGCGGACAGCAGCGCGTATGCCTCTCTGTACTGCTGCTGCTGCACTTTTGCATGAAAGTCCTCGTACACCTTCTGGGGAGGCTGAATCTTGTTGCAGGCCCCCAGAGCGAGCAGGGTGAGCACCAGCAGCGGCGTGGCGGGCAAGCGCATGGCGTACGATTTAGGCCAAAGCGCGCTCGGCGCAAAGCGCCACGGTGTCACTCTTCGTGCTGGCGGACGCGGTTGCGCCCCGCGCCCTTGGCCGCATACAGGCACTCGTCGGCCGCGCGCAGCAGCTCCTGCGCGTTCTGCAGGGTGGGACTGGGGATGGAGGCCAGCCCCAGGGAGGCCGTGCAGCGCACCATGCGCTTCGTGCCGTCGGTGGCGTGGTGCTCCAGCTGCAGCGACTCGATGGCCTCGCGCACCCGCTCACAGGCGCGCAGCGCGTCCGCGGGGCTCGTCTCCGGCAGCAGGGCAATCAGCTCCTCGCCGCCATAGCGCGCCAGCATGTCCACCTCGCGCAGCCGCGCCCGCGTCACCTGGGACACGGCGCGCAGCACCTCGTCTCCGAAGGGGTGCCCGTACGTGTCGTTGATGCGCTTGAAGTAGTCGATGTCCATCATCACCAGCGACAGCGGCGAGCGGTAGCGCCGGGCGCGGGTGAACTCCTCCTGGAGCCGCTCCTCGAAGTAGCGCCGGTTGCTCAGCCCGGTGAGCGGATCGGTGCGGCTCAGGGCCAAGAGCTCCTCGCGCTTGCGCGCCAGCTCCTTGTTGGCCCGGTCCAGCTCGCGGTTCTTCTCCACCAGCGCGTCCTGCAGCGCCTTGAGCCGCAGCATGGACTTCACCCGCGCGCCCAGCTCCAGCATGTCGAAGGGCTTCACCAGGTAGTCGTCCGCGCCCAGCTCCAGCCCCTCCACCTTGCCGGCCGCCTGCCGCGCCGTCATCAGAATCACCGGGATGAAGCCAAAGCCGCCCTCGCCCGAGTTCGCCTTGACGATGCGGCACACCTCCACCCCGCCCAGGCCCGGCATCTCCACGTCCATCAGGATGAGGTCCGGCCGGTGCTCGCGGATGGCCGACAGCGCCTGGGCTCCGTCGCGGGCCTCGCGGAACTTGTAGCCGTGCGGCGTGAGCCCCTGGCGCACGTGCTGCACGTGCACCGGATCGTCATCCACCAGCAGCACCGTGCGGTCGGCGAACTCGCCTCCAGGCGTGGCGCGGCGGCCGCTCTCGGGCACCTTCTTGATGGCACTGTCCGAACTCATCCCTACCCCGGAGAACCTTCCTGCCGCGCGGCTGTTCCCCGATTCTGTCCGGCTCTGGCGGGGATGCCAAGCCACCCCCGTGTCACACTCAGCCCGGCTTCACCAGCCGGCCCCGGTAGACGGGCTCTCCGCTCTGCAGGTAGCGCCGCTCGCGCGTCGACGGCACCTCTTCCGGCTCATACGGGTGGAACACCCCGCGCCCCAGCGGGTTGACGAACCCGGCCTCTTCCAGAATGGCGAGCATCGCCCGGCCCCGGTCCTCCACGTCCGTGCGCATGTCGAACCGGCCTCCCGGAGCCATTCTGTCCAGTAACAGACTGGCAAACTCGGGCTGGATGACGGCGCGTTTGAAGTGGGCGCGCTTCCACCACGGATCCGGGAACTGCAGGTGAACGCCGGCCAGCGAGCCCGGGGCGAAGATGCGGGGCACCACGGCGCGCGCGTCCGCCTCGATGACGCGCAGGTTCTTCAGCCCCAGCTTGTCCCCGCGCGACAGGGTGTCGCGGGCGTACTTCTTGCGCCACTCGAAGGCCACGTAGCGCACCTGGGGGTTGCGCCGGCAGTACTCCAGCGCATGGCCGCCCGCGCCGGAGCCAATCTCCAGCTCCAGCGGGCCGGAGAAGCCGAACTCGGCGTCCCAGTCGGGCGGAGCTTTCAGCTCGACGAACTTCAGGCCGACGGGGTCTGGCAGCAGGCGAGGACGCATGGCGTGGGCCGCGCTCTATGCACGACAGCCTGGGGCTTGAACAGGGCAAAAACGCGGGGTTGAAGGTATACCGGCACCCCATGAAGGTCTTCCACTCGGTGGCGCAGGCGCGGGAGCTGGCCGGAGCGGCGCTCGCGCTGGGCAACTTCGACGGGGTGCACGTGGGCCACCAGGCCCTCTTCGCCGAGGCGCGCCGCCAGGGCCCGGCCGCCGCGCTCACCTTCCACCCTCACCCCGGCAAGGTGCTGCAGCCGGACCTGGCTCCCAAGCTCATCACCCTGCTGCCGCGCAAGCTCGAGCTGTTCGAGGCCTGTGGCCTGGCCGCCGCCATCGTCCAGCCCTTCAACCGCGAGTATGCGCGCACCACCGCCGCCGCCTTCGAGCAGGCCCTGCTGGACGAGGTGGCCGTGAAGCACCTGGTGGTGGGCAGCGACTTCACCTATGGCCAGAAGCGCTCGGGCAACGTGGAGTCGCTGCGCAAGGCCGCCGCGCTCCGGGGCGCCCAGGTGCACGTGGTGTCACCCGTCACCGTGGACGGGGTGGTGGCCTCTTCCAGCCGGGTGCGCGAGTACATCCTCGAGGGCCGGGTGAGCGCGGCCCACCGGCTGCTGGGGCGCGCCTTTGATCTCGACGGCACGGTGGTGCCTGGCGCGGGCCGCGGGCGGGGCATTGGCTTTCCCACCGCCAACGTGGACACCCAGAACGAGCTGCGCCCCGCCCCGGGCGTCTACGCCATCCGCGTGCGCTTCAAGGACGAGCCGGGTGGGCCCTGGCGCCCGGGCGCCGCCAACATCGGCGTCAAGCCCACTTTCGGCGGCTCTGTGGTCACCATCGAGGCCCACCTGCTGGACTTCTCAGGTGATCTCTACGGCAAGGAGCTTCGCGTGCAATTCCTGGAACGGTTGCGTCCGGAGCAGCGTTTTGGCTCCGTGGCGGAACTCGTAGGCCAGATCAAGCGGGACGTGGAGACTGCTCGCACGGTCATCGCCCGAGCAGACGACTGAGCACTTTCTTGTGTGAGTTCAATGGTTTACCGCGCTTGAACCCTTTGGGCACTTACCTTGACAGGGGAGGCCCCCCTTCTCTCTAATCCAGCGCGGACTCAGGCACATGGGTCCACACTCCATCATGCCCTCCACCGCGTGCTACGCCCGAGGGTCTGACTCGTCTTTCCTTTCGTCTCAGAGGTCCCTGAATGTCCGGTCGACTTGGTGAACTGCTGGTCCGTGAGAACCTCATCACCGTCCAGGCGCTGCGCAAAGCCCAGGAGGAGCAGCAGAAGAACGGCTCTCGCATTGGCACCGCGCTCATCAAGACGGGCGCCATCGAGGAGTCCAAGCTCACGGACTTCCTGTCCAAGCAGTACGGCGTGCCGGCGATCAACCTGAAGGACTTCGACATCGACCCGGAGATCATCAAGCTGGTCCCCAAGGAGGTCGCCGAGAAGCACCTGGTCATCCCCGTCAACCGCGCCGGCCCCTCGCTCATCGTGGCGATGTGCGATCCGTCCAACATCTACGCGGTGGACGACCTGAAGTTCCTCACCGGCTACAACATCGAGTCGGTGGTCGCCTCTGAAATCTCCATCCGCGAGGCCATCGAGCGCTACTACGCGGAGAAGGGGCCCTCGCTGGACGACATCGTCGCCGACGTGGCCGCCGATGACATCGAGGTGGCCAAGGAGGAGGACGAGAACATCGAGGAGATGGCGAAGGCCGCCGATGACGCGCCCGTCGTCAAGCTGGTGAACCTCATCCTGATGGACGCCATCAAGAAGCGCGCGTCCGATATTCACGTCGAACCGTACGAGAAGGACTTCCGCGTCCGCTTCCGGATCGACGGCGCGCTGTACGAGGTGATGCGCCCGCCGATGAAGCTGCGCAACGCCATCACCAGCCGTCTGAAGATCATGGCGGAGCTGGACATCTCCGAGCGCCGCCTGCCGCAGGACGGCCGCATCAAGATCAAGCTCGGTCAGGGCAAGGAGATGGACTTCCGCGTCAGCGTGTGCCCCACGCTGTTCGGCGAGAAGGTGGTGATGCGTCTGTTGGACAAGTCGAACCTCCAACTGGACATGACCAAGCTGGGCTTCGATGCGCAGCCGCTCGCGTGGTTCAAGGAGGCCATCGACCGTCCGTACGGCATGGTGCTGGTGACGGGCCCCACCGGCTCGGGCAAGACGACGACGCTGTACTCGGCGCTCTCGTCGCTCAACCAGATCGACACCAACATCTCCACCGCCGAGGACCCGGTCGAGTTCAACTTCGCCGGCATCAATCAGGTGCAGATGCACGAGGACATCGGCCTGAACTTCGCCGCGGCGCTGCGCAGCTTCCTGCGTCAGGACCCCGACATCATCATGATCGGTGAGATCCGAGACTTCGAGACGGGCGAAATCGCGGTCAAGGCGGCGCTCACGGGCCACCTGGTGCTCAGCACGCTGCACACCAACGACGCGCCTGGCACGGTGAGCCGTCTGCTCAACATGGGTATCGAGCCCTTCCTCGTGACGGCCTCGCTGAACCTGATTCTGGCCCAGCGTCTGTGCCGCCGTCTGTGCAAGGACTGCAAGCGCCCGGCGACCGAGGTGGATGAGAAGGCGCTCATCGACGCGGGCATTCCGCCGGAGAAGATCGGCACCTTCACCATGTACGAGAAGGTTGGCTGCCGCGAGTGCAATGATCGTGGCTACCGCGGCCGCGTGGCCGTGTACGAGGTCATGCCCTTCTGGGACGGCCTCAAGGAGCTGGTCATCAACGGCGCCTCCACCAACGAGCTGAAGCAGGAGGCCATCCGCCTGGGCATGAGCTCTCTGCGCATGTCCGCTCTGGCCAAGCTGATGGACGGCGTCACCACGCTCGAAGAGGTGGTCGGTAACACCGCTCCGGACCGCTTCTAAACCCTCTTTTTCCTTTCACCGCACCACAAGGGACTTCTTCCGTGGCAAACCTGCACCAGCTCCTCAAGGCGATGGTCGAGAAGGGCGCTTCCGACCTCCACATCACCACTGGCTCCCCGCCGCAGCTGCGCGTGGACGGAGAGCTGGTGCCACTGAAGACGGCGCCTCTCACGCCCGTGGAGACCAAGCAGCTCTGCTACTCCATCCTCACCGACGCTCAGAAGCACAAGTTCGAGGAGGACAACGAGCTGGACCTGTCCTTCGGCGTGAAGGGGCTGTCGCGCTTCCGCGCCAACATCTTCATGCAGCGTGGCGCGGTGGCCGGAGCCTTCCGGACCATTCCCTTCAAGATCCTCACCTTCAACGAGCTGGGTCTGCCGCAGGTGGTGGCCGAGCTCATCAAGCGCCCCCGCGGCCTCATCCTCGTCACCGGTCCCACCGGCTCGGGCAAGAGCACCACGCTGGCGTCGATGATCGACAAGATCAACACCGACCGCCATGAGCACATCATGACGATCGAGGATCCGATCGAGTACCTGCACCCGCACAAGAACTGCCTGGTGAACCAGCGCGAGGTGGGCGCCGACACGCGCAACTTCAAGACGGCGCTGCGCTACATCCTGCGTCAGGACCCGGACGTGGTGCTGGTGGGCGAGCTGCGCGACCTGGAGACCATCGAGGCCGCGCTCACCATCGCCGAGACGGGCCACACCTGCTACGCCACCCTGCACACCAACAGCGCGGTGCAGACCATCAACCGCGTGCTGGACGTGTTCCCGCCCTACCAGCAGCCGCAGGTGCGCGCCCAGATGTCCTTCGTGCTCGAAGGCGTGATGAGCCAGTCGCTCGTCTCCAAGGCCAACGGCCCCGGCCGCGTGCTGGCCCTCGAGGTGATGATCCCCACGCCCGCCATCCGTAACCTCATCCGTGAGGACAAGGTCCACCAGGTCTACTCCGCCATGCAGGTCGGTCAGGCGAAGTACGGCATGCAGACCTTCAACCAGGCCCTGGCGGCACTGTTGATGCGCCGACTGATCAGCCAGGAAGAGGCTTTGGGCCGGTCCAGTGACCCAGAAGAATTGAAGAACATCCTCGCGGGCAGCGCCGCCAATGCCGGAAGCCAGCGGCCAGGCGGCGGAGCCCCCGGCCGTTAGTTATCGGGAACCCAAGACACGCGGTAGAATCGCGGTTCGCCGCGGAGGTCCAGAGTCATGGCAGCACAAGCAATGCAGAAGTCTCCGGCCAAGAAGACCACTCAGTGGCTTTGGGAAGCCAAGTCCAAGAGCGGGGAGACCAAGAAGGGCGAGATGGAGGCGATGGACGCCGAGGCGGTCAACGCCCGCCTCAAGTCCCTTGGCCTCAACCCCGTCAAGGTGAAGAAGAAGCCGTACGAGATCAACCTGCCGTCGCTCGGCGGCGGAGTGACGGGCAAGGACATCCTCGTCTTCACCCGTCAGTTCGCCACGATGATCGACGCAGGCCTTCCGCTGGTGCAGTGCCTGGACATCCTGGGCAGCCAGATGGACAACCCGGCTTTCAAGAAGGTCGTCTTCGCCATCAAGGGGAAGGTCGAGCAGGGCTCCACCTTCGCCGACGCGCTGAAGGACCACCCCAAGGTCTTCGACGAGCTGTTCGTCCAGCTGTGCGCCGCGGGCGAGGTGGGCGGTATCCTCGACACCATTCTCAACCGTCTCGCGGCCTACCGTGAGAAGAACGAGAAGCTCAAGCGCAAGGTCAAGAGCGCGATGACCTACCCGGTCATCGTTATCTGCGTAGCCATCGGCGTGGTGGCGCTGCTGCTGCTCAAGGTGACGCCGGTGTTCGCCAAGATGTTCGGTGACTTCGGCTCGGCGCTGCCGGCGCCCACCCAGTTCGTGGTGGACCTGTCCGAGTGGCTGCAGAACTACATCCTGCACCTGGTGATCAGCATCGCCTCGGTCATCTTCTTCGTGGTCTACACGTACAAGAACCCGAAGGGCCGCAAGGTCTGGGACAAGATCATCCTCCGGGCGCCGCTGTTCGGGCCCGTTATCCGCAAGGTGGCCGTGGCGCGCTTCACCCGCACGCTGGGCACGATGATCGCCTCGGGCGTGCCCATCCTGGACGCGCTGGACGTGACGGCGAAGACGGCCGGTAACCGCTCGGTGGAAGACGCCATCTACTATGTGCGCGGCAAGATCGCCGAAGGTAAGAACATCGCCGGTCCGCTGCTCGAGACCAACGTGTTCCCCTCCATGGTGGTGCAGATGATCGGCGTGGGTGAGGCCACGGGCGCCATGGACGCGATGCTCAACAAGATCGCCGACTTCTACGACGACGAGGTGGACACCGCCGTCGCCGGCCTGACCGCCATGATCGAGCCGCTGCTGATGGTGTTCCTGGGCGGCGTGGTCGGTGGCTTCCTCATCGCGATGTACCTGCCCATCTTCTCGATCGCCGGTGCCATCAAGTAGTGCAGCCACCGGGCTCGTCCCGCTTCCGGGCGAGCCAGAGCTGAGAGTACGGCTGACGTGGCTGTCCGTCTTCCGGACGGTAGCCACCAGCCTGCTGCTGGGAGTCTTCGCGCTGAGGCTCCTGGCGGCTCCGCCTCGCGAGCTGGAGCTCAACGACTCGCTGGCCTTCACCGTCATCGGGCTCGTCTACGTCCTCACGCTCATCTACGGGCTGTGGCTGCGGCGCGGGCGCGTGGGCCGCTCGGCCGCGGTGGTGCAGGTGGCGGGCGATGTGCTCATCGCCTCGGGCCTCGTCTCGGTGACGGGCGGGGCGGACTCTCCCTTCTCCTTCACGTACTCGCTGGCGGTCATCGCCGCCTCCATCCTGCTGTCGCAGCGCGGAGCGTTCGTCACCGCGGCGGCGTGCTCTGGCGTGTATGGGGCGCTGGTGGTGACGCACCTGCTGCGCATGGACGGCTCGCCTCCGGCGGCCATGGTGGTGCGCACGGGCTTCCACTTCGCCAGCAACGTGCTGGCGCACTTCCTCATCGCCGCGCTGGCGGGCTTTCTCAGCCGGCAGCTGCTGGCGGCGGGCGGGCGGCTGTCGGCGAGCCAGGCGGACCTGCGGCGGCTGGCCACGCTGCACGAGCAGATCCTCGACAGCACGCCCTCGGGGCTGCTCACCTGCGAGGGGGATGGGCGCATCACCTTCATCAACCGCGCGGCGGTAACCATCCTCGGCCTGGAGGACGCCGTCGCCCGGAGCATGGGCGTGCACGAGCTGCTGCCGGGCCTGCCGGGCCTGGAGCGGGTGCCGCGCTACGAGCTGAAGGTGGAGACCCCCAGGGGGCCTCGCATCCTGGGGCTCACGCTGGCGCCGCTGGAGGGCACCGGGCGGGCCACGCGCCTCATCGTGTTCCAGGACCTGACGGCGCTGCGGCGCGCGGAGGATGAGCTGCGGCGGGCGGACCGGCTGGCGGCGCTGGGCACGCTGGCGGCGCAGCTGGCCCACGAGATTCGCAACCCGCTGGCGGCCATGCGCGGCTCGGCGCAGATGCTGGCGCAGGACGTGGGCAGCGAGCCAGGCGTGGGGCGGCTCACCAACATCCTGCTGCGCGAGTCGGACCGGCTGTCGCGGCTGGTGGAGGAGTTCCTGCGCTTTGCCCGCCCGCCGCCTCCGCAGCGCCGCAGCGTCTCACTCGAGGCGCTGGTGCGCGAGACGGTGGAGATGCTGCAGACCGACCCGCTCAGCCGCGGCGTAGACGTGCAGTTGGACCTGTCGCCCGTGACGGCGGCGATGGACCCGGATCAGATTCGCCAGGTGCTCATCAACCTGCTGCGCAACGCCTTCGAGGTGGTGGGAGGTGGGGGCAGGGTGAAGGTGTCGCTGTTCGCGGGGGAGGGCGGGGTGGTGCAGCTCAAGGTGTGGGACTCGGCGGGCGCCATTCCCGAGTCACACCTGGGACGTATCTTCGAGCCCTTCTTCACCACACGCAGTGGTGGGACAGGCTTGGGATTGGCCACGGCATACTCCATTGTGCGGGCGCACGAGGGCCGGATGATGGTGACTTCGTCTCCCGAGGCGGGGACGGAGTTCACGGTGGAGCTGCCGCTGGCAGCCGAGGAGGTTCAGGGTGCACGTGCTGGTAGTGGATGATGAGCTGTCGATGCGCGAGTACCTCGAGGTGCTGCTGACGCGTGGGGGCTACCGCGTCAGCCTCGCGGGCAGCGAGAAGGCAGCCGCCGAGGTGCTGGGCTCGGGCAGCGTGGACGTAATCATCTCGGACATGAAGCTGGGCGCGGGCAGCGGGCTCAACGTGCTGAAGGCGGCGCGGGCCCTGTCAGCGCCTCCCGAGGTGATTCTCATCACCGCGTTTGGGACGCCGGCGGCCGCCGTCGAGGCGATGCGGGCCGGGGCGTACGACTACATCTGCAAGCCCTTCGACAACGAGGAGCTGAAGCTCCTGGTGCAGAAGGCGATGGAGAAGCGGGGGCTGCGCGAGGAGAACCGGCAGCTGCGCCGCTCGCTCAGCGGAGGCCGCGGCGGGCTGTGGGTGGGCGAGAGCCCGGCGATGCAGCAGGTGTGGTCCCTGGTGGAGAAGGTGGCTCCCAGCCGCACCACGGTGCTGATCACCGGCGAGAGCGGCACGGGCAAGGAGCTCGTCGCCCGGGCGCTGCACCTGCGCAGCACGCGCGCGGGAGCGCCCTTCATGCCCGTCAACTGCGCGGCGCTGAACGAGGGCGTGCTGGAGAGCGAGCTGTTCGGCCACGTGAAGGGCGCTTTCACCGGCGCGCAGGCGGACCGGGCGGGCATCCTCGTGTCCGCGGGCGAGGGCACCGTCTTCCTGGACGAGATTGGCGAGGTGCCGCTGTCCACGCAGGTGAAGATGCTGCGCGTGCTGCAGGAGCGGCGGGTGAAGCCGGTGGGCAGCTCCTCCGAGGTGCCCTTTCACGCGCGCGTGGTGGCCGCCACCAACAAGCGCCTGGAGGCCGAGGTGAAGGCGGGCCGGTTCCGTGAGGATCTGCTCTACCGCCTCAATGTCATCACCGTGGACCTGCCGCCGCTCAGGGAGAGGGTGGGCGACATTCAGCTGCTGGCGCGGCACTTCCTGGCGCAGATGCGCGAGGAGCTGGGGCGGCCCAACCTGGACTTCTCCGACTCGGCGCTCGACGTGCTGGAGCGCTACCCGTTCCCCGGCAACGTGCGGCAGCTGCAGAACATCGTCGAGCGCGCGGCCACGCTGTCGGACGGAGACGTGCTGGGCCCCGAGACGCTGCCGTTGGCGCTGCGCGGCGAGCTCGAGCCGGAGCCGCAGGCGGCGGGCGCGGTGGAGCTGCCCGCGGGCTTCTCGCTGGAGCGCTACCTGGACGACGCGGAGCGGCGCTACCTGCTGGCCGCGCTGCAGCGGGCGGGCGGGGTGAAGACGCGCGCGGCGGAGCTGCTCGGGCTGAGCTTCCGCTCGTTCCGCTACCGCTCGGCCAAGCATGGCCTGGGCGACCGCGAGGATGGAGAGCCGGGGCCTGCTACTTGAAGTCGCGGCGCGAGAAGAGAATGACGGCCAGGATGATCATCACCGCCGCGTACGCCATCGCGTAGAGCATGGAGGGCACCAGCTCTCCCATCGGCGTGGCGATCTCGTAGGTGGCCTGCACGCGGTAGTTGAGCCGCGAGAGGTTGGGCAGCGCGTAGTACACCGCCTTGCCCACCCACTGCAGCAGCGGGTCCTCCGCCCTGCTGGACATCTCGTAGATGTCACCGCCCAGGTGCCCGGCGAAGTACGCGCCAATCGTCACCGTGGCCGACACCATCTGGCTGGAGAAGCTCGACATCACGAAGCCGATGCTGCTGAGCACCAGCAGCTCGAAGAAGAGCATGCCGATGGCGACGAACTGCGCCTGGGTGATGAGCGTGCCGTACAGGGCGATCTGCCCGAAGAAGAGTATCCCCATGGCCACCAGCAGCACCGCCAGCGTGAGCATGTTGCCGGCGAAGCGCGCGGTGAGGAACAGGGCCCGGGAGATGGGCTTGGAGACGATGAGAAAGAGCGTCTTGCGCTCGATCTCCCGGCTGAGCATGCCGCTGGACAGGAACACTGCCAGCAGCACCAGCACGATGCTCATGACGCCGAGCCCCACGTCCGTGAGCACCCGGTCGAAGGTGGACACACTCAGGTTGGTGAGCAGCGTGGAGGCCACCAGGAGCCCGAACGCGAACGCGCCGACCACCACCGTGACGCGGTTGCGCCGCGCCTCCCGGAAGCCATTGAGCGTAAGCGCGAGGAACGGCCGCATCATGACGTGATCTCTCCACCAACGGTTCCGTGCTTGGCTTCGCTCATCGCCTGGAGGAACAGGTCCTCCAGCGAGAAGCGGGCCGGCTGTACCTTCGTCACCCGGCCGCCCGCGCTCAGCACGCTCTTGAGCAGCGGCTGCACATGGGCATCGCCGGCGCGCACCAGCAAGCGGTTGGAGAGATCCTGCACCTGCTCCAGCGGGTGCCCCAGCCCCTGCACCGCCTCGGCGCCCAGGCCCTCGATGGTCAGCTCCACCACCGGCACCTGCGTGGTGAGCAGCTCCTGCACGCTGCCCTCGCGCGCCAGCTTGCCGTTGACGAGCACCGCCACCCGCGTGCACAGCGCCTCGACGTCCGGGATGATGTGCGTGCAGAACAGCACCGTGGTGCCCCGCTCACGCTCCTGGAGGATGAGGTCGCGAATCTCGCGCCGGCCCACCGGATCCAGGCCGCTCGTCGGCTCGTCCAGCACCAGCAGCTTGGGCCGGCCCACGATGGCCTGCGCCAGGCCAATGCGCTGCACCATGCCCTTGGAGTAGCGGCGAATCTGCAGCCCCGCCGTGCGAGCCATGCCCACCGCGCCCAGCACCTCCTTGACGCGCGTGTCCAGCTCCTGCCCGCTCAGGCCCACCAGCTGCCCCGCCAGCCGCACGAACTCCTCGCCCGTGAGGTACTCGTACGGGGCGGGGTTCTCTGGCAGGAAGCCCACGTTGCGCCGGGCCTCCTTCGCGTCGGGCGCGTGGCCGAAGATGCGGGCCATGCCGCTGCTGGCCTGCACCAGGTTCATCAGGATCTTGATGGTGGTGGACTTGCCTGCCCCGTTGGGGCCCAGCAGTCCGTAGACCTGTCCCGGCTGGATGGCGAGGTTCAGGCCCTGGAGGGCCAGCACCCGCTTGTTCATCCAGAAACCCAGCCGGTATGTCTTGGACAGGTCCCGGGTCTCGATGGCCAGCGTGTCAGTGGCGCTCATGGGGGTGTCTGAGAGTCCTTGGGTGGCTGCTCCTGCTGCTCCTGCTGCTCCCGCTCCCGCTGCTCTCGCTGCTCCTTCTCGAGCAGCTTCTTGCGGAAGTCCACCGGCTCGAGCCGCACCTGGGAGGTGTTGGTCGCGCTGCGGCCCTCGGGGGTGATGATGATGACGTCGCCCATCGGGTCGGCGGGCAGCTCGGGCAGATCGCCCTTCTCCACCAACTCGAAGATACGGGTGGGCAGCCGGCCCTCGCGCTTCTTGAAGGAGGCGATGGCGTCATCCACCTTGATGAGCACCCGCTCGCGGTGGATCTCCAGCACGCGCTCCTCGAACATCTGGCGCATCTCGGGATCCGTCTCGTTGTCCCGGAAGGACTCCACCAGCGCGAGCGCCGCGTCGAAGCGCCGGTTGTAGGCCAGCAGGCGCGAGGCGATCTCCGGAACGTACTTGTTCGTGTTGGGCAGCTGCGCGGCCACCTGCAGGTGCTCGGCGGCCAGCGCGTGCTCGTTGTGGAAGTAGCTCAGGTTGTACGCCAGGAACAGCCGCAGCGAGGAGTTGTTCGGGAAGTTCTTGACGCCCTTCTCGAGGATCTTCCGCGCCTCGGTGGTGTTCACCCACGTCTCGCGGCCCAGGTTGGTGGGGATGGTGTTGCCCGCGTACAGGTAGACCTTCTCGAACTTCGGATCCAGGTCCGTGACGAGGTCCGAGTAGTAGAAGAGGTCCAGGTAGCGGGTGGCTTCCGTGAGGTTCTCACCCCCGCGCCCCGCGGCCTGAATGGCCTGCAGCCAGTAGTAGTCGGTGACGAGCGAGCGCTGGCCCGCGCCAAGCACGCGCAGCATCTCGATGCGAGGCAGCAGCGGAGCCCGGTAGGGGCCCCGGGGCCGCTCGCGCGGCGGCTCGGCCAGCGCGGCGACAGTGCCAATGCCCAGGAGCAACAGCCCCAGTGTGAGGAGGGACCTCATGGCGATGAGGCTACACTAACCGGGGGGACGGGGTTGGCAAGTCCGCGAGGGAGGATGACGCGGGCTGCTGGAAGAGGGGGCTGGCTGGCCCGACTACTGGCACGACACGTCGTTGCTGACGTTGAACGGCTCGCCCGCGGACACCGGCAGCGCCACGCCACCCGTCGTCGGGCAGGCGGGCGTCAGATTGCCATCCGAGGAGGAGACGAGCCAGGTATCCGCCGAGTCCGCCGTGTCGTTGTCCACATCTCCCGCGGCCATGCCAAGGAAGTCCCAGTCCTCGCCCGAGCCAAAGTACCCAGGGGTTATCGCCATGGTGTTGGCGGTGGCCTTGGAGTTCCAGGTGAAGGTCAGGGGCGCCACTGGCTCGAAGAGCGCGGGCATCGTGGGAAACTTGAAGCGATCCGTCTCGATGCAGTCATCCGTGGGGTTCTGCACCGGGTCAATGCCCGAGCGATCCTCCGCGGTGGTGCACGGATCATTGAGCAGGTAGCTGTAGCGGTTGCCTCGTTCCGGAGCGAAGCCCGGCACGCGAATCTCGCCCTGCGGCTTCCTCGAGAAGGTCCTCAACCCGGTGAACAGCGTCTTCAGGTTGGAGTTCGCCTCCGACTGTCGGGCACGGGCCTGGAAGCGCAGGAAGTTCGGAATGGCGATAGCCGCCAGAATGCCAATGATGGCCACGACAATCATCAGCTCGATGAGCGTGAACCCAGGTGACTTGCGCCGGAACATGAGGGGGGCCTCCAATAACAAAACAGGCCGGGATGAACGAGCATCCCGACCTGTCTAGCACGTATGAAGATGTAACGTGAATCAGTCGCAGTTCACGTCGTTGCTGATGTTGAACGGCTCGCCAGCGGCGACGTTCTGCGGGTCGCCACCCGGGCACTCGGCGGTCAGCGTGCCGTCGGCCGAGGAGATGGACCAGGTGTCGGCCGCGTCATCGATCGGCTTGTTGTCCACGTCGCCAGCGCCGTAGGCCAGGAAGTCCCACGAGTCATTCTCGCCGCGGATGCCGGCGTCAGAGGCCAGGCCGTTGGTCGTACCCTTGCCGTTCCACGTCGGGCCGGGCAGGGCAACAACCTCGAAGAACGGGGGGAAGCCCGCGTACTTGAAGGTGTCGACGCCGATGCACGTGTCGTCGTCGTTCTGCACCGCGTCGATGTCGTTGCGGTTCTCGAACACGCCGCAGCCGTTCTCCAGGTGGTAGCTGTAGCGGTTGCCGCGCTCGGGGGCGAAGCTGGTGGCGCGGATGCGGTTCGGCGGCTTGCGCTGCTGGGTGCGGAGACCCGTGAAGAGGCTCTTGAGGTTGGTGTTCACCTCGGACTGACGCGCACGCGCCTGGAACCGGATGAAGTTCGGGATGGCGATGGCCGCCAGGATGCCGATGATGGCGACGACGATCATCAGCTCGATGAGGGTGAAACCGCGATTGCGACGAATCTGGGTCATGGTCTGCTGCTCCTTACAGTCGGCGAGGACTGGGGGTCTGAACGACGAGGGCAGTCATAGCAAGGGTCGCGCCACAAAAGCCAGATCCGCTAAGTACGCTGATCCTGGTCGGTCGCTCACCGCGGGTGCCGGATCAGGGCAGCAGAGACCGACAAAATTTGGCAGTCAGCGACGAATTTGGGCACCCGAGGCAGAGCGGCTAGGGTGTGGAGCCTTCTATGAGCCCGGAGTTACCGCCCTTTCTTATCCCGCTGCTGACTGTCTGGCTTTTCATTTTGGGCCTGTGCATCGGCAGTTTCCTGAATGTCGTAATTGCTCGGGTGCCGTACGAGCAGAGCGTCATTCGTCCTGGCTCGCGCTGCCCGAAGTGTGGGCACACGCTGTCCTGGTACGAGAACATTCCTCTGCTCTCGTGGCTGGCGCTGAGGGGCCGGTGCCGCGGGTGCAAGACGCCCATCTCCATCCGCTACCCGCTGGTGGAACTGCTCACTGGTTTACTGTTCCTGGCGTGCGTGCGGCGCTTCGACTTCACCTGGGAGCTGGTGTCCGCGCTGGTGCTCGTCACGCTGTTGGTGCCGCTCACCTTTATTGATCTGGAGCATTGGATCCTCCCGTTCCAGCTGACGGTGCCGGGGATCATCGCGGGCGTGGCGCTGGCGGTGCCCCGGGGCACGGAGGCGCTGAGGGACGCGGCCATTGGCGCCGCGGCGGGCTTTCTGACGTTCCGGCTGATGGAGTACCTGGGCTGGAAGCTGTTCCGCAAAGAGGCGCTGGGAGGAGGCGACAAGTTCCTCGTGGCGCTGCTGGGAGCGTTCCTCTCATGGAAGGCGCTGCTGGGGATCCTCTTCCTGTCCTCGCTGCAGGGCGCGGTGATTGGCGTGCTGCTGATCATTCTCACCGGCCGCGCGGGGCCCCGGACGGAGAGCGCGCTTCCGGAGGGTAAGCAAGAGGGCAAGCAAGAAGAGGAGGCGGCCGAGCCCGAGCTGACGATGACGTGGGAGTTCACCCGGCCCGGGCTGTCCTTCGGGCGGCGGCTGGTGCTGATCCCCTGGTGCCTGCTCTTCCAGCCCATTCCGGACGAGCCCAAGGACGAGGAGGGCGAGGAGATCGACTGGGTGCCGGGCAAGACGAACATTCCCTTCGGGCCCTGGCTGGCGCTGGCGGGGTTGGAGCTGCTGCTGCTGGGGCCGTGGCTCTCGCAGGTGCTGCCGCCGCAGCTGGCGCTGCTGGTGGGAGGCCTGCCGCGGTGAGCGGGCGCGAGGCGCGATGAAGTGGCGCATTGCCAGCGTGGCCTTCCTGCTGGGTTCGTTCGCCACCGGCCTGTCGTGGCTCACGCTCCAGCCGGCGCTCATCCGTCTGTTGGAGGCAACGCGGCGGCTGGCTCCGCTGGGCAGTGCCGAGGCGGAGATGCTCGCGCGGGTGCGCGGCTTCCTGCCGCTGGCGCTGGCGTTGGATCTGGTGGTGCTCACGGTGCTGGTCTACTTCGTGTTGGACCTGACCGTGGGCCGCCCGCTGCGGGCCACGGAGCTGGCGGTGGAGCAGCTGGGCCGACTCGAGCTGGACATGGCGCCGGTGTCCCAGGGCGGGCCGCTGCTCTCGCGCATCCAGAGCGCGCTCAACCGCATGGCCGAGGCGCTGCGCCGGGAGCAGGCCCTCACGCGCTCTCAGCTCGAGGAGCTGCAGCGGGCCAACGCGCGGCTGGCGCGCGCTCACACGGAGCTGGTGTCCGCCGAGCGCCTGGCCACCGTGGGCAAGCTGGCCGCCGGCGTCGCGCACGAGGTGGGCAACCCGCTGGCGGGCATCCTCGGCTATCTATCTTTGGCCCGCATGCGCGCCACCACGCCGGAGCTCAAGGAGTACGTGGAGCGCATCGATCATGAGGTGCACCGCATCGACGGCATCGTCCGGGGACTGTTGGATCTTGGACGCCCGCGGCCCGCCACGCTCGCGCCGGTGGACCTCAGCCAGGTGGTGGAGACGTGCGTGAAGCTGGTGCGCGCGGGGCCCGAGCTCTCCCGGGTAGAGGTGGACTTCGCGCTGGAGCCCGGAGTGCTGGCTCGCACGGACGCCGGTCCGCTCTCGCAGATCGTCATCAACCTGATGCTCAACGCCGCCCAGGCCATGGGAGGGCAGGGCAGGGTGCGCATCTCCACCCGGCGCGAGGGCACCGAGGTGAAGCTGGCGGTGGAGGACACCGGCCCGGGCATCCCTCCCGAGGTGATGCCTCGCCTGTTCGAGCCCTTCTTCACTACTAAGGAGGGAAAGGGAACGGGGCTGGGGCTCGCGGTGTCCCTGCACCTGACGCAGAGCATGGGCGGGCGGCTCACGGCGGAGAATGTCCCCAGCGCCGGCGCCCGCTTCACCGTTCATCTGCCGGCCGCGTGAGCCGGGAACTACCCTGAGTCAGGGCGCTGCGAGATGATGAGTCCCTGAGCACCCATGCCAACCTTCCGCTCCATCCTCGTCGCCGATGACGAGCCGTCCATCCGCCATGTCCTCACGCTGGTGCTCACCGAGCACGGGTACGAGGTGCGCGCCGTGGCCGACGGTGACGAGGCCCTGCGCGAGCTGGCCGCGCGCAGCTACGACGTGCTGCTGACCGACGTGCGCATGCCCAAGCGCGACGGGCTGTCGCTGCTGCGCCAGGCCATCGCCAGCCACCCCGAGCTGACGGTGCTGGTGATGAGCGCCTACGGCTCTCAGGAGCAGGCGCTCGAGGCGGTGGGCGCGGGCGCGTACGACTACGTCCAGAAGCCCTTCAAGCCCGAGGAGATCGTCTTCGTCCTGCGCAAGGCCGAGGAGCGCGAGCGGCTGCTGCGCGAGAACAAGCGCCTGAAGACGGCCGGCACCGCGCCGCTGGAGCGCATTCTGGGGGAGAGCGAGGGGCTGCGCGCCGTGCTGCGCCAGGTGGACAGGCTCGCCCCCGTGCACACCACGGTTTTGATCACCGGCGAGAGCGGCACCGGCAAGGAGCTCATCGCCCGGGCGCTGCACGAGCGCTCGCCGCGGGCCGCGCTGCCCTTCGTCGCCGTCAACTGCGGCGCCATTCCCGCCGGCCTCATCGAGAGCGAGCTGTTCGGCCACGCCAAGGGCGCCTTCACCGACGCGCGCACCGCCAAGCGCGGCCTGTTCAGCGAGGCCGACGGCGGCACGCTCTTCCTCGACGAGGTGGGCGAGCTGCCCCTGCCCGCGCAGGTGAAGCTCTTGCGCGTGCTGCAGGAGGGCGAGGTGCGCCCCGTGGGAGAGAGCCGCGCCGAGAAGGTGGACGTGCGCGTCATCGCCGCCACGCTGCGCGACTTGGGCAAGCTGGTGGAGAAGGGCGAGTTCCGCGAGGACCTCTACTACCGGCTCAACGTGGTGAACCTGCGCATGCCGCCCCTGCGCGAGCGCCGCGAGGACATTCCGCTGCTGGCCCGCTCCTTCATCTCGCGCTTCAACCGGCAGCTCAACCGCGAGCCGCCCGTGCAGGGCCTGAGCCCCGAGGCCGAGGCGCTCATGGCCGCCTACGCCTGGCCCGGCAACGTGCGCGAGCTGGAGAACGCCATGGAGCGCGCGGTGCTCCTGGCCGATGGGCCCCTGCTGCTGCCCACCAACCTCCCCGAGCGCCTGTGGGAGGCCCCCGCCGCGGCCAGCTCGCCTGCTTCCACCTCGGTGCAACAGGCCGGTAGTGACTTGTCCCTCAAGCGCGCCATGCGCGAGCTGGAGGAGTCCTACATCCGCGCAGCCCTGCGCCGGACCCGGGGTAACCGCACCCGGGCTGCCGAAGTTCTGGACATCAGCCATCGCGCGCTCCTGTACAAGATCAAGGAGTACGGAATTGACCCGGACGCCGAGGCGGAGAAGAGCTAAGCGTCCAAGCTCACTGGGGGGTATTTGACGGACCGTGCCCCCAGGCCGGAAAATCGGGCCCGCGCGGCGTTACGTACGGGGCGGCGGTCAGAGGGCGCGAGAGTAGAGCCCGACCGGCCGAGGAGCGAGCGGGCGCCGGTCAACTTTTAGGCGGGGTTGCGCGCTGGTGCTACGCTGGCGCCCTCTCCACGGGAGAACTGCATGGCGAAGGGCAAACTGGCACTCGGTCTGGATATCGGATCGACCTCTGTAAAGATGATCCTCCTCAAGGAGCAGCGCAAGCGTGGCGAGGTGGGCTACGCGCTGCAGAGCTTCGGCATGAAGCCGCTGCCTCCGGAGGCCATCGTCGATGGCGCGCTGATGAACTCCACCGCGATCGTTCAGGCGGTGCAGGAGCTGATGAACGAGCTGAAGATCAAGGGCAAGGAGGTCGCCATCGGCGTCTCGGGCCACTCGGTCATCATCAAGAAGATTCAGATGCCTCGCATGAGCCAGGAAGAGCTCGAGGAGAGCATCCAGTGGGAGGCCGAGCAGTACATCCCCTTCGATGTGAAGGACGTGAACATCGACACGCAGATCCTCGACTCGGGCGCCAATGACGCCACCGGGCAGATGGACGTGCTGCTGGTGGCGGCCAAGAAGGACATGATCAACGACTACACCACGGTGGTGTCCGAGGCGGGGCTGGCCCCGGTGGTCGTCGACGTGGACGCGTTCGCCGTGCAGAACATGTTCTCGGCCAACTACGACATCCCCGAGAAGGAGACCGTGGTGCTCATCAACGCGGGCGCCTCGGTGGTGAACATCAACATCATCTCCAACGGCATTACGGTCTTCACCCGTGACGTCACCATCGGTGGCAACCAGTTCACCGAGGAGATCCAGAAGCAGCTCAACGTCTCCTACGAGGAGGCCGAGGCGCTGAAGATTGGCGGCAACCGCGCTGACGCGGACGCCGTGGTGCCCCAGGAAGTCGAGCGCGTGCTGTCCAGCGTGGCCGAGCAGGTGGCCGGCGAGATCCAGCGCTCGCTGGACTTCTACGCGGGCACCGCCGCGGACGCCAACTTCACCAAGGTCTACATCTCGGGTGGAACCGCGAAGATTCCGGCGCTGTTCAAGACGATCGAGAGCCGGGTGGGCGTGCCGGTGGAGATCCTCAACCCGTTCAAGAAGATCGAAGTGGACAACCGCAAGTTCGACCCGAACTTCATCATGGACGTAGCGCCCATGGCGGCTGTCGCGGTGGGCCTGGCGCTGCGCCGTCCCGGTGACAAGCTGAACTGAGCCCCCCTCTCTCTCTGCCTGAAGGAACAGACTCATATGATGATTCGCATCAATCTTCTGCCCGTCCGCGCGGCGAAGAAGAAGGAGATGGGGAAGCAGATCCTGGTCCTCTTCGCCGCCTTCATCCTCGCCGCTATCGTGGGTAATTACATGTGGTACGCCGACCGGAAGGCGGAGTACGACGCCAACGCCACCGGCATCGCCGCGGTCAAGAACAAGATCACCGAGCTCGAGAAGGTCATCGGCGAGGTGAGCAAGATCAACGACCGCAAGGCCGAGGTGGAGAAGAAGCTGGCGGTGCTCGATGGCCTGCGCAAGGGCCGCTCTGGCCCGGTGAAGATGATGGACGCGCTGGCCTCGTCGATGCCCAAGAAGCTGTGGCTCAAGACGTTCACCGAGGAGAAGGCGGGCGTGAAGATCTCCGGCTCCGCCGTCAGCCACGACGAGGTGGCCGAGTTCATGCGCGGGCTGAGCAGCATGGTGTGGACGCCCAAGGGCATGGGGCGGCTGGTCGAGCAGCGCCGTGACGCGAAGACGTCGCGCGTGGAACTGCTTACCCCCGACGCCTCGATCGAGGAGTTCCCGGTCAGCTCCATCAAGTCGTTCTTCAGCAACATCGAGCTGAAGGACGCCGTGCAGAAGGCCGCGAGCGGCACCGACCCGAACGCCCTGTCCACGGTCGACTTCAACATCACCCTGTCGGCGAACTACGCCATCTAAGAGGCCCGCCCAATCATGGAACAGTACCTGGACAAGATTGCGAAGGCGCCGGCCGGCATCAAGTACGGCGGCCTCGCGGGCATCATCGTGGCGCTGACCGCGGCCAACTTCCTCCTGGCGGTGCAGCCCACCGAGGAGGCCATTCAGAAGCAGGTCGAGCAGCGGCGCAAGCTGGACATCGATCTGGCCGAGAAGAGCGAGATCGCCCAGAACCTCAACGAGCGCCGGCGCGAGCTGGACGTGCTGGACCAGAAGCTCGCCGAGGCGCTCACCGAGCTGCCCGAGAAGAAGGAGATCGACGAGCTGCTGGCGCAGATCAACGACATTGGCCGTAAGTCCGGCCTGGAGATCTCCCGCGTGGAGCCGGGCAAGGAGTCGGTGGGTGGCGGAGAGTTCTTCGCGCGCATCCCCATCAAGATGACGGTGAGCGGCAACTACCACGAGATCGCCGTGTTCATGCAGGAGCTGGCGAACATGCGCCGCATCGTGAACGTGAACGGCATCGCGCTGGATAAGCCGTCGCTGAAGAATGAGAAGGTCGTCCTGCAGAGCTCGTTCATCGCCACGACGTTCCGTTTCGTCGAGCAGGCGGCTCCGGTGGATACGAAGAAAAAGGGCACCACTAAAGTTGCGCCGCCCAAGAAATAGGGTGAGATGAGGACTCCGAGGATGAAGACGCTCAAGTTCAAGATGACCACGGCTGCTCTGGCCTTCGCGCTCGTGGCTTGTGGTGGGCAGAAGCCGGCGACTGCGCCGCCCAAGCCCTCCGCCAAGCCGGCCTCTGCCGCTGCGACCACCGAGACGAAGGAAGCGGTGGCCGAATCCTCCGTGACTTATTCATACAACCTCGTCGGCAAGCGGGACCCGTTCCGCAGCCCGCTCGAGGAGCTGGTCGGCAGCAAGCAGGACCAGAGAGAAGTCAACTGCGCCGAGCCGCTGTGCGCGTGGGACCTGGACCAGCTCAAGCTGGTGGCGGTCGTCACCGGTGACGCCAATCCGGTGGCCATGGTGGAGGACCCCATGGGCCGCGGGCACATCGTTCGCCGCAACGCGCGCATGGGCCGCCAGGGCGGCCGCGTGACGCAGATCCTCCGGGATTCGGTGACGGTGACCGAGTTCATCCCGACCGAGGGAAAAGTGATTCCGAATCCGGTCAGCATTCAGCTGAAGCCGGATGCCAAGCGGGACCCGATGTACGACCTGTCCACGGGCAGGAACTGGGAGTAGCGCATCGGGCCTGAAGCCTGGGCCCGATTCCAACTTGTAGAGGGGTAGCATGCTCGGAAAGAGCGATGTGACGAGGGGCAAGTGGATGATCGCGGCCGCGCTGGTGGTCGCGATTGCGGGCGCCAGGGCGGACGGCGCCGAACTCAACACGCTGCGGGACGTGCAGGTGCTCCAGACGGGCACCGGAGCCCAGGTCGTGGTCTCTGGCACGCGCCCGCCCACCTTCACCGTGTTCCGGCTCAGCGGGCCGGAGCGCCTGGTGGTGGACCTCTCGTCGGCTGACGCGACGGGAATCAAGGGCCACCACGAGGGCTCCGGGCCGGTGACGGGCATCGTGGCGTCTCAGTTCTCCGACGAGCGCGCCAGCGTAGGCCGCGTGCTCGTCGCGCTGGACAAGGCGTCACAGTATGATGTGCGCGCCGACGGCAACCGGGTGATCATCGCGGTGGACGGCGCGCCCGGCACGGTGACCGCCGCGGTGGCTCCGGCTCCGGCCGAGCCCCAGAAGGTGGAGCCGCGCTCCGAGCCGGTGGCCCCCGCGGCCGTGGCTCAGGCGCCGGCCCCCGAGGCCAAGCCCGCGGCTCCGGCTCCGGCTCCGGCCGTCGCGAAGGCGACTCCGGCCCCGGCGCCTGTCGTGGAGAAGGCCCCGCCCGCTCCGGTGGTGGCCCAATCCGCGGCGCCGCAGGTGGCCCCTGTCATGGTGGAGGCCGGTGAGCCGCAGCAGGCTCCCGCGCAGCCCGCGCTGCCCGAGAACGTGGTGGCCGCCGAGGCGGACGAGCGCGAGGTGAGCAACCCCGCCCACCGCATCACCGCCATCACCTTCGCCCGCGACACGCTGGCCATCCGCGCCGATGGCGAGATTGCCCGCTACGAGGTGCTGGAGCTGGCCGACCCGCCGCGCCTGGCGGTGGACGTGTACGGCGTGGACCTGGACGCGAAGACGCCGCGCGTGAAGGGCAAGACGCTCAAGGGCCTGCGCGCCGGTGAGCACGCCGACAAGGTGCGCCTGGTGCTGGATGTGCCGGGTGGCATGCCCGCCTACCGCGTCGACCGCGCCGCGCGCGGCCTCGAGGTGGTGCTGGGCTCCGCGGTGGCTCGCAAGCCGGCGCCCGCTCGCGCCGCCGACGAGTCCAGCGCGGTGATCGCCGAGAGCGCCCCGCTGCGCCCGGCGCCCGCTCAGCCCGAGCCCGCCCAGGCCGCCCAGGCCGCGGTGGCCGAGGTGAAGGACCTGACCTTCGACGAGAACGATGGCGGCGGCCGCGTGCAGATCAAGCTGTCGGCCCCGGCCACCTGGAAGGTGGAGCGCCCCGATCCGCGCAGCGCCGTGCTGACGCTGGAGAACGCCCGCCTGCCGCGCAAGCTCGAGCGCAGCCTGGACACCAGCGCGCTGGAGACGCCGGTGAAGATGATCAGCGCCTTCTCGGTGCCGGGTGATGGGCACCGCGTGCGCCTGGTGGTCGCCGCCGACGGCGCCATCGAGGAGACCGTCACGCAGCAGGGTGGCGCGATGAGCTGGAACCTGACGGTGGCGGGGGTGAAGACGGAGCAGGTGGCCGTCACCCAGCGCACCGCCGGCTTCACCGCCGAGGAGCCCAGCTACGCCGCCGAGGGCGCGCCGCGCCAGGCCCGCTACCGCGGCAAGCGCGTGTCCTTCGAGTTCAAGGACATCGACATTCAGAACCTGCTGCGCGTCATCGCGGAGATCTCCAAGAAGAACATCGTCGTCGCCGACGACGTGAGCGGCAAGGTGACCATCCGCCTGCGCAACGTGCCCTGGGATCAGGCGCTGGACCTCATCCTGCGCACCAAGAGCCTGGGCCGCGAGGAGGTGGGCAACATCATCCGCATCGCGCCGCTCAAGACGCTGGAGGAGGAGGCCCGGCTGCGCCGCGAGCGCGTCGAGTCGCTGCGCAAGCAGGAGGACCTGCTCGTCAACCTCATCCCGGTGAACTACGCGGTGGCGGGCGACATGCAGGCGCGCGTGAAGGACGTGCTGTCCGACCGCGGCTCGGTGTCGGTGGACGCCCGCACCAACGTGCTCATCGTCAAGGACATCCGCTCCAACATCGAGAAGGCGCGTGCCCTGGTGCGCAACCTGGACACGCAGACGCCGCAGGTGCTCATCGAGAGCCGCATCGTGGAGGCCACCACGTCCTTCACCCGGACGCTCGGTGTGCAGTGGGGTGGTCAGGGCCAGCTGTCTCCGGCCACCGGCAACGCCACGGGCATCATCTTCCCCAACTCGGTCAACGTGTTCGGTTCCGCGCCGGGTGAGGGCGGAGGCTTCGAGACGCCAAACTTCGCCGTCAACCTGCCCGCGCCCACCAACCTGGGCGTCGGTGGCGCGCTCTCGTTCGCCTTCGGCTCGGCCGGCGGCGCGCTGGGACTGAACCTGCGTCTGTCCGCCGCGGAGAACGAGGGCTATGTGAAGACCATCTCCGCGCCCAAGGTCACCACGCTGGACAACAACACCGCTCGCATCAGCCAGGGCGTGTCCATTCCGTTCAGCCAGACGTCGGCGCAGGGCACCAACACCGTGTTCATCGAGGCGCGTCTGTCGCTCGAGGTGACGCCGCACATCACCCAGGACGGCAGCATCCTGATGAGCATCGTGGCCTCCAACAACCAGCCGGACCCGGCCAACACGGGCGCCAACGGCCAGCCCGCCATCCAGCGCAAGGAGGCCAACACCCAGGTGCTGGTGAAGGACGGAGACACCACGGTCATCGGCGGCATCTACGTGCGCCGTGGCAGCACGGCCACCGCGTCGGTCCCCTTCCTGTCGAAGATTCCGGTGCTGGGCTACTTCTTCCGCCAGACGGCGGAGCGCGATGACCGGCAGGAACTGCTCATCTTCATCACGCCGCGAATCCTCAACCGGCAGACCATCGCGCAGTCCCTGTAGCTCACCCGGGACGTGTTCAACCTACGGAGTCCAACCATGAAGCGACTGTTGCTTGTTGCGGCCCTGGCCGCGAGCGCGGTGTCTTGCGTCGAAGGGAACAGAGCGGTCCAGCTGCTCGAGGCCAATCAGGTGGGCGTCGATTGCTCGGCTGGAGATCCGGTGCTCAACGGGACGTTGAACTTCGACGTCAGCACCAACTACGTGGGGAGCTTTACCGTGTTCTCTCCCGTGGCGGAGCAGGACAGCTCCAACCGGCTGGACTTCTACGGCCAGGAGATCGTCCTCAACTACGAGTCCCGTAACCCCTCCACCTCGTTCACCGAGGAGATCATCCCCATCTACATGGTGGTTGCCGCGGGGACGACGGAGGGCAGCGTGGCGGTGCGGATGATTGGAGACAAGGCGCGGGCGAAGCTGGAGGGCCTGGTGCCCTCGTTCCCGGACTCCATGACGCTGCTGGTGTCCGTGCGGCTGCGGGGCGAGATGTCCTCTGGCGCCGCGGTGGAGACCAACGAGGCGGTCTTCCCCATTCAGATCACCCGCGCGGGCAGCACGTGCGTGGCGGGCCAGCGGGCGGTTCCCACCGAGGCGGGGGCGTGCGCCAACCCGGGCCAGAATGGGCAGGAGCAGTCCTACACCTGTGCCCCTTGACGGGCCTGCCGGCTTTGCCTACGAGCCTTCCGCGCCATGTCCTTCCGCACGCATCTGGAGTCGGTGGTCAATCAGGTCGACGGGGCCCTCGCCTGTAGCGTGATGGGCTTTGACGGCATCTCGGTGGAGACGTACCAGAAGGACGAGGCGGGGGAGCTCGAGCTCAACGGGGCCTGGGTCGAGTACGCCAACCTGCTCACCCAGCTGAAGAACGCCGCCGACGTGCTCAGGACGGGGGCGGTGACGGAGCTGAGCGTCAACAGCGACAAGGTGCTGACGATCATCCGCATGGTGTCTCCGGAGTACTTCCTCGTCCTGGCGCTGAAGGCCGAGGGCAACTACGGCAAGGGCCGGTACGTGCTGCGGGTCACCGCGCCGAAGGTCCGCGCCGAACTGTAGGACAGGCGGCCAGACGGTCGGCCGCCCTCCGCTTTCCCCCTTCCCATGAGCAGGGCCATCGGCTAGACACCCCGGACTTTTTCAGCAGTCCGAAGGAGCTGTTTCCATGGCCGGTGTCATTGATACGTCCGAGTTCCGCAAGGGGCTCAAGATCGAGATGGACGGCGAGCCGTACGAGATCGTCGAGTTCCAGCACGTCAAGCCTGGCAAGGGCTCCGCCTTCGTGCGCACCACCATCCGCAGCCTGCTGTCGGGCCGCGTGCTGCAGCCCACGCTGAAGTCGGGCGAGAAGGTGGGCAAGCCGGACATCGAAGAGAAGGACATGCAGTACCTGTATGTCCAGGGTGACGACTTCTACTTCATGGACACCCGCAACTACGAGCAGACCTTCCTCAGCGAGAAGGTGCTCGGCGAGAACAAGAACTTCCTGAAGGAGAACATCAACGTTTCGGTGCTCTTCTACAACGGGAAGGCCATTGGCGTGACGCTGCCCAACTCGGTGGACCTGAAGGTCACCAAGTGCGATCCGGGCGTGCGTGGCGACACGGTGTCCGGCGCGCTGAAGCCCGCGACCATGGAGACGGGTTACACGGTCAACGTGCCGCTCTTCATCAACGAGGGCGACGTGCTGAAGATCGACACGCGCGACGGCAAGTACCTCACGCGCGTGGCCACCGCGGGCTAGCCGCAGTACCGGAGCCTTCAGCTCCGGCGGGAGAGGGGACGTATGGCGACGAAGCGCAAGTCAACCCGGGCCGAAGCCGAGCCCACGCCGGCTGGCGGCGGCAACCGCGATCCAGGAGCAACCTCCCTGGACGTGGACGCGCTGCGGCAGATCGTGGAGATGCTCGAGGCCTCGGACGTGACGAGGCTGGTGTGGCAGAAGGGCGATGAGCGGCTGTACATCCGCCGGGGCCATGGTCCGGCGCCCACCATCGTCCACGCGGCGCCGGTGAGCCCCTCGGTGAGCCCCGTGCAGACGGTGGAGTACGCGGCGGCTCAGCGGCCGGCCACCCACTCGCCCTCGCATGCCGCGGCCCCCGTGGCCGCCGAGCCCGCCAAGGCGGCCGAGAAGCCGGGCGTGCTGGTTACCAGCCCCTTCGTGGGCACCTTCTACCGCACGCCCGCGCCGGATCAGCCGGCGTTCGTCGAGGTGGGCTCCACGGTGAAGAAGGGCCAGGTGCTCTGCATCATCGAGGCGATGAAGCTGATGAACGAGATCGAGGCCGAGAAGGCAGGCAAGGTGGCCGAGATCCTGGTGGAGAACGGGCAGCCGGTGGAGTTCGGCCAGGCGCTGTTCCGCATCGAGCCGGCATAGGCCCAAGGCCGGCCTTGGCCGGCCTCGGTGGCCACGAGGAGTCCAGGGCGTGTTCAAGAAAGTGCTGATCGCCAACCGCGGGGAGATTGCCCTGCGTGTCATCCGTGCCTGCCGGGAGCTGGGCATCGCCACCGTGGCGGTGCACTCCACGGCGGACGCCAACGCGCTGCACGTGCGCTTCGCGGACGAGTCGGTGTGTATTGGCCCGCCGCCGTCCAAGGAGAGCTACCTCAACATTCCCCAGCTCTTGTCGGCCGCGGAGATTACCCGCGCGGACGCCATTCACCCCGGCTACGGCTTTCTGTCCGAGAACGCCGAGTTCGCCGAGGTGTGTGAGAACTGCAAGATCCGCTTCATTGGCCCGCGGCCGGAGATGCTGCGGCTGATGGGCAACAAGGTGCGGGCCAAGCAGGCGGCGCGCGAGGCGGGCCTGCCGCTGCTGCCGGGCAGCACCGGCGTGGTGAAGGAGCCCAAGGAGGCGGAGGCGATCGCCCGGGAGATCGGCTTCCCGGTCATCATCAAGGCGGCGGCGGGTGGTGGCGGCAAGGGCATGAAGATCGTCCGCGATCCGAACGCGCTGCAGCAGGCGTTCTCCACCGCGGCGGCCGAGGCGGTGGCCAGCTTCAACAACGGCGATCTCTACATCGAGCGGTACGTGGAGAAGCCGCGCCACATCGAGATTCAGATCGCCGCGGACGAGCACGGCAACATCATCCACCTGGGTGAGCGCGAGTGCTCGGTGCAGCGCCGGCACCAGAAGCTCATCGAGGAGAGCCCCTCGCCGGCGCTGACGCCGGAGCTGCGCGAGAAGATGGGGCGCGTCTCCGTCGAGGCGATGAAGAACCTGCGCTACAACAACGTGGGCACCATCGAGTACCTGCTGGATGACCGCGGGCAGTTCTACTTCATGGAGATGAACACCCGCATCCAGGTGGAGCACCCGGTGACGGAGCTCGTCACGGGGATCGATCTGGTGCGCGAGCAGATCCGCATGGCCTACGGCCACCCCCTGCGCTTCAAGCAGGAGGACATCAAGATGCGCGGGGCCGCCATCGAGTGCCGCGTCAACGCCGAGGATCCCGTCACCTTCGCGCCCTGGCCAGGGAAGATCACCGGCTACAGCGTGCCGGGTGGGTACGGGGTGCGTGTGGACTCAGCTGCGTATGAGAACTACACCGTGCTGCCGCACTACGACAGCCTGCTGGCCAAGCTGATCGTCCACGCGGAGGACCGGGAGACCGCCATCCGGCGGATGCAGCGGGCGCTGGGGGAGTACGTGGTGGAGGGGATTCGCACCAACATCCCGTTCCACCGGGCGGCGCTGGCGGACGAGGCCTTCCAGGAAGGCAACTACGACACCCGCTTCGTCGAGAGACTGCTTGCCAGTGAAACTGGCTCGCACCGGCTGCGCAAGGCCATCGAAGAGACACCGTAGGCCCGCCTGCCCGGTGGCCCTTCACGCAACCCCCTGATCCTCCTTGGGGGGGATCAGGCGATTTATTGACGCGCGTCGGAAGATTCCGATAGCCTCGGGTTTCCCTCGCGGTCTCTAAGAAAGACGCAGGAACCCCCGAAGTTTCAAGGGGTTAGCCCGGTCGGAAGCCCTGCTCGATGGACAAGAACAAGATCATCGAAGCCGCCGCGAAGCTCGTCGCGAAGGGCTCCTACGACAAGGCCATCAAGGAGTACGAGAAGGTCCTCGCCGCGGACCCGAAGGACGTACGCGTCCTCCAGAAGATGGGGGAGCTGTACCAGAAGAAGAACGACAACAATCAGGCGGCCCACTACTTCACCAAGGTCGCCGAGAGCTACTCGTCCGATGGCTTCTTCCTGAAGGCCGTCGCGCTCTACAAGCAGGTCCTCAAGCTCAACCCCAACCTGCTGGAAGTGAACCTGAAGCTGGCGGAGCTGCACCAGCAGCTCGGACTGATGTCCGAGGCGATGGCGTACTTCCAGATCGTCGCCAACCACTACGACAAGTCCGGCGACACCAAGTCCTCGCTCGACACGCTCAAGCGGATGGTCGATCTCGACCCCGAGAACGTGGCGTCGAAGATGAAGCTGGCGGAGCTGTACGCCCGCGAGAACATGACGAAGGAGGCGGTGCAGGAGTTCAAGCGCGCCGCCGAGTACCTCAAGCGCAACGCCCGCACGGATGACTACGTGCGCGTGATTGAGCGGCTGTCCACGCTGGAGCCGGACAACATCGCCCTGGCCAAGGAAGTGGCCGGGCACTACCTGAACAAGGGCGATCAGAAGCGCGCCCTGGCCAAGCTCCAGGTGGCCTTCAAGGCCGATGGCCGCGACGTGGAGACGCTGAACCTGCTGGCCCAGGCGTTCCAGGGGCTGGGGCAGACCTCCAAGACGGTGTCCGTCTACAAGGAGCTGGCCAAGGTCTACCAGGACACGGGCCGCGGCTCGGAAGCCAACGGCGTCTGGGACAAGATCGCCGCGCTGGATCCGCAGGATGCCGACCTGCTGGCTCGCAGCGCCCCGGCCGCCTCGGCTCGTGCGCCGAACCCGCCTCGCCCGGCGCCCGCTCCGGCTCCGGCGCCCGCCGCCGCGCAGCCTCGTCCGGCTCCCGCGCCTGCTCCGGCGGCGCAGCCTCGTCCGGCGCCCGCGCCTGCTCCGGCGCCCGCGCCCGCCGCCGCGCAGCCTCGTCCGGCTCCGGCGCCTGCTCCGGCGGCGCAGCCTCGTCCGGCGCCCGCGCCCGCTCCGGCGCCCGCCGCCGCGCAGCCTCGTCCGGCGCCTCGCCCGGCCACTCCCGCGCCGGTGCCTCGCCCCGCGCCCGCCTCACTGGGCGCGCCTCCGCCGGGCATGACGCGCGAGCAGCTGGCCAAGCTGCTCACGGAGACCGACGTCTACGTCAAGTACGGCCTGCACGACAAAGCGCTCGAGCACCTGCGGAAGATCTTCTCGGTCGATCCCGAGAACCTCGATGCGCACGAGAAGGCCTACAACATCTACGTCGCCGCCGGGAACACCGCGCAGTCCGGCGAGCAGCTGCTCAACGTGCTGCGGCTGTGCACCCGCCGCGCCGAGGCCCAGCGCGCTCAGCCGTACCTGAACATCATCCTCCAGCAGAACCCCGCGCACCCCGAGGTGCCCGCGTTCCTCGCCGTGCTGCGCACCGAGCAGACCGGCGCCCAGGTGGCCGCGCCCGTCGAGTCGCTGGGCGAGGACGCCATCCTGGTGGAGTCCAATGACGAGGAGATCGTCGTCGCCGAGCCGCCGGAGGACGCGCTGGCGCAGCCGGCCGGAGACGAGCTGGCGCTGGCCGCCATGTCCTCGGGGGACGAGGACGAAGTCATCGACGATGGCTCCGGCGAGGCCGTCATCAGCGACGAGGCGCTGGTGGGCGAGGCCATCGTCTCGAGCGAGAGCGAGTACTACGACTCCGAGGACGCCACCTCGGTGTCCGTCACCGCCGACGAGGCGCTGGCCGACGAAGGCCTGGTGATTGGCGACGAGCCGACGGGCACTCACATCCTGGACGAGCCGCTGATGGCGGGCGCCGGAGGGGACGAGGCCTCGTTCGACGACGTGGAGGAGCCGCCGTCCGCCGAGTACGTGGTGGACGAGCCCATCGTCGGCGGCGCGGAAGAGGGCTTTGGCAACAGCGGCGACGAGCCCATGGCCGAGGCGATGGGCATGGCGCTCGGCGACGACGACGATCCGCCGCCCACGCGGCCGGCGATGCCGTCGGCCCAGCTGCTGCAGGATGCCGTCAGCACGGGCGCTCACGAGGCCGCGCTGGGCGACGACGACGACATGCCCACGCGCGTTCACATGAACGCGCTGCAGTCCGACACGTTCGGGGACGAGCAGGAGGTCACCTCCACGAGCATTCCCGCGTACTCGGGCGAGGAGCTGCCCGAAGAGCCCGCCACCATGGGCAACGGCATGGCGGCCATGGAGCCGCAGGCCGAGGAGCCGTACGCCTCCGAGTACCAGGAGCCCGCGGCCGAGGCCTCGGGTGAAGAGGACCCCGCGGGCGAGGAGTGCGACGAGGCGGGCTTCTTCCTCGATCAGGGCCTGTACGACGAGGCGCGGGAGATCCTCGAGAACGTGCTGATCGCCATCCCGGGCCACCCACGCGCCACGGAGATGATGGAGCGGCTGGAGGCGGCGCAGGCAGGTGGCGCGCCGACGACGGAGGAGACCGACACGGCCGAGGCCGCGGCGGTGCCCTCGGTGGAGCCGGTGGTGGAGGAGGGCGAGCGCGACGCGTTCGATCTGGCGGCGGAGCTGGCCGAAGAGGTCGACAACCTGGGCGACGAGGCCTCGGCCCCGGCGGCCGCCGAGGACGACTTCCAGTACTCGGTGGAAGAGGTGTTCGCCGAGTTCAAGAAGGGCCTGGAGAAGGTCGTCAAGCCCGAGGACGTGGACACGCACTACGACCTGGGCATCGCCTACAAGGAGATGGGCCTGAGCGACGACGCGCTGGGCGAGTTCGCCGTGGCGCGCAAGGGCTGCCTGGGCAAGCCGCGCGAGGTGGACTGCATCACCATGATTGGCATGCTGCACGGCATGCGCGGCGAGCACGCCGACGCGGTCAAGGCCTTCAAGGAGGGCCTGGCCAGCGAGCACGCCGTGGGCGAGGTGGCCAAGGCGCTGGGCTTCGAGCTGGCCCTGGCCTATGAGGCGCTGGGGGAGGGCGGCAAGGCGCTCTACCACTACCAGCGCGTGGCCAAGCTCGATGCGAAGTACCGGGATGTGTCCAGCCAGGTGTCGCGGCTGGCGGCGACGACGACGCCCGAGGACGACCCGCTGCCGCCAGCGGGCGCCGCGCCGGTTCCCCCTCCCGCGGCTGCGGCGGGCGCACCGAAAGCGCGTAAGGTAGGCTACGTTTAGTCTCAGTCCGGCGAGCCCATGACGACCTACATCGACTTCTTTGAGCTCACCGCGGAGCCCTTCTCGAACGCTCCGGTCAGCCGGTTCTATTACAACTCCACTCAGCACTCGCAGGCGCTGACGCGGCTGATGCACGCCGTGGGCTACATGAAGGGCCTGTCCATCCTGGTGGGGGACATTGGCGCGGGGAAGACGACGCTGGCCCGGCGCATGCTCGACTCGCTGCCCGAGGCCGAGTACGAGGCGGCGCTGCTGGTCATCATCCACTCGGGCATCACCGCCAACTGGCTGCTGCGCCGCATCGCCCTGCAGCTGGGCGTGGAGAACCCCGCGCAGGAGAAGCTGGCCCTGCTGTCGCAGCTGTACCAGCGGCTGCTGCAGATCTACGAGTCCGGCAAGAAGGCCGTCGTCCTCATCGACGAGGCGCAGATGCTGGAGACGCGCGAGCTGATGGAGGAGTTCCGCGGCCTGCTCAACCTGGAGGTTCCCGAGCGCAAGCTCATCTCGTTCGTGTTCTTCGGGCTGCCGGAGATCGAGAAGAACCTCAAGCTGGATCCGCCGCTCGCCCAGCGGGTGGCCTTCCGCTACAAGCTCGAGCCCTTCACCGCCGAGTCCACCGAGGCGTACGTGAAGCACCGCCTGCGGCTGGCCGGCTCGCCCCGCATGCCGTTTACCCCCGAGGCCCTGCTGGCCATTCACCAGGCCTCGGGCGGCACCCCGCGCGTCATCAACACCTTGTGCGACAACGCCCTCTTCGAGGCGTTCCTGTCGCGCCAGGAGTCCATCAACGAGGGGCTCATCCGTCGGGTGGCCGACAACCTGGGCCTGGTGGGCTCGGCGCTGCCGACGCCCGAGGGCACCCCGGCCAAGCCCGCTCCCGCGCCCAGCAGCCGGGCAGGCGGCGCGAAGGTGGATCTCGCGGAGATCGACCGCTATCTCGAGGGTCTCGGTAAGCTGTAGTGGCCTTGGCCACGACGAACCGTCAGAGCGCGCGCAGAGCGCTGCTGGTGATTGCTCTCCTATTGGTGGGAGCGATCCTCGGCCTGCGTACGCGCACGGCCTGGGACACGGCCTGCACGCTGGCGCGGCGGCACCTGCCGGATGTCATCGGCCTGGACGTGGGCATTGGCCAGTGCGAGCTGGATCCGCTGGGCCAGAAGGTGATCGTCCGCGGGCTGTCGCTGTTCCTGCCCGGCACGGACACGCCGGTGTTCGCCGCGGATCTCGCCGAGGTGCAGCTGGGCATCTCCAGCCCGCTGTCCGGCAAGCTCGCCCTGGACTGGGTGCGCGTGCAGCGGCCCCGGGTGACGGTGGACCTTTCCCGGCCTTCGACGACGCCCCGGACAGAGCCCGCCGCGTGCGTGCTCGAGCCGCTGGAGCGGCTGCGCATCTCCCGGCTGGCGCTCACCGGCGCCCAGGTGCGGGTGGCGCTGCCCGGCGGACGGCGCGTCGAGCTGACGGAGCTGGACGTGGGGTGGAAGGAGCGCTGGGGCGTGGCTGAGTTCGACGTGGAGGCCCCGCGCGGCGTGGTGGTGCTGGGCCCCAACAAGGCCGAGCTGGCGCTGGGGCGGCTGGTGCTCAGCGGTGGTCTGGATCCCGACGCGGAGTCGCTGGAGCTCAACCGCGCGGAGGTGACGCTGGAGGAGACCAGCGTGAGCCTGTCCGGGCGGGTGGAGCAGCTGTGCAACCCGGTGCTCGCGCTGGACGCGCAGGTGTTCCTGCCGCTGCGCACGCTGTCACAGGCGCAGGTGCTGCCGCGGCCCGCGTCCGGGCACCTGTGGTCGCGCCTCACCGTCAACGGCCGGCCCGCCTCGCCCAGCGTCACGGTGCAGCTGTCCGGCAGCAACCTGACCTATGGCGCGTATGGCCCCACCTCGCTCACGGCGCGGATGAACTATTCGGGCGAGCGGGTGCAGGTGGAGGAGCTTCGCGTGCCGGTGGGCAACGGCTACGCGGAGGTGAGCGGCAGGGTGCGGCTCACTCCCACCCTGCCGGTGGAGCTCAAGGTCAAGACGGAGGAGGCATCACTGGGCCGCATCCTGGCGCAGGCGGGGCTGAAGGGCTCGTGGGTGGACTTCCTGGCCACCACCCACGGGAGCCTGTCGGGCACGCTGCTGCCGCGGCCTCAGCTGTCGGGCGAGGCGGACATCCGCACCGGCCGCTTCGTGCTGGCCACGCGCGCCTTCGATGCGCCCGAGAAGAAGGGTGTCACGCTGCTCACCTTCGAGAAGGGACGCGCGCAGGCGCAGGTGAAGGTGCTCCCGGACCGGGTGAGCTTCACCCACGCGCAGGTGGAGTCGGGCGGCTCGAAGGCGAGCGCGGACGTGACGCTCTTCTATGACTCGGCGCGCGGGCTGGAAGTCACCGGCCAGGCCGAGCTGGACCTGGCCGACTACGGCGCCATCGCCGAGCTGCCGTGGGAGGGCCGGGGCACCGCGAGCTTCTCCGTGGTGGGGCCCTACGCGGACGTGAGGGTGGACTCGAGCATGTCCCTGCGCGACTTCACCTTCTGGGGCTTCGGGCTGGGCGTGGTGCAGGGCAAGGCGGTCTACGAGGACTCGGTGCTGTCCTTCCCGGCGATGTCCGGGCAGAAGGGGCGCACGCAGTACTTCGGCAAGGGCGCTCTCACCTTCGGCCCGACGCTGCTGGCGCGCGGCGAGGTGAACGTGCCGCAGGGGCGCACCGAGGACCTGGTGGACATCCTCGCCGGGCTGCACCCGAACATCGCCGTGATGCAGGGCACCATCGCGGGCCAGGCCTCGGGGCGGGTGGAGATCGACAGCCCGGTGGATCGCTTCGAGGGGCTGGCGGCGTTCGACTTCAAGGACACCACCTACTACGGGCGGCGCATGGGCAGTGGCTCGTCGCGGCTGCGCTTCGTGGATGGCAAGGCGATGGTGCTCGAGCGCACCACGCTGGAGGGCCCGCTGGGCAAGAGCTGGGTGGAGGGCACCTTCACCTTCGCGGGCGGGCTGGACTACACCTTCGGCGGAGAGGGCCTCTCGCTGGCCGAGGCCGTGGGGCCCGAGGCCGCCGAGCACCTGGGCATTCAGGGCACCCTGCAGCTCAAGGGCACCGTGAGCGGCAACTCCACGCTGCCCATCGTCAAGGCGCGGCTGACCAGCCCCCGGGTGACGTTCGCCGAGAGGGATCTGGGCGAGATGGACCTGTCGGCCAACATGGAGGGCCGGGATCTGACGATCCTCGGCAACCCGTTCCGTGACGCGGGCATGTCCGTGCAGATGAAGGTGAAGGAGCCGTACCACTTCACCTCGGACCTGCGGCTGACGCTGCCGGAGATCCGCCCGCTGCTGCCCAACCACGCGCTGACGCAGGGCATGACGGGCTCGCTGTCGGGCATCCTCAGCGCCGAGGGCGACGTGCGCAACCTGGAGAAGGTGCAGGTGAGCGCCAAGGTGGAGAAGCTCGCCCTGGCGCGCGGCGGCTTCCGCGGCGCCAACGAGGGTGACATCGACCTGGTGTACTCGGACGGGAAGCTGCGGGTGGAGTCGCTCGTGTTCCGCGGGCCGGACACGGACCTGGAGGCCACCGGCTGGGTGGGGCCCAAGCACCTGGACCTCACCGTGAGAGGCGGGATGGACGTGCGGGCGCTCGAGGCGCTGGTGCCGGACCTGGAGCGCACCGGCGGCCGGGTGCAGTTCCAGGCGCAGGCCTCTGGCAGCATGGACAAGCCCTCGCTGGCGGGCGATGCCCAGCTCACCGATGGCCGCATGGCCCTGCGTGGCAGGCCCGTGTCGCTGCGCAACCTGGCCGGGCAGGCCACCTTCACCGAGCACGGCGTGCTGCTCAAGGGCTTCCGCGGCCTGCTCAACGAGGGCAGCGTGCGCGCCAGCGGAGAGATTGCCCTCAAGCAGCTGCGGCCCGACAAGCTGGTGGTCGTCGCCGAGCTGGAGGACGTGACGTACCGCGTGGCGGATGACCTGCCCATCACCACCTCGGGAGACCTGCAGCTGACCGGCACGCCGGACGCGATGCTGCTGGCGGGCGACATTGAACTCTCCAAGGTGCGCTACCAGAAGGGGCTCGAGCTGGACACCATGCTCAAGAACCTGGGCCGGCGCAGCGCGGCGCTGACCACCAGCGCGGACAAGCCCCGCGAGTTCCTCACCTATGACGTGCGCGTGCACCTCAAGGACGTGCGCGTGGACAACAACCTGGCCCGCGGCCAGGTGCTGGGAGACCTGCGGCTGACCGGCACCAACGTGCGTCCCGGCGTGCTGGGCCGCGTGGAGGCCGCCGAGGACAGCCAGGCCTTCTTCCGCAACAACCAGTTCACCATCAGCCAGGCCCTGGTCGAGTTCCGGGACCGGTACGGCATTGATCTCGTCTTCGATGTGCGCGCCCAGACGCAGGTGCGCGAGTACACCGTGAAGCTGCACGCCTTCGGGCCGCCGAACGACCCACAGGTGCTGCTGTCGGCCGAGCCCGACCTGGTCGAAGCCGATGTGCTCTCACTGCTCACCCTGGGTGTGACGAGCACGGACAAGGAGACCGCCGCCTCGGCCAGCGCGGGCCTGGCCGCCGAGGCCCTGTTCAACGTGTCCGGCCTGGACCGGCAGGTGAAGCGCTTCCTGCCCAAGAACGCCATTCTGAAGGACTTGTCCTTCCAGTTCTCGACCACCTACAACGACGCCACCCGGCAGGCCGAGCCCACCGCACAACTTGAGTCGAAGATCCTCAGCGACCAGCTTAAGATCGGTATGACTCAGCCAGTCAGTGGGCGGGGAACACGCGCCCGTGCCGAGTACCGCTTCGACAACCGCCTCTCCGCGCAGGCTCAGTGGGACAACGAGAACAGCGAAGCCGCCTTCGGAAACCTCGGGCTCGAGCTCAAGTTGAGCTGGGAGGTCGAGTAGCGCTCGCGGTGTGTCTGCTGGTGGCCAGTCTGGCCGCGGCCAACCCCGTCACCGGAGCCACGGGCGCCCCGGGCGAGGAGCCCCGGGAGCTGTTGGCCCGCGAGGTGGTGGAGGTGGAGCTGAGCCTGCCGGGCGGCTCGGATCCGCGCCGGCTGACCGAGCTGTTCGAGCTGGTGATGGTGCGCCGGGGGCAGGTGCTCTCGCCGCTGGCCGTGCGCCGCAGCATCGAGGGGCTGTGGCACACCGGCCGCTTCTCGGACGTGGTGGCGCGGGTGGTGGAGGTGCCTGGCGGCGTGCAGCTCATCTTCGAGCTGACGCCCGTGCAGGTGCTGGACCAGCTCGTCATCGAGGGCAACGTCATCCTGTCCGACGAGGAGATCCGCGAGGTGAGCGGGCTGCAGGAGGATGGGCCGCTGGATCCCGACACCCTGGACTCGGCCCGGGCGGCCATCGAGGCGGCCTATGCGCTCAGGGGCTACGAGCAGGCCCGGGTGAGGGTGTCCTCGGAGCCGTCACCCGGTGGCGTGGCGCTGATCCTCGAGCTCGACGAGGGCCAGCCCACCCGCCTGGCCCGGCTGACGCTCACCGGCAGCCTGGGGCTTCCGGTGCGCCAGCTGATGGAGGCGCTGGGCATGGAGGTGGGCGCGGTGTTCGACCGGGCCCAGCTGGACGTGGGCCTGGAGCGGCTGCGAGCAGAGCTGCGCGCCCAGCGCTACTACCGGGCCCGGGTGGGCGATCCGATCGTCACCTTGGAGAAGGGCCGCGCCACGGTGGCGCTGCCGGTGTCGGCGGGCCCTCGCTACAGCTTCCACTTCCATGGCAACCACCGCTTCCCGTCCGCCATCCTCACCCGGGTGCTGGCCTATGACGGCACCGAGGTGCTGGATCCGGTGCTGATGGGGCAGCTGGCGCGGCGTCTGTCGACGTTCTACCGCTACCGCGGCTTCCATGACGTGCGCATCAACCCGCGCGAGGTGCGCAGGCCGGACCACCAGGAGGCGGTGCTGGCCTTCCACATCGAAGAGGGCCACCCGCTCACCGTGCGCCAGGTGCGCTTCCAGGGCAACCGGGCGCTGCCCAGCGGCGTGCTGCGAGAGGTGCTCGCCGAGCGCATCCGCGCCAGCGAGCCGCAGCCGGACCTGGAGCTCTCCCTGAGGGATGATCCGCTGGAGATCGAAGGCCGGGGTGGCAGAAAGCCTCAGTCGCTGCCGCTGGCGCCGGACGCACGCACCGTGTTCGTGGAGGAGGCCTACCTGGAGGCCGCCGAGGTGCTGACGGATGCGTACCGCGAGCGCGGCTTCCCCGAGGCCCAGGTGCGCTTCAGCCAGCTGGAGCTGGACGTGGAGGGGCGCACGGCGGTGGCCGAGTTCGAGGTGCAGGAGGGGCCGGAGACGCGCGTGGGCCAGGTGGACATCACCGGGCTGCCGCCGGGGCTGGAGCAGGCCAGCTTCCTGCTGACCAAGGGCAAGTCGCTGAGCGAGGAGGCGGTGGCGCAGGCCCGCCAGGACCTGGTGCGCACGCTGTCACGGGCGGGCTACCTGTACGCCCGTGTCGAGGTGGAGGCGCAGCCGGGCGGCGAGGATCCGTGGGACATGAAGGTGAGCGTGCGCGTGGATCCCGGGCCCCAGGTGCTGGTGGGCGCCATCATCGTCCAGGGGCTGGCGCGCACGGATGAGAACACGGTGAAGGCGCAGCTGGGCCTGGCCAGCGGCAAGACACTGGACCGGGAGGCGCTGGCCGAGGGCCGGCGGCAGCTGGCGCGGCTCAACATCTTCCGGCAGGTGGAGGTGCAGCTGCGCGATCCCAACCGCCCCAAGGACGTGAAGGACATCCTCGTCACGGTGCAGGAGCGGCCGCGCATCGACGGCGAGGTGTCCGGCGGGTACTTTCTGGTGGAAGGGCCGCGCATCGCCCTGGACGCGGCGTTCCCCAACGTGGACAGCCGCGGGCTCAACCTGCTGGCCCGTGGGAAGGTCAACTACGTGGGCTGGAGCGCCGAGGCGCTGTCCGGCCGGTACTCGCTGGAGAGCGGCCAGGATGCCTCGCTCCAGGGCTGGCAGGGGCTGGGAGGCCGCGGCAGCGTGTCGCTGTCCCAGCCGAGGCTCAATGTGCTGCTGCCGTTGGAGGTCGGCGCGCGCATGGACTTCATCGGCGAGCGCTACCACCGGCCCTCGTACCTCTCCACGCGGTTCGCGGTGGTGGCGGGTATGGACTGGGCGGCGGCCAGCTGGCTGAGCGTGTCGCTGCAGTACGAGCTGGAGCACAACCGGCTGCGCTCGCGCAACGGCGTGCTGCAAGTGCCCAGCCGCGCGGACGAGGAGCGGCTGCGCTTCCCGTACGGCGTGTTCACCCTGCACTCGCTGCGCCCGTCCGCCACGCTGGACTTCCGTGACAACCCGGCCAACCCGCGCAAGGGCCTGCTGGTGTCCACCAGCGCGGAGTTCACCCGCGACTTGAGCGTGGCTCCGGCGGATGCGCTGGGCAACGCCGCGCCGGACTTCCCCATCAACGAGGTGAAGCTGTCGGGCAGCGTGAGCGTGTACATGCCCCTGGGCAAGCGGGCCAGCGTGGCCTTCTCGGGGCGGGCCGGCACCATCGTGCAGCTGTCCGACGGGGCGCAGTCCATCGGCTCGAAGCTCTTCTACCTGGGAGGCTCCTCCAGCCTGCGCGGCTTCCGCGAGGACGGCGTGCTGCCGGATGACCTGCGCGGGGACGTGCGCCAGCAGCTGCTGGACTGCCGCGCCATCATCGATCCGTCCAGCTGCCCCGCGGCGCTGGAGGCGGTGCTCAGTGGCCAGGCCCCCGTCAGCCAGGGCGGCGAGGTGTTCACCCTGGGCAAGGCGGAGGTGCGCCTGCCCGTCTTCTCCTCATTGGACCTGGGCGTCTTCTTCGAGGCCGGCAACCTGTGGGTGGACCGGACGAAGTTCGACGTGAGCGCGCTGCGGCCCACCGCGGGCGTGGGGCTGCGCTACGTGACGCCGGTGGGGCCGCTGGCCTTTGATCTGGGCTTCAACCTGGACCGCGACGAGGACTTCAACGAGCCGTCCTCGCAGTTCCACTTCAGCATCGGCGTGTTCTAGGAGGTAGCGCATGAGGGCCGCTCGCAGAGCCTTGCTGGGGTGTTGCGCCGCGCTGGGGCTGGTGGCGGCCGGGTGCGCCAGTGGCCCCAAGGCGCCCGTGGAGACGTCGCTGCGCCCCAAGTGGATGCCGCCGCCCATGGTCTGCCCCCCGGAGGCGGTGGATCAGATGGCGCGCATGGAGATCAAAGTCGGCCAGCGCATCCCCGTGGTGGTGGACGAGACGCAGAACCGCCCGGGCTCGGCGCACTACAAGAGCCGCTTCGTCATGTCGCTGCCCAAGGACCAGCAGGGCGAGCTGGCGAACATGAGCATCGCCGGCTACCTGTACGTGGCCAATCACCGCGTGTTCGGCCGGTATGATCGGGCCTACGTGCGCGACTCCGAGGGCGGCAAGGTGCGCGACTTCTACGAGGTGCCCTTCTGCGGCGTGCTGCTGGATCCCCGCTGGGACAAGGACGGAGAGGGCATCATCTCCTACCTGGGCCCGGAGCCCGACACCGCGGTGGTGCAGGACTCGCGCGGCGTCATCCTGGTGGTGGACCAGTTTCCCTGAAAGATGCGCCTCGTCAGGTGCCCGGTGCCTTGCGAGGCAGGTCCGTGCCGAACACGGCCTGCAGCAGATCCACCAGCCCCGGCCAGGCCTCGGCCGACAGCCACAGCCCTTCGGCGCAGTGCTCGGCCGACATCTCCAGCGAGGAGGACTCGAAGAGCCGCGCCGAGATGGCGCCTTCCTGGGGCAGCTTGCCCTCCACCTGCAGCACCTGGCCGTCCCAGCTCAGGCCCGGGGGCAGCAGCTTCTCGGCCAGGGCGCGCACCGCGGACTGGCCCGCTCCGGCGCGCAGCACGCCCATCAGCAGCGCGGACGCGGTGCCGGACTGCTCCAGCTCCACCTTGCCCGGGGTGCGCAGCCACAGCTTGTAGCGGCCCGAGGCCAGCTCCACGCGCTCCAGCGTCGCCTCCACGCGCAGCTTCCAACCGCTCACGGTGAGGCGCACGTCATACACCGAGGGGCCGGACTGCCAGGTGCCCAGCTCCAGCGCCTTGACGTTGCGCAGCACCTGCCGCGTGAGGGCCTCGACGCGCGCGTGGGACAGGCGCACCCGCTTGCGCCCCATGTCCACCGCCACGTCCCCCGAGAGCGCCGCGGGCAGCCGCTTCGCCCAGTCGCGCGCGCCCTCCAGAAACTTCGTCGCCAACGATTGCCCAGCCATCCCGTCTCCTGTGGGCCGCAGTGTAACAAGGAGCCAGGCCCATCTGGCGCGCCGCGTCAGGTGCGCCTAATGCCCTGTCACCAGCCGGTTCAGCGCTTCGAACAGGTGGGAGAGCTGCTGACGGTATTCGACGGGGTAGGCCCACCACCGACTCTGGAAGTGCAGGGTGGAGGCGGCCGTGGTGAGCACGGAGAGCCCTACCGCCAGCGCGAAGGCCCGCGGCGAGAGCAGCCGCGAGGCGCCACTGCCCGGTGCCGCCCGGCGCAGGTACGCCGCCAGGAACAGGACGCACAGCGGGAGGAACTCGGCGGTGAAGCGATAGGCCAGCCAGTAGTAGGCGAGGATGAGCACTACCTGCGCGGCGAAGGGCAGGGCGCAGAGCACCAGCCGCCGCCGCTCTCCCGGCGCGGCGGGCAGCACCCACCCGCCCACCAGGCCCAACACGAGCCACGGTGAGACGAGCAGCGGAGAGATGAGCAGGGTGGTCAGGTCCCGGTACAGCTCCGGCCGGAGGACGCTCGGGTGAGCGAACGTGATGAACGGAGCGCGCGCGCTGAGGAAGTCCAGGGAGAGGCGGAAGTAGGCCCAGGCGCCGCTGGGGATCCGGCTCCAATGGAAGGGGCTGTCCACGCCCGCGGGCCTGGGGCCCGAGTAGCCCTCGAAGGGAGCGAAGGCGAGGGGCGAGCCGAAGCGGGCGTGGTTGTACCAGAGCTGGAACAGCCCCGCGGCGAGCGCGGGGAGCAGCGCCCACGCCACGCGCCCGGCCACGGTGGGCACAGGCTGCCGCTGCTGGCGCACCTGGAGCACGAAGAGCCGCAGCGCCAGGCCCACGGCCAGCACGTAGAGCGGCACGCCGAAGGTGAGGCGCGAGAGGAACGCGAGCCCCGCGGCGGCCGAGAGCAGCAGCAGGCTCCTCCAGGCGCTTGCGTCCTCGCGCAGCACGCCGAGCGCGAAGTACACGCCCCAGAGCGCGCCACCCAGGCCCCAGAGAATGGCCTCGTGGTACAGGTTGGCCAGCGAGCCCAGCAGCACCAGCGGCGAGCCCAGCGCCACGGCGGCCAGCGCGCAGAAGAACAGGAGGGCGCGGCCGGAAGCATCGAGCCGCTCGTTGGCGGCGAGCTGACGGCGGCAGAGCGCGGCCACGGCCCACACGCACAGCAGCACGGCCAGGTAGCCCGAGGGCCTCGACCAGAGGCCGTAGCGCGAGGGCGCGAGGAGATCCGGCAGCGCGCGCAGCAGCGCGGGGAGCGGACCGAAGTACATGAAGGTCCGTCCACCCACGTTCCAGGCCTCGATGCCAATGTCCTGAGGGCGCACCTCCGCCGAGCCCTGGCGCAGGCTGCGCGCCAACGAGTCATAGGCGCTGCCGAGCACCTCGCGCACCGCCCAGTCGAACGAGCCCCGGGTGACGATCCAGGCGTAGAGGGCCGCCAGGCACGCCAGCGCTATGAAGGTAGGCAGCGCGGGCGCGGGGCTCGCACCCTCGATGCGCCGCAGGTGCGCGAGCATGACGGCCGCCGAGGCGCAGGCGATGAGCGCCACCCAGGGCGTCGTCGCCCACGCGAGCACCAGCCCCACCCCCACGCAAGGGACGAGCACCTTCAGGCCGGGGTGCCTCAAGCGTCAGCCGTGCTCCACAGGCGCACGGTGGTGTCGTAGGAGGCGCTGGCGAGCTGGCCTCCAGGCAGCGCCGCCAGGCCGCGGACGAAGCCCGCGTGCTTATAGGAGGTGAGCGGGGCGAAGTCCGGCAGGCGGGTGAGGTGGATGCCGTCATCCTCTCCGCCGCTGGCGATGCGCTCTGCGCTCAGCGGGGCGATGGTGCACACCGCGCCCGAGTGCACGCGGTGAGTGCCGTGGGCCTGGAGGGCAGGGGCCTGGGTGAGCCGCCACGTGGTCAGCTCGCCCGTGGCCTGGCCGGAGACGAGGCCCCCGGAGGGCAGCGCGGCCAGGGCACGCACCGGTGCTCCAGCACGCGCGGGGGCACAGGCCTCGCTCGCGCTCGCGAGGCGCCACAGCCGCACGGTGCCGTCCTCGGAGCCCGAGGCGAGCAAGCCCCCCTCCAGCGGCACGAGCGCCCAGATCCACCCGGTGTGCCCGCGCAGCGTGCCCCGGTGCTCCCCGTCCGCGGACCACAGGTGAATGACGCCGTCGGCGCCGCCGCTGGCCAGGCTCCCGTCCGCCAGCGCGGCCAGGCACAGCACGGCGCCCTCATGACGGCCGATGAGGCGCGAGGCACCGGCCTCCCAGCGGCGCACCGTCCTGTCCCGCGAGGCGCTCCACAGCCGGCCCCGAGAGTCCTCCGCCAGGGCCACCACGGAGGCGGTGTGCCCCTGGAGCACCGCCTCGGGCCGCCAGGTGTTCGCCTCGGGGTGCCACAGCCGCACGGTGCCATCGCGCGACGCGGTGGCCAGGCTGCCGTCCCGGCGCGCCAGCACGCTCCAGACGTAGCCCTGGTGGCCCGTGAGCACCTCGTCGCTGCTCTGCTGGGCGGGGGCCTCGCGCGTGTAGAGCACGTCGGTGCGCATCACGTACTTGGTGCCCGAGGACACCGCCTCTCCGTCGTGCCACAGCCCATGGTCGAAGACGACCAACGTGCCGGCCTCGGGACGCACCACGCCCAGCACCTCCGAGCCCTCGGCCCGCTCGGCGTAGTAGCGGGTGGCTCCGCCGGAGAACTCCGCGCTGTCGTTGAGGTAGAGCATGCACGTGAGGTGCGAGCGCTCCTCGGCGCTGGGCGCGTGGGCGCCGTCCCGGTGGATGCAGAAGCGCTGCCCACCCCGGTAGCGGCAGAAGCGGAAGCGCGGGTTGAGCCCCTTCAGCCGCCAGGCGTCTCCCGCCGCGTCCACCAGGTGCTCGGGCAGAAAGGGCCGGATGCGCGCGAACACCGCCTCGGCCCGCGCCGCGTCATCTCTCACCTGCCGATCATTGTCCCGGTACGAGGGCGGGTAGTCGCCTCCCGTGGCCTGGAAGCCCGAGGCCTCCGCCTCGTGGATGATCCCCGCGCACTCCTCACGCGAGAACACCCCGCGCAGCAGGAAGCACGGCAGGGAGGTACGGATCCCCGCCTCCTCTCGCACCACGGCCGCTGAGCCCGAGATATTTGGTTGCATGACCAAAATATGCCGCTGTGCCGGGGAGAAAGCAAGCTGAAGCGGCCCTATGTACCGGGGCCCACCCATGAGGTAGGGTGGCGGTCACCCTACCCGAGAGATATGACGGCTCAACTTCCCCCCGACTCCCCCATTCCTGAAGTGGGTTCCCTCGTTGGCTCGTGGCTCGTGCAGGCGCGCATGGGCAGCGGAAGCCATGGCGTGGTGTTCCGCGTCGTTTCGGCGCAGCGGCCCGGTGCCGGCAGCTTCGCGCTCAAGCTGGCCCGGGAGCCGTCGGATCCACGCTTCGAGCGTGAGGCCTGGTTGCTGGCCCACATTCGCCACGCCTCGGTGCCTCGCTTCGAGGATGAGGGCGTGTGGACGAGCCCTGGGGGCTACCGCTACCCGTATGTGGTGATGGAGTGGGTGGAGGGGGTGCCGCTGTATGAGTGGGCGGAGCAGTATGGGCTCACGCTGCGGCAGGCGATTGGGCAGCTGGCGCAGCTGGCACGCGCGCTGGATGCCACGCACCCGCACGGGGTGCACCGGGATGTGAAGGGCGGCAACGTGCGGGTGACTCCCGAGGGCCGCGCGATGCTGCTGGACTTCGGCAGTGGCTGGTACCGGAGGGCCCGGAAGCTGACCGAGGGGGCCATGCCCCCGGGGACGGACCGGTACCGCAGCCCACAGCTGCTGTTCTACAAGTACGCGCTGAGGCGCGGAGCCGGGAAGTATTACGAGGGTGAGTCGTCCGATGACGTGTACGCCCTGGGCGTCACCGCGTACCGGTTGCTGGCGGGCGCGTACCCTCCGCGGGGGCCGGATTCTGACTCCGAGGAGGACTCGGATCCGCCTCCGTTGGTTGCGCCCCGGGGACTGAAGCGCAGGTGCCCGGAGCTGGCGGCGCTGGTGCTGCGGCTGCTCGCCGAGGATCCGGAGGCCCGGGGCAGCGCCAAGCAGGTGGCCCGGGAGCTGGGGCGGCTCTTCAAGCTCTCCAGCCCGGCGCTGGATTTGATCTGGGTGGAGCGTGTTTCGACGGACCCTCTGGAGAAGCCCGTGCGCCCGGCTCCGCTGAGCGGGTCCGTGCTGAGGACACTGGCGCGGCGGGCGACGCTCGCCGCGGTCTTCATCGTGCTGGGGGCACTGGGGGCGCTGCTGACGCGCAATCTGCAAACGGGGCCCGTGAGTGCGCCTCAAGGTACGGGGAGTCCGGATGCCGGCTCCGTGGGAATGGGGGAGGATGCGATGGCTTCGGTGACACCCGCGGAAGCACCGCCGAGCTCGGACCCGTGGGTCTCCCGCCCGATGCCGACGGAGCCACTCCCGGGGCAAAAGCGCTCGCCCTGCAATCAGAGGGGAGCAAAGGAAATCAACGGAGGGTGCTGGGCGAACTGGGTCGGAGCCGAAACAGCTCCCTGCGACAAGGACAAGTATGAGTACAAGGGCCGGTGCTACGTGCCCATCATGCTCTCGGGGGGCCAGCCCACTTCCGAGGAGCCACGGTAAACGAGGAGGGCCCGGTGTAGAGTGCGCCCGTGTTCTACGCGTTCATCCGTGGTCTGGTGTCCCTGGCGCTGAGCCTCTTCTACCGGCTGAAGGTGAATGCCCCGGCCGCGGAGCCCGAGGGCCCCGTCATCTTCGTGTGCAATCACCCCAACGCCCTGATTGATCCGGCGCTGGTGTTCGTGGTCACCCGGCGCCGCATCACCTTCATGGCCAAGGCCCCGTTGTTCAAGCTGCCCGTCATCGGGTGGATCCTCAAGGGGCTCGGGGCGCTGCCCGTCTACCGCAAGCAGGACGATCCCACGCAGATGCGGGGCAACGAGGGCACGCTGGAGGCGGCGCGCACCGCGCTGGTGAAGGGCCGCGCCATCACCATCTTCCCCGAGGGCAGGAGCCACTCCGAGCCCATGCTCGCCGAGCTGAAGACGGGCACCGCGCGCATCGCCCTGGGCGCGGCGCGAGAGGGCGCTCCGGTGCGCATCGTCCCGGTGGGCTTCACCTACGGAGAGAAGAGCGCCTTCCGCAGCGCGGTGCTCATCGAGGTAGGGCCCGCCATCGAGGTGGCGCCCTTCCTCAAGCTCGAGGCCGAGGGGACTGGGACGGAGAAGGAAGCGGTGCGCCAGCTCACCGAGCGCATCGCCGCGGGGCTCAAGGCCGTCACGGTGAACATGGAGCAGTGGGAGGACCTGCCGCTCATCCAGATGGCCGAGCAGCTCTACGCCTTCCGCCAGGGCGAGAAGGTGGACCGTGAGCGGCTGAAGCACTGGGCGCGGGGGCTGCAACTGTTCCGCACCGAGCAGCCCGAGCGCTTCGCGCAGGTGCGCTCCTCCCTGGTGTCCTTCCAGCGCCGGCTGGAGCTGGTCCACGCGGACCCGGGGGATTTGACGCTGGCGTACCAGTCCGGACAGGTGACGAGCTTCGTGGTGAAGAACCTCGTCTCGCTGTGCCTGGGGCTGCCGCTGTTCGCCCTGGGGCTGGTGCTCTTCTGCCTGCCGTACCAGGTGCCCCGGCTGCTGGCGCGCAACAGCGAGCTGGACATGCAGGCCACGGTGAAGTTCCTCGCCGCGCTGCTCATGGCGCTGCTGTGGTGGCCGGGCCTCACGGTGGCTGCCTGGGTGCTGGGCGGATGGGGCTGGGGCGTGGTGGCGCTGGTGGGCGTGCCGCCGCTGGCGCTCTTCACCCTCTACTTCCTGGAGCGCTGGGCGGTGGTGAAGCGGGACATCAGCGTGTTCTTCAAGCTGGGCAACCGCACGCGGCTCAAGGCGCTGCTGCTTCAGGACGGCGAGCGGCTGTCGGCCGAGGTGGAGAAGCTGGCCGGCGAGTATCGGCCCCGCGTGGAGCAGGTCTCCCCGTAGCCGTCAGCGCTGCTGGGGCACGGCCTCGCGGAAGAGCTTGGCGCCAAGCATCAGCGCCACGCCGCCCAGCAGCACCGGCACCGCGTTCACCTCGATGGCGGTGGTGAGGCTCGCCACGTCGGCGATCTTCCCGATGAGCGTGGGCGAGATGGCATCCCCCAGCATGTGGATGAACAGCACGTTCAGCCCCATGGCGAAGGCGCGGAACGCCGGCTGCACGCAGTTGACGATGGCCGCGTTGATGGGGCCGCTGTTGAGGAAGATGAGGAACTGCGCCACGCCGATCCACGCGAAGGTGGCCAGCTGCGACTCCACGTTCACCGCCACGAACATGCACGGCGCCGCCAGCATCAGCCCGATGCCGGACATGCCCAGGCCTCCGCCCTCGCGCTTGCGGTCCAGCTTGTCCCCCAGCCACCCGCCCGCCAGCGTGCCCAGCAGGCCCGCCACCGCCGTCACCGCGCCGAAGAGGAAGCCCGCCTGGCTCTCCGACATCCCGCGCGTCTTCACCATGTACGAGGGCATCCAGAACGCCAGCCCGCCCACCGAGAACGTCATCAGCGTGTAGCCCGCCGTCGTGGCCCAGAAGGCCTTGTTGCCCGCCAACCCCTTGAGCCCCACCAGGAAGGGCATCTTCGTCTGCGCGTCGGGCCCATCCATCGCGCCGCGCTGGGGCTCGGGCATGAAGAAGGCCAGCACCGCCAGCAAGAGCCCCGGCACTCCGCCCGCGAAGAAGGCCACGTGCCAGGAGTACTCGCTGCTCAGAAACCCGCCCACCCCGTAGCCCGCCGCCGCGCCCACCGGAATGGCGATGTAGAAGAAGGCCAGCACCCGCGTGCGCTGCGTGCGCGGGTACAGGTCCGAGATGATCGACGGCGCCACCGCCCCATAGCCCGCCTCGCCAATGCCGATGAAGGCCCGCGCCACCAGCAGCGCGGTGAAGGTGGCCGCCAGGCCCGAGGCGCCCGTGGCCAGGCTCCACAGCAGCACGCCGCCGGCCACCAGGTACTTGCGGGGCATCCGGTCGCCGAGGTAGCCGCCCAGCGGCGAGGCCAGCATGAAGACCACGATGAAGACGGTGCCCAGCAGGCCCGCCTCCGTGTTGTTGATCTTCAGCTCCGCCTGAATGGAGGGCAGCGCCGCCGCGACGATGTACCGGTCGAGGTAGTTGACCAGGTTGATGATGGTGAGGATGAACAGCGCATAGCCCGCGCGTACGGCGGGAGCGGCCGGCTCGGAGGCCGCGACTGCGGGGTTGACGCTCATGTCCGGGAGGCTCCGAAGCGGTGCGCCATCAGCCCCCAGCGCAGGCCGCGATCACTGACGCGGCACTGCGCCAGGCCCAGGGCGCGAAGGGCCTGCAGCAGGATCATCGCGCCGGCGGGAATCACATCCGCGCGCTTGGGCTGCAGGCCAGGAAGGGTACGGCGATGGGCCAGCGGCAGGCTCCACAGCTGGTCCACCAGGTGCTCGAGCTGCGCCAGCGTCAGCGTGCCGCCATGCACGCGCTGGGCGTCATAGGGCTCGACGCGGTTGTGCAGCGCGTACACCGTCGTCACCGTGCCCGCCACACCCACCAGCTCCGAGGCCGGCGGCGGCGGCGGCAGCGAGGCGAACGTCTCGCGCAGCAGCTGCTCGACGCGCTGGCGCTCCTCGGAGGTGGGAGGATCGGCGCGAATCAGCCGCTCGGTGAGCCGCACCGAGCCCACATCGAAGCTGTGGCGGAAGTCCACCCGGCCCGCGGGGTTGCCGTAGATGAACTCGGTGGAGCCGCCGCCAATGTCGATGACGAGCAGCGAGCCGGCCGCCTCGCTGGCGAAGTCCATGTGGGCCGAGGCAAAGGACAGCTGCGCCTCCTGCTCACCGGAGATGATCTCCACGGTGAGGCCCGCTCGCTGCCGGGCGCCCTCCAGGAACTCGGCGCCATTGTGCGCATCGCGCGCCGCGCTGGTGGCCGTCACGGCGATGCCCTTGGCGCCCATGGAGCGCGCCTGGTGGGCATAGTCCGTCAGCACGGACAGGGTGGCCTCCAGGCCCTCGGGGGACAGGCGGCGGCTCTGATCCACGCCGCGCCCCAGCCGGGTGATTTCCGCGCGCTCGAGCACGGCCTCGAAGCGGCCCTCGGCGGTGCGATCCGCCACGAGCAGGAGAACGGAGTTGGTGCCCACGTCGATAGTGGCAAAGCGAGCCATCGGCCCGGCAGCCTACTCAACGCAGCAGCGCTTCCAAAGCTTCAGCGAGAGCCTGGTACTCGGTGTGCGTGTTGTAGACCTGGGCGGACAGGCGCAGGTGGCGCCTGGGGGCCTGGGGCCAGGCGACGATGGGCACCTCGATGTGGTGCTCGTAGAAGAGCCGGTCCTGGAGCGGATCCAGGAAGAGCGGCGGCTGGGGCTCGGTGGGAAACCCGTCCGGCAGGGCCACGGTGGCCATGGCACCCACCATCTCCTCGGGGCAGTGGGGCTCAACGCCCAGGCGCTGGCAGAGCAGGTGGCGCGCGGCCAGGGCCTTGGCCCGGTTGTCGGCCATGAGCGCCGGCCACCCTCCGGGCAGCAGGCCCCCCATGAAGCGCAGGGCGTGGGGCACACACAGCGCGGGCGTCGGATCGCTCGTGCCCGTCCAGTCGAAGTCCAGCCGGAAGCGGGAGCGGTCCTGGCGCTTGGAGTTGTGGCCATGGCTCACCACCAGCGGCTTGAGGCCCACCTGGAGGTCCTTGCGCACATGGAGGAAGGCGGCGCCCTTGGGAGCGCACAGCCACTTGTGGCAGTTGCCGGTGTAGTAGCCCGCGCCCAGCTCGCGCATGGACAGGGGCACCTGGCCCGGGCCATGCGCGCCGTCCACCAGCGTCTCCACGCCGCGCTCGCGCAGCGCGTGCACCAGCTGCTTCAGGGGCAGCACGAGCGCCGTCTGGCTGGAGATGTGATCGATGAGCAGCAGCCGGGTGCGCGGGGTGACGTGGGCCAGCATGGCCTCCACCACGGAGGCGGGGGTGGGGTTGGGCCAGGGCAGCTGCGCCACCGTCACCCGGGCGCCGCCGCGGCTGGTCACCCAGTCGAGCGCGTTGCGCGAGGCGTTGTACTCGTGGTTGGTGGTGAGCACCTCGTCCCCGGGAGCGAAGCGCAGCGCGCGCAGCACCGTGTTGACGCCCGTGGTGGCGTTGGGCACGAAGGCCAGGTCCTCCGGGTCCGCGTCGAGGAAGGTGGCCAGGGCGGCGCGGGCCTCGTCCAGCAGCGGCTCGAACTCGCGCACCAGGAAGCGCACGGGCTCGGACTCCAGGCGCGCGCGCAGCTCGGACTGCGTCTGCAGCACCTCGGTGGGGCAGGCGCCGAACGAGCCGTGGTTGAGGAAGATGATCTTCGGATCGAGCGACCAGCGGGAGCGCAGCGCCGAGCCGCTCATGTCACTGCGCCCAGTCGGGAGTCAGACCGCTGACCTTCTCCATGGGCAGGGGCAGCTGGTTGTTGCCGTCGGCCGTCATGACGTAGAGCCGGGGCGCCCCGTCCCGCGTGGAGGTGAAGAGGATGAGCCGGCCATTGGGCGAGAACACGGGCTCCTCGTTGTTGCCCTGGTCCTGCGTCAGGCGGGTGATCTTCCCGGTGTCCGCGTTCACGGTGAACAAGTCGAACGCGTTGCGCTCGTCGCGGGCGGTGAAGGCGATCAGATCGCCGCGCGGCGACCAGTCCGGCGTCTGGTTGTAGTTGCCCTGGAAGGTGAGCCGGCGCGCGCTCGAGCCGTCCGCGTTCATGATGTAGATCTGCGGTGAGCCGCCCCGGTTGGACACGAAGGCCAGGCGCTTGCCATCCGGCGACCAGGAGGGGCTGGAGTTGATGCCGTAGGGCGTCTCGGTGACGCGCTTGGGGCTGCTGCCGTCCGCGTTGGCCACGTAGAGCTGGGTGCTCTCACCCTCGGCCAGGGCATAGGCAATGCGCTTGCCGTCCGGCGAGAAGGCGATGCCGGTGGCCATCTGCCCGCTGTTCTCCAGCGGCTTGGCGTCGCCAGCCGCCGACTGGATGAACAGGTCCGGCCGGCCGCGGCGGTACGAGGTGAAGGCCACGGCGCCATTGGGGCCCAGGGCGGGCAGCAGGTTGATGCCGCCGCTGGTGACGGCGCGGGCGTTGGCCCCGTCCCAGTCGGCCACCCACACGTCGCGGTTCTGGCCGGACTTGCGCACGAAGGCGATGCGCGAGAGGAACGGGCTGCTCTCCTGGGTGAGGTGGCGGTAGAGCGCGTCGGCGAGGAAGTGCGCCAGCTGGCGCGTCTCGGCGGTGGGGGTGGCGTGGCTCACCTTGAAGTCCTCGCGGCCGGAGTTCACGTTGAACAGGCGCAGCTCGCCGCGCAGCGTGCCGCCCTCGGCGCCCAGCTGCACCTTCACCAGCGACTCGGCGCCTACGTCCGCCCAGCGCGAGAAGTTGATGCTGCCCGCGGTGACGCCCTCCTTCGGGTCCGCGGTGAAGCTGGCACGGTCCAGCACCTGGAAGCGGCCCGAGGCGCGCAGGTCGAACAGCAGCGTGGCATCGAACTCCGCGCTGGCCTTCTTTCCTCCCTCATCCACGGTCAAGGGAACGGTGACTGCCACTGGCATCGGACGGAAATTGCCGCCGGAAATGCCGAGGACCGGGGCCTGGGCAAGCGCGGCGAGCGGCAGCAACAGCAGTGTGGCGAGGAGAGCTTTCACGGGCGGAACTCCAACACGACTCCGTGCTTCTGGAGTGGATCACGTAGGTGGTCAGGGGGAGGGGAGAACGGCGAGGCCTTCTTCACCGCGGCCACTACCGCCGCGTCGAAGAGATCATTCCCGCTGGGGTTGGACAGGCTGGCCTCGAGCACTTCGCCCGCGCGGCCCAGGCGCATCTTCACCTGGGCCTTGAGGTACGTGCGCTCGGCCTCGGGGATGGTGTCCGAGACGTTGTAGTTGCGGCGCACCTGGGTGGTCAGCAGGGCGTAGTAGCGCTCGCCCTCGGCGGTGGCCGAGTCTCCGGAGGGGTCGCCATCCTCGGCGCCCTCCAGCTCCTCGTCCGGGGCCTTCTTGGCCGTCTTGTCGAAGGCGCCAAAGAGCCGCTTGCGCCGATCGGCGGCGGTGTCGCCCTTCTGCGGCGCGGGCTTGGGCTCGGGCTTCACGCCGGGCACGGGCACCGCCACCTTCTCGGGCGGGGGCGCGGCAGTGGGCGGGGCGGGCGGAGCCTTCACCTCCTTGGGCGGAGGCGGCAGCTCTTCCTTGCGCGGCAAGAGCTTCTGGTCGCGCGGCTTGCCCTGGCGCACCAGCGTGGCCTTGATGACGGGCGGGTTGGGGTCCACCCGGGGACCTGACGTCACATGCGAGTAGATCAGCCCCACCACCAGCAGCAGGACGTGCCCCGCGATGGACACCCCCATGAAGAGCCCCAGCCGAGAGGGCCGGCTGGCGAGCATGCTCTGAGAGACAGCGGGATGCAGGGTCAACGCTTCGGCTCCTTCTTGCCCCCCTTGGACGCCGCCGGAGTGCCGGCCGGGTCCGTGATCATCCCCACGTTGGTGATGCCCGCGCGCTGCGCGGCGGCCATGACCTCCACCACCACGCCATAGGGCACGTCACGGTCCGCGTGCAGGTACACCTCTTTCTCGGCCTGGGCCTTGGCGTTGGCGGCCAGCTTCTTCTCCAACTCCTCCAGCGGCACCTCCGCGTCGCCGATGAACACCCGGCGCCCCGCGTCGATGGACAGCACCACCTTCTTCTCGGAGGCCTCCACCGGCGCGGCCTTGGTCTCGGGCAGGTTCACCTTCACGCCCTGCTGAATGAGCGGCGCGGTGACCATGAAGATGATGAGCAGCACCAACATCACGTCCACCATGGGCGTGACGTTGATCTCGCTCATGGTGACGCGGCCCTGGCCCCTGTTGCCTCCGCCCATGCCCATGGCGCGCGCCCTCGCTACCGGAAGAAGTGCCGCTTGACGATGTTCAGGAAGTCCGCGGAGAAGTTGGACATCTCCGTGTCGAACACCTTGATGCGGCTGACGAACGAGTTGTAGGCGACCACCGCCGGAATGGCGGCGAACAGGCCCGCGGCGGTGGCGAACAGCGCGTTACCCACCGGCGCGGCCACCGTGGCCAGCGTGGCGTTGCCCTGCGCCGCGATGGCGTTGAACGCGTTGAGGATGCCAATCACCGTGCCGAACAGGCCCACGAACGGCGCCGCCGCGCCCACCGTGCCCAGGAAGGACACCCGAGACTCCAGATCGGTGATCTGCGTGGTGGCCGCCCGGGTGAGCGCCCGCTCCACGTTTTCAATCCCGCCCAGCTTCTCGCTCATCGCCCCTTCCGCGCCCTCCTTCGTCTGCGCCAGCTTGCTCAACTCCTCGTACCCCGCGCAGAACACCTTCGACAGCGGCGAGCCGTCCAGGCCCTGGGCCGTCTGGTAGATGCCCTCCAGCCGGGTGCCCTTCCAGAAGGCGTCCAGGAATGTAAGCGACTGTGCGCGGGCCCGGGACAATTGGCGCTGCTTCATGACGATGAGGGCCCAGGACGCGACGGAGACCCCCATGAGCAGGGCGAGCACGGCCAACTCGATGAGCGACGCGCCGCGGAGGATCTCCAGGTAGTTCATGGCGCCAAGCGCCACAGGCAGGTGGGACATCATGGACACAGGCCGTAACACTCCGATCCAAGGTGGTCAAACAAAGCCGGGGGGCTCGGCTGCTGCGGGGTTTGCGTGAATAATTCCCAACGCTCGCCGTCCTGACGGGCATGACGGGTTGAAAGCCCGCTAGCTCCTACCCCACGCGGATGTTGCCATGAACTCCAAACTCCTCCTCGCATTCCTGTGCCTTGCCTCGGTCTCCACCGGGTGCATCATCGTCGACGATGACAATCCGCCCCCGGCCCGTGTGGGCGACGTCACCTTCCTGTGGATGTTCAACGGGCTGCGCTGCGACGAGGCGCGTGACATCCGCGGGGTGAACATCACCATCCCCGGCGAGCTGCTGCTCAACGATGGCCGCTTCGCCTGCAGCACCAACAACGTGGACGGCATCACCCTGCACGACTTCGTGCCCGGCACGTACAACTACCGGCTCGAGGCGGTGGACTACCGCAACGTCGTCATCTTCGCGGCCACGGGCAGCTTCGTCATCAACGGCGATGCGCGGGTGACGGTGGACCTGGCGCCGGTGGGCAACAACTCGCTCAACTCGTACGCGTTCCTCAACTGGACGCTGCCGGGCAACCAGTCGTGCGCCCAGGCCGGGGTGGCCACGGTGGACATCACCCTGGACAACAACGCGCCGGCGAACTTCCCGTGCACGGATGGGCAGCAGACGCCGGGCCTGAGGACGCCCCCCCTGGCCCCGGGTGAGCACTTCATCGACTTCGTGGCGCGCGACTCGGCGGGCCGCCCCCTGTACTACTTCTCGGGCGGGCTGGTGACGCGGGCCTACGCCGCGGTGGACGCCACCTACAACCTGGTCTCGGGCGGTGCGTCCATCTCCTGGCGGTTCTCGGATGGCTCGGTGTCGTTCGACTGCGCGCAGCTGGACCCCACGGGCAACCAGACGGTGGGCCTCAACTTCCAGAACGTGAACACCGGTGAGTGGGTCTACGGCGACGACGGTGACTTCCACCGCTGCAGCACCAAGCCCATCGTCTACAGCTTCCTGCGGCCGGGCTTCTACAAGGTGTCGCTGTATGCGCGGACGGCCAGTGGTGTGGAGTACCGCTCCAACCCCCAGATTCCGTCGCTCGAGGTTCGCCCCGGCGTCTACCCGGGCCCGAACCAGTCGCTGGAAGTGATTCTGTACCGCCAGCGGTAACCCGGGCCGGTAAGGCCCTGGGAGCAGCCAGGAGGGCTCGGGGATACCCCCGGGCCCTCTTCGCTTTTGCGGGGTGGGCGTGGGCGTTGGCATCAAACGTGATAGGGAATCAGGGCATGCGGCAAGGCAGCCACAGTCCTATCGGGGTGTTCGACTCGGGTGTTGGAGGGCTCACCGTCCTCAAGGCGCTGATGGAGCGGCTCCCTCAGGAGAGCACGCTCTACCTGGGTGACACGGCGCGGGTGCCCTACGGCACCAAGTCCGGCGAGGTGGTGACGCGCTACTCGCTCAAGAACGCGCAGTTCCTGCTCGAGCGCGGCATCAAGCTGCTGGTGGTGGCCTGCAACACGGCCTCGGCGGTGGCGCTGCCGGCGCTGTCGGCCACGCTGCCGGTGCCGGTGCTGGGGGTGATTGCCCCGGGGGCGCGCGCGGCCCTGCGGCGCACCAAGGGCGGAGGGGTGGGCGTCATCGGCACGCCGGGCACCATCCGCTCGGGGGCCTACCAGCGCGAGTTGCAGGCGGCCGACCCGGACGTGCGGGTGAAGGCGCGGCCCTGTCCGCTCTTCGTGCCGCTGGCGGAGGAGGGGTGGACGGGAGGCGAGGTGCCGCGCCTGGTGGCGCGCGAGTACCTGGCGGACTTCGCCCGCGAGGGCGTGGACACGCTGGTGCTGGGCTGCACGCACTACCCGCTGCTCAAGTCCGTCATCGCCGAGGTGGTGGGGCCGGGCGTGGCGCTGGTGGACTCGGCGGAGGCCACGGCCGAGGCCGTCGCCGTGCTGCTGGAAGAGCAGCGGATGCTGGCGCCCACCGGGCACACGCCCGAGCACGGCTACTTCGTGACGGACGTGCCCGAGCGCTTCGTGGAGGTGGGCGCCCGCTTCCTGGGCCGCCCCATCCCCGCCGCCGAGCAGGTGGACCTGAGTTTCTAACCTTACGCGGAGTTGCGCACGGACGAGACGGCCTCGGGCTCGTCGAGCAGGGCCTTGGCGGCCTGCACCATGGGGGCGTCACCCTCGGAGGTGGAGGCCACCACCGCGACGGCGGCCTCGGTGCCAATGTCGTCCTGGCGCGGCAGCAGGCCGGTGGCCCACGTCACCAGCCGCTCCATGGTGGGGAAGAAGGCGATCATCGCCAGCGGCTTGTTCAGCCAGCCCACGGTGATGCAGTAGTACTTGTTGAAGGGCGCCGTGTGGTGAATGCGGTGGTGGTCCGGCGGAAGGATCAGGTGCACCCGCTGCATGAAGCCAATCACCGCGCCCGGCTGGTCCAGGTGGGACCACTTGTGGAACTGGTTGGTCGCCATCACCCAGAAGATCATCGAGCCCAGGCTGGCGGCCAGGAACACCCAGGTGGAGCTGCCGTGCGGCATCAGCACGCACATCAGGGCCACGGGGATGGAGATGGCGCAGTTGTTGCCGTTGGTCTCGATGAAGTCGTGGCGGGTGATGGCCTTCTCGTCCACGTGGTGCTCGCGGAAGGGCCGCACGAAGGCCTTGCCCAGGATGGGCATGGTGGGCGAGCCCCACGTGTCGCCCATCCAGTGCACGAAGCCCGAGACGAAGTCCGCGGCCAGGTAGCCCAGAATCACCGCGCTCAGCAGCAGCCACGGGCCCGTATGCGGGTTGCCCCACAGCTGGTACACCAGCAGCAACTCGAGGCTGACGAAGGTGACGATGCTGCCAATGTCCATCGCCCGGATCGCGGGCGAGTAGCCCTTGGCCAGGGTCTGGGCGTCGTGCTGGCGCAGTTTGTTCTTTACGTTGTTCTTCATCTCACACCTGGATCGGAGCGTCGCAGACAAGCTCTGTTTGCGGCAGAACGTACGTAGCCTAGCCTCAATCCGGTTTTCAACGAACCCGGGGGCGGAAGGCTGGCCGGACAGCAGGCGCGTTCCCGTCTGGCTCCATATGTGAAGGTGGGCTGGCGAGCGGGGGGCCTAAAACCCCCAGTTCCAACGCTTTGCTTGTCTCGCTCGGGGGGCACTGCTAGCTTCCGCCGCCTTGGGCATGGCGAAAACCTTCGAGAAAGCCGTTACCGGCTTCAACCACAACATCAAGCACAAGGGGAAGGTCTACCACGTCCAGACCGAGGATTCTGGCGTCAACAACCCCCACATCATCACCCACCTGTTCGTGGGCGGTAACATCCTCGCCTCGAAGAAGACGTCGTACGCGGACATCCTCAACGCCGAGAACCTGGCGGAGGTAGTGCGCGAGCTGATGGAAGAGCAGCACAAGGAGATGCTGCGCAACCTGATCAACGGCGTGTACGACAGCTACGAGCACATCGCCACGCGGCACTATCAGCCCGGGCAGCTGGCGTCCGACGGGGACTCCGTTCAGGCGAAGGCTCCTGTCGCGGCGCCCGTGGCCGTGAAGGCCCCCGCGCCGCCGCCCGCCCCCCCGCAGCTGCCTCCCGAAGTGGCCGCCGCCCGCGCCATGAAGGTGCAGCCGAAGATCAACGAGGTGGGCGTGGAGACGCTCTTCGGTGAGGATCTGATCTCCGAGAAGAGCCTGGACGAAGTCATCCTCAGCTACCTGGCGGGTGAGGGCGAGCAGTCCTAGTCCCCTGCGGTAAACCCTGGATGAACCCTGTACACTTCCGCGGCGCCGGGGTTGGAACCCGGGGCTGCTGTGGGAGGCGTGTGACATGCGGCAGGTACTGCTGGACGCGGAGTCGCTGACAGAGGAGCGGCTGCGCAATCTGACGGCGGATGAGTTCGATGCGCTGCCCTTCGGTGCCATCAAGCTGGACGCCGAGGGCCGGGTGACGGGCTACAACGCGGTCGAGGCGAACCTGGCCAGGCGCTCGCAGCAGGCGACGATGGGCCGGCGCTTCTTCGAGGACATTGCCCCGTGCACCAACGTGGCGGGCTTCCGGGGCAAGCTGGACGCGCTCATTGGGCAGGGGCGCGGCACGGAGAGCTTCGACTTCCGGTTCCTGTTCTCCTGGGGAACGCGCGACGTGCGCATCCGGCTGATGGTGCTGCAGGACGGCTCGCGCTGGGTGTTCGTCACCGCGCTGCCGCAGCGCTGAGCCCCGCGCTCAGGGCAGCACCCACCGCACCCACGTCACGCCGTAGAGCGTAAGCAGCCCCGCGGCGAGCACATCCAGCAGCACCCCCGTGCGCATCATCACCGGCAGCCGCACATAGCCGCTGCCGAACACGATGGCGTTGGGCGGGGTGCCCGCCGGAAGGGCGAAGTCGCACGAGGAGGCGAAGGTGCTGATCGCCAGCAGGGGCCGCGAGGCGGGCAGCACGTTGAGCATCACGTTCACGGTGGCGGTGTTGGAGGCGATGGCGGACAGCAGGATGGTGGTGGTGGCCACGGTGGCGTGCTGAGCGATGGGGGCCAGGGCCTCCAGTCCGGACAGGCGCATGGACAGCCAGGCGGACAGGCCACTGGCCTCGATTCCGGCGGCCAGCGCGAAGCCGCCTCCCAGCAAGAGCAGCGAGTCCCAGGGCACCCGGCGCAGCGCCGCCAGCGACAGCCGCCCGAGCACCACCAGCGTGAGGGCGCCCAGCATGGCCACGCTCGCCTCGTAGTGCTTGCCCTGCAGCTTGAAGCCGTCGAAGGCGGAGGCGACATGGGGCGCCAGCCAGCCGCGCAGCGGATCTCCCGCCATCCACAGCACCGCGGCGATGAGGAACACCAGGCCCACCACCCGCTCTCCGGCGGACAGCGAGCCCAGCTTGGCCAGCTCCTGGCGGATGACGTCTCCTCCCTGGCCGGGGCCCAGCGCGTCCTTGCGGCCCAGCCGCCACAGCACCCACCAGATGAGGGGCACGAAGAGGATGACGAAGGGCAGGGCCGCCAGCATGTACTCCAGGAAGCCCACGTCCGCGCCGAACCGCCGGGACACCACGCCCGCGAAGACGGAGTTGGTGGGGGTGCCGATCTTCGTGCCGATGCCGCCCACGTTGCAGCCGTAGGCCACCGCGAGCATCAGCGCGGCGCCGAAGTGCTCGAGCCTGCGGCCCTCGCTGAGCTCCAGCTGGGCCATGAGCGCCATGCCAATGGGCACCATCATCACCGCGGTGGCGGTGTTGGAGATCCACAGCGACACGGCGGCGGTGGCCACCACCATGCCCAGCAGCAGGCGCTGAGGGCTGGTGCCGATGGTGTGCATGATGAGCAGGGCGATGCGCCGGTGCAGGCCCCACTGCTCCAGGCCGGCGCCCAGGGCCATGCCGCCCATGAAGAGGAAGATGTAGGGGTCCACGAAGGGCGAGGCGGCGCGGCCCACGTCCGCCACCACGCTCTTGCCCCCGTACACGCCCAGCACGGGGAACAGGGCGATGGGCAGCACCGACGTCCAGGCCATGGGCACCGCCTCGGTGAACCACCAGATGGCCATCCACGCGGCCACGGCGGCGGCGGCCGCGGGACGGTGCCCCATGCCCTCGATGCCGTGCAGGCCCGACGGCAGAAACAGCACCAGGGCCGCCACCACGGGTCCGCCCACCAGCCCCACCAGGCGTGTGCGTGTCATCTGCCCCAGGTTCAGCTTCATGAGCGCAACCGTCGCACACGTACCCCCTTGGCGGCCATGGGAGCGAGCAAGAGAGCGTCACGGATTGGTGCGCTGGCCCACTTGGGGCCACAATCGCCCCCGCCGATGATCCAGATGTTCCATGTGTACAAGTCCTACCCCGGCGATCCGCCGGTCCTCTCGGACATCAACCTGCATGTCGAGAAGGGGGAGTTCATCTTCCTCACCGGGCCCTCGGGCGCGGGGAAGACGACGCTCCTGAAGCTGCTGTTCTGCGGCGAGAAGGCCACCAAGGGGCAGATTCTGGTGGGAGGCCGCAACATCGCCCGCATCCGCGAGTCGGCGGTGCCGTACCTGCGGCGCAACATCGGCGTGGTGTTCCAGGACTTCAAGCTGCTGCCCCAGCGCACGGTGGAGGACAACGTGGCCTTCACCCTGGATGTGCTCGGGGTGCCCCGGGACGAGGCGCGCGAGAAGGTGTTCCGCATGCTCAAGCTGGTGGGGCTGGAGCACAAGGCGAAGAGCTACCCGCTGCGGCTGTCGGGTGGAGAGCAGCAGCGCGTGGTGATTGCGCGCGCGCTGGTGAATGACCCGACCATTCTGCTGGCGGACGAGCCCACCGGAAACCTGGACCCGGCGCTCACCGTGGAGATCATGGACCTGCTCAACCAGGTGAACATCCGCGGCACCACGGTGATGGTGGCCACGCACGACAGCACGCTGCTGGCGCGCTACCAGAAGCGCACGGTGCGCCTGGAGCGCGGGTTCATCGTCTCGGATGAGGACGGCGTGAAGGCCGCGCGGCGGATGGCGGTATGAGCACGCTGGCCAAGGTCTCCTACTTCTGGCGCTCGGCGGCCGGAGGGCTGAAGCACTCGCCCTTCGTGCACTTCATCGCCATCACCACCATCGCCATCGCGCTGTTCGCCGCGGGGCTGTCTCGCACCGCGGGGCGGGCGCTGGATGGGCTGGTGGCCTCGGTGGGCGGAGAGGTGGAGGTGACGGTGTACCTGGCCCCCGAGCTGTCCGCCGAGCAGGTGCTGGCGCTGCGGGGCAAGCTCGAGGCGGCCAGCGGCGGCCAGGCCGTGCTGGTGAACCCGGACGAGGCGCTGGCGCGGCTGTCCAAGGAGCTGGGAGACCTGGGCGATGCGCTCGCGCAGCTGCCGGAGAACCCGCTGCCGCCCTCGTTGGAGCTGTCGGTGGCTCCGGAGCAGCGCACGCCCGAGGGGCTCGAGGCGCTGGCCACCCAGGTGCGCGCCCTGCCGGGTGTCACTGGCGTGGACTACGGCCGCGAGGCGGTGGAGCGGCTGACGGCCATTGCTCGGGCGCTGCGCTACGGCGGGCTGGTGGCCTTCGCCGTGGTGCTCTTCGCCACCGTCATCATCGTGGCCGCCACGCTGCAGCTGGCCATCTACGCGCGGCGCGAGGAGATTGAAATCCAGAAGCTGGTGGGCGCCACGGAGCGCTTCGTCAAGGCGCCCTTCCTCATCGAAGGGCTGCTGCAGGGGCTGCTGGGCGCGGGGGTGGCGCTGGTGGGGCTGTGGGCCTTTGGCAGCCTGGTGGGGCCCACGCTCAGCTCGCTCTTCTCGTTCCTGCTGGGGCCGGCCTCCTCGGAGTCGCTGGTGCGGCCCGCGCTGGCGCTGGAGCTGGTGCTGGCCGGAAGCCTGCTGGGCCTGGTGGGCAGCTTCATCGCCGTGGGGCGCTTCTCCCGGGTATGAGCCGCGCGGTCCTCGCCATAACGCTGCTGCTGGCGGCCACCCCCGCGCTCGCTCAGGACGAGGCGGCCGAGCGCGCCGCCGTGCGCGAGCAGATCGCCGCGCAGCGCGCCACCCTGTCCCTCATCGAGGGCAAGAAGGTGTCCGTGCTGGAGGGCATGGAGCTTTTGGAGCAGATGGTGGGCTTCAGCCGCAAGCGCGTGCAGGCGCTGGACAAGGACATGGCCGCGTTCAAGAAGCGCGTGGCCGCCGCCGAGCGCGAGGAGGCCATTGTCCGCACCGTGCTCCAGCAGCAACTGAAGAGGCTCTCGCCAAGGCTGCGCGCCATGTACCGGCTCAACCGCCGCCAGCCCGTGGAGGTGCTGCTGTCCTCACGCGACTTCTCCTCGCTCATCTGGCGCGCGCGCACGCTGGAGGCGACGATGAAGAGCGACCTGGAGCTGTTGCGCGCCGTGCAGCACGTGGCGCGGCTGGAGCGCCAGGCCGTCACCGAGCTGCGGCGGCTGCAGGGCTCGCTCGCCTCGCGCGCCGCGGTGCTCAAGGAGCAGGTGTCCCTGGCCGAGCAGCAGCAGGCGGCGCTCAAGGACGTGGTGGCCACCCTCACCGGCGAGGCGGACCTGGCCAAGCGCGCCATGCGCGAGCTGGAGCAGGCGGACGCCGAGCTCACGCGCATGCTGGAGGACCTGGAGGAGGGCGTGCCCACCACCGGCTTCCGCGCCCTCAAGGGCAAGCTGCCGTACCCCGCCCCAGGCGTGGTGGAGGTGGGCTACGGCAAGGTGATCAACCCCCGCTTCAACACCGTCACCGTGCAGAAGGGCGTGGACATCCGCGCCTCGGCGGGCAGCCCCGTGCGCGCGGTGGCCCCAGGCCGCGTCGTCTACTCCGGGTGGCTGCGCGGCTACGGCAACCTGCTCATCCTGGACCATGGCGGCGGCTACCACACCCTCATGGCCCACCTGGCGACGATGTCCGCCGAGGCCGGCGCCGAGGTGGAGGGTGGGCAGGAGGTGGGCACCGTGGGTGACACCGGCTCGCTCAAGGGCGCCTACCTCTACTTCGAGATCCGCAAGGCCGGGCAGGCTGTCGACCCGAAGCCATGGCTGGCGCATTCGAATTGACGCGCTGCGCAAAAATGACATACCCGTTAGGTTGAGGCGCGAGGACTCTTCTTCAGGAGCGAGCACCGTGGACCTGCTGGGTGGCGTGCAGAAGGCGATGCGCCGGATGTTGGTGGCGCGCGGCGTGGAGTCGAAGGTCGTCCCCGTGTCGGGCCAGTCCGTGCACATGTACGAGCTGCGCGGGCAGGGCAAGGGGCCTCCGGTGGTGCTGGTGCACGGGCTGGGAGGCTCGGCCAACGGGTTCGCCGGGGTGCTGTTCGGCTTGAGGCGGCGCTTCTCCCGGGTGCTGGCGTTGGACCTGCCGGGGCATGGCTTCTCGGCGCAGTACTGCGGCGGGCCGGTGTGCGTGCGCGGCCAGTTCGACGTGCTGCGCGACTGGTGCCAGCAGGTGGTGGGCGAGCCGGCGCTGGTGGTGGGCAACTCGCTGGGCGGCGCCATGGTGGTGAACCTGGCGGCCGAGGCGCCCTCGCTGGTGCGCGCGCTGGGGCTGGTGGCGCCCGCGGGCGCGGCGCTGTCCGAGCAGGCCACGGAGGCGCTGCTCAAGTCCTTCGCCTTCGAGACGGCCGCCGAGGCGCGTGCGCTCACCCGGCGCCTGTTCCACAAGCCGCCGCTGCCGCTGATGCTGTTCGCCTCGGAGCTGCGCAAGTTCTACGGCACCCCCACCGTGCAGGCGCTGGCGGCCGAGGCCCGGGCCACCCGTGCCAGCCTCTCGCCCGAGGCCCTGCGCGGCCTGTCCATGCCGGTGCTGCTGCTGTGGGGCGGCAGCGAGCGGCTGCTGCCGGCCGAGACGCTCGACTACTACCGGGCCCACCTGCCGCCGCACGCCCAGGTGCGCGTGGTGGAAGGTTTTGGACATGTGCCCCAGGTCGAGCGGCCAGACGAGCTGGTGTCCCACCTGGTGCGCTTCGCGGACTCGGCGGGGCTGTGAGCCTGGGTGTAGACTGCCAGGGCCCCTGACGGAAAGGATGCACCCGTGAAAGGCCTGCACCACTCGTGGCGCGTGGCGCTCGCGGCGGGCCTGGTGCTCGCCGCGCCGCTGGCGCGCGCCGACCGCGATGACGACACCTACAAGAACCTCGAGGTGTTCGCGCGCGTGCTCTCCTACGTGGAGAACAACTACGTGGAGCCGGCCGATCAGCGAAAGCTGATGCACGGCGCCATCAAGGGCATGCTCGAGACGTTGGATCCCCACACGCTCTTCATGCCTCCGGAAGTGTTCAAGGAGATGAAGATCGACACCTCCGGCGAGTTCGGAGGCCTGGGCATCGAGATCACCCGCCGGGGAGACCGCATCGTCGTGGTGGCGCCCATCGACGACACGCCCGCGGCGCGCGCCGGGGTGCGCTCGGGCGACGAGCTGCTGCGCATCGACGACGAGAGCACCGCGGACAAGGATCTGGCGTGGGCGTTGCAGAAGATGCGGGGCCCGGCGGGCAAGCGGGTGCTGCTCACCATCATGCGCGAGGGCTTCAGCGCGCCGCGAGAGATCGCCATCATCCGCGACCACATCCGCATCGTGTCCATCGAGGGCACGCTGCACGGTGGCATCGCCCACGTGAAGGTGAAGAACTTCCAGGACCGCACGGACCTGTACCTGCGCAAGGAGCTGGAGCGGCTGCGCGGGCTCAACGGCGGCAAGGAGCTGCGCGGGCTGGTGCTGGACATGCGCAACAACCCGGGCGGGCTGTTGGACCAGGCGGTGGCGATCAGCGACCGGTTCCTGCCGGGCAACCTGCCCATCGTCAGCACGCGCGGGCGCAACGGGCGCAACGCCTCCGAGGAGCGCAGCAAGGACCGGGACACGGAGCCCAACTACCCGCTGGTGGTGCTGGTGAACGCGGGCAGCGCCTCGGCCTCGGAGATTGTCGCCGGAGCCCTGCAGGACCATGGCCGCGCCGTCATCATGGGCACGCAGACGTTCGGCAAGGGCAGCGTGCAGACGGTCATCGAGCTGGAGGATGGCTCGGGGCTGAAGCTGACCATCGCGCGCTACTACACGCCCAAGGGGCGCAGCATCCAGGAGCGCGGCATTACGCCGGACTTCCTCGTGCCGGATGAGCCAGGTGGGAAGCCGGGCCGCGAGGCGCCCCGGGAGAAGGACCTGGACCGGCACTTCAAGGCCGAGCCCATCGTGTCCATGCCCGAGCCGGCCGCGCCCCGGCCCACGCTGCCGGCCAACCTCAAGCCGTGGGACGTGACGGCCAAGCTCAAGGACTACCCGCTCAAGGTCGCGCTCGAGTACCTCAACGGGGTGGCGGGCCCCACGGCCTCCGCGGCTCCGGCGGCTCCGGCGGCTCCGGCGGCTCCTTCAGGGGCCCAAGCGGGTTCCACGGAACGGTAGCCACTTTCGCGGCTGGCGTTTCCCCGCCCAGCCCCTTTAATGGCCTCTGTATGGCCGTGAGAGCGATGCGACACCCGTGGAAGCGAGTGCTGGACGCGGCGTTGAGTGGCCTGTTGGTGGGGCTGCTCGCCGCGGGGCCCGCGCTGGCGCAACAACCTCCGCCGCGCCTGCTGCCCCGCGTATTGCCGGGGGCCGCCGGGCCGAAGCTCACCGTGGTGGTGGTGCCGCTGGACGCGGCGGCCCAGTCCCAGGTGCCCAGGCTGCTGGCCCAGGCGGAGCAGGCCGTGGCGGGCGCTGGGCGCTTCGAGCTGGTGCGGCTGGTGGATGCGCTGGACGCGCAGGGCGCGCGGGCCCGCGAGCAGCAGGCCCAGCAGGCCGCCGCCGCGTTCCAGGAAGGCCAGAAGGCCTATGACGAGCTGGACACCCAGAAGGCGCTCGAGCAGTTCGAGCTGGCGGCGAAGACGTACGAGAGCAGCGATCTGACGCGGCACTTCGAGGACATGAGCCGCGCGCGGGTGATGAAGATCGCCGCGCACGTGGCCAACGGCGACACCAAGGAGGCCGCGCGGCTGCTCAAGGACGTGCTGGCGCGCAACCCCCGGGCGGAGTTCTCTCCCAACTTCTTCCCGCCGGACCAGCTCGCCCTGGTGGAGAAGACGCGCAAGGCCGTGCTGGCCGAGTCGGACAGGACGCTCGAGGTGAGCACCGGCACGGTGAGCGCGCAGATCTTCCTGGACGGGCAGCCGGAGGGCACCTCGCCCCTGAAGCTCTCGGACCTGTCGCGGGCGGACCACTATGTCACCGCGGTGGCTCCGGGCTACGCGCTGGCCCAGGAGCGCGTCACTGGCACCGAGGTGAGCCTCACCCTTCAGCCGGTGCCGGCGGCGCCGCGCCTGCGAGCCCTGATGGAGCGCGTCGCCGACGAGCCCGAGGGCGAGGACCGCGACAAGGCGCTCCGGGAGCTGGGCACGCTGGCCGGAGCGCAGCAGGTGCTGGCGCTGCTGGTGCGCGCCGCGCCGGGGGCTGGGCCGCGGGATGCCATCGCGCTGCGGCTGGAGGTCGCCGACGGCCACAGCCTGGGCTACGCGACGGGACCGGTGCCGTCCTCGGGTGAGGCGATGGATCCGGCGATCCAGTCCCTGCTGGGCAAGGTGCTGGAGGCGGATGCACCTCGCGCGGACGGGCCGGTGAGCCACTTCGCCTCCAGTGCCCCGAGCGCCGGGCGCAGGACGGCGGGCTATGTGCTGCTGGCCACCGGCGTGGCGCTCGTGGCCGGAGGCGTCTACTTCGGCCTGGAGGCCTCCTCGAAAGCGGACGGCTTCAATCGCACGCCGCAGACGAGCCCGAGGGCGGAGCAACTGCGCTCGGATGGCAAGACGTACGCGCTCGTCGCGGACATCGGCATCATCTCGGGGCTCGCCTCGGCGGGAGCTGGCACCTGGCTGGCCTTCTTCAGCGGCCAGGGGAGCGCGAAGAAACAGCCCGCGCCCAGCCGCGCGCCCGCCCAGCCGCCGCAGCCCACGCCCGAGCCCACGCCCGCACCCGCCCCCCCCGCCCCCCAGGCCACGCCGGAGCCCACCCCCGCGGCCAAGCCCACCGCGAAGACCCGCGCGGACGAGCGTCGCGCCCGTGAAGAGGCCGCCGCCAAAGCCGAGGCGGAGGAGAAGCGCAAGCGCGACGAGGCCGCCGCCAAAGCCGAGGCGGAAGAGAAGCGCAAGCGCGACGAGGCCGCCGCCAAAGCCGAGGCGGAGGAGAAGCGCAAACGCGACGAGGCCACGAAGGCGCAAGGGAATGACAAGCGCAAGCGCGAGGAGGAGGCGCGCCTCAAGCAGGAAGAGGAGCGCAAGCGCGAGCAGGAAGCGCGCGCGAAGAAGGAAGAGGAGGACAAGCGCAAACGCGAGGAGGAGGAGCGGCGCAAGCGCGAGGAGGAGCGGCGCAAGCAGGAGGAGGAGCAGCGCAAGCGCGAGGAAGAGAAGAAGAAGCGGCCCCCACTCGACGAAGACGATCTCCGGAACTACTAGCCATGCGCTCCTCTCGCTCTCTGTGGTGTCTCGCGGCGCTGTGCCTGTCCGCGTGCAGCCTGATCACCGACTTCGATCCCGAGGGCCAGCCGTGTGACGTGCTGGGCCGGTGCCTCGAGGGCTACGTGTGCCGCAACAACGTGTGCGTGGAGTCCCCCGGCGCCGGCACGGATGGCGGCTCGCTCGCGCTGCCCCTCTGCCCGGGCTCCGAGGGCTGCCCGGAGGCGGCCTCCCACCCGGCGCCGCAAGCCCCCGCCGAGGCTCGCTGAACCCGCCTGCCTGCCCCTCCGCGCGCGGCATTACAGCCACGCGCGGCTGGAGTGCCACGCGCTACATATCTGTAACCCCGTGAAATTAAAGGGTTAGGCCTACTCCCCGCGGCAGTTTTCGTGACCTGTAGCACTTCTGGTGTTGGCATCCCGCGTGCTGAGGGATGGACCCAGGAGGAAGTCACGGACATGGGCAAGCGCGTTGGAGTGCTGATGGGCGGGTGGGGCGAGGAGCGGGAGATCTCGTTGAAGACGGGTGAAGCGGTGGTGGCCGCGCTGGAGGCGCAAGGGCACACCGTCACCCGCGTCTTCGCTGGCCCGGGGCTGGACCGGGTGCTGCGCTCGGCCGAGCTGGACGTGGCCTTCCTGGCGCTGCACGGGCGCATGGGCGAGGACGGCAAGGTGCAGGGCCTGCTGGAGCTGCTCGAGCTGCCCTACACGGGCTCGGGCGTGATGGCCTCGGCGCTGGCGATGAACAAGCCCTTCGCCAAGAAGCTCTTCCGGCTGCACAACCTGCCCACCCCGCAGGGCTACCGCATTGGCCGCGCCGAGCTGGGCAACCTCCAGGAGCGCCATGGGGACCTGGGCTTCCCGTGCGTGGTGAAGCCCGCGTGTGGCGGCTCCTCGGTGGGGCTGGCGATGGTGAATGACGCCGAGGCGCTGGTGGCCGCGGTGGCCGAGGCGTGCCGGTTTGGCGGCGAGGCGCTGGTGGAGCGCCTGGTGCGCGGCAAGGAAGTCACCGTGGGCATCCTCGATGGCGAGGTGCTGGGCAGCTGTGAAATCTCCTACCCGCGCGAGGGCTTCGACTACGAGGCCAAGTACAAGAGCGGCGCGCGCTACTTCTTCCCGCCGCGGCTGTCTCCCACGCGGGTGGCCAACGTGGAGCACCTGGCGCTCGCGGCCTGGCAGGCGCTGGGCTGCCGCGGCTACGGCCGGGTGGACCTCATCTGCTCGGACGAGGAGAACGACGTGGTGCTCGAGGTCAACACGCTGCCGGGCCTGACGCCCATGAGCCTGTTGCCGAAGATCGCCGCGCAGCGGGGCATGGACTTCTCTCAGCTCGTCGAGCGCATTCTGGCGCTGGCCACGCGCGACGAGGCCGGAGTGACGCAGGCCCCCGGGATGGCGGCCACCGCGCAGCCCTCTCCCCTGCGCGCCATGGGTGGCTGAGCGGTAGGACGCGGGCCTCCCCGCCTGGCGAGGAGGCCTGCAGTCTGGCTGTGACAGATAGTCGCCAGAACGCCCGGCCCCCGGGGCATGAGCCGTGGTGCATGCCCTAGATTGAGGGGGCGCTCATGGCACGGGAGACTTCCACAGCACGGGGGACAGGCGGATGAGCGCGGGCGCTTGGCAAGAGGGCGTCTCCGCGTCGGCCGCCCACCGTCTCTTCGCCGGCCCCGGCGAGGTCCGCGCCACCGCCCGGTCCCTGGACTGGGGCGGCACGGCGCTGGGTCCGGTGGAGTACTGGCCCGCCAGCCTGAGGACCGCCGTGGATATGTGCCTGGCGTTCCCGGCCCCCGCCTCCATCCTCTGGGGCGAGCGCCACCTTCAGGTGCACAACGAGGCCTTCCTGCCCATCACCGCCGAGCGGCATCCGGCGATGCTCGGGCGCCCGGCCGCCGAGAGCTGGGGCAGCGCCTGGCCCGTGATTGCCCCCCTGCTCGCCAGGGTGCTGAACGACGGTGAGCCCCGGAGCGCGGAGAACCTGCCGGTGACTTTTCGCCAGGGCGAGCTGGCCGAGGAGGTGCTCGTCCACGTGCTCTTCTCCGCCATCCGCAACGAGGACGGCCAGGTGGCCGGCGTCTTCCTGCGGCTGAGCGAGGCGCCCGCCAGCGGCCGCACCGAGGAGGCCGAGCGCGAGAGCTGGCTGAAGGACGAGTTCCTGGCGCGCGTGTCCCATGAGCTCGCCACGCCCCTGCTGGGAATGCGCCTGTGGCTGGACATGCTGGAGGCCAACCCCGCCAGGCTGCCAGAGGGGCTCCAGGCGCTGCGGCAGATCGAGAAGATCCAGTCGAAGATCGTCAACGAGCTGCTGGAGACCTCGCGCGCGCTGCGAGGCAAGCTGAGGCTGGAGCTGGAGCCGTGCGAGCCGGTGCTCCCGCTCGAGGCCGCGCTGGCCAGCGCGCGTGCGCAGGCCGAGCAGAAGGGGCTCACGCTCACGGTGACGCTGCTCGACACGCCGCTCATTCATGCGGATGCCCGGCGGCTGAGGCAGGTGCTCTCCAGCCTGCTGTCCAACGCGGTGAAGTTCACGCCCGCGGGGGGCCGCGTGGAGGTGCGGCTGGAGGCGCAGGCGGGCGGCGTGGCGTATGTCGTGCGTGACACGGGCCGGGGAATTGCCTCCGAGTTCATGCCCCGGCTCTTCATGCCGCTGCGCCAGGAGGAGGAGGGCACCACCCGGACGCAGGGAGGCCTGGGGCTGGGGCTCGTCATGGCGCGGCAGGTCGTCGAACACCACGGGGGCCGGCTGAGCGCCGAGAGCGCGGGGCGGGGCACCGGGGCCACCTTCACGGTGTGGCTGCCCGCGCTGGCGGATGAGGACCCCGAGGCCATCCGGGAGTTGGACGAAGGCGCCGCGCCCCTGGCGGGCGTGCGCCTGCTGCTGGTGGAGGATGAGCCGCTGGCGCGCGATGTCATGCGCGAGTTGCTCGAGCGGCACGGGGCGCGGGTTGACGCGGTGGAGAGCGCCGAGGCGGCGCTGCGCAAGCTGCGCGAGGGGGACTATGCGCTGCTGCTCAGCGACATCGCCATGCCAGAGGAGGACGGCTACAGCCTGATTCGCAAGGTCCGAGCGCTGGAGGGGCCGGTGAGGAACATCCCCGCCGTGGCCTTCACCGCGCTCATGGGGCTCGAGGACCGGGCCCGTGCGCTGGAGGCCGGTTTCCAGGTGCACCTGCCGAAGTCGATTGATACCAGTAGACTGGTAGTGGAACTGGCCGCGCTTGCCCACAGGTAAGAGATGGCAATCCGAGTGCTGCTCGCCGATGACCACCGCTTCATCCTCGATGGTCTCGAGGCCATGCTCGCCAGCGAGGAGGGCATCTGCGTCGTGGCCACCGCCCAGGATGGCGGCGTCGCGGTGCAGCTCGTCAAGGAGCTCAGGCCCGACGTGGTGGTGATCGATCTGTCCATGCCCGGGCTGGATGGAATCGAGGCCACGCGGCAGATCAAGGAGCTGCACCCCGCCGCGCAGGTGGTGGTGCTCACCGGCCTGGCGGACGCGCGCACCGCCAGCCGCGCGCTGAACGCGGGGGCCCTGGGCTACGTCTCGAAGGACTCGGCCGTGGATGAGCTGGTGCAGGCCATCCGCAACGTGGCCACCCGGAAGGTGTTCCTCAGCCCTCGTGTCGCGGACGGCCTGCTGGGGCATTGAGCCGGGCCAGCCCCGCGATGGCCTGGACGAGCGCCTGCGGCTCGACGGGCTTGGCCAGGTACCCCTCGAACCCCGCTTCCCGGGCCCGGCGGCGGTCCTCGTCTCGCGTGTAAGCCGTCAGGGCAAGCGCTGGCAGCTGGCTGCCCGCCAGGGACTTTCGTACCTGGCGCAGCAGCGAGTACCCGTCCCGTCCCGGCAGCGCCACGTCGCTCACCAGCACGTCGAAGCGCGCTCCGCCCTCCAGCGCGGCCAGGCTCTCTTCGGCCGAGCCCGTCGCCGTCACCTCCGCCTCGCACTGCTCCAGCAGCCACTGGAGCACGGTGCGGGTATGGGGCTCGTCCTCGACGATCAGCACCCGCACACCGGTCAGCAGGGCCGAGGGGACGAAGAGCGGCGGCTTCGCTTCGGTTCCCGGAGCGCTGGGGGCCTCGCCACCGGTGCGTGCGCCGCTCTCCGTCAGCGGCAGCTCGAGGGTGAAGGTGGCTCCCAGGCCCTCGCCGGGGCTCGAGGCGCGAAGGGTGCCCCCGTGCAGCTCCACCAGCTGGTGGGTGATGGACAGGCCCAGGCCCAGGCCGCCGTGCTCCCGGGTCGTGCTCGCGTCGGCCTGCCGGAACCGCTCGAACACGTAGGGCAGGAACGCCGGGCTGATGCCCCGGCCGGTGTCCTCGACTTCCAGGCGCACCGCGCGCTCCAGCCGCGACAGGCGCACGCACACCCGCCCTCCCGCGGGGGTGAACTTCAACGCGTTGTGCAGCAGGTTCCAGAGCACCTGCTGCAGCCGATCCGGATCCACCCGGGCCCGGCCCGTGGTGTCGGCCAGCTCGGCCGTGACGAGCACTCCCTTCGCCTCGCTCATCGGGCGCACCACCTCGAGCGCCGCGTGGATGAGCGGCGCCAGCTCCACCTCGCGCACGCTCAGCTGCACCTTGCCCGAGAGCATGCGGGAGGCGTCCAGCAGATCATCGATGAGCTTGCGCTGCGCCGTCGCGCTCTGCTCGATGGTGGCCAGGGCGCGCGCCTGGTCCTGCGGCTTGATCGCGCCCACGCGCAGCATCCGGGCCCACAGCAGAATGGCGCTCAGCGGCGTGCGCAGCTCGTGCGAGACGACGGCGACGAACTCATCTCGCATGCGCATGGCCGCCTCGGCGTCGCGGCGCGCGGCCTGCTCGCGCTCGAGCACGCGCTCACGCTCCTCCTCCACGCGCCGGGCGTCGGTCCTGTCCCTGAGCACCTTGACGAAGCCCCGCAGCCGTCCGGCCTCGTCGCGCATGGACGCCATCACCCCGCTGGCCCAGAAGCGCGTGCCATCCTTGCGCAGCTGCCACCCATCGTCCGAGGCCCGGCCTTCGCTGGCGGCCGTCCCCAGCTCCCGCTCGAACGCGCCCAGGGCGGCCGCCTCCGGGGTGAACAGCACCGAGGCGGGCCGGCCGATGATCTCCAGCGCCGAGTAGCCGAAGATATGCTCGGCCCCGGGGTTCCACGTGGTGACGCGGCCCTCGGGGTCCGTCATGAAGATGGCGAAGTCCCTGGCGCTCTCGACGATCAGCCGGTGGCGCTGCTCCACGTCGCGCAGCGCGTCCTGCATGTGCTTGCGCTCGCTCAGGTCGCGGCTGACCTTGGTGAACCCCACCAGCACGCCGCTCGGGCCGTGAATCGCCGTGGTGATCTCGTTGGCCCAGAAGCGGCCACCTCCCCGGCGCATCCGCCACACCTCGCGCTCGGCGCGGCCGCGCCGGCTGGCCTCGGACAGCTCCCGCCAGGCCTCGCCGTTGGCCACGTCCTCCTTCGAGCAGAGCAGCGACATGTGCTGCCCGATCGCCTCCTGGGCCCCGTAGCCCATCACCCGCTCGGCGCCCTCGGTCCACTCGGTGATGATGCCGGACGGATCGATCATGAAGATGGCGTAGTCGCGCACGTTCTGCACCAGCGTGCGGAAGCGGCTCTCGGTGGCGCGCAGCGCCTGCTCGGCCTTCTTGCGCGAGGTGATGTCGTCATACAGCGCGGCGAACTGGTCTTTGCCCCGCGCGAACGCGCTCACGCTGTACCAGCGGTCCAGCGCCTGGGCGTAGCGCTCGAAGCGGACGGGCTCTCCTGTCTCGACCAGGCGCGCGTAGGTTTCGATCCACCACGGATCCATGTTGGGAATCAGCTCGCGCGCGGTCCGGCCCGTCATGGTTGGCAGCGTCAGCCCGGTGAGCTTCTCGAAGGCGGGGTTGAGCTCCAGCAGCCGGAAGTCCTCCGGGCGGCCCGCGTCGTCCCGCACGAGCTCGCCCAGCAGGAAGCCCTCGCCCATGGTGGTGAAGAGCGAGCGGTAGCGCGCCTCGCTCCGCCGCAGCGCCGACTCGGCCCGGGCCCGCTCGACGGCCGCCCTCGTCCGCTCGGCCGTCTGCTCCAGCAGCCCCTGGGCGGAGGCGGGGCTCGGGCGCGCCTGCGCGGTGGTGTCGCTGATGCGCAGGAAGGCGCCCGCGAGCTGGCCGCTCTCGTCCCGGAGCGGGGTGAGCGAGAAGCTGAAGAGCCGCTCCTCGAGGACCTCCCCCCGGCGAAGCCTCAGCGGCAGGTGCTCGGCGCTCCGGGAGGTGCCCTCCGTGAGGACCGTGTCGAGCAGCGGGCCGAGGACGGGCCACACCTCGCTCCAGTTCCCGGCGGCCGCCTTGCCCAGAATCGCCGGATGCCGCTCGGCCGCGATGGACAGGAAGGCATCGTTGTAGAGCTGGCTTCGGTAGGGGCCCCAGAAGACCGAGGCGGGCTCCGGGAAGGCCAGGCAGAGCTCCACCGTCGTTCTCAGGCTCTGCGGCCAGTGCTCCACCGGGCCCAGTGCGGTGGCGCTCCAGTCCAGCGCCCGGCAGATAGCGCGTACCTCTCCGGGCCCCGCGAAGAGTCGATCTGCGGAAAATGCAAACACGCCCGCTGCTGCGGTGCCCGTGCTCATGTGTTTTCCCCCCGTTGTCCGCTCTGGGAAGCGCGGTGGACAAGCGGCTGCTGCACTGACCAGGATACCGGGTCGGCACAAAAGGTTCTCTCGCCCTCCGGGGCGGGGTGGCCAGCACTCAAGCCCAATACGGAGGGCATGGCCCGCAAGCACTGAGCGTATGAGCCAGCGCCGAGCCTGGGCGGTCGCTTCTCGTCAGGCTTCGAGCACGGTGGCCAGGGCCCGGAACCCGGGCCCCAGGGTGCGCTCGGCCTCGGTGCCGGCGACGACGACGGGCAGCATCTGCCCTTCCAGGTGGGCGTCGGCCGAGAGCCTCACGGCGATGGGCGCCATCACCCGCGCCTCGATGAGGCGCTTGAGCGGCCGGGCCCCCAGCTTCGGATCGTACCCATGCTGGGCCAGCCAGCGCCGCGCGGCCGGGTCCACCACCAGCCGCAGCTTGCGGCGCAGCAGCCCCGCGCGCGAGGCGGCCTTGTCCAGCTCCAGGTCGACGATGCGCAGCACATCCGCCTCCGAGAGGCGGCGGAAGGGGATGACGTGATCGATGCGGTTGAAGAGCTCGGGCCGGAACGCCTGCCGCACGGCGCGCAGGAAGTCTCCCGAGCCGCGCTCGGCCCCGTAGCCCATGGGCTCGGACTGCTCGACGCCCAGGTTGCTCGTCATGCAGATGACCGTCATCCGGAAGTCCACCAGCCGGCCCAGGCTGTCGGTGAGCCGGCCCTCGCCCAGGATGCCCAGCAGCAGGTCGAAGATCTCCGGGTGGGCCTTCTCCAGCTCGTCGAAGAGGACGAGGGACATGGGCTGCTGGCGCACGCGCTCGGCCAGGCTGGTGATGCCGGGGCCCACCTCCATCAGCCGCTGCGCCGAGCCGGGCAGCATGTACTCGGACATGTCCAACCGGATCATCCGCTCCTCGTGGCCGAAGAGCGTGCGCGCCAGCTGCTTGGACAGCTCCGTCTTGCCCACGCCCGTGGGCCCCACGAAGAGCAGGGTGCCCACCGGCTTGTCCGGATCATTCAGCCCGGCCTTGAAGCGTGAGAGCACTCCGGCGGCCAGCTCACAGGCGCGCTCCTGGCCAATCACCCCTTGGGTGAGCTGAGCGGCGAGCGCGGACTGCTCGGCCGGGATTTCATCGCTGATGAGCTGCAGCGGCAGCCCGGTGTAGCGGGCGTAGGCCTCCGAGGCGTCGCTGGGGTAGAGCGTTTTGGCCTTGCCGCGCTCGGCCTGCTGCTCCAGCCAGTCCAGGAAGCGGAAGGCCTTGCCGGGAAACAGGCTGTCGCGCTGGAACATCTCCAGGTGCCCCACCAGCTGGCGCAGGCCCATGGGGTGGATGCTCACCCGGCCGCGGCGCGTCTCCTGGTAGCGGCGCATCAGCTCGGGCATCTGCGTGGCCGAGGGCTGCTCCATGCGGACGATGCGGAAGGGCCGCAGCGCCTCGGGGAAGCGGCGCTGGCAGCGCTCCAGCTCCGCCTCGGTGCACTCGGCGATGAGGGACAGCTCCTCGCTCATGGCGGCGGGGATGAGCAGATCGCCAATGGACGAGCCATCCGGCTGGGGCGCCAGCAGCGAGGTGAGCCGGTCCACATAGAGGTAGTGGTTCTCGTGCGAGAGCGCGTCGATGATCTTCAGGCAGCGCTCCTGCCACATGCCCAGGTACACCATGCCGGCGACGATGCGCTCGGCGCTGGTGCGCCACAGCTTCGGCACGTGAGCGTCCTTGTTCTCTCGGCGCTGCTCGGCCAGCCACCGCGCCAGCTTCAGCACCCAGCTCGTCTTGCCCACGCCGGGCCCGCCCACGAGCAGGATGGACAGGGGAGGCTGGCGCCGGGTGTAGTCATGAAAGGCGGCCATCTGCGAGCCGTCGTAGACGAGCGGCGGCAGCCGTCCGCTCAGGGCCCGCGCGGTGAGCTCCTCGCCAATCTGCTCGAGCACGGCGGGGGCGGGTTCATCACCCGTGTTGGCCGGGCGCTCGCGCTGCAGGCCGCCGGGATCCCACCCGCGCACGAACTCCTCGCCCTCGTGGCGGAAGTCATAGAGGCCCCGGGGCTGCTCGCCCAGCAGCGCGGTGGTGAGCGCGTGCTGCAGCACCTCGCGGGCGATGGACAGGTCCTCCAGCACGAACGACCAGCCGAAGCGGGGCACCAGCACGCGGTAGGCGCCGCTCTCCAGCTTGCCGTACACGTATGTCAGCTTCAGCGGCACCAGCGCCCTGGCGATGACGGGCCGCTTCTTGTGCACCGTCTGCGGGTGGATCTCCACGTTGATGGTGCGCGCCTGCAGCTCCTCCTCCCAGAGGAAGCGGGTGAGCGCGGAGGAGTCATCGGCCATCAGCTGCCCCACCTGCAGCTCGAGGATGGAGAACACCTCGGCCTCGCTTGCGCCGTAGGCGGAGGGCGCGGGCGCATCGAAGAGGCTCTCCCACACCGGCAGCAGGCGGCCCGTCAGCCTGCCGTCGTGGTGGGTGGTGAAGTAGACGCGAAGGCTCTTGTCGCTCATGGCGTCACAAGCTCCCGCCGGTGGGGTTCTGGGTCATCCGCACCCGCCACAGGGCGGGCAGGGTATCCGCGGGCGATCTCACCCGGTGGCTTGCGCTGTAGGTGAGCAGGTAGTCGTCCAGCTCCATCGCGGAGACCGCATCCGGGCGGGACGGAGGCTCGAAGCGGTAGGCGCGCACCACGGGCGCGGCGGCCTCGGGGTTGTCCGGCAGCGGGGTGAGGCCCTGCTGGCGGGCCTGGTGGAAGGCCTGGAGCTTCGTCTCGTGCTGGGTGATGAGCTCCAGCGGCTCGGGAGCGGGCTCGGGGTGCGCGCGCACCTTGACGATCTCCGGCAGCCTGCCCGAGGACTGCCAGACGTGCAGCCCGGCCTCGCCCTCGAAGAAGGGGCGGATGCCGGGGCCCACCAGCTTGAGCGCGATGTGCAGCGGCTCGGTGGGCGAGCTCAGCAAGTCACGCAGCTCCCGCGCGCCACCGGAGGCCACGGTGCCGCCGGGCAGCCGGGCAGCGAAGCTCTCGAGCTCGCCCCGGGCGTCGGCGTAGGCCTCGCAGAGCCAGCGGGTGAGCAGCGAGCCGGAGAGGCTGTCGTGCCGCCACTGGCCCAGGGGCAACAGCTCCAGGGTGAGGGTGTGCTGATCCGGGCGGGACAAGTCGCGCAGGATGCGCTGGAGGAAGTACACCTCCGCCAGCGAGTCGAGCATCTGCTCGCGCGAGACGACCTTCACCGGCTCGAAGGCACGGCGGTGGAACAGGCGCACGCGGTCTCCCTCGGAGCGGCTGTGGGGCTGGGGCCGGCGCTCCAGATGGCTGAAGCGCTCCACTTCGATCATCTCCCGGGCCTCCTCCTCGGGGGCGCGGGCCAGGGCCTCCAGCTGGGCGGAGAAGTTCTCCAGGTGCAGGCGCATCGCGTCCAGCGTGTAGAGCGACCCGGCATGGTCTCTCTCTCCGGCCTGCAGCCGCTCCAGGTGGAGGCGGACCTGGTCGGACAGGGCTCCCAGGGACTCACTGTGCAGCAGCCCCTGCACGGCGCCGCGGGCCTCGAGCACCTTCTCGCGCAGCTTCGCCACGGGCAGCGCCAGCAGCGGCTCGAGCGCGAAGCCCTCGGTGGCGGGCTCGCGGGGCACGAGCGCGTCGGCCTGCACCTCGAAGCGGCCCTCGCGGGTGTAGAGCTGGAACAGCCGCAGCAGCGCCTGGGGGCCGCGGATGATGGCCTCGGAGAGCACCTGGCCCACCTTCTCCTCAAGGTAGCGCTTGAGGGGGCGGGCGCCCAGGGTGGCGTCGAAGGCCTCGGCGACGATGCGGCGCTTCACCGCGTCATCGGCGGACACGAAGATGTTGCGCGAGGTGAGCCCGCGCCGCGACAGCAGCCGCGCCAGCTCCTTCTCCACCACCTGCTCGCCCGACTCCCGGGACAGCGGAGAGAAGTGGACGATCTGATCGATGCGGTTGAACAGCTCGGGCGGGAAGAACTCACGCACGGCGCGGTCCGAGTCCAGGGCCACCGCCTGGGCATCCCGCTCGCCAATGCCCACGGCGGGCTTCTGCCGGGCGCCCAGGTTGCTCGTCATGACGATGACGGTGTGAGTGAAGTCCGCCGTCTCGCCCGAGGCGTCGGTGAGCCGGCCCTCGTCGAAGGTCTGCAGCAGCAGGTTGAGCAGCGCCGGGTGGGCCTTCTCGATCTCATCCAGCAGCACCAGGGTGAAGGGCTGCTCGCGCACCAGCCGCGTGAGGCGGCCCTCGGGCTGCCAGGCGTCACCGGTGAGCCGGGCGACGGCATCGGGCGTCTGGAACTCGGCCATGTCCAGCCGCACCATGCGCGAGGAGTCGCCGTACAGGTAGCTGGCCAGGGCGCGCGCCAGCTCCGTCTTGCCCGTGCCGGTGGGGCCGGTGAAGAGGTAGACGCCATAGGGCCGGCGGGGATCCGTCAGCCCGGCGTGGATGCGGACGAGGAGATCGCTCGCGGCCCGCACGGCCCCGGGCTGGCCCATCACCTTGCGAGACAGGAAGGCGTGGACCTCGGTGGGCTCCAGGCGCCGGCCGGGGTGGAGCAGGAAGTCCGGCAGTCCCGTCCTGCGAGAGAGGTGCTCGAAGAGCAGGCCCGTCTCCACCTCGCGGTTGTGGCCGCCATAGTCCACGGCCAGCTCGCGCAGCAGATCCAACGCCTTGCCTGGCATGGCGGAGCCGGCGAACAGCGAGCCGGCCTGCTCGAGCAGCGCGGGGAACAGGGGGGCGGACCAGACGACGGAGTGGCGGGACTCCAGCTCGCGCGCCTCGTGCAGCAGCATGCGCAGCGTCTCGTCCGTGCTGGTGGGCCGCACGTGCAGCTGGGTGAAGAGCGCCGCGAAGGACGGAGCGTCCGTCTCCAGCCGCTGCAGCTGCTCCGGCGTCACGGTGCCCACCAGCGTCAGCTCTCCGCGTGACAGGGGCCCCTGGAAGAAGAGGGCCAGGTTGGCGTCACTGTCCCGCGAGCGGCCAATGCGCCCGAAGGCATGCAGATCCTCGACGAAGAGGAGCCTCCGGCCGCCGCGTGCGTCCTCGAGCAGCTTGAGGCAGCGCTGCTCCCAGTCGCCCACGTAGCTCATGCCGGCGATGATGCGCTTGCCGGCGATGGCCCAGGCCTCGGTCACCTTGTCCAGGTTGCGGTGGCTGCGGAAGCCCTCCGCATCGAGCTGCTCGGCGACGAAGCGCCGCAGCAGGGTGCGCTTGCCACAGCCCGGAGGGCCCACGAGCAGCACCGGCGTGCGCCGCTCTCCGCCAAGCAACAGCTGGAGCTGCTCCCGGTAGGGGCTGCGCGCCATGCCGGTGTCGAGCGTGCCCTCCGCGGCCTGGACGGTGAGGTTGATGCCCAGGCTGCCCAGCACCTGGTTGCCGCCCCTGGGCTTCTTCTTCTTCTTTCCGGGCCGGTCCTCCAGCTCGAGGTCGTCCCACGGGCCCTTCTTCTTGCCCAGCTCGTCGAGCAGCGAGCGGTTCTGAATCACGAACGAGAGCGCGGTGAGGCTGTCCTTGCGGTGCGAGCGCAGCGCCTCGTGCTCGTGCGGCTCCAGCCCTGCCCAGGCGCGGGTGAAGAAGGCCTTGGCCTGATCCTCGAGGCTCTCGGAGGGGTCCACCGGGAACCACTCGTCCTGCCGGGAGGGGTGGTAGGCGATGGTCAGCTCCTCGGTGCGCGTGCGCCAGCGCGGCTCGAGGATGAGCGGGAAGAGCCCGGCCAGCTTGCGCGTCTCGGCGCTGGTGCGCACGCGCTTGAAGTCCAGCTCCAGCCGCACCCGCTCCAGGCGGATGCCCCGGGGCAGCTGGAAGTAGGACAGCTCGCGGATGGGTAGCTCGCCAATGGCGGTGCGCAGATCATCCACCAGCTTGCGCTGCAGCTTGACGGTGCTCTTGCCCAGGCGGCTGCGGGTGTAAGGGCCCAGCGCGAGCGTGGTCCACTTGAAGCCCGCGGCCTCGCGGTTCTGATACACGGCGATGGTGAGGTTCATCGCTTGGGCTCCTTGGAGGCCTTGTCCAGCTCGAAGGAGAAGGTGCTCTCACGGTCCAACCCGCCAGAGAGCTCCGCCAGGGCGATGTGCTCCAGCAGCACGGACTCGAGCTGGGGGAAGTAGTCGCGCTCCTCGAGCATCATCACCCGGGCGCCGCCGCACAGGGTGAGGTTGCCATCCTCCAGGTGCTCGCGCGCCGCGGGCATCAGCCGCAGCTGCTTGATGGGCGGAGGCGCCGCCGGGCTGATGAGGGGCAGTGACAGCTCCTTGTCGGACAGGCTGCTGCGCATCGCCACGGGTTTGATGGTGAGCAGCGGGGGCTTGTCCTCCTCGGGCCCATGGAAGCGGTGCAGCCCGGCCTCGAGCGCCAGGAACACGCCCGCGTTGGGCCCGTGGACCGACAGCAGCACCTCGTGGAACTTGCGGTCGGGAGCCTCCAGGGCTTTGCGCAGGGAGAGGGGGCTGAGCCGCTCGTCCCACTTGCGCTTGCGCTCGCTGCTCTTGCTGATGGCGGAGGGGCGGCCCTCGATGATCCACCGGCGCCGGGCCGAGTCCTCGAGCAGCGGCAGCAGCCAGCGCTCCAGGCTTCGTCCCTCGCCGGCCTCCTGAAGCAGCAGGGTGATGTCGTCTCGCCGGGGCTGGAGCGCCAGCAGCACCGCGGGCATCTGCCGCATGAGCGTCTTGAGCTGCTCGGTGGCGTCCTCCACGAACGGGTCCACATCCTGCTGCTCGAACAGCGCCATCAGGGCCAGCTCCTCGGCGGCCACCAGGGCCTGGCGCAGCTGCTGGGCGCTGCGCCACAGGCCGTCGAGCCGGTGGTGCTCTCCGCGCAGGTTGGCCACCGAGGCGGCACCGGGCCCGCGCTCGTCCTTCTCGTTCTGGGAGAGCTGGGCGACGAGGAAGGCGAGCTGCTCCTCGAGCTGCACCACGGCCTCCAGCCGGAAGAGGGCGTCCAGGGCGCGCCGCTCGGCCTGGAGGTTGTGCACCAGGCCCAGCTGGTTGCGCGAGGCCTTGGGGCTGGCCTTGTGCAGCGCCACCTCGAGCGCGCCGTCGCGCAGGGAGAGCTCCAGCCGGCCGCCCTGCGCGTCACGTCCCGCCGCGGACAGCGCGCGCGCCACCGGGACGACGAGCTGTTGGTCCAGCTGCCGGCGCATGCCGCGGGCGCCGTAGGCCTCCTGGTAGCCGGACTCGGCGAGGGCGGCGGTGGCCTCGGGAGGAATGTCCAGGGTGATGCCGCGCTGGAGCAGGCCGCGGCGCTGGCGCAGCTTCTCCACGCCGAGGCGGGCCACTTCGGACACCTGCTCGCCGGTGAGCGAGTGGAAGGGGATGATCTGATCGATGCGGTTGACCAGCTCGGGCCGGAAGTGCCGGTGCACCTCGCGCAGGTAGTACCCGGTGTCATCCGCCGCCGTGGCGCCGATGCCCAGCGGGCTGCGGCGGTGGGCCGCGCCCAGGTTGCTGGTCATGATGATGAGGGCATTGTGGAACCAGGCGGTGCGGCCCCGCGAGTCCGTGAGGCGGCCCTCGCCAAACACCTGCAGGAGCAGATCGAACACGGCGCCGTGGGCCTTTTCGATCTCATCGAGCAGCAGCACGCAGAAGGGCTGTTGGCGCACGCGCCGGGTGAGCAGCCCCTCGCCCTGCTCGCTGCCGCGGATGAGCCGGTCGGCGGCCCAGGCGTCCATGAACTCGCTCATGTCGAAGCGGAACAGGCGCTCGGGCGAGCCGAACAGGAAGGTGGCCAGCAGCCGCGCCAGCTCCGTCTTCCCCACGCCGGTGGGGCCCACGAAGAGGAAGGTGGCCAGGGGCTTGCCCTGAGGCTGCAGGCCGGCCTTCACCATGCAGAGCGTCTCGACGACGCGGCGCACGGCGAGCTCCTGGCCGATGAGCTGGCGGCGGAAGTACGCCTGGACATCCTCGGCGAGCAGGGCGCGGTCCTCGCGCAGCAGGAACTCGGGCACGCCTGTCTTGAGGCTGAAGAGGGAGTAGACGCGCTCGCGGGTGAGCGCAGGCGCCTTGCCATCATCGGTGCGCTCCTGCTGGAGGCCCGCGCGCATCTCCTCGTAGAGGCGCACGGCCTTGCCGGGCAGGGCGCGGCTGGGGAGGTAGCGCTCGGCCAGGTCCACGAGCGGCACCACCGCGTCATCGGCCAGGGTGGAGCGGGTGGGCTCCGCCTGACGCTGCCAGGCGACGCGGGCGCGCAGGGCCTCGCAGGTGGCGCGGGCGCCCAGCGGCTCGAGCCGCACGCGGGTGAGCGCGGAGAAGAGGCCCGGGTGACGGCTCTCGAGCAGATCCAGGGACTCGGGGGCGAGCTCGCCCAGGAAGCGCACCTTGCCCTCCTCGAGGAAGGGCTTCATCGCGCCGGGCAAGTCGATGGACTCGGTGGAGTGCTGAGCGAGCAGCTCGCCCAGGTTCTCGAAGTAGAGGATGGCGTCGAGATCCTGCGCGGCGCGCATGACGCGAAGCACGCGCTCCTGCCACTGGCCGAAGCCGGACATGCCCGCGATGAGGCGTGAGCCGCTGGTGGCATAGACGCGCCGCTCGCGGTTGGCCTTGTGCTCCGAGCGCAGCCAGGAGTGCAGCACCTCTGACTTGCCGGCGAGCTCGGGGCCGACGAGCAGCACCCCCTGACGCTTCTCACCGCCGAACAGGTTGGTGAGCAGGGCCAGCTCGGTGTCGCGGCCGATGAGCGGAGGGCCGTGCCTGGCCTCGCTCCGATCGTGCATCGCGGTGGAGACGGACAGGAGCACCTCGTGGGCCTGGTCGCGCTTGAGCTTCTCCTGGAGCTTCTTGCGAGCCTGGCGGGCCTTGTCACCGAAGGCGTCCTGGCGCCGGAGCTTGAGCTGCACGGTCTCCAGGGTCACGGCCTTGGGAGGCAGCAGCCGCAGGTACTCGTGGGCCGTGGGCTCGCGCGCGGTGAGCAGGCGCTCCACGTCGGTGCGCACCGTGTCGAGGACGTTCTGGTTGCGAGCGACGTAGACGGTGTGATCGAGCGCGGGGACGAAGACCCAGGTCTCCTGGGGCAGAGGGACGATGACGGTGGCGAGCTCCAGGGTGGTGGGCTTGAAGACGCGCTTGGGGAGATCGGCGCGGGGGGCGAGCACCTCGAGCATCTCGAGGCGCACCTGCTCGGGGAGCGAGAAGCGGGCCAGCACATCCGGCTCCACACGGGACAGATGCTCCTCGAGGAACAGGCGCTGCTCGGCCAGACACGCCTCACGGGTGGAGGCGTGGCTCGTCAGGGTGGGCGCGGCGACGGGGAAGGCCTGGTGGTCGCCGTTCCACAGCTGCAGGCAGAGCAGGGAAGTGGCGAAGTCGAGGGTCCCGGTCGCGTCGGAGGAGGGCATACGCCTGGCATCCTATGATATGCCCCTGAGATGGGAGCGCGTTCGGTACTTCAAAGGCTCATTGCGGCAAGCCTTGGCCTTGTGCTGGTCTCCTGTAGCTCTAAGCGCGGACTGGCCCCGTCAGGCACCGAGGCACTCTCTCGCTTAGTGCTCATCATCCAGGAGACTTCCGAGGGCCAGGCCACCCACGAATGGCAACCTGCGGAAGCCTTTGACTTGCCGCGGCATCCATTCCCGGCCAGTCCACCTGGTATTGACGGGCGCGTTGTACGCGCCTCGTGGACGCGCGACTGCGAGCAGGAACTGCATGAATGCTACCGCGAGTGCATGAGCCGTCCGCTCGCCCCACATGACAGGCACCGGACCGCTGTACGTGGCAAAGGCGGCAAGGCGGAATACTGCAACGAACGATGCAACCGGTATTACAACGACTGCTGTCGGCTTCGTGATCTCGAAACCCAGAAGTTCACGGCTGTCGACTCCGCTCTCGATTGGTTGAAACGCAACCGGCGGACCATCCTTGTAGGAACTGCCGTTGTCATCGCGGGGATAGTCTTCGTCGTCGTCTCCGCTGGAGCAGGGGTTCTCATCCTCGCGCCAGCCGTGCTCGTGGCCTCGGCTCCATGAACATCCACGAACTCTTCTCCAGGATGGACGAGGAACTCGGTCGGCGCTGGGCCCAGGCTCAATCCACCGAGGAGCGGGAGCTGCTGCGGACGGTCATGGATGCGCGTGACTTCATCGCTGCCGCTGGCCAGCTCTACGCGTTCGAGGACTTTCGCGAGCACCATCCCCCTGGGCGGCCGTCCGAAGGCAAGGTGGCGGAGCTGCTCACGCGGCTCCGCGATAGCGCGCACTCAGCCGAAGAGAAGTCTGTCCTTCAGGGCGTCATGGACGCACTGCATTTCGTGGAGGAGACGGGACAATCCCCTGCGTTGGAGGACTACCTCATGCGCCGCCGGGAAGGTGCTCCACCGCGCGTCATGGCCTCATTCAAGAGCCGGGAAGAAGCAGAGGACTGGCTACTGAAACACCCAGCGCCACCCAGCTCGGCGCTCGTGCTGATCGCGGGCCAGTTCCATCAGGTCTTCTGCTTCCGCGAACTCAACCACCGCAAGCTTCAGCCCTGGCCCGCCATGGAGTACTACCTGGCCGATCTCAGGCAGGCAGAGCCCATTGTCCCCGTGGCCTCATTCGGCACTCGGGAGGAAGCGGAGGCCTGGTTGCACGCACACCCCGAGCCGCCCGAGCGAGCCTGGGTGAGCATTGCCGGCGAGCCGTACCTCGCGGTTCATCACTCCAACGTCCATCATCGGGCGCTCTACCCGCTCTCGATGGCGGATGGGTACGAGGTCAATTACGAAGTCGAGGCGTGAGGGCGCTACACTCCCGTCCCATGCGCCCCCTCTGCCTGCCCCTGTTCGCCGTGCTCCTGCTGTGCCTGCCCGCGCTCGCCGCCGAGCCCACGGTGGAGCTGGCCCCGGGCACTCAGACGGTGCTCGACTTCCCCGGCCTGCGCCGCGTCGCCGTGGCCAACCCCTCCGTGGCGGACGTGAAAGTCGTGGGCAAGTCCCAGCTGCTCATCATCGGCACCCAGCGCGGCACCACCGCCCTCACCGTGTGGACCGACTCCAAGCAGCTCCAGCGCACCATTATCGTCGCGCCCCCCCGCGTCGAGGAGCTCTCCCGCGAGCTGAAGGCCCTGGGTTTCTCCTCCCTGGAGGTGCGCGCCATCGGCGAGCACGTCGTCGTCGATGGCCAGGTCGAGTCCTTCGCGGACTTGCAGAAGGTGCGCCGCGCCGTGGACGGCCTGTCCTACGTCAAGCTCCTGGTCCGCCTGGACGCCCAGGCCCTCAAGGCCGCCCTCACCGTCACCGCCGAGCAGATCAACACCGCCCTCAAACGCCACGGCATCACCTCCGCCACCGCCGTCGTCGTCGGCCAGCGCATCCTCCTGGAGGGCTCCGTCTCCGATGAGGCCGAGCGCCACAAGGCCCAGCTCATCGCCGACTCCTATTATGAGGAGCTCAAAGGGACTCTGGGCTCCCGCTGATGCCCAGGGTAGGACGTCCCAGGGGCCTGTTCCTGGGTTTTGTTTGACACGCCCTTGACGCATCCCTATTGTCCGGCGCCATTCCACTGCCCAGGGACTAAATCCCTGTATTTTCGGGCAGATACGTGCGGGGGCTCAGCGGATCCAGGAGCGGCGATCTGGGCTGAGCGCAGTTCCACGGCCGCCGCGCAATGGAAGGGCCGCGAGCGAGCTCCCGCGGTAGAGGCTGGGCGTCACCGATGACCACCGTAGAGATTATCTTCCTGGGCGTGTACTTCTCCGTCCTGTGCGTGCTGGCCGTCTACGGCTCGCACCGTTACCGGATGGCGTACCTGTACTACCGCCACAAGTTCAAGCTGCCCACGCCCCGGGGCGTGCTGCCAGCGCTGCCCCGCGTCACCATTCAGCTGCCCATCTTCAATGAGATGTACGTGGTGGAGCGGCTGGTGGACTCGGTGTGCCGCATCGAGTACCCGCGCGAGCTGCTGGAGATCCAGGTGCTGGATGACTCCACGGACGAGACGTGCGCCATCGCCCGGGCGTGCGTGGAGCGCCACCGGCAGAAGGGCGTCAACATCGTCTACATCCACCGCGAGAACCGGCAGGGCTTCAAGGCGGGCGCGCTGGAGCACGGGCTGAAGCTGGCCTCGGGCGAGTTCGTGGCGGTGTTCGACGCGGACTTCGTGCCCACCCCGGACTTCCTGCAGCGCACGGTGCCGTTCTTCTCGGACGCCAAGGTGGGCATGGTGCAGGTGCGCTGGGGCCACCTCAACCGCGAGTTCTCCATCCTCACCCAGGCCCAGAGCATCTTCCTGGACGGGCACTTCATCATCGAGCACACGGCGCGCAACCGCTCCGGGTGCTTCTTCAACTTCAACGGCACCGCGGGCATCTGGCGCCGCGACACCATCTCGGACGCGGGCGGCTGGCAGCACGACACGCTCACCGAGGACCTGGACCTGAGCTACCGCGCCCAGCTCAAGGGCTGGCAGTTCATCTTCCTGCCCGAAGTCATCTCCCCGGCCGAGGTGCCGGTGGACATGAACGCCTTCAAGAGCCAGCAGCACCGCTGGGCCAAGGGCTCCATCCAGACGGCGAAGAAGCTGTTGCCCACCATCCTGAAGAGCGACTTGCCCTTCCCGGTCAAGCGCGAGGCCTTCTTCCACCTCACCAACAACATGGCGTACCTGTTGATGGTGCTGCTGTCGGTGCTGATGCCGCTGTCCATGGTGGTGCGCTTCCAGCACGGGCTGTACGGCACGCTGTTCCTGGACCTGCCCTTCTTCATCACCGCCACGGCCAGCGTGTGCTTCTTCTACCTGGCCACGCAGCGCGAGCTGGGGCTCAAGGGCTGGTCGCGGGTGAAGTACCTGCCGTTCCTGATGAGCCTGGGCATTGGCCTGGCCATCAACAACGCCAAGGCGGTGCTGGAGGCGCTGCTCAACCAGCAGTCGGGCTTCGCGCGCACGCCGAAGACGGGCTCCGAGGGCAAGGCCGTCAAGCAGGTGAAGAAGAGCTACCTGGGCACCAAGACGCTGATGCCGCTCATCGAGCTGCTCTTCGCGCTGTACTTCACCGGGGCGCTGGTGTTCGCCATCAACGCGCGCATCTACACCTCGGTGCCCTTCATCATCCTGTTCCAGGCGGGCTTCCTCTATGTGGGGCTCTCCAGCCTGATCCCCGCCCGGGTGAAGCCGGCCGAGGCTCCCGCCGAGAGCCTGAAGTCCGCCGAGGAAGCCCAGCGCGCCGCCTGAGCCGCGGCGCCTCAGCGCCCCCCGCCGTCGGGCACGCCGCCATCGGCCGCCGCCGGCTGGGGCGCCCCCCGGCGCAGCACCTGCTCCGTCCACGTGGGCGGAGGCCCGCTGGGAGGAGGTCGGCACGCCTCGTCCAGCGCGGTGCTGGCCACCGTGCGCAGCCGTAGGCTGTCCTGCGCGCAGGCCGTCACCTCCGTGGGGAAGCGGGCCGGGCAGGGGGTGCCCGCGGCGTTGAAGCCCGTGGCGCGCGTCTCTCCCACGAAGCCCTGGGGCGTGCGCGCCAGCACCAAGTTGATCGCCCCGGCGTCCGGCGAGCCTCCCACCCCCCCGTCCCGCTGCGCGCGCACCAGGGTGAGCGCCAGGGTGCGCCCATCATCCTCGGCGAGGTAGCGGAAGGCGGGGTTGCCCACATGGTGGTATTCGCCAGCCTGGCTGCGCTCGCAGCCGGGGGGAATGCGCACCGGCTCCTCGGGGCCTCCCGAGGGCCCGCGCGAGGGGCACGCCAGCAGGGTGGAAGCGGCAACGGCACTCAGGGCCAGGACGGAACGAAGGGGACGCGGCATGGGCGCGCATCTTTCATCACCCCGCCGCCGGGTGGCACAGTGTTTGACCCTCCAGTTACGACTCTCTAACCTTCTGTCCGCCATGTCCCTTCGCCACGTAGCCGTCTTCGCGCTCGTCACCGTCCTGGCGTCACCCCAGGCCTTCGCTCAGGACGACGATCTGCTGGTTCCGATCGAGTCGGAGAAGCCCGCGTCGAAGTCCAAGCAGAAGACGTCCAAGAAGCGCACGCCCAAGAAGCCCGGCTCGAAGAAGGCGGCGCCGCCGGTGGCCACGCCCGCGCCAGAGCCCACCTCCCCCGAGGACGATCTGCTCGTGCCCATCGCTCCTGGGAAGACGGAGCTATTGGTGAAGGTGCTGGGCGGGGTGAAGGGCGCGCGCCTGTTCGTCGACAACAAGGACCTGGGCACGGTGCCCGCGACCGCGCTGCCCCTGGAGCCGGGTGAGCACACCGTGGTGGTGCGCCGGCCGGGCTTCGCCGAGTTCTCCCGCCGCGTCACCGTGGAGCAGGGCCGGACGAGCGAAGTCTCCGTGGCGCTGGATGCCGTGGCGGGCGTGGTGTCGGTGATGGCGGACGTGCCCGGCGCCAAGGTCACCATCAACGGCCAGCCCCGGGGCCAGGTGCCGCTGATGAACATCGAGCTGAAGCCGGGCCCCAATGAGATCGTCGTCAGCCGCGAGGGCTTCCTGCCCGAGGTCAAACAGCTGGCCGTCCGCGCGGGCCGCGACTACACCGTCAACGCCCACCTGACGCCCTCCGAGGTCGCCAGCAACGATCGCCCGGAGCGCCAGCCGGAGCCGACCATCACCCCGAAGCCGCCCTCTATCACCGAGCCGCAGGTGCCGCCGCTCACCGAGCCGGAGCGGCCGGCCGTGGCGAGCGCGGATCGGCCCTTGTACAAGCGCTGGTACTTCTGGGCCGGCGTGGGCGCCGCGGTGGCCGCCGCCGCCGCGGGCACCATGGTGGCCACGCAGCCCTCGGCCAAGCCGCTGTCCCCGACGGAGGTCTGCGGCGGGGTAACTTGCGACGGGGTGCTCAACGGCATCCGCCGGTTCTAAGCCCGCATCGTGGAGGAAGGCAGGGCCCTGCGGGTTCAGATTCAGAGTTCCTCCGTCCCCACCCACCGGCGAGGCTCTTTTCGAGCTTGAGCGGCTGGGGAGGGTGAGTCAGCAACTGCGCCCGCAGTTCCTCTGCGCGCTTCGTTAGCTCCACCATCCTTGCAGGAGCCTACACCCCAAGGCGCTACGTGATGCGTTGCTCACTGATGCTGCTCTGCTTGGCCCTGGTGGGGTGTGGCGGTGCTGCTCCAAGCATCCGCCATGCCCAAGATGCGCGCAGGCGCTGTGTCTATGTCCCGTCCCGTGACGAGGCGACCAGAGCCTGGAAGGAGGAGGTGCCCTCAGCTCGCGCGGGTGTGCACGTAGTGCTTGTCGCGGCGACGGCGGGGGCTGCGCGCATGGCTGTCCCTGCCCCAAGTCCGGCCCCTGCCCTGGAAGGGCTGTCGGGTGAGAGGCTGGGGAACGGCATTCCCCGGGGCGTGCTCCGGTTGGTTCCCGAAGGAGGAGTGGGCGCGGAGATAGGGGCTGGCAGTGCCGCAGGGGAGGCGGCGGTGGTGGGGGGAGCGTTCGTCGCGGCGGTCGGCAGTGGGCTGCTGGTGTGCTTGACCGCCAGTGCGGCCCTGAGAGGGGAGAAGACCCCCATCGAGATAGCGGACGAGTATTACGGCACGCACTTCGGAGACGTGAAGGGGTGGGTTCAGGGGCAATACCCGTCCCAGGTTCCTTCACCTGGTGCAGCGCCTGAGACAAAACCTGACGAGAGCGCCAAGAAGAGGCCGGGGCGAGTCTACGTCACCTACACGAAGCTCAATAAGATGACCAACCGCTACTACGCGGGGCGGACCAGCATGGTCGTCGACCCTGCTGTGTCCCTCGAATTTCAGGCCGCACTGGCGGTTCTCCTTCGAGACGGAAACCACCACCTGGACGAGAATGATGAACCGGGTGGCGCCATGTTCGGCTTGGCGCAGACTGATCGATTCGATGTCGGCACGGCCGTTGACTATGGCCGTCGATATGACGACGTCGCTTATTGGCGGATTCGCGGCAGAGAGCAGCAGTTGATGGATTCCCTTGGAGGAGCCCGCTCTGACACGGGAGAGCCTTATCGCACCGAGAATGCCGTGCGCGGCGTGGCGAAAGAAAATCCACAAGGCAGAAGGTTCCACGCCGCCGCGACGGAGTTGTGGGGCCAGCTTCACCCTTACACGGGGTACTAGGGATGCCGCGAATCTACAAACCGGGCTCGTTCTTGAGAGTCCCCCTTGTCGACGGTTCTTTCGGTTACGGCAGGGTGCTCAAACTGCCGCATGACGCCTATTACGATTACAGGACCGAAACTCCAGACTCCGATTTGGATCGCATCGCCTCCAAACCCATCCTTTTCAAGATGATGGTTCGCCATATGGAGGAGAGGTCGTGGGAACTCATTGGGTGGAGAGAGCTGGAGGAGCAGTTTTCTCAACCAATCGTCCAGTTCATGCAGGACATTGGGAACTTCCGGGATTGCACAATCTTCGACACCGTTGGCAATTCGAGGCGTGCGGAGCCCCAGGAGTGTATCGGGCTTGAGCGCTCGGCTGTCTGGGAAGAGGTGGGTGTCGAGGAACGCCTGCTCGACGCCTTCATGGGGCGGCCTAACGATGACGTGGAGCGTTTGAAGGTGCGCCTAAAATAGGTGCGCTTATAAGAGTGGACGTGGCTCAAAGCGGCGGGTTGCTTGGCGTGGAGGCGGCGGGAATCGAACCCGCGCCGGGCGGTGCGAAACCTCCAGCAGAATCGCGCCCTTATCTCGTAACCGCCCGGAATGCTTTAGGAGTCGATATCCCGCCGCGTCCCGTCTCGTCCCGTCCCGTCCCGTCCCGTCCCGCAGGCTCCTGCGACATACGTGCAACAGGGAGGAAGCGTGGTGAGCGCTGGGGCTCGTGGCGAGTGCCCAGACGGGCCACGTCGGACGCGCGCCTCGTGGCGAGCGCTGGGGCTCGCCGCGCTAATAGAGCGCGTCGCCCCAGTCTACAGGACCGAGGAAGTGGAAGCGAATGCAGTCGCCGACTTCACGCACGACCTTGCAGTTTCCAAGAGCCGATCCCCGCCTTCAGATGAAAAGGACGCTCCTCATATCTCCCGTTGAATCCCTGCGCGAGAACCTCGCTCAGTTCGTGACTGCTTCGCATGCCTAATTAGAGTCCCGGTCCCGTTCCGTCCCCAGTCGCACCTGAAACCCGAGGCGTCCCGGCTGGCAGGGGACTCCGCCCGCCATCAGCCAAAGCCTTTGCGCATGGGGGGCGTAGCGGATGATCCGCAGTGCGTTGGCGCTGGCTCGTTTGTGACGAGCGGAGAACGCTCGCATTTCAAGCGCTTTACTTTCCCGATTTTGGAGTGCTAGGCGCGCATTCCGGCTTGGCTGAGCGGGCTGTTTTGATTCGATTTCTGAGGAATAACCGCATGCGCTTCAGTTCCCCTTTCTGGGCCGCGGCCGCCCTGTCGCTCATCTCCTGTGGTGGTAACTCGGAAGAGTCCCAGGCGTCCTCGCCGGTGGAGGCTTCCAGCCCGCTGCGCTCCGAGGCGCGGCTCCTGCGCAACGCCAACCCCGTGCGCGGCCAGTACATCGTCGTCCTCAAGCCGGGCTCCAGCCAAGGCGCTGACATCCAGGACGCCGCGCGGGAACTGACCGGGCGCTACCGAGGCCAGCTCCACCGCATCTTCCATCACGTGCTGCGCGGCTTCGTGGTGAGTATGTCGGAGGCCCAGGCGGAGCAGCTAGCCCGGGATCCCAGCGTGGCGTACGTCGAGGAGGATGGTTGGGCCTACCCGAACGCCAGCCAGCCCAACGCCACCTGGGGCATCGATCGGGTGGATCAGAGGGATCTGCCGCTCAGCACCACCTATCAGTACAACACCACCGGCAGCGGGGTGCATGCGTACGTCATCGACACGGGCATCCGCGCTACCCACTCGGAGTTCGGCGGGCGCGTGTCGCTGGACTACAGCGCCGTCAGCGACGGCAACGGCGCCAGCGATTGCAACGGCCACGGCACGCACGTGGCGGGCACCATCGGCGGGGCCACGTGGGGCGTGGCCAAGGACGTGCGCCTGCACTCGGTGCGCGTGTTCGGCTGCTCGGGCGGCGCCGCGTGGTCCACGGTCATCGGCGCGGTGGACTGGGTGACGGCCAACCACATCAAGCCAGCCGTGGTGAACATGAGCCTAGGGGGTGGCGCCAACCAGGCGATGGATGACGCGGTCGCCAACTCCATCAACGCCGGTGTGGTCTACGCGATCGCTGCGGGCAACGGCTATGGCGCGGACGCGTGCGGCTACTCGCCAGCCCGGACGCCCGCAGCCCTGACGGTGGGCTCCACGGATAGCAACGACAGCCGCTCCTCCTTCTCCAACGTGGGCTCCTGCATCGACCTGTTCGCGCCGGGCGGCGGCATCACCTCGGCCTGGTGGAGCAGCGACACGGCGACCAACACCATCAGCGGCACGTCCATGGCCACCCCGCACGTGGCGGGCGCCGCGGCGCTGTACTTGGGCGTCAACCCCAACGCCACGCCGGCGCAGGTCGCCAGCGCGCTGGTGGACAACTCCACGCTGAACCTCGTCGTGAACCCGGGGGCGGGCTCGGCCAACCGGCTGCTGTACTCGGCCTTCATCGGCGGGGGAGGTGGCGCTACCGTCTGCAAGGGCTCGACACCGGCTGGTGTCGGCTGGCAGCAGTACAGCGACGAGGGCATCTACCTGGACGTGGACACCGCGAGCTGCGGCTTTTCGTCCACGCCGCTCTACTTCACGTCCCTCGGCGGGGTGACCTGGCACTGGATGGCCAAGGGCGCCACCTCCATCTACTCGGAGACGCCCAGCGGCTTCCGCGTCTACATCTACTACCCGGGCATGACGCCTACGTTGGCCAACCAGCTCGGCTGGCACCTCAACTGGCAGGCCACGCCCGACAACCTGCGGCAGCCCTCGCTGTGCACCGGGCAGACGGCGGCGGGGGCTACCGGCTGGCAGTATTACACCGACGAGGGCATCTACCTGGACGTGGACACCTCGGGCTGCGGCAACTCCATGACGCCGCTGTACCTCACGTCCATTGGCGGGTGGGGCGGGCACTGGATGGCCAAGGGCGCCACCTCCATCTACTCGCCCACGCCCACCGGCTTCCGCGTCTACCTCTATTATCCGGGCATGACGCCACAACTGGCCAACCAGCTCGGCTGGCATCTCAAGTGGCAGGCCACGCCCGACAACCTGCGGCAGGCGGATACCTGCACGGGGCGGACGGCGGCGGGGGCTACCGGCTGGCAGTATTACACCGACGAGGGCATCTACCTGGACGTGGACACCTCAGGCTGTAGCCTCTCCTCGCAGCCGGTCACGTCCATTGGGGGGTGGGGCTGGCACTGGATGGGCACCGGCGCCACCTCTATCTACTCGCCTACGCCCACCGGCTTCCGTGTCTACCTCTATTACCCCGGCATGACGCCACAGCTGGCCAACCAGCTTGGCTGGCATCTCAACTGGAGCAAGCGCTAACGCCGCGGCTCGCGCCGCCATCGTCGAGGGCTCCTCTTCGTGTTCCAACTCCCGGGGCGCGGGGAGGGGCTATCTCGGGCTAGGGGAAGCGCTGGAGGCAAAACAAAAAAACAGCAACCTCTTGGGATTGCTGGGCTTCCCGTGATGGAGGTGGCGGGAATCGAACCCGCAGCCTGTCGGAGCCAAAACGCCTCCGGCTACTGGCCGCGCAAGTCGTCCTCGGTGCCGCCGCCGCGCGGCTCGAGCAACAGGTACACGTTGCTCACCCGGCCCACGCCCGAGTAGTCCAGCACCGTGGCGCGGACCTTGAACGGCGCGGCCTCGGGCAGCAGGTGCGTCACCTCCACCTCACCCGCGTCGAAGGTGAAGGACATGCGGCCCACGCTGTCCACCTGCTCCTTGCCGATCATCACCAGATCCGTGAAGCCCACCGCGCCGCGGTTGAGCACCTTGCCCCGCTCGTCGAGCACCTCGAGCAGCACCAGGTTGTCCACCGAGAAGCCCTCCTTGCCCGCCGCGTCGCCGTAGAGCCGCGCCCGGGCGCCCTCCAGCCGCAGCAGGGGCGTCTCTCCGGTGGCCACCACGCGCGGGGTGCGCTCGAAGTCGCGCGTGTCGATCTCCACGTCCTCGCGCTTGGCTTCGATCTGCGAAGTCTCCCGCTCGGCCGTCTCCGCCAGCAGCTGCACGGGGCGCGCGGGCCCTCCGCGGGCCTGTGTGGCGGGCACCTGTTTCACACACGCCAGAAATGAGGCAGCCACAGCGGCCAGGACGAGTTTTCGTGGGGTCATTACCTACAGGCTTGTAGCGAGCGATTCGCGGAAGGGTCAACTAGCATTGGCTCCATGGCGCTCGCTCCTCACAGGTGGCTCTCCGTGCTGTGCTCCGTGCTGCTGCTGGTGTCGGCTCCGGCCCTGGCGGCGGGTTCACCCGAGGTGCAGCTGTGCCTGCAGCACCTCAAGCCCGCGGAGAGGGAGCGGGCGGTGAAGGTGCTGGGCTCGCTGGAGGACCTGCCGCTGTACCGGGTGCAGCTGGAGGTGGACCCGGCCAAGCGCGAGGTGAAGGGGCGGGTGCAGGTGGAGGTGCGCGCCAGGGCCCGCAAGCTGAGCGAGGTGTACCTCCGGGTGACGCCCAACGCGGCCACGGGCCGCGCGGTGACGGTGTCCGAGCCCAAGGTGGACGGCAAGCCGGTGACGATGGAGCGGCCCGAGCCCACGCTGATCCGCATCGCGCTCAATCCGCCGCTGGAGCCGGGGGCGATGGCGACGGTGGAGGTGGCGCTGCAGGCCAGGGTGCCGGCGGCGAAGAAGAACGTGGGCTCGCTGCTGGGCGCGCTGGGCAGCTCGGGCCCGCCGGGAGACTACGGCGCGTTCTCGGCCACGCCGGACTTCGTGAGCCTGGTGGGGATCGTCCCGATGATGCCGCCGATGAACGCGGACGGCACGCCCTGGGCGGGGCCGTCGGGGATTGGAGACCTGGCGCTGTACGAGCCCTCGCACGTGCTGGCCACGGTGGCGGTGCCTTCGGGGTGGGACGTGCATGCCACGGGCGTGGCGATGGGCGAGGTGCCGGAGAAGACGGGCTTGAGGCGCTACAGCTACGCGGCGGCGCTGGTGCGTGACTTTCCGGTGTTCGTCTCGCGCGGCTACGAGCGCGCCACCAAGACGGTGGGCGAGGTGACGGTGGAGAGCTTCTACGCCCGGCGCAACGCGGCGGTGGGCAAGCGGGTGCTGCAGTACACGGCCTCGGCGCTGGAGGTGTTCGAGAAGAAGCTGGGCGCGCTGCCCTACAAGACGTTCCGGGTGGTGGAGGCGCCGCTGTCGGATGGCGCGGGCGGCATGGAGTTCCAGGGCCTCATCACGATTGGCACCTCGCTGTACCGGGGCGTGGCGGACCCCAACAGCATCCTGGAGGGCGTGCCGGGCATGGAGATGCTGCAGGGGATGATGCAGTCGATGGGCGCGGCGCAGGGTGGGGGGCTGGCGGGGGACGCGGGCCCGTTCGCCCACATCGCGAAGACGCTGGAGCGCACGCTGGAGTTCACGGTGGCGCACGAGGTGGGGCACCAGTACTTCGCGGGGCTGGTGGGCACCGACCCCATCAAGGACCCGGTGGCGGACGAGGCGCTGACGCAGTACGCCTCGGTGCTCTACTTCGAGTGGGCGCACGGCAAGGCGGCGGGCGAGGCGCTGCGGCAGGAGACGCTGGTGTCCAGCTACCACCTGTACCGGATGTCGGGCGGGGAGGACGGGCCGGCGCACCGGCCGACGGAGCAGTTCTCCAGCTCGATGGAGTACGGGGCGATCGTCTACGGCAAGGCGCCGATGATGTACCACGCGGCGCGCAAGCTGGTGGGAGACGACGCCTTCATGAAGGCTCTGCGCTCGTACGTGGACACGTACCGCTACAAGTGGGCGTGCGCGGACTGCTTCCGCAAGGAACTGGTGAAGGCCAACCCTTCGACTTCCGCGGCGCTGGAGCGGCTGCAGAAGCGCTGGTGGGAGGAGGCCAAGGGGGACGAGGACCTGGGCGCGCCGACGCTCGAGTCCCTCATGGGAGGCATGGGGGACATGAAGCTGGATGCGGAGACGCTGAAGCTGCTCGAGGAGATGCTCGGGCCCATGAATCAGCAGTAGGCCCGGCTCTCAGGTGCACCGCCAGGGACTGAGTCCATGAGTAGGAGCATGCTCCGAGGCTGGGTCATTGGGGTGCTGCTCTGCCTGCACTCCGCGCAGGCCGCCTTGCCGGCGCCTCCGCTGGGGGAAGTGCTACCCGCCATTACCGAATCGACGCGCGCGCGGATGCTGGCCCTGGTCGCCCAGGGCAACATTCCGGCTGCGCTCGAGATGTGGAAGCTCCATACCGGTCGCCAGGCACCCAAGGTGCTCCGCACCATGCAGAGCGCCTATGACGCAACCAATCAGGTGGCGGGCGCGTGCACGCGGGTGGCCAAGGCCATCCACGCGGGCATCCAGGAGCTAGGAGGCAAGGCGCAGTTCCTCAAGTTCACCCCTCCGGGCAATGCTCCGTACCTGGGGTGGGAGGCCCGTCCGGGAATTCCCCAGAGCACCCTTCAGATTTCGGACACGGGGGTGCACTACGCGGTGCGCTTCAAGGACAAGATCTACGATGCATTCACAGGCCCAGAGGGGATGCTCCTGGAGCACTACCTCAAGCGGCTGATCGCGCATGGAGGCACGCCCGTGGTGCAGGTGGTGGAGAAGCTATGAAAGCTGGCACCCGGCGCGGCTCTCAGGCCCGTTCCAGGCGTCCTGTGCTCTTGCTCGATGTGCTCATGGAGATTCGGGACGAAGCAGGGCGCGGACGTCCGATGTGGCTCTTCTTTGGAGCCGAGCGATTCGACTCGATGGTGGCATACATCACCGGCTACATCTCGAGCTGCCACCGCAACGGCATCGAGGATCCCGAGTGGGGTGAGTTCCTGACGTGGCTCCGGGATGTGCGCAAGCGGCTGCCCGAAGGCTGGGCGCGCAAGTACGTCGAGGACGCCAGAGGCGACCACGTGAAGGCGATGATGAAGTTCCTCGACTACGTCGCCGAGTACCGAGCCCTGCCCGCTAGTCGAACAGCGCCTTCACGAACTCGCGGGGCTCGAAGCGGCGCAGGTCGGCGATCTTCTCGCCGACGCCCACCCACACCACCGGAATCTTGAGCTCGTCGCAGATGCCGATGATGACGCCGCCCTTGGCGGTGCCGTCCAGCTTGGTGAGCGCGATGGCGTTGACGCCCACCGCCTCCTGGAACTGCTTGGCCTGCTGAATGGCGTTCTGCCCGTTGGTGGAGTCCAGCACCAGCAGCACCTCGTGAGGCGCGCCCTCCAGCGCCTTGCCCATCACCCGCTGCACCTTCTTGAGCTCCTCCATCAGCGGCGCCTTGGTGTGCAGCCGGCCCGCCGTGTCCGCGATGACGACATCGGCGCCAATCTCCCGCGCCTTCTTCACCGCCTCGAAGATCACCGCGCCCGGATCCGAGCCGTCCGCGCCCTTGACGAGCTCCGCCTTGGCGCGCTCGGCCCACACGTCCAGCTGCTCGGTGGCGGCGGCGCGGAACGTGTCGCCCGCGGCCAGCACGACTTTCTTCCCCTGGCCGGTGAGCTGCGCGGCCAGCTTGCCAATCGTCGTCGTCTTGCCCGCGCCGTTGACGCCCACCACCATCACCACGTGCGGCGGCCCGCCTCCCTCCAGCGAGCGGGGCACCGGCAGATCCACGATGCGCGCCACCTCCTCGCGGATGAGGCCCTTGATGCGCTCGGGGTTGCTCAGCTCGTTGCGCTTGAGCTTCTCGCGCGCCAGCTCCACCAGGTTGGACGCCGTGCGCACGCCGATGTCCGCCGTGAACAGAATCTCCTCCAACTCGGCCAGCACCGAGTCGTCCACCTGGCGGCTCTGCCCGAACAGCCCGTTGAGGCGGGCCATGAAGCCCTGGCTCTTCGTCTTGTCCAGGCCCTGCGCCAGCGTCTTGCCGGCCTCGGCCTGCAGCTTGGCGCGCTCGGCGGCCTCCACCGCGCGCTTTTCCTGTGCCGCCGCCTCGGCCTCCTGGGCCTTCTGCTGCCCGAGCAGCCGCTCGGCCTCCTCGCGCTCGCGCTTCCTGCGCTCCCGGGCCTCTTCGTCCGCCGCCTTCTTGGCCCGGTACTCGGCGCGCTTCTCCTCCTCCTCCTTCGCCTTGAGCGCCTGCACTTCGGCCTCCAGGCGCGTGCGCTCGGGCTCGCTGGTGGCGGCGCGGGCGGCGCGGGAGACTTCCTCGCGCTGGCGGGCCAGGGCCTCGGCGCGGGCGTGGGCCTCGTCGGCCTCGCGCAGGCGGGCCAGCTCCGCCTCGGACTTGGGCAGCTCCACCCGCAGCATCGGCGTCTCGGCCGGCAGGGTGGGCTTCTCGGCCTCGGTGGGCACCGTGGGCCGGGCGGGGCGCTCGGGAGCGCCGGGCTTCTTGCGCATCAGCTTGCGCAGCGCCAGCACCATCAGCGTCGCCAGCGCCAGCAGCAGCCCATAGCCCACCACGTCGGACATGGGGCTGGCGTCGGGGGCGGGCGTGGGAATCCCGGTACCTGGGTCGCCGGGGACGCCAGGCGCCGGCTCCGGCGGAGCGGGCACCGGGGCAGGGGCGGGCACCTGAGCGGCGAGGACGTCCAGGGGGTTCGGGGTGTTCATGGCTTGCCGCATACAACAAGACGCTGGTGGATGCAGCGCCCGTGGACCGGTAAAAACGGCTTCACCATGCGCCTCTCACCCGTGTGTTGCCTGCTCTTCAGCTCGTTGCTGTGTGCCTGCATCGTCGAGGCCCCTGGGGGAGCCACCGAGGCCGAGCGCCGCCAGGCCACGGTGACGCAGGTGCCGCCGCTGTCCATCAAGAACGGCGCCAACCTGGGGGGCAAGGTGGAGCTGGTGGGCGCCACGGTGGAGCCGGGCCGGGTGGTGCCGGGGCAGCCGGCGCGCGTCACCCTGTTCTTCAAGGTGCTCGAGCGCATTGACGAGGACTACACCGTCTTCGTCCACGTGGAGGATGTGGACGGGCGCATCGAGCGGATGAACCTGGACCACAAGCCGGCCAACGGCCTGTACCCCACCACCCAATGGAAGCCGGGCGAGACGGTGAAGGACGAGTTCGTCCTCTACCTGCCGACGGGCGCGCCCACTCGGGCGCTCAACATCTGGCTGGGGCTGTGGGAGCCGCGCACGGACAAGCGCATGCCGCTGACCAACCCGGACCTGGTGCGCAACGACGGCCAGCACCGCCTCATGCTGGCGCAGGTGCCTGTCGCGGGGCCCTGAGGGAAAAGGCTGTGGACTCGGTTCTGAAAGCTGACTGGTCAGCATTGAGAGCAGTGGGGCCCGGTTCTGAATGCTGACTGGTCAGCATTGGCAGCCGACGGGTTGGTACCAGGCGGACCGGCGAGTGGCCACGGGCCCAGGAAGTTCAGGCGTTTAGGCTACGCGCGAGGCGGCACTTTCTGAGCGAGGGGGGAGTAGCACCTACCCTTCATGGGAAAGTAGCTACTGCGCCCACAGGCCTGGGCAATACTGGCCACCAGGGCGATGGAGCACATGAGCACGACAGAGCTGGGCGCCGGGCAGTTGCCCCCGGGGAGCCAGATAGGAGCCTGGCGCGTGGTGAGCTGCGCGGGGCAGGGCATGTTCGGCACGGTGTACCGGGTGCAGCGTGCGGAGCCCGAGGGCGCGCAGCTGTTCGCGCTGAAGCT
>DATHBR010000062.1:0-81268 GCA_035296065.1 Myxococcaceae bacterium | reverse complement strand
GAAGGGGTAATCGGCTCCGGATGCCGGCCTCACCTCGCCATGGTCCAACAGGCGCGGAATGCTCGGGTGGCTCAGCCTCGACAGCACCTCCGCCTCACGGGCGAAGCGCGCATCCCACGGCAAGAGCGACACCTTGAGCGCTTCCAGCCCCGGCGCACCGCCCGGTACACCGCGCCGTAAGCGCCCTGCCCCTTCCAGGACTTCACTCGCCACGCTCCTACCTGCGTACCTGGCTCTAGCGGGTGCAAGGGCTCCTCGACAGCTCGCTTCCCAGCGCTCCTCCTGAAGCGAAGGGGGCAGAAGCTTCGCGTCCATCGTATCCGCCAAGCGCCAGGGGACCCATGGACATCTCAGGGCTTGCCGCTGTCCTCTCGTGGAAGGGGCCGTGGAAGTCTGACATCCTGCGGGGATGAATCCGATCTCTCGCGGGTATCGGCTCACGCTCGTCTCGCTGGTGCTGGCGGGAACCGTGGGCTGCGATCAGGCCTCGAAGCAGCTGGCCATCTCTCACCTCCGCGACGAGCCCGCCCAGAGCCTCCTGGGGGGGTTCCTACGGCTGGCCTTCGCCGAGAACCCCGGCGCGTTCCTGAGCCTTGGCGGCCGCTTGCCTCCCGCCGTCCGGTTCGGACTGCTGACGGTGGGAGTGGGCTTGCTCCTTCTCCTCGGGCTGCTCTACCTCCTGGAACGCCCCGGGAGAACACCGAGGAGAGGCTGGGCCAGGCGCCACGGCCTGACCTGATCCGGGGGGACGCTGTGTTACTGCATTCCACGGAGGGCGTTGAAGTTGCCGAGCTCGGCCCTGACCCCCCACCGCGCCAGCATCGCGGGCATGTCTAAGCCAATGGTCTTGTAGTAGGCCCGAACCTGCTCGCCGGCCTTGTCGAGCGCCTCCCTGCTCTCCCACACCGCGATCGTAACGATGTTAAAAGTCGTTGGCCCGCCCGTCTTCTCGAACGCCACATGCCCGCGAAAGCCTGGAAGGCCCTGGAGGAAGGTCAGATTGCGACGCATCGCGTCTTCGAACTCCTTACGGGCCTCGTCGGGAACAGTGAAGTTGTCGATGCGGAAATGCAGGTTCGGATTGTTATCGAGGTCGATGGTGATCAGGGACATGGAGGGCTTTTAATCGGGAACTCCCTTCAGTGAAGGAGCGACGATGAGGCATGGCAGGTGGGCGCCCGGGCTGGCCCTGGCGGCGGTGCTGCTGGGGACCACGGTGTGGGCCGCCCGGGCTCCCGCGACGGGGGGCGGCCGGACGCATGGGCTGATGCCGGTGCCCGCCTCGGTGAAGTTCCAGCAGGGGCGGCTGCCCGTCACGGCGGAGTTCTCCGTCGCGGTGCGGGGCCACACGGACCGTCGCCTGGAGGGAGCGCTCCAGCGGGTGCTCCGGCGGCTCGAAGGCAGGACGGGGCTCACCCTCTCGCGGGCGCTCGTGGAGCCGCCAAAGGCCACCCTCGTGCTGGAGGTGAAGGGGGCAGGAAACGCGGTGCCGATGCTCGGCGATGACGAGGCGTACACGCTGGAGGTGGCGGGGAGCCAGGTGACGCTCCGGGCCGCGCAGGTCGTCGGTGCGATGCGGGGGCTCGAGACGTTGCTTCAACTGCTCGAGGGAGACCGTGACGGGTGGTACCTGCCGGCGGTGGCCATCACCGACGCGCCGCGCTTCCCATGGCGCGGGCTGCTCATCGACGTGAGCCGGCACTGGATGCCGATGGAGGTGCTCCAGCGCAACCTGGACGGCATGGCGGCGGTGAAGCTCAACGTGCTGCACCTGCACCTCACGGATGATCAAGGCTTCCGGGTGGAGAGCCGGCGCTATCCCCGGCTGCACCAGGAGGGCTCGGATGGGCGCTACTTCACGCAGGAGCAGCTGCGCGAGCTGATCGCCTACGCGGCCGAGCGGGGCATCCGCGTGGTGCCCGAGTTCGACATCCCCGGGCACGCGACGAGCTGGCTGGTGGGCCACCCGGAGCTGGCGAGCATGCCGGGGCCGTACGTGCTCCAGCGCAAGTGGGGCATCTTCGATCCGACGTTGGATCCCACGCGTGAGGAGACCTACCAGCTCATCGACGGCTTCCTCGGGGAGATGGCCCAGGTGTTTCCGGATCCGTGGATTCACATTGGCGGAGACGAGAACAGCGGCAAGCACTGGAGCGCGAACCCGGCCATCCAGTCGTACATGGCCCAGCACGGCCTGAAGGACGCGCACGCGCTGCACGGGCACTTCAACGAGCGGGTGGCGAAGCTCCTGAAGCAGCACGGCAAGCGGATGATGGGGTGGGACGAGATCCTGCACCCCACGCTTCCGAAGGACGCGGTGGTGCAGACCTGGCGGGGGCCCAAGGCGCTCGCGCAGAGCGCGCAGCAGCAGTACCGGGGGGTGCTCTCGTGGGGCTACTACCTGGACCACATGTTCCCGGCGGGGCTGCACTACACGGTGGATCCGCTCCCGGCCGATGGCAAGCGCATGGCCGAGGAGGCCAACCGCTGGGTCCCGCTCTCGATGCGCCACTGGTACAAGTTCTCCCCACCGGCCCCAGAGGAGCTCATCCGGGGCAGGGACACGGCGAACGTGCTCGGGGGCGAGGCGTGCATGTGGACTGAGTTCGTGGAGCCCGAGACGATTGACTCGCGCATCTGGCCCCGGCTGGCGGCGGTGGCCGAGCGGCTATGGTCGCCCCGGGAGGTGAATGACATCCCGGACATGTACCGCCGGATGGCGGGGCTCAGCGTGCAGTTCGAGGAGCATGGGCTGACGCACCTGCGGAACATGGAGGTGCTGCTGCGCAGGCTGGCGGGGCCGGGAGAGGTCTCCGCGCTGAGGGTGCTGGCGGAGCTGGTCGAGCCGGTGAAGTTCTACGACCGGACCGTGCAGATGCCGGAGGCGACGCAGGGCATGCCGCTGACGCGTCTGGTGGACGCGGCGAGGCCGGAGAGCCTGGAGGCCAGAGCGCTGCGGGGCTGGGTGGAGGACCTGCTGGGCGACGCGCCGCGCTTCGATCGGGGAGCCGAGCGGCTGACGCGAGAATTCTCCCGGTGGCGCGAGGTGCACCCCGAGCTGACGCTCACGCTGGAGCACGCTCCGGCGCTGCACGAGGCACGGCCGCTGGGAGCGGGGCTGCTGGTGCTGTCCCAGACAGGGCTCGAAGCGCTGGCCCACCTGAAGCGCGGCACACCGCCGCGCGCGGGCTGGCGCGAGGAGACGCTCCAGCGGCTCAACGAGGTGGCACGTCCTCACGGACAGGTGGAGTTCGCCGTCGTCCACTCGCTGCGCAAGCTGGTCATCGCGGCCTCGCTGCGACAGGAGTCTTCCTCCATGCCCATGGCCCAGTGGCACGCCCGGGTGCAGGCGGAGGCGCTCGCGGCGCTGCCGAAGCCTCCGGAGAAGAAGCCGTGAGCAGGCCTGGAGTCACTCGAGGCTGAAGCCGGTGGGCGCGCGCGGCTCCTCGCGGCGGTACATGTCGAGGTAGAGCGTCACTGGCTTCTCCAGGCCCTCGTACGTCACCTCGTACATGTCGAGCATCCCGCCGCCCATTGGCAGAGAGGGGTCATTGAAGCCGCAGCAGCTGCCGCGCCGGTGGAAGCTCAGCGGCTGCCCCTCGGGCCCGCGCAGGAACCGCAGGTACTCGCGCTCGCCCTGCGGCCCTCCGCCCACCTTGATGGGATCCTCCGGCGTGTACCCGTAGCCCGAGGGCTCCTGCGCAACGGCTTCGGCCGCGGGCGCGCTCGCCTCAGCGCCTGGCTCATCCTTGCGCGTCGTGGCGGACGAGCTGGCGCAACCGGAGGACAGCACCCACAGGACACTGCAGCAGAGCGTGGCACGGAGCGTGAGCATCCCAGCACTCTAGCCAACCCGCGGCGAGGCCTGTCAGGGCTTTGGGTCGAAGGGGCTGAGCGCCCCGGGGAAGGGCGCCGGTCCGTCGTAGCCGGCGGTGAAGGCGAGCATCAGCAGCTCGCCCAGGGAGCGCGGAATGGGGACGCGAGCCACCACCTCCCACTGCCGCTCCTGCGTCTCGTACGGTGAGAGGGTCAGCACGCGCGAGTTGTCCGCATCCCGGGCCATCCACCGCCCCTTCGGCTCCTCGGTGAGGGTGAGCTTCTGCTGAGGCAGCGTGAGGTGCAGGCGCCCGCCGCTCTCCCTCAGGGTGGCTACCTCCTGGTCCTGGGCATTCAACAGCCGCCGGGTGCCTCCCTGGGCGAGCGGTTGCTCTCCCTCGGAGCGCAGGTGCGGCTGCCCTTCCTGGTGCAGGCGCCAGCCATTGCCGCCAGGCTCCTGCCGCTCCAGCGTGAAGAGCGGCTCTCCGCCGGGGGTGCGGCTGGCCACGGCCCGCTCGAAGCCTGGGCCGGGCTCCCATTGCAGATAGAAGATGCTGAGCGTCGCCGCCGCTTCCTCCCTCCAGCGGGGATTGACCTTCAGCGCCTCGTAGATGACGTGCAGGTCCGAGTCGCGCGCCTGGAGGATGGTGATGGGCTTGCCGAGCGCCAGCTGGGCGTCGACGCTGACCAGCATGTTGCCGATGCCCGAGGCCATGGCGGCGTGCATGGGGTCGAACTCCTCGCGGATGGAGTGGGTGCGCAGCTGCCCGTCCTCATCGAGCCAGGCGTAGGAGGCGCCCACGGTGCGGCCCTCGGTGTCGGGCAGCTCCTCGTAGTCGTAGACGAGGCCCGGGGTGGCGAAGCCGTGGAGCAGCAGCGGCTTGAGCAGCGAGCGGTAGTGCTCGTAACGCAGGTAGCCCGTCGTGTCCCAGACATCCGGCCGGGGCGGCGCCACCGCCAGCTCCGGCGGCAGCGGCCGGGCCAGGCGCAGCTCGCGCAGTCTCTGCTCCAGGCTCTTTTCAGAAGGTGCCATGCGTGTCCCGCCGGGGTATCAGAGTGGAATCCCGGCCTTCGACTTGAGCCTGTCGGCGCGGCAGATCCTGGAGCTGCTAGGGGCGCCGGATCATATCGCTCAAAGGAAGAGCCGAGGTGAAGGGCCCTACAGGGCTCCTTACGGTTGGCCAGGAACCCAGCCGGGCAACGCGGCCGCCTGCTTCAACCAGTTCGCCAGCTGCGCCTCGTCCAGCTCGTCGCCTTCGTGGATGTCGAGGTAGCGCGTGTTCTTGTCCTTGCTGGGGCCGGGCGGGAGCGGCTTCAGCGACGTGCCGCGGAAGAAGGTCACCTTCACGTAGCGCGTGAAGGTGTGGAAACTCAGGAAGAAGCCCTGGCCTTCGATGCCGTACAACGGCGAGTTCCACTTCACGGCCTTGCGCACGTTGGGCACGGTGCGGACGATGAGCGCGTCCAAGCGCTTGCCGAGGCCGCTCTTCCAGCCCGGCATCGCGGCGATGTACGCCTGCACCGGGGCGTCGCCGTCCGCCTTGGCGATCTGCGGGTTGCCGCCCGAGAGGAGGACGACGGGGGCCTTCTCGCCCTTTCGCACCTTGCCCGGCTTCTTCGCCAACGAGCCATTGTGGGCCACCGCGGCCTTCACGAGCGCCTTGAACGCGCGCGCGTCGATCTTCTCCCCTTCGTGGAGGTCGATCGCCCTTCGCGTGTTGCCCTCCAGGCTGGAGTTGAAGAGGCCCGCCGGATCCGAGAGCCCGGCCCCCTTGGCGAACGTGAGCTTCACCGCCTTCTTGTACGCCTCACCGGTGCAGACAATCCCGTGGTGCGACCAGACCGGAGTGCCCCACTTCCACTCCTCGGTCATCTCGGGGTCGGCTTCCAGAATCAGCGCCCGCATGCGGGCCAGGGTCTCCCCGCGCCATCCCCCCAGGTCGACGATCCGCTGGTCGATGAGCTGGGAAGGGGATTGCCCGGTCGCGCCTGCCTTCGACGGGGCCTTGGCCCGGGTGGCCGACTTGCGTGGCTTGCTTGCGCTCGAGGTGTTCCTGGCCTTCGCCTTCATCGTGATGCCGACTCCACGTAGAGGTTGTTCGTCACATTGTCGGGCCGTGGCCCTGTCCGTCAACCTACCGCCGCGGCGGCCTGCACCGGGCGCCTGGGGGCCAGCTCCCAGATGACGCGGAAGGTGGCCGCCGTGCCGTCGAAGGCCACCGGCTCCACGCGGATGTCCGTGGCGCCCGAGCCCCGCAGCGTCTCGGCCAGGAAGCCACAGGCGAAGAACGGGTTGTCCGCCGTCACGTCCTTCATCCACAGCGTGGCCGAGCGGTTGCCCAGCTCCTCCACCCGCACCTCGTTGAAGTTGTTGCCCGCTCGCGCCCCGTGCGACACGCGCCCCAGCGTGCCCTTGGGCCCCATGTGCGCGATGAAGGCCATGCTCGCCCGGCCCACCGCCGTCTGCCGGTAGCCCTGCACGTAGCGCTCGCCCAGCCCGAAGTACGCCACCTGCGGCGGTGAGCCCGGGTACACGTCCGGCGCCGCCGTGCGCAAAAACGTGCGCCACTGCTCCACCGGGTACGCGGGCCGCAGCGGCTCGGACAGGTCCAACCCCACCTCCCGCAGCCGGCGCCGTGCCTCCGGAGTCAGGTGCGGGCCCAGCGCCCTCACGAAGAGGGCTTCCACGGACTGAGCGAAGACGAGCTTGTCGTTCGGCATGGAGCAGATCGTGACAGCCCTGCACGCCAGAACGCGATCCCCCCTTTGCCCATCCGTTCGCTGGTGGAAGCTCCGGGGCTACTACACCAGCATCTTCAGCCGCGTCTCCTGCACGGGCTCGCTGGACGCCCCGGGCTTGTCGCGCTCGACCGAGCGCAGCAGCCGCAGGATCGCCGGCCCCAGCACGTCCAGCTCGGTGGACACGTACATCTCCGTGCCGAACCGGTGAATCGTCTCCGTCTGCTGGCGAAGGATGCGCGCGTCCTGCTTGAAGATGGCCATCGCCACCGGCGTGAGGAACGGCTTCACCAGCCAGTGCGGGATGGGCAGCCGGAACGTCACCACCGCGTAGATGAGCGTGTCCCAGTCGGACACCGGCGTCATCGCCGAGGTCACCATCAGGTGGCTGTCATCCCCGATGCGGTACTCCACCTGCGCCAGCGACGGCAGCAGGAACCGATCGAAGTGCTGCACCACCCCGCCGCCGGGCGCCAGCAGCCGGGCCGCCAGCCCCTTCGGAGCGGGCTCGCCGATGTACTCCGCCTCGACGCGATCCGCGCCGCGCCGCACCACCACCTCAATCTCGTTGCTCTTCTTCGCCGTGCGGAACAGGCCCCCGTGGAGGAACGCCGTGTGGGGCACATCCAGCGTGTTCTCCAGCGCCGCGTGCAGCGAGCCCGGCGCGCGCACCAGGCGCCGCACCGTGCTGTAGCCCCGCGCGTCCAGCAGCGGGAAGCGGTAGGGCTCGGAGGTGGGCTCCACGCCCGGCGTCGAGTACACCCACACGAAGCCGTCCTGCTCGCGCACCGCGTACGACGCGGCGCAGCGCGCCTTGGCCCGCGTGTCTCCGAAGAGGCCGGGGATGGCGCGGCACTCGCCGGCCGCGTCGAACGTCCACCCGTGGTAGCCGCACTGCAGCTGGCCGCTCACCACTTTTCCCAGGGAGAGCGGCACGTTGCGGTGCGGGCACCGGTCCAGCAGCGCCGCGGGCTGCCCGCCCACGCCCCGGAAGAGCACCAGCTGCGTGCCCTGCAGCGTGCGGGCGATGGGCTTGTGGCCCAGCTCTTTGGACGCACACAGAATGAACCAGCTGTTCGGCAGCTTCACCACCGAGATGTTTCCGGCCGGCGCGCCCGGTGCTCGCAACTCCTCGCGGGGACTCATGTCTCCTCACTCTAGCGAGCCCGCGGCTACAGCGGCAACCGGCGCAGCCGCAGCGCGTTGGCGATGACCGAGACGGAGGACAGGCTCATCGCCGCGCTGGCGATCATCGGGCTGAGCAGCAGCCCGAACACGGGGAAGAGCACCCCGGCCGCCAGCGGCACGCCCAGCACGTTGTAGAAGAAGGCGAAGAAGAGGTTCTGGCGGATGTTGCGCAGCGAGGCCTGGCTGAGCCGCCGCGCCCGGGCGATGCCGCGCAGGTCTCCCTTCACCAGCGTCACCCCCGCGCTCTCCATGGCGATGTCCGTGCCCGTGCCCATGGCGATGCCCACGTCCGCCTGAGCCAGCGCCGGCGCGTCGTTGACGCCGTCGCCCGCCATCGCCACCACGCGGCCCTCGGCCTGCAGCCGCTTCACCACCTCGCCCTTGGCCTCGGGCAGCACCTCGGCGATCACCTCGTCGATGCCCAGCTTGCGCGCCACCGCCTGCGCCGTGGTGTGACTGTCTCCGGTGAGCATCACCACGCGCAGGCCCTCGCCGCGCAGCAGCAAGAGCGCCTCGGGCGTGGAGACCTTGATGGGGTCCGCCACGCCGAGCAGCCCCGCCGGGGCGCCGTCCACCGCCACGAAGACGACCGTCTGGCCCTCGCGCCGCAGCGTCTCGGCCAGCGGGGCCAGCGCGCCGGGCTCCACCTCCAGCGCGGCCAGGAGCGCCGCGTTGCCCAGGCCCACGGTGGCGCCATCCACGCGCCCGGTGACGCCCTTGCCCGTGAGCGAGCGGAAGTCGCTCACCTGCGCCAGCACCACGCCGCGCTGCTGGGCTCCGGCCACGATGGCGGCGGCAAGCGGGTGCTCGCTGCCGCGCTCCAGGCTCGCGGCCAGCCGCAGCAGGCGCGCCTCGTCCAGCCCCGCCGCGGGCACCACGGACACCAGTTGCGGCTTGCCCTCGGTGAGCGTGCCCGTCTTGTCCACCACCAGGGTGTCCACCTTCTCCAGCCGCTCGAGCGCCGCCGCGTCGCGGATGAGCACTCCCACCTGCGCGCCCCGGCCCGTGCCCACCACCACCGAGATGGGCGTGGCCAGGCCCAGCGCGCAGGGACAGGCGATGATGAGCACCGCCACCGCGTTCACCAGCGCGTAGGCCAGGCGCGGCTCCGGCCCCCACACGCCCCAGGCGAGGGCGGTGAGCACCGCCACCGCGATGACCACGGGCACGAAGATGGAGGACACCGTGTCGGCCAGCCGCTGAATGGGCGCGCGGGTGCGCTGGGCCTCGCTCACCCGCTGGACGATGCGCGACAGCAGCGTGTCACGGCCCACGCGCTCGGCGCGCATGATGAGGCTGCCCGTGCCGTTGACGGTGCCGCCCGTCACCTTGGCGCCCTGCGCCTTCTCCACCGGCAGGGACTCGCCCGTCACCATGGACTCGTCCACGGCGCTCTCGCCCTCGAGCACCACGCCATCCACCGGCACCTTCTCTCCGGGCCGCACGCGGAGCCTGTCCCCGGGGTGCACGTGCGCCAGGGGCACGTCCTCCTCGTTGCCGTCCTCGCGCAGGCGCCGCGCGGTGCTGGGCGCCAGGCTCAGCAGCGCCCGCAGCGCTCCCGAGGTGGCCCGGCGCGCGCGCAATTCCAACACCTGCCCCAGCAGCACCAGGGTGATGATGGTCGCGGCCGCCTCGAAGTAGACGGGGATGGCGCCCGAGTGTCCCGTGAAGGCGTGGGGCAGCGAGCCGGGGAAGAACGTGGCGAAGAGGCTGAAGAGGTACGCCGCGCCCGTGCCCAGCGCGATGAGGGTGAACATGTTCAGGTGCCGGTTGAGCACCGAGGCCCAGCCGCGCTGGAAGAAGGGCCAGCCACCCCACAGCACCACCGGCGTGGCCAGTACCAGCTGCGCCCACGCCATCACGCTGGGCGACAGCCACCGCTGTACCGGCTGGCCCGGCAGCATCTCCGACATGCCCAGGAAGACGACGGGCACGGCGAGCGCCAGCGACACCCAGAACCGGCGCGTCATGCTGATCAGCTCCGGATCCGGCTTCTCCTGCGCCGTCACCGTGCGCGGCTCCAGGGCCATGCCGCACTTGGGGCAGCTGCCCGGGTGGTCCTGCACCACCTCGGGGTGCATGGGGCAGACGTACTCGGTGCGCGTCTCCAGCGCGGGGGGCGCCTCGGGCTCCAGGGCCATGCCACACTTCGGGCAGGCGCCCGGGTGGTCCTGGCGGACCTCGGGGTCCATCGGGCAGATGTACATCGTGCCCGGCGGGGAGGCAGGCGTCGGCTCGGCCTTCGGGGCGAGGTACTTCTGGGGCTCCGAGCGGAATTTCTCCCGGCACTTCGGATTGCAGAAATAGAAAGTCTCGCCCTCGTGCTCGAAGGTGCCGCCCCTGGGGGCTTCGGGGTTCACCTTCATCCCGCACACCGGGTCCACCGGCCGGGTGTCCTCCTGGCTGGCTGGAAGGTGGGGGTGGGAGTGGGTGTGGGAGCCGTGGGAATGCGGGTGGTGAGAGGTCATCGCGCTGCTCCTTTCACCTGGGATGACGCAGCCCCTGCCAGGCTCTTACAGTGGGCACGGCGAGGCCCGGTGGCCCGCGGAGGGGAGCACCATGGTGGGGCGGCTCAGTTCACCACCAGCGTGCCCTTCATCATCTTCATGCCGCAGGTGAAGACGAAGCTGCCCACCTTGTCCGGGGTGAACTCCACCACCGTCTCCGTCAACCCGGGCAGCGCCTGCTTCACGCCGAAGTCAGGGATGAGGAGCTGCTCGGCGCACCCGCCGGTGTCCTTGCGCACGAAGCGCAGCCGGGCTGGCACGCCCTTCTTCAGCTTCACCTCGCTAGGCTGGTACCCGCCGGCGATGACGATGGTCACCTCCTGCACATCCTTCGCGCCCTGCTTGGCGGCAGCCGGAGCCGGAGCCGCCGCCTGCGCATCCTTCGCCGTGAGCAGGAAGGTGATGAAGTACTCGGGGTCTCCCGGCAAGGGCAGGCGCACGGTGGTCTCCCGCTCCTGATCCGTGGGCGGCAGCTTCGCTGAGAGGAACTGCCCGCCCGGCTCCGGCGTGAGCGGCACGCTCTGGCCCGCGGCCTCCACCGTGCCCTTCATGCTGGCGAGGGGCACCGGCTTGCGGAACCCGTCCGTCACCCAGAGGCGCACCTCACCCGAGCGCAGCGAGAGCACCTCCAGGTGCAGGTCTCCGCTCATGGCGACGATGCCGCCCTGCAGCGGCGTGTGGTCGTGCTCCATGACGACCTTCTCGGCCAGGATGAGCTGCCCGCCCAGGGCCTCATTCGTGCTTCCTTCCACCTGCACGTTCTGGCCCACCTTGGGCCCGAGCACCGTCTTCGGGTCCTGCCCCTCCGGCAGCAACAGCCGCACCGGCGAGCCGCTCACCAACAGCACGTACACCCCGCCCTGCTGAGCGCACTGCTCCACCGTGAGCCCCAGCATCGGCTTGCCCGGACACGGCTCCAGGATCAGCTTGCCCACCATTCCTCCGTGGCCATGCTCCTCCAGGTGGGCGCTGAAGCGGGCCGACTCCGGCTTTCCGCCCTGCACCACCGTCACCACCATGGCCAGGTGATCATCCGTGTGCTCCGGGCCCTTGCCGGCCAGGTGATCGCCCGCGGGAGCCAACGTCACGTCGGGGTAGCCGCCCTTGGCCACCTTGATGGAGCCGGTGGCCCCGTCCAGCGAGCGCGGGTTCATCGCCTCATCGAGCAGATAGACGCGGTAGTTGCCGTCGCGCGTGGAGACCAGCTCCAGGTGCCCACGAGGCGTGGACTCCACCCGGCCTCCGTGAGGCGCGGCGTGCGCATGAGGCTCGGCGGCGTGAGACTTCGCCTGCTTCCCCCGCGCCTCGGCGGCCGCCAGCGCGGGGCTCTTCCCAGCCGGAGCCTCCGTCTTCTTGTCACACGCGGCCAGCAGCCCGGCGACCACCACCATTGCCATCCAGCGATTCATTCCGTTCTCCTTCATCTCTCAAGCCCTGCCCGGCAGGCTGCCCTCGGCGGGGCCAGCCAGCGCCGCGTCCTCTTCGGTGAGCGCGGCCTGCTTGCGTGCCAGGTACTTCTCCAGCGCCGGGCGGCCGAACCGGTAGAACACCGCCGGAGTCACCGCCATGTCCAGGAGAGTCGAACTGACGAGCCCTCCGAGGATGACGACCGCCACGGGGTGGAGGATCTCCTTGCCCGGCTCGCCCGCGGCCAGCGCCAGCGGCACCAGCGCCAGCCCCGCCGTGAGCGCCGTCATCATCACCGGCACCAGGCGCTCCAGCGAGCCGCGCACCACCAGCTCCGGGCCGAAGCGCTCTCCCTCCACCTCCACCAGGTGCAGGTAGTGAGAGATCATCATGATGGTGTTGCGGCTGGCGATGCCGCACAGGGTGATGAAGCCCACCAGCGTGGCCACCGACAGCGTCCGGTCGGTGAGCCACACCGCCGCCACGCTGCCCACCAGCGCCAGGGGGATGTTGAGCATCACCTGCAGCACCAGCCGTACCGAGCGGAAGTGGGCGTACAGCACCAGGAACATGCCTCCCAGCGACAGCAGCGACAGCAGCGCGATGAGGCGCGTGGCCGACTGCTGGCTCTCGAACTGGCCCTCGTAGGCGACGGAGGCTCCCACCGGCAGCTGGACGCGCTCGGCGACGCGCTGGCGTACCTCGTCCACCGCGCTGCCTAAATCCCTGCCCGCCACGTTGGCCATGACGACCACGCGCCGCTGCAGGTGATCGTGGTTGATGAGGTTGGGGCCGCGCGTCTCCAGCACCTCGGCCACCGCGGCCACCGGCACGCGGGCCCCCGAGGGCGTGTCCACCAGCGCCCGGCGGAACGCCTCCGCGTTGACGCGCGAGGACTCGTCGTAGCGCACCAGCACCTCGAAGGTGCGCTGGCCCTCCAGCACCTGACCCACCACCACGCCGTTGAAGGCCTTCTCCAGCTGCTCGGCCATGGCGCCCGGCTGCACGCCCAGGCGCGCGGCCTCCTCGCGCTTGAGGCGCAGCTGCAGCTGCGGGATGAGCGTCTGCTGCTCCACCTGCAGGTCCACGATGCCCGGCACCCCGGCCATCACCAGGCGCACCTCCTCCGCCTTGGCGCGCAGCGCGTCCAGGTCGCTGCCGAAAATCTTCACCGCCACCTGCGCGCGGATGCCGGACAGCAGGTGATCCAGCCGGTGGGAGATGGGCTGGCCCAGGGACACGGAGACGCCCGGAAGCTGCGCGAGCCGGGCGCGCATGTCCGCCAGCACCTCGGTGCGCGGGCGGCCGCCTTCCTTGAAGTCCACATCCAGCTCCGAGTAGTGGACGCCCTCGGCGTGCTCGTCCTGCTCGGCGCGGCCGGTGCGCCGGCCCACCGTCTTCACCTCGGGAATGGAGATGATGAGCCGCTCGGCCAGCAGCCCGTAGCGGTTGGACTCCTCCAGCGAGGTGCCCGGCGGGGCCAGCACGTTCACCGTGGCGGTGCCCTCGCTGAACGGCGGCAGGAAGGCGCGGCCGAGGAACGGCACCGTGGCGGCGGCCACCACCACCATCACCGCCGCGGCAATCATCACGACGCCCGGGTGCGCCAGCGACGCGTCATAGAGCTTGCGCGCCCGCGCCTTGAGCGCCTTCACCAGCGCGCTGTCCCCGTGCTCCAGGAAGCGCGCGTTGGGCAGCAGGTACGCGCACATGACGGGCGTCACCGTGAGCGACACCACCAGCGAGGCGACGATGGAGACGATGTACGCGATGCCCAGCGGCGCGAAGAGCCGGCCTTCGATGCCGCCCATGGCGAACAGCGGCAGGAACACCAGCACCACGATGAGGGTGGCGAAGACGATGGAGTTGCGCACCTCGGACGAGGCCCGGTAGATGACGCGCAGCGGGGGCTCGGGGTGCTCCTTCTGGCGGTTCTCCTTCAGCCGCCGGTAGACGTTCTCCACGTCCACGATGGCGTCATCCACCAGCTCGCCAATGGCCACCGCCAGTCCGCCCAGGGTGAGCGTGTTGATGGATAGATCGAAGAGCTTCATCACCAGCGCGGTGATGACGAAGGACAGCGGGATGGCGGTCAGCGTGATGGCGGTGGTGCGCAGGTTGAGCAGGAACAGGAACAGCACCACCACCACCAGCAGGGCGCCATCGCGCAGCGCCTCCACCACGTTGGAGATGGAGGCCTCGATGAAGTCGGCCTGCTCGAAGAGCGTCTCCACGTGCACGTCCCCGGGCAGCGTGCGCCGCAGCTCCTCCACCGCCGCCTCCACCTGCCCGGTGAGCTCCAGCGTGCTGGCCCCCGGCTGCTTCTGCACCGCGAGGATGACGGCGGGCCGGCCGTTCATGCCTCCATCTCCGCGCTTCACCGCGGGGCCGGCCTTCACCTCGGCCACCTGGGACAGGCGCACCGGCACGCCCTCGCGCAAGGCCACCACCGTCTGGGCCAGGTCCTCCACCGAGGCGCTGCGCGCCAGGTTGCGCACCAGGAACTCACGGCCTCCCTGGGTGATGAAGCCGCCCGTGGTGTTGCCCTGGGACAGCCCCGCCGCCTGCTCCACGTCCTCGAAGGTGAGCCCGAAGGCCAGCAGCTTCTCGGGATCCACCAGCACCTGGTACTGCTTCACCCCGCCGCCCATCACCGTGACTTGAGCGATGCCGGGGATGCTCAGCAGCCGCTGCCGGATGACCCAGTCGGCCAGGGAGCGCAGCTCCAGCGGCGAGGTCTTGTCCCCCTCGCTCTGCACGCCGAGCAGCAGAATCTCTCCCATGATGGAGGACACGGGGGTCAGGTGCGGCACCACGTCGCGCGGCAGCCCCTCACGGGCCACCTGAAGCCGCTCGGCCACCAGCTGGCGATCCAGGTAGATGTCCGTGCCCCAGTCGAACTCCACGTAGACGACGGACAGGCCCACGCCGGACGAGGAGCGCACGCGCCGCACGCCGGGCGCGCCGTTCATCGACACCTCGATGGGCCGGGTGACGAGCGTCTCCACCTCTTCGGGAGACAGGCCGCCCGCCTCCGTCATCACCGTGACGGTGGGGCGGTTCAGGTCCGGGAACACGTCCACCGGCAGCCGGGTGACGGCCCAGCCGCCGTAGAGCAGCAGCCCCACCGCCGCCAGGACGACGAAGAGCCGGTGCCTCAAGGAGAAGCGGATGATGGCGTCTAACACCTATCTGCCTCCCCGGGCGGCCTGGAGCGTGGAGGCGCCGCGCACCACCACGCGCTCGCCCTCCTTTAGCCCGCGCCGCACCGCGCGCCACTCGCCATCCCGAACACCCAGCACCACCTCGCGCCGCTCGAAGGACTCGGGCGAGGTGTGGACGAAGACGAAGGCGCGGCCCTCCTCCTGCACCACGGAGGACTCGGGCACGGCGAGCACCTGCTCCCTGCCCCCAGCGCCGATGGCCACGTCCACGAACATGCCGGGCCTCAGCCGGCCCTCCTTGTTGTCCAGCTCGAAGAGCACGCGCACGCTGCGGGTGCTCTCATCCACCACCTGCCCCACGTGGTACAGGCGCGCGGAGAAGTGCTGATCCTCGTAGGCCTGGCTGCTCACCAGCGCGCCCGTGGCGGCCTCCACGCGCGCCACGTCATTCTCGAAGACGCGGGCCTCGACCCAGAGCACGGACGCGTCCAGCACGGTGAAGAGCGGGCGCGAGGGGTCCACCTGCTCGCCCACGGTGGCGCGAGCCTCCACCAGCACGCCATCGATGGGCGCGGTGAGCGAGAAGCGCGCGGTGCCCTGGCCCTGGCGCGCGCCCGCGAGCACCTCCCTCGCGGCGCGGGCGCGGTTGAGCTCCTGCTCGGCGGTGCTCACGGCGAGGGCGGCCTGCTGCACGTCCTTCTCGGCGACGACGCCCTGCAGGGACTCGAGCCGGGCCAGGTCCTTCCGGGCCTGCTCCAGGGCCGCCTGAGCGCGGGTAGCCTCGGACTCGGCCTGAATGTGCCCGGTGGACAGGCCGGTGGCCTCGGAGGCCGAGAGGCTCTGCTGAACGGTGGCGAGCACCTGGCCCTTCTTCACGCGCTGGCCCACCAGGGGCACTCCGCCCGCAGCGGCGGAGACGATGCCCGACACCGGCGTGGACACCTGGGCGTAGCGATCCGTGCGGGGAATGACCTTGCCGGGGGCGACCAGGCGCGCCTCGAGCTGGCGGACGCGGGCGCGCGCCGTGAGGATCTCCAGCAGGAACTGAGTCTCCTTGGGCACGGAGATGCCCGGCCCGGTGGGAGCACGGGCGGCGGCCGGAGCCTCGCCATGGTCCTCACCGCCGTGAGCCCAGGCCAGGGAAGCCCCGAGCCACACCGCGACGAACGCCCCGCGCACCGCGAAATCCCACCGTGTCACGACGTCACCCTCCGCGCGCGCCGAGCCAGCAACCACGCGCCGAACGCCAGCGCCGCGAGGCCCACCAGCACCACCACCACCCACCCCGCCTTCGAGGAGCCTCCCGTCAGCGCGGCGGCCACCTCCTCGTGTTCCAGGTGCACGGTCCCCAGGGCGACGACATCCACGGTGTCCCCCCGGGTGACGGTGGCGACCGCGACGAACTCGGACTCCACGGGCAGCTCGGCCTCGACCAGGTACACCCCGGGCGAGTCCATCCTCGGCTTCAGCGCCTGCACGCTCGGGCCGGTGAGCGCCAGCTCCACCTGCGCGCCCGCCACGGGGGCGTTGGTGTCCGCGTCCGCGACGAACAGGCGCAGCGGCGTGGTGCCGCCCTCGCCATGCGCCGGGTGCTTGAGCACCACCTCGAACGCATCGCCCACGGCGCTCAGCACATGAACCTCTCCCTGCATCGAGGAGGCCACGGGGGCTGGCGCCTCGCCATGGTCCTCGCCGCCATGCGCCAGCGCCGAGGAGGCCAAAAGCCACGTCAGCATGAAGAGCCCACGTCTCATTTCAGCACCTCGCCCGTGGGCAGAAGCCCGGAAGCCCGCAGCAGCGCGGAGCGGGCCCGGGCCAGCGCCGCGGCGGCATCAATCGCCTCGGCCCGAGCGGCGAACGCCCGGTCCCGGGACAGCAGCAGCGCATCCAGCCCCAGCTCTCCGGCCTCGTAGGCGCGCTGGACCAGGGAGAGGTTGCGCTCGACACCTGGCAGCGCGGCGACCAGCGCGGCCTCGGCGGTGCGAGCCGCCTCATACACCTCGCGGGCCGCCACGCGCTCCACCTCCACCTCCCGCTCGCGGCCCTCGCGCTCGGCCTCACGCGCCGCGCGCCGGGCCCGGGCCGCCGACAGCTCTGCCTGGTTGCGGTCCCACAGCGGCAGCGGCACGGAGAGGCGCGCCATCAGCATCGAGCCGGTGTGCAGATCCGCGCCGGTGGCGTGCTCCTCCGGCCGGGTCTCCCGCTCATACCCCAGGCTCACGGTGGGATCCGGAATGCGCTCACGGCGCAGCAGGTCCACCTCGGCCCGGGCCGCCTCGGCCTCCGCGCGAGCGGCCACCAGCTCGGGCTGCTCGGCCTGGGCCGCGGCGGGCACGGCCACGGCGGTGAGCTGAAGCGACAGCTCCGCGGTGGCGGGCCTGCCCAGCTTCCGGTTGAGCGTGGCGCGAGCCGCGGCCACCTCCGCCCGGGCGAGCGCCGTACGGGCCTCGGCCCGGGCCCGCTCCAGCGCCGCCGCGTTGCGCTCCAGCTCCGGAACATCTCCCGCCGCGAAGCGCCGCGACGCGGCCTCCTCCAACGTCCGGGCCGCCGCCAGCCCCTCTTCCGCCAGCCGCGCATGCGCCGAGAGCCGCTCCCACTCCACCGCCGCATCCACCGCCTCGCGCGCCACGCCCAGCTCCGCCGCGCGCCGGCGCGCCCGGGCCGCCGCGAGCGCCGCCTCCACCCGCTCCACCCGCAGGCCCCGCTGCCCCGCCACCTCCAACGTCTGGCTCAGCGCCACGGACAGCTTGCGCTCACCTTGAGCCTGCGTCGGCGCGTCGGTGCCGTACTCCACCTCCAGCTCCGGGTTCTCGCGCAGCCACCGCCCATCCGCCGCCAGCTCTCCCTCGGCCCCCTGCTCCTGCGCGCGCGCCGCGGCCACCTCGGGGCTCTTCGCCAGCGCCTGGGCCACCACGCGCTCGAGCGTCCAGGCCTCCGCCTCGGAGGCAGGAGCAGCGGACAGCGTGAGGAGCAGCACGGCGGACACGGCGAGCATGTCCCACCTCATCGCAAGCCGCGTACCAGCCCCCGGCGCCGTGATTCCAGGGACTTGAGTCCGCCTGCGGGCCCCCAGGTGTGACCGATGACGTCACACTGTGACTGCCGCGAACCGCTGTCAGCTCGCCAGCCCCACCACCAGCCGGCTGAGGAAGTAGACGAGCACCGCCATCAACGCCGAGGCGGGGATGGTGAACACCCAGGCCCAGAGGATGCGGCCCGCCACGCCCCACTTCACCGCGCGCCAGCCCTTGGTGCTGCCCACGCCCACGATGGCGCCGGTAATGGTGTGCGTGGTGGACACCGGAATGCCCCAGATCTTCGCCAGCGCGATGATGGTGACGCCGCCACCCGTCTCCGCGCAGAAGCCGCCAATGGGCGCCAGCTTCGTCAGGCTGTGCCCCATCGTGCGCACGATGCGCCAGCCGCCAAACAGCGTGCCCAGGCCGATGGCCGCATGGCAGCTGATGATGATCCACCAGTCGATGTGGAACTCGCGGTCCTTCCAGATGGTGCCAAACAGCACCACCGCGATGATGCCCATCACCTTCTGCGCGTCATTGGTGCCGTGGCTGTAGGAGAAGATGGCGGAGGACACCAGCTGCAGCCGCCGGAACCACGAGTCCACCTTCAGCGGCGTCTGCTTGCGCACTATCCAGGCGCTGATCACCATCAGCAGCGAGCCGCACACCACGCCGATGAGCGGCGCCAGCACGATGAAGCCGGCGATCTTCGCGATGCCCGAGCCCACCAGCCCGGCGATGCCCAACAGCGGCAGCGTGGCGCCGATCATCCCTCCGGCCAGCGCGTGAGACGAGGACGAGGGCAGGCCCCACCACCACGTCAGCAGGTTCCAGATGATGGCCCCCATCAACGCGGAGAAGATGACCATCAGCACCGCGGTGGAGCCCTGGGCGCGCAGCATCTCGAAGTCGATGATGCCCTTGCCCATGGTGTTGGCGACCTTCAGGTTGCCGCCAAAGGCCGCGATGAAGTTGAAGAACGCCGCCCACGCCACCGCCAGGTTCGGCGACAGCACGCGCGTGGACACCACCGTCGCGATGGAGTTCGCCGCGTCGTGGAACCCGTTGATGAAGTCGAAGATCAGCGCGACCCCGACAATGACGATGACAGCCGTGAGCAGCATCTCAGGAGTGCTCCAGAACCACGCCTTCGATGACGTTGGCCACGGCGTTGCACTTGTCGGTGGCCGTCTCGATCAGATCGTAGATCTCCTTCCACTTGATGATCGTCAGCGTGTCCGCGCCACTCTTGAACAGCCGGCCCATGCCCGAGCGCAGCGCCTCGTCCGCCTGGCTCTCCAGCTTCTTGATCTCCTTGCACCCGGCGAGAATCTGATCCGGCCGCTTGATGAGCCGCAGCGCGCCCACCACCTCGCGCACCTTCTCGGTGCACAGCACCAGCACCCGCGCCAACTCCGCGGCGTCCGGCTGGGTGGAGGTAATCTCGTAGTAGTGCAGCCGCGCCGCCGCCGCGTTCGTCAGGTCCAACACGTCGTCGATGCGCGACAGCAGCGAGTGGATCTGCGTGCGATCAAACGGGGTGATGAACTGCTTGTGCAGCCGGTTGAAGGCCGTGTGCGTCACCTCGTCGCCCTTGTGCTCCACTTCCTTGAGCGCCTGCACCTTGGCGGCCACGTCCGTGTAGTCACTGAGCAGCGCGTGCAGCATCCGCGCTCCTTCCACGGTCACGGCGCACTGGGCGTCGAAGTCGTCGAAGAACTCATCGGACTTGGGCATCAACTTCTCGAGCATCGGGCCTCCGGGGCGCCCACGCGCGTGGGCACCAGCGACAAGAGGGCGTCACCTCACAGTGACGCTCTCGTTACGGAGGCGTGACCTACCCCACCTGGAGAGAATCTCCAGTGCTCAATGAGGGGGGGGCCCGCATTTCAGACAGGCTGGAAGTAGGAGGCTGCCCGCCTCTCACCTACGCGACGCCACCGCCCTTGTACGTCCAGTGCCAGAACTCGCCGCGCACATCGTTCTGGAAGCCGTACTTGGAGGCGTTCTCCTTCAGCCAGTTGTAGCCCTTGGTGTTGTAGCCACCCAGGCCACCGATATCCATGGAGATGCCGCCCTGGTGGTTGGAGTAGCCCGGCTTGGCGGCCAGGTTGCCGGTGCCGTTGAGGTACTTCTGGTACAGGGCCTTCTGCTCGTCCATGGAGCGGAAGCCGCTGTTGGCCACCAGGTTGATGCCGGAGCGCTTGGCGGCCGACTGCATGGCCAGGAAGTTCTTCGCCGCGTCGGCGCGCATGAACTTGCCGTTGCCCACCGGCACCACGGTGATGTTGGAGGGGCGGCCCTGGTGGTAGGCCACCACCTGCTTGGCACCCGCGGGCAGGCCCGGGTTGGACACCCCGCCACCGCGCAGCGCCGCCCACGTCTTCGGCCCGACGACACCGTCCGCCACCAGCCCCTTGGAGGACTGGAACTGCTTCACCGCCGTCTCGGTGCGAGGCCCGAAGTCCCCGTCCGCCGAGATGTTGTAGCCCTTGTTGCGCAGCAGGTTCTGCAGCTGCGTCACCGCCGCCCCCTTGGAGCCCTCACGCAGCGTGGGATCAGCGCGGGCGGCGAGGGCGGCGGGCTGGGCGGCGCGGGTGGCGCTAACGGAGGCGGTGGTCATGGGCGTGAACCTTTTCTTGGAAAGAGAGAACCGATGCCCAGTTATCGACCCACCCCCGCCAGAGTTGCCTACACTGCCTACATTTCCTCCAACCTGGTTTCCGGCTCTAGGGAAGCGGCGCGTCAAAACACCCGTCATTCCGGGCGCTTGAAGTCATCGGAGCGCACGCCGTAGCGCTTGAGCAGGCGGTGGAGGCTCTCGCGTTCCATCCCGGCGCGATCGGCGGCGTGCGTCACATTTCCCCCGAATTCCTGCATGAGCGCGGTGAGGTAATCGCGGGAGACGGCGTCCCGGGCGCTGTCCACCGCCTCGCGGTAGGGCATGGCCGCCAGGCTCTCGGGAGGCAGGGTGTGGCCCGGGGCGCGGCCGAGCTCGGGGGGCAGGTCCTCGAGCTGAATGCGGGGGCCCTGCGTCACCGCCACCGCGCGGGCCACCGCGTTCTCCAACTGGCGCACGTTGCCGGGCCAGGCGAAGCCGGTGAGGGCCCGGAGCGCCTCGGAGGTGAAGCCCTCGAGCGCCCTGCCCGCGCGCGAGAGGAAGTGCATGGCCAGCAGGGCAATGTCCTCGCGCCGCTCGCGCAGGGCGGGCATGCGCACGGTGAAGACGTTGAGCCGGTAGAAGAGATCCTCCCGGAAGCGCCCCGCGGCGGCCTCGGCCTGCAAGTCCCGGTGGGTGGCGGCCACCACGCGCACGTCCACTTTGACGGGGGTGGTGGTGCCCACGCGCCGCACCTCTTTCTCCTGCAGCGCGCGGTTGAGCTTCACCTGTACCGCCAGCGGCAAATCGCCAATCTCGTCCAGGAAGAGCGTGCCGCCGCGGGCCTCCTCGAAGAGCCCCGCCTTGGCGGCGGTGGCTCCGGTGAAGGCGCCCTTGGCGTGGCCAAACAGCTCGCTCTCCACCAGCTCCGCGGGCAGGGCTCCGCAGTTCACCGCCACGAAGGGGCCGGCCTTGCGCGCGCTCTCGGCATGGACGGCGCGGGCCGCCAATTCCTTGCCCGTGCCCGTCTCGCCCGTGAGCAGCACGGTGAAGTCCCGCGAGGCTCCCTGGGCGAGCAGCGCGCACGCCTGGCGCATCGCGGGGCTGGTGCCCAGCAGGCCGTGGAAGTCCGGCGCCTCGGCCAGCCGCGCCTTCAGGCCTTCCGCTTCGCGGCGCTGCCGCCGCCGCTCCAGCGCCCGGGCGACGACGAGCGCCACCTCGTCCGGATCAAACGGCTTGGCCAGGTAGTCGTAGGCGCCCTCGCGCATGGCCTCCACCGCCTTGGGCACGCTGGCGTAGGCGGTGATGAGCACCACCTCGGTGCCGGGCGAGCGCCGCTTCACCTCGCGCAGCACCGCGAAGCCGTCCGCCCCGGGCATCTGAATGTCCGTCACCACCACGTCGAACTGGCGCGAGGCCAAAAGCGACAGCGCCCGCTCCCCGTCCGCCGCCGTCGTCACCGCGTACGCGTCCCCGAGGATGCGCGAGAACAGCTTGAGCATGTTCTCCTTGTCGTCCACCACCAGCACGGTGGGCTGGGCTGACGGGCTCATGCGCCCTCCTTCGCGGCGGGCAGGTGCAGCGTGAAGCGCGCTCCGCCCAGCGGCCCGGTGTCCGCCTCGATGCGGCCGCCGTGCGCGTGGGCGATGGCCTGGCTCACCGCGAGCCCCAGCCCCGTGCCCGCCGTCTTGGTGGTGAAGAAGGGCTCGAACAGGCGCGGCCTGTCCTCGGGCTTCACGCCCGGCCCCGAGTCCGAGACGGCCACGCTGGCGCCTCCCTCCGCGCGGCCCTCGATGCGCACCTCGACGCGGCCGCTGCCGCCCGCCGCCTCGGCCGCGTTCTTCACCAGGTTGAAGAGCACCTGCCGCACCCGCTGCGGGTGGACCCAGGCGGGGGCATCTCCCTCCACCTTCACGTCCACGCTGCCCAGCCTCGCGGCCTCCTTCAGCCGGGCCACCACTTCTTCACACACCTCGCGCAGCCCCACGCGCTCCACCGCCACGCGCCCGGGCCGCGACAGGTCCAACAGCCCTTCGACGATCTGCTGGCAGCGCACGGCCTCCTCCTCCACGACTTTGAGATCCTCGGCCAGAGAGCCCTCGGCCTTGCGCTGCAGCAGGCGCACGTACCCGAGGATGACGCCCAGCGGGTTGTTGATCTCATGCGCCACACCCGCCGCCAGCCGGCCAATGCCCGCCAGCTTCTCGTGCTGAACGAGCTGCTCCTGGTGCGCGCGCAGCGCCTCGGTCATCCGGTTGAACTGCGCCGCCAGCCGGCCGAACTCATCCGGCTCGCCCTCGGGGATGCGGGTGTCCAGCTCGCCGCGGGCCAGCCGGGTGGCGCCCTCGGAGAGCCGCGCCACCGGCCGCGCCACCGAGTTGCCGATGTAGACGCCGATGCCCGCCGCGAACAGCGTGGCGCCGCCGAGAAACAGCAGGGCCCACAGGAAGCTGGCGTGCTCCACCGCGCCCACGTGCTCCTCGAACGAGCCGATGGAGGCATCGAAGCGCTGGGCCAGCGCATCGGCCCGGGCCTGGATGACGGCCACCAGCTCCAGCGCGCGGCCGTGGGCGGCCGTCACCGCCGCCTGGTCCCTGGCGACCACGGCGGGCAGCAGCGTTTCTCGGTAGAGCCGGTCCAGCGCGTCTCCGGACTCCTGAATGTCTCCCACCCAGGCGCGCTCCTCGGCATCGCGTGCCTGCTCCCAGAGCTGGCGGGTGAGCCTCTCCACGCGGCCGCGGGCGTCGGCGTGGAAGCGGGCGTGGCTGTCGTTGCCCAGGATGATGGTGTGCGCCAGGTGGGCGTACTGGTCCCTCACGGCGGTGGCCAGTTCCAGCGCGACGCGGACCCGGACGCTGGTGCCCTGCAGGGCGTGCGTGCCCTCGTGAATCTCCGCGATGCGGCCCAGCGCGAACAGGGACGCGGCGGCGAACAGGGCCACCAGCGCCCCGAAGGCGAGCAGCAGCTTGCGGGTGATTCCTGGAGCGGGACGCATTGGGCTTCTCTATTCTCTATATGAAGGAAACGGTCCACTCCCGCAGGTTTATGCGTCACTTGGTGCTAAGAGCCCCCCTATGAACCGGTCCTCACCGCGCGCCTACATCGAGGAACTCAGGCTCTCGGGCTTCCGCGCCTTCGAAAATGCCCGGTTGAGGCTGGATGACGGCCTGACAGTGCTGGTCGGCCATAACGGCTCGGGCAAGAGCACCCTGCTCGATGCGCTGGAGTTCGTGCGCGATGCGCTCAGCGACTCGATGGAGAACGCGTTGGATCGAAGAGGCGGGTTCCAAGCCCTTCTGCACCGTAACACCCGAAACAGCGATCTCTCCATTGTCGTGAAACTGCGCTTGCCCGCCGGCCCCAGACCCCATCGAAGCGTGTTCGACCCCTTCGAGGTACCCTTCGTGGAGTCCGGCACTGTGTTTCGGGAACTGCGAGCAAGCTATGGGTTTCGCTTGGTTCCCAAGCGCAGTGGGCCGGGGTTTGCCGTCCAGGACGAATTCGCTTGGGTTGAAGATCAGCAACTCCCCACGTGGAATCTTCGCGTCATGAACGTGCCTAGATCCACATTGGTCCTCCCGCTACTCAGCGATGTGACAACGGCATATAGAGCTCTACTCGTTGCGCTCAGGTCAGGTATCCGCGTCTACAACCTTTCTCCAGCCGCCATCCGCTCCGAGCCGCCTGTTGGTCGTGCAAGCATTTTGAGCAGAAGTGGCGACAATGCCGGTGACGTGCTTCATCACCTTCAGCGCAATAGGAAAGAGCTCGACTGGCTCATTCGCCACCTGTCTGCAATCACTCCTGACATTGTGAGCATCAAGGCGCGTACAGCAGCGGGCCGTAGAATCATCCAGTTCACCCAACACGGAGCCAATGGCTCAAAGTCTCAGTTCAACATCGGGGATATGTCGGATGGCACTCTGCGAGGCATGGCCGTCCTCCTCTCACTCAGGCAGACCCCAACTCCCGCGCTGACCTGCATTGAGGAAATCGAGGACTCCGTCCATCCCGCAGCGCTCGGGGTTCTGCTTGATGCCATCTCCGCTAGTACCGAGCGTAGTCAGATTTTGCTCTCCTCGCACAGTCCCGAAGCGCTCAGCCACCCAGTTGTCACCCCCGAGCGTGTTCGCGTCATCGAGTGGCACACTGGCCGTAGCCAAATCTTCCTGCCCAGCCAGGGTGCACACGAGATGAGCAAGCCTCCACGTTCCGTGGGCGCGCTTTTGCGCACCAATGCGCTCTTTCCAGCGAAGAAGCCTGAACGCATCGAGGGAGACATTTTCGCAAACCCATGACGGCGCCCTACCTGATTCTCGCCATCGTCGAGGGACATGGGGAGCAGAAGGCGGTGCCGCTGCTGCTGCGCAGATGGTTTCAGCACCGCCGCTTCCGTAATTTCGAGACGCGGGATCTCGCAATCCGGGCTCCTGGTGCCGGGGCGCTCAAGTGCCCCTATGACGCAGCCCAAGAGCATGGAATCGAGTATTACGTCGAGATGGCCGCTCGTGAGCGCCCAGACGGAATTCTCGTGGTGCTTGACGCCGATGACGAATGCCAGGAGCGGGCGAAGGATCGCCGCCGCCTGGGGTTGGGACCCGAGTTGCTTCAGCGTGCGCGGCGCATCGCACCGCATGTTCCCATCGAAGTGGTGGTCGCGAACCGCGAGTATGAAGCATGGTTCCTGGCGGCGCTGGACACACTGCGACGGGTGGGCTCGCTGCCCCGTAAAAAGCGGTGGGAGAAGTCGCTCTCGGACATCGAGAGCATCCGTGACTGCAAGAAGCCGCTGGCCTACCTGCTCGGACGCCCCTACGAGGAGACCACGGATCAAACGGACTTCACGGGTGCCTTACCCTTCACCGCGACGATGGCCCGGCGCTCACGCTCATACCGCAAGCTCATGGCTGCCCTACAGGCACTCACTCAGGCTGCGCGAACGAAGCGACGGACTGGCGCCCTGACTTCTCCCCGTCCGTGAGCCCAGGGCGAGCGGGACGGCCGGTGCGGGCGGACCCGTCCGCCGACGGGGGGACCCGCACCGAGACGAGGGACCCGCGACCTGCGTCCCCAACTGTGGGACCATCTCCCCACCATGGCCCCGCGCTTCAAGAACCTCGATGGCAGCGTGCCCCAGTCCTTCGACACCGTCTTCAAGTGGGCGGTGACGGACAAGCTCACCGGCCGCCGCCGCAAGTCCCCCGCCCGGGCCCCCATGCCCCGCGTCGAGCCGGACCTGGCCGCCCTGGCCACCCCGCCCGCCCCCGGCCAGGGCGCCCGCCTCACCTGGCTGGGCCATGCCAGCTGGCTGGTGCAGCTGGACGGCGTCTCCCTGCTCATCGATCCCGTGCTGCGTGACGCCATCAACGTCGTCATCCGCCGCAACGTGCCCCCGGGAGTGCCCCCCGAGAAGCTGCCGCCCATCACCGCCAGCCTGGTGTCCCACAACCACTATGATCACCTGGACCTGCCCAGCCTGGAGCAGGTGCGCGCCCCCATCGTCACCGGGCTGGGCCACCAGCGCATCTTCCGGGGCGGCGCGAGGCTGCCGTGCACCGAGCTGGACTGGTGGGGCTCCACCAAGGTGGGCGCCGTCACCGTGCACTACGTGCCCTCGCAGCACTGGAGCCGCCGCGGGCTCAATGACGCCAACGAGATGCTCTGGGGTGGCTTCGTCATAGAAGGCTCCAGCGCCCGGCTCTACCACTCGGGCGACACCGCCTACTTCGAGGGCTTCAAGGAGATTGGCCGCCGCTACCCCGGCATCGACGCGGCCATGCTGCCCATCGGCGCGTATGATCCGGCCTGGTTCATGAGCAAGCAGCACATGAACCCCGAGGAGGCGGTGCAGGCCTTCGAGGACCTGGGCGCCCGGCGCTTCATGGCCATGCACTGGGGCACCTTCAAGCTCACCGACGAGCCGCTGGACGAGCCTCCCCAGCGCCTGGACGCGGAGTGGACGCGGCGCGGCTGGACGCGCGAGAAGCTCCACGTGCTCGCCGTGGGCGAGAGCCTCACCGTTCGTAACGGTTGAGCCTGGCTCACGGGTGTGGTTTGGGAGCCCCCATGCTCCTGCCTGCCCTGCTCACCGCCCTGCTCGCTCAGGCTCCGCTCACCACCACCGCCGAGAAGAGCAACTGGGCGCGCACCGGCCGCTACTCCGAAGTGGAGGCCCTCTGCCGCGCCTTCCCCCAGGCCTTCCCGGGCAAGGTGCGCTGTGACACGTACGGCACCAGCCCCGAGGGCCGGCCGCTGCTGGTGCTCGTCGCCAGCGCCGATGGCACCCTCACCCCCGCCGCCGCCGCGAAGAAGGGGCGCGCTGTCGTCATGTTCCAGGGCGGCATCCACGCCGGAGAGATCGACGGCAAGGACGCCGGCTTCTGGCTGCTCAGAGAGCTGCTCGAGGGCAAGGCGCAGCCGGGGGTGCTCAAGCAGGTGACGGCCGTCTTCGTGCCCGTCGTCAACGTGGACGGCCACGAGCGCTTTGGCCCCAACAACCGCCCCAACCAGGTGGGCCCCGAGGAGATGGGCTGGCGCGTCACCGCCCAGAACCTCAACATGAACCGCGACTACGCCAAGGCGGAGGCGCCCGAGATGGCCGCCCTGCTCAAGCTGCTGCACGCGTGGGATCCGATCGTCTACCTGGACCTGCACGTCACCGATGGCGCCAAGTTCGAGCACGACGTCTCCGTGGGCATCGAGCCGTACAAGAGCGGCCCCGAGCCCCTGCGCGCGCTGGGCACGAAGCTCTCCGAGGAGCTGCTCGCGGGGCTCACGGCCCAGGGCCACCTGCCGGTGCCCTTCTACCCCTCCTTCATCAAGGATGATGATCCGGCCTCGGGCTTCAGCTACGGCGTGCCTCCGCCCCGCTTCAGCCTGCCCTACTGGGCGGTGCACCACCGCTTCGGCGTGCTGGTGGAGACGCACTCGTGGAAGCCCTACCCCCAGCGGGTGAAGGCCACGCGCAACGTGGTGGAGGGTGCGCTGCGGCTGGTGGCGCGTGATGGCGCCGCCCTGCGCGCCGCGGCGAAGGCGGCGGACACCCAGGCCGAGTCCGGCCAGGTGCGCGAGGTGGTGCTCGCGTGGGACGTCACCGAGAAGAGCCGCACCATCGACTTCCGCGGCTACGCCTATACGCACGAGCCCTCGCCCGTCTCCAACCAGCGGGTGGTGCGCTACGACGACACCAGGCCCCAGGTCTGGAAGGTGCCCTACTTCGACGAGCTGCGCCCGGTGCTCACCGCCACGCTGCCCCAGGGCGGCTACCTGGTGCCCGCGGCCCACGCGGCCTGGGTGGCCGAGAAGCTGCGCGCCCATGGCCTGCGCTTCCAGCGCCTGGACAAGGCCCTGCCCGCCACTCAAGTCGAGGTGTTCCGCGCCACCGACGTGAAGTTCCGCCCCCAGTCCTACGAGGGCCGCCAGAACCTCACCCTCAAGGGTGAGTGGAAGCGCGAGTCCCACCCCCTGCCGGCCGGAGCCCTCTATGTGCCGGTGGCCCAGCCCGGGGTGCAGCTGCTGGCCCACCTGCTGGAGCCCGCGGGCCCGGACTCGTTTCTCACCTGGGGTTACTTCAACGCGCACTTCGAGCAGAAGGAGTACGTCGAGGAGTACGTGCTGGAGCCCTTCGCCCGGCAGCTTCTCGCGCAGGACGCCGCGGTGAAGGCCGCGTGGGAGGAGCGGCTGAAGGATTCCACCTTCTCTGCTGATCCGCGCGCCCGCATGCGCTTCTTCTATGAGCGCCACCCCACGTACGACACCCGCTTCAACCTCTACCCCGTCTTCCGGGTGGACTCCGCCCCCGCGGGCCTGCGCTCGGCACGGTGACGCAAGTCACCCCTTTCGGGACAGCCTGCTACAGCCCTAACAGGGAGGCGCTTCCGCCCACTCCCTGACGGGTGGGGCAATTCTTGATAGCTGAGATGTGGTGGTCCCGGGTGACTCGGGTATCTTCCCCGGACGTGCCTACCTTCAGTCTCGCAGCCTTGTGGAACGCCTCCGCCGTGCCCGGTCACGTGGCCGGTATTGTCGAGGCCATCGATGAGCTGCTGCCCTCCACGCAGCCGGTCGAGATCATCGTGGCACTGCGCGAGAACGAGGCGAATCTCGAGCTCAAACTGGAGATGACCACCTTCCCGCGCATGGAGATGGACCGCTTCGCGTGGGAGATCAAAGCCAGCAAGGGAACGCTGGTGGAGCTGTGGCGCCTGCCCAAGTCCGAGCGGGACGCGTTCCGCGCCGCCGCCTTCACCGGTGGCAACGTCATCACCACGCAGGACTACTGGTCCGCCGCCAGCGCGCTCAAGGAGCACCTGGAGGGCATCACCGCGCGCGGGCTGCGCGCCCTGGTGCCGCCCATGGGGCTGCCGCCTCCGAACACCGCCGCCGTGTGGCCCGAGGGGCAGGCTCCCGCTGGGCAGCAGCCGGCCGCCGAGGCGGGCGGTGATGAGCCCCTGGCGGGCGAGGTGCTCGATGAGCCGCTGAGCGAGGCCACCGAAGACGCCGAGCCCATCGAGCCGGTGGAGGAAGTCGAAGAGGTGGTGGAGCCGGAGCCGGCGGAGCCGGAGCCGGAGGATGAGCCGATGGAGCCGCAGGCCGCCGAGGGCGAGCTGCAGCCTCCCGCGGGCCCCGAGAACCGGCGCGCCCGGCGCTTCCCCGTGCACCTGGAGATGGAGTTCCGCACGGAGCTGGACTTCGTGCGCGAGCACGCCACGAACATCTCCAACGGTGGCCTCTTCGTGCGCACCGCGCACCGGCCTCCCATCGACACCATCGTCACCGTGGACCTGAAGCTGCCCAACGGCGAGCGGCTGCAGGGCGACGCCATCGTGGTGCACCTGGTGGATGATCCGTACAAGGGCGGCGTGGGGCTCGCGTTCCTCAGCGATGACCCCACCTTCGCCGAGACGCTGGACCGGTACCTGGCGAGCCTGGCGCCTTGAGGGCGCCCGGAGTGCTCAGGCCACCTTCTGTCCCGGCCCGGTAAGGGGCGGCTCGGGCAGCACCCGCAGGCTGCCCTCGGCCTCGACGACGAGGCGGCTGCGGCCACCGCCCTGCTTCACCACGCGCACCTGCACGCCAATGCGCTCGGCCAGCCCGGACACGTGGGAGATGATGCCCACCTGCCGGCCCGTGGCCTGGAGCGCATCCAGCGTGGCCAGCGCCACCTCCAGCGTCTCGGGGTCCAGGGTGCCGAAGCCCTCGTCGATGAAGAGCGTCTCCACCTGAGTGGTTTCGGAGGTGAGCGAGGCCAGCCCGAGCGCCAGCGCCAGCGAGACGAGGAAGGACTCGCCGCCCGACAGGCTCGCCAGGCCCCGCATCTCGTCGCCCATGTCCTGATCCACCACCTGCAGATCCAGGTCATGCCCCGGCACGCGCATCAGTCGGTAGCGGCGGGCCAGCTCCTGCAGGTGCGCGTTGGCGTGCAGCAGCAGCGCATCCAGCGTGAGGCTCTGGGCGAACACCTTGAACTTCTTCCCGTCCGCCGAGCCGATGAGCTCGTGCAGCGTCTTCCACACCTCGGCGGCCTGACGGCGGGCTTCCAGCGCCTGCGCCTCGGCGCCGTGGCGGCCACGGGCCTCGTCGTCCTGATCAATCCGGGCCTTGCAGCGGGCGGCGGCGGCGCGGCGGGCCTCCACCTCCGTGCGCGCCCGCTCACACGCGGCGGCGACCTCCGGCTCGGGGAGTGAAGGAGGCCCCGAGGCCTCGTGCCTGGCGCGCAGGGAGCCGCGCTCCTCGAGCACGGCGCGCGTGCGCTCGTGCGCCTTGCGCAGCTCCGCCAACGCGCGGGCCTCGCCCTCACTCCACGCGGCATCCTTGCCGAGCAGCTCGCGCACCTGTTCCAGCGTCACCCCGTGGCTTGCGAGCAGCGCCGCGAGCGCCGCCCGGGCCTGCTCCAGCGCCTCGGCGGCGGTGGCCTGTGCCTTGGCGGCCTCCTCGGCCCGCGCGGTGGCCATCGCGGCGGCCCGGCCCGCGGACTGCGCCGCATCCCGCGCCTTCTCGTAGCCCAGCGTGGCCGTGTCCACGGCGGCCCGCAGCGCCGCGCGGACCTCCTCGGTGGCGCGGCCCTCCAGCACCTTCACGCGCTCGGAGCGCGTGCGCTGAAGCGCCTCATCCGCCCGCTTCCAGCTCCGGGCGTCCTCCTGAGCGGACTCCCTCAGCGTCTCCTGCCGGGCCTCGGCCGCCACCCGGCTGGTGCGCGCCTCCGCCTCACGCGTCTGCGCGGCCTTCAGCGCCTCCTGGCGCGTGTTCCAGTGGGCAACCTGCTCTCCGCAGCGCTTGCGGAAGCCACCCGGGTCCGCCGCCAGCCGCGTCTGCCACTCATTCACACCCGCGAAGGCCGGCGTCAGGTCCCCCAGCGCCTGCTGGCGTGTGGCCCCCGCTGCCTCGGCCTCGCGCTGGGCTTGCTGTAGCGCCTGCTCGGACTTGCCCAGCGTGTCCTGCGCCTGGCGCAGGGCCTCGACGGCCGCCTGCAGCCTGGCACGGCGGGACTCCAGTACGGCCCGGGCCTCCTTCGACGCACGCGCCCGTGCCTCCGAGGCCTCTTCCTCGGCCTGTGCCGCGGCCCGCCGCTCCTGGGCATCCTTCACGGCCTGCGCGAGCCACTCCGGCACCGCGACATCCTCCGCGCTCTCAGGAGGCAGCGGCTGGCCCAGCTTCGCGCGCGCCTGAGCCCACGCCTCGCCATGCCGCGCGCGTCGGGCCGCGGCTTCGCTCCGCTGCGCCTCCGCCTTGGCCTGCCGGGGACGAGCGGCCTGCTCGCGAGCCTGCGCCGCCGCCTCCGTGCGCGAGGATTGCGTCCGCGCCGCCTCCAGCGCCTCGACACGCGCGCTGGCGTCGACGACGAGGCTCTCCAACGCCGTCTCGGCGCGCTGGTGGGGGTGCTCGGTCGCGCCACACAGCGGGCACGGCTCACCCTCTCGCAGCGAGGCCCGGTGCGACGCGAAGCCCTGCGTGGCCTTGGCGCTGTCCAGCGCCCGCACCGCTTCCTTCAGGCGGGCCTCCAGCTCCAGCCGCTGAGCCGCCGCCTCGCGCGCCTCGGCCGCGGCCACTTCCGCCCCGCGCCGCGCCGTCTCCGCCTCGGTGGCCGCCTCCTGCTCCGCCGCTGCCTCGTCGAGCGCGCCCTTCCGAGCAGCCTCCAGCGTGCGCAGCAGCTCCTGCCGGGCAATCAGCGCGTCGCGCAGCGCGCGCCGGGCCGCTCCGGAGTCCTCTCCCACCAGCGCCTCGGCGTGCGTGGCGGTGGCCTGCGCCGTCTGCGTGGCTTCGGAGGCGGCCTGCCACTCCTGGCGGCGCAGCTCCGCCGCCTCGCGCAGCCGCTCCACCTCCGCGCTCAGGCGGGTGGCCGTGCCCCGCGCCTGCTGCTCGGCCTGGGTCGCCCGCTCATAGCGAATGAGCTCCGCCTCCCAGCGGGGCCACTCGCGCGCGATCGCCTCCATATACGGACGGCCCGCCAACCACGCCTGCGCCTCCGCCGCCGCGCCGCGCGCCGTCTCCTCCTGCTTGGCCAGGCCCGCCAGGACGCTGGCCTGCTGCGCCTCGGCCGAGCGCGAGGCCTCCGCCCGCTGCGAGGCCTCCCGCGCCTCGCGCTGCTCCCCGGCCAGCTGCGCATCCAGCCGCGCCGCCTCGGCCAGCGCCGGGCCCGCGGCCTCCTCCGCCTTCAGTGCCTCCGCGCGCGCCATGTCCAGGCGCAGCAGCTCCGCGTCCTGCCCACGCTGGCTCTCGAGCGCCGCCTCCGCCTCCGAGGCCCGTGCCTGCTGAGCCGACGAGGCCTCCTTCAGCGCACGCTCCGCGCTCTGCGTGGCGGCCACCGGCGCCCGGAAGGACTCCGCCGCGCGCACCCGGGCCAACAGCGCCTCGCGAGGCGCCGCCGCCTCCACCGCCTGGGCCGCCTGGGCCTGGGCCACCGAGGCCTCACGCTCCGCCTCGGCCAGCCGGCCGCGGGTGGCGTACCACTCCGCCGAGGCCTGGGCCTCCTTCAGCACCGCCTCCGCCTTCGTGCGCTCGGCCTCCTCCGCCGCCAGCGTCGCCCCGGCCGTCGCGCGCTCCTCCTCTGACAGCAGGCAGATGGCCGCCAGCCCCGCCTCCCGCTTCGCCAGCTCCGCCTGCACTTCCTTGAAGCGCTCGTGCGCGGCGATGGAGACGCGGCTGTACACCTCCGTGCCCGTCATGCGCTCGAGCAGCTCGGCGCGCTCGTTGGCGTCCGCCTTGAGAAACGCGGCGAACTCACCCTGCGCCAGCAGCGCCGAGCGCCGGAACTGATCGAACGACAGGCCCAGCTTCTGCTCGATGGCCCCGAGCACCTCGCCCTTGGTGCGTCCGAAGCTCTGCCCCGTCGCCACATCCGTGAGCAGCAGCTCCTGATGCTGAAACCGGCCCTCGGCCTTGTTGCGCGCGCGCCTCACGGACCACTTCGCGCGGTAGCGCCGGTTGTCCCGGCCCACGAAGTCCACCTCGGCGAAGCCCTCGGCCGCCCCGCGCCGCAGCAGGCCGCGCACGTCATGGGACAGCAGCCGGTCCTCGTCCTCCTCGCCCGGCCGCCCCACCGGAACGCCGCCGCGCCCACCCAGCCGGGGCGTGCGGTCGAACAGCGCCAGGCACAGCGCATCCAGCAGCGTGCTCTTGCCCGCGCCCGTGGCACCGGTGATGGCGAACAGGCCCAGCTTGTCCAGCGGAGGCCGGTCCAGCTCCAGCGCGAAGTCGCCCGAGAGGCTCGTCAGGTTGCGCCCACGGATGGCGAGGATCCTCATGACGCGTCCTCCTGCACCTGGGTAAGCAGCGTGTGAAAAGCCTCCAGCAGCGCGGGAGTCATCGGCTCCTGGTAGTCGCGGGCATAGCGGGCCTGGAAGACGTCCTCGGGGGTGCGCTCGCGCAGCGACAGCCCCTTCTGGGCCTCCGCCAGCGCGTGGCCCGTGCCGGTGTACGAGGGCGTGAGCTTCACCAGCCGCACGGCCTTGTTCTCCAGGGCGGCCTCCACCTTGCGCCGCAGCGAGGGCTCGGGCCGCGTCAATGACACACAGACCTCCAGATAGGGCCGCGCGCGCTCGGGGACCTCGGGGTCCACCTCGGGCAGCTCGGCCAGCTTCGCCAGCACCTCCTCCAACGGCAGCGTCTGGCGCTCGGGCACGCGCACCATGTCCACGGTGCGGGGCACGGACAGCGGGCGCACCACCTTCAGCCCCTCGTCCTCCAGGTCCACCAACAGCACCTGGTGGCGGTAGTGCGCCTCGCTCAAGGACAGCGGCAGCGGCGAGCCGCTGTAGCGCACGCCCTCGCGGCCCCCCACGCGCTGCGCCTTGTGCAGGTGCCCCAGCGCCACATACGCCACGTCCTCGGGGAACAGGTCCACCGGGAGCGCATGCTGGTTGCCGCCCAGAATCCTCCGCTCGCTGAGCTCCGACAGCTCGCTGCCCACCATGTAGCAGTGGCCCATGGCCACCAGGGCCTGCCCGGGCTGGCGGCGCCGGCGCGCGGCCTCCAGCGTCAGGCCATACACCTCGCGCACCCCGTCAACGAGCCGGTCTCCCTCGGTCTGCACCAGGGGCAGGTCCGCCGGCCGCAGGTAGGGCACGGCGGCCACCCAGGCCTTCACCTTCCCACGCCCATCGTGCAGCGGCACCAGCAGCCGCTCGAAGTCCATCGCTCCACGGCTGCGCGGCAGCCCCCCCACCACGCGCACCCCCAGCGCACAGAACAGCGGGTCAGGCGCATCCAGCCGCGCCGCCGAGTCATGGTTGCCGCCGATGACGACCACCTCCAGCCGCGGCTGCTTGCGGCGCGCCCGGGCGATGAAGTCGTACCAGGCCGCCTGCGCCTCGGCGCTGGGGTTGGACGTGTCGAAGATGTCCCCCGACACCAGCAGCGCATCCACGCTCTGCGCCTCCAGCGTGTGCAGCAGCCACTCCAGGAACACGGAGTGCTCCGCCTCGCGTGAGACGTCGTAGAGCGTATGCCCCAGGTGCCAGTCCGACGTATGCAACAGACGCATCCGGTACCACCCCTCCTCGGCCGCGCGCAGCCTCCAACACTCCAGATCTCAGGTCCAAGCACCAGGCGGGGGCTCGCTTACACCCTCGGTCTGACATGCCCGGATCCCCTAGAGTTTACGGGCACTTGCGCAGGTCGCCCTCCCTCGCAGGTCGAGCGTGGAGATCCCACATACCACGATGGCCGGTGGCCTCGGGCTGGCTCACGGCTGAGTGGAGACGTCGTCCGGCGAGCGGCGACGTTGCACCGGGGAGCCGTTGCCCTCCAGGCGCAACAGTTGCTCACCGGCCTGTGCCAACACCTGCCCGAGCTCCTGCGCGGCCTCCGTGGCGCCATAGGCGCCCAGCCGGTTCAACTGGGCACGCAGCTCCGCCTCCAGCTCCGCCGCCGTGTGGGGGCGCTGGCCAGGGTCGCGCTGAAGCACCTTGTTGAGCGAGGGGCGCAGGGGGCTGGGGAGCTTCGCGCACAGGTGCTCCACGTCCCGAGGCGTGTAGGTCGCCGCGCGCAGAATGAGCTCCTCCACCAGCTCACCCTCCAGCCCCGCCTCCTTCGCGGTCTGGATCGCCTCCTCCACCCGCTGGCGCTCCCTGGCGGAGAGCCTCTCCTCCGCCTCTGCGGGCACCCCCTCGGGGGGATCCATCGGGTGACTGCCCGTGGCCAGTTCATAGAGGGCAAGGCCCAGCTGAAACAGGTCCGAGCGCGCATCCACGGGCAGCCCCAGCAGCGCCTCGGGCGAGGCGTAATAGGCATTGCCACGCGGCCTTTGCACCGTGGAGGCAATACGCCCCGAGAGCTTCGAGAGCGCCAGGCCGAAGTCGGTCAACTTCACCTGGCCGCTCCAGCCGAGCCAGATGCGGTCCAGGTCCACGGCGCGGTGGACGATGCCCAACGGTTGACCGGTGTCATCCGTACGCGTGTGAGCATGGTGCAGGGCCTGCGCCACCTCGGCGCCCACGTAGAGGACGAAGGCGTCGGAGAAGCGGGTGATTCGCTCGGGCACCACGCTCAGCAGCGTATTGAGCGAGTTGCCCTCGACGCACTCGACGATGGCGTACAGCGTGCCTTCGACTTGCTTGAGGCCGTGGGCGCGAGCGATGCCCGGGTGGCGCAGGTAGGCGGCGAGCTGGACCTCCTCCGCGAGCCTGTCGGCGGCCCGGTTGGCTGTGGCCGTTGGCGTCGCTGGCAGGTCCACGCACTTGAGAATCACATCCTCTTCAATCCCCTGCGCTGTCCTCTTGCGTGCGAGCAGCAGCGTCTCCCCATGGGGGCCCTGCTCCAACACCATGACGAACTCGTAAGCGGTCTGTCCGGCGGAGAAGAGAATGGCTCCCTTCCTGGCCGGAAACTTCCTCGGCGTGCTCATGTCGTCATCCCTCCTGGGCGCTCACGTGACACAGGAGCCGCCACGCGAGGTGATTCACAGCCTACCTGGTGCATGAGGCGGGAGTGAACGACTTGAGCGGTAGGGAGTCTCAGGCTCCGTCAAGCTGTCGGACGGGGCCTCGGAGTGTAAAGACACGTGACATGTCCCGGGCAAACGCCAGGCCTAGACTTCCTCGAACCGCGTGCCCGTGGCCCCTATTCGTTCCAGGGCGTCCTTGATGTCCCCGGAGACGATCAGCGAACCCTTCCACCCATCAGGACGGAAGACCCTGACACTTCTCACCTTCGCCTTGTCGATGCGCAGCTCGTACATGATGGAATACCGCCGGATCGCGTAAAGCACTCCATCCTCGGGCGTCCACCGAACGAACCGGGAAGCCTTCTCGTCGATGCAGTCGATGAGGCGTGTGGCAACGAGGATGCGGTACTGATCCGGTTGGCCCTCCACGTCAACGGGGAGCAGTTGCACATCATCCGGGGCAAGTTCCGCGAACATGGATGCAACGCGAACATGGACCACCGGAATGCTGATCCCCGCTTCCGTGAAGTCCAGCGGCTTACCCACGATTTCGACGGGGATCCTCAGGCGTTCCTTGATGTGGACGGGTGTCCCGAGCCTGAACTGCGAGTCGTCCACCCGTTGGCCCTGACGATCCGTCGGCGTGTCGAGGTCCCAGCGCCGCGGGAAGTTCACATCGTCGGATAGCTCGAAAAAACGCTTGGGCATGGGATCCATCTAACGCGGTGGCTGGCGGGTGACGAGTTGGTTCAGCTCTGTTCCCGGGGTGGCAATTTCCTTCGCCAGAGCCTTCAGGGCACGTGTCAGCCTCTCTCGGCAGTCCACGACGCTGCGACAGCTCTCCGTGGCATCGCGCAGTGCCCTGAAGACGGCCTCATGATAGCGCTCGGGGTGTGGTCCGTAATGTCCCGGCAGAGGCATCTTGTTCGCTGGGTCTTCCATCGACATTCCCGCCTTGTCGAAAAGGCGCCGGAACCTGGGCGTCCACGGCCCTCCGCGTTTGGTGTCCTTGTCGTTGCAGATGGTGGCGATGTGGTGCTTCTCGATGCACTGGCCCGTGCCACCGCTGCCACTGGCCCCCATCGTCATCGCGGTGGCCGCCACCGTCACGCTCACGCCCTCGGTGCTGAGCGCGATCTGCTCCACCTTCCCCAACGCCGGCAGCCGGATTCCAGCCGTGCCCTCCGCCCGCACCGCCACCTGCGCCGAGCCGGGCAGCGTCGGCACCTTCGCCGCGAACTGTTGCGCCGTCGCTCCAATGGCCGCCATCAGCAGCATCGCGAAGGCTCGCGCTGCTTCTCGCCCGATGATCTTCCCGAAGCGCTCACCCGCCTCGCGGATCTGCTCGAAGGTGGCCGCCACCTTCACCTCCTCCATCAACCGGCTCCAGCCCGTCACCAGGTTGCTGAGCGTGTCCACGCCCACGTACAGAATCAGCCCCAGCCCCACCACCGCCACCAGCCCCGGCACCACCGGGTTGAGCGCCATGATCAGCAGCATGGAGCCCAACGTCCACAGCACCGTGCTGATCAGCGCGCGCACTTGCACCATCTCTCCCAGCGCCTGCTTCATCTCATCCAGTACGGGGCTCCTGCTCAACGCCAGCGCCCAGATGTAGCGGCCGTGCATGTCCAGGTAGCGTCCCTCCACCAGCGCGCCCCCCAGACAGTCCCCGCGGATGTTGTGAACGCGCTGGCACCAGAGCCGGTAGCGCTCCGCCGTCTCCAGATCCTCCTTCGTCAACGTCCCTTCCAGGGGCTCGCCTGGCCCCAGTGGCACCAGCTTCTGGTCCTTCTCCAGCCAGAGGTAGTTGCCGGACTGCGGGTCCATCTCGAACAGCTTCTCCACCGTCTGGCGCGGCGTGCCTGTCAGCCGCACCTCGCGCGCAAGGCGCCTCATGGCTTGCTGGAACTCTTCCTCTTCCAGCGTCACCGGGGGCAACTCGGCGCTGCGTGGAACGTGGACGATGGCCTGGCCTCGCCCCGTCTCCTGCACACGCAGGACTGCCGGCGTGGCGCTGCATCCCACCAGCACCGCGAGGAACAGCGCTTCCGCCTTCCACAGCAGCCGCCACAGATTCACGGGACACCCCTTCATGCGAGCAAGGCTCCAGGGTAGAGGGGCAGTTGGCAGGTGAGGAGGATCCACGGAGTGATGGACAGGCTTACCCACTTCACACCCTGGGCGGTCGTCGCGCTGTACCCGACTCGTCACGACGGGCTCACGGTTCTGACCAGTCAGAACTGGCCACCGGTTCTGACCAGTCAGAACTGGCCAACTCGCGCACGGTTCTGACCAGTCAGAACTGGCGAACGCAGCGCTTGCGCCTGCTCAGGCGCGGCCCCAGGAAATTAGGGCACTTGGACAGCCCACGCACTTACCTTCACCGGGCGCGTCGTGGTTCTCCCCACATCCCGGGCACAGCGCCGCGGGCGCGCGGCCCATCATGGCCAGCGGTAGACGACGGTTCCTCCCTGCCCCTCCGAATCCCCGCGAACAGTGCCGTCGGGCTGGTGCCTGGCCCCGAACATCCCGAGGGGCGTGCCGCCAGAGACCAGGCAGACCGGAAACTCCGCGCCGCCCGGCAAGCGCACCCGATCAAAGCGCAGATAGACGCCCTCATTCGTCCCCCTCCACTCCGGGTCCACTTCCGTCCAGAGCTCCCCCAGAAGCCGGGTACCGGCAGGCAGGTTCGCGTTACTCGGGTATGCTCCCCATTCAGGATGGGCGAGCACCTTGGCCTCCACCCGCCCGCGCTTCAGTGGGAGTGTCCACTCGGGGGAGAGAGGATCGGCTCCGAAGGTGAAGTAAAACGTCCCCCCGTCTGGAAGCCCATGCTCCCTCATGGCCCTGGCGGCCTCGGCGGGGCAGTCTCCTGGCGGCGGCGGCCTCAGCTGGGCACCGGGGCACCCCGCATTCACGGCCAGCAGGGTGCCCAGCCCCACGGCCTGACACCAGCTCAGGCGCTCGGCCTCACTGGCGAACCGAGGCACGTCTTGCTGCGCAACAGGGGGCGGCTGCTCACTTCGCGGCGTTGTCACGGCGGGCTCCTTCTCGAGAGAGACACGGCTACGGGCAGTGGAAGCGGCGCTGGGGAACAGGCCCCTTCCCAGGCGATAAGTCGTCGCACCGGCGAGCACGGCCAGCCCCACCCCACCCGCGGCCACCCAGCTCCTCCTGGCGCGCCACCGGCTCTTCACGGGCGAGGGCTCCTCCCGCGGCCCGGCCCCCGCTGCTTGCTGCTCCACCGCCGGAGCCTGGGCGGAAGGCGCGTGCACGGGCACGCGGTACTCCGGGCCCTGGTGCTCCAGCAGTTCGGCCAGCTCGCGCCGCACCGCCTCGAAGCTCTCTGGCCGCCGGGCCGGATCCCTGGCCAACAACCGCGTCACCAGGCTGGCCAGGGCCACGGGGATCCGGGGGTTGCGCTCCCCAGGTGCCTGGGGCGGCAGCAGCAGGCTGTTGACGGCGGTGCGCGCGCGCTGCCGGGAGGGGCACGGATCAGTCAGCGCGTCGTACAGCATCACCCCGAAGGTGAACAGCTCATCCGTCACCTGGAAGTTATAGCGCGCCCTGGGCTTGCGCCTGTGGGCATGCCACCAGCGGTTGGCCTCGGGGGCCCGGCCACGCTCCGTGCCGGGGGGAAGGCCCCCGTCCGTCACCTCCGGGGCCTGGGCGAACGCCGAGGCGCCGAAGTCGATGAGGATGGGCTCACCGTCCACCTTGCGGATGATGACGTTGATGAGCTTCAGGTCCCGGTGGAACACCCCCCGCGCGTGCATGTACGCCACCGCCCCCGCCAGCTTCTCGAACACGCGCAGCAGCTCCATCGCCGTGGGGTGGGTGCGCTCAATCCACTCGGCCAGCGTCCAGCCCTCGACGTACTCGAGCGCCAGGTACACGTGCCCGTCCCGCTCGTCGGGGTAGTAGCCATGGCCATGCACCCGGACGATGTTGGGGTGCTTGAGCATCAGCAGGCACAGCAGCTCGCGCAGGGCGCGCTCATGCGTCTTCTTGTCGTCTCCCGCCCCCTCGGGCAGCAGCGCCAGCTTCAGCGCGTAGAGCCGGCAGTTCTTCTCCGCCTGCAGCACGGCGCCGAAGCCCCCCGCGCCCAGCCTCCCGCGCACCTTCCAGCCGTCGATCATCGTCCCTTCGGGCAGCCCCTGGGACGCCAGCACCGCCATCATGGCTTGCTCTCCCGCTCGCTCAGCTTCATCTTGTTTATCGTGAGGCCGCGCCCCGACGCATCCTTCAGCTCCAACCGGAAATCACCAGTCAGCTTGGGCGGCGCCAGCTCCACTAGAACTCGCCCCCTCGCGCCGGGCAGCAACTGAGGGCGCTCCAGCTCCACCGTCCGCAGCTTCAAGTGCCTCTTGTCCCTCTCAAGTTGCACAGAGACTGCGTTCGGTGCCCACGGCGGCTGGCCCGGCTCATTGAAGAGGGTGACGTCCACCAGCGCCCAGGTCTCGGCCAGGTACACCGTGCCCGCCACGCACCTCAGCCCGGACACGGCGCTGGCGCCGCGGTGACACGCCTCCACCGGGAGCGCCACCACCCCCTGACGCGTCAACCACCCGTCTCGTGCGAACCGGGCAGGGCCGCTCTTCGCGCAGCGCGCCTGCGCCTCGGCCAGCTGCGCCGGACATGTCTCCACCGTGGGCTCGCTGCGCACCACGTCCACCCGGGTGTCCACCTCGGTGGGGCTCGTGACGAGCTCGAACACCGCTCGCCCCGGCGCGCTGCCGTCCGCGAACGGCACGCTCAGCAGCAGGCGCTCCCCGGTGCCGGGCTCCACCAGGGGCTCGAGGATGAGGCCCCAGTCCCCCGCGTCCACGAGCTTCACCCGCGCCCAGTCCACCTCGACCGCGCTCTCATTGATGAGGGATTTGAAGAGCAGCACCGTGGTGACGCCCCGGGCCACATGGAGCGGCTGCGGCGCTTCGGCCGGGCTGCCACTCACGGTCACCGTGCGTTGCCGGAGTTCACGCGTGGGGCTGGGCTGAGCCCGCGCCAAACTTCCCAGCAAGACAACGACGGCCAGCACCAGAACGGAGGGTAGGGACATCGACAAGTGACCTCTGGAGTCACCCTACCATAGCCCCCAGTGCCGCCGGGGCATTGGGCCCCGACGCGCGCTTCGAACGGGTTGGGACCAAGTCTAATACAGAATGTCGGAGCGGCCTTCGATCAGCGCCCGGATTCTGTCCTCGCTGACACCGGCCTTCTTGGCGAAAGCCGTGGCCGAGTAGGTCAAAGCGACGGTGTTCTCGTAGATCTCATCGAAGCCAGTGAACCAGGCGCGAAGCTCGCGCGGCCAGAGGATGGAGGCGAACTCGCGATGCCTGCGGTGGGGCTCCAGAAGGGTGAAATAGGGCCAGCGAGGAAATTTCAGGGTGCTGGTATCGCAGCCAACGAACCGGCACGCATGGAGGTGGGCGGCCGAGAAGTCGCAGTCCTCGATGCCACCCACGTCCTCATGGGGGAACTTGGGATTCGGGATACGCCCGAAGTCACAGGAGTACAGGCGTCCTGTGAAGCGGCAGCCCTTCAGGTGGGCGGTGTACCAGCACACTTGCTTCAGTTGTCTTTTCACCTCAATGGCGCAGTCAATGAACCGTGGGCCGTTGAAGTGAAGAAGATCAGAAGGCATCCCAAGAACGAGAGTACAGCGCCGTAGGGTCAGATTAGGGCCGAGATAGAAGCGGAAGTTATCGTCGCCCAGCTCCAGCCGCCGGCCTTCCATGGTTTCGTTCTCGAAGATGACATTGCTGGGGTAGGAGGAGCCCATGCCGGGTGCCTTTCAGAAACCGATCATGCGGAACAACTCCTCCGCCATGCGTCGGCCGTGACGTGCCATGTTTGATTCGGTCCGGGTGAGGATTTCATACTGGATGCCGGTTTTTGGATCGACAGCATCGACCCCGGTACGATTCCACCTCAAGTGTAGAAACTGTCGCTCCAGCTGAGCGTGCACGTAGCGCCCGCGCGCCTCACTCTCCAAGAGATTGGCCTTCCAATATTCCCCCTTCGCCCTGGCGTCTCTGATTGCCGTGAATTCCGCTTGGCGCAGTTTGGTAGGTCCCCACTCGTTACGTAGCGCCCTGGCAGCGGCCAGGAGTTCGTCGCCCACAGGGTCCCTGGCAGGGATGTCCTTCACGGATTTGTTGGCAGGCACGTGCCAGCGCTGGCCGTGGAGGGAGACCTGCCGGTTACCGCCCTGGTGGCGGATGATGGTGACAACCCCGGCTCGGGCCTCAGCCGCCGCCGTCGCCCGGCGGCCGGGGCTGCGTACCATCAAGGTGAAGGTGCCCTGGGCCGGAGCCGCCACCTCCGCCACCTCGCCAGCCGCTGCCAGCCTGACGCCTTGCGCCTCGGCCTGCGCCGCCGCTCGGCTGTAGCCCGGCAACCGTGACAGCCGCTGCGAGAACCTCGCGGCGCCCCCCCCCACCGCCGCCGTCACCACCAGCACCAGCACCCGCGCGGTGTTCTCCCCCAGCACCCGTCGAGTAGCTGCGCCCGGCTTGCTCCAGTTCCTCCAGGGTGGTGGCCCGGTCGGCCGCGTGCACCAACCGCCCCCAGCCCTCCACCAGCTCCCACAGCGTCTGCGCCCCCAACCACGCCAGCAGCCCCAGGGAGATGAGCGCGGCCACGCCCTTAGTGAGCGGCTCGGGCACCAGCCAGAGCATGAAGTAGAGCACCGCGGCGCTGAGCACCAGGGCCAGCACCGCCTGGGGGCTGATCATGTGCTTGAGCGATTGTCGCGTCTCCTCGAGCACCCCGCCCAGGGCGAAGGCCAGCGCCAGGGTGCGCCGGTCCTCCCGGTCCAGCACGGGCCCGTCCTCTGTCAGCCCCAGGCAGTCCCCGCCGCCGTAGCGCTGCTCGCACAGGCGCTGGTAGCCAGCCAGCAGCTTCGCGTTGGAGGAGGTGGCCAGGGGACTGCCCTCCTCGTGCGGCACCAGGCGCACCACGCCCTCGTGCTCCACCTCCGCCAGCAGCTCGGCTTGCAGCTGCTGCTCCAGCAGCCAGCGCGCCGTGTCCCGGGGCCGTTCGGAGGCGCGCACAGTGAGCGCCGGGTGCCGCAGGGCCTGCTGAAAGTCCTCACGATTCACCCGCACCGGCCGAGTGTCCACCGCGCCCGCGGTGAGCACGTGCAACTCGTAGCGCAGCGCGGCCCGCTCGGCCTCCTCGGGGTCCATGTGTGTCGCTGGCCCACGGGGCGCGCTTGCACACGCCGTCAACCCCACCAGCAACAGTGCACCCCACTGGCGTCCCGTCATGCCCACCTCTCGGCTCTGCGCGCAGCCAACGCTACCAGGCGACTGCTGGGAGTGTGTGGCTCCTACCTCGGGGCACGAGGCACAATCCCCGCCCATGACCGAGTTGCTGCCGCTGGCGTTACTCATCTTCTGCTTGGTGGTGGCCATCGCCGTCGCCATCTACTTCGGGTGGAAGGCGCACCAGGCGAGGCTGGCGGCCTGGGCCGAGTTCGCCCAGCGCCACGGCATGCAGACGCGCGGGCTGCGCATCGAAGGCTCCTATGAGGGCTACCCGCTCACGGTGGAGACGCAGTCGCGCGGCTCGGGCAAGAACCAGTACACGGTGGCGGTGCTCCACCTCTCGGTGGAGAGCGCGCTGCCCAGCGACTTCTCGCTGGAGCGCGAGGGCTTCGGGGACAAGATCCTCCGCTTCTTCGGCCAGGAGGACGCGCAGCTGGGCGACGCGGACTTCGACAAGTACTTCGACTTGAAGAACCTCTCGTCCACCGCGGCCGCGGTGCTGCGCCACCGCGACGTCCAGCAGCACCTGTACGAGCTGGCCCGCCACTACATGAACTTCCACATCCGCAACGGCTGGCTCCAGGCCGAGCGGCGTCAGGTGCCCTCCACCGCGGACGAGCTGGAGGACTTCACCGGCCCCGCGCTCATGCTGGCGCACACCCTGGACGAGGCCTCCAGGCGCTCCAACCGCTGGACGAGCTGAGGGCGGCCGGGGGCCTCGAGCCCTCAGCTAAGCGCCTTGCGCAGGCGCAGCACGGTGTTGTCCCGGCCGTGCGCGCGCTGCTGCCCCGTGCCGGTGATGACATAGCCGCGCCGCTGCCAGAAGCGCAGCGCCCCCGGGTTCTGCTCCTGGACGATGAGCCGCAGCCCCGTGGCGCTCTGGCCGCGCACCCACCCCTCGAGCGCCTCGACGAAGCGGCTGCCCACGCCCGCGTCGCGGTGCGCGGGGTCCAACATCAGAAAGCCGATGAACCACTCGCCCCGCTCGGGAAAGTCGCGGATCACCTCGAGCACGCCCGCCATCGCCTCACCGGTGGGCGGGTACAGGCCGAAGAGGAACTTGTCCTCCAGCCCCTTGCCCTCGGGCCGGTCCACCAGCAGCTGCGCCGCCGCGTCCGCCTGGGGAGGTTGGCCGTAGATGAGCTCCAGGAACACGTGGCAGCGCTCGTGCAGCGCCTGCAGGGCGGGCACCTGCGCCTCCCCGAGCTTCACCACGCGGTAGCCATCTACCGGGAACATCAGGCCTCTCTCAGACGGTGATGTGGCCTACCAAGTAGAGCACGGCCTGACCCGCGATGTGCACCCGCTCGTTGCGATCCTCGCACCGCAGCTCTCCGCCCCGCGCGGACACCTGGCGCGCCGTCAGCCGCGTCTTGCCCAGCCGCCCTGCCCAGTAGGGCACCAGCGAGCAGTGCGCCGAGCCCGTCACCGGATCCTCCGGCACGCCCGCGCGCGGAGCGAAGAAGCGCGAGACGAAGTCCACCTCCGTGCCCGGCGCCGTCACCGTCACCGCGAAGGTGTCCAGCGCGGCCACCCGCGCCATGTCCGGCCGCAGCGCGCGCACCTGGGCCTCGGTGTCGAACACCGCCACCACGTCACGCGAGGTGAGCACCTCCCGGGGCGTGGCCCCCAGCGCCTCGGCGAGCCCGGGCAAAGTGGCCACGGCCCGCGGAGGCCGCGAGGGGAAGTCCAGCACCAGCCAGTCCCCCTCGCGCGTCACCACCAGGGGGCCCGAGCGCGAGGCGAACTCCACCCGCTCCAGGCCCGGCTGCACGTGGTGGAAGAGCACGAAGGCGGCCGCCACGGTGGCATGGCCGCACAGGTCCACCTCCTGCGTGGGGGTGAACCAGCGCAGGTGCCAGCCCTGGGGCTCGCGCACGAAGAAGGCCGTCTCCGAGAGGTTGTTCTCCAGGGCGATGGCCTGCAGTGTCGCCTCCGGCAGCCAGGCCTCCAGCGGGACGACGGCGGCGGGGTTGCCCCCGAAGACGCGCGAGGTGAAGGCATCCACCTGGTACAGGCTCAGGCGCACTGGTCCTTCCTTTCCTCGCCACTGCCCTGGGGCAGCGGCGGCAGCTCCAGCGCCTGGAAATAGAGCCCGCGCACGCGCTCGGCAAGCGCCACTTCGTCACGGCCCAGGGACTCGGGAGGCACCGGCGGCAGCACGCGCACGCGCACCCGGGCCCAGGGCCCCATCCACGGGCCATCCCCGTCCAGCACCTCGGTGGTGCCCTCGAGCACCACCGGCACCACGGGCACCTGCTCCTCGATGGCGAGCCGGAAGGCGCCGCGCTTGAAGGGCAGCGGCTGGAGCGAGGGGGCATAGGTGCCCTCGGGGAAGATGAGCACCGGCACCCCGCGGCGCAGCCACTTGCGGCAGTCCGCCAGCATCTTGTCCATGGCATCGGCGGTGCCGCGCACCACCGGCACGTACTCCATCAGCGTCATCAGCCAGCCCACCATGGGCGTGCGGAACAGCGAGGCCTTGGCCACGAACTTGAACGGGTGGAACAGGCCCATGTTGCACAGGATGTCCGCCGCCGAGCGGTGGTTGGACACGATGACGGCGGGACCGCGAGGCAGCAGCTCACGGCCCTCCACGTGCACGCGCCAGCCGGGCCAGGCGCGCAGGTACAGGTAGTGGCACCACCGGCAGACGAACACGTGCAGCGCGGCGCGGTTCCTGTCCACCGGCAGGGTGACGAGCCACAGCAGCCCGCCGAGCACCACGCACACCGGCGCGGTGAGGAGAAACCAGAGCCAGAACCCGACTGTGACGAGGCGCTTCATGGGCAAATCCTCGCACTCAACGGGGCGCCAGGGAATGAGCCCCGGCGCCTGCTCTCCGGCAGAGCCACCAGGGGAGCGTTCACCGCGACGGCTGGGAGAGGTTCATGGCGAAGTTCATCGCGTAGTTCACCTCCAGGCCCCCGTCCACCACGATGGTCTGTCCGTTGATGTAGGAGGAGCCCTCGGAGCACAGCCACTCGATGGGGCGCGCCACCTCGTCCGCGCTGGCGATGTGGCCCACGGGCACCTGCTCCTTCACCTTCGCCTCCAGGCCGGCCCACGCCTCGCCCATGTAGAAGCGGCTGGAGTCGGTGTCGATGTAGCCCGGGTTCACCGCGTTGACGCGGATGCCCGTGCCGGTCAGCTCCGCGGCGAAGTACTTCACCAGGATCTCCATCGAGCCCTTCATGGCGCCCAGAAAGCCGTGGAAGGGCAGCGGCATGCGCGAGTCCATGCCGGACACGGCGACGATGCGGCCCTTGCGGCCCTCCATCAGGGGCACCGCGCGCTGCACGCCCAGCACGAAGCTCTTCACGGTGACATTGAAGGTCTTGTCCATCTGGTGCAGCTTCATCTGCATCAGCGGCACGAAGGCGGTGGAGGCCGCGTTGGCGACGAAGACGTCCAGCCCGCCGAACTCCTGCTGCACGGTGTCGAAGGCGCTGTGCAGGGTGGCCGGCTCGAGCTGGTCGGCGACAATCACCCGGCAGCGGCGCCCCAGCGCCTCCACCTCCTTGACCAGCGAGTTGGCCGCCTCCGCGTCACGCCGGTAGGTGGAGACAATGTCGTAGCCCGCCTTGGCGAGCCGCAGGGAGACGCAGCGGCCCACGCCACGCGAGCCGCCGGTAATCAGTGCCACGGGAGCAGTCATACCCCCGGGCATACCATTTTCAGGGCCCGCGGCGGCCGGTCACCTTCAGCGGGCGAGCAGGTAAGCGCCAGAATATAGAGTCCGCCATGATGGAGCTTCCGGGCTACGAACTCCGCGGCCTCTTTCAGACGACGAATCACAACCTGCTCTTCAACGCGGTGCGCAAGGCAGACCTGCTGCCCGTCATCATCAAGACGCCCCGCACGGAGCACCCCGGTCCCCGAGAGCGCGCCCGCTACCAGCGGGAGTACTCGCTGCTCCAGCGGCTGCAGGGCACCCCCGGAGTGCTCACCGTCCATGGCCTGGGGCTCGTCAACGAGCGCCCCCTGCTGGTGTTGCAGGATGTGGGAGGCAAGTCCCTGTCGGAGCAGCTGGGCCAACCCCTCGAGCCTCAGCGCGTGCTCTCCATCGCCGTGCCGCTCACGGCCACCCTGGCGGAGGTGCACCGCCGGGGCGTCATCCACAAGGACATCAAGCCCGCCAACATCCTGCTGTCGCCGGGCGGCCGGGTGTGGCTCATCGACTTTGGCCTGGCCACCCTGCGGCAGCTGGAGCACGTGGAGGCCACCGCCTCTTCTTTCGTGGAGGGCACCCTGCCCTATATGTCCCCCGAGCAATCGGGGCGCATGAACCGGGCGGTGGACTACCGCACCGACTTCTACTCGCTGGGGGTGATGCTCTATCAGCTGCTCACCGGGCAGCTGCCCTTCCGCGGCAAGGACGCGCTGGAGTGGATCTACGCTCACATCGCCCAGGCGCCGGTGCCCCCCAGCCAGCACGTGGCCTCGGTGCCCGCCATGCTGTCGGAGGTGGTGCTCAAGCTGCTGGGCAAGGCCGCCGAGGACCGCTACCAGAGCGCCGAGGGGCTCCTGACGGACCTGGAGCGGTGCCAGGAGGGGCTGCGGCGTGGCGCGCTGGACGACTTCCCGCTGGGCGTGAGGGACTTCCCCGACCGCTTCCAGCCTCCGCAGAGCCTGTATGGCCGCGAGGCGGAGCTGCAGGCGCTGCTCGAGGCCTACGAGCGCGTGGCGCACGAGGGCCGCAGCGAGTGGGTGCTGGTGCGGGGCTACTCGGGCATCGGCAAGTCCTCGGTGGTGCACGAGCTGCACAAGCCCATTCTGCGCCGCCGCGGCTTCATGCTCAGCGGCAAGTTCAACCCGCTGCAGCGCGACGTGCCCTACGCCACCCTGGCCCAGTCCATGCGGGGGCTGGTGCAGCAGGTGCTGGCCGGCAGTGACGAGCAGGTGGCCACCTGGCGCCAGCGCCTGCTGGAGGCCTTCGAGGGCAATGGCCAGGTGCTGGTGAGCCTGGTGCCCCAGCTGGAGCAGGTGGTGGGCAAGCAGCCCCCCGCGCCGGAGCTGCCGCCGCCCGACACGCAGAACCGCTTCAACCGCCTCTTCCAGCGCTTCCTCGGAGTGTTCGCCTCGCGGGAGCAGCCGCTGGTGCTCTTCCTGGATGATCTGCACTGGGCGGACTTCGCCAGCCTCGAGCTGCTGCGCTACCTCACCACGCACCCGGACACCCCGCCCCTGCTGCTGCTGGGCGCCTACCGGGACAACGAGGTGAACGCCTCGCACCCGCTGGCGCTGACGATGGGGGAGGTGCGCAAGGCGGGCGGGCGGCTGATGGACATTCACCTGGGGCCGCTGTCCCTGGTGCACACCCGGCAGCTGGTGGCCGATGCGCTGCCGGGCGCCACGTCTCACCTGGTGCTGCCGCTGTCCATGCTGGTGCAGGAGAAGACGGGCGGTAACCCCTTCTTCCTCCTGCAGCTGCTGCAGCTGCTCTACCAGGATGGCCTGGTGGCGCGGAAGGAGCAGGGCGGCTGGCGCTGGGAGCCCGAGGCCGTGCGCGCCAGGGGCTACTCGGACAACGTGCTGGAGTTCATGGCCGGCCGGCTGAGGCAGCTGCCCGAGCAGGCCCAGCAGCTGCTGCGCCTGGCCGCGTGCGTGGGCCATGCGTTCAGCCTGGAGAGCCTGGTGCTGCTGTCGCGTCAGGAGCCCCCCGAGGTGGAGCGCGGCCTGGAGCCGGCGCTGCGCGAGGGGCTGCTGGTGGAGACGGGGCCACAGCACTACCGCTTCCCGCATGACCGCATTCAGCAGGCCGCCTATGCCCTCATCGCCGAGGGCGAGCGTCAGGCGGCGCACCTGGAGATTGGCCGGCTGCTGTGGGCGCGCCTGTCCCCCGAGGAGCTGCACGAGCGGCTCTTCGACGTGGTGGGCCAGCTCAACGCGGGCGCGGAGCTGATCGGGGACGCGGAGGAGCGCCTTCGGCTGTGCCAGCTCAACCTGCGGGCGGGCACCCGGGCCAAGGCCTCCATCGCCTACCGCTCGGCCATCGGGTACTTCACCACGGCCTTCCAGCTGCTGCCGGGAGAGCCCTGGGAGAGCGATCCCGCCACGGCCTTCAAGCTGCGCCTGGAGCAGGCCAGCTGCGAGCTGGTGAGCGGCAATGCCGCCGAGGCCTGCCGCCTGGTGGACGAGCTGCTGCCCCGCGCGCCCACGCGCCAGGACATGGCGGCCGCCTACCAGCTCAAGAGCAGTATCCTGCTCACCCGCAACCAGGCCGAGGCCGCCGCCGCGTGTCTGCTGGAGTGCCTGGCGAAGTTTGGCGTGAGCATGCCCGCCAGGCCCAGCCTGGAGGACGTGGTGGCCGCCAACCAGGTGGTGAAGGAGCTGCTGGGTGAGCGCTCCATCGAGAGCCTCGTCGAGCTGCCCTTCACCACGGACGTGGACATCCAGTCGGCCATGGCGCTGCTGGCGTCGCTGACGTGGCCCGCCTTCTTCACCCACGAGAAGCTGCTGGCGCTGCACCTGTGCCGCATGGTGGAGCTGACCTTGCGCCATGGCCACACCGCCGCGGCCGCCTCGGGCTATGCCTGGTATGGCTCGGTGACCAGCAGCGTCTTCAAGGACTATCAACGGGGCCATGCCTTCGGCCGGCTGGCCGCGGCCTTCATCGACCGCTACGACGTGTCCGCCTATCGCGGCAGGACGCTGTTCACCGTGGGCAACGTGAGCGTCTGGGTCAAGCCCATGCCCGAGGTGATGGAGCTGTACCAGCGGGCCTACCAGGCCGCGGTCCAGTCGGGTGACTTCCAGGTGGCCTGCTTCTGCTGCATCTTCATCACCACCGTGCAGTTGCTCTCGGGCCACGAGCTGTCCGAGGTGGCCCGGGAACTCGTGGCTCGCACGGACTTCGCCACCCGGGTGGGCTTCAAGCAGCCCGAGAACATGCTGCGCGTCTCTCACCTCTTCGTGCAGCAGATGCGGGGGCTCACCCGCTCCTTCGAGACGCTGGACATGGAGGGCTTCGACGAGAAGGCCTTCGAGGCCCAACTGCCCAACACCTTGCCCACGCTGAGGTTCTGGTACGCCACCGTGAAGGCGCGCGCGCGCTTCATGTGCGGCGGCTACGAAGAGGCCCTGCGGACGCTGGAAGAGGCCAGGGCCATGCGCTGGTCCATCTCCGGGCGCATTCAACTGCTCGACTACCACCTCTACCGTGCGCTCGCCCTCGCGGCCTGCTACCCCCAGGCCACGCCGGCTCAGCAGCAGGAGTACGTGCGGGAGCTCCAGGAGCATCATCAGCAGCTGTCCGAGTGGGCCAGCAACTGCCCGGAGACGTTCCTCGCCCCCGAGCGCATCGTCGCGGCGGAGCTGGAGCGGCTGCGGGGCCGGGCGGACGCGGCGACCCGCGCCTACGAGGAGGCCATTCAGGCGGCTCGCCGCGGGGGCCACATTCACAACGCCGCCCTGGCCTGCGAGCTGGCCGCGCGCTGCTGGAAAGAGCAGCGGCTGCCCGCGCTGGCCCAGTTCTATGCCCAGCGGGCGCGCGAGGCCTACGCGCAGTGGGGCGCCGAGGGCAAGGTGCGGCACATGGACGAGCAGTGGTCCCTGCTCACCGGCCTGTCCCAGCGCAGCCAGGAGTCCACCAGCTATGGCTCGGGCTCCAGTCACCTGGACGCGCTCACCGTCGTCAAGGCTCAGCAGGCCATCTCCCGTGAGATCAACCTGGACAAGCTGGGGGCCACCCTCATGCGCGTGGCCCTGGAGAACGCTGGCGCCCAGCGCGGCGCCCTGCTGCTCTTGCAGGGGGACTCGCTGAAGGTGGAGGCCCTGGTGCACTCCTCGAGCGGAGGAGAGGTGGAGGTGCTCTCACCCGAGGCGGCCGGCCAGCAGCTGCCGTGGACGCTGCTCTCCTACGTGCGCCGGGCCGGCGAGCACGTGCTCATCGACGACACCGCCGAGCACCACCCCTTCTGCGCGGACGCCTTCTTCTCCTCCACGCAGGCGCGCTCCGTGCTGTGCATGCCGCTGTGGCGCAAGGGGCTGTTCTACGGCCTGCTCTACCTGGAGAATGCCCTCACCGCGCAGGCCTTCAAGCCCAGCCGCATCACCCTGCTGCAGCACCTGGCCTCGCAGGCCGTCATCTCCGTCGAGAATGCAAGGCTTTACGCCGAGGTGCAACAGGCCGAGGCCGCCCTGCGCCGCGCCAACGAGCAGCTGGAGCTGCGCGTGGCCGAGCGCACCCGCGAGCTGAAGCAGGCCCAGGCCAGCCTCGTCGAAACCGCCCGCATGGTGGGCATGGCGGAGGTGGCCTCCAATGTGTTGCACGACGTGGGCAATGCCCTCACCAGCCTCGTGGTGGACACCCAGCAGATGCACCTGGCCGTGGAGGCCTCCCGCGTGGACCGTGTCGAGAAGGTCTTCGGCCTGTTTCAGGAGCACCGCAACCACCTGAGCGACTTCCTGGAGAAGGACCCGCGCGGCATGCAGCTCTTCACCTACCTGCCCGGCCTCGCCGCCGAGCTGGTGCACGAGCGTGACTCGCTGCGCAAGAGCCTGGGGCTGATGGCCCGGAACGTCGCGCGAGTCCGCTCCATCGTCCAGCTGCAGCAGACCTATGCGAAGGCCACGCTGCTGGTGGAGGAGTGCGACCTGGCCGAAGTCCTGGAAGAGGCGCTGCGCCTGCAGGCCGGGGCCTTGAGGCAGGCCGGCGTGCGGATCATCAAGGAGCTGGAGCCGCTGCCCCCGGTGAACGTGGACAGGCACCGGCTGCTGCAGATTCTGCTCAACCTGCTCAGTAACGCGCGACAGGCGCTGGAGGCGGCCTCCCCCGCTGAGCGCACCGTGGTGCTGCGCCTGCGGGCAGAGGCCCAGTGGATCCGCATCCAGGTGGTAGACAATGGCCAGGGCATCGCCCCCGACGTGAGGAGGCGGCTCTTCAACCAGGGCTTCACCACGCGCGCGGAAGGCCATGGCATTGGCTTGCACTCCAGCTCACTCGCGGCGCAGCTGATGGGCGGCTCGCTCAAGCTGCACAGCGATGGGCCGGGCCATGGGGCCATCGCGACCCTCGAGCTGCCAGCCTCGGGTGTGCAGCGACCCTCCGTCGCCGCTTCGAGCTAGGCTGGTTTGCCACACACGTCTACCCCCAGGCAATCAGGCCTCGGGCAGAGGAGGAACAGCGTGAAATACCTCAACCTTGCCGCGGCTGTCTTTGCCGCGGGCGCACTGAGCTCGTGTGATACGGAGACCTCTCAGGCAACGAAGGCTTCAACCTCGCGGCTCGAGCAGGCGCACTCCGTGCCGCTGCCGCCCTGGCCCGCGGGGGATGAGCTGGGCATGGGCAACACCCAGGGCTATGGCACCCGCGCGCGGTGCGCGGTGCATCTGCTCAATCCTCACTCACGTGAATATGAGCTGTCTTATGTGCGCTCTGGCACCATGCCGCAGTCGCCCTTCGCCGCGCCCGTCGTGTATGACTATGAGCCCACGTTCGGCCCTCCGTTCGCGCGGCACGCGGTCAACGGAGAGATTATCCACGGCGAGCCCGGAGGCCAGGGCACGCAGATCGACGCGCTGGGGCACTTCGCCGTCATTCCCGAGGTGTGGAACCCCGCCACCGGCCCCATCCCCTCGCAGAACGCCCTGTATTACAACGGCTACACCCAGGCGCAGGTGAAGCCCACGCCGGACTCTCCGCTGCTCAAGCTGGGCGTGGAGAAGATTCCGCCCATCGTCACCAGCGCCGTGCTGCTGGACGCGCGCGCCTACCTGGGCAGTGGCAGCCGGCTCTCCGGGGGCCAGCAGATCACCGCGACCCATCTTCAGGCCATGCTCCAGGCCCAGGGGCTGGACCAGCGCGGCATCCTGCCGGGCGACGTGCTCTACATCTACACGGGCTGGGAGGAGCTCTGGCAGGACCCGAGCGTGGACGGGCAGTACTACTCGCAGGGGCCCGGGCTCGCGCCGGACGCCGCGGAGTGGCTGGCCCAGAAGGCCATTGTCGCGGTGGGCCTGGACGTGCCCTTCGTCGATGCCGTCAACCCGGGGCAGCTCTCGGGCCAGTCGCCGCCGCCGCCCTCTCCGCCGGGCCTGCCCTTCTACAGCCACCACTTCCTGCTGACGCAGGCGGGCATCCACCTGATGGAGAACATGCGCCTGGCGCAGATGGCCACCGACAAGACCTGGCTGTCATGCACCCTGATTCTGCCGCTCCGGGAGCGGGGTGGCTCGGGCTCTCCCATCCGCCCGGTGTCCTACGGCCCCCCGCGTCACTGAGCCGTAACGGGCCCGCGCGCACCCCGGGGGTGAACACCGGGGTGCTGGATAGCGGTGTAGCCGCTGGCTTCCTCGGCTAAGGTGGGCGCTCTCCCCGCCGCCTTCGGAGGACGCCAGCATGGAAGCGCAGGGTCTCCACATCGAAACCACCCCGCGAGAGGGCGACCCCATCGTCCGCGCGGACAGGCCGGACCCGTGCATCGTGGTGCTCTTCGGCGCCACGGGAGACCTGGCCCAGCGCAAGCTCTTCCCCGCGCTCTTCGAGCTGGGGCGCTCGGGGCTGCTGCCCGAGCACTTCGCCCTGGTGGCCTTCAGCCGCTCCGCGCAGGACGACGAAGCGTTCCGCGCCCAGGTGAAGGAGGCGCTGCAGCGCTTCGCCCGCACCCAGCCGCTGGACGAGGCCACCTGGCAGCGCTTCTCCTCGCGCATGGAGTGCATCGCCGGGGACTACGGCGACCCGGCCGCCTTCCAGCGGCTGCGCGAGCGCCTGGACGCCGCCGAGAAGCGCTTCGGCACCCAGGGCAACCAGCTCTACTACCTGGCCACTCCGGCCTCCACCTTCCCCACCCTGCTCAAGGGCCTGGCCGGCGCGGGACTGCTGCCTCGCGAGGAGCAGCCCAGGCAGCGGCCCTGGCGGCGGCTCGTCATCGAGAAGCCCTTCGGGCACGACCTGGAGACGGCGCGCGAGCTCAACCGCAACCTGTCCTCGGTGCTGGACGAGCGACAGATCTTCCGAATCGATCACTACCTGGGCAAGGAGACGGTGCAGAACATCCTGGTGTTCCGGTTCGCCAACACCATCTTCGAGCCGCTGTGGAACCGCAACTACGTGGACCACGTGGAGATTACGGCCACGGAGACGCTGGGCATGGAGGGCGGGCGCGGGCGCTTCTATGACGAGACGGGCGTCATCCGCGACATGGTGCAGAACCACCTGCTGCAGGTGCTGGCGCTGTGCGCGATGGAGCCGCCCACCTCGTTCGGCGCGGAGGACATCCGCGACGAGAAGAACAAGGTGTTCCGCGCGCTGCGCTCGCTGGAGGGCGGCGACGTGGCCACCCACGTGGTGCAGGGCCAGTACAAGGGCTTCCGCGAGGAGCAGGGCGTGTCGAAGGACTCGCGCACGCCCACCTACGTGGCCATGAAGATGAACGTGGACAACTGGCGCTGGCAGGGCGTGCCCTTCTACCTGCGCGCGGGCAAGAAGCTGGCCAAGCGCCTGACGGAGGTGTCCATCCACTTCAAGGCGGTGCCCATCAGCCTGTTCAGCACCAGTGACGCGTGCCAGCGCCTGCAGCCCAACGTGCTGCGGCTGCGCATCCAGCCCCAGGAGGGCATCGCCCTGTCCTTCGAGTCCAAGGTGCCTGGCGAGGACGTGAGCATCGCGGGCGTCACCATGGACTTCGGGTACGCGGAGAGCTTCCAGAAGCCGGTGCCCGAGGCGTACGAGCGGCTGCTGCTGGACTGCATGCGCGGCAACGCCACCCTGTTCGCGCGCAAGGACAGCGTGGAGCAGGCGTGGGCCTACGTCAGCCCCATCATCCAGGCGCTGGACTCGGGCGCGGGCGGCGCGAAGATGCACGAGTATGCGCCAGGCAGCCCGGGGCCCGAGGCCGCCGCCGCGCTGCTGGCGAAGGACGGGCGGCGGTGGACGGTGCTCAAGTGAGCCGCCCTGAGCCCATCGTCGTCGAGTCGGAGGAGTTGGCGCGGCGCTCGGCCCAGTGGCTCGCCGAGGCGCTCACCCGGGTGCTCGCCGGTGGCGGCCGGTGCAGCTTCGCCCTCTCGGGCGGGAGGACGACGGGGCCCATCTACCGCACCCTGGCGGGCATGAAGCTGCCGTGGGAGCGGGTGGACTTCTACTTCGCCGATGAGCGGTGCGTGCCGCCGGGCCACCCGGACAGCAACTACCTGCTGGTGGAAGAGTCGCTGCTGCGTCCGCTGGGGGTAAAGCCCGAGCAGGTGCACCGCATGCGGGGCGAGCTCGACGACCGGGACGCGGCCGCGCGGGCCTATGAGGCCGTGCTGCCCGCCACGCTGGACGTGGTGCTGCTGGGCATGGGCGAGGACGGGCACACCGCCTCGCTGTTCCCGGGCTTCTCCGCGTTGGAGGAGCGGCAGCGGCGCGTGCTGGCCATCGCGGGCAGCCCCAAGCCTCCGCCCTGGCGGCTGACGCTCACGCTGCCGGTGCTGCAGGGGGCCCGGCACGTGCTACTCGTGGTGGCGGGCGAGGGCAAGCGGGACGCGGTGCGGCGGGTGATGGCCGGCGAGGACCTGCCGGCGGCACGGGTGAGCAACGCGGTGTGGATCCTGGATCGGCCGGCGGCGGGGCAGTGAGCAGCGCACAGTCAGTCAGGAGGGGCAGATGAGCTCAGCAGCGGGTAACGCGGGGAAGTTCCAGTTCGGCGTGGCGGGCATGGGCGTCATGGGCGCCAGCCTCGCGCTCAATGTCGCTGACCGCGGCTTCAAGGTCGCCGCGTGGGACAGGCACCCGGAGAAGATCGACGAGATCCACGCCAAACACGGGCACCCCGAGATGAAGGGCACCGGCTCGCTCGAGGAGTTCGTGGGCATGCTGGAGCGCCCGCGCCGCATCCTGCTGATGGTGACCGCGGGCGCCGCCGTGGATCAGATGATGGACCGGCTCTCGCCCCTGCTCTCGCCGGGTGACGTGGTGATCGACGGCGGCAACTCCTGGTTCCAGGACACCCAGCGCCGCGAGAAGGCCTACCGCGAGAAGGGCCTGCACTTCATCGGCATGGGCGTGTCCGGCGGTGAGGAGGGCGCGCGCCACGGCCCCTCGCTGATGCCGGGCGGCCCCGCCGAGGCCTATGCCTCGCTGCGGCCGGTGCTGGAGGCGATCGCCGCCCGCGCCGAGTCCGGCCTGTGCGTCACCCACGTGGGCCCGGATGGCGCGGGCCACTTCGTGAAGATGGTGCACAACGGCATCGAGTACGCGGACATGCAGCTGCTGGCCGAGACGTACGACGTGCTGCGCCGCGGCCTGGGGCTGTCCGCGGACGCGCTGGCCGACACCTTCGGCCAGTGGAACGAGGGCATCGCCGAGTCCTTCCTGCTGGAGACCACCCTCAAGGTGCTGCGCAAGAAGGACGCCGAGACGGGCAGACCCCTGGTGGACCTGGTGCTGGACAAGGCCGGGCAGAAGGGCACCGGGAAGTGGACGGTGCAGGTGTCGCTGGACCTGGGCATCCCCGTGCCCTCCATCGCCGCCTCGCTGGATGCGCGCAACCTGTCGGCCATGAAGGACGAGCGCGTGGCGGCCAGCGCCCGGCTCCCCGCGCCGCAGGTGGCGCTCACCTCCGAGGAGAAGGAGGGCCTCATCTCCTGGGCGCATGACGCGCTGTATGCCGCGCGCGTCGTCACCTACGCGCAGGGCATGCGCCTCATCCAGGCCGCCTCGAAGGAGCACCACTGGAACGTGTCCCTGGCGGAGATGGCCCGCATCTGGCGCGGCGGCTGCATCATCCGCGCGAAGCTGCTCACCCCGCTGCGCGAGGCCTTCACTCAGCAGCCGGACCTGCCCAACCTCGTCGTCTCGGATGCCTTCGCTCCGGTGCTGACGAAGCTGGCGCCCGCCTGGCGGCGCATGGTGGGCACGGCGACGCGGCTGGGCATCCCCGCGCCGGTGTTCTCCGCGAGCCTGGCGTACCTGGACAGCTACCGCAGCGCGGAGCTGCCGCAGAACCTCACCCAGGCGCAGCGTGACGCCTTCGGCGCGCACACCTACCAGCGCCGGGACAAGCCCGAGGCGGGCTTCGTCCACACGGACTGGAGCTGAGGCGCCCGCCCCCGCTCAAGAGGTGGCGATGGCCAGCTCCGTCATCAGCGCCGCCGTGAAGACGGTGACGCGCACCAGCCCCTCCACGCCCTTGAGCACCCGCTGCAGGTTCTGCCGGGACTCGATGTCCCTGGCCGCCTCGGCGAGGATGGCCTTCAGCTCGTCCTTGTTCTCATCCAGCAGCTGCTCCACGCGCAGCACGTTCGCGGCCTTGTAGGCCCCCAGCGCCGCGGACACCCGGGCAATGTCCCGCTGCGCCTTGAGCCGCTCCTGCGAGTCCGGGCTCGTGCTGGTGATGGTCTCCAGCAGCTCCAGCTCGGACTCCAGCTCGGAGATTCTGCGCTGCCGCTCCTTGCCGGTGAGCTCCGTCTTGCGGGCGAGCTCCCGCACCGTGGCGAGCGCCGTCTCCACGGCCTTCATCTTGTCGTCGGCCCGCTGCCCGGCCTCGCCACGCGAGGCGATGTCCTGCAGCTCCTTCTTCGTGATGCCCAGCGACTTCACGAGCCCTTCGAGCTCCGTGGCCGCCGCCTTGTAGTCCGCCATGGCTTATTTCTCCTTGGGGGTGTTGAGCCGCGGCCAGTACTCGATGAACTTGTCGAGCCCCTGATCCACCTGCCCCACCCGGTCCCCGGCCTGCTTGCCCACCTGCATCAGCACCGGGATGAGGGCGTTGCTCTGGTCCGCCTTCTGAATCTCCTCGTTGAAGGCGCCCAGCTGCTTGGCCACCTCCTCCAGCGAGTCGGAGAACTGCGCTGGCAGGTCCTGGTTGAGGTACTGGTGCAGCGCCTTCTCCGTCTCGAGCACCGCCTGGGAGTAAGTGACGATGTCTCCGTAGAGCTGGGTGAGCTGCTTGCGCTGCGCGTCGGCGATGGCGAGCGTGGCCGCCACGCGCTCGTTCTCGGCGTCCACCGCCTCGGCCAGGTGGTAGAGGACGACCTTGTTGCGCGTCACCTGGATGAACTCGGCCGAGTCTGATTTGGGCGCCGTGAGCACCTCGCGCAGCGAGTAGATGCGCCGGGCGTTGGCCAGGCGGGCCTCGAACGCGGCGATCTCGCGGATGGCCTGCTCCTCGTTGCGGGCCGTGAGCGCCATCACCTCATTGATGGGCCCCAGGCTGGCCTGCAGCTCCTTGTCCAGGGCCTCGAAGTACTTCTTCTCCACGTCCTCGAGCTTGCGGATACCCTTGCCGCCACAGCCCACCAGCAGCACCGCGACGAGCACCACGCCCCAACGGCTGTCCCGTGCGCGCATCACTTGCCCTCCTCTTTCCCGCCACTCATCACGCTCTGGAGCGCCGGCAGGCCCGCCGGGTCCACCGAGGCTCCCGCCGCCGCCGCCCTGGCCACCGCCGCGCCATCGATGGTGGCGTCCGTGCCCAGGTACTCATCGATGACGTGATGGAAGGACTGCATCACGGCAAGCTGCCCGTGCAGCCGCCCCAGCTTGGCGTCCAGCTGCTGGGCCTGCAGCTGAAGCCCCAGCGCCGCCGCCACGTACGTCAGCTCGTCATCGGTGCGCGCCAGCTGCGTCTCCAGCCCCTCGAGCGCGCCGCTCAGCAGCTGCACCCGGCGATCCTTCGCCGCGCCCGCCGGCTGGGCCCGGGCCTGCTCCAGCTCGGCCCTGCGCTTGTCCACCTGCTTCTCCAGCGCGGCGCGCTTGTCGGCGAGCGTCTGGCCCTCGAGCTTCATCCACCAGTCGTAGTTGTCGCCCCAGAAGCGGTAGCCCTCGGCGATGCCCGTGCCCACCGACAGGAAGTCGTTGGAGGTGGCGTCCGGCACGCCCTGCTGCAGCTTGAGCGCGCTGTTGAACCGGATGCTCAGGGGCTTGCCGTACTTCAGCGAGGCGAACTGATCCTGGGCGATCTGATCCAGGTCCCTGCCCATCATCTGAGCGATGTAGGCCTCGCGCTGCTTGGCGGCGAGCTTCGTGTAGTAGTCGGCCAGCGTGGTCCGGTAGGTGAGGACCGCCTTCTCGAGGCTCACGAGGTTCTGCCCGTGAAGCCGCGAGGCCTCCTTGGTGGCGGCGGGCGTCGCGCAGCCGCTGGCCAGCGCGAGCGCGAACAGCCAGCAGCAACTCCAGGTCAACCTGTTCATAGGCCCTCATGAGACGAGGACCCCGGTGATCAAGTCAACTGGAGGAAGGCTTCGCCGCGCCCCGAAGCTCCGCCCGGCGGATCTTCCCGCTCACCGTCTTGGGCAGCTCGGTGACGAACTCGATCTCCTTCGGGTACTTGTAGGGCGCGGTGATCCGCTTGACGAACTCCTGCAGCTCCATGGCCAGCTCGGGCGAGGGCGCGTAGCCCGGCGCCAGCACCACGAAGGCCTTGATGCGCTGGCCAATGCGCTCATCGGCCACCCCGATGACCGCCGACTCGGCCACCGCCGCGTGCTCCAGCAGCGCGGACTCCACCTCGAAGGGCCCCACCCGGTAGCCCGACGTCTTGATGACGTCATCAGCCCGGCCCACGAACCAGAAGTACCCGTCCGCGTCCTTCACCGCCCGGTCGCCGGTGACGTACCAGTCGCCACGGCGGCAGGCCTGGTTGGCCTGATCATCATTGAGGTAGCCCTGGAACAGGCCCACGGGCCGCTCGGGCGCCACCCGCACGGCGATGTCGCCCTCCTGCCCCGCCGGCATCTCCTGGCCACTGTCGTCGATGACCGACACGGTGAAGCCCGGGGACGGCTTGCCCATGGAGCCCACGCGAGGCTCGATCGCCGGGAACATGCCCACCAGCATCACCGTCTCCGTCTGGCCGTAGCCCTCGCGGATGTGCTGCCCGGTGGCCTGCTTCCAGGTGTCGATGACTTCGGGGTTGAGCGGCTCGCCCGCGCTCACCACGTGGCGCAGCGAGGACAGCTCGAACTTCGACAGGTCCTGCTGCACCAGGGCGCGCCACGCGGTGGGCGGCGCGCAGAAGGTCGTCACCTGCTGGCGGCCCAGCAGCTTGAGAATCTTCGCGGCGTCGAAGCGGCCCCGGAAGTCATAGACGACGTTGCAGGCGCCCTCGCTCCAGGGCCCGAAGAGCTTGCCCCAGGCGCACTTGGCCCAGCCGGTGTCCGACAGCGTCAGGTGCCGGTCCCCGGGCGTCAGGTCCAACCAGTAGCGGCCCGTCACCTGGTGCCCCAGCCCGTAGCTGGCGTGGGTGTGCAGCACCATCTTCGGCATGCCCGTGGTGCCCGAGGTGAAGTAGATGAGCATCGGCTCATCGGCCCGGGTGGGCGCGAACGTCAGCCCGTGCGCGCCCGTGCCCGAGCCCGGCTCGTAGCGCACCCACGGCGAGGGGGCCTCGCCCACGGCCACCCAGTTCTCCACCTTGCCGTTGCCCATCAGCCCCTCGAAGCGGTCCAGGCAGCTCACGTCGCTGATGACGGCGCTGGCATCCGAGGCCGCCAGCCGGTAGCGGATGTCCTTGGGCGTGAGCATGGGCGTGCCGGGCATGAAGACGATGCCGGCGCGGATGCAGCCCAGCACCACGAACCACCACTCGGGCACCCGGGGCATGAGGACGAAGGCCCGGTCTGCGCGCCGTATGCCCAGGCTGAGCAGGAACTGCGCCGCGTGCAGCGACTGCTGCTTCAGCTCCGCGAAGGTGAAGCGCTTCTCCTGGCCGGACTCGTCGGACCACAGCAGGGCCAGGGCGTTGGGACGCTCGGCCGCGTGCCGATCAATGACGTCCATGGCGAAGTTGAAGTGCTCGGGCCGCTGCCACTGAAAGGACCGGCGAACGGCCTCGTAGTCGCTCATGTTGCGCGGGGGCACAGGGGGCATCAGCCACGCTCCGGCAGAGGGTACGCCTCCAAGCATGACACGGCCCCACACGGGCGGCGGTGCTTTCTGACGGTTGAACGCCTGCCATGAACACCAGGGAAGCACCCAGGCCCCCTCCCGCTGGCGCTCCCTTCGAGACGGCAGGCCCGGGGACGGCGGCGGCCGTGTGGGTGCCCTCATTAAATCAAGGCTCTACGCGTCCCGGTGGCTGCTCGTCCGCTGTGCTCGCGAGCAAGACAGGGCGTGGCCGCCAGGGAGTTGGCAGCCGTGAGTGCGGGGAAGGGACTCCGTGGGCCATTTGTCCGAGGTCGCGCAACTGGAACGAAAGGACCCGCATTGACGCGCTTTCTCAGACTCCTCCCCTTCCTGCTGATGCCGGCGGTGGCCTCCGCCGCAACGCTGTGGAAGGGCGACTTCGAGACGGGCAACCTCTCGCAGTGGTCCCAGCTCCAGAGTGTCGATCGCGACCGGCTCACGGTCGTCACCGATGTGGTGCGCGAGGGCCGCTATGCCCTCAAGGCCACGGTGCGCAAGGGCGATGATCCGATCGACGCCAGCGGCAACCGCAACGAGCTGGTGTACATGAGCCGCGAGACGCCGGGCGGCGAGTACTTCTACAAGTGGAGCACGCTGTTTCCGCAGAACTACCCTTCCTCGCGCAAGTGGCAGGTCTTCGCCCAGTGGCACCAGGATGGGTGCTGCGGCTCACCGCCGATGGAGTTCTACGTGGTGGGCGAGGAGATGCGCCTGCGCGTGGGTGGCAACTCGGGCAAGGTGGTGTGGCGCGCCCCGCTGGTGCGCGGCCGCTGGAATGACTTCGTGCTGCACGTGAAGTGGTCGCCCGACGCCAGGGTGGGCTTCGTGGAGCTGCACAAGGACGGCGCGCTGGTGCTGCCCAGGACGATGGCGGCCACCCAGTTCGGCCGCGAGAAGAACTACCTCAAGCTGGGCCTGTACCGCGACGCGTCCATCACTCCGGTGGGCGTCGTCTACCATGACGGTTTCACCATCGGGACGAAGCGCGAGGACGTGATGCCGCCGCCCCCCGCCCCCGTGTTGGCGCAGCCCACGCCCGCGCCGGCTCCCGCGCCGGTGGCCGAGGCGGCTCCCGCGCCAGCGCCCACGCCCGAGGAGGCTGCCCCGGCGCCCGCGCCCGAGCACCACGCCGAGGCGACCCCGCCCCCGTCCGTGGAGCCGCAGCCGGCCTACGCCACGCTGCCCGGCGCAGACCCGGAAGGGCCTCCCGGAAACGAGGCGCAGGAGCAGCCGCAGGGCTGTGGCGCCTCGGCCAGCGGTGGCACTCCGCTGGTGGCCGCGGTGGCGCTGCTCGCCATGATGGGCGTGCTCACCCGCCGCCGCCACGCGCTCGCGCGGGCCCAGGCGCGCAGCCGCCGCTGAGAAGTGCGGCGCCTCGGCGCGGACGCCTCCTGCATCAGGCCTTCCAGAATTACCGTGATTAAGTAGTTTTGCACTACAATCCGGTACGCGTCTCATTCTGGGAGGTTTGGCTCCATGGTGCAGCGACTCCAGCGGTGGGTCCTCGGGGCTGTGTTGCTGGGCTGGCTCACCCCCTGCGCGGTGCTGGCGCACGAGGCGGAGTACGCCGAAACCTGGGACGACTTCTCCCAGGGCTTCTCGGTGGATGAGCCCGGCTCGAAGTGGTTCTACTTCCGGGCCGGCTCCTTCGTGGGAGACGACGGAATCATCGCCATCACCCCGGGGGGCCTCAACGTCTGGTCCTCGGGATGGAACTCCGCGACAGGGGAGCCGGCCTTCGCCAACACCGTGGCGCCCGAGCCGAGCAGCGGCCTGCCCGGGGGGTTGGACCACGTCAAGTGGCTGGCGTACATGAACCACACGTCCACCGCGGGCTACCCGGGCTTCGACGCGCAAGCGAACCACGAGCTGGCGTGCAGGACGACCGTGACGGGGCAGACGTACGGCACGCACCTGCACCCCTTCGGCGCGGCGGTGTCCAACGCCCAGGAGGACCCGCGCCTGGCCTCGTTCGCGATGAACACGATCGACTTCCAGAGCTACATGGTCTTCGACTTCATGTTCACCAACGGCCGCATCTACGCCATCTACGAGCGGCTGCCCTTCGGCCGGGACACGCAGGGCAACTACGCGGCCTTCACCTATGCCATCCCGGTGGGCGCCTACTCCCCCTGGCAGCGCCACACCACGCGGATTGCCTATGACAAGACGGCGGGCGTGGTGAAGTGGGTCCTCAACGGGGCGGAGGTCTTCCGCGTCAGCCGCATTGGCCACCGGCTGGAGCGCCAGTGGATGATCATCGACCACGGCGGCACGGAGCAGCTGGTGAGCATGAACCAGCTCAACTGCGGCATGGGCATGTTCTCGCTGCTGGATGCCTCGTGGGCCTCCAGCCCGGGCCTGGTGCGCCTGTCCAGCCAGCCGAACTTCTATTACCAACCCCAGGTCGGCACCTCGCAGTCGCTCGGGTTCACCGATGAGTACAGCACTCAGGGCTCGCGCCTGTTCGGGCAGGGCGCGGAGTTCGAGGTGGGGCCCTACCGGGTGATCAGCCGCAGGCTCTATTAGCCATGCGGCGGAATCGCGAAGCCGCTGTCTCGCCATGAAGCCTGGCGCGAGGCGTTCGAGCGAAGCAGGAAGCGGCGGTCGCGGCCCAGCTCCGCCACGGCGCTGGCGAGGCGGGAGGGTTCGCAGGTGGTGAGCACGGAGAGCTCGGCGTCGGTGACGGGCACGGCGAGCCATGTCTGGTCATCGTCACCGTCGCGGTAGTCCACGCGCTCGGCGAACACCACCACCCACGGCTGCCCGCACGCGCAGCGCTTCACGTCGATGCCGAAGTGCACCTCACGCACGGGTGACGCCTCGTGCACCGCGTGCAGCGCGGCCCACGCCGCCGTGGCCTCGGGCCCTGCGCAGCTCGCGCAACCGGGGCGCTCCAGCCGGGCGACCTCGGCGAACACCGCAGGGGGCACGGGCGCGGGCTTCTCGCGCGCCGCCCGCCGTGCGGCCTCCCGATCCTGCTCGATCGCATCCCACCCGTCGCGCTCGGTCCAGTCCACGAAGGCGTCGTGGCCGCAGCCGCGGCACGTAAGCCGGGTGAGCTCGTACACCGGCTCGAAGGCGACGTCCCAGGAGTGGCACCTGGGGCATCGTGGGTACGAGCCCTTCTCCTCCACGGCCGGCCTGGGCGGCGGGGACGCCTGCGCCGGTGCCGCCGCGCGGGTCAGCACCGGCTCCAGCTTCCGGTAGTGGAACAAGTCGTAGTCCCGGAACAGAAATGGCGCGTCAGAGAGATCCTCCGTCCGCTCATAGCGCTGGCCACATGTGGGGCAGGCGAAGAGCTGGTTGCCCAGATCCTTGAGCCCCATCGTGATGTCCATGCGGCCCATCCCGCTGTCGCGCACGGTGGTGTTGGTGTCGCGCATGGCACAGGCGGAACACGCGTTCATACCGGGAGCCTACTCTGGGCCCGGTCCGCGACGGCGACGAGCCGCTCGTGCAGCACTAGCAGCACCAGCGCGCAGCCGGCGATGACCCAGCCGATGGAGGCGATGCCGAAGCGCTGGCTGATGAGCCCGGCCACGCTGGGCACCACGGCCACGCCGAGCGTGGCCGCGCTCACCTGGAACCCCACCGCGTGCGGCGCGGTCCGCTCACCCACGCGCCGGGGCGTCTCGGACATGAGCCCCGGGAAGATGGACGCCAGCGAGAAGGACAGCAGCGGCAGCGCGGCCGCACCCAGCTTCAGCCCGGGGATGGCGAAGAGCACCGCGAACAACAGCACGCCCAGCGTCGCCAGCCGGAGCATCGTCACCTGGCCCACCCGCTCGACGGCGAAGCCCAGCACCAGCCGCCCCGCCAGCAGCCCGCCCCAATAGATCGCCACCCAGGTACCCGCCGCCGTGGCGCCCATGCCGCGCTCCTCGGTCAGCACGGTGTAGCTCCACTGGCCGGCGGACACCTCGATGCCCGTATAGAGGAAGAAGATGGCGATCTGCAGCCAGACCCTGCCACTGCGCAGGGCGGCGATCGTGCCAATTGGAGGCTCGGCCACGGGCCCCACGCCACCGGGCGCATCCATCACCACCTGGGGTGCGGACGGCTTGGCATCCCAGAGCTTGCGCGCCGCGACGAAGGCCAGCACCAGGGCGGCCAGGATGCCACCCACCACCGCATAGCCGGTCCGCCACGAGGCCCCGCGGCTGAGCACCACCGTCATCACCGCGGGGCCGGCCATGGCCCCCGCCGCGTACGCGGCATGGAGCCAGGACATGTGCCTGGGGCTGAAGTTGCGCGCGGCATAGGTGTTGAGCGCCGCGTCGATGGCGCCCGAGCCAAAGCCGATGAAGGGCGCCACCACGAGGATGAGCACGAAGGCGGGCGCCACCGAGTAGCCAAGGACGCCCGCGGCCACCAGCGCGGTGCTACCGGCCAGCAGCAGGCCAATGCCCAGCCACTGCATCAGCCTTCCAGCCAGCAGGCCGGAGCAGAAGTAGGCCGCGGCCGTGACGGCCAGCGGAACGCCAAGCATCGCCTGGGACAGCCCGAAGGTGTCGCGCAGGGAAGGCCACGCAACGCCAATCACGGCGTCCGGAAGCCCGAGGCTGATGAACGCCAGATAGGCGAGCGCCAGCAGCGTCGTGGATGAGCGCGTGGAGGACCCGTTCATTACGCGACACCACGATGCCCTGGAAGAGCAGGCGGGTCCACACCTCTCACGCCGGCTGCAGGAAGCGCCCGTCCACCAGGTGCTCGATCACCTCGTGCGCCGAGCCTGGATCGAGCCTCACCTTCGCCCCCAGCTGAGACACGGCGCTGGCCACCGTCGTCGGCTTCTCGAAGGCGGCCAGGGCGGAGAGCAGAATCTTCCCGTCCTCGCCCTGGTCCAACGTCGGATCCGTGAACTTCCGCGGGCTGACGGAAGGAGCGCAGGCGATGCCCGTTCCGTCCACGGACCGCACGACGGTCACCTGCTCCTGCGCCACCTTCGCGGGCACCCGGTGAGGGCCCAGCCAGTCCCCGAGCTTGAAGCGCAACGTGGAGGCGGCGGTGTTCAACAGGCGGGTGCGGCCGTTGATCGGGAACCTCTTGCGCTCCTCCTTGTGCTCCCAGGCCAGCGCCTCCACGTGCTCGGAGGTGCGCTGCACCCGCGCCTCGAGCGCCGCGTCGAGGAAGCGCAGCATGGGCACCGACACGTCCCCGGGCTCGCGCTGCTCGAAGTACCCGAGGAACTCGTCGAACGTCCGCGCCTCGGTCCTCATGTCGAACCGCGCGGGGTGCTCGGTGACGAGCGCTCCGGGCTGCGCCTCCAGCCGCTGGTAGCCCACCACGCAGTCCAGGCTGATCACCTTCTCCACCAGGCGCACCTCCTCCTCGAGCGTGGCGGCGCTGGCGAAGGGCAGGCCCGCGATGCCGGAGATCTCGATGTCCAGGTTCGCATGGCGGCGGCACCGGTCGATGAGCTCCATCAGCTCGTCGTCCGAGGCGCAGGGCTTGAGCAGGCCACGGCGCATCTGCTCGTGCCGCTGCTGCTGCGAGAAGCAGCCGATGTCGAGCACCATGTGGACCTGCTCGAAGGTGCTGGCCAGCGCGTCGATGAGCTCGATGCGAGCCACTCCCCACAGGAAGTACGTGCAGGAGTGGCGCGAGAGGTCCACCCCCGCCCAGGTGCTCTGCAGGAACTCCGCCGAGCTGCCCGAGAAGTCGTAGCGCAGCTGCCACGTCCGGCTGGCGATCTCCTGATGGTCGCGGCGCACGCTCTGCTCGGAGCGCAGGAACGGCTTGGCGCGCCCGAAGGCCGCCTTCTGGTTGCCACGGGCACCACCGCAATAGAGGCAGTTCTCGCCGCACCCCTTGCCGGGGGCCACCCACCCGGAGAAGGCGTGGCGATCCTGGTAGCTCAGGAAGATGTCCTCGAAGTGCGAGTAGTAGATGTCCTCGCTGTTCGTGGCGCCCTGCACGTACTCCAGGGGCAGCCGTCGCGGAGTGCCGTCCGGGGCCCGGGTGACGCAGTTGGGCGGAGAGGACTCGCCCTGGCACAGCGCCAGCAGCGGCCGCTCACCGTCACCCAGGACGATGTGGTCGATGCAGTCGAACCCCTTCAGCTCCCGCCACCAGTACGAGGCGGTGTTGCCGCCCACCACGATGCGGATCTCCGGATCAATCTTGCGCAGCGTCCGCGCGAGGAGCAGCGCGCGGTGCACGTGGTGGAACCACTTGAGGCTGATGCCGACGAGCCTGGGGCGCACCCGGGCCACCAGGGCCTCGAGCGAGCGGGTAACCTCGTCCTCCGTCTCATCCCCGTCATAGAGCCGGACGAAGGCCTCGATGCCTCCCCGCCGCAGGTAGCTCGCGAGATAGAGGATTCCACAGGTGGCCTCGCCGGTTCCGGCACCAACAAGGAGGACTGGGGAGAGCACGCGATGGCCTTGCATGAGAACGCGACAATACGAACCTCAAAGCCAACACGCACTCTGTCCTCGACCTTCCGTCCGCCTGGTTGCCCTGCAGGCGGAGTTCGACGCAGGCGCCATGCCGTAGGGCTGTAACGCGACCGTCACATTGGCTAGACTCCGGGTGAAGTGTTTCGCCGCCTCCGGCGCCAGGCAGAGCACCCGCGGCGTTGGGACATCCGGGCGCGGACCCGAGCTGCCGCACCCCGCCTGACATGACTGACACCGCCCCGCGCCAGCCACCCGACGCACCCGCACCCTCCGGCACGCTGGACCTGCAGGCGCGCGTGCGGCGTCTGGAGGAAGTGGTGCGCACCCAGGCACTGCTGGCCGACAGCGAGCTGGACCTGGGCCAGTTCATGCAGCTGGTCGTCGACCGCATGCAGACGCTGACCGGCTGCAAGGGCGCGGTGGTCGAGCTGGTGGAAGGCGACGAGATAGTCTACCGGGCCGCCAGCGGCTCGATCGCCCAGCATGTCGGTGTCCGGCTCAAGCGCCAGGGCAGCCTGTCCGGGCTGTGCGTCGAGCGGCGCGAAGTCCTGCTGTGCCGCGACAGCGAGGGTGACGCCCGGGTGGACCAGGCGGCGTGCCGCCGCGTCGGCGTGCGCTCCATGGTCTGCGCGCCCCTGTTCGAGGGCGAGCGCGCCGTGGGCGTGCTGAAGGTGATGGCGACGGAGGCCCACGGCTTCACCGTCGAGGACGTGGCCCTGCTGGAGCTGATGGCGGGCGCGCTGGGGGCGGCGCTGGGCAAGCAGGTCCTCTTCGAGGAGAAGCGCCGCCAGGCGGAGCGGCTTCAGATTCTGGCCGAGGAGCGTGACCGCGCCCGCGCCGCGGCCGAGGCGGCCAGCCAGGCCAAGTCCGCCTTCCTCGCCACGATGAGCCATGAGATCCGCACGCCCATGAATGGCGTGATGGGCATGGCGCAGCTGCTGGTCGGCACGCGGCTGGACGCCGAGCAGCTGGGCTACGTCCAGTCCATCCAGGAGAGCGGCGAGGCGCTGCTGACCGTCATCAACGACATCCTGGACATCTCCAAGCTGGAGGCGGGCAAGGTCGAGCTGGAGGCCATCGACTTCGAGCTCAACGCGCTGGCCGAGAGCATCGCCATGATGCTGTCGCCGCGCGCGGCGGAGAAGCGGCTGGACCTGGCCTGCTACGTCGAGCCGGCGGCGCGCGGCTCCTACCGGGGCGACCCCACCCGGCTGCGGCAGGTGCTGGTGAACCTGGCCGGCAACGCGCTGAAGTTCACCGACAGCGGCGCCGTCACCATCGAGGTGCGGACGCTGGGCGAGCAGTCGGGACAGCCGCTGCTGCGCTTCGCCATCACCGACACCGGCATCGGCCTGAGCGAGGAGCAGCGGGGGCGGCTGTTCCAGGTCTTCGGCCAGGCGGACAGCTCCATCGCGCGGCGCTTTGGCGGCACCGGCCTGGGCCTCGCCATCTGCCGCCAGCTGGTGGAGCTGATGGGCGGCACCATTGGCGTGGAGAGCCAGCCCGGCAAGGGCAGCACCTTCTGGTTCACCCTGCGGCTGCCGCGCGTGGCCGACGCGCTGGCCACCCCGGCGGAGGTGGAGTCGCGGCTGCGCGGCCTGCGGGTGCTGGTGGTGGACGACGTGTCCCTGCACCGGCGCATCATCTCCGAGACGCTGGAGGGCCTGGGCCTCGTCGCCGAGAGCCTGGGGGACCCGGGCGCGGTGCTGAGCCATCTCGACCGGCTGTGGCGCGAGGGCAAGCTGCCCGACATGGTGATGATCGACTACAGCATGGCCCACATCCGGGGCGACGAGCTGGGCCGGCAGATCCGCGGCGACGCCCGCTTCGCCGAGGTGCGGCTGGTGCTGATCTCCGCCTTCGGCGTGCTGGACAGGAGCGTGGGCGCCCGCGACGTGTTCGAGGGGCTGCTGGGCAAGCCGATCCGGCGCCAGGCCGTGCAGGATCTGCTGTCCAGCCTGTTCCTGCGCCAGGTGGCTCCCGCCGCGCATGCCGAGCGCCCCAGTCCCGTCGCCAGCGGCCGGGTGCTGCTGGTGGAGGACAACCGCATCAACCAGCAGGTGGCCCTCATCATGCTGGAGCGCGAGGGCTACCGCGTCACCTGCGTCGGCGACGGGCAGCAGGCCCTGGACGCGCTGGCGCGCGAGGCGTTCGACCTGGTGCTGATGGACGTGCAGATGCCCGTCATGGACGGGCTGGAGGCCACCCGCCGCTTCCGCGCGTCCGAGACCGGCCGGCGCCTGCCGGTGGTGGCGCTCACCGCCAACGCCATGGCCGGCATGGAGGCGCAGTTCACCGCCGCTGGCATGGACGACTTCGTGCCCAAGCCCTTTGACCGCCAGCGCTTCCTCGCCACCGTGCGCCGCTGGGCCGAGCGCCGCCAGGGCCCTGACACCGCGGCCCCCCCGGCGCGGGAGCCCGCGGCGCCCCCGCTCTTCGATGAGCGGGTGCTGAGCGATCTCGAGACGCTGGCCGGACCGGAGGCCTTCGGCGAGCTGGTGCGGAGCATGATCAGCAACGGCAGCAAGCGGCTGGACCGGCTGGCGCAGCTGGGCCCCGCTGGCGACCTGAAGGAGCTGCGGCGCGAGGCGCACGATCTCATCTCCACCGCTGGCACCGCCGGCCTCAAGCGGCTGCAGGCGATTGGCGAGCGGCTGCAGGAGGCCAGCGTGGCCGGCGACGTGCCCGGCGCCCAGGCCCATGCCGCCGAGGCGGTGTCCGTGGGCCGCACGGCCTGGCGGCTGCTGGCCTCCCGCTTCGCCCCCGCGCTGGCGCCCATGCTGGACAAGGCCGGGGCACCGTAAGCCGGCGCCCTCAGGGCCGGTACATCACATCGGTGCGCAGCACGTACTTACAGCCGCTGCGCACCGGCGCGCCCTGGTGCATCAGGGAGTGCTCGAACAGCAGCAACATGCCCCGCTGCGGCCTCACCGTGGGGCCGAACTGGAAGTCCGTCGTCCCGCCCTCGAAGTCCTCGTTCAGGTACACCATCGCCGTGAAGAGGCTCACCTCCCGCTGCGAGCGGATGAACGGGCCGTCGCTGTGCCACTTGAAGTACTGGCCCTGGGTGTAGCGGTAGAAGCGCAAGCGCTCGTTGAGCCCGTGCGGCTGCCACGAGCCGATGCGCCGGTGCGTGGTGGGCACCAGGTGCTTCATCCGCTCCCAGAGCTGGGCGGCCAACGCCACGTCGTCCTTCATCACCCGGGTGTTGTTGCGGATGTCCGGCCGCATCGCGAAGCCCCGGAAGGTGGTGATGGGCGCCTCCTCATAGCCCTGCGCCAGGGTGAGCTGGATGAACTGGTCGCACTCCTGGGGCGACAGGAAGTTCGAGATGGTGACGATGGACTCCTCCTCCTCCAGCACCGTCCGCTGGAGCAGGGGCATGGCGGTCTGCATCATGTCGGTGGGGTTCATGCCCTCACCTTGCGCCCGGGGGGCTTTTGCCTCCAGGGCAGGACCGGGCAGAACCGGGCAGAACTCCCCTCCCGCTCGTGACAGGCGGGGCGGGCTCCTGCACCATGGCTCCCCGTGGCCCGCTTCTTCCACCATGCCCTGCTGCTTCAGGCCCGGCTGGACCTGAACCTGACCCAGGAACAGGCAGCCTCGGCGGTGGGGGTGGATGTGCGCACCTATCGCCGCTACGAGTCAGGCGCCGTCAATGACGCGCGCGGGGGCTTCTCGGTGCGGCACCCCACCCGGCGGCGCATGCTCGAGCGGCTCGCCGCGGAGTTCGGCCTGTCCGAGGAGGACCTGCTCGTCGAGGCGCTCCCGGCCTCCAGTGCCGCCCCCTCCGAGCCCGCGCCAGAAGAGGCCTCCGCCGCGGAGGAGCCGGTGCAGGGGCTGCGTCCCCACTTCGCCCACACGTTGCAGCGGGCGCGCCACTTCGTGGGCCGGGGCGAGGTGCTGGCCTCGCTCTCGGACTGGGCCGCGGCGGGACAGCCGGCCGAGCGCGTGGTGGTGATGGTGGCGCTGGGTGGCACGGGGAAGACGGCGGTGGCCGAGCGCCTGGTGGCCAGCCTGGGTGAAGCGCCACGCCCGGGGGGCCTCTTCGTCTGGAGCTTCTACGAGGACCCTCGCATCGAGGGCTTCCTCGCGCGGGCCCTGCGCTACTTCGCGCGGGGCGAGGAGGCCACGCCGGGCGAGCGCCTGGAGCGGCTCCAGGACGTGCTGGGCGAGGGGCCCCCGCACCTGCTGGTGCTGGATGGGCTGGAGCGGGTGCAGTCCGACGGCGGGGATGGGCGCTCGCGGGGAGAGCTGCTGGACCCGTCCCTGCGCCGGTTGATCGCCGCGCTCGCGCGGGGGCTGGGGGGTGCCCGGGTGCTGATGACTTCGCGCTTCCCGCTGAGCGACTTCGGCGCCTGGGAAGGCAGCAGCCTGCGCACCCTGGAGCTGGCCCCGCTGTCCGAGGACGAGGGGGTGGACCTGCTGCGCCAGTGGGGCCTGCGCGGCGGTGGGGGTGCCTTGAGAGAGCTGTCCGCGAGCACGGGTGGGCACGCGCTCTCCGTGTCGATGATCGGCTCGTACGTGGGCGGCTTCCTCGGCGGGGATGTGCGGCGCTTCGAGGAGGTGCCGCTCGCCGAGGCCGCGCGTGACGATGCCCTGGCGCGCAGGCTCCAGGCGGTGCTCTCGGCCTATGCGCGCGCGCTGCCCGAGCGGGAGCGGGACGTGCTGGCCCGCCTGTGCGTGCTCGGCGGGGGCGTGGGCGAGGAGTCCCTGGAGGCCCTTGCCCGGGCGGGAGGCGCGCTCGCCGGCAGCCTGGCGGGCATGAGCTGGGCGGAGCTGCGGCGCACGCTGGCACGGCTGGAGCGGCTGGGCCTCGTCTTCACGGCGCGCGAGGGGCAGGCGCTCTACTCCACTCACCCCTTCCTGCGGGACTACTTCAAGTCGCTGCTGGGCGTGCCGCCCGAGCAGCTTCACGCGCTGGAGCGCGACCGGCTCGCCGCCCGGCTCGACACCCGCCTGCACCAGCCCCCCCAGGATGGCGCGCGGCTGGATGCCTACGAGGCGCTGCTGCTGCACACGCTGCGCTCGGGCAAACCGATCGAGGCCTATACGATTTACGCCCGGAGCCTGGGCGGCTTCACCCACCTGGGCCTGCGGCTGGGAGACATGAGCCGGGGGGCGCGCGTGACAGCCACCTTCGCGCCGGAGGGAGACCCTCAGCGGCTTCCCGAGCTGCTGCCCGCCGGCATCCGCTACGAGCTTGCCTATGACTGGGGCCTCTACGCGGGGGCCCTGGGCCAGCTGGACTTCGCGGTGCGCTGCTATGAGACGGCCGTGGCGCTCGCCGAGCGCATGGGGCACGTGGCGGGGCTCATCACCGGGCTGCGGACGCTGGGCTACACCGAGCGGCTGCGCGGCCAGCTCACGAGCGCGCGGCGGCTGCTCGGGCGCTCCCTGTCAGTGGCCCGGGAGCACGAGGAGCGCTCCCACGAGGCGAGGGCCGCCGCGCTGCTGGGCATGGTGCTGCATGAGCTGGGTGAGCCCGCCGCGGCGGACGAGCACTTCGCGCTCGCCAACCGGCTGGACGGGGCGCCCCTGGCCCGCCGCGCGCTGTGGCAGGCGGAGTACGACGTGGCGCTGGGCCGCCGCGAGTCCGCGCGCGAGGCGACGCGGCGCAACCTGGAGGCATGCGAGCACCTGGGCTGGCATGGCCATGTCGCCCACTGCCACACGGTGCTGGGCCTGCTCGCTGTGGAGGACAACGTGGCGGCGGCGGGCGAGCACCTCACCCACGCCCGGGTGTGGGCTCGCGCCTCCAACGAGGTGGAGATGGTGCTGCGCTGCCATGAGCTGGCGGCGCGGCTCGCACTCGCGCAGGGGCAGCCGGAGCAGGCACGGCACGAGGCGCAGACGGGCCTGGTCCTGGCCACCGCCTGTGGGTTCGGCCTGTTCCGCGGCCGGCTCGCGTGCCTGGTAGCCCGGGCCGTGCTGGCCCGCGAGCCCCAGGGCGGAGTGGACTCAGCGCTCGCGGCGCTGGAGACCACCGCCGCAGAGGATGCGTGGGGCAGCGCCGAGGCGCTGGCGCTGGCGCGACAGGCGCTGGAGGCCACGGGACAGCACGCGCGGGCACGAGAGCTGCGCGCCGTTCGCGGTGGCGCGGGAGCCTATCCTCAAGGAGCCACTGTTGGTCAGAAGGTGTATCGCGGGTAATGGATTCAGGTTGGCTTTCTTCGCCCCTTACCCCATGTTAGGACCTTCTTGGTGAATCCTACGCTTTCGTTGCCAGGTGTAGACAAAGCCGTCGCGGAGCTCCAACTGGCGCTCGACGCCGGTGCGCAAGCCGTAGCGCTCGTGGGAGAGAGAGGCGCGGGCAAGAGCGCTGCTGCGCTGAAGCTCGCGCGGGCCTTCTCCGAGACTCAGAAAAACCGCGTCGTCTTCATATCGATCCCACGCCGGGGAGACGACGCAGCGGCCGTTGCGCTCGTCAGCGCCGCCACCCAACTGGATCCTACGGGTTCGAAGATCATTCCCAAGATCAAGTCTCCCAAAGTGACCTGGGAAGAGAAACTCGAACTCGTCGCGGCGGAAATGAGGGACTCGCAGGACAGACCCATCCTCATCATCTTCGACAACCCACGTCTCGAACCGCCTCAGGGCAACTCCCAGACGCTCCTTGGCGTCGAAGCCTACGGGCTTACTCAGAAGCTCCTTGGGCTGAGTAACGTTCGCACGGTGATGACACTCCCTCACTCCGCGTCCCTGATCGATGCCAGAGAGGTGAAGCTGGAGACCTCCTCTGTCGCTGCGCAGGTACTCGGGCCTGGCAATTGGGAGGGGCTCCTCGCCCCACATGCCCGGCAGTTGTTGAAGGCTGGTAGGGCCCAATTGGATGGCTATTCGCCCTTCGAGCTGCGCTTGATGGTCGCACTCGTCGCGGCCGGTGTAAGCCCTTCTGACATCCTGGTTAACGGCTGGCATTACCGGGAACTCCTGCGCCGGCTGCTGGTCTGCCTGACAGGCCAGGGTGCATTGAAGAAAGTCATTGGCCGGCTCGCCATTCTTCGGCTTCCCTTCGCCGAGCAATTGCTAGCCCTGGCAGGCGCTGGGCAGCTCGACACTCACAGCGCGGCGATTCTCCAGCAAGCGCTGCTCTTCAGGGATGACGGGCTCTGGGTCCTGCACGATCTGCTGGCACGCGAGGCCCTCGACCATGACTGGTTGACGGGCGCGGAAGCCATCGAGGCGCATCAGCAAGCAGCTGGTCATTATCAAGCCCGGTTCAAAGAAGCCGCTGCTGCTGACGACCTGAGCGACGCGCTGCGCTACGAGATGGAGACCGTCCACCACCTCACCGAGGCGGGGGATGTCGAGACACTCCTGTCCGAGAAACTCTCCCTCTTCTTCTCGACGCAATATGACGCGCTGGGGAAGTCCCTGAGCCACAAGAAGCTCTATGACAAGGCCGTGCGCGCGTACGAGCGGGCGATCGAGCACAACCCCAAAGATTGGTACGGCCACCACTACCTAGCCTACAACTTGGACATCCTCGCGCAGGATCCGGACCGGGTAGAGGCCGAATACAGAGAGGCTCTCAAGTGGAAGCCCGCGCAAGTCTGGTTCCATGGCCGCCTGATCTGCTTTCTGATCACCACCGGCCGTCTCATCGATGCCCGACGGGCGTGGGGAGCTGCCCTGTCCCAATTGCTGCCTGATGGGGCCGGCACCCCCAACTGGGTCTATGACGAACTTCATAGACAAGTAGCTTGGCTGTTGCTGCACCGTGGCCAGTTGGACTTCGCCAGGCGAGTGCTCGAGGACGTTCCTCCCCCCATGAGGCAGACGGCCTTCTGGTATGAGAACTTCTTGCGCTTCATGCGCACCCAGGAAGAAGCCGAGGAGAACAAGCTGGTTTTTCCACCCTCCATTCCCGTGGAGCGCCGGTGGGCCGGTCCCCACCTCGTCCTGGACAAAGCGGATGCGGCGCGGGTCGAGGCTTGGATACCTGGCCGGATCGCAAGCGTCGATGACCGCGGGGTCCATATCCGCATCGCCAAGAGAGATCCAATCACGGGACAGGAGCGCTATGGCTGGCGCGATCTTACGAACGAGCAGCTTCGAAGCCTGAACTCTCACGCCGCGAGCCTTCGGGTCCCAGCAGGTACCTTCGTCGAGTTGGTCACCTTGCGGCCTGCAACTCGAAGAGCCAAGCAGGAACTACTCTTAAGCCATACACAGAGCCATACTGAGGACTTTTCGCTGGGCCCGGCTCTCTTCCCTCCGCCTGATCGATATATCCGAAGTGCCTTTACCAGCCCTACAGCCTGACCATCTCCAGCTGTTCCTTTTCGGCCCGGGAGTGGGCGAGTTCGTCGCGCTCCGCGCGCCGCCTGACGACTGGCTGTTGATCGATGGTTGTGCGGCCAAGAACGTGGCTTATGGGCCGCAACTGGTCTCGCATTATGCCATTCGTCCGAAGCTGGTGGTCCTTACACACCCTCACAAGGATCACTCGCGGGGCGTGGCCCAGGTTGTAGAAGGCGCGACAGATGGAGTGGCCAAGAAGCAATGGCCCAAGCTGGGCATGCTCTTCCCCTCTCCACGCAGAGGCGCCTCACTCGATGATTTGCAGCGCTACTTCGAGGAAGGGGATACCGAACAGGCCGTGGCAACGATTCTTCGGCGGTGGCAGCTGCACCCTGCCTGCCGTTGGCGCCTCGACATCGGGACCACCGAGCCCCTTGGCGAAGCCACCGTGAGCGTCCTTTCCCCCGAGGGTGCCGCCCGGCAGCAGGCGTTCGATGCATGGGAAGGCAGGCGCTCCGAGTTTGACTGGAACACCGCAGCCACCGCGCTGCTTGTAGAATGGCGCGGGCAGCGCCTACTGCTGGGCTCTGACCTGGTCGAGCAGCCTGAAAAGGGCTGGACCCAGGCCCTGGCACGAACACCCGACATCGCCAAGCAGACAGTCTACAAGGTGGCCCATCACGGCTCACTGAAGGCCCAACACCGAGGAGTCCTGAAGGGAGCAAAGTCGAGGAAGTCCCTCTTCATCGCCACTCCCTTTGCCTCCGAGAACCTGCCGCGCTTCGGGAGAGGGGAAGGCATGGAGTTACTCCATGATCACTCACCGCTCGTTCACCTGTCTGCGCTGCCGCGTGCATATAAGGATCAGTCCGGTGCTCCGCTGGAGTTCACCCGCGGCCAGCTGGCCAGGCGCGCGGATGATCTGGAGTTCGATACTCCCGCGCCAGGGTTCCCTGACTGCTACATCATGTTGAGCTTCTCCCCCGCTGGGGGGACACCGCAGATCGAGTACGGAGCCGGGAGCGTCAAGGTCCTGGCCAATGTCCCTTCCAAGAAGACGAAGTCCAAGCCCGGAAAGGTTGCTAAGCGAAAGGCCACGAGCGGCCGCCCACGGAAGAAGGCTCGGCGACGCTGATGTACCTCACCGCGACGCGAGGCCCTGGCCCCGTGTCTCCAGCACCTCGAGCACGTAGTCGCGGAAGGCCGCCGTCTTGCGCGGCAACAGCACGGCGCTGGGACCACCAGATACACGGAGCCGCTGGGCATGCTCCAGCGAGGCAGCACCCGCACCAGCCGTCCCGCCACCACGTCCTCCTCCGCGAGGAACGTGGGCAACGCGCCAATGCCCATGCCCCGGCGCTGGGCCTCTCGCGAGAAGAACATGTCCTCCGCGATCAGCCGGGGCACGAGCCTGACGGACACGCGCGACGGGCCCTCCGGCCGCAGCGGCTGCCCGCCCGGAAAGGACACCCCGTCATGCTGCTCCAGATCCTTGGGAGCGAAGGGCGTCCCGCGCCGGGCCAGGTAGGCCGGCGCCGCGAAGAGCTGCAGCGAGATGCGCCCCACCCTCGACGAGGGCATCGCCCGGGGGACGCTGGCCGTCACCTCCGGCACTGGCACCGAGCTCACCGGCAGTCCTCCGCAGAGCGTGCCGGCGTACCTCTCGGCCCACCGCGCCGAGTTGCTCGCGGCCCCCGGCACGTAACGCATCGCGGGCGCGAAGCCTTCGCGGCTATGGTCGGCGCCATGAAACGCCACGCCCCCGCTACCGAGCGCAACCGTGAGCCCCTGCTGGCAGTGCTGCGCGAGGTGCTGCCCAGCTCGGGCACGCTCCTGGAGATCGCCAGCGGCACTGGCCAACACGCCGCCTTCTTCGCTCAGGCCTTCCCGGGCCTGACCTGGCAGCCCACGGACATCGGGCCGCAGGACCTGGAGAGCATCGAGGCCTGGCGCGCCGAGGCGGCCCTGTCCAACCTGCGTCCCGCGCTGCGGCTCGACGTGTGCGAGGAGCGCTGGCCGGTGGAGGCCGCGGACGCGGTGCTCTGCGTCAACATGATTCACATTGCCCCGTGGGAGGCGTGTCAGGCGCTCATGCGGGGCGCGGCCCGGGTGCTCTCACCGGGCGGTTGCCTGGTGCTCTACGGGCCCTACTTCGTCGAGGGCCGTCCCACGGCTCCCAGCAACATCGCCTTCGACGAGTCCCTGCGCGCCCGTAACCCCGCCTGGGGTGTGCGTGAGCTGGGCACCGTCACCGCCGAGGCGCTCGGCGCGGGACTGTCGCGCGAGCGCGTCGTGGACATGCCCAGCAACAACCTCACTGTCGTGTTCCGCAAAGCCTCTCGGTGAGGCTCAGCGGGGCTTCGGTGGGTTGGATGTGGGCACGGTCTTCCGCGGCGGCTCGTTGGCTGGAGCGAAGCACTTGCCATTGAGAAGCATGTAGCCGTTCTCCGTGCACTCCTCGGCATTCATCGAGGGGATCTCCGCCCAACAGCCCCCGTTGATGACCACCTGCTTGCGTCCCGGGCACCGGCCTTTCGCATCAGGCCGGGCCTGACGGTTCTCGGGAGGAGGCCTTTGCGAGATGGTCTCTTGCTCGGGCTCAGCCTTGGAAGAAGCCTCTGGCTCGGTGGGCGAGGTATCTCCCACGGCCGTGGAGCCAGCGTCTGGTGAGTCGGAGTCCGAAGAGACAGGCACGGACTGCTGCCGAATCCACAGAAACACCGCGCAAGCGCCCACGACTGCCAGCGCGAGCCAGGGGCTCCGGGCATGCGCTCGCGCCAGGGGCCTGGGAGGTGCCAGAGGCTCCACCGGGGCAGTAGCAGCCGGGGTCGCCTCGGCCTCCAATGCTTCGGCGAACTGCGCGACCGTACCGCGCTCTTCCGGGGCGCCCGAGAGCAGGCGGAGGATCCACTCCCGCAGGACGGGTTGCACCCGAGCATTGCGCTCCAGCTGCGGACGCACGTCAGGACTGACCACCTGCCAGGTGCCCTTTTCATCCTCGAAGGGCTCGATGTCAGGCGGGTACTGGCCCATCACGAGGCGATAGGCCGTCACCCCCAGCGAGAAGAGATCATCCGCCGCGGAGGGTGCGTAGTAGCCATCCCGGTCGCGCACGGAGCGCAGATGGAACAGACAGGCCTGGGGGGAGAAATAAGCAGGAGTGCCCGGTGGAAGAGACTGCCACGTCAGGCGGTGAGCCCCCTGGAAGTAACAGGAGCCGAAGTCGATGAGCACCGGCTGGCCGTCAGACTCACGCACCAGCACGTTGTCGCCCTTGACGTCACGGTGCACGGCGCCAACGGCATGGATGGCCTCGAGCGTGCGCGCGAGCTGGGCCAGCACCTGGCAGACCTGCCGATAGGAGGGGGCCTGCTGCTGACCCCAGGCATACAGGGGCGTGCCGTCCACCCACTCCATGACGATGAAGGCATGTTCATCTCCGGAGGGCAGGCGCAGCACGCCCCGGTCCAGCAGGCGCGGTACGCAGGGGTGGCTCAAGCGTGAGAGCAGCTCCGCCTCGCGGCCAAAGCGTGCATCCCACGGGTAAAGAGAGAACTTGAGCGCCACGGGGCCCGCGTGCTCCTGGCCCTCGCGCACAGCGCGGTAAATGGCGCCGTAAGCGCCCTGCGCGGCCCAGGCCTCCACGCGCCAGGGGCCCACCTGCGTGCCAGGAGAAAGACGGTGCATGTCACCGTCTCTACCAGACGAGGGCTGAAACTGACCGGTCAGTTTCGAGGGCTGCATTTGACTGAGTAGAAACGGGGTCCTCGTTGACCCGTCTCATTTCATGGACTCCGTCCAATTTCCAAGGCTGCGGGTTCGATTCCCGCCGCCTCCATTAGCCAGCCTGGTTCAAGTGCCGGCTCGCCTGTCTCCCAGACGATCAAATGAGCCCTCTGCGGTCTGCTCCTGCCTGCGATGTGGCCGTCCATGCAACGCTTCGGGTCCTCCCGAAGTCCTGGGTGAAGCCCCCGTTCCTCTTGAGAAGGCCCATGCCCGACGACACGCAGGCAGCGTATTCCGTACTGAAAAAGCAGTTACTTCATGAATGCGAGAGCATGGTGGAGTTCATTGCCACTTCAGGAGGCCAGGTTCCCCAAGAGGCCATGCAGGCATTTGAGACGGCCCAGGACCTGAAGGGCATCGTGGCCGTGCACGGCCAGCTCACCAAGCTTGTTGCCCCCGCTACACCAAAGGGCATCGTGCTCATGAGAGAGTTCAAGAGACCAGGGCTCAACCTCCTCGGTCCAATCCCGATCGTCCGGGGGATGATGCTGTTCGCGCTCCTCTGCTTGACGACATACATCAGCATCAATCTCCAAGGGGACAACATCGGTGTGAAGGAGGAGGCCGTCGGGCAATCGCAGGGCAGTGCGGCTACGAAGCCCGCGACCTCTGCGGAGGAGGAGGGTGCGCAGGCGGGACGCGTGGCGGGCGAGAAGGCAGGTGAGGAGGCGGGGCGTTCGGCGGGCGCAGAAAACGATAATGAGGAGGCGGGTGAGGAGGCGGGACGCGTAGCGGGTACGAGGGCAGGTGAGGAGGCGGGGCGTTTGGCGGGTCAGGAGGCGGGAGCGGCACTGGATGCAACGGCCACTGATAAGGAGCGTCTGGAGGAAGGGAGGAAAAAGGGTGAGGAGGCAGGAGCAACGGCGGGTAAGGATGCTGGTGAGAAGGCAGCCAAGAAGCTCAAATGGTACTCCCTCACGGAATTTGCGCTCATTGAGCTGATGCTCCTCGCGCTCGCGGGACTGGGGGCGTCCTTTGCCTCCCTCTTCGAGATCAATAAACACATCGTCCAACGCAATTTCGACCCTGGCAGTCAGATCTCCTATTGGCTCAAGTGCTTCCTGGGACTGATGGCGGGCTTCATCCTTGCGACGTTGATTCCATTCTCGAAGACGGCCAGCGATTTCGGCCAACCGCTGCTGGCGCTGCTGGGTGGGTTCTCCGGCTCCGCAGTGCACAGCATGCTGGTCCGGCTGGTGGAGTCACTTGAGTCCCTGGTGAAGGGCAGCAGCCAGGAGATGGTCGAAGCGCACGAGCGCGCGATGAAGGCCCGGTCCGCCGAGGAGCTGTTGCAGCAGCGCATGAAGCTGGCCAGCTCGGTCATCCAGCTCCGTCAGAAGCTCGCCGACAGCAAGGATCAGCAGGCGGTGAACTCGTTACTCGATACGCTCATGGGAGCGCTGGTGAGTCCGGGCGACTCCATGAAGGTCCAAGCCATGTCGGTGGACACCACGACAGCCAACCTACAGGCCGCGGTCAACTCGGTGGCAGAGCCGAAAGAGACAGCTCCCCAGCAGGCAGCGACATCAGGTTCCGGGAACGCTTCCGGAGCGCCGCCGGACAAAGATCAAGGCGTTGGCCGGTAACAGGCCGGTGCGGAGGCGGTGCACGCAGCCGCGCTCCCGCACTCACTTCGGTGACGAAGGGCCCGCGGCACCGTTCTCCACGTGGGACAGCGCCCGGGGAGCCACCGCCTGGCTGATCGAGGCCGTGTACGTCATGAACAGGGCGCCGGTGAGCACCGCCAGGGCTCCTGCGAGCGCCATGGGCCGCTCCCACCATCGCCACGAGGGGGCCAGGGCACTGGCTCTCAGCTCGCGCGCCACGGTCAGGCGCAGGCGCTCGCGGGCCTGCCATGCCCCACCCACCTGCCGCGAAGAACTCGGACATGCTCATCTCTCCCGCGAG
>DATHBR010000061.1:0-166804 GCA_035296065.1 Myxococcaceae bacterium | reverse complement strand
CACGGGCGCGGTGCTGGTGGACTTCGGAGCGGGGACGTATCGCGGAGCCAAAGCGTTGACGTGGCATGCGATGCCGCCGGGCACGCCGCAGTACCGCAGCCCCCAGGCGCTGCGCTTCCATGTGAGGTGGCGCCCGGAGGTGGGGGGAGCGTATGAGGCCACGCCCGCGGATGACTTGTACGCGCTGGGAGTGACGGCCTACCGGATGGTGACCGGAGAGTACCCGCCGCCGCACGTGCAGGTGGAGGTGGGGGAGCGGGAGGAGGACGACACGCCAAAGTGGGTGCCGCCGGAGCAGGTGGTAACGGTGAGCCCGAAGCTGGCGGCGCTCATCCGTCAGCTGCTCTCGGTGCAGCCCGAGGCGAGGGGAAGTGCCCAGCAGGTGGCGGAGGCCGCCGAGCGCGCGGCGCGCCGAGAGGGCAGGAGAGCGGATGCGCCCATCACCGCCCGCCCGGCCCGAAAGGCAACTGTGTACCCGAAGTGGGCCAGGGCCGTGGGGCTGGGGCTGGTGAGAGCCAGCTGGCTGGCCGCGGCGGCCGGGGCGGGCATGGTGCTGGCGTTATCGGTGAGGCCCTATGTCGTGGAGGAGGGGGACGCGGGACAACAGCAGGCAGCCCAAGCTGGAGCGCCGAAGAAGAGAGCGGTGGGGCTCGCGGAAGCGGAGGAGGTGAGGCAGGCGGTTGAGTCCACCCCGTCCGCCGAGAACGAGAGCATCAGCCGGGAGATGCCCAAGGAACCGCTTCCCGGCCAACGCCGCGCACCGTGCAAGGCGGATTACGAAGTAGTGCTCCGCGGTGGCTGCTGGGTGCTGCTCGGCAACAAGAAGCCCCCCTGCGGCAAGGACGCCTATGAGTGGAAGAGCGGGTGCTATGCGCCGAGCTTTCCGCCCGGACGCCCTGCCACCTCCGGCACGCCGTGACGCTCGAGGCTTCTGAATTCGCATCACAAGAGACACCGTAGGTGGGTGTCAATGAGGGTAGAGTCCCGGTGACACAGACTCGCTGTCACGGGGGGAAGCGCATGGCAGGCAACGACCACATCATCATACTCGGGATGAACAAGCACACGCCGACTGAGGCCACGGCGCTCAAGAACGCCAATCCCAAGATTCAAGTCACGACCATCCAGGACACCTTCCAGAATGACACGGTCAAGGTCCAGGCCACTCTCTACGATTTGAGCACCAGCGACGGGCTCAACAAATTCATGGCGCCCCTGGGACTGCCGGCCCCCCAGAGCGCACGGGTGAAGACGGCCATCAGCGGGGCGGGAGATGATGCGCGAGACGAGATCGCGCAGCTGGCGCTGGCGTGGAGCAAGGCGGAAAAGGGCGGCACCATCCCAGCGCGCTTCGTCCTCTCCGGACACAGCTTCGGTGAAAGCATCTGGGGCGGGGATGAAAGCTTCATGAATGGGACGCTCACGCGCAAGAGCCTCGCCCAGCTTGCGGCCGCCATGCCCAAGGCGGCAGCCCAGGTCCTGCATCTGTGTCTGGCGGCCTGCTACAATGGTGGCAAGTCAAACATGGAGGAGTGGCACGCACTCTTCCCCAAGCTCAAGACGATGTGGGCCTATGACGGCAGCGCGCCTGGTACCTTCAGCGGTGCAACGGCCCACCTCGCCCGGTGGGAGAAGGCAACGCGCGGCAACGTGGAGAAGCTCCAGCCCGACCTCCTCAAGGGCCTGCGCAAGGGGGACCATCTCGCCGTGTGGTCGCGCCTGGGGGGTTATCAGCAAGCCACCCCCACTGAGAGTTCCTCCGTCCTGCGCCCCCGCTACTTCAGCGGGCTGGCCACCTTCAACAGCCACTTCCGGGGAGAGTCCGTGGTGACGAACTCCCAGCAAGGTCCGCTGCGAGAACACTACAACACCATCCAAGCGTTGCTGGGGTGCACGGACATCACGGCCGCAGAGCGTAAGCAGTTCGAGTCCGCGCGCGACCAGACCATCCGCCTCCTCTTCTACAAGGAAGTCTCCCAGCGCTTCCAGCAGACCTACCAGGCACAGATAAAGAGTGGCTTCTCGGTGCTGAAGCAGACGACTCCTGACTTCTCCAAGCTCAGCCGCAAAGAGGCCCTGACGGTCATTCTGTCTTTCGAGTCCGAGCTCTCCCGCAGGAATCCGCGCCCCAAGGAGGCCCAGAGCCTGCTGCCCCTCCTCACCCAGGGGTTGCGAGACTTGCAGCCCTCACACATCCCGGAGAACTGGATATGAATCTGGGCCGCTGGTGCTGGCTGGTGGTGGGAATGCTGGGGTGGACGGCCTGCGAGTCACTACAGCAGTCTCCCGCGTCCCCGCCAGCGTCCGTTGCGCGTGCGGAGGCCGAGGCAGCGCCCCCACCTCCAGCACCCGAGGCGGAAAGGCCTGCGGCCGAAGCGGCGCTCACCCAGTGCCAGGCGGATCTCCATCAGGTCATCCAGAAAGCAAGCCACGTCGCCATGAACCGGCGGAGCCAGGCGCTGCTGGCGGGGCTTGGGACTACTTGCTCGCAGGTGCTTCCCTCCGCGCTCCGGGAGGGAGCGGTGGAGGCCGCACCGCTACGTGGGGCTATGCGCGCCCGCCGCCTCGCCGATGCGGCTCGCGCCTTCATGCCGGAACGTTGCCTGACAGCACCGGAAGCGAGTGCACGGACAGTGGAGTCACACTGTCCTCCGCCAGAAGACCTGCATGCGGCGACGCCGCTGCCGCGGAGCCTCGATGTTGGGAGCTACGTCTTCACGCTCGCGTTGCGCGAGCAACTGCGCGCCAAGGGGGCCTATGAAAACAAAGCAGCGCGCCTGGTCGCCGAGCTCCTCCTCAGCAGCGCGCTGGAGGGAGAGGAGCGAGCCACGGTCCCGTGAGCCGTGTCAGCGAGGCCGCTTGTGGCCGAGGACTCAGGCGCGCTCCCAGCCGCGCACGTTCCACGAGGAGCGCAGCTCCGTGGGCAGGCGGAAGGGCACCCGCTCCGGGCCGCGGTTCACCCAGACGAGCCCCTCCACCAGCCGGCGGCCGAACAGGCCTACCAGCTTCGCCACGGGTGGCCCCTGAAAGTCCACCAGCTCATCGCTCACCCACCCCAGCACTCGCAGTGGCCCCATCATCGCCCGGGTCCACCCCGAGGGTGGCACCGCGAGCAGATCCGCCGTGGCATCTCCCAGCAGGTGCCGCATGAGGGTGCCTGGCAGACCGTCGAAGAGGTTGCCGGGAGTCACATGCTCCATCAGCTGCAACAGCGCCCGGTTCATCCCCTGGCCCTCGAGGCTGGGGGCGAAGAGCCGGCGCTGGAGCACTTGCTGGAAACGGATGCCCTCCTCGGGCGTCTCGGGCATCAGCCTCGCATCGATGCCCATCACGTGCCCCACCACCCTCCATGCGTGGTAGTAGGCCCGGCGCTCGGCGTCCGAGAGCTCGCAGCCCATCCGCTCCAGTGAGTGCAGCACGACGGTGGAGAAGGTCAGCAGCGTGGCGGCCGTGTCCTCCTGGTTGATGGGCTTGCCCCAGGCCGCATTCCACTGGCCACGCTGGTGAATGAGGTGGCGCACGGCCGCGTGCATCAGCCGCACCTTCTGCGCGCTGCGCAGGCCCCGGCCTCCCAGCGCCAGGCCTCCGGGGGCCATCACATCGACGATGAGCTGCGCCGTCTCGACGACGCGCCGGTAGGGGTCTGTCTCCAGCCTCGAGGTGAGGTGCAGCACCTGTACGCCCTTGGCCGCCGCGTAACACGAGGGCAGCGACGCACAGAACAGCGCCGTGACGATGTGCGGGCCATAGCGGCCGAACAGCTCCTCGCCCTGGTGCACCAGGCCCATGTCGGCCCAGGCCGGCAGCCGGCCACTCTGCTCGAAGTACTCGCGCAGTGGCGGAGCGAGCAGCTCCAGTGACATCTGCTCGTTGACGACCAGCTGCTTCATCAGCGCGTTGGCCGCGGGCACCTTGCCCTGCTCGAACAGAGCGCGCACCGTCTCGTCCGCCAGCGGATCACACTGCTGCCGCATCGCGTCCAGGAACTCATCCGTCCACGGCTGTGCCTTCATCATCGCGGCCCCCCAGGTCGCGCTCCCTCGGCCTCACGAGGAATGCACCCGCAGTATGGCAAAGGGCGTTTGGAGCCCACGAGCGCCCGCGGCCCAAGCGTCAGCTGGTCAGCGGATATCCTGCCCTTCGGGGAGGTAGCGGATTCAAGCGGATGCCCCCCCTGCGGCAAAGACTCCTACGAGTGGAAGGGCACATGCTATGCGCCGAGTTACCCACCCGGGCGTCCTGCCACATCAGGCTTGGAGGCGCAGACCATGAGCGTGGAGTTCGAGTGGCGCACGTACGAGTTGCTGCTCTGCAGTGATGTTCAGGCCGACGGCATGTACCTTGAGATGATGGACACGACGGATGACGCCCGCACGGTTGTGCTGGTCGCCTTCTACTCGGATGCGGACGGCCGGATGACGCTCAGCGCGTATCGGGAGAACCTGCCGCTGGCTGCCGTGGAGTGGTTCATCGCCGAGGCGAAGCGGTGCCTACCGCCGTCCGGCCAAGCGACGTAACTATCAGTCCTGACGCCGTCCACAAACGCCTGCTGGGTTCAGGTAGCTGAGCCCACCGCACGGTCCGTGCTCCCGAGGCTCCCGGTGAAGTCCCTGCTCCTGCTCCCCGCGCTGTTGCTGCTGGCCACCCCGGCCCATGCGGTGCTCCGCGTTCCCGCTCCGCCCGAACGGGGCCAGCATGTCCTGGACGCCGCGGACCTCATCACCCCCGATGCCACGGCCGAGATCGAGGGAATCGCTCAGCGGTTGTTGTCGCGGGAGCGCACCCAGCTCTTCGTCGTCGCCATCGACTCCCTGGCGGAGTACGGCGCGGCGCGGATGAGCATCGAGGACTACGCCGCCCTGCTCTTCAAGCAGTGGGGCATTGGCGTCTCGGAGGCTGGGAGCCTCGATGAGAGCCGGGGCATTCTCGTGCTGGTCAGCCGGCTGGACCGCAAGGCCCGCATCGAGCTCGGCCCAGGCTGGGGGCACTCGAAAGACTCCGAGTGCTTGAGCATCATGGAGAACCAGCTCGTTCCCGCCTTCAAGCGGGGCAACCACTCCCTGGGCCTCATCCTTGGCGCCGCGGCCCTGGACGGCATGGCCAGCGGCATGGCACCTCCGCCCGCCCCGATCACGGTGGAGCAGGTGTTGCTCCTGGCGGGCTGCTGTGTGCTGGGGTTCTTCTCGCTCCTCTCGCTGGTGCGTCACGGCACCAGCGGCTGGGCCTGGGTCTTCTGGGCCGCCGTCTTCGGCCTCCTCTGGACCATCCTGAGGATTCTGATCACCCCGAGAAACAGCCGCCGCAGTGGCTGGGGCCACAGCTCCCATGGCAGCAGTCGCTCTTCCTGGAGCAGCGGCAGCTCCTCGAGCAGCCGCGGGGGCGGCGGCGCTACGGGCTCGTGGTAGGCATGCATCAGCCCCCCAAGAGCCCATCAAGGGTAGGCGCACCAACGTGGCGCGCCCGTCCTTCCGCACTCCCTCGTGCCCCTACGGGCTCACCGGAACGGAGATCAGCGGGCCGCTGCCGGAGCTCGCCGGCGTGGTGCCCTGGGTGCCCAGCGGAGCGCTCACGGTGACGCTGCTCTGGAGCTGGCCGTTGAGGCTCCGCCAGCTCGGCGCGGGCTCGGGCAGGTTCACCTGGGTGTTGAAGTGCAGGTAGCGGTACCGGCCGCCGGTGGACGGCACGCTGAAGCCCGAGGCGCACTGGGCCTTTCCGCTCGCGAAGGCCGCCTGATACAGCCGCGAGACGTGGCGGCCCGTGGCCGAGCACGCCGGGCCCCCCGTGGAGCTGGGCTCGAACGAGCTCCAGAGCACGCACCCATTCACCACCGTGGCGCCCGTGCTGGTCCGCTCGTTGCCGGAGTTGTACTGCAGGTACCAGCCCATGCCCCACGGCCAGGCCTCTGCCTCGCTGCCGGCCACCACGTTGCCCGCCGTGTCGAACTGCCCCACGTTCACCAGGCTCGAGTCGGTGATGAGCTGGCTGTCGAACGAGTTGGCCTCCATGTTCGTGTTGAAGGTGCGGTTCGCGTTTCCGCCGTAGCTCCACAGGCCATAGAAGCGCTGGGGGTAGGGCGCCGAGGGGTTCTTGAGGTTGAGGTTCACCCAGTTATCCGCCGTCGCCCGGCAGCTCCAGGTGGTCGTGTTCCCATCACACACGTACTCGAACGCGCCCTGGGCGTTGCTCGAGCAGGTTCCGCCGCTGTCGTGGTCCCACTCCAGCCGCACCTTCGTGCTGGCGCACGAGGGCCCATCGTAGCCCCGCATGGCCTCACCGCTCTCATAGGCGGAGAGCGAGTAGGTGGCGCCAGAGCGCGCCGTCATGGACAGGCCCCGCTCCACCGTCACCGTGTTGCGCACCCGGCAGCCCTGCTCCGCGCACGCGCGGCCATTGCCCAGCCGGCACGTGGTGCCCACGTCGGTCAGGTTCTGCCGGTCGCCGGTGCCAATGAAGGTGCGCAGAATGCCCGTGTCCGGCTGCACCACGTTGAGCGCCGCGTTGGTCAGTGGCGCCCGCAGCGCCTCGGTGGAAGGCGAGCTGCCCGCCAGGTTGGCGACACGGAAGGCCCGCGCCGCGAACCAGTTGTTCACCCGCTGGGTGGCGGCGTCCCACTGGCCCGGACGCCAGAAGCGCACCGTCCACAGCTGGCCGCCGTAGTCGCCCACCGTGGCCGTGTCGAACAGCAGGTCCTGGAGCGAGCCGCCGGAGCCCTCGTCCACATCCGCCAGCGCCAGCCCCGCGCCAATGGGGTAGCGCAGGTACTCGGAGCGGCTCTGGCCATCGCCGTGGAAGAAGCTCCACACGGTGTGGCCCGTCGCCACATCCACCAGGGCCATGCCCCGGCCCCGGCTCTGGTACCCGTCCGCGCCGCCGTTGAGCCCCACCACCCACCGCTCACGCGCGGGCATGCCGGCCACCATCCAGGGCGTCTCCGGGGTGCCCCCCCACTGGCCATGAATGGCGCGCAGGGCATCGTCCGCCTCGGGCCCCAGCGCCACCGGGCCCACCGGAGGCGGCTGCGGCGCGAAGTGGCTGGAGCTCTCGCCCAGCTGCAGCGCCAGCGGATCGCACGGCTGCGGCCACATCCACAGGAAGTCGCCCGGGGTGTTCGGAGGGATGACGTTGGCCTGCATCCCCATGCCGTGGCCCAGCAGGCGCGTCAGGTCCAGCGCGAAGCGGTGCACGCCGCCGCGGCCGGTGCCCACCACCGCCACGGTGCGGAACTCCTGCCACTGCTTGCGGCCGTCCGGCGCGCCGCCGCCCATGCCGTCCATCCACACCTCGCGCACCATGGGCGTGCCGTCCACGAAGGCGCCCCGCTTGCCGATGGAGCGCAGCAGCTTGGGCAGCACGTCCGTGGGGATGAAGCCCCACAGCTCCTCGCCCGTGCCCGCGTCGTACTGGCTGCGCCCGGTGGCCGGATCCACGCCCACCTGCTGCCCCGCGTGGAAGGCATGGAGCATGCCGCCGTTGGAGCCCACCAGGATGAGCCGGTCCCGTCCGCCCGCCTCGTACACGTACCTGTCATAGGCATCTCCCGGCTGGGGCACCATGTCCGGCTCCAGCGGCGTCTGCCCGCTGAAGAGCGCCGCCAGGCACTGCGTGGAGCCCTCGCAGGCCCCGCGCGGCATGGGCGGCTCCACCAGCACGGGCGAGGAGTGGAAGATGTCGTGCAGCAGGAACGGCCTGTCGTAGCTGCGCAGGGCCGGATCCGGGTTGAGCACGTCCCGGCCCCGGTACCACTGGATGATCACCCTGGCACAGTCGTCCGGAGTCAGGGAGGCCACGCCAAGCCGCGCGGCCAGCTCGTTGCACTGGGCCGGGTTATCGCTCAGGCCCAGGTACTCGCGCAGCACCGCGACGTTGGCCTCGGAGAACTCCACCGGCACGTCCTGCCTGTCCAGGCGGTTGTCCCCATTGGTGTCCACGAGCGTGTACAGGCGCCGCGTCTGCCACCGCGTGGTGTTGCCCATGGGCGGCCGCAGCTTCGCCCCCGCCTCCCAGAAGGGCGTCGCGGACGTGGTGGGGGAGTCCGCCATCACGAAGCCCTCATCGGTCTCGAGGACCGCTTTCCCGTTGGCATCCAGCAGGTGCGTGTCGTTGCAGTCGCCATCGAAGTTGAGATCTCCCACGCCGGGGAAGGCCGGGTCGCAGCCCAGCGCCAGCTCCGAGGCGGAGTTGAAGCGGTACAGAAAGCCCTGCCACGGCGCGTCGCCCGTGGCGCGGGCCTTCAGACGCGGGATGAACACCGCGCTGCCACCACCCACCGGCTGCCGCTCCACCGCCGTGGCGGCCAGGGTGCTGGTGCGCTGCGTGAACGGCCTGCCGGCGTAGGTCAGCACCTCCTGGAGCGCCGCCTTGAGGCTCGCCACGTCATCGGCCGTGTAATAGAGGCCATTGCCCACCAGGGCGGTGTTGCGCAGCAGGTTGCTGTTGATGCCAAAGCCCACCGTATAGGTTCTCAGCACCTGCTTGCCGCTGGTGTTGAAGTCCCCGACCACCGGAGGGGTGTTGCGCTGCAGGTCCTGGTTGGCCAGCAGCTTCGCCACGTCATCCAGCATGTAGTTCTGGTTGTCGTCCGCGTAGCTGGTGGTGGAGCCCTTGTCCCGCTGGCTGAACGGCCCCGGCCCGCATGGCAGGCTGTCCGGGCAGTAGACGGGCCCACCATTGAGGGTGCGCATTTTGGTGACGACCGTGGCGTTGAGGCTGTCGCCGGAGGGCTCGCCGTCGGTGATGATGATGACGGAGTTGTCCTGGCAGCCCCAGCAGACGCTGCGGCCCTGCGAGGTGAGCAAGGCGTTGCGGTACTCGGCCGGGTACGCGTAGCCCGTGCCGAAGCCGAACTGGTTCTGGTACACGTCGTTGCTCGAGGTGAAGTAGTAGCCGATGTTGAGCAGCGAGCGCGCCAGCGGGGTGCCCGTGTTGAAGCTCAGCGAGTTGATGGTGTTGATGTAGCTGGCGCGGTTGTTGTCGAAGGCGTTGGCGTCCGCGGCGATCTGGCTGCAGCTGGGGTTCTGCCCGCGCAGCAGCTGGGAGGCGGTCGCGGTGTTGGCGAACTGGCTCAGGCCCACGCGCGCACCCTTCATGTCCTTGAGCACCTGCTTGAGCGCGGCCCGGGCCGACACGTACTTGGGCGGGTTGAAGTTGAGGAAGCGGCCCCAGAAGATGAAGTTGGGGTTGCTCAGGTCACCTGAGTTGACCGCCTGCGCCTCGGGCAGCTTGTAGTAGCCCTTGGTGTTCAGGCACGACAGGCACTGGGCGTAGTCCGCCGCGCGCGCGCCGCTCCAGTCGGGGACCTGGGTCTGGCACGCGTGCTCCTTCGACACCCACTGGTAGGGGGGGTCGCTCAAGTCGCCCCAGTACATGTAGCCGTAGAACTTGGAGTCCTGGAACAGGTTGGGAAAGCCCTGGTCCGAGCCAAACCCGGTGCCTGGATCCGGCACGGGGTAGGCGAAGTTCGGGTTCCACGCCCGGCTGGCCTGGAACGCATTCAGGCGCGGGTTGCTGCACCCGTTGGTGGTGATGTTGAAGAAGTCGACGTGGTTGCTGTTGGTGAGCTGCGGCAGCTCCTTCATCGAGCCCGAGGTGTCCAGGAGGAAGTGGATGTTGGGCGGCGTCACCTCGCCCTGCATCAGCCGCTCGTCCGCCACCGGATCCTTGCTGCTGAGCACGTCCTGGATGAGCGACGTGGTGAGCTGACAGCACGCTGCCCGCTGCTGAACCGAACCGGGCTGCGCGGAGGCCGCGCTCGCTACGCCCAGCAGCGCCAGGCCCAGGCTCACACTCCACAGTCGCTTCATCGGGACCCCCTTCGAGGAATCCGCGCTCTTTTGCACAATCCGATTTTAAATGGAATCCAGTTTTTGCTTAAAAAGCGTGAAAAGATGAAGGGCGAGCATACCGACGTGGCATGCCCGCCCTCGTGCTTCGTCAGCTCAGCGGATCAGTGAATCTGGATGTTGCCGCCACTGATGGCGCCGTCGCCCGTGTGAAGCACCCCGTCGATCCAGAGCTTGAACACGTCCCCACTGCCCGGCTCGCCGTTGTCCTCCAGGTAGGCAGTGAAGGCGCGCCCGTCGCGGCCCACGCCAGCGAACCAGCCCTGCCGATTGTTGGCGGCCAGGCCCAGGGCGCTCACCACGTGGGCGTGGAACGAGGTGGTGTCGCTCTGGAACTGCAGCTCACCCTGCACCGAGCCGCCCTCGGCGAACCTCACGTTGAAGCCTCCGCGCGAGCGGTTGGCCATGCGCAGGCCGCCGCCGGTGATGGTGCCGGAGGACTGGATGACGGTGAGCGTGCAGCTCGCCTCGGCCGCGGTGTAGTGCGAGTCCGCCGCGAAGGTGACGGTGAGCGGGTAGGTGCCCGGCATCAGCTCGCCGGGGCTCTGCACGCTGGCCCCGCCCGTGGCGCCCGTGGTGGCCGAGCCCAGGTCCGTGGCGCCCCCCAGCTGGAAGCTCAGGCTCCTGCCGCCGGGCAGCCCACCGGGCAGCCCATCCACGAACTGGGCGCTCAGGGCCACGGGGAAGCCGAACACCGCCGTGGTGTCCTGGCAGGTGACGGCGCCCGGACGCTTCTGGATCGTCACGGCCGTGGCGGCGGGCACCCGGTTGGAGCCCCCGTCCTTGTCCGTCACGGTCAGCAGCGCCCAGTAGCTGCCCGGGTTCGCGTACGCGTGGGCCGTGCTCAGGCCCGAGCCTGTCGTGCCATCCCCCAGCGTCCAGAGCGAGGTGAAGCCCGCCTGAGTGTCCGCCTGGCTCGGATCCGTGGCGGTGCCCGTGAGGTTCACAGGCAGGCCCCAGTACGCGGGCGAGTCGTTGGCCGCCGTCACCGTGGGCGCCACATTCTGGACCCGGACCAGGTGCCTGAAGGTGGAACTGCCCCCGTCGTCGTCCGTGAGCGTGATGGCCACGGTGTACAGGCCGTTGTCGTCATAGACGTGGGAGGTGGCGTAGCTCCTGGGAGCGCCCGCCCCCAGGGAGATCTCCCGCGGGGCCGAGCCATCACCGAAGTTCACCGTGACCGTCCAGCTGTCCGTGCCCGGATCGCTGAACTGGCCACCGGTGTTGCAAACAGCGCCTTCATTGGGGCTGCAGCTCTGGATGGCCGTCATGGTCGGCGCGACGTTGAGCACCACCACGGGCACCGTGGTCGTTCCGACTCCGCCGTCATCGTCGGTGACGGAGATGGTCGCCAGGTAGAGGCCGTTGTCCGCATAGCGGTGGCCCATCGAGAAGCTCCGGGGGGGCCAGTACGCGGGGGTGACTGTCTCCACGGGCGAGCCATCGCCGTAGTCCACCCGGATCACCGCCGTGTCCCGGGTGCTCGGGTCGGTGTACGAGCCGTTGAAGGAGATCCAGGAGCCCTCGTTGGCCGGGCCCCCCACTGTCGCGGTCACCGTGGGGGCCACGTTGCGGACCACCACCTGCGCCGTGGCGGTGCCCACGCCTTCGTCATCCTGGACCCGAATCGTGGCGGTGTAGGTGCCGTTGTCGGGATAGGCGCGGCTCAGCGTGAAGGACCTGCTGGCCGTGTACACCATCTGTGGGTACGAGCCATCTCCATAGTCGATGGTGACCCACCAGTAGCTCTCATTGCCCGGGTCGGTGATGGTGCCCGAGAAGACGAACGGCGAGCCCTCGTTCGTGGTGCCGCCAGCGACAGTCACCCCGGGCGCCACGTTGCGGACGGTGACATACATATAAGTGCTGCCCTCCGCGCCATCGCTGTCCCGGACGATGATGGACACCCCGTAGAAGCCGCTGTTGGCGTAGCGGTGTTCCAGGGTGAAGGACTTGCCATTGAGGGCCAGGGGCTGCCAGCCGGTGCCGTCGCCGTAGTGCACCTGCGCCGTCCAGGTGTCCGCGCCCGGATCGGTGAACGAGCCGGAGGAGGTGAAGGTGGAGCCCTCGTCCACGACGCCGCCTGTGAGGGCGCTCACCTGGGGCGCGACGTTGAAGACGTACACCGACCGGGTGGCCGTGCCCACCCCTCCGTCGTCATCGCGGACGGTGAGGGTCACCGTATAGGAGCCGTTGTTGGCGTACACATGGCTCAGGTTGAAGGAGCTGCTGGTGAGCTCCAGCGTCTGCACGCCGGTGCCATCGCCGTAGTCCACCGTGGCCGTCCAGGTGTCCGCGGTGCCTGGATCGTAGAAGCTGGCGCGTCGCACCATGGCGGAGCCCTCGTTGGAGCCGTACCACGAGTCCTCCACGTACACCGAGGGGGCCACGTTGTTGACGACCGCCGTCAGCGTGGTGGTCCCCACGCCGCCGTCATCGTCGGTGGCGGTGATCGTCACCGGGTAGGTGCCGCTGTCCGCGTAGCGGTGGCTCATCGAGAAGCTCCGGGGGGACCAGTACGAGGGGGTGATCGTCCTCACGGGCGAGCCATCGCCGTAGTCCACCCGGATCACCACCGTGTCCCGGGAACTCGGCTCGGTGAAGGAGCCGCTGAAGGAGAGCAAGGAGCCCTCGTTGACCGGGGCGCCCACTGTCGCGCTCACCGTGGGGGCCACGTTGTGCACCACCACCTGCGCCGTGGTGATGCCCACGCCTTCGTCATCGTAGACGCGGATGGTCGCGGTGTAGGTGCCGTTGTCGGCATAGGTGCGGCTCAGCGTGAAGGACCTGCTGTTCTGGTACGTCAACGATGAGGACGAGCCATCGCCGTAGTCGATCGAGACCCACCAGTAGTTCTCATTGCCCGGGTCGGTGATGGAGCCCGAGAAGACGAACGGCGAGCCCTCGTTCGCGGCGCCGCCAGCGACAGTCACCCCGGGCACCACGTTGCGGACGGTGACGTACGCATAAGTGCTGCCCTCGGCGCCATCGCTGTCCCGGACGATGATGGACACCCCGTAGGAGCCGCTGTTGGCGTAGCGGTGTGCCAGGGTGAAGGACTTGCCATTGAGGGCCAGGGGCTGCCAGCCGGTGTTGTCGCCGTAGTTCACCCGCGCCGTCCAGGTGTCCGCGCCCGGATCGGTGAACGAGCCGGAGGAGGTGAAGGTGGAGCCCTCGTCCACGACGCCGCCCGTGGCGCTCACCGTGGGCGCGACGTTGAAGACGTACACCGATCGGGTGGCCGTGCCCACCCCTCCGTCGTCATCGCGGACGGTGAGGGTCACCGTATAGGAGCCGTTGTTGGCGTACACATGGCTCAGGTTGAAGGAACTGCTGGTGAGCTCCAGCGTCTGCACGCCGGTGCCATCGCCGTAGTCCACCGTGGCCGTCCAGGTGTCCGCGGTGCCCGGATCGTAGAAGCTGACGCGCCGCACCATGGCGGAGCCCTCGTTGGAGCCGTACCACGAGTCCTCCACGTACACCGAGGGGGCCACGTTGTTGACGACCGCCGTCAGCGTGGTGGTCCCCACTCCGCCGTCATCATCGGTGGCGGTGATCGTCACCAGGTAGGTGCCGCTGTCCGCGTAGCTGTGGCCCATCGAGAAGCTCTGGGGAGGCCAGTAACCGAGGGGGACTGTCCTCACGGGAGAGCCATCGCCGTAGTCCACCCGGATCACCACCGTGTCCCGGTAGCTCGGGTCGGTGTAGGAGCCGCCGAAGGAGAGCCAGGAGCCCTCGTCGACCGGGGCGCCCACTCTCGCGGTCACCGTGGGAGCCACGTTGAGCACCACCACTTGCACCGTGGTGGTGGTGCTCACCCCCGTGGAATTCTGAACGCGGATGGTGGCGGTGTAAGTGCCGTTCTCGACATAGGTGTGGCTCAGCGTGAAGGACCTGCTGGCCTGGTGCGTCCACGATGAGGACGCGCCATCTCCGTAATCGATCCTGACCCGCCAGTAGTTGCCAGGGCTCGGGGCCGTGATGGTGCCCGAGAAGGCGAACGGCGAGCCCTCGTTCGCGGTGCCGCCAGCGACAATCACTCCGGGCTCCAGGCTCCGGACGGTGACGTACACGGTGACGCTGTCCTCCGCGCCAGCGCTGTCCCGGACGATGATCTGCACCGGGTAGTAGCCGTTGGTGGCGTAGCGGTGTTCCAGGGTGAAGGACTTGCCATTGAGCGCCAGGGGCTGCCAGGTGTAGCTGTCGCCGTAGTTGACCCGCGCCGTCCAGGTGTTCGTGCCCGGATCGGTGAACGAGCCGGAGGAGGTGAAGGTGGAGCCCTCGTCCACGACGCCGCCCGTGGCGCTCACCTCGGGCGCGACGTTTTGGACGTATACGGTGACCGTGTCGGAGCTGCTGACTCCCTGGCCGTCGGTCACCGTGAGCATGAAGTTGTAGAATCCCGTGGCGCCCGCGGCGAAGCTCGGAGTGGCCGAGGTGGCCGACGACAGCGTCACCTCCGGACCCTGGCTGCTCACGACGGACCACTGGTAGGTGAAGGGGTCACCCTCCTCGTCAAACGAGCCGGTGCCGTTGAGCGTCACCGTTGTCCCTTCGTTGACCCACTGATCGTCGCCCGCGTTGGCCTCGGGCGGCCAGTTGGCGGGGGCCTGGACCTCGATGCTCACGGAGCACTCGCTCATCTGCTCTGACGCATCCATGACCATGAAGTTCGCCTCGTACACGGAGCCGGCTGACCACTTGGAGGGCTTCCACGAGAAAGCGGAGCTGATGCCGCTGGGGCCCTGCAGGGGCAGCTCTGGCGTCATGGTGGCTCCCCAGGGCATGTCCCAGCCGTGGAGCGTCACCGTGTCCCCGGCGTCCGGATCCTGGGTGCCGACGGTGAACTGCACCGTGTCGCCCACGGTGACGGTGTAGTGGGGCTGCTGCGGCGCGCAGGTGGGAGGCGCGCCAATATCGCCGGTGATCCGCAGCAGGAAGTCCACCGGGACCGAGCCGATGAGCACGCCCTCACGGTGCTCCTCGATGATGACCTGGGCCGCCCACAGCTGTCCTGGAAAGGTCCCCGCCGTGTTCCAGCTCACCAGGCCCGTGCTGCTCACGCTCAGGTCCGGAGGCGCAGACCAGAGGTAGCTCTCGTGGTAGTAGGCCAGGCGGAAGGTGAGTTCATCCCCCTCGGCGTCCGTGGCGGGGATCTGGAAGGAGAAGTCCGGCGTCCGGGTCGGTGCTTCGACCAGGGGCGGCAGGCTGCTCACGGGAGAGCTGTTGGCGAGGCTGAAGCCCACCTGCGTTCCCAGGCGGTAGCTACCGCCGGCCGCGTTGGCCTGCTCCTCGAGGCGGCAACAGCTGAAGACCTCGGCCGTGAAGGGGCCGTCGTCAGAGTAGGTGTGGGTGATGGGGCCGGTGGGAGGGACTCCCAGCTGCCTGATCTGGACAAGCTGCTGGCCGGTACTGCTGCCGTAGCCCCGCGCGCCAACGTAGTAGGTGCCCGCCCCCAGTGGGATGGAGATGAAGGAGGCGTACCCTTCGCCACTGTCGTCATCGGAGTCCAGGTACTGGCCGTCGCCGTCATACAGGTACAGGTACGAGTCCCACATCGTCACCAGGACGGTGCGCAGCTCGATGTGCGCCGGCTCGGTGAGGGTGAAGCGGGCGTAATCCACGCCGGAGGAGACCTCTATGTTGCTGGAGTAGTCATCCCCCACCTGCACGGGGTTGGCGGTGCCGAAGCTGTCGTTGGGCTCGGTCTCCACCACCGTGTTACCGGTGCCTGGCAGCGGCTGTGGCGCGTCGGAGTTGAGGGCCCGGGCGCTCAGCCAGCCCTGCTCCGCGTCGTAGCCGGTGACCTCGTACCTCAGCGTGTCGGTGCAGTAGCCATCGCCGAAGCACAGCCTCGTGTAGTTGGTGGTGTCCTGGATGATGTCTCCCGTGACGGCCAGGCCATCTGGCCCGCTGCCGGGGAACACACGGCTGAACACGTTGACGAGCGAGAACTCGGCCGTGCGGGGGCCCACCGTGCTCCACGTCAGGTGGCCATAGCGGAAGTTCGAGCCGTGGGAGAGCTGCGCCACCTCTTCACCACTGCTGTCATACAGCTTGACGTCATGGGCTCCCGGAGCCCCCTCGAGGGCGAGGGTGCTCTGCACCTTGCCCTGCGCGTCGGCGACCAGGGACTCCGAGGTGCTCGTCCCGTCCGGCCCGGAGATGACCAGCTCGTACGTCTCCCCGCAGTTGAGCTCCTGGCCCTTGAGCTGCACCGCCGCTTCCGGCGTGCCCTCCGAGGGCGCGGTGACGAGCCGGGGCTGCTGGGCGCTCTGGCACTCGCCGCCCAGGCTCTCCAGGGTCTTGGCGTCCAGCTTCTTCTTCTGGGTGGACGTGGACACCTGGGGCGGCGCTTCGCTCTTAGCGCCCTCGCACGCCAACAACACCCCGGCCAGCACCGCGACGCAGTGCACCGTCAAAGTCGTCTTCGTCATGTGGGAAAACCCCCTCAGTGACGAAGAGCCCCGAGTGTTCCGGGTCATGCATAAAAAAGCCGGAGCGGCCCTGTAAGCCGGGTTTTGTCCCCACCCCTTTCGAGGTGGGCGGCGAACATTCGTCTAGGGCCCTGGTTACCCAGGGACCTCATCAGCGAGCAACCCGGACACTTCGGACGGGCAATCCTTGTCCCCCAGACAGCGGGGACGTGTCCCTATTGGCTCTTGCTCCAGGTGGGGTTTACCGTGCCGCCCGGGTCACCCCGGGCGCGGTGCGCTCTTACCGCACCGTTTCACCCTTACCCGCCCCTTGCGGAGCGGGCGGTTTGTTTTCTGTGGCACTGTCCTGCGAGTCACCTCGACTGGCCGTTAGCCAGCACCCTGCCCTCTGGAGCCCGGACTTTCCTCCCGCCACCCGTTCCTGCGGTGGCCAGCGTTCACCCAGGCCGCTCCGGCACCCGCGTCTTACAACAGGTGGGGGCGTGGGGTCACTCCGAGCTTAGAGCCGCTCGTCGATGGCGAGGTTGCTCATCTCGTCGGCCGCGGCGTTCATCTCTCGCGGCACGTGGACGAGCTTCACCCGGGAGAAGTCATTGAGCAGCTTCACCGCCTCCTCATAGAGGGGGCGCAGGGTGGCGCTCTTCACCTGGTAGCGCCCGCCCAGCTGGCGGATGAGCAGCTCGCTGTCGGCGAAGATCTCGATCTCCTTGGCTCCCAGCGTCTTCGCGTGCCGCAGGCCCAGCAGCAGCCCCATGTACTCCGCGTAGTTGTTCGTCTGAGTGCCCAGGTACTTTCCGAGCTTGGCCACCACGGTACCGCCGGGCTCGATCAGCACCGCGCCGGCGCCACTGGGCCCGGGGTTTCCCCGCGCGGCCCCATCCGAGTACAGCCGCAGCCGGGGAATCGGCCCGCGGGTCTCCTCGGCGGGCTCGGCGGCGGAGTCCTCCCGGCGCTCCTTCGAGGCGGGGGCCAGGCGCTCGGCGGCCTCCTCCAACAGCTGGCCCAGCCGCTCGCGCGTCATGCCGCGGAAGGCACGCACGGTGGCGGTAAGCGGCTCCTCCCGGGCGATGTGGCGGAGAACCTCGGCCTCACTCGGCGGTGTCGTGGAGGAGCGGGGCACGGTGGTTACTTGGGCTCGGCCAGCGCTTCAACCGCATAGATGATGCGGTTGCACGACGGGCACACGTCCGTGCCCAGCGAGGTGCGCAGGTTGTTGTACAGCTGCGGGGGCACGTTCATGTTGCAGCCCTGGCAGGTGCCGGCCACCACGCCCACCAGCGCCGGCAGCCGCTTCTTGCGCACCGAGTCGTAGCGGCGCAGCAGGTTCGAGTCCACCGAGGCCGTCACGCCCGAGCGCTGAGCCTCCAGCTGCTTCACCTGGCTCTCGGCCTCGGCCAGCTTGGAGCGCAGCTCCGTCATCCGCGCCACGAGCTGCTGCTGCTTGGCGGCGAACTCCGTCTCCTTGCCCTTGACGGCCTCGCGCGCGACGCCCAGCGTCTTGACCAGCTCCACCAGCTCGTCGGCCATGGTGAGGTTGGCCTTCTTCGCGATGTCGATCTCGCGGGCCAGCGCCGAGTACTCGCGCGTGGAGCGCTGCTCGGCCAGCCGCGCCTCCCACTTCTTCACCTTGTCCTTCTCGTCGGTGATGTTCTGCTCGAGCTGCATCTTCTGCCGCTCGATATCAGCGACGCGGCTGCGCTCGGCCTCGATCGCGCTACGAGCAGAGCCCAGCTCCTTCTCCAGCTCGGAAATCTGCCGGGGATGGACGTCCGCGGCCTTGCGCAGGGCGGCGACCTCGAGGTCCACCTTCTGAAGCTCCGCCAACGCCTTCAGTTTCTCCCGCAAAGTTGCTGCCTCCCACCAGGACCACAACACCGTGTGGCCTTCGGCTCATCTACCAACAAAATGTATTGGGGTCCAACGCACAGATGCTTCCGCCCTCATCCCCGCTTTCCAAAAGGGCGAGATTTGAAACAGAGGCGGGGACCCGTTACACGGCTGCTGTGCGTACCTCTCTGCTCCTTCGCGCGCTGCTGCTGAGCGCGCTCATGCCTGCCTGCCGCCCCTCCCCAGCGCCCGGCTCGGAGCCCGGCTCCACGCCGCCCGCTCCCATGCCTCCGGGAGCCGCGGCACGCCCTGCGCCCTCGCCGCCCGGGGGCCGCGGCTTCATCGAAGGCCAGGTGCGGCTCACCGGCACGCTGCCTCCGCCCGCCATGCTGGCCACCACCGCCACGGTCGCCGCCGCCTGTGGCGAGCAGGTGCCCGACCGCTCCCTCACCGTAGGAGAGCAGGGGGCGCTCGCGCAGGTGGTTGTCTCCATCGCCAACGGCGCCGCGCTGCCCGCCCAGGGGGTGACGGCGCCCGTGGCCGTGCTGGATCAAAGGAAGTGCACCTATGAGCCCGCCGCCCTGGCCGCCCTGGCCGGTAGCACTCTCGAGGTGCGCAACTCGGACCCCGTGATGCACAACGTGCGCGCGGTGGCCGGCGCCCAGTCCATCTTCAACGTGGCCATGCCGCTGGAGGGCATGACGCTGAAGAAGCCGCTGCCGGCCGCTCCGGGCACCGTCCAGGTGAAGTGCGACGTGCACCCGTGGATGCACGCGGTGGTGCGGACCTTTGATCACCCGTACTTCGCCTCCACGGATGCCCAGGGCCGCTTCCGGCTCGAGGTGCCCGAGGGCACGCACTCCCTGGTGCTCTGGCACTCGCGGCTGCCCGAGGCCTCGCGCCCCCTCACCGTGAAGGCCGGCGAAACGGTGCGCCTGGAGCAGGTGTGGGACGTGGCCCAACTGCGTTAGTACCGGGGCCCGGGGTGAAAAAGACACCCCCGTGTCCAAAAAGCGCACGGTAATCCCGGACTATGTCTCAAACCCGGAGGGGTGCGGGGGCGGGGTGACCGGCTCCAGGCCAACAAGGGGGCGAAATGTCTTGAGTCCGCACGTTCTGCCTTGGCTTGGCGGAGAAATTGCTAGTACAATCAGACAGCAACATTCCACGGGGGGAAGAGCCCGCGATGCAAGCCAAGAAGAAGACCAGGTCCGGGGCCGCTATCCACACCGAGGAGCTGAAGCCGACTCAGCGGCCGGTGGGGATGCAGGCCATGGGGCCGACGATGTACGAGCAGCTCCGGCGCGCTCTGATCGAGCTGGACATGAAGCTGGCGTCCGATAACTGAGCACCCCGCCAGAGTGTAGACAGACGAAGGGCTCCGCGGCGGTATCGCGGAGCCCTTTGACGTTTCGGGCCGGGGGGCCCGGGGTGGCGACCGGGAACAGCCAGGGTGGGGCCAGGGCGACCCGCCCCCCCAGGTGTTAAATATCTTCCTCGTCGGCGCCGGCCACGGGCTCTTCGTCCTCGAAGGCCTCGATCTCGTCCTCATCCTCCTCGGCGGCGGCCTCGGGCTCCTCGGGCTCGATGGGCTCGATGACCTTGGGAGCGGCGATGCGGCCCCGGCGGCCCTCGCTGGCCGGCTTGAGCGCGGGGCTCTCGCGCTGATCGGCGCCGCACTTGGGGCAGAGCGGATCGGGCTTCTTCAAGTCATAAAACTTCGTGCTGCACTTGTAGCAGACGTACTTTGCTCCGAGGTCCTTCGCCGGCATCTCGCCACCTTCTGGAATCTGGAAACGAGGAAAGCAGAATCCGCAGAATCCCTTGAGCGCGGCTGAATAGTTGGCCCTTCGAAAGGAGTCAACGGGACGTTTTGCACTCGAACAGAGTGGAGTAGATTGCCGCACTCGTTTTCCCTTAGAGCCCAAGAGCGCACCCCGGTCGCCCCACTTGAACTTCACCTGCGACAATTGTCAGAGGCGGTACTCCATTGCGGACGAAAAGGTCCGCGGGAAGACCGTCAAGGTCCGTTGTAAGAACTGCCAGAACGTCATCTCCGTGCAGGGTCCGCCCGCCGAGATGGAGGAGAGCACCCGCGTGGTGTCCCTCGCGGACGTGGCGAAGATCCGCGAGCAGGAGCTGGCGCTGCAGCAGTCGGCCCAGCCCGCCGCGGCCGCCTCCGCTGGCCAGAGCCCCTGGGAGGACGAGCGCACGCGCGCCGCGCCAGCCCGCCCCGCCAGCGCGCCCTGGTACGTGATGGTGAAGAGCAAGCAGGAGGGCCCGCTGGACGAGGCCGGCCTGCGAGCGCTGGTGCAGAGCGGCGCGGTCAACGCGCGCAGCTTCTTCTGGCAGCAGGGCATGGGTGACTGGAAGCGCGGCGCGGACATCCCCGAGCTGTCGGGCCTGTTCGCCGTGGCCGCACCGCCTCCGCCTCCGCCCCCGCCGGCGGCCCTGCCCCCCGCGCCCATGCTCTCGGACGAGCCGGCCACGGTGGCCGCGCGCGGCCAGCACGTCCGCGGCGCTCAGGGCAGCAACCCCCGGGCGCAGCGGCAGCCCGAGCCCGAGCCGGACTCGGGAGGCTGGGATGATCAGCCCACCACGGTGGGCCCCGCGGCCAAGATGCCCGCCGCCGCCGGGCGCGAGCCGTGGGATCTGGATCCGCCCGCCAGCCAGCAGCAGGCGCAGCCGCAGGAGTCCTGGGATCAGCCTCAGTCCCAGCAGGACCAGGCGTGGGACGATCAGCAGCAGCAGTACGACGATCCGCAGCAGTACGGCGATCAGCAGCAGCAGGACCAGCAGGCCTGGGATGATCAGCAGCAGCAGGACCAGCAGCAGCAGCAGGACCAGCAGGCCTGGGACGATCAGCAGCAGGAGCAGCCGCAGCAGCGGCACGCCGGTGGCAATGGCCAGGCCGGGGTGGGCGCTGATCTGTTCTCGGACCTGGATCTGCCGGACAAGAACGAGGATGACGCGCAGGCCGGGCAGCCCATGGGGCTCGACTCCGACCAGGATCCGCTGGCCGGGGTGAAGGGCAAGCCGGGCAAGGACGGCAAGAAGCCGGTCGAGGACACGCGCCACTTCATGGTGAAGTCCGGCGTCACCCGCCGTAACCCCTTCTGGAAGATCGCGCTGTTTCTGCTGCTGCCCATCCTGATCATCGGAGGCGGGGCGTTCGCGCTGGACCGGCTGAACTTCATCCCCAAGGCGAAGGTGGTGAACGCGCAGGGCCAGACGGTGGAGAAGTCCTACTTCTCTGAAGAAGGCGTGGGCGAGCTGAGGGATCGGCTGATGGGCCGCAAGAAGCCGGCTCCGGCTCCGGCGCCCACTCCGGCTCCGGCGCCCAGGCAGCCCACGGACACCGCGCCGAAGACGGGGGCTCCGGGTGAGCCGCCGCCCGCGGCGCCGGGGACGGGCAAGTCCGCCGAGGAGCTCGACGCGCTCTACGCCGACAGCGGCAAGAAGGACGTGGGCCCCGAGGTGCGCAAGGACGCTGAAGAGGTGCCGGTGGACTCGGCGGGCACGGGCGGGCCTCCCGCGGAGGACGTGGCGCGCGTGGTGGCGGCTTCTCAGGGCGCCATCAAGAGCTGCGTCGAGCAGGAGATGAAGAAGAACCCGAAGTTCAAGGGTGGCAAGGTGACGCTGGTGGCCACGGTGGGCACCTCCGGCACGGTGAAGAGCGCCAAGCTGGACAACAAGGCGATGGACAGCTCGCCCATGGGCAAATGCATCAAGAATAACGCCGCGCGCATGGTCTTCCCCGCCTTCAAGGCGGAGGACGGGGTGGAGGAGGTGGATCTGCAGATCCCCCTGATCCTCGGCTCCGGAGCGATGTAGCGGACGGCGCGCATGTACCTGGGACGCGTGCTGGGCACCGTGGTGTGCGAGCAGAAGTACGAGGGGCTGGAGGGCAAGCGCCTGCTGGTGGTCCAGCCGTTGGACCATAAGCGCGAGCCCATGGGCAGCCCCGAGGTGGCGGTGGACACGGTGAGCGCGGGCCCCGGGGAGCTGGTGTACCTGGTGGGCAGCCGCGAGGCGGCGCTGGCGCTGGAGCCGTCGTTCGTTCCGGTGGACGCGGCCATCGTCGGCATTGTCGACTCGGTGGACGTATGAACCTGTGCAAGGTGCTGGGCACGGTGACGGCGACCATCAAGCACCCGGCCTTCGCGGGACGGAAGCTGATGGTGGTGCAGCCGCTGGATGAGCACCAGCAGCCCACGGGCAGGAGCTTCATCGCGGTGGACCACACCTCGAGCGCGGGGCAGGGCGACGTGGTGCTGGTGATGCGCGAGGGAGGCGGGGTGCGGCAGATCCTCGGGGACAAGACGCTGCCCATCCGTTCGCTCATCGTGGGCGTGGTGGATGGGGTGTACACGTGAGCGAGGGTTTCGTACCGCTGCCCAAGCTGCGGGCGGAGCTGGTGTCCACCTCTCAGCGCATGCACGCGTATGGGTGGGTGGCCAACCACGACGGCAACGTGTCGGTGCGGCTCAAGGGCGAGCGCTTTCTGATCACCTGCACGGCGGTGTCCAAGCGGGACATCGAGGACGCGTCGCTGCTGGTGGTGGACGCGCAGGGCAAGGTGCTGGAGGGGCGGCGCAAGCCCTTCAGCGAGCTGGAGCTGCACCTGGCGGTGTACCGGGCCCGGCCGGAGGCGATGGTGGTGCTGCACGCTCACCCGCCGGTAGCGACGGCGTTCGGGCTGGTGGGGCAGGAGCTGTCGCCCATCGCGCTGCCGGAGATGGTGGTGTCGCTGGGAGACCGGGTGCCGACGCTGGCGCGGGCGATGCCCAAAGACCCCGAGGGCGTGAAGCGGGTGGAGGCGGCGGCCGCCGAGTACGACGCCTTCCTGCTGACGGGCAACGGGGCCATCACCCACGGCGAGGACCTGACGCAGGCGCTGCTGCGCATGGAGCTGGTGGAGCACTACGCGAAGATCCTGATGGCGGCGCGCTCGCTGGGGCCGGTGCAGCCGCTAGCCCCGGCGGAGGTGCAGAAGCTGCTGGAGGCGCGCAAGAAGGCGGGCCTGGGGCCGAAGCGCCAGTGAGCGCCCGTTGCGCCACACGATTCACCAGGAGAACCACATCATGTCGAAGCAGCTGTACACCGGAGAGGTCCGCACCGTTGGCGAGAGCATGGCCCGCAGCACCACCGAGGTGCACGCGTTCAAGATCTTCATGGACGAGCCGCCCGAGTTCGGTGGCCGCAACGGCGCGCCGGGCCCGCTGGACTTCATCCTCGCCGCGCACGCGGGGTGCCTGAACTACACGACCTACTTCATCGCTCACCAGATGGGCATCCCGGTGTCCGGCACGGAGATCACCGTGAAGGGCTCGCTGGATACCGCGAAGCTGCTGGGCACCGATCCCAAGGTGCGCGCGGGCTACCAGTCGCTCGAGGTGACGATCCACATCAAGAGCACCGCCAGCCCGGAGCAGATCGCCAAGCTCCAGAGCGAAGTGGCCGCGCGCTGCCCGGTGAGCGACAACCTGGCGAGCCCCACGCCGATGAACATCACGATGAAGGCGGTCGCTTAGGCTGCGCGGCGCGTGCAACCTGGCCAGCCCGGAGCCTCGGGGAAGCTGCCGCGCACGGTGGTGGTGCTCGGGTTCGTGTCGCTGCTCACCGATGTGAGCAGTGAGATGATCTTCCCCCTGCTGCCCGCGTTCCTCGCCGCGCGCCTGCCCGCGGCTCCGCTGCTGCTGGGCGCGATGGAGGGGCTGGCGGACTTCATCTCCGCGCTGCTGAAGTACCAGTCAGGCGTGTGGGCGGACCGGGCGCGGCGCCTCAAGCCGTTGGTGCTGATGGGCTACAGCGTGTCCAGCCTCGCGCGGCCGATGATGGCCTTCGTCACCGCGCCGTGGCATCCGCTGCTCATCCGCGCGTTGGATCGGGTGGGCAAGGGCGTGCGCAGCACTCCGCGCGACGCGCTCATCGCCCACACGGTGCCCGAGGGCGCGCGAGGCCGGGCCTTCGGCTTCCACCGGGGCATGGACCATGCGGGCGCGGCGATTGGAGCCCTGGTGGCCATGGTGCTCGTCGCGCTGGGGATGAGCGTGGAGCACATCTTCCTCGCGGCGGCGGTGCCGGGCTTCCTGGGGGTGCTGGCGATTGCGCTGGCCTCCGAGCCGAAGCGCGAGCAGGCGCCGGCCCAGGCCCGCTCCGCGCCGCGGGAGCCGGTGCCAGGGCGCCTGGCGTACTACCTGGTGCCGGTGGTGCTCTTTGGCATCTCCAACTCCACGGATGCCTTCATCCTGCTCAAGCTGAGCGAGGAGGGCGCGAGCCCCGCGCTGCTGCCGCTGGCGTGGCTGATGCTGCACGGGGTGAAGGCGGCCGTCTCATACCCGGCGGGCTGGCTGGCGGATAGGCTCGGAGCCTCGCGGCTGGTGATGGCGGGGTGGGGGCTGTACGCGCTGAGCTACGTGGCGCTCTCGCGGGTGCACGGGGTGACGGGCACGCTCATCGTCATGGCGGTGTACGGGCTGTACCACGCGCTGGCCGAGGGCGCGGAGAAGTCGCTGCTGTTGTCGCTGGTGCCGGCCTCCGCGCGAGGGCGCGCCTTCGGGCTGTACAACGGCCTGGTGGGTGGCGCCTCGCTGGCGGCGGGGTTGCTCTTCGGCGCGGTGTGGACGGCGTGGGGCAGTGCCACGGCCTTCCTGCTCGCGGGAGCGCTGGCGGCGCTGAGCGCGGTGTTGCTCTTCCTACTGCTGCCCCGGGCCCGGCCCTCCGCGAGCGCCTGAGTGGCGGTAAGCTTCGGGGATGAAGATGAAGCGACTGACTCTCTGCGCTGGAGTGGGGTTGATGGTGCTCTCGGGCTGCGGAGAGCCGGAGGAGGAGACACCTCCGGCCAGGGCCGAGGTGACGTTCGCCTACCTGGCGCCCACCGAGCGGAACCTCGACGTCCTGGACTGCGGCGTCGGCGAGACGCATATCCACCCGAGCTGGCGCAGGTTCGAGCTGGTGAGCTTCCGGGCGTTCGGCCCCAACGAGTGGCGCCGCACCTTCACCGACGTCCCCGTGGGAGTGCGCCTCAGCATCCGCGTGAGCGATGCGAACTACTGCGATCGCGACCCCAACGGCGCCACCACGGAGAACGTGTTCGCCAATGGGGTACAGCTCTACAGCGTGGTGGACACGCCCGGTAACGGCGCCGAGCCCGGGCTGTCTTTCCTCGTCGAGGCGGACGGGACCGTGAAGCCCTGAGGACTCCTTACACAGCCCTGCCCATGCGCATGTGCCGGTCAGTCATTCACGAAGCTGGCCACCACGGCCACGCCCCGGCTGCGCCCGTCCGGGCCGAACAGCGGGGCGCTGGAGAGCCCACGGAACCAGATCGACGGCCCCGAGGAGCCCCCATCCAGCGAGGGCGCCGAGGGGCTGTCCGGTGACGGGCCGAACCGCGATGCGACGATTCCGCCCACCACCAACCCGACGCCCGTGCCGATGAAGCTGGCCTGGAGCAGCGGGCGGGACTCGCGCGTGAACAGGCCCCCGCCCAGGGTGAAGAGCACGCCTCCGCCCAGGCCTCCCAGGCTCACGATGCCCAACTGCGTGGGCGTGGCCCCCACCAGCGGCGAGAGCGCCAGGATGGACAGCGCCAGGCCCACGTCACTGGCCGCCACCACCAGGAGCATGTCGGGCGCGTCGAGCTCGCCCCACGCCAGGTGCGCCGAGCTCATCAGCCAGCCGCCCCACAGCGAGCCGCTGCCGGCCGCCGCCACCCAGCCGGGCGTCACGTCCACCACCTGGGACAGCCCCATGCCTCCCAGGCCTCCCAGGCCCAGCCCCAGCAGCATGGCGCCCACCTGCACCTGGCCCGTCGTCTCCAGCCCCGCGGTCAGCCCCAGGCCCTGCCATGCGCCCCAACTGGCGCCCAGGCCCATCAGCGCCGAGTCCCCGTTGCTCATCTCCATGTATGAGGTCAGCTGCGAGCCCACCGCGAGGCTGGCCAGGCTGCCGATGAGCAGGCCGCGCTCCACGTCCCGGCTTGAGGTCTCCTCGGCGTTGACCATCATCGCCGCGCCCATGCCCGTCAGCGAGCCAAACGCATCCATCACGCCCATACGCCCCACCTCCGGGGCGCTGTAATCGGTCAGCTGCGTCAGCCCCACCGTCGCCAGCGAGCCCAGCGAGGCTCCCAGCATCATGCCCGCGAGCCGGTGGTTTCCTTCGTTCTCGGAGTCACGCTCGAAGAAGCTGGGCAACATGGCACCCGTCAACGTGCCCTGCGCGAGCCCCAGCCCCAGCAGGCTCCCATCCCCGGCGGTGAAGTGCAGGCGCTGAGTCAGCAGCCGGCCGCCCACCAGCCCCACCGCCGTCGTCGCCGCCAGGATGCGCGCGCCGTCCTGCTCGCTCCCATCCTCACCCAGGAAGAGCAGGCCGCCACCGAGCGTGAGTCCACCCGCGGCAAAGCCGTTGATGGTGGCGATGTCTCCTCTCTTCAGCTCGGGCGTCCAGGTGAGCTGTGCCGCGCCCAGGCCCAGCAGCCCCGCGCCCAGCATCACCAGCTCCGTGCGGTGCAGCGTCGGGTGGTCGGTGCTGCCCAGCTGGCCCAGGGCCCCCAGGCCCATGGACCAGGCGGTGCCCGTGGCCAGGTACGATCCGCGTCCATCCGTCACCTGGTGCCGCAGCAGCATGCCCAGCGTGCCACCCAGGACGATGCCGCTCGTCAGGCCCAGGTTCCGCAGCGCGCTGTCGTCGTTGTTGAGCTGGGAGAGCAGGTGCACCGTCGGCGTGGTCAGCATGATGGCCGTCGGGGTGAGCCACCCGTCCGCCTGGGGGGAAGTCACATCCAGGCGCTGGCCCAGCTTGTCCCAGAGATACCAGGCACCGACCGCGCCCAGCGCCTCGCCTCCCAGGGCGAAGAAGTGCAGGTAGCGCCGCTCGGCCGAGGGGCTCAGCGCCGCCAGGCCCACGCCCACGCCGGCCCACAGGCCCAGGCCGGTGCCCGTGGTCAGCGTGAGGGTGCGCGCCTGAGTGAAGTCCTTGCCCAGCAGGTAGCCGGCGGTGCCTCCCAGGGCGGCTCCACCCAGCAGCCCCAGCACCGGGCCGCTCTCGGTCTGGCCCAGGTCTCCCAACGCGTACAGCGTGTAGGCCCCGTAGGCGGCTCCCGCCACCATCAAGGTCTGCCGTCCGGAGACCTGAAATGCACGCGACGTGGGGCGCTCGCCCGCGGCCACCTGTTGAGGCACGGGCTCGATGCGGGTGGGGTAGTGCGTCCGCAGCTCGCTCCGGGCCAGCGCCACCAGCGTGCCGGCCAGCTGCGCATCCGCGCTGAGCTGCTCCAGGCGCTCCGGCGCGCTGGGCAACCCCTGCACCCGCAGCGCGCGGACACACTCCTCGCGGGCATCGAAGGACAGCTGGGTGTTGCGCACGCAGCCCACCAGCAGCTCCTGGGCCTCGTCGCTGGGCATCGCGCTCACCGCCACCACCGCCGCGCGCCGCACGGGCTGGGAGCGATCGTTCATCAGGTAGCTCAGCACGGGCAGCAGCCGCGGCTCGCCCAGCCGGCCCAGGGCAGCCAGCGCCTCCAGCCGCTGGGGCTCTGGCAGCGCCAGGTTCATGGCGTTGGCCAGCTGCGTCAGCGCTTCCGAAGCGGCCTGTGGCTCCGAGGCCGAGACGACCGGCGGCGCAGTGGGGGAGGACGGCGGTGGCGCCGCCACCGCGGGCGCGGCGGAGCTCACCAGGGTGGCCACGAGCAGCAGGACCATGAGCACTCCTTCTGTCTGGGCAGCGATCGGGCCGCACGCTTGCACACAAGTGGACGGGCCCGCCAACACGCGCGTGAGTGTGTCACCGCCAGCCGTGGCGCTGTCAGCTAGTGGGCGTGTCGATAAACTTTCGGAGCCCTGCTACCCGGGTAGTACGGCAGGCGGTACTGCCGATGCGCACGTTCTCACTCTCCCAGTGAGGGTGCCCGATTGCGTACTTCCAGCAGACCACCGGCTCTTCCGCTGCTCCTGTCACTTGGTTGCGCGGCCGCGTGCAGTGGTGTGCGGCCAGCGGCGGACCCCTCTCGACCACCTCCTCCGACGACGACCGTGGAGGTGAGGAACCTGCGGCCGGTGGACCTCAACCTCTATGTGCGCACCGGGACGCACCGGGTTCGCCTGGGCATGGCGCCGGGAAAGACGACGCGCTTCTTCGTCATCCCCGCGCACGTGGTGGGAGAGAAGAACATGGTCCGCTTCGAGCTCGACCCTGTCGGCTCCGACAGGCGGTCCTTCAACGAGGACCTGCTGCCGGTGCACGCGGGGGAGAGCGTCTCGTTGACCATCTACCACGCGCACGTGGCTGACGGAGCCTTCCCCGGCCGTTGATCAGCGGCTCTCGCTCACAGATCGAAGTCGCCCGGCGGCGGCGCCTTCTTCAGCGCCTGCTCGCGGGCCTGGCGCACCTGCTCACGCAGGGCCTCGGTGGCCTGGACGTCCACCTGGCCCAGGGCGAGGTCCACCACGTCTCCCTCGCGCGCGTCCGCGGGCAGCTGGGCGCGCGGAAGGATCCGCTCGGCGCCGTCCACGATGAGCACGGCCAGGTCCTCTTCGAAGCGGTCCACCGTGGCCTTGGACATGGGGCGCTCCTCAGGGGTTGCAGTCGCGGGCGGGCCGGCGCTCTTTGGCGGCGGCTTCGCGGGTGCTGAACGTGACGAGGTTTTGCTGCGAGATTTTGCGGGCATTGCTGCAATCCGGGACGTGGAAGACATCACTGCGGCTGCTGCCAACGTAGCGCGTCGGGCCGCTCTTCGGAGCGCTCTTCGACATGCGGCTGCCCTTGTCGACCTCCACCACCTGCTTGAAGCGCGAGAGGTCCACCGGCTCGGGCGTCTTGGCGGCGACGCTCTTGGCGGGCACCACCTTGGGCGCGGGCGGCTTGGCCACGAGCGGCTCGAGCGAGACGTCATCTCCCAGCGGCTCGAAGACGTGGGGGCCGACGACGTTCTCCCCGGGCACCAGCCGCTGCGTGGTGACGACCAGGCGCTTGCCATCACTGACCGCGTGCACCTCTCCGTGCTGATCCGTGCGGAAGACGCGGGTGCCAGCGACCTTCAGCCGGTCCAGCGTGGCCTTGGCGGGTGGGTTCTTCGTGTCGGTGCTGACGAGCGCCGCCAGCGGACGGACCTCCTGCAGCCACTCCATGCTCGTGGCACCCTCGGCGCCATGGCTGCTCACCTTGAGCAGCGTGGAGCGCAGCGCCGAGCCGCGCAGCTTCACCAGCGCCGCCTCCGTCTCGGCCCGCGCGTCCCCCGCGAAGAGCACCGAGGTGTCTCCATGGGTGAGCCGCAGGACGATGGAGTTGCTCGCGTGCTCGGCGTGCTTGTCCGCCGCTCCGGGCACCGTGAGCAGCGGCTCGGTGGGCGCGCGGGGCCACAGCACGGTGAGCTCCGCGCCGCCCAGAGGCAGGCGCAGCGGCTCCTGGGGCTGCGAAGGGTTGGGCGCGGGCGAGAAGATCTCCACGCCCCGGGAGCCCAGCGTGGTGAGCAGGGCGTCATAGTCCTTGGGCGTTTCGGGCAGCTGGGGCTCGAGCAGCCGGCGCGGGTCCACCAGCTTGTGCACGCTCTGCATCGCGCCGTAGTGGTCCACGGCCGGGTGGGTGAGGACGACCATGTCCAACCGGGCGGCGAGCAGCTCGGGCAGCCGGTCCGACAGGTGAGCCACGGCGGAGGCGGGGCCGGAGTCCACCAGGACGGTGCGGCCCTCGGGAGAGACGATGAGGGCGGCATCCCCGTGGCCCACATCGAAGAAGTAGACGTGGAGCTTTCCGTCCGCGGGCCCCGCCAGGAAGCGCGGCGCCACGCCCGAGGTGGGGCGAGCGGCCACGGCGGGAGCGGGGGGAGGCAGCGCGGGCGCGGGCTCCTTGCACGCGGCGGCCAGCAGCAGGCCCAGCAGGGGAAGCAGGCGCGCGTTCATGGGTTGCAGTCCTCGGCGGCCCGGCGCTCACGGGCGGCGGCGGCGCGGGTGGGGTACACCTTACGCTCCTTCGTCTTGGCCCGCTTCAGGGTCGCGCAGTCCTCGCGGTGGAACACCTCGCTGCCCTTGAGGCTCACGAAGCGCGGGGTGCCGGGAGCAGGCTGCGCCACGGCGGGCGCGGGAGCAGGGGTGGGCGGCGGCTTGTAGGCCACGGGCACGGGGCTGGGGCTCCGGGTAGCGGGGTTCGAAGGCACGGGGCTCGCCGGAACCACGGCGCTCACGGTGGTGGCGGGAGCCTTCACCTCGCCGGGGACGACCACGGGCGCGGTGTCCCCCCGCTCGGCCTGCAGGGTGACGGTGGTGCCGTTGCTCACGGCTTTGATCTCTCCGCCTTGATCCGTGCGGAAGATGCGCGCTCCCACCGACTCGAGCCGCTCGAGCGTCTCGGGGGTGGGGTGGCCATACTCGTTGCCCTTGCGCGAGGAGATGACCGCCGCCCGGGGCCTCACCGCGTCCAGGAATGCCTGGGTCGACGAGTGCTTGCCGCCGTGGTGCGCCACCTTGAGCACCGTGGAGGTGTAGTCCGCGCTCCTGCGCAGCAGGGCCTCCTCGGTGTCCGCCTCGGCATCGCCGGTAAAGAGGAAGGCCGTCTTGCCGTAGGTCAGCCGCGCGACGATGGAGTTGGAGTTCGCGTCCGAGCGGGTGTTCTGCAAAAACGGCTCTCGCGGGTGGCGAGGCCAGTGGATGGTGAGCGTCACGCCCTCGCCCAGGCCAATGGTGAGCAGCGTGTCCGGCGCCTGGGGGTTGGGCTGCGCCGTCATCACCTGGCCCACCTCCTTGCCCAGGAAGTCGAGCAGGTTGCGGTAGGCCACGCTGGGATGATCGAAGCCGGGGTCCATGTAGCGCTTGGCCCCCACCGCCTGGACGGCGTCCTTGATGCTGCCCAGGTGGTCCAGGTGCGGGTGCGTCAGGATGACCAGGTCCAACGGCGCGCGGACGAGCTGGCGCACCCGGGCCGCCAGGTGCTCTCCGGCTTCGGGAGGGCCACCGTCGATGAGCACCGTCTTCCCGGTGGGCGAGACGATGAGGGCCGCGTCGCCCTGGCCCACATCGAAGAAGTAAACCGTGAGCGGCTTGCCCGGAGGAGCAGATGGGGGCGCGGGCTGCGCCAGTCCCGCCGGGGCTACGAGGAGTACGAGCAGAAGGGTGAAGAGCCGCGAGAAGGACATCACGGGGCGACTCTAGCGCCTGCCAGCCCCTGTGAGGCACCCGGCAGACGTTCAGGCACCTTGTCCGAGTGCTTCCCGAGGGGGCCTGACCTGGGGTACACCCCGATTCATGGCCGAGGCTGATGACGTCAACCAGGTCGTCGATGAGATCGCCGACCGAGTCCGCCGCAGGATGCACGCCTTCCGAGCAGGCAAGGAAGAGCCCTGTACCACCTCTCCGGGGCCCGCGGCGCGACAGGCCCGCGAGCCTGCGCCCAGCGGTGCGGATCAGTCACACCGTGAGTGCGCACCCTCGTGCGATGTGTGCCCCAACGTGGACAGCTGCGGCACGGTGGCGGCGGTGAAGTCGGGCGCGGCCCGGCTGGCGCCGGATGCCATCCGCACCAGCGCGGACATCGCTCCCTACATCGACCACACGCTGCTCAAGCCCGAGGCCAGCCGCGAAGAGGTCATCAAGCTGGCGGAGGAGGCGCGCAAGCACGGCTTCGCCACGGTGTGCGTGAACTCGTCCAACGTGGCGCTGGCGGCGCGGATTCTGGCCGGCTCGAAGACGGTGCCGATCGCCGTGGTGGGCTTCCCGCTGGGGGCGGCGCTGCCCAGCGCCAAGGCCTTCGAGGCGCGCGAGGCCATCCGCTGCGGGGCCCGAGAGATCGACATGGTGATCAACATCGGCGCGCTGAAGGCCAAGGACTACGCGCTGGTGATGAAGGACATCTCCATGGTGGTGGAGGCCAGCCGCCCGCACCCCGTGAAGGTCATCCTCGAGACGAGCCAGCTCAACCACGAGGAGAAGATCGCCGGGTGCGTGCTGTCCAAGGCCGCGGGCGCCGCCTTCGTGAAGACGTCCACGGGCTTCAGCTCCGGCGGTGCCACCGCCGAGGACGTGGCGCTGATGCGCAAGGTGGTGGGCGACGACGTGGGGGTGAAGGCCTCCGGCGGCGTGCGCTCGGCCGAGGACGCGATGAAGATGTTCCAGGCCGGCGCCAACCGGATTGGAGCCTCGGCGTCCGTGGCGATCATCACCGGGCAGAAGTCCACCGGGAAGTACTGAGCGCTGGAGGCACGGCGTGACGGACGCCCAGCGAGATGAACTGCGCGAGCTGCTGCTCGCGCTGCACGGCGAGCTGACCGGCAAGGCGCCGCTGAAGATCGAGCCCAACCGCACGGACGAGGCGCGCACTGGCGGCGACGAGGACGAGCAGCCGCTCAACGAGATGATGCAGGCCATCGCCTCCAGCCGGAACCGGAACATGGACGGGGTGCTCAAGCGCGTGGTGAAGGCGCTGGGCAAGCTGCGCAATGATCCGGACAGCTATGGCGAGTGCGAGGACTGCGGCGACCCGCTGCCGTTCGGCCGGCTCAAGGCGATGCCGTACGTGGAGTTCTGCGTGGAGTGCCAGGGCAAGCAGGACAAGCCCAAGGGCGGGCCCACGCGCAAGAAGCTCACCGACTACACCTGAACAGGCCCCGAGCGGCCCGCGTGCCGCCGGTACAGAGGAGGCGGGACATGAACAGCGCCGCATTGAGGGAGCAGGCGGAGGCATGGCGGCGGGCTGATCCGGACCCCACCACGGCGGAGGAGCTGGCGCGGGTGCTGGCCTCGGCGGACGGGGCGGACCTGGCGGACCGCTTCGCCGGCAACCTGGAGTTCGGCACCGCGGGCCTGCGCGGCGTGGTGGGCGCGGGCCCCAACCGGATGAACCGCGCGGTGGTGCGCCGCACCACGGCGGGGCTGGCGCGCTACCTCAAGCAGCAGGTGCCGGACGTGGCCACCCGCGGCGTGGTGGTGGGGCGCGACGGCCGGAGGATGAGCGCCGAGTTCGCCGAGGACACCGCGTGCGTGCTGGCCGCCGAGGGCATTCCCGCGCTCGTCTTCCCGGACCTGGGGCCCACGCCGCTGGCGGCCTTCGCGCTGCTGCACCTCAAGGCGGCGGCGGCGGTGATGATCACCGCCAGCCACAACCCGCCCGAGTACAACGGGTACAAGCTCTACTGGAGCAACGGCGCGCAGATCATCCCGCCCCATGACACGCGCATCGCCGCCGCCATCGACGCGGTGGAGCCGGCCAACCAGGTGAAGCTGCTCACCCCGGCCCAGGCCCGCGAGCGGGGGCTGTGGAGGGACCTCTCCGCCGAGGTGGGCGAGGCGTACCTGAAGGCCATCCTCGGGCTGCGGGTGTACGGGCACGGCTCGCAGACGCTGTCCATCGTCTACACGGCGATGCACGGGGTGGGTGGAGCGTGGATGGAGCGCGCCATGAAGGCCGCGGGCTTCCCGCGCTTCTACCCGGTGGCCGAGCAGCAGCGGCCGGACGGCACCTTCCCCACGGTGCGCTTCCCCAACCCGGAGGAGCCCGGCGCGATGGACCTGTCCCTCGCCACCGCGGAGCGGGTGAAGGCGGACCTGGTGCTGGCCAATGATCCGGACGCGGACCGGCTGGCGGTGATGGCGCGCGACGAGGCGGGCCGCCTGCGCATGCTCTCCGGCAACGAGGTGGGCGTGCTGCTGGGCCACTACATGCTCACCCAGGGCACCAAGCGGGGCAGGGCGCATGTGGCCACCACCATCGTGTCCTCGGTGCAGCTGGGGCAGATCGCCAGGGACCTGAACGCCGGGTATGACGAGGTGCTCACCGGCTTCAAGTGGATCGCCAATCGGGCGCTGGAGCGCGAGAAGAGCGACGGCACCCAGTTCGTCTTCGGCTACGAGGAGGCGCTGGGCTACACGGTGGGCACGGTGGTGCGCGACAAGGACGGGGTGAGCGCGGCGCTGGTGTTCGCGGACCTGGCGGCGTGGTGCCAGTCCCGGGGCACCACGGTGCTGGGCTACCTGGAGGAGATTCAGCGCAAGCACGGCCTCTTCGTCGGAGCGCAGCGCAACTTCACCTTCCCCGGCGCCGAGGGCGCGCAGACCATCTCGCGCATCATGGACGGCTTCCGCCGCGCCCACCCGGAGCGCGTGGGCCCGTACGCCGTGCAAAGCCTCAAGGACTACAAGCTGGGCGAGGCCCGCACCGGCGCCAGGGTGGACAAGCTCACCCTGCCGCCTTCGAACGTCATCGCCTACGAGCTGGAGGGCGGCGGCCGCGTCACCCTGCGCCCGTCCGGCACCGAGCCCAAAATCAAATACTACTTCGAGCTGAAGGAGACGCTCGGCCAGGGCGAGCCCCTGGCCCAGGCCCGCACCCGGGCCGAGGGGCGGCTGCAGGCGTTCATCGACGCCTTTGTGACGCTCGCGCGAGATCGCGGCCAACCGGCCTGAGTTTCTGCTAGGTCTCTGCCCCTGCTAACCGGCCGTGCCACTGTGGGCGGCCTTCTTGACCGAGGGGTTCTGTGAAGCGTCTGGTCCCTGGCTTCGTTCTCTGCTGTGTCCTGGCCTCTTGCGCCGCGCTCGCGCAGGAGGAGGGCGTCTCGTATGGCCGCGGGCAGGGCTGGTCCGTGCTGGCTGGCGACACCGTGGGCGCCGGCAGCAACGTCTTCGTCGGGCAGATTGGCTGGCCGGGCCTCACCCTGGGCCTTTTGCACGGGGCGACGAACAAGCTCGATATCGGCGGCAAGTTCTCCTTCAACTACGGGCAGGAGGGCCTGGTCGAAGTCGTCGAGCCGGGCATCAAGTTCCAGGCCTGGGTGCGGCTGATGCTCGCGCAGACCTCGCAGGCCTCCGTGGCCGTCACCTTCCAGCCCGGGCCGCTGTTCTACTTCCACGACGGCAGCACGGACGTGGGGCTGGCGCTGCCGGTGGCCGTGGTGGTGGGCATTCCCGTGGGCAGCGCGCTGATGCTCAACGCGGGCGTGGACATCCCCTTCCACGTCTACTTCGGCGCGGGCGGCGGCCCCGTCTTCCCCCTGCTGGTGGGCGGAGGCCTGGAGTACTTCGTCGACCGTAGCCTGTCGGTGAACTTCAACGTGCGGATGGGCCCGTCCATCTTCCCGGACTCGGACCGCCGGGGGCGCAGCGACGCGCGCTTCACCCTCGAGGCCCTGTTCGGGATTGGCTGGAAGCTCTAGCGGCTACCAGGAGGCGTCGACGACCTTCTTCACCGGCACATCCAGGGTGAAGAGGTTGCCGCCGGTGGGACGCGGCTTCACCGTCAGCGCCGTGCCCAGCTGCTCGGCGCGGGTGATGGCCAGCCGGATACCGTCCTCGATCTGCAGGCTGCCGCCGGTGTCCTGCACCTTCACCCGCGGGCCGTAGTCGCCGAAGGCGTCCGTCGGCTCCACGATGACCCGGAGCACCCGGTGCAGCGGCGCCACCGTCTTCATCGCCTCGCACGCGCTGGACACCAGCTGCTCCAGCACCTGCGACAGCTGGGTGCGCGGCAGGTCCACCCGGACCGGCTCCTCGGGCAGGTGGAACTTCACCTCCACCTGCTCCAGCCGGCCCTCGGTCAACAGCTGCGCCACCACGTCCTGCACCAGGTCCACCAGGTCCACCGGGGACTCGCGCAGCAGCGCCTCCAGCGAGACCACTCTGCTGGCGGGCTCCGTGCTGGCCGGCCTCGCGCGCTGCGTGTGCGTCTCAACCGCCAGGGTCTTACGAGCAGCAGCCGTCGTAGCCATTGTCGTCATTATCGCGCGACCCCTGACAAAGTTGCTTAACCCGGCACTCTGGCAGAATAAGTTCGATACCGCATTATTCCTCCTGCTAGTTGTGTGCCTAGATTCCGGCTCTGGCGCCTTTTTTAAGAGTCGGAGAAAACGGCTGAAAAACCTCCAGCGCTTCCAAGCCCTTAGCGTCGGCGGCTAGGCATGATTCGGGAAAAAGGAAGGGCTCCGGACGCCCCAGAGGGGGGTCAAAACGGATTCCTGGTCATTTTGGACCTGGGGCAAAGCGCACCTGGCACCCTGGGTAGGGTGCTAGCGGGATTCCTGCTCGTAGGGGGTACCCAGGGCGGCGGGGGCGCTGCTGCGCTGGCCCTGCACGGTGAGCAGGATCAGCGTGAGCACGTAGGGCAGGGCCAGCAGGAAGCCCTGGGGAATGACTTCCAGGATGCCAGGGGCGCTGGAGGCCAGGCCAATGCGCAGGGCGTTGCCGAAGGCGAAGAAGGCGGCGGCGCCGAAGGCCCCCAGGGGCGTCCAGCGGCCGAACACCATGGCGGCCAGGGCCATGAAGCCCATGCCGGCGGGGGTGTGCTGCTCGAAGCGGTCCAGCACGGCGGTGGACAGCGCGGCGCCGCCCAGGCCCGCCAACATGCCGCCGCCAAGCACCGCGCCCCAGCGCAGCCCGGACACGCTCAGCCCCAGGGTGGCCACCGCGTGGGGCTTCTCGCCCACCGCGCGCAGCCGCAGGCCGATGGCGGTGTGGTTGAGCACCCCGTGGAAGAGCAAGGGCAGCGCCAGCGCCAGGTAGGTGAGCCCCGTGTGGTTGGAGAAGGCGCGCAGCAGGGGCACCGCGTGCAAGAGCGGCATGTCCCAGCGGGGCAACTGCTCGATGGAGGGGGTGCCGTTGGGGCTGTAGAGCGACTCGAGCAGGAAGGTGCCGCCAGCCAGGGCCACCAGGTTGATGGCCATGCCGGACACCACCTGATCCGAGCGCCAGCGGATGCTCAGGTAGCCGTGCACCGAGGCCAGCGCGGCGCCCGCCAGCATGCCCACGATGACACCCAGGGGCGTGGGCATGTAGAGGGCGGCCACGGCGGCGCAGAAGGCGCCCACGCGCATCTGCCCCTCCAGGCCCACGTTCACCACGCCAGCGCGCTCGGAGAGCACCCCGCCCAGCGCGGCGAAGATCAGCGCGGGGGCCGCGTCCAGGGTGGAGAACAGCAGCGCCTCGATGATCTCAAGCACGCGGCACCTCCGTGGAGGCGGTGGCCGGCCGGCGCCGGCGCAGCAGCGCCAGCCAGATGAGGCGCCCGGCCACGAACAGCAGCGCCAGCCCCTGAATGAGCTCCGGGAAGGTCTTGTGCACGCCCAGCAGCTGCATGCGCGTGCCGCCCGCGCGCAGGGCGCCGAAGAACAGCGCCGTCAGCGTGACGCCGGCCGGGTGGCCGTTGCCGATCAGCGCCATGGCGATGCCGTCGAAGCCGTAGGGCGCTCCGAGGCTGCCGGGGTAGCGCAGCTCGGTGCCCATCACCAGCACCGCGCCGGCCAGGCCCGCCAGCGCGCCCGCCAGCCCCATGGCCTCCGCGGCGCGCTGCTTCACGGGGATGCCCGCTGAGCGGGCCGCCTCGGCGCCCAGTCCCGCCGCGCGCGTCTCGAAGCCGCGCCGCGTGCGGATCAGCCACACCCACACCAGCACCGCCACCAGCAGCGCCAGCGGGAAGCCCAGGGTGAGCCGGGAGATATCCCCCAGCAGCCGGGGCAGCTGCGCCGAGGGCAGGATTTCAGGGGTACCGGAGATGGAGTGGCCGCCGGTGACGGCCGCGCGCAGCGGGCCGATGGCGAGCCAGTTGTCCACCAGGCTGATCGCCACCCAGTTGAGCATGATGGTGGAGATGACTTCGTGCACGCCGCGCTTGAGCTTGAGCACCGCGGCGATCAGCGCCCAGAGCGCGCCGGTGACGGCCGCGGCCAGCAGCGCCATCGGCACGTGCAGCGGGGCGGGCAGGGACACGTGCGCCCCCACCACCGCCGCGGCCAGGGCGCCCACCAGCATCTGCCCCTGCGCGCCGATGTTGAACAGGCCCGCCTTGAAGGCCACCGCCACGGACAGGCCGGTGAGGATCAGCAGCGCGGCCTTGCCGGCGGCCTCGCCCAGCGGCCGGAGGATGGCGCCGCCATCGCCCGTGTCGAAGTAGCGCGGCCAGTTGCCCAGGCCGCCGTAGAACATCTGGAGGTAGGCCTTGCTGGCCACCTCCGCGTCGCGCGTGAGGGTGATGATGACCCAGCACACCACCAGGGCCAGCACCACCGAGAGCACGGAGGGGATTGCCGAGCGCCAGCGCTCACCCATGGCCTGCCTCCGCGCCCATCATGCGCCGGCCCAGCTCGCGCTCGTCGAACTCGGGCCGGGTGAAGGTGCCCGTCACGCGCCCCTCGAAGAGCACGTAGACGCGGTCCGACAGCGTGAGCACCTCCTCAAGATCCAGCGAGATGAGCAGCACTCCGGCCCCCCGGGCCCGCTCCTCGCGCAGCCGCGCGTGCACCTGCGCCACCGCGCTGATGTCCAGCCCGCGCGTGGGCTGCACCACCACCACCAGCTTCGGCTGAGTGTCCAGCTCGCGCGCCACCACCACCTTCTGCTGGTTGCCGCCCGAGAGCGCCTGGATGGGCACCGTCGGGTCCAACGGCCGCACGTCGTAGGCTGACAGCAGGGCCTGGGCGCGCGCGCGGCGGCCCTTGAAGTCCAGCCAGGGGCCCCGGGCGAACGGCGCCTGCCCCTGCCGGCCCAGCGCCACGTTCTCCTCCACGCTCATGCCCTTGACGACCGCGCGCCACAGCCGGTCCTCGGGCACGTGGCTCACCCCGCGCTTGCGGGCCTCGCCGGGCGTGAGCCGCTTCAGCGGCGCGCCCAGCAGCATTCCGTCCCCATCGTCCAGCGGGCGCAGGCCCGTGAGCACCTCGGCCAGCTCGCGCTGCCCGTTGCCGTCCACTCCGGCGATGCCGACGAGCTCTCCGGCGTGCACCGCCAGCGTCACCCCGTTGAGCGCCTGGCGGCCATCGTCTCCGCGCGCCTTGAGGTTCTTGGCCGCCAGCACCACCTCTCCGGTGGGCGGCTGGTAGGGCTCCACCACCGAGGAGGCCACGCGCACCTCGCCCACCATGAGGTTGGCCAGCGCGTCCGCCGTGGTCTGCGCCGCCTTCACCTCGGCCACCAGCTTGCCGCGCCGCATGACGGCGATGCGCTCGGCCACGCTGAGCACCTCGCGCAGCTTGTGGCTGATGAACACCACCGTGTGGCCCTGCTCCTTGAGCCCTCGCGCCACCCGGAACAGGTCCTCCGCCTCCTGGGGCGTGAGCACCGCGGTGGGCTCGTCCAGGATGAGCACCTTGGCGCCGCGGTGCAGCGCCTTGACGATCTCCACCTTCTGCTGCGAGCCCACGCTGAGCGTGTCCACCCGGGCCCGCGGATCCAACTGGAAGCCGAAGCGCTTGCACGTCTCGGCCACCTCACTACAGGCGCGCTCCAGGTCCATGCGGCCCAGGCGCGTGGGCTCCTTGCCCAGCACCACGTTCTCCGCCACGGTCAGCGTGGGCACCAACATGAAGTGCTGGTGCACCATGCCAATGCCCCGGGCGATGGCGTCCCGGGGGCTCTTGAAGCGCACGGCCTTGCCGTCCAGGACAATCTCACCCGTGTCCGGGTGATACAGCCCGTACAGCACGTTCATCAGGCTGGACTTGCCCGCGCCGTTCTCTCCCACCAGCGCGAGCAGCTCACCCGCACGGATGTCGAGCGACACGTCCTCCAGCGCCTGGACGTTGCCGAACCGCTTACAGATGTGGCGAAGGGAGATCAGGGCGTGGCTTGGAAGGTGGCGAGCTCGTCCATGCTGGCGGGCACCTTCAGCTCACCGGCGGAGATGCGCTGGCGCAGCGCCTCCACCTTCTGCACCGCCTCGGCCTTGCCCGGGAAGTCCACGCGCACCTCGGCGTAGCCCACGCCGCCCTCCTTCACGCCCAGCGTCTGGTCGCCCGAGGTGAACTTGCCCTGCGCCACGTCCGCCGAGGCCTGGTACACCGCCAGGTCAACGTGCTTGAGCATCGAGGTGAGCACCGCCTCGGGCGCCAGGTGATGCTGGTCCGAGTCCACGCCGATGGCGTACACCTGCTTGCCCGCCGCGCGCGCCTCCTTCACCGCCTGGATGACGCCCAGGCCGTCCGCGCCCGCCGCGTGGTAGATGACGTCCGCGCCCTTGTTGAGCAGGTCCTGCGCCACCTGCTTGCCGGCCGCCACGTTGTCGAAGCTGCCCGTGTACACCGACAGCGTCTCCGCCGCCTTGGCGTTGGTCGTCTTGAGGCCCGCGCGGAAGCCCGCCTCGAACTTCTTGATGAGCGGAATCTCCATGCCGCCCACGAAGCCCACCTTGTTCGACTTCGTCACCAGGCCCGCCAGCGCGCCCACCAGGAAGCTGCCCTCGTGCTCCTTGAAGGTGACGGTGCGCACGTTGGGCAGCGTGTACGGCTTGTTGCCGTTGGCCGCGTCCAAGAGCGGGCTGTCGATCAGCAGGAACTTGGAATTGGTGTTCTTCTTGGCGCTGGTCTCCACCGCGCTCTCGAGCATGAAGCCGTTGCCCACGGCCAGGTCCGCGCCCTGCTCGATCAGCAGGTCCAGGTTGGGCACGTAGTCCTCGGCGTTCTTGCTCTGAATCACCATCGGCTCGATGGGCTGGGGAGCAATGGGCGGCGTCAGGCTGGCCAGGTCCGGGGTGAGGCTCTTCTTGAGCTCCTCGGACGAGGCGGTGACGTACTTGCCACCCTCGTACTTCTTGCCGGCCGCCCACATCTCCAGGCCGCGCAGCGCCGCGTCATTGAAGGAGTTGTCGCCACGGCCGCCCACGTCGGTGACCAGGCCGACCTTATAAGTCTTGGCGGTGGGCTTGGCGTCCGCCTTCGGCTGCTCGGCGGCGGCGGGGGGTTGTTCCTTCTTGCAGGCGCCAAAGAGCACGGCAAGGGCCAGGACGGACAGGCGGAGGGTTCGGGTCATGGGCCGCGTATCTAGCAGATGGCGGACCCGATGGAAGGGGTTGGCTGCGAGGACCGGGGACACTCGGGGCTCCCTTCCTGCTATAGCCAGGGGCCGTGAGACCCTACGAGCTCATCAAAGCCAAGCGTGACGGCCGGGCGTTGGACCCCGCCGCCATCGAGCAGTTCATCGCCGCGTTCACCCGGGGCGAGGTGCCCGAGTACCAGATGTCCGCCATGTGCATGGCGGTCTTCTTCAAGGGGCTCAACCCGGTGGAATTGGGCGCCTGGACGCGCGCCATGCTCCGCTCCGGCGAGGAGCTGGACCTGTCCGAGACGCCCGGCATCAAGGTGGACAAGCACTCCACGGGCGGAGTGGGGGACAAGGTCTCCCTGAGCCTGGCGCCGCTGGCGGCCGCCTGCGGGGTCCCGGTGCCGATGATCTCCGGCCGGGGGCTGGGGCACACTGGCGGCACGCTGGACAAGCTGGAGTCCATTCCCGGCTTCCGGGTGGACCTGACGGTGGCGGACTACCGGCGCCTGGTGCGGGAGGTGGGCTGCTGCCTCATTGGCCAGACGGCGACGCTGGCGCCCGCGGACAAGAAGCTTTACGCGCTGCGTGATGTGACGGCCACGGTGGACTGCCTGCCGCTGATCGCCAGCTCCATCATGAGCAAGAAGCTCGCCGAGGGCATCGACGCGCTGGTGCTGGACGTGAAGGTGGGCAGCGGCGCCTTCATGAAGCGCCTGGAGGACGCGCGCGCCCTGGCCCGGACGATGATCGGCATCGGCACGGAGATGAAGCGCAAGGTGACGGCGCTGCTCACCGACATGGACCAGCCGCTGGGGCGCGCGGTGGGCAACGCGCTCGAAGTCATCGAAGCGGTGGACATGCTGCGCGGCAAGGCCCCCGAGGACTACACGGAGGTGACGATGGCGCTCACCGCCGAGATGCTGGTGCTGGGCGGCAAGGCCTCCACCCCGGAGCAGGCCCGCACGCTGCTGCGGCGCGCGGTGGACGACGGCAGCGCGCTGCGCAAGCTCAAGCAGATCGTCCAGGCGCAGGGCGGCGACCCGCGCGCCATCGACGACTACTCGCGGCTGCCTCAGGCGCGGGCCACCTCCGACGTGCTCGCGCCCGGTAACGGATTCGTCACGGCGATTGACACCGAGGCGGTGGGGCTGGCGGCGGTGGCGCTGGGGGCGGGGCGGCAGCGGGTGGACAGCATCATCGATCCGGCGGTGGGCTTCACGCTGGTGCGCAAGGTGGGCGAGCCGGTGAAGGCCGGCGAGCCGCTGGTGCGCGTGCACTACAACAGCGAAGGGCCGCTGGAGGACGTGAAGGCGCGCCTGCTGAGGGCGTACACCCTGGGGCCCGTGGCGCCCGCGCCCCGCCCGCTCATCGTCGAGCGCCTGGAGTAGCCGCGCAAGTCCCCATCAGTGCTTGCCGCCGTGACACCTGTTGTGCGAGATGGCGCCGCCCTTCGGGAGGGGTCCCCATGACACGCAAGCTGCTGTTCGCCGTCGCGCTACTGGCTGTCTCCATGTCGCCGTCCATCGCCCACGCGGGCGTCTGGTTCGAGGTGCTGCACGCGCCCTGCTGGACGGGCAGCGAGGACAAGATCAAGCAGGACAACGGCGTCATTGGCCGCTACGACGGCTCGGTCGACTGCTTCAACAAGGACTTCAACGGGGGCGGCTCCCGCACCCTGCTATCGATCAAGGCGTTCCAGGCGTGGGAGTACGGGACGATGTTCCTGTACTACGACATCACCGGCCCCTGGAACAGCGCGGCCTCGGGCGACCCGAGCGACAACGAGCGGGGCGGCTTCTTCGGCGGCATCACCGTGACGCTGTCGCCCAAGAAGATTGGCGAGAAGCTCTCCGGCCAGCAGTACGACTGGGGCTTCATCAACGACGTGCAGCTCAAGTACGAGGCCGAGCACGTGTCCAAGTTCGGCATGCTCAACTACTACGGCCTGCAGTGGGACCTGAAAGTCCCGGTGCTGGACTTCATGTCGGTGACGACGGTGGTGCGTGACGACTGGATCTTCAAGGGCGTGGACCTGCAGCTGGGCGCGGCGGCGCAGAAGTCCTTCTCCCTGGGCAGCCAGGACTTCATCCTCGGCGGCTTCTTCTCGTGGGGCCTGTTCGGCGAGGGCCAGGGCAAGGGCGCCTTCATCAACACCGAGGGCAACCAGTTCTTCCTCGCCCAGCCCCAGCTGCTGTGGGACGCGGCCAAGAACGTGGGCGCCACCCCGGGCAAGCTCTACCTGGGCCTCGAGTGGCAGGTGGCGTGGAACCGCTACCTCATCGAGGACAAGACGGAGAACGTGCTCCAGGGCATGGTCCGCTGGAACATCTGAGCCGGGGCGCCCGGCTCTCCCAGGTGTCCCTACATCCGGGGGTGTGTGCCATAGTGGCAGCCCGGCCGCTTTCGGTGGAAAGTGGGCCGAGACGGCTTGCCGGGTGGGGGGTATCTTCGCCCGGCTGCTGACGGATTTTCTTCCGGTGTTGGCACGCGCGTGATCAAGGATTCGACAGCAATGGCTGAGCGGAACGATTCCCCGGGCACCCGGGGTGAGGAGCGGCGGGATTCGCCCCGGGTACCCATGCACTTCCAGGTGCGGGCCTTCGAGGGCGAGGCGGCCTTCGAGACGCGAGAGGGAGACCTGTCGCTGGGTGGCTGCGCGTTTCGGGGCGGGGCGATGGAGGCGGGGACGCATCTGGAGCTGCGCTTCCGGCTGCCCTCGGGGACCGACGAGCTGCGCGTGCGCGGCGAGGTGCTGCACGTGAGGGAGGGGCCGCAGGGCCTGGCCACCCATGTGCGCTTCATGGAACTGCCGGTGGAGACGGAGCTGGCGATCGCGCGGCACCTGGATGACGTGCAGTTGGCCTCGCCGAAGAGCTGAGCCCTGGAGGGCGCCATGGCGGACGAGATTCCCTGGGAGTCACTGTTCCAGCAGGCGACGAAGGTGCGCGAGCGCGCGCACGTGCCGTACTCGCGCTTCCCGGTGGGGGCGGCGGTGCTCTTCGCGGACGGCACGGTGGTGGCCGGCTGTAACGTGGAGAATGCCACGTACGGACTGACAGTGTGTGCCGAGCGCAACGCGTTCGCCGCGGCGGTGGCGCAGGGGCACAGCCGGCCGGTGGCGGTGGCCATCGTGGTGGACACCCCCACGCCCTGTCCTCCGTGTGGCATGTGCCGGCAGGTGATGGCGGAGTTCGCCGGGCCGGAGCTGCCGGTGCGCAGCCGGAACCTGAAAGGCGAGGAGGCCAGCTACTCGTTGAGAGAGCTACTGCCTCACGCCTTCACGCGTGACTTCCTCTGACACGGGCCCGCTCTGTGTTAAGAGCAGCCCGCGCGTGGACCTGCTCCTGACCAATGGCACCGTGGTGACGATGAACCGCGAGCGAGAGGTGCTCGCGGGGGCGGACGTGCTCATCCAGGATGGGCGCATCGCCAAGGTGGGCCGGGGGCTGAAGCCCCGGGGCGCCACGGTGCGCATGCTGGACATGTCCGGGCAGGTGGTGCTGCCCGGGCTCATTCACGGCCACCTGCACGCCTGCCAGACGCTGTTCCGCAACCACGCGGACGGGCTGGAGCTGCTGGACTGGCTCCGAGAGCGCATCTGGCCGTACGAGGCGGCGCATGACGCCGAGTCGCTGCGGGCCTCGGCGGACCTGACGTTCGCGGAGCTCATCCAGTCAGGGGCCACGGCGGCGCTCGACATGGGCACGGTGCGCCACTACGACACGGTGTTCGAGTCCGCGCGGGACTGCGGCTTCCGGCTCACCGGTGGCAAGGCGATGATGGACTCGGGGCAGGGGCTGCCCGCGGGCCTGCGCGAGACGACCGAGGCCTCGCTGGCCGAGAGCCTGGCGCTGCTGGAGCGCTGGCACGGCAAGCATGGGGACCGGCTGCGCTACGCGTTTGCCCCGCGCTTCGTGCTCTCGTGCACCGAGCAGCTCTTGAAGGAAGTGTCCCGGCTGGCGCGGGAGAAGGGCGTGCGCATCCACACCCACGCCAGCGAGAACCCCACCGAGTGCGACGTGGTGCGTCAGCGCATCGGCATGGACAACATCGCCTACTTCCACTCGCTGGGCATCAGCGGGCCGCACGTGACGCTGGCGCACTGTGTGTGGCCCACGGCCGAGGAGCAGCGGCTCTTGCGCGAGACGGGCACGGTGGTGTGCCACTGCCCCAGCTCCAACCTGAAGCTGGCCTCGGGCATCGCCAAGGTGCCGGAGATGATGGATGCCGGGGTGCGCGTGTGCCTGGGCGCGGACGGCGCCCCGTGCAACAACAACCTGGACATCTTCATGGAGATGCGGCTCGCGGCGCTGCTGCACAAGCCACGGGTGGGGCCGCTGGGCATGCCTCCGCTGCGCGTGCTGGAGATGGCCACGCTGGAGGGCGCGCGGGCGCTCGGGCTGGAGCAGGAGCTGGGCTCACTGGAGCCGGGCAAGCGCGCGGACATCACCGTGTTGGACCTGCGCGGCCTGCACTCCACCCACGCGCCCGAGAACGTGCTGGGGGCGATCGTCCACTCGGCGCGCTCCACGGACGTGGTGCACGTGCTGATCGACGGGCGGCCGGTGCTCAAGGACCGGCGGCTGCTCACGCTGGACGCGCACGAGGTGGCCGAGAGCGCCCGCAAGCACGCGGCCCGGCTCATCGAGCGCGTGAACGGCTGAGCCGCGTGGCTCAGCCTTGACTGACGAGGGGCGCCTGCTGGGCGGGCGGGAACCTGGCCACGAACGAGGTGGGCCACCCCGGCGCATCCTCCACGGTGAGCTGCCCGCCGTGGGCCTCCACCGCCAGCTTGCAGAAGTAGAGCCCCAGCCCATAGCCGCTCCGGGCGCGCTTCTCCTTGTCGCCTTGCGCGTACTTGTCGAAGAGCCGCTCGCGCTGCTCGGCGGGAATGGGCGTGCCGTCATTGCGCACCGCCAGGTAGATGCCCGCGCTGTCCGTCCCCACCTCCATCCGCACCCGGCCATTGGGAGGCGTGTAGCGCAGCGCGTTGGTCACCAGGTTCTCCACCACCCGGAGCAGCAGCGAGCGGTCCCCCTGGAACTCCAGCCCCTCGGGCACCTCCACCTCCAGCTTGAGCCGCCGGAACTGGGCGGCCATGGCGCTGGCCAGGCGCACCTCCTCGAGCAGGGGCGTGGCGCCAATGCGCTGCGGCGTCAGCTCCAGCCGGCCCTCCTCCAGCCGGGGGATGTCGAGCAGCTCGGCGATCATCCGCTCCATCCTCGCGGTGACGGCCACGCCCGTGCGCACCGCCTGCTTCTGCCCATTGCTCGCGGTGGCCAGCTCGTTCTCCATCATGGAGAACGTCATCGTCAGCGCCGACAGCGGCGAGCGCAGGTCATGCACCAGGAACTGGGTGAGCTGATCCTTGTCCCGCTGCAGGGCAATGAGCCGCTCGTTCTGCTCGCGCGTCTCGTCCAGCAGCCGCTCGGTGGTGCGCCGCGCCTCCTCGACTTGCTGAATGCGCCGCGTCTCCATCTGCCGCTCCACCTCGGTGCGCGTGAGCGCCCCGACGAGCTGCAGCACCCGCTGGCTGCCGTACTGGCTCATGATGGCCACCAACAGCAGCACCACGGCGGCGATGGCCACCGCGTCGTAGCCCACCCCCGCAATGCGCATCAGCACCGCCTGGGCCACCGCCGCCAGCCCCGCCGTCAGATAGACGACGCTTGGAAACAGCGTGAGGCTGCTCAGCACTACTACCAATGTGAACAGCCCCAGGCTGAAGCCCGCCACACCCGCGGGGAACGGAGAGATGGGCAGCGCGGCGGCCTGCAGCGTGAAGACGAGCCCCACATCCACCAGCGACTGCACCACGCTCATCCACCGGATGAGCGGCCGGCGGTGCAGCGCGAACAGCGTCGCCGCCACCAGCAGGTAGAGGCCCAGGGGCACGGGGTAGGTGGCCCAGTCCGCCTCGCCGCTGAAGGCCAGCACCACGACGATGAGTAAAAAGGCGCACGCGGCCCCAAGGCGCACCAGGGCTCCGGCCTTCAGCACCCGCCGTCGCTGGTGATCGACGGCCTGCCCAAGGATGTCGTCCAATGCTCGGGGGGCCTGCTGGGTCATGTGCGAGGGGAACAGACACTAGCACCCCTGGCCGGAGGGCAGGAGAAAGCCGCTGCTGAGACGCCTTGTCCGGGTGGGCGCAATCCGACGCGGGGGCGGCAATGCCCCGGCCCTGTTAGGCGTAGAAGAGCCATAAGGGTAGGCTTGGACCCCTGGGGATCGTGTAAGGTCCAGTCTCCGTGGTCTTCGGAGGAGGTAGCAGGCGACATGTGGCAAAGGTTCAGAAGGGCAATGCGTAGCTTCGCGGGCTTCTTCGTCTCCTCGATCGAGGATCCGGAGCTCATTCTCGAGCAGAACGTGCGGGACCTGAACGATCAGGTGCCGAGGATGAATGAGTCCATCGCCATGGTGCGGGCGAACGTGACGCTGCTGGAGAAGGAGAACGTCAAGTACCAGCAGGACGTGAAGGAGCTGACCGCCAAGGTGAAGGCCGCCATCCAGGCGGGCCGCGATGACCTGGCGGGCCAGTACGCCAGCAAGCTGCAGATGGAGAAGCAGGCGCTCGAGCGCAACCAGGCGCAGCTGGACACGGCGCGGGCGGCCTACGAGAAGGCGCTGAACGTCAAGAAGATCTTCATGCGCGAGAAGGACAAGAAGACCCAGGAGGCGATGAACGCCATCCGGGACGCGCGCCGCGCGAAGTGGCAGGCCAAGGTGGCCGACGCCATGGAGTCCTTCCAGGTGGCTGGCATCGACGCCACCCACGACGAGATGCTGCGCAAGGTGAACGAGAAGACCGCCGTCAACGAGGCGCGCATGCAGATGGCGCTCGAGTCGGTGGATCACCAGGCCGTGGCCATCGAGGAAGAGGCAGAGAAGATCCAGGCCAACGAGCTGGTCAAGCAGTTCAAGATGGAGATGGGCCTGGACAGCCCCGCGCCGGTGTCCGACGTGAGCGCCGGCCCGGAGAAGACGATCGGCAAGAAGGTGGAGATCAAGTAGGCCTCCCCAGGGTAAGGGGCCCTCGCCATGAAGCTGCATCGCGGGCCAGGCCTCTTTCTCTTCATCGCCCTGTGTGTGACGGGCGCGGGCTACACGCTCGCGTCCCGCCTGGGGTACCTGGACCGCCTCCAGCAACGCTTCTTCCCAGCGGCGCAGGAGGCGGTCCGCCTGTCTCCCGGAGACTTTCCGGCCGGAGTGGCGGCGCCGGTGGCGGACGTGGCCTCGGTGCCGCTGCGGCCGGTGCTCATTGGCTTCACCCCGCGAGGCTCGGCCTCGGCGCTGCTGCTGGCCACCGGCGGGGCCATGACGCTGGATGCGCCAGGGCCTGCGCCGGGCGCGGCGCAGGGGCTGCTCAAGACGGCGTACGCGCTGGACGTGCGCGCGGTGCTGTTCGCCCGCGACGAGGAGCTGCGGCAGGCGCTGGCGGTGGGCGCCGAGAATGGCGGAGTGGACATGGCCATGCTCTCGGTGGACCGGCTGGCGGCGTGGGCGCCCGCGCTCCGGGACGCGGCGCCGCGCACGGTGATGCTGGTGGGGCGCAGCCGGGGCCAGGAGGCGCTGGCGGCGGTGGGGGTGGCGGACCTGGCCTCCCTGCGGGGCAAGCGCATTGGCGTGTACCCGACGAGCGCCTCGCACTACTTCGCCATGTGGGTGCTGTCTCGGGTGGGGCTGCGCACCACGGACGTGAAGTGGGTGGAGCTGCCCTCCACGCTGGACGCGGGCCGGGCGCTGCGTGAGGGCCGGGCGGACGCGGTGGTGGGGCTGTGGGGCGACGTGGAGCTGGCGGCGAAGGACCGGGGGGGCTCGGTGCTGGCGACGACGGCGGACGCCCCGCACCTGATTGCCACGGTGCTGGTGGCGCGCGGGGACTTCGCGGCGCGCTACCCGGACGCGGTGCGGCGGGTGCTGCGCGGACTGTTGGATGCGGGGCAGGGTGTGCAGAAGGACCCGACGCAGGCGGCGCGGATGCTGGGGGATGTGGCGCCGTACCTAGGAGACCCCATCGAGGCCATCCGCTCTGCTCCACCGGCGACACTGGCGGACAATCGGGCCTTCTTCGGGCTTTCCGGCGAGGCGCCCGTCACCTATGACGAGTTGTTCCAGAGCGCCTCGGCGCTCTTCGTGAAACTGAAGAGGGGGACGGTGGTGTCCCCCGCGGAGGACACCCGCGACCTCGGCGCGTTGAAGTACGTCTCGGAGGCCCGCGGCCCCTGACGCCCCCTGGAGGGGCAGGAGAGAGATGCCGTGGCGGATTCGCCCAGTTTCATCAAGGCCGCTTTCATGTTGCCGGCCAACCTCGTGGGACTGCTGACGGCGGGAGCCTCGTCGCTGATGACGGGCGAGCCGCTGCCGGCGCTGGTGGCGCTGGGAGTGGAGGGGCTGTACCTGGGGGTGGTGCCCTCCATGAAGCGCTTCCAGCGGGCGGTGCGCGCCAGGGGTAAAGGCGACGAGATGCCGGACGCGGAGCGCAAGCAGGTGGACTCGCTGCTGGGGGAGCTGGCGCCCTCGCAGAAGGAGCACTACCAGGTGCTGGTGGGGCTCAAGGAGAAGATCCTCGAGAACTACCGGCGGCTGCCCGGAGGCAAGGTGCTGACGGCGGACAGCGAGCCGCGGCTGGACGCGCTGTTGACGTCGTTCCTGCGGCTGGTGGCGGCGCTGAACCACCACCGCACGTACCTGAACAGCGGGGACCGGGAGCAGCTGGAGAAGGAGCTGCGCGAGCTGGAGTCCGAGGTGGCGCAGGAGACCAACGCGCGGCTGAAGGACGTGAAGGAGAAGCGGCTGGAGATTCTGCGCAAGCGGGTGTCGCGCTTCGAGCAGGCCGGAGAGAGCCGCGAGGTGGTGAGCCATCAGCTGGCGGGCATTGAAGACCTGCTGCGGCTGACGCACGAGCAGTCGATCACCATCCGGGATCCGGACACGGTGAACCGCCAGCTGGAGGTGGTGAGCGCCGAGGTGCAGGCCACCGACGAGACGGTGCGCGAGATGGAGCGCTTCATGGACTTCCAGGAGGAGATCGGCAAGCCGCTGCCGCACGGCACGCGGGTGCGGTGAAGCGCGCGCTGCGTCGCTTTTTCGTTGGGCTGCTGGCGGGCTTCGTCGCGCTGCTCGGCTACCTTGCGGTGACGCCGCTGCCGCGCCATGAGGCGGCCTTCGAGAGTCCGGCCTGGATCGGACCGCTCCAGGTGGTCGACCTGGAGACCGGACACGTCGTGGCGGACCGGGCCCTTCGCATCGAGGGCGGCCGGATCGCGGCCATCGTGGGGATGGGAGAGCTCAGCCCCGAGGAGCGCCGGGGACTGGTGGACACCGGCGGCGGCTTTGTCATGCCGGGGCTCTGGGACATGCACGCGGTGCTGACGCGCTATGCGCCTTCCCTCGAGCATCCGCTCTATCTGGCTCGCGGTGTCACGCGCCTGCGGAACATCTTGAACTGCCCACGGGAGGGCCCGGTCAACCTCTATCCCTGCCAGTCTCACAAGCAGCTCTGGAACTCGGAAGTCCGAGCGGGACGGCTCGTGGGCCCCCTCGTCATGGGGTCCGGAAGCTTTCCGGTGACGGGCCCAGCGCAGCGTCATCGCGATACCCCAGAGGCCTTCGCCGCCGCGACACCGGAGCAGGCGCGTGAGCTGGTGCGCGGCCTGGCTCAGCAGCCCCTGCGGCCCGACCACATCAAGAGCTATGACGGCATACCCCGCGAGAGCTTCTTCGCGCTGATGGACGAGGCGCGCCGTCTTGGAGTCGAGGTCAGCGGGCACGTGCCAAGCGCGGTCAGCGTGGCCGAAGCCTCCTCCGCGGGCCTGAAGGCAGTGGCCCATGCGCGGGTGCTGCCGATCGGCTGCTCTTCGCGGGAGGCGGAGCTCATGCGGCTTCGCGCGGCGGGCCGACCCTCATCGGAGTGGATGCGGTTGGCGCTCGACAGCTACGAGCCTGTGCGCTGCGCTGAGCTTTGGCGGCTGCTCGTCGCAAACGGCACGTTCGTCTCTCCGACGCTCATCACCCGCTTCACGGAGACACAGGCAGGGCTTCGCGAGCTGGGCGCGGATCCCGTCACGAGCGCAAGCACGCCGGGGCTGGTGAAGTGGATCTGGCAAGAGGACACCGCCGCCATCGAGAAGCGGAGCGTGGAGGACGAGGGCCTGTACCAGAGGTTCTCTGACGCCGCCGCCGCCCGCACGGCGGAGGCGGAGAAGGCGGGTGTGCGGCTGCTGCTCGGCAGCGACACGAACGACGTCTACGTTGCCCCGGGAGTCGGGCTGCATTGGGAGATCGAACTCTGGCGGCGCGCGGGGATCCCTTCCGCGTCCATTCTGAGAGCTGGGACGAGCCACGCGGCGGCATACTTCGGGCTCGAGAGCACCTTCGGTCGAGTGGCCCCCGGCTATGCCGCGGACCTGGTTCTGACGGAACGCAACCCGCTCGAAGAGCCAGGCACGCTGCGGGCGCCACTGGCTGTCATGCAGGAGGGCCGCCTGTACCGGCGCGAAGCGCTGCGGAGCATGGAAGCGCGGGCCCAGGACGTCGCCGGCAGCTGGCGCTACACGGTTCACTTCCTTCGCGACTTCCTCCGCAACCCAGCGGGGTTCGCCAACTGACGAACCTGATTGACGACAGAAGCGTCATTCGTGCAGGTGATCCAGGAAGTCCGCGAAGCTGCCCGCGACACGATGGATGTCGCCTTCCACCGTGACCAGCACCACCGGCGGTTGCGTGCCGCCACCCCGATAGTCAAAGCACAGGGACTCACCACCTGGAGTCGTACCAAAAGGATAGATGCCCGCAGGCACGTATCCCTGGAGATTCTTGTACTCACTCATGACGGAGTACGCGTCCCATCGCTTGTCGTGTGTCACTGCAAGCAATACGGAAAACACATTCTCTCCCTTCCCAATGATGAAGGAAGAGGGATGGGGCGTCATGCCCTGGTGCTTGGAGACAATGCGTTTGTAGTCTTCTGGTAGCGACACTCCCCAGTGTCGCTCTAATAATTCAATGGAGAGCGCGTCTGCATCAGGAGGAACGCCTCTGGCATGGGGTGCCCAGATAATCCTCATGTTTATTCGTGCAATTGGTGCAGGAAATTTGTGAGGCTATCGGCGATAGGGTAGATGAAGGTTTCTACCGTGGTAAAGGCGATTCCAGGTTGTTTCGAGTTGATCCGATAATCGAAGCAGATGAACTCACCCCCTGATGTCGTGGCGAACGGGAACAACCCCGCAGGCAGATGTGGCTTTAACACTTCATAAGCGCGCTCTACCGAATAACTCTCACGTCCCTCGTGGATCTTGATCGTCAAGAGCACGCTGAAAACATTGGTTCCCTTACCAACGTCAAAGACGGCGGGCTCAGGCGTCATGCCTTGATAGGCAGAAACCAGGGTCTTGTATTCATCAGGGAGGCGCACGCCCCATTCGTGCTCAAGTCGGCTAAGATCCGACTGGCTGACTGGCTGTAGATCGACGCCTAGGTACGGCTCCCAACGGATAGTCATGCTCAATATCCTCCTCCCCAGATCGCCATGCCGCCCGTATGGGGAATGGAAAGGATGTGGGAGTCTTTCGTGATGAGCTGCATCCGGCCTACATCCTGGTGGTGGTGCCAAGCATAGCCGTCTGGAGGCTTGCTTGCAGATGCAAGTTTGTCGATCTGTGTTCTGCTCAGGCTTAGCTCTTTGGCCAAGCTTGGGTTTTCCTGTATAGCCGCGAACAGCCGCTTGTTGGCTGCGCTGAAGTGCTGTTCCGGGCGACCACTACCGATGTGGCTGTTCTCCAAGAGAAACTCGAACTGTGTCTCGAACTCGGGAAAACCATCCTTGTCGAAGCGGACCGTAGACTTCCCATTGGAGGCTGTCTGACCAACTCGATTTCGCCCCAGGTTTGGGATAGGCGAGGCAGGCTCCCGAGTCCCTTTGAAAGGCAGAATCTTTCCATCCTCCGTGAAGCGGGGCTTTCTCCAGGACTCGATAGAGGTCAGACGGTACTTCGAGCCAGAGGAGGGGGCATTGTTCCCACCGCTCATGCCCTGATGGGCCATGGCCAGAGCGCCCGGAGCCATGGACACGGTCAGAATCCGGCCCGTCACTTTCACCGTGCGCACCTGCCCCACTGACGACAGCACGAAGCCGCTCTCCGTTGCTGCCAGCCGTGAGGCCTGGGTGAAGGCAGGGAGGTTCTTCCCTCCGATCGCGGTTCCTCCCGCCGAGCCCAGGGCCGCTGTCGCCAGCAAGATGAGCAACTGGGTGACTTTTTCTCCCATCACCTGCCCGTAGCGTTCGCCCGCGTCCATTAGCCCGGCGAAAGTGCGCGCCTGCTTCGCCTCCTGGTCCATCCGCTTCCAGCCCGAGATGAGGCTCACCACGGTGTCCCAGCCCACGTACGCCACCATGCAGAGCGTCAGGGTGATGACGACCGCTTTGGAGATGGGCTCGGGGAGGGATAGCAGCGCCATCGTCGTGACGAGCGATGTCATCACCGCCAGCTCGAGCTGGACTGGGTCCAGCACCTCGCCGACGACCGCGGCGGTGCCCTCCCACACGCCCGAGGAGGCCAGCGCAAAGGCCAGGTCTCTCTTGGCCTCATCGGTCAGGTAGCGCCGGCCCTTGGCAGGCCCCGGCAATCTCCCGGTGTGCCTCGCTTCCCACACCACTGAAGGTAGTCGCGTACCAGTTGCGCGCGCTCGTCATTCTGTTCGGGGCTACCGAGGGAGATGACTTCCAGCCGCTGCGAGGGCCGGGGAGGCAGCGCGTCCCGGAGTTGCTGAGCAAGCCGTACCATCGCCTCCTCGTACTGGGCCTGCGTGACCTTCACAGGCTCCCGTCGAACCGGAGGACGCACAACCTTCGGCGGAGCGCCATCTGCGTGCAGCACCATGCGTGCGCCTGTGTCTGACGCGTCTGGGCTCCCGGCCGTTCCGCGCGCTGTCGCGCAGGAGGTGGCCAGTAGTACCAAGGCCAGCAGGTACGGCACCTTTACTCTCATGGACGCTGAGAACAGCACGTCCTTGCGGCGCTGCCCAGTCAGTGGGCGCTCCAGGCTGCGTCAGCGCGTCACGGGCCTGCGGGCCTGCCGTAGGCCGGCAGCGGCGGCACGCGTGGCAGGTGCACGGTGAAGCACGCGCCCTGGCCGGGCTGGCTCTCCACCTCGATGCGGCCGCCATGGGAGCTGATGATGCCGTGCGCCACCGCCAGCCCCAGCCCCATGCCTTCCCCATGTGGCTTCGTGGTGAAGAAGGGCTGGAAGAGGTTGCGCCGTACCTCGGGCGTCAGGCCCGTGCCCGTGTCACGAATCTCCACCCTGGCCCCTTCGCCCTCGCGGTGCGTGGACAGACGCACCTTGCCTCCCGCGCCCGTGGCGTGCCCCGCATTGGTCAGCAGGTTGACCAGCACCTGGACGATCTGCCCCGGCCGGCCCATCAACGTGCCTGGCTCGCCCAGCTCCACCTCCACCTGGCAGTGGCTCAGCTGGCCATGGGCGAGCCGAAGGGCCGCCTGGGCTTCGGCGTTCAAGTCATATTCGCTGTAGGCCTCCGGGTCTCCCCGCGCGAAGCGGCGCAGGTCCGCGACGATGGCGTTCACCCGCTTGATGCCATCCAGCGTCTCCGGCAGCACCTCGTCCACGTACTCGCGCAATGGCTCGGGAAGCGACGGCTGCCGTCCGAGCTCCTTGTACAGAGAGCTGACGTTGCTGGTGACGAAGCTCATCGGGTTGTTGATCTCATGCGCCACGCCGGCCGCCATGACTCCCAGGCTGGAGAGCTTCTCCTGGGCGATGGCTCGCTCATTGGCCTGCTTGAGCTGCTCGTGGGCCTGGGCGAGCTGCTCACGCTGATGCAGCACCTGGTTCAGCACCTGGCGAAGCAGGGAGTCGCGCTTGGCCGTCAGCAGGTAGCTCAAGGCGCTGAGCAGGGTGAAGACCACCGCCAGCTCCCGGGAGGCGCCTTCCCAGAGCGCATAGGCCACCACGGTGGCCACATACACCGCCAGCCGCAGGTGAAGTGAGCGATCCAGCCCATAGAGCCAGAGCATGTTGTAGGGCAGGAAGATCCAGATCAGCGGTGTCCAGCCCGTGATGCTGCCACCCAGGCACAGGCCGATGGCGTTGGCCAACGTGCGAATCCACTCCGCCCCCAGCCGGCCGTAGCGCCGTGCGTACCACTCGACGAGCCGGAGATTGGTCAGCGTCAGCAGCACGGCCAGGGCCACGAAGCTGGCGATCCTGGGCCAGTCTCCCCAGAGCCAGGCGACCACGGCGAGGTTGATCGCCTGGAGCCCCATTCCAGCGATGGTCTGGATGCCCTGGTGGATCTGTTCCGGATCCGCCTCCGAGGGGAGCTGCTTCGAAGGTACGCTCATGCCTGTTTCTAATGAGGGGTGGGTCGGCATGCATTCGCTCAGCTCATCTATGATGCCGACATGGCCCGCACACACGTTCTGGTCTTGTTGCTCTGTGTCGCTCTGCCGCTTCCGGGCGTTGCTCAGGTTTCGAATCCGCCCCTGGTTCCCGCTCCCGTGTCACCTCAGCGCGGAGAGGGCAAGCCCGAGGGAGAGATCATCCCCCGCGACTGGGAAGCACGGGAGTCCGAGGGGGTTCATCCGGGGCGCGTCATCCTCGGGCCCCTGGTGGGGCTCTTGCTGGGCACCGTCGCGACCGCTCCCGGACTCCTGCTCATGGCGGACTCGTTTTCGTGCAGCACGTGCGGCAGCGAGAGCGAAGTCATTGGTGGAGGGCTGATCAGCCTCGTGGGCTACACGGCGGGAGTGGCGCTCGGCGTCAAGGCGATGGGCAGTGTGTTCGATGGAGAGGGACGCTTCCTGCACGCGCTGCTGGGTGCGGGCGCGGGGTTCGGAGCCGGGCTGCTGGCCATGCTGCCCCTGATCGAGACGGAGGGGGGCTGGGCCATCCCGTTGATCATCTTCCCCCTCGTCGGCGCCACCGTCGGCTACGAGATATCTCACTCGAACGAGCTCAAGCGCCGGGCGGAGGAGGCCCCCCTCGTCATGGTGCTCCCCTCCGTGGGTGTGTCACCCACGGGGGGCGTCATCGCCGGCCTGGTGGGCCGCTTCTGACTCAGTACACCGTGCTCTGCCACGGGAAGAGGTACGTCAGCGGCAGGTGCAGCCGCGCCGCCCACGCCGCCTCGTTGTGCCCCGCTCCCTGCGCCACGTAGTAGTACAGGTCCTTGCCCTGCACGTAGCCGTCCACCACCAGCGCATCCCTCATCCGCGTCGTGTCCGGCAGCCCGTCGCTGCTGGTGCCCGCGTCGATGTAGATGTTCACCGGCACCTTCACCGTGGACGCCTCCACCTCGCGCGGCAGCATCTGGTTGTTCCACCAGAACGAGCTCGACAGCCCCGCCAGCTTCCCGAACTTCGTCGGCTGCCTGCGCCCGATGTACGTGGACACCAGCCCGCCCAGCGACGAGCCCATGAGCGCCGTGTTCCGGCTGCTCGTCAGCGTCCGGTAGTTCTGGTCCACGAACGGCTTCACCGTCTCCAGCAGGAACCGCTCGTACACGTTCGCCCCGCCGCCTCCGTACTGCGGATCACAGCACGGCGTGTACTCGTAGATGCGGTCGGCGCCCCCGTTGTCCACGCCCACGACGATGACTTCGTCCATCCGCCCCTGGTTCACCAGGTCGTTGATCGTCTCGTCCACCCGCCACTCCACCCCGCCAAACGCGGTGGCCGCCTCGAACAGGTTCTGCCCGTCATGCATGTAGAGCACCGGGTAGCGCTTCATCGGGTTGAGCGAGTAGCTGGGCGGCAGGAAGATGCGCAGCGTGCGCGTGTCACCCAGCTGCGGCGAGCTGAAGTTGTTCACCTTCACCAGCGTGCCCGTGCGTGACTGGAAGAACGGGTAGATGTCCACCGTCGTTCCCGCCCGCACCACGTAGTTGGAGCCCACCGACCACGTCGCATCGTTGATCAGCGGCTTGAGCTCCACATCGCCCATCGAGTCCGACCACGAGTACGTCCACACGTTGCCCGCGGACCACGTGGCGTTGACGCCCGAGCTCCAGTTGAACGGGGCCTTGTTGCCCCGCAGCGTGATGCGGTTGCCCCAGCCCGTGTCGTAGTACACCCGTACCGTGGCGGCCTGCGCCGAGGCGGAGAGCAGGACCAGCAGGAAGGCCAGGAGCCTGGCCGTACCCAAGAAGAACTTGCGCATGTGGTGATTCCCTCCCAAGGGAAAGTGGCGTGTGCGGCGAGGGATACAGGCTGCCGCCGCGAAAGGGCCAGCAGACCATGTTGGCAGCGTGTCCAGCCCTGAACAAGCCGTCAGCAGTGGATATCGCGCTGTTGCCACAGGAAGAAATTGACTCTGGCCCCGGGTCCGTCTGCACTCCGCTCCATGCTCCGACGTGCCTGGTCCTGGTCCCTGCTGCTCCTGGTAGTGCTCGCCGGCTGCTCGCGCTGTGGCAAGGAGGGCGGCCCCGCGGGACAAGCCGGCAAGCCCGCCACCGTGGAGCGTTTCCTACCGCGCAATGCCCGCGCCGCCATCGTCATCTCGGATCTGGGCACCCTGGGCGAGAAGCTCGCGCGCTTCCAGAATCTGAAGATTGCCTCCTTCATGGCGCAGCTTCAGAACAGCACCTCCGCCGAGTCGTTCGTCTCATCCCTCATGCGGCAGGTGGGAGTGGACCTGCGCAGCCGCCAGGCCATCGAGGCCGCTGGCATCGATCCGGGCAAGGGCGCCGGCGCGGCGGTGCTCGCCACGGGAGACACCATCTCGGTGCTCGGGGTGAAGGACGCCAGGAAGCTGGAGGAGACGTTCGCCAACCTCTCGCGCAACCGCCTGGGCGCTCCCGAGCGCAAGGAGGAGAAGGCCGGTGGCGGCACGCTCGTCACCTTCAGCCGCAAGGGCGCCACCGAGCCAGCCCTGGGGCTGCTCTTCGTGGGCGACTTCGTGCTGGTGGCTCCGTTCGTGGGCGTGGCGCGGCTGACGGAGCTGGCCTCGCAGCCGGTGGAGAAGTCCCTGGTGGACGAACCCGTGCTGACCGCTTCGCTGGGGCGGCTGCCCAAGGAGCGCGACTTCCACGTCTACCTGCCGGGTGGCATGGGCGGGCTGCCTCAGGGCACCGTGAAGGGGCTGACCCTGGCGGGCTACATCGAGGAGCGCGCGGTGACGCTGCGCATGGATGCGCCCGCGCCCGACAGCGAGGCCGCGATGGCGCCCCTGGCCGTCAAGGAGGGGCCGGACCTGCAGGGCTATCTGCCCGCCGACAGCTTCCTGGTGGCGCGCTATCGCGGGGACCCGGCCACGCTGGGCAACGTGTGGCCCCACCTGGTGGGCCAGTACATCACCCGCGCCGTGCAGCAGAGCGGCCTGGACATGAAGGGCGAGGTGCTGGGCAATCTCGAGAGTGGCCTGGCGGCCGGAGTGGCGCTGGCGCCCACGGTGCAGCTGGGCGCCGGCCTGCCGGAGCTGGATCTGCGGCGCACCAACCCCTTCCGCTTCGTGCACCTCATGGTGGTGGGCCAGGCGAAGGACGCAGCCCAGGCCCAGGCCACGCTCGCCAAGGTGCCGGGCATCTCGTCCAACTTCGGGGCGCAGGTGCAGGCCGAGCCAATCGGCGGGAAGACGGCCTACATCACCTCGTACCGCGCGGGGGAGGGCGCTCACTTCGCGGAGGTGGGCGGCAAGCTGGTGCTCGCGGCGCCGCGCTCGCGGCTGGAGACGGCGCTCACCCAGCTGGAGGGCAAGCCCGGCGAGAGCCCCGTGGCGCAGGATCTGCGTGACGCGGTGAAGGAGCCCGTGCTCTCCGTGGTGTTGGACTTGCGCAAGCTGGCGGACGCGGTGCGCAACCTGCCCTCCGAGGCGTGGGGCGTGGGCGGCTTCGCCATCAAGGCCACCACGGTGCGCTGGCTGGAGGCCACCGATGACTTGCGCGCGGTGACGCTGAGCCTGTCTCAGAAGGACAAGGCCCTGCAGGCCGAGCTGTCCCTGAAGCTGACGCCCGCGCAGGCTCCCGCCCCGGCTCCCACTCCGAGTGCCCAGTGATTCGCGCCAGGGACATCGTCAAGGAGTACGTGGATGGGGACGGCACGCTGGTGCGCGTGCTGGACGGGCTGTCGCTGGAGGTGGGGCAGGGCGACTTCGTCGCGGTGGTAGGGCCCTCGGGCAGCGGCAAGTCCACGCTGTTGCACCTGCTGGGCGGGCTGGACGTGCACTACAAGGGCGAGGTGGAGGTGGGCGGGGTGAAGCTGGGCGGCATGAAGGACCGCGAGCTGGCGCGCTTTCGCAACACGCACGTGGGCTTCGTCTTCCAGTCCTTCCACCTGATCCCCAACCTGTCCGCGGTGGAGAACGTGCTGATGCCTTCACACTTCGGCGCGGGGGGCACCGAGGACCGCAAGCGCGCCGAGGCCATGCTGGACCGGGTGGGGCTGCTGACCAAGAAGGACCGCGCCCCGGTGCGCCTGTCCGGCGGCGAGCGGCAGCGGGTGGCCATTGCCCGGGCGCTCTTCACTGGCCCCAAGCTGCTGCTGTGCGATGAGCCCACCGGCAACCTCGACGCGGCCACCGGAGCGGGCGTCATTCAGCTGTTCAACGAGCTGCACCGCGAGGGGCTCACCATCCTGGCCGTCACCCATGAGGAGCGCATGAGCTCCGCGGCCCGGCGCGTGCTGCGGCTGAAGGAGGGCCGGCTCGTCGAAGAGCCCTCCGCGCACGCCACTCCGGGAGGTGCGTCATGAAGTTGGGTGCGCTGGCGCGGCTGGTGCGCCTGAGCCTCGCCCGGGAGCGGCGGGGCGCGTTCTTCTCCGCCTTCGGCGTGGCGATGGGCGTCGGGGCGCTCGTCTTCTTCGTGGGCCTGGGCCTGGGCGTGGGCCGCGTCATCCGCGAGAAGATCTTCCCCACGGATGCGCGGCTGGTGGACGTGGTGCCTCCCGCGGTGTCGCTCGGCTCGCTGTTCGGCGGCGGCAAGCTGGACACCGCCACCGTGGAGCGCCTGGCCGCCCTGCCCGGCGTGGAGACGGTGTACCGGAAGATGAACGTGCGCGTGCCCGCCGTCAGCCGCTACGAGGGCGCCTTCTTCGGCGCCCGCCTGCGCATGGGCATGGAGGTGCTGGCCGTGGGCGTGGATCCGGGCCTGGTCTCCAATGACGTGCAGCTGGGCAAGTTCGAGGACCCCGGGCCGGACAAGCCCATCCCCGCCGTTGTCTCCACGCGGCTGCTGGAGATCTACAACAAGACCTTCGCTCCGGCCCGGAAGCTGCCCCAGCTGTCGCCGCAGATCATCGTCGGCTTCTCCTTTCCGGTGGAGTTCAACCGCTCGTATGTGGCGCAGGCCGCGCCGGGGCCCACCGTGCCCGCGCAGGCGCAGGTGGTGGGCGCCTCCGACCGCGGGCTGCTGGCGGGCATCACCATCCCGCTGGATACCGCCATCCGCCTCAACCGCGCCTCCAACGTGGACGCCGAGACTTTCACCGGCGTGACGCTGGTGGCCACCGATCCCTCCGAGGTGTCCCGCCTCATCTCGTCCGTGAAGGAGATGGGCCTGGAGATCGACGACCAGGAGCGCAAGCTCGCCGAGAACGCGGGCGCCGCCGTGGCCCTCACCACCTCGGCGCTGGCGCTGCTGTCCATCCTCATCTGTGTGCTGGCGGCGGTGAACATCGCCCACGCGCTGTCCGCCTCGGTGCGCGCCCGCGCCAAGGAGATCGGCGTGATGCAGGCGGTGGGCGCCTCGCGCTCCGATGTGCGCAACATCGTCCTGGCCGAGGCCGCCGTGGTGGGCCTGCTGGGCGGCGCCATCGGCACGGGCGTTGCGCTCGGGCTCGCACTGCTGGTGAATCGCCTGGCGGTGCGCTACCTGCCGGACTTCCCGTTCAAGCCGGACAGCTTCTTCTCCTTCCCGTGGCCGGTGGTGCTCGGCGGGGTGCTCCTGGGCCTCGTCGCCGCGCTCGCCGGGGCCTACTTCCCCAGCCGGCGCGCCGCCGCCACGGATCCCGCCCGGACGCTGGCCGGATGACGCTCGCCGCCTCTCGCAAGACGCTGCTGATCAACGCCGCGTGCCTGCTGCTGGTGGGATGGCTGTATGGCGGAGATCTCCGCGACGCCCTCCAGGCCCGTCAGGCCGAGGCGGCCGCCTTCACCTCGCTGCCTCCGCTGGGGCCTCCCGCCGGGGTGCTCGTCCTGGCCACGCTCGCCCTGGGTGTGGTGGTGTGGGGGCTGCTGCGCCGCAGGGGAGATGACTTCAAGGGCTACCGGCTGCTGCCCATCGTCCTGGTGGCGGGGCTCTTCGTGGACCTGGTGCTCGCCGAGCGGCGCTCGCCCCTGAGCTCCCTGGACATGGCCAGCATGTCGCTGCAGAACTTCCATGGCATGGCGCAGGAACTGGCCACCCCCGAGGCCGTGCCCAGCGAGCCCGCGGTGCTGCACCGCCTGCTCGGCAAGCTGGGCCGGCCTCCGTACCTCGTGCGCGGCCAGCCTGCGGGTGAGTACACGCTCCAGGTACGCCAGGACTGCGAGGGGCCCGTGAGCTCGGCGTCCGGGTTGCAGCCCGGCACCTTCATCTACTGCGTGGCCCCCGAGCGCAAAGGGGCCTGGATTACCCTGGTGGGGCTGCCGGCCGAGCGGCGCTTTGGGCTGCCGGACGTGCTCTCCGTGAATGGCGAGGCGCGGTTTCTGGTGGTTCAGCCCGCCATCCCCGACGCCGAGAGCCCCGAGGACGGGGCCTTCCGGGACCCGGGCCCCACCGGCGGTGAGGTACCCCCTTGATTCGGGCTTGCCTACACCCTCTACAAGCGTTCTACCGATGGTTGACCCTATGGAGGCGCGATCGCTAGGCTCCGGGTCCAAACCCCGAGACACTCGAATCTCGTGACGACCACTCAACCGAAGCGGCAGCCCATTCCTTTTGGGAAGTACCTCCTTCTCGACCGCATCAACATCGGCGGCATGGCCGAGGTGTGGCGTGGCAAGGCCTTCGGCGCCGGGGGGTTCGAGCGGCTTGTCGCCATCAAGCGCATCCTTCCCAACATCGCCGAGGACGACGAGTTCATCTCGATGTTCATCGACGAGGCGAAGATCAGCGTCCAGCTGACGCACGCCAACATCGCGCAGATCTACGAGCTGGGGCAGATCGCCAACAGCTACTTCATCGCGATGGAGTACATCCCCGGCAAGGACATGCGGGCCATCTTCGACCGCTGCCGCAAGAAGGCCGAGCCGGCGCCCATTCCGCTGGTGGCCTACTGCGTCTCGAAGATGTGCGAGGGCCTGGACTACGCCCACCGCAAGAAGGACGGGATGGGGCGGGACCTGAACATCGTCCACCGCGACATCTCTCCGCAGAACATCCTCATCTCCTATGAGGGCGAAGTTAAGGTCATCGACTTCGGCATCGCCAAGGCGGCCGGCAAGGCGACCAAGACGCAGGCGGGCATCCTCAAGGGCAAGTTCGGCTACATGAGCCCGGAGCAGATCCGCGGCCTGAACCTGGACCGCCGCTCGGACGTGTTCGCCATCGGCGTGTGCTTGTACGAGATGCTCACCGGTGAGCGGCTCTTCGTGGGCGACAGCGACTTCTCGGTGCTGGAGAAGGTGCGCAAGGCGGAGGTGCCGCCGCCGTCCACGTACAACCGCCGCATCCCCGAGAATCTCGAGAAGATCGTCATGAAGGCGCTGGCGCGCGATGTGGACGAGCGCTACCAGTACGCCAGCGAGCTGGGCGATGACCTGCAGCGCTTCCTCATCACCAGCGAGACGATCTTCGGCCGCAAGGACCTCATGCAGTACATGAAGTCCACCTTCGCCGAGGACGTGGAGCGCGAGAAGCAGCGCCTGCAGGACTACTCCGCCATCCGTCCCCCCGATGGGATGCTGTCCGCCATCGAGGCGGGCTTCAGCGGCTCCTCGCCCATGGCCACGCTGCCGCCCGTGTCGGCTCCGGCCCCCGCGCCGGTGGTGGCCCCGGTGGTGGAGCCCGCCCGGCCTCCGGCTCAGTCCGCGGTCCGCTCTCCCACGCTGACGGCGATGCCCAGGCTGACGGCCGCCCCCGTCGCTCCGCCTCCGAAGGATGACGAGGCCGTGGCGACGATGCTGGTGGACTCCAGCGAGTACTTCGATGACAACGGTGAGCCCAAGACGAATCCGGGCTCCCCGGGCTCCCCGGGCTCCAACGTGGGCCGCGCCGTCACGCCGCTGGAGAACCAGGCGGTGCGGTTGGGCGAAGGCGATCCGCCCATCACCGGCAAGACGGCCGTCATCGGCCCTCCGGGTGGGGCGCCGCGTACGACGGGCCCGAGCATCCCGGTGGTGACGCCCGCGCCCAACGTGCAGGTGCGCCCGTCCGTGTTCGGCATGCCCGCGGTGTCCGCGCCCGAGCCGGGGCAGGGGGGCTCGCTGCACGGCCGCCCGAGCAATCCCGGCCGTGGCCCTGACGGGCTGCCGCCCATCGTTCGTCCGGATCGTCCCGCTGGCGGGCCTCCCGTGCTGGGGCCGGGCCCCAATCCGTCCGGGGTGGGCACGCCTCGTCCCTCGCCGCTGCCCGCTCGCCCCGCGCCGCAGGCGCCTCCGCCTCCGATGCCGGAGCCGGTGGTGGCGGCGACGGGCGGTGGCGGCCGCCTGGCGCTCTTCGGCGGCATTGGCGCCGTGTTCGTCCTGCTGCTGGGCGTGGTGGGCTTCCTGCTGCTGCGCTCGCCCAACCTGGGCTTCATCATGGTGGAGCTGCCGCTCGAGGTGCGCTCCAAGGCCCAGGTGAAGCTCAACGCCACGGACGTGGCGCCCACCAGCGGCGACATTCTGCAGCAGGTGCCCGCGGGCGAAGTCATCGTCACGGTGTCCGCCGAGGGCTACAAGACCTTCCAGAAGCAGGTCACCGTGGCCGAGGGCACCCAGGTCACCCGCGTGTCGGCGGTGCTCGAGCCGCTGGTGCAGACGGCGATGATGGTGCTGTCCACCGAGCCGCTCGATGCCGAGGTGAAGGTGAACGGCAAGGTCGTCCGGGCCCAGGGCACCAAGGACATTCTCATCAAGGACGTGCCCACCTCCGCCGAGATGGTGGTGGAGGTGTCCGCGCCCGGCTTCAAGCGCTTCAGGCAGCAGGTGGCCTTGCCCACGGGTGGCCAGCCGCTGCAGGTGTCCGCCAGGCTCGAGGCGGCCGAGTTAGAGGTGCGGGTGGAGTCCGAGCCCGAGGGCGCCACCATCCTCGCCAGCGGCAAGGAGCTGGGGGCGGTGACTCCCGCGGTGGTGACGCTGCCTGCGGGCACCCGGCAGGTGACGCTGAAGATGAAGTGCTTCGAGGATGCCAACCTGCCGGTGAGCCCGACGGGCTCCAGCGAGCCGGCGGTGGTGAAGGGGGCTCTGAAGAAGCAGCCTGACTGCAAGTAGCCGCGCCTGCCCACGCCGGGCGGGCTCGGGGGGCCCCGGAAGCGGGGCGGAGGGACGTTCGTCCGTGACGACCAAAGCGCGCAAGTCCAGCAAGGCCGATCCCCTGGCGGATCTTCCCCGCTGGGCGCAGAAGCTGGCTCAGAAGTACTACACGAAGACTGTCAGCACCTTTCTGCTCTACGGAGCCGTGAGGGATCTGCAGCCCATCACCGTCGAGGGCGGTGAGCGGGGCTTCGGCACCCTGAAGACGTTCCTCTCCGACGAGCTGTTCGGCGGGCGCGATCACGTCATCTTCTATGATCGCTCCTCGGGCATCCGCGCCGCCGCGCCCGAGACGCAGAAGGACCTGCAGCGGGCGATGACGGGGTACGACGCGCTGTACGGCACGGACTTCGCCAAGACGCTGCCGCGCGATCCAGGCCGGGCGCTGCAGATCCTCGAGAACTTCCTGCGGATGCGGCTGGGCGAGGGCAAGTCCATGGCCCTGGTCATCGACTTCGCCGAGACGCTGGTGCCCGGCGGAGAGATGAGCCACCTGTCCGCCGAGGACCGGTTCGTGGTGGCCACGCTGGACAAGTGGGCGCACGATCCGCAGTTCCTCACCAACGACATCTCCGTGGTGCTGCTGGCGGAGAACCTGTCGGACATCTCTCCGCGCATCTCCCGCAACCCGTACGTGGCGCCCATCGAGCTGCCGCTGCCCAACGAGGCGGAGCGGCTGGAGTACGTGCGCTTCAAGCTGGAGGGCAAGAAGCCTCAGTCCATCTCGGACGTGCCCATGGCGGCGCTGGCGAAGATGACGGCGGGCCTGTCGCGCATCAACCTGGACCGGGTGATGACCGAGGCCATCGAGCGCGAGGTGCGCATTACTCCCGAGCTGCTCAAGGAGAAGAAGAAGGAGCTCATCCAGGCCGAGTGCCATGGCCTGCTGGAGTTCATCGAGCCGGCGCACAACCTGGACGCGGTGGCCGGCCACGCCAAGGCCAAGGAGATGCTGCGCAACGCCGCCAACGCGCTGAAGAAGGGCCGCAACGAGGTGATGCCCATGGGCTACCTCATCAGCGGGCCGGTGGGCACGGGCAAGACGTTCATGGTGACGAGCTTCGCCGGAGAGATTGGCATCCCCGCGGTGAAGTTCCTCAACTTCCGCAGCCAGTGGCAGGGCGTGACGGAGGCGAACCTGGAGCGCATCTTCACGCTGCTCAAGGCGCTGTGGCCGGTGGCGGTGATGGTGGACGAGGCGGACACCTTCCTGGGCAACCGCGACTCGGGCGGGGACTCGGGCACCAGCAGCCGCGTGTTCGGCACCATTGCCTCCTTCATGGGCAACACGGAGTACCGCGGCAAGATTGTCTGGTTCCTGATGACGGCGCGGCCGGACCTGCTGCCCATCGACTTGAAGCGGCAGGGGCGCGCCGAGGAGCACCTGGCGCTCTTCTACCCGCCGACGGACGAGGAGCGGGACAACCTCTTCAAGGTGATGCAGAAGAAGACCGGGGTGTCGGTGGAGGTGCCCTCGTTCTCGGCGCTGCTGCCGGACGCCTCGCGCAACTTCAGCGGCGCGGACATCGAGGCGGTGATGGTGCGCTCGAAGTTCCGCGCGCTGGCCGAGGGGCGCGAGCAGGTATCGGTGGACGACGTGAAGGCGGTGCTGACCGACTTCATCCCGCCCAGCTACCCGCTGGAGATCGAACTGCAGAACCTGGTGGCGGTGCAGGAGTGCACCAGCCGCGAGCTTCTGCCCGAGCAGTTCCGCAACATGGGCCGGGATGAAATCACCCGGCGGGTGCGCGAGCTGAAGATGCTGCTCGAAGAGCAGTAAGCCGCTCCTCGAGCAGCGTGCGGACCCGGGCGCGCAGGGCGTCCGGCTCGAAGGGCTTTTCAATCCAGGGCAGGTGGGTGGTGGCCAGGAACGCCCGCCCTGTCTCGGTGAAGGCCCCGCCGGTGAGGAACACCATGCGCTCGGCCAGCTCGGGCGCCTCGTGACGGAGCAGGGAGTACAGCTCCATGCCCGTCATCTCCGGCATCATCAAGTCACACAGGATGAGCGAGTACTGCTCGCCCGCGTGCAGCCGCTCCAGGGCCTGGCGCGCGCTGGCGAACGCATCCACCTCGTGCTCGGGGGTGAGCATGCGCGACAGGGCGGTGGCCAGCAGCGGCTCGTCGTCGATGACCATGATGCGCGTGCGGGGGGCCGGAGCGCTGGCGCGCGGCGCTCCTAACGGATGCACCACCGCCGCGCCCTCCTGCGCCGAGGGCAGCAACACCTCGAAGGTGGTGCCGTGCCCCAGCTCGCTCTGCACCAGGATTTCCCCGCCCATGGCCTGCACGTAGGAGTGGCAGATGGACAGCCCCAGCCCGGTGCCCATGCCCACCGGCTTGGTGGTGAAGAAGGGCTCGAAGATGCGGGGCAGCACATCAGGGGAGATGCCCGAGCCGGTGTCGCTCACCGACACGACGACCTGGCCGCGATCGTCCCGGCGGGTGGTGATGCGAATCTCATGGGACTGGGTGCGCCCCTCGGGAATGGCCTGGGCGGCGTTCACCAGGAGGTTGAGGAACACCTGGCCCAGCCGCGTCTCGTCTCCGAGCACCTTGAGCCCCGGCTCATAGTCCTTCACCACCACGGCGCGGTGGCGCAGCTCCACGTCCGCCAGGGACAGCGCCAGCTCCAGCACCGCCTGCAGGTCCACCTGCTGCGGCTGCGCTGGCTGCACGCGGGAGAACGCCTTGAGGTCCTGCACGATGCGGCGCACCCGGTCCGCGCCCTGCAGCGCCTCGCGCAGCGCCTGCTCCACGTCCTCGGCCCAGGCTCCGTCCTTGCCCTCGCGCTCGCCGGCCTGGTGCACCTCCTCGGCCGCGTAGTGCAGGTTGGAGATGATGAAGGCCAGCGGGTTGTTGATCTCATGCCCCACGCCCGCGGCCAGCGTGCCCACCGCCGCCATCTTCTCGGCATGGGCCAGCCGCTCGCGGGTGGTCTGCAGCTCCTGCAGGCGCGCCTTCAGATCGACGTTCACCGAGGCCAGCTCGGCGGTGTGCTGGGCGACACGCTTCTGCAGCTCGCGCTCGCTGCGGTGCAGCTGGCGCAGCCTCAGCCACACCCCTCCGGCCACCACCAGGGCGACGGCCAGCACACAGGCCACCCGGAACAGCACCGTCTGGTGGAAGCGGGGCTCGAGGTAGAACGCGAGCTCCGTGGGCGGAGAGGGGGGGCCGCCTTCCGTGGACTCGGCCACCACGCGGAACAGGTACGGCCCCGGAGGCAGCAGCGTGTACGAGACGTCGCGCAGGGCCAGGGGCTTGCTCCAGCCCGTCTCCACACCCACCAGCTGGTGGCGGAACATCAGCCGCTGAGGGGCGCGCAGACCCGGCGAGGTGAAGCGGATCTCCAGGCGGCCTTCGCCCACGGGGATGCGGTCCCACTCGCTGGCGGGGACGACGCGCTCATTGACCCGCACCTCTTCGATGAGCACGGGTGGGGGAGGCAGCGGCGTCTTCTCAGCCTGCGGCGTGTAGACCGCGGCGCCCTGGAGCGTAGGGAACCAGAGCTGGCCTTCCCGCGACCGCAGGCCCGCGGGCGAGCCTCCATTGCACTCCTCGGAGCGCATGCCGTCCTCGGAGCCGTAGGCGCGCGAGGTGACGCGCGAGAGCCTGCCCTCGGCCACCGCGTCCAGCTCCTCCTGGGCCACGCGGAAGACGCCCTTGTTGCAGCTCATCCACAGGTTGCCCTGCCCGTCGGGGAGGATCTGGAAGATGCGGTTGTTGAAGAGCCCCTCCTTGATGGAGAAGCTGGAGATGCGCCCCTGCTTCCAGCGCAAGAGCCCCCCGGTGGTGCCCACCCAGATGGCGCCGCTGGGATCCTCGTGGAGCGAGAGCACCTCGCCTTGCACCGAGGCGCTCTCGGGGACCCACACCACGCTCTGGCCCTCCTGAAAGTGGGCCAGCCCGCCGCTCTCGGTGCCAATCCACATGCCCCCGGCGGCGCTGGCGCGCAGCAGGGTGATGGACTTGCCTGGCAGCTCCCCCGGAGGGGTGAACGGCTCGAAGCGCGTGCCGTTCCACCGGGCCAGCCCCTCGCTGGTGCCCAGCCACAGCGTCCCCTGCGCGTCCTCGTGCAGGGTGCGCAGCCCCCGGGGCACGCCGTGCTCGGCGGTGAAGGAGGTGATCTTCCCCTCGTGCCAGCGGTTCACCCCGTGCCAGGTGCCGAACCAGAGGGCGCCGTCCTTCCCCTCGGCGATGGAGGTGTGCCAGCCCTCGAGCAGCCCCTCGCGCGTGGTCCACGAGCTGACCTCTCCGTTGCGCCAGCGGGAGATGCCGCCCTGGGTGGCCAGCCAGATGCTGCCATCGCGCGCCTCGTGCACGGCCATCACCGCGTCGTGCACCAGCCCCTCGGGGGCGCCATGGGAGCTGAAGGGCACATCCTTGAAGCGGTGGAGCCCCTGGCCATCCGTGCCCATCCACAGGTTGCCCTCGGCGTCCTCGAACACGGAGAACACCGTGCCGCGGGCCAGCGCGTGCTTGGGGTCCGGCACCGAGCGCTCGCCTCGCGCCAGCCGCAGCGGCCCATGGCCCCGGCTGCCGACCCAGAGTGAGTCCTCCCGGTCCATATAAAGGTGGATGATGGGGCTGCCCGGCAGGTGCGCGTCGGGCACCGGCCGCATGCGGCCCTGCTCGAGCTGGTACACCTCGCCCGCTTCGGTGCCCGCCAGCAGCGTGCCCTGGGGGGTGAACAACAGCGAGCGCACCGCCACCGAGTCCCTGCCCTCGAAGGGCAGCGGAGCGCTGAGCGTGGCTCCGTCCCACCGCTGCAGGCCTCCGTTGCTGCCGAACCAGAGCGCCCCCTGCGCGTCCTCGGCCAGCGAGGTGACCAGGGCGCTGGCCAGCCCGTCACTCACCGTCCAGTTGCGGAAGCCCTGCTCGGAGTACTGGAAGACGCCCTGGCCGAACGTGGCGATCCAGACGCTCCCATCCTGGGCGACCTCCAGATCGATGAGGCTGCGCAGCTCCATGCTGGGGTGGGCGATGAACTGGAAGGTGCCCTGCGGCGTGCGCCGCGTCAGCCCCCGGCCGGTGGCGATCCAGAGCGTGCCGTCCGGGCCCACCTCGAGCCGGCGCACCAGGTTGTCCTTCAGCGCGGGGTAGTCGTCCTGCTGATAGGGGGTGAAGTGCACGCCGTCGAAGCGCACCAGCCCCTCTTGCGTGCCCGCCCACAGGTACCCATCGGGCGTCTGGGCCAGGGACATGATGCTGCTCTGAGGCAGCCCGTCCTTCGTCTGCCACGCGTGGTGGACGAAGCGGGAGAGAGGCTTGCTGGGGTCCAGGGCCTGGGCGCTCGGAGCGATTCCGAGCGCCACCAGGAGCGCTCCTGCTCCCGCCAGCACTCGCGCGTGGGAGAAGAGGCCGGCCCGCCGTCTGAGTGCACGTGTCATCCTATCCCGCAGGTAGAGCACACCTGTAGGATGCCACACAACTGGTTGGGTTGTGCCCCACTTTCGGGTTACCCCAACGTTCTGGTAATTGGGGTAGTACCCGGCAAGGCCCGAGCAGTACCGGCCTGGGGGCCGCCAGGGCTCAGGGCGCGGCCACGGTGAGCTGCTTGCCGGCGGGGATGGAGCGGGTGTCCTTGATGTTGTTCCACCGCTTGATGTCCTCCACCGTCACGCCGTAGCGCTGGCTGATGGACCACAGCGTGTCGCCCGCGGCCATGGTGTGCACGGCGGCGCGCGAGGAGGGGGGGGCGGCGGCCCTGGGCGGCTCGCGCGAGGCGACCACGGTGCCGGAGCGCTCCTCCACGGCTGAGCCCTTGCCGGGGTACACCTGGATGAGGGTGCCCACCTGGAGCCCGCGCTTGCGCCGGGGCAGGTTGTTCCAGCTGCGCAGATCCTCCACCGTCACGTTGAAGCGGTTGGCGATGGCCCACAGGCTGTCGCCCTCCTGCACGCCGTAGGTGACGCGGGTGCGGCCGCCGATGATCTCCGTCTTGATGGGGCCGGTGGCCACCGGAGCCCTGGGAGTGCCAGCGGGCACCTCGTCCTCGGGGCGCGTGGCCGTGACGCCGCTGCGGCGGGCCTGGGCCACGCGGTGCTCCAGCACCTTGGCGGCGCCCTTGCCGGCGGGCACGGGGATGGCCAGCTCCGCGTTGATGCGCAGCGAGCGCGCGCTCTTCAGGCGGTTGAAGTCCAGAATGGCCTCGGCCGCCGTGCCGTACGCGCGGGCGATCTGCGACAGCGTGTCACCGCGCTTCACCTTGTGAATGCGGAAGGTGATGCGCTCATTGGGCGACAGCTTCTTGAAGTTCTGCGCGAACAGCTCGCCCGAGCCCCTGGGCAGCCGCAGCGTGTACGGCGACTTCTCGCTCGCCGGCGGCGTGCACCAGCGCTTGAGCTCCGGGTTCAAGTCGTTCACGTCCTTGACGCTCACCCCCGCCGCGCGGGCGATGACGTCCAGGTCCGTGGCGTCCACCAGCTTCACCTCGTCATAGACGAGCGGCTCCTCGTACTCGAACTCGTCGTCCCGGAAGCCGAAGGCGGCCGGGTGCTTGGCGATCAGCGCCGCGGCGATGAGCTTGGGCACGTAGTGCTGCGTCTCCTTGACGAAGCCCTTCTGCTCGATGAGCTCCCAGAAGTTGGTGGTGCCGTGGCGCTCCACCATGCGCCGCACGCGCCCTCCGCCGGTGTTGTAGCCGGCCCACGCCAGGTGCCAGTGGCCCAGCTCCTTGTACAGCTGCTTGAGGTAGTTGGCCGCCGCGTGGGTGGCCTTCACCGGATCTCTCCGCTCGTCCACCCAGAAGTCCTGGCGCAGCCCGTACTCGCGGCCCGTGCTGGGGATGAACTGCCACGGCCCCGCCGCGTGCGCCCACGAGTAGGCGTGCGCCGAGAAGCCGCTCTCGATCATCGCCAGGTAGATGGTGTCCCGCGGCAGCCCCTTCTCCTCGAGGATGGGCTGCATCACCGGCATGTACCGCGTGGAGCGGTTCACCCACTTGCGGAACCACTTGCGCCCCGGGCCCTGGAAGAACTGGATGTACTGGGCCACCAGCGGCTGCATATCCACCGGGATGTCGTAGCGCTCCTGGATGGGGCCCATGTCCAGGTTGGTGAGGTCCGTGATGAGGGGCAGCTCCGGCGGGGTGTCATCCTCGCGAAGGGTGGGCTCCTCCAGCACGTCCAGCATGCGCAGGCGCAGCGGGTTGGCCACCCCCAGGCGCCGCAGTGACTGCAGCACCTCGGCGTTGGGCCGGGCGGCCGGATCCATCGTGGCGCCCTCCAGCGCGCGCAACTCCTCCAGCTCCGCGGACTCGGCCTCCACCTCCTCGTTGGCCTCCTCGGGAGCGGCGGCTTCGTCCGCCTCGGCGGCGCTGCCCACCAGCAGCTTCTTGTCCTCGGCGTCGAGCATGCGCATGCCCGCCGGGGGAGGCGGCATCGGCAGCGCCTCCTGAGCGGAGGGGACCGACGCGAGGGCAACCAGCATCAGGCAGAGAGACGACATGGGAACCCTGAAGGCGTGAGCCGTGAAGCGAAAGGAGGCCGAAGTATTCGCGATTTTTCTTGACGGTCAAACAAGCGGCTCGGCGGGCCGCTTGCCCTGCAGGCACTGCTGCCACGAAACCAGCACCCCGAGCGGGGAATTCCGCCTACTTCTTGGCGTCGGGCGTGGCCGCCACGGGCTGGCCGTGGCCGGGGCCCAGCACCTTGGGCAGGTAGGTGGCGAAGTCGAAGTGGGGCGAGTTCTCGGGGTTGTGGCAGGTGACGCACAGCGCCTCACCCGGCTTGGCGACGATGTTCTCGGTGCTGGGCTCTTCGGCGTGCAGCGAGCCCGGGCCGTGGCAACTCTCGCAGCCCACGTCCTCGCGGCCCGCCACCTTGTCCAGCCGGCACACGCCGCCGGGCTGCTCGTAGCCGGTGACGTGGCAGCCCACGCAGTTGAGGTGAAACTGCTTGCCCGCATCCTCCAGCGTCTCCCAGGCGTGGCTGTGCTTGGACTTCTCCCAGACGGGGAAGGACTCCTTATGGCACTCCTGGCAGGACTGGTTACCCACGAAAGCGGCATTGCCCTTGGCCGGGGCGGGGCAGTCCTGGCCGTGCTCCTTGGCCCAGGCGAGGTTCAGCTGCCCCACCTCGCGGTCATAGGTCGTCACCACCGAGGCCACCTCGGGGTGCCCGGCCAGGCTGGACTCCAGCGGCAGGAAGCGCAGCGAGAAGCTGTTGGTGCCCGCGGTGGCGGCCACCGGCTCGGTGAGCAGCTTCTGCTTGCGCGCCACCAGTTCCTCCAGCTTGGCCTGCTTGAGCTTCTGCAGCTGGGAATCGATGCCCGGAAGGTTGATCTCCTTGTTGATGAGCCCCATGCGCTCTTCCAGCGCGGCGGCCTCGCGCTCGGTGTCGCTCTGCGTCTTCACCGGGGTGAAGCGGCCCTTCTGCGGCGCGTAGCTCAGGTCCACCCGCAGCAGCGAGCGGCCCTTGCTCTGCAGCCCCACCACGGGCACCTCGCCGCGCACCAGCGTGTTCTCCTCGCCGCTGAACTCCGTCTCCGTGTGAGTGGCGAGCACCAGGTCCGCCTCGAGCCTGGGCTGGGCCACCGCGCCCTGCGCCTCACTCACGGTGCCGTGGAAGAGCACCACCACGAAGTCCGCGCCCTGCGAGCGGGCCTGCGCGCTGCCCTGCGCCACCTGCTGCGCGTCCTTGGCCGACACCACGCCCACCTGGCGAGGCCCGGCCTGAAGCAGCTTCACTCCTCCCGGAGCCAGCTCCGGCAGGCCCAGGCTCTGGCGGAAGGCCACACCGCGCGCGTCATCCTTCTCGCCGGTGGCGCGCACCGCCAGGCCCATGCGCTTCATGGCCTCGGCGAGCGCCTTCGCCTTGAGCTCCTCCTGAGGCACCTGCGCCGGGGTGAACGTCATCTGCCCGAAGAGGCTGTCGCCCCCATCGATATAGAGGACGGGCAGCGGGCCCTTGCGAGGCTCCATCACCTGCGAGGCCGCCCGGGCAATGCCGCCGCGCATGTTCTCGCTGCAGCCACACGGGCCCAGGTAGCCCCGCGTGTCCGCCGAGAACATCAGCACCGCGCCCGAGCTGTCCGTGGCTGCCGCCGCGGGAGCCGCTGGCGCGGCAGAGCCTGGCTCGGGCGAGCGCTTGCACCCGGCCCACACCAGCAGGAGCAGCAGCGCGAGCCGTCGCATCACCAGAGGATGCTCTGCACCAGCTCGTCGATCTTCTCGCCCATGGCCTCCAGCCCATTCACCTTGGACAGCGAGCCATCGGCCCCCACCTGCTCGGCCAGCTTGGACAGCTCGTCGTCCGGCAGGCTGGAGAACAGGATGATGGGGATGTCCTGAGTGCCGTACTCGTTCTTCAGAGTCCGGCAGATGTCAGTGCCCTTGGCCTCGGGCATGTGAATGTCGGTGAGGATGAGATCCGGCCGCCAGGTGCGCAGCGTCTTCTCGAACTCCATCAACGTGGAGGTGGCGACGACTTCATAGCCCCGGGCCTCGAGGACAGCCTTCTCCATGGCGAGAGTGATCTCGCTGTCGTCGATGAGGAGGATTTTTCGCTTCTCTTGCACGGCGACCTTCCCTTGGAGTCCCGTTCTAACTTATCCCCCCAAGGGGGCACCACGGCTTTCCGCCCGCCCGGTTGCTCGTGGGCCTGGGTGTCCACGGGCGCACGGTCCGTGTGGGCCCCCGTTCCACGAAGATTGCGGCCTGACGGGCGGTGAAGGAGTAAGGAAAGCGCCATGTTCCGAGCCTTCCCGGCCGTTTGCGTGCTTGCCCTCGCCAGCCTCCCGGCCTGGGCCCTCAACGCGGGTCTGGGGTCACCTCCACCTACCGTAGACCGGCAGACCCCGCATTCCACGGTACAGGGTTTCCTGGAAGCTTCACATTCGGGCAACTACGCGCGGGCGGCGCACTACCTGGACCTGGACTTCCTGCCCCGCTCCGAGCAGCCCGAGCGGGGGCCGCAGCTGGCCCGGCGGCTGAAGTTCGTGCTGGACCGCAAGCTGCTGGTGGACCTGTCCACGCTGAGCAAGGCGCCCGAGGGAGAGGGGGCCGACAAGCGCTCCCAGCCGCTGGGCACCATTGCCCTGGAGGGCGCCGCGGTGCCCATCCGCGTCCAGCGCGTGGTGACGGACGACGGTGGGCTGGTGTGGGTCTTCAGTGAGGCGACGGTGAAGGACGTGGACCGGCTGTTCGCAGCGTACGGTCCGCTGCTGGCCGAGACGCTGCCGCCCATCTTCTTCGCCAGCCCGGTGCTGGGGCTGGAGCCGTGGCAGTGGCTGGGGCTGCTGGTGGTGCTGGGGTTGGGGTGGTTGCTGGCGGTGCTGCTGGAGCGGGCGTCGCTGGCGTTCGCGCTGCGGCTGGCGAAGTGGACGAAGGTGTCCTGGGATGACTCGCTGGTGGGGGCCGGCAGGGGCCCGCTGCGGCTGCCGTACTACGCGACCCTGGTGGCGGTGGGCACCGCGCTGCTGCAGCTGTCCCGGCCGTTCCAGCGGGTGATTGATCGGGTGTGCTACTCGCTGCTGATCATCTCGGTGGCGTGGTTCCTGCTGCGCTTCCTGAAGGTGTCGGCCAGCTATGTGCACGACAAGGTGTCCAGCTCCACGGAGGACGCCAAGCGCATTCGCAGCCTGGGCACACAGCTGGCGGTGCTGCGGCACGTGTTCGAGGTGGCCACCTACATCATCGCCGCGGCGCTGCTGCTCATGCAGTTCGAGGTGGTGCGCAACGTGGGCGTGTCGCTGCTGGCCTCGGCGGGCCTGGCGGGCCTCGTCATCGGCCTGGCGGCGCAGAAGTCCATCTCCACGCTGCTGGCGGGCATTCAGCTGTCCATCACCCAGCCCATCCGCATGGGCGACACGGTGGTGGTGGAGAACGAGTTCGGCACCGTAGAGGAGATCACCCTCACTTATGTGGTGATCAAGGTGTGGGACGAGCGCCGGCTGGTCATCCCCATCACCCAGTTCCTGGACAAGCCGTTCCAGAACTGGAGCCGCGCGGGTCCGCATCTGATGGGGCAGGTGGTGCTGCAGGTGGACTACTCGACGGACGTCGACGTGCTGCGCACCGAGCTCAAGCGCCTGCTGGAGAACGAAGGCAAGGCGCTATGGGACGGTAAGGTGCAGAACGTGATGGTGATCGACGTGCTCGAGAAGACGCTGTCCGTGCGGGTGCTGGTGAGCTCCACCGAGCCGGGCAAGCTGTTCGACCTGCGGTGCCTGGTGCGCGAGCGGCTCGTCGTCTTCCTGCGGACTCACTCGGAGTGGCTGCCCACCGTTCGCAGCACGACACGGCAGGTGGGGGGACCGGGCGAGCAGCCTGCTGTCACGCCGGTGCTACCGCCTCCCCGGGCATGAGCGCCGGGCCGGACTATTGAATAAGTGCCCGGCGCGCCCGTCCCTGGGAGTGCTGTCCTACCTTCGTCGCTGGAGTCCGCCGTGATGAAGCGCCATATCCGAGTGTTGGGAGCCGTCGCGCTGCTGGCCGCCATGCCGTTGCCAGCCCTGGCCCAGCCGGCCGGCCGCACTGATGGGCCCGAGGGGTCCGAGTACGGCAAGGGAGGCTACCGGGATCCAGGCGGTGGCCACTTCTCGCTGGAGTTCAACTGGGGCGCCGCCGTCAACCAGGAGTCCCCGCCCGAGGGCGCACCCGAGGGCCCGCCCCTCTTCCTGGGGCTGACCGCCTCGCTGTGGGGAGATGACTGGTACCAGCTGGACTTCAGCGGCGCCTATGTGATGGACGGGGGCCGGTTGAACCTGTTGGTGGGCCCGCGCTTCCGCACCTACGGCTACCCGGTGAGCCTGCACCTGGGCCTCAAGGCGGGCGCCATCGTCATTCCCGAGGTGGGCCTGCGCTTCGGCCTGTCGCCGCAGGTGGGAGCGGACCTGATGCTGGGCAACGACGACAACATCATCCTGGGTCTGGCGTACGCGCCGGACATTCCCCTGCCGGTGGAGATCGACGGGGACAGCGTCACTCACCGGCTCTTCATGAGCCTCGGCTACAGGTTCTAGCGCCATGCTCGCCTACGCTCTCATCGCCACCCTGGCGGCCACGCCCACCCTCCCGTTCCCCACCGGCGAGGTGCAGACGATCAACCTCATCGAGTGGAACTCGAACCAGTTCCCGCGCGTGTACGAGCGCTCGGAGCAGCTGCCGCTCACGGACGAGGAGGTGGCCAAGCTGTCCAAGGCCGGCTTCACGCCCGCGCAGCTGGTGAAGATGCTCGAGGAGCGCCGCTGCGCGTGTGATGCCAGCGCCGACGGGCTCATCCGCCTGAAGCAGTCCGGAGTGAGCCCCGAGGTGCTGTCGGCCATCTCGCTGCACTCGCTGCCGCCCAACCGCCAGCTGACGCTGCTGGTGACGCTGGACTTCACCGGCGAGAGCCGCGCCGCGCGCGACGCCTACCTGTACTTCTTCGTGGAGGACGGGGACCTCACGCGCGTGCTGAGCCTCAACCTGCCGGACCTGCTGCGCAACCAGAACGCGCATGAGACGACGGTGGACCGCAGCGACATCCTCCGGGCCCGGACGGTGCGGCGCATTCAGCTGCCGGGCTACCTGGCGCTCAAGACGTACGGCGCGCACCGGGTGATGGTGGCCACCAGCACCAAACCCACGCTTACGCACCCCTCGGAGCTCACCGCGCAGGAGCGCGACAAGGCCCAGGTCTACACCTTCAACTACCCGCGCTCGTCCCTGCAGAGCGTCTGCCGCCTGGCGGCCGGTTACCGCCAGGACGCGGTGCTTGCCTACAAGTGGCGCTTCGAGGGCAGCCGCTTCGAATGCGAATGGAACTAGGAGACCACCCCATGAACTCCCGCCTCATCGTCGCCGCCTGCCTCGCCGCCACGCTCAGCGCGTGTGTGCACGGTCCGCGCGCCTATACGCGCGGCACCTATGAGGATCCGAACACCATCGAGATGCTGTCGGATCGCTTCAACGAGAACGATCTGCAGCTCATCGCCAAGAAGATGGCCGAGTCGCTGGCCAACTCGCCGCGCTTCTCCCAGGCGGCCGGTGGGCAGCCGCTGCCCATCGTGCTGGTGGGCAAGCTGAAGAACAGCACCTCGGAGCACATCGACATGCGCTCGCTGGGAGACAAGATCCAGACGGCGCTGGCGCAGACGGGCCGCTTCGCGCTGGTGGACCAGCAGGCGCGCCAGGACATCGCCGAGGAGTACGAGTACCAGCAGTCCGGCTACGTGGACCCCAACGCCGCCAAGGGACCGGGGCAGCAGGTGTCCGTGGACTTCATCATGACCGGAGACCTGGCCTCCATCATCCAGGAGGTCGGCAACGACAAGCTCGTCTATTACAAGATGACGGCGAAGCTGAACAACGTGCGCAACGGCCTCATCGAGTGGACGGACGAGAAGCAGATCCGCAAGAAGTTCGAGAAGCGCTCCGTCGGCTGGTGATGCGCCGCTGAGGCCCCGCCGTGGACCGCTCGCGCCGCCAGAGCAGCCGCCGCCACCGCCCCCGGGCCTGGGCACTGCTCGTACTGCTGGGTCCGGTGGTGCTGGCCGGATGTGCCAGTGACTACGTGGCGCGCACCCAGCACGTGCGCGCGGCGTACGAGACGGAGAACTACCCCTACGCCCTGGCCGAGCTGACGGCCATGGAGCGGCAGCAGCACCCCAAGGACGCTCTGCTGGTGCTGCTGGACAAGGGCATGGTGCTGCACGCGGCCGGGCAGTGGCAGGACAGCATCCGCGTGCTGGCGGAGGCGGACCGCCTGTCGCAGGAGCTGGACGCCATCTCCATCAGCGAGGAGGCCGGGGCGCTCTTGAGCAACGAGCGGCAGCGGGCCTACCGCGGGGAGGACTTCGAGAAGCTGATGATCTCGGTGCTCCAGGCGCTCAACTACGCGCAGCTGGGCCAGGACGAGGACGCGCTCGTCGAGGTCCGCCGCGTCAACGAGCGGCTGGAGAAGATGGTCGTCGATGAGAAGAAGCCGTACGAGCAGCTCGCCATCGCGCGCTACATCGGCGGGGTGCTGTACGAGGACCAGCGCGAGTGGGACTCGGCGTACATCGACTACACGAAGGCGCTGGAGCTGTCGCCCAACCTGGGCCCGCTGGCCGAGCCGCTGCTGCGCCTGGCGAAGCGCACGGGCAGGCACGAGGCCTACGCCCAACTGCTCCAGCGCTTCCCGGGAGTGCCCCATGAGCCGCTCGGCCCGGACGAGGGGCAGGTGGTGGTCGTCGTCGAGGCGGGGTTCTCGCCAGAGAAGGAGTCCCACTCCCGCCGCTACCGGCCCGACGCGGTGGAGCTCATCGAGGTGCCCGTGTACCGGGACCGGGGCTACCCGCCGCTGGCGCAGGTGCGCGTGGGGCAGGCCACGCAGGGCGCGGTGACGGTGACGTCGCTGGCGCAGGTGGCCCGGGTGCACCTGGATGACCGCATTGGCCGGATGCTGGCCAAACAGCTCGCCAGCGCGGTGGTGAAGGCGGGAGTGGCGGCGGGGGCGGGGGCGCTCACCAAGAACGAGGAGGTGGGCTACCTCACGTTCTTGCTGCTCAACGTGGCGAACGCGCCGGACCTGCGCTCGTGGCTCTCACTGCCCGCCGAGTTCCAGCTCTCGCGCTTCCGGGTGCCCAGCGGCACCCACACCGTGGAGGTGCAGTACGGCGGCCAGGTCACCTCACGTCAGGTGGAGGTAAAACCTGGGCGCATCGCCGTGGTGGTGGTGCGGCGCTATCGGTGAACGCTTCGGGACAAGGGAAGTGTTGCGCCTGCGCCAACTGATGTAGGGTCCGCGCCCCATGTCGCCGGTCGTGGCCGCGGTAGCGGCTTATTCTCTCATCATCGTCCTGGGAGCCGTCGCTGGAGCGCTGGTGGTGGTGGCCACCCAGCGGCCCACGCGACTGGTGACGTTCCTGGCCTTCGCCGCCGGGGTGATGCTGGGCGCGGCCTTCTTCCACATGCTGCCCGAGGCGTACCACGACGGCGGCTACCGGGCCTTCACGCTGGTGCCGGCGGGCTTCGTGTTCCTGCTGGTGCTGGAGCGCTTCTTCCTCTCGCACACCTGCGAGGAGCCGCTGGACTGCAAGGAGCACGCGAGCCACGGGCTGGGGCTCACCGCGTTCGTGGGCCTGGCGGTGCACACGCTGTTCGACGGCATCGCCCTGGGCTCCTCGGTGAAGGAGGGCGTGGGGATGATGGCCTTCATCGCCATCACCTCGCACAAGATCCCCTCGTCGCTGTCGCTGGCCTCCATCCTCAAGGCGGAGGGCCGCCCTACCTCGGTCATCCTCTCGTACTCGGTCTTCTATGGCCTGATGGTGCCGGTGGGCGCGGTGCTCTACTTCGGCTTCGACGCGGTGCTGCGCTTCGAGAAGTTCTCGCCCTGGGCGCTGGCGTTCTCGGCGGGCACGTTCCTCTACATCGCCGTGTCGGACCTGCTGCCTCACGTCAACCGCCACGGGCAGGACCGGCGAGGCCGCAACCTGGTGGCGCTGCTGGTGGGGCTGCTGGTGATGCTGGCCCTGTCACGGGTGACGGAGCACTGAGGTTTTCCGCGGCGAGGGGGGAGGGGAGCGGTGAGGCGTCCGTCCGCGAGAAGGTGCAGCCGTCCTGAGTGGAGTACACCGTTGGTGCGAGGCCCGAGGGCCGAGGAGATGCCAGATGATCACGGTCGAGGAACTGATGACCCGCGACGTCGTCACGCTGAAGGCGGATGCGGCGCTGATCGACGTGGATGACCTGTTGAAGCAGAACCACATCCGCCACGTGCCCGTGGTGGAGGGCGGCAAGCTCGTGGGGCTGGTGAGCCACCGTGACCTCATCCGGGCGCTTGCCCGGCAGGCCTCCGGGAAGGCCTCGCAGCCCGTCACGGTGAAGGACGTGATGGCCCGGGACGTGGAGATGACGACGCCTCAGTCGTCCGCGCTGGAGGTCATCGATCGGCTGTTGGACAAGCGCTTCGGGTGTCTGCCGGTGGTGGATGGGCAGGGAGCGCTGGTCGGCATCATCACCGAGTCGGATCTGCTGCGCCTGGCGCGCCGGCTCCTGAAGGAGCGAGCCGAGCGCTAGACGGCTCCGCCTCGATCGTCCTCGGTCTGGGGCGCAAGAGATTGCCCGCTGTCGCAGTCCCGGGGCAGCTCCCCGCAAGAGCGCTGCTTCCTCCAAAGCGCGAAGCCCCAGACGCTAGCAGGGCCCTGGCGACAGCGAGACACATCAGGGGCACAGCGTCGCGCGCAGCACGTCGTAGGTCAGCCCCTTGCCGCTCCACACCGCGCCGTAGTCGGTGCTCTCGTGGTTCGACATGGCGATGAGCGCGACCTGCTTGCTCGGGACGAACAGGTTCAGCACCCGGATGCCTCCGATGTGGCCCTGGCGCTCGACGACCGCCACCGGCCCCTCGCAGCCCTTCAAGTTGGCCGGGTAGGCCCAGGCGCCCAGGGCCACGTAGCCCAGGGACGGCTCTCCCTTCCACATGGTCTCCGAGCTGGCCTTGGAGAGCAGCTGATAGGACATGAGCGCCCGGTCCAGCTTCCACAAGTCCCGCACGGTGCCGTAGAGCGAGCCCGAGGGGCCGTACGTCGCCATGTTGATCTGAGGCTCGCGCGCCTTCGGGCCCGTGTACCCCACCACCCCCGAGAGCGTCTTCGACGTCTTCGCGGTGAACAGGCTCAGTGAGCTCGTGCCGAGCGGACGTGAGAGCCGCTCGCGCACCAGCTGTGCGTAGGGCTTGCCCGTCACCTTCTCGAGGATGGCTCCCAGCACGAAGAAGTCGCAGTTGTTGTACTCGAAGGACTTTCCAGGCTCCCGCTTCGGAGCGCCGCTGCACAGCCCGGTGGCGGCGGCGAGGCTGTCTCCCGCGCTGGCGCCAGTGCTCTTGTAGAAGGCCGGCATGCCGTCGGCTCCCGCGGGCGTATCCGTAGGGTTGGGCAGCCCCGCGGTGTGCTGCAGCAACTGCTGGAGCGTCACGCGATCACCCGAGGGCCCACGGAAAGCGGGCAGGTACTGGCGAATCGTCCCCTGGAGCGACAGCCGCCCCGCCTCGACCTCCTGCATGACGAGCAGCGCGGTCACCTGCTTCGTCACCGAGGCCCATCGGAACGGCGCCTCCACCGTGTGGCGGCGGGCCTGCTCGCGATCGGCCAGGCCCACGGCGCCCTCGTAGAGCACCTGCTCACCCCGGGCCACGAGCATGACGCCATCGAACTTCCCCGCCTCATGGGCCGCCTGGACGATGCCGGAGAGCGCGGCACCTTCCTGGGGCGGCTGCACCTCCCCCGCGCCCGCTCCCGCGCCGAGCACACACGTCAGCACTGCCACGATACGCCGCACGGCCACGTCGCTCACGCACACCTCGAATCAGCACAGGGCCGGTATCTAATGAGCACCGGGCTCGCGTCGCAACGCACTTGGCTTTCCACGCGTGGAACTGGAGGATGCGCCGCCCCGAGACGGGCCCCCATGGAACGACGCTCCGACTGGTACGATCACCCCGAGTATTACGAAGCCATCTTCGGCACCGACACCGAGAAGGAGATGGACTTCCTGCTCGAGGTGAACGAGCGCCATGGCACCCGCGGCTCGCTGTGGCTCGAGCCCGCCTGTGGCGCCGGCAGGCTGTGCGCCGAGGCGGCTCGCCGGGGCCTGGACGTGGTGGGCTACGACATCTCCCAGCCCATGCTCGACTACGCGCGCCGCCGCCTGAAGCCCTCGTGGCGCCGCCGCGTCCGGCTCTTCCAATCACGCATGGAGTCCTTCGCCGTGCCCGAGCTCGAGGGCCGCGTGGACCTGGCCTTCAACCTCGTCTCCACCTTCCGCTACCTGGACAGCGAGGCCGCCGCCCGCGCTCACCTGGAGAGCACCCGGCGGCTGCTCAGGCCCAACGGCCTGTATGTGCTCGGCTTCCACCTCACCGACTACGCCCGCGCCGTCGTCGAGCGCGAGCGCTGGGTGGGCCACGTGGGCCCCGACACCGTCGTCTGTAACACCCGCGAGGGACTGCCCGACCGCCGCCGCCGCCGCTCCGCCATGCGCAACCGCCTGCGCATCACCGGGCCGGACAAGGACCTGCTCATCGAGACGGAGTGGTTCTTCCGCACCTATGCGCTGGCTCAGGCCCGGCGCCTGTTCCGCTCGGCGGGGCTGCGCATCCAGGCCATGTACAACTTCGACTACGACCTGGACTCCCCCGAGGCGCGCGGCAGTGCCCGCCTGGACCGCATCTTCCTGCTCCAGCCAGAGCCCAGGTAGGCATGTGTAGGCCCGGAGGGTGCGTGCCGGCTGCGTTCAACCCGGACGCGGCTGCGTCCAACCCGAACGCAGCCCCGGGGGGCGGGGGAGTGAAAGGGCCTGTTTTCAACGGTTAAGCCCGCCCACCTGCCTGGCACGCTATGCGCATTGAGAGGGCCACGTGCCGCCCTTTCCTTTAGAGCGGTGCACGCTGCTCAGGGGGGGACTGAAGCGCGGAAGGAGGGGCCGCTCCTTCCGCGCTTTTTATTTTTGCGCTCCGGCGCGAGGGCGGACCCGGCAGTATTCAGGGGCCATGAAAGTCCTCGTCATCAATGTCGGCAGCACGTCGATCAAGTACCAGCTGTACCAGATGGACACCGAGGAGATCCTCGCGGGCGGCGTCGTGGAGCGGGTGGGCTCGGCCCATGCGGTCCACAAGTGGCGGGTGGGCGCGACGCGCTCCCAGGCGGAGCTGTCGGCGCCCAACACGCGCGCGGGCCTGGACGCGGTGCTGGCGCAGCTGACGGGGCCTGGCGGGGCGCTCAAGGACGTGAGCGAGCTGCGCGCGGTGGGGCACCGGGTGGTGCACGGAGGCGAGAAGCTGGTGCGCCCGTGCGTCATCACCCCCGAGGTGAAGGACATCATCGCCAAGTGCGCGCAGTTCGCCCCCATTCACAACCCGGCGAACCTGGCGGGCATCGAGGCGGCGGAGGCGGCGCTGCCCAAGGCCTCCCACGTGGCGGTGTTCGACACCGCGTTTCACGGGGAGCTGCCGCCGCACTCGTTCATCTACGCGGTGCCATATGAGCTGTACCTGGAGCGCGGCGTGCGCCGCTACGGCTTCCATGGCCCGAGCCACCAGTTCATGGCGGCCAGCGCCTCGGAGTTCCTCAAGACGGACCTGTCGCGGCTCAAGCTCATCACCTGCCACCTGGGCGGCGGCGCGTCGGTGTGCGCCATCGATGGAGGCCGCTCGGTGGACACCTCCATGGGCATGACGCCGCTGGAGGGCCTGGTGATGGGCACGCGCTCGGGAGACGTGGATCCGGCGCTGTCCATCGTGCTGGGGCGCCAGGGCATGACGCCGGACGCGGTGGACGAGGTGCTCAACCGCAAGTCGGGCCTGGCGGGCATCTCGGGGGTGTCGGCGGACTTCCGGGATATTGAACAGGCGGCGGCGGGCGGCAACAACCGGGCGCGGCTGGCCATCGAGGTGTTCGTCCACCGCATCCGCAAGTACATCGGCGCGTACGCGGCGGTGCTGGGCGGGGCGGACGCCATCGTGTTCACGGGCGGCATTGGCGAGAACAGCGTGAAGGTGCGCTCGGCGGTGTGTGACTCGCTCGTGTACATGGGCGTGGTGGTGGACTCGGAGAAGAACCAGCACGCGGACGCGCGGGGCTCGGGCGGCGTGGTGGACATCTCCTCGCCGCGGGCGCCCACGAAGGTGCTGGTGGTGGCCACCGACGAGGAGCGGATGATCGCCCGCGAGGTGGTGCGCGTGACGGCGGGCCCCACGGCGGCGCGGCAGCGGGTGACAGGCCACGCCATTCCGGTGGGCGTCAGCGTGCGCCACGTGCACCTGAGCCGGGCGCACTGCGATGCGCTGTTCGGCGAGGGCTACGAGCTGACCGAGCGGCGCGCGGTGTCACAGCCGGGGCAGTTCGTGTGCCGCGAGACGGTGGACCTGGTGGGGCCCAAGGGCGCCATCGAGCGGGTGGCCATCATCAACCCGCTGCGCAAGGAGACGCAGGTGGAGGTGGCCCGCACGGACGCGATTCACCTGGGGGTGAACCCGCCGCTGCGCGAGTCGGGCAAGCTCGAGGGCACCCCGGGGCTGACGCTGCGCGGTCCCAAGGGCTCGGTGGCCATCGAGCACGGCGTCATCCTGGCGCACCGCCACGTGCACATGCACACCGAGGACGCCAAGCGCTTCGGCGTGCAGGACAAGGGCACCATCCGCGTGCGCGTGGACGGCGAGCGCGAGACTGTTTTTGGCGACGTGATTGTCCGGGTGAGCGATCAGTTCGCCCTGGACATGCACGTGGACACGGACGAGGCGAACGCGTCGGGGCTCACCAACGACAGCGTGGCGACGTTCGACGGCGTGCAGTAGCCCGCCCGCCGGGGCAGGTGGCGGCCGCGCATGAGCACGGCTGCCGGCTCGGCATGGGAGGATCCGTGCCGGCCCGGTTGTTAGGAGCAGGTGTCCTCTTAAGGAGTCGCTGTGTTTCGTCTCGAAACTGACCGGGACCTCATCGAGTCCTTCCGCCCGCGCGACCGCCGCGTCATCGAGATGCCCGCAGGCATTACCTTCCCGCTCTTCATGCGGGACTACCTGGCCTGGACGGAGACGTCCGGGGCGCGGGTGTACCTGGTCTTCACGGCGCCGGGCAGCCGCAAGCCCATTGGCCTCATCTTCCGCCGGGACTCGCCGGATGGCGGCGCGCGCACCTCGCGCATCTGTGATTGGTGCCATAGCTACGGCTCCTCTTCCGAGGTGGGGCTGCTCACCACGGACGTGAACAACCATCGCCGCGTGGGAGTGAGCCTCTGCGTGGACCTGCGCTGCAAGGAGAAGCTCGAGGACGCGGCGGACCGCTCCGGGCGTCACCCCCGTGAGGCGCTGGCGGAGCTGCAGGAGCGCATGTTCCGCTTCGCGCACGAGGCGCTGGGCATCGAAGCCGAGCCCGTGGCGTAGGCGCGGGAGACACCTGCGCCTCGAGGGCTGACTGGGACGCGACCCGTGGGGTCAGCTATTCTCCGCCCTACTCATGGCGCGCATACCCGAAGAGCCCTCGTTTCGTCTTCCCGCTGGTAGCCAGATAGGGGAGTGGCGTGTGGAGGCGTGGCAGGGCCAGGGCACCTACGGTGCTGTCTACCGGGCCGTGCGCGTGGGCCGGGAGCATGAAGGCCCGGTAGCGCTCAAGCTTGCCCGGTACCCGGGGGACGCGCGCTTCAGGCGTGAGGCGGAGCTGCTCTCGCGGGTGAGCCACCCCAGCATTCCCCGCCTGCTGGGCCACGGGGAGCTGCGCCATGCTCCAGACGTGGTGCAGCCGTGGATCGTCATGGAGTGGGTGGAGGGCCCTTCCTTATATGAGTGGGGCGAGCGGTATGCCCCCTCGCACCGGCAGGTGTGCCAGGTGCTGGCTCACCTCGCGCGGGCGTTGGAGGCGCTGCATGCCACGGGCGCCGTGCACCGGGATGTGAAAGGCGGCAACGTGTTGGTCCGGCTGTCCGACCAGCGGGCGATGCTCATGGACTTGGGCTCGGGCCACTTTCAGGGGGCCGGCAGGTTGACGTGGAGGGCCCTGGCCCCCGGCTCTCCCGCTTACCAGTCCGCGCAAGCGGGCCTGTTCCACATCCGCTGCGCCCGCGAGCCCGACGGCTACTACGCGCCCACGCCCGCGGATGACCTGTTCGCCCTGGGCGTGACGGGCTACCGGCTGGTGATGGGTGAGTACCCGCCGCCCATGGATGCGCAGGAGGATGAGCAGGGTGGCTGGCACGTGTGGAGCCCTGATCCGAGACTGCGGCTGGAGCGCAACGCCCGGGTGCGGCCCATGCTGCGCGAGAGGATCCTCCGGCTGCTCTCGGATGTTCCCGAGAAGCGAGGCAGCGCGGCGGAGCTGGCCGAGGCGCTGGAGGCCGAGGTGGAGCGACTCGAGGAGGAGCCCCGGCCCGCCGCGGTGTCAGCGGCCGGTGAGGTGCCACCTGTTGTTCCGGCTTCCGCGAGCGTAGCGGAGCACCCGGCAAGCTTTGGGATGCAGCAGCGCGGCTGGAGACCCTGGCTCGCCCTGGGAGGAGCGGTGGTCGCGGTGATGGCGGCGGTGCTATGGCACGAGCCGTGGCCCGTGCCTGTTTCACTGGGGGATGTGCTGGCGAAGCGGCCGGGGGAGGTGGCGGCCCAGGTTCCAGATGCCGGCTCCGCTGCCGTGGGGGACAGCGCGCCCGCCGAGATTGAAGACTCCGCGGTGCCTGCCTCGGAGCAGCAGCCCATTGCCCAGGAGCCGCCTCCCGAACTTCGCCCAGGACAGACGCGGCCCAACAAGAGGGGCCAGTGTCCAGGGCGTACGCAGGTGGTCATCAATGGAGGCTGCTGGGTGGTGCAGACCGGGATGACGGCGGATGACTGTGTGGAGAACGGCTATGTGCTCCTCAAAGGCAAGTGCTATGCGCCCGCCCTGGAGCTTCCTCAGAAGACTGTGCCTACCTCGGGCCCTGGAGAGGAGCGCTGAGGGGACAGACACTTCCAATTCGAGATCAGGAGGCCCATGCATGTCACAGCGGTACTTCGATCTATCCGACGACGTTTACATCCCTGGGCGTTGGCACCTCCTCTCTCCTGTTGGTGAAACCGGCCAGGAAGTGGATCCCTGGCAGTTCACCGAGGGGCAGTGCGTCGAGATCAGCGAGAGGTTGAGGATTACCCTCCAGGTGGAGGGAATGCCTCTCGATTTCACGCTAGCGGGTCTCGGTATTCCCGTTGTCCGCGTCAAGGTCGCCTCCATCTTCGAGGAACTCGCACCGGATGACGTGCAGCTCGTCCCGGTGGAAGTGGATGGCCAGTCCGAGCAGTACCGGATCCTTGTCGCCACTCGTACTGTTCGGTGTATCGACGATCAGGCCTGTGCTGAAGTGAGGTACTGGAAGCCAGAGGATGGAAGGCCAGACAAGGTCGGCCAGTACCGGGCCGTTTACGACATGCGCATCGACCCCGCGAAGGTGGGCGAGGCGAAGGTGTTCCGCCTCTGGGGCTGGACGGTGGCGCTCATCGTATCCGAGGACATCAAGGAGGCACTGGAGCGCGCGGGTGTCACGGGGTTGAGGTTCAAGGAGGTCACCGGCCCAAGCGCCATCAGCCCGGAGGAGCGTGAGCGGAACCAGAGGCTCATCAACCTGAGGGAGCAGACGAACGCCGCCCGCGAAGCCTTCTGGCGCACGCTGGGACGGCTGGACGAAGAGGTCATCATCCCTATCGTCGTAGGAGGGGCGTGGCCAGCGCGGCGCCAGGTCTGGCGCATCATCCATCGCCCGGATGGGCGTACCCTGCTGGTGACGGATGGTCTCTCGGACTTCTTCGCGGACCGCGTGGAGCCGTCCGTGGGCTTCGGCTTGGAGTTGGCCCTGGAGACGGACGAGCCCCTCGAGGACGCGGAGAAAAGCTGGCCCCTGCTGCTGCTGGAGCGGGTGGGGGACGAGGTGGCGGAGCACGAGCGGGTGCGCGAGAAGGTGAAGACGGGCTTGATGTCCATGGAGGTCTCCGGCAGGGGCATGCCCCCGTCGCTCGTCACCCAGGAGGGCAGAGTGGGGGTGCTGCTGGGGATGGAGGCGAGCGCGCTGCCCCAGCGCTTCCGTATGCCGGCCGGGGAGGTGCGGCTCGTTACTGTCAAAGTGCTGCTGCCAGCGGAGCTGGCCTACCTGCTGGAGCACGGCAAGAAGGGCCGAGACGAGCTGCTACGGCGATTCGACCAAGAGGGCCATGGGCACCTGTCCCGCATCAGGCGAAGCCCAGTGGTGTAATGCCTGCCAGGTGCTCCAGCCCTGGAGGCCACGTCGAGGGGGGAAGGTGATGGGAGCGAGTGAAACCTGGCGCGTCGTCCTCCGAGGGGGGATGTTGCCGTAGGCTGAGGCCTTCCTCGTTGTGGAGAGTGCGTTGTGGCCCTGCGGCTGAGTATGACGGTATTTCTGCTGCTGGTAATGTGCACCGCATGTGGAAGCACGCGGATGGTCCGGCTGGATACGGGAGATGGCCGGGTTGTACCGCACCAGCCTAATGGGGGTGAGGCCACCCGAGTGGAGCTGGGGGAAGAGGAGGCCGTGGAGGGAGTGCGGAAGCATGCCCAGCTGGTGAGTCCTTCAGCCAACCCGGAGTTGGCTGCCCGGAAGCTGTTCGGCGTGTCGCCACGCAGCGGCTGGTATGGCTACAACGAGCGCCAGGGAGTCGTTCCCTTGGACGAACAGCCACCTGCTTCGCAATGGGCCCGGGTGGACGTGGAGATAACGCAAGCCTACCTGCGCTACTGCGAGGCCAGGGGACAGCCCGGAGACTGTCGCCGGGTGTTGCTCAACAGCCCGGTGCTGACGGGAGATGCTCGGTACGCCCTGGCCATGTCCTTCGCGATGGACGAGGTGGTGCCGGAGATGATGGAGGCCTTCCAGGACATGGCCGATCCGGAGGTGATCAAGGCTTCGATTCTGTGGACGATGGCAATCTATGCGGCGATGTGGCTGGCACCCGAGCCGGTGTTTACGAAGGGGCTGGCGACGGTGCTGACGGCCGCCTTCATCTGCTACGTGGGGGTGGACACCTTCTGGACGCTGATCCAGGGCTGGAGGCGGATGGTCGAGACAGCGGACGGCGCCACGACGTTCGCGCAGCTGATCGGGGCCGGAGAGAGGTACGGCAAGGTGATGGGGCGCAACGCGGCGCGGGCGTTTGCGCTGCTGCTCACGGCAGCCATTGGGCAGACGGCCTCGAGCTTCTCGGCGAAGGTGCCCACGCTGCCAGGCTCGGCTCAGGCATCAGTGGTGGGCGCGTCCCAGACGGGAGTCCGGTTGACGCAGGTGGGGCAGGTGGAGTCGGTGGTTGTGACCGCGGATGCGATCACCATCGCCCTGGCGCCCACTGCGGTGGCCGCGACGGCACAGAGCGTGGGAGGAGCGGCTTCCACGCCGGTGGATGCGGAGGGGCCCGAGCACCACATCGCCACGGACAAGTGGACCGAGGCTACTCACAGTGGGGGGCCATGGACGCCCAAGTTCGAGCAAATCTTCAACCAGGCCGGCATGTCGCTGAACGACCCAACGAACAAGGTGCGCGTTAGGGGCCACGTCGGCCCCCATCCACAGGAGTACCATGAGCATGTGTTCGAGGCTTTGAGAGAAGCAACACGGACCTGTCGCACCATGCAGCAATGTCGGGCGTCGCTGACCAAGGCATTGGAGCGTTTGGCGCAGCAGATCAAGACTGAGGGCTCCTCTCTCAACAAACTGGTTACACGTACTTGATGAAGCCAGGCATTCTTATGTCCATGCGGTACTTCAAGCTATCCGAGGATGTCTACGTTCCTGGCCGGTGGGAACTGGGGACTCCCATCGGAGCCGAGGGGCAAGAACTCGGGTCACCCGTGTTCTTGCAGGGCCAGCCTGCGACCGTACAGGGCCCGATGCGCATTCCGCTGTATCAGACCGGCAAACCTCTGGATTTCTCGCTTGCGGATGCTGGAGCTATTCCTGTTGTTCATTCGAGGGTGGGTGAGTTTCTAGCCAGGGTGGCTTCCAACGACGTGCAGCTCTTCCCGGTGGAGGTGGAGACACAGCGGGAGCTTTACTTCCTCGTCAACGTCATCCGCATTGTGAGGTGCATTGATGATCAAGCCTCCAAGGAGGTAACGTACTGGACCGAAAAAGACGGTTTGCCAGAGAAAGTCGGCGCGTACTTTTCGGTTTCCGGGATAAGAATTGACCCCACCAAGGTAGGAGACGCGAAGGTATTCCGCACTTGGGGTTGGCACATTGCGCTGATCGTCTCCGAAGAGATCAAGGATGCCTTGGAGCGCATGGGGGCCACGGGGACAAGGTTCACAGAAGTATAATCAGCGACAGTCGCTACCCGTGCTTCCTGAGTATTGAAAAAAACCTATTGGGAGGAGCTTTGAGAGTTGCTGATGAGAGCCAGTCGGCTGCGAGCGGTGCTCACGGCATCAGGAGATATATCGCATCCACGGAAGAAACGACCGAGTCCAAGGGCGGCCTCACCTACGCTTCCTGAGCCAGTAAATGGATCAGCAACGAGCTCTTGGGGGGTTGAGCTCTGGCGGATAAGAATCTTTGAGACAGCCACAGGTTTCTCTGTCGGATAGCCGCCACGAATCCTGGGCTCCGAAATAATGTCTGGAATGCTTAGGCTGTTTAATCTGCGACGCCCCTTTTCGAAAAACAGAATGAACTCGTAGCGTGCCCGGTAATGATAGCCCATGCCAATCTTCTGTTTGTCCCAAACGAGGGGTTTCCAGAATTTGAAGCCAACTCGTTCTCCGATGGGTTTGGCGAGGAAGGCCGTTTCTTGGTCACAGAAGATGTATAAATGGGAGTTGTTACAAAGCACCCGAAAGAGTTCGACAAATAACTCTTCCAGTCGGGCATTAGGGAAAACCGAAAACCAAGCGTTGCTAGACGCTTTGCTCTTCTTGAGACGCGTGGTTGTTCCTTGAGCGCGATGCTTTTCAAGCGACTCGTATGGCGGATCGGTAATGACTAGATCCACGGAGCCAGAGGAGAGTGTCCGGAGCCATGCTACGGCATCCGATCTGTGGACCTGAAAAGAGGCAGTTGTAGGCGACGAGGGCGTGGTGGAGGTAGGCACTTGGGTTGTCCGAGATTATTTGCGTCGGCTTGCAAGGGGTCTGCATGGCTTGCACCAACTCTGGTCCCGGTATTCGTCTGTTGTGCGGCCCGCGTCACCGAATTCATTTTGGTCCTTGCTCAAAGTGCAGCGAGGGCATTCTTTCATCAGGACGCCATTGCTGATGCTTGTTAGGTTCGTTATCTTCGTGCCTTTTCCGTCATTGTGTTGTGATGAGTCATAGCCCTTGGTTTTCTGCGGGGTTTCAGAGTTGTCAACGAAGGTAATGTTCTTTTTCAGGTCGGCTTCGGAGATTTCCGTCATTCTATATAATACACCCGTTGAGTCCTTGGCGTAGGCTGGCGACTCAAGGCGAATTGGGTAGACAATATTCATAGGTTGTCTCCAGAGGTCGTGAAGAAGTTGGGAGCTTGAATATAGCAGTCTCCTCGCTCAGTTTGCTCGCCAGGCTTGCTGGGTGAATTCTATTGGCGCTTCGTAGCCGCCGGTTGATGCACTTCCTTGGGTTAGGCCGCATTGGGCGGGGCGTCATCCAGGAACGCCTTGATCGCCGGCAGCACCAGCTCCGGCCGCTCCAGGTGAGGGCTGTGCCCGGCCACCACCCGCAGCAGGCGCACCTCGGGCAGCCGCCGGGCCGCCTCCTCCGCCAGTGAGATGGGCAGGGTGTCCTCCCGCTCGCCCCACACCAGCAGCACCGGCTGCCGCACCTCGGGCAGCCGCTCACGCCGGTGGAACACCTCGCCCACCAGCGGCACCAGCGTGTTGAACGCCTTCGCCGCCTCCGGACGCCCCTCGGGCACCGCCAAAAGCTCGTACCCCAACATCCCCAGCCGCTGCCCCAGCGGCGTCTCCGGAGGCGGCAACAGCCGGTGAAACAGCCTCGGCCCCAGCCTGCGCGCCACCCGCTCGGGCCCGGCCCGGAAGAACAGCCTCGCCGCCCGCGTCATCTCCGGCCCCAGCCCCATCGCATCCAGCAGCACCAGCCGCTCCACCGGCACCCGGCCCCGCAGCGCCAGCTCCACCGCCACCAGCCCCCCCAGCGAGTGTCCCACCACCACCACCGGCCCCACCTCCCGCTCCAGCAGCAGCTCCTCCACTGGCCCGGTGAAGAAGCCCACCCCGTCCTCCGCCGTGCGCAGCGGCCCCTGTGGCGCCGAGGACAGCCCGAAGCCTGGCAGGTCCACCGCCAGCACCCGCCACCCCCGCGCCAGCACCGTGAGGTAGGAGAACCACATCGCCGCCGAGTGCCCGCGCCCGTGCAGCAGCACCACCGTGCGCCCCTCGCCCCCCTCCAGCGCCCGGAGCTTCCCTCCGCCTGGCAGCCAGTGCATGAACGGTTCCACCTGCGGTGCCAGTTGACCCAGCAGGTGCGCCTCGAAGGGCCCCATCACCGGTGGTGTCACTCCCACGCTCCCTCTCCAGCCCCCCCGTGGGGTGGGTGTGCGCACCTTACCGGAATGCCCGCTCGTCTGCGGTGTTGAGCCGGATACCCGGAAAACCTAGGCTGGCCCGCCGTTTCCGCCCATATGCGCCCATAGAGGGGACATGAACACCGACATCCGTGCGCTCACCGAGAGGGTGCAGCAGGAAAGCTCCTTCGTCGAAGCCCTCAACCAGGAGACCGGCAAGGTCATCGTGGGGCAGCGCTACATGCTCGAGCGCATCCTCATTGGCCTGCTCTGCAATGGCCACGTGCTGCTCGAGGGTGTGCCGGGCCTTGCCAAGACGCTCACCGTGCGCACCGTGGCCGACAGCCTCAGCGCCACCTTCATGCGTATCCAGTTCACCCCGGACCTGCTGCCGGCGGACCTGGTGGGCACGATGATCTACAACCAGCAGGCGGCCAACTTCACCGTCCGCAAGGGCCCCATCTTCGCCAACATCGTCCTGGCGGACGAGATCAACCGCGCCCCCGCCAAGGTCCAGTCCGCCCTGCTCGAGGCCATGGCCGAGCGCCAGGTGACGATTGGCGATCAGACGTTCACGCTGCCCGCGCCCTTCCTGGTGCTGGCCACCCAGAACCCCATCGAGCAGGAGGGCACCTACCCGCTGCCCGAGGCCCAGGTGGACCGCTTCATGCTCAAGGTGAAGGTGGGCTACCCCACCCGCGACGAGGAGAAAGTCATCATGGACCGCATGTCCGGTGGCGCCTCGCCCAAGGCCAACAAGGTGATTGGCCTGGAGCACATCAGCCGCGCCCGCGAGCTCGTCCACTCCATCTACATGGACGAGAAGGTGAAGGAGTACATCCTCAACGTGGTGTTCGCCACGCGCGAGCCCAACAAGTACGGCCTCAAGGATCTGGCGGACTACATCCAGTTCGGCGCCAGCCCCCGCGCCACCATCGCCCTGGCCCAGGCGGCGCGGGCGCACGCCTTTTTGCGCCACCGCGGCTTCGTCACCCCCGAGGACGTGAAGGCCGTGGCGTACGACGTGCTGCGCCACCGCGTGTCCGTCACCTACGAGGCCGAGGCCGAGGAGCTCACCTCCGAGAAGATCATCCAGCGCGTGTTCGATCGCGTCGAAGTGCCCTGAGCCCCGTCCCCAGCCCCCCGAGCGCCCCGTGCTGCCGAAGGAACTCATCCGCCGCATCCGCAAGCTGGAGATCCGCACCCGCAAGGTGGTCTCCGACATGCTCGCCGGCCAGTACCACTCGGTCTTCAAGGGCCGGGGCATGGCTTTCTCCGAGGTGCGCCAGTACCAGCCGGGCGATGAGATTCGCATCATCGACTGGAACGTCACCGCGAGGATGAACGAGGCCTACGTCAAGGTGTTCACCGAGGAGCGCGAGCTGACGGTGATGCTGCTGGTGGACGTGTCGGCCTCGAAGGAGTTCGGCTCGCAGGAGCGCAGCAAGGCGGAGATCGCCGCCGAGGTGGCCGCGCAGATCGCCTTCAGCGCCATCGCCAACAATGACCGGGTGGGGCTCATCCTCTTCTCGGATCGGGTGGAGAAGGTGGTGCCGCCGCGCAAGGGCCGCTCGCACGTGCTGCGGCTCATCAGCGACATCCTCACCTTCAAGCCGCAGGGCCGGGGCACGGACCTGGCCTCGGGGTTGATGTACCTGCGGCAGGTAGCCAAGCGGAAGGCCGTGACGTTCCTCATCTCGGACTTCATGGCCCGCGACTACGAGAAGCCGCTGCGGCTGGTGGGCCGCAAGCACGACCTGGTGCCCGTCGTCATCGCCGACCCGCTGGAGATCGAATTCCCCAAGATGGGGCTGGTGGAGATGGAGGACCCCGAGACGGGTGACCGGTTCGTGGTGGACACCAGCGATCCGCGGGTGCGCGGCCGGTACGCGCGCTTCATGCAGGCCCAGCGGCAGGAGCGGCTGCGCCTGTTCAAGAAGCTGGAGCTGGACACCGTGGAGCTGCGCGCGGGAGATGACCACGGCAAGGCGCTCGCGCAGTTCTTCCGCGCGCGGGCCCGGAGGATGGCGGCATGAGGTGGCTGCTCTTCCTCTCACTGGTGCTGGGGCTGTCCGCCTGCCGTTCCCGGCCGGGCGCGGCCGAGGACATGGCGCCTCAGCCGCTTCAGGCCCAGGTGCTGGATGGTGGCGTGGCGGGCCAGGCCAACACAGGCGAGGTGGCGCCCTGGGACGTCAAGGGCCGGGTGCTCCCGGTGGAGACGCACATCGGCGAGGCCTTCACCTACGAGCTGGTCTTCACCCACGCCAAGGACCAGCGCTTCGAGCTGGTGGCGCCCAAGGAGCTGGAGCAGTTCGAGGTGCTGGAGCAGTCTCGTCAGCGCCAGGACGGGGCCGATGGCTCCGTGACGACCTACAAGCTGAAGATGTCCGCCTTCGAGCTGGGCTCGCTCACGCTGCCCCAGCTCGTCTTCGAGCTCACCGCGCCGGGAGTCAGCCAGAGCGTCGCGGTGCCGGGCATGAAGGTGGACGTGCTGCCCACGCTGCCGCAGAACGCCGAGGACGAGGGCGCGGGGCTCTACGATTACCGGGCCCCCATCGAGGTCCCCATCCGCTCGTGGAAGCTGGTGTGGATCCTGCTCGGGCTGGTGGCGGCGTGTCTGCTCGGCTGGGCGCTGGTGAAGTGGCTGCGCAGGCCGCGCCCCGAGACGGTGGCCGTCAAGCCGCTGGCGCCGCTGGACATCCGCACCCGCGAGGCCCTGGACAGGCTCAAGGGCGAGAACCTGCCGGCCAAGGGGCACGTGAAGGACTTCTACTTCCGGCTGTCGGAGATCATCCGCGGCTACCTGGGCGAGCGCTACGGCTTCGAGGCCCTGGAGTGCACCAGCTCCGAGCTGTTCGACTCGCTGCGCAAGCGCAACACCGCCGGGCTGCCCGAGGACAGGCTCATGCGCTTCGTCTCCGAGTCGGACATGGTGAAGTACGCCAAGGCCGAGGCCTCCGCGGAGTCCTGCGCGGCCTCGCTCGCCTTCGGCTACGAGCTGGTCGAGACCACTTACACGCCGCCCACGCCTTCCTCTCCCACCGCTCCTGACCATGCTCCCGGAACTCGCGTTTCATAGCCCCGAGGCGCTCTGGGGATTGCTGCTCGTGCCGGTGCTCATGTACCAGGCCTGGCGCGAGAACCGTCGCCGCGCGACGCTGCGCTTCTCCGCGGCGCACGTCTTCCTGCGGCAGGGCAGGGGACTGCGCGCGTACCTGCTGCCCGTGCTGCCGGTGCTGCGCATCTTCGCGGTGACCGCGGCCATTGTCGCCATCGCCCGGCCCCAGTCCCGAGACGCCCGCGTGCGTGACTTGAGTGTCGAGGGCATCGACGTGGTGGTGGCGCTCGACTTGTCCACCTCGATGGAGGCCGGCGACTTCCGCCCGCAGAACCGCTTGCACGTGGCCAAGGAGGTGCTCTCCGAGTTCATCACCAACCGCGTCAATGACCGCATTGGCCTGGTGGTGTTCGCCGGGGCCGCCTACACCCAGGCTCCGCTCACGCTGGACTACGGCGTGCTGCGCGAGGTCATCAAGCAGCTGCGCACCCGCGTGCTGGAGGACGGCACCGCCATTGGCGACGCGCTGGCCACCTCGCTCAACCGCCTGCGCGACTCGGACGCCAAGAGCCGCGTGGTGGTGCTCATCACCGACGGCGACAACAACGCGGGGAAGATCGCCCCCATGGACGCCGCCTCCATGGCCGAGGTGCTGAAGATCCCCATCTACACCATCCTGGTGGGCAAGGGCGGCAAGGTGCCCTTCCCGCAGGGGCAGGATCTGTTCGGCAACACGGTGTGGCGCGACACGGAGATCCCCATCAACCCCGAGCTGCTGCAGGACATCGCCACGCGCACCGGCGGCGAGTACTACCGCGCCACGGATCCCGAGAGCCTCAAGCAGGGCCTGCAGAAGGTGCTCGACTCGATGGAGCGCTCGAAGCTGATGGAGGGCGGCGCCTCGGCCACCTACCGTGAGAACTTCCATCCCTACCTGCTGCTGGCCTTCGGGCTGGCGGCGCTGGAGCTGCTGCTGCGCTCCACCCTGCTGAGGGTGTTCCCGTGACGCCGGCCGTGGAACCGTGGCGCTTCACCGTGCTGGGCTACCAGGCGGGGCTCGCGCAGCCGCTCTTCCTGGGCCTGTGCGCGGTGGGGCTGCTGCTGGGTGCCATCGCGCTGATTGTCGCGCTGCAGCGGCGCTCGCGGGTAGGCGCGTTCCTCAGCGGGCGGCTGGTGGAGAAGCTCGCCCCGGGCGTGTCCCAGCTGCGCCCGGCGCTGCAGAGCGGCCTGTATGGGCTGGGGCTCTTGCTGTTCGGGCTGGCGCTCGCGCAGCCGCAGTGCGGCAGCAAGAGCGAGCTCGTCAAGCGCAAGGGCATCGACGTGGTGGTGGTGCTGGATGCCTCCAAGTCCATGCTCGCGCGGGACGTGCAGCCCAGCCGCCTGGAGCGCGCCAAGCTGGAGCTGACCACGCTGCTGGACGAGCTGAAGGGAGACCGGGTGGGGCTCGTCGTCTTCGCGGGCGATGCCTTCATCCAGTCGCCGCTCACTTCGGACTACTCGGCGGTGAAGCTGTTTCTGCGCGCGGTGGAGCCAGAGCAGATGCCGCAGGGTGGCAGCAACATCGGCGCGGCGCTCAAGCTGTCCAAGCAGGTGCTGGACAACGCGGACCGTGGCTCCAAGGAGCGCGTCATCGTCCTGCTGTCCGACGGAGAGGACCTGTTCGGCGAGGTGAGCGAGGCGGTGGACGCGCTCAAGGACAGCTCGGTGCAGGTGCTGGCGGTGGGCATCGGCTCGGAGACGGGCGAGCCCATTCCCATCTACAGCCGGCGCGGCGAGTTCGTGGACTACAAGAAGGACGCCTCGGGAGAGACGGTGATTACCCGCATGGATCGCGGCGGGCTGACGGCCATCGCCGAGGCCACCGGAGGCAACTTCTTCCACCAGCCTCGCGGCGTGGCCATGGGGCAGGTGGTGGAGCGCATCGACGCGATGCAGAAGAGCGAGCTCGAGAGCCGCGTGACGGTGCGCTACGACGAGCGCTTCCAGTACTACGCGGTGCCGGGCCTGGCGCTGCTGCTGGCCGGAATGCTGCTGCTGCCCTCCTCGCGCCGGAGGGCCTCATGAGCCGCGCGGCACCTGTGGCGCTGTGGCTCCTGCTCGTCGCGGGGCTGGCCCTGCCTGGCCCGGCGTGGGCGGCGGGCCTGCTGGAGGTGGACCACCCGCTGGTGGCCGAGGGGCGCTCGGCGTACGAGGCCGGCAAGTACGAGGATGCGCTCGCGGCCTTCGAGGCGGCCAAGAAGGAGCGGCCGGATGACGCGGCGGTGGAGTTCAACCGCGCCGTGACGCTGGCCCAGCTGGGCCGGGTGGCGGAGGCGAAGTCCGCCTTCCAGCGCGTGGCCGAGACCCAGCAGCCCGAGATTCAGCAGAAGGCCTGGTACAACCTGGGCAACGTGCACGCGGGAGTGGGCGAGCGCAAGGAAGCGCTCCAGTCCTACCGCAAGGCCCTCAAGCTGGACCCGAACGATGCGCTGTCCCGCCACAACTACGAGGTGGTGCTGCGCAACCTGCCTCCGCCCCAGCAGAAGGGCGGGCCGGACGGCGGCACGGACGGTGGCAGCGGTGAAGACGGCGGCCGCCCGGATGCGGGGCCGGATGGTGGGCAGAAGGGTGACGGCGGCAGGCCGGTGGACGGCGGTGTGGATGGTGGCGACGGCGGCTCGGACGCGGGCGCGGGGAACGACGGTGGCTCGGATGGGGGCACCGATGGGGGCGGCGGCGATGGGGGCAGCGATGCGGGCTCGGATGGCGGGCAGCAAGGCGAAGGGCGAGGGGACGGCGGCTCGGATGCTGGCGCCGACGCCGGTTCGGGCGATGGTGAGGGCGAAGGGATGGATGGGGGCACGGACGCAGGCACTGAGTCCGAGGAGCAGTCGGTGGAGGAGACCGACGGCGGCATGAGCCCCGAGGACATCGATCGTCAGGAAGCCGAGCGCCTGCTGGATGCGATGAAGCAGAACGAGAAGAATCTCCAGCTGTGGCGTTTCCAGCAGAAGAAGCAGAGGAAGGCCAATGAGAAGGACTGGTAGCGGCCGGATGGCGGCGCTCGCCGTGCTTGCCCTGCTGGCCGCGTCGCCAGCATGGGCGGAGATCGAGTTCTACCAATCGGTGGACCGGACCGAGGTCGGCACCGAGGACACCTTTCGCCTCACCGTGGTGGTGGCGGACGCGCCCCCGTCCGCCCAGGTGCAGCTGCCGGCGCCCAAGGACTTCGAGATCCTCTCCTCCTCGCGCAGCAGCCAGCGCTCCATTCAGCTGTCCGGCGGCGGCCCCGCCGTCATTCAGGACGTCACCAAGCACACCCTCACGCTGCGGGCCCTGCGCACCGGCAAGCTGACCATTCCTCCCGCGGTGCTCACCACCGCCAGCCGCACCCACCGCACCGAGCCCGTGGAGATGACGGTGCGCGAGGGCCGCGTGGGGCCCGCTCCGGGCGCCCAGGCCAATCGCCCGCCGCTGCCGGATCCGTTCCGCAACATGCCCATGCCGGATCCCTTCGAGGAGTTCGAGGACCGGCCCGTCATCCCCCGCGGGGACTCGGATCTGTTCCTGCGCGCCAGCCTGGACCGCAGCGATGTGTACGTGGGCGAGCAGGTGACGCTGTCGCTCTACATCTACTCGCGCGTGGACCTCTCCAGCGTGGACGCCGTCACCATGCCCAAGCTCGAGGGCTTCTGGAGCGAGGACGTGGAGAGCCCCACCCAGCTGTCGGGCGAGCAGCGCATCATCAACGGCATTCCCTACCGGGCGTACCTGCTGCGCCGCCGGGCCCTGTTCCCGGTGAAGTCCGGCACGCTCACCATCACCGCCGCCGAGGCGGACATCACCACCGGCTTCCTGTTCGCCGGCCACCGCGTGCACCGCGTGTCCAACGCGCTCAAGGTGAAGGTGAGGCCGCTGCCACCCGGAGCGCCGCCGGGCATGGCCAACGCCAACGTGGGGGACTGGCACCTGAGCGTGGACGCCTCGCCCACCAGCGTGGAGCTGGGCCAGCCCGTCACGGTGAAGGTCATCCTCGAGGGCTCGGGCAACGTGAAGAACGTCACCCCGCCCAAGCTCACCGTGCCCTCCGGCTTCAAGGTCTACGATCCGACGACGACGGACCGGCTCTCGCCCGCGAAGAGCCGCATCCAGGGCCGGCGCATCCAGGAGTATCTGGTCATGCCGCAGCGCACGGGCACCTTCACGCTGCCGGCGCTGGAGTTCCCCTACTTCGATCCGCGCCGCAACCAGTACGAGGTGGCGCGCACCGACCCCATCACGATTACGGTGGAGGCGGGCGCTGGAGGCGCGGCGGCGGTGGGCCCCACGCCCACGCCCATGCAGGACTCGGCCAACGAGCAGAAGAACGTGCTCACCGCGGGAGGCCTGCGCCCGCTGCGCTACCAGGCGCGCTTCGTGACGCCGTCCACGCCGGTGTGGCAGCGGGGCTTCTTCCTGCCCGCGGTGCTGGCACCGGTGGGGCTGCTGCTGGGGCTGGGGCTCTTGGGGCAGGTGCGCGGCAAGCTCTTCGCGCAGACGGAAGCCGGCAGGAACAAGCAGCAGGCGAAGGCGGCGCGCAAGCGGCTGGCCGAGGCGGAGAAGCTGCGCGGGCAGGGCAGCACCAGCGCCTTCTACGCCGAGGTGGAGAAGGCGCTCAGCACCTTCCTGGAGGCCCGGCTGCGCACGCCGGTGGTGGGGCTCACCCGGGACGCGCTGGGCGAGAAGATGGCGGCGGCGGGAGTGGAGCCGGCGCGGCGCTCGCGGGTGCTCTTCGTGCTGGAGGCCTGTGACATGGGCCGCTTCGGCGGAGGCGCGGAGCTGTCCGAGCGCGACCGCATCCTCGATGAGGCGGCGGCCGTGATGGAGGGTTGGGAGAAGTGAGCCAGAGCTACTACACGCCCGAGGAGGCGCAGGCCCTCTTCACCCAGGCCAACGAGGCCTACGCCCGCGAGGACTACAAGGCCGCGCAAGAGGGCTACCAGAAGCTGCTCTCCCACGGCCAGGGCGGCGCGGATGTGCAGTACAACCTGGGCACCACGTACCTGGCGCAGGGAGACCTGGGCCGGGCGATGCTCGCGCTGGAGCGCGCCTGGAAGGAAGGCGGCCGCGCGCCGGACCTGGAGGCCAACCTCGCGCTGGCCCGCGCCCGGCAGGTGGACAAGGTGGAGGGCGCCACGGTGGAGGAGGACTTCCTCACCCGCGTGGTGCACGCCACCTCGCCCAGCGCCGTGGGCTGGGGGTTTCTGGGCGCGTGGGTGCTGGGCTTCGGGCTGCTGGTGCTCTTGCGCTTCCTGAAGCCGGGGCGGCGCACGTGGGCCGCGGTGCTCGCGGGCCTGTCGCTCACGGTGGCGGTGCCCTCCGGGGCGCTGCTCGCCGCGCACGTGTGGGTGCACGACACGGTGCGCGAGGCGGTGGTGCTGGCGCCCAAGCTGGTGGCGCGCGAGTTCCCCCGGGGCGAGGCCAAGGTGCTCTTCGAGGTGCACGCGGGGCTGAAGGTCCGGCTGCTCGAGGACACCGGGCGCTACGTGCGCCTGCGCCTGCCCAACGGCCTGGAGGGGTGGGCCGAGCGGGAAGGGATCGAGCAGCTATGATCGAGGTGAGCGAGGCGACGAAGGTGTACCGCCGGGGCCGCACCGAGGTGCGCGCGCTGGCGGGCGTGTCGCTGACGGTGCCTCGCGGGCAGTTCCTCTCGGTGATGGGGCCCTCGGGCTCGGGCAAGAGCACGCTGCTCAACCTGCTGGGCGCGCTGGATGTGCCCTCCAGCGGCAGCATCCGCATTGACGGCCAGGAGCTGGCGCGGATGGAGGACACGGCCCTGTCCACCTTCCGGCGCGAGCGGCTGGGCTTCATCTTCCAGTTCTTCAACCTGATGCCCACGCTCACGGCGGTGGAGAACGTGATGCTGCCGGGGCTGCTGGCGGGCCGCGCTCATGCGCAGCTGCTCTCCAGCGCCCAGGCGCTGCTGGAGACGGTGGGGTTGCGTGGCCGCGAGCACCACCGGCCAGACGAGCTGTCAGGCGGAGAGATGCAGCGCGTGGCGGTGGCCCGGGCGCTGCTGACGGAGCCCGCGCTGCTGCTGGCGGACGAGCCCACGGGCAACCTGGACTCGAAGACGGGGACGGAGGTGCTCCGGCTGCTGCGGGAGGCCACGCGCCAGCGCCAGCTCACGGTGGTGATGGTGACGCATGATCCCCGGGCGGCGGCGGTGGGGGACCGGATCGTCCGGCTGGCGGACGGGCTCATCGTTGGGGACGAGCGGGTTCAGGAGCAGGCAGCTTGACAGACGCGCCAGTCGGGTAGACTTGGGGTTACGGGAACAAAGAGCCGCAGTCCTCGTCCCCTGGGAGCTCACCGCGCGTGGCCGTCGAAATTCAGCCCGACATCGGCAAGAACCGGCTCTTCATCCGCATCGAGGGGCGGATGGAGGACTCGGATGCGCGCGCCGTGGGCGATGAGATCATCCGGGCGATGGACCGGCTGCGGCCGGGCTTCGCGCTGATCTCGGACCTGAGCCAGGCCGAGCCGATGGGGCCCCAGGGTGTGGAGCAGCTCAAGCGCATCATCCTCGTGTCGCGAGAGCGCAAGGTGGGGCAGATGGTGCGGATTGTAGGCCGGGCGGCGCAGGCGGCGCTGCAGTTCGCCCGCACCAGCAAGGAGTACCAGCACGAGCCGTACCTGGCCTTCTCCCGCGAGGAGGCGGAGCGGCTGCTGGACGGACTGCTGCCCTGAGTGGTCTCGAGGAGAACCCACGGTGATCTCGGTCAAGGAGTTACGAGCGTTCGGTGGCTCCCTGTCGGCGGAGAAGTTCCGTCAGCAGCTGGGGCCCTTCGTGCTGATCCAGCGTCCCGCGGGTGAGTCCACCTCGGAGACGCTGGCCACCACGCACCTGGCCAAGCGGGGGACGGTGGAGCTGGGGATGCTGTCGCTCATCTTCGAGTTCGAGGGCCTGTTGGCCGCCACCCTGCCGCCGCTGGGGGAGACGGACTCCTTGACGATCGGCCGGCTGCCGGACTGCGAGCTGGTGCTCGATGAAGGCTCGGTGTCCAAGCAGCACGCGGTGCTGCGCTGGAACCAGGCCGAGAGCCGCTGCACGATCAAGGACCTGGGCTCGCGCAACGGCACGTTCCTCAACGGGGTGATCATCATGGACCGTGAGGTGGCGCTGCGGGACGGTGACATCGTGAGCATCGGCTACGTGCAGTTCTGGTTCCTGCTGACGGAGACGCTGTACACCCGGCTGCGCTCCCTGCCGCGGTAGCCATACACGAGTGCTTACGCGAGCACTTGCTTTGAACAAGCTCTGCAGACGTAAAAAGCCGCCGGGCCAACAAGGCAAGGCGGCTTGCGACAGGCTGCTGAACAGATCAGCGCACGGTACTGCGCGCCAGCGCGGCGATGCCAGCTTCAAAGGCCGCAAAGCGTTCGTCAAGTTGCCGCTTCAGGCGCGCCTTGTCTGCGTCGGGAAGGAAGGCATAACGCACGCTGTTATAGGAGGCCTTCTTTACTTCCGCGTAGGATGGCTTGTAGCGGCTGACAAAGAGCACGTATTCCTGCGTCAGCGTGTGGCGCGTGACGCCCGCGTCATCGGTCGAAATCACATACGGCACGCCATATTTGCGGTACAGCGTGATCGGATGGTTCTGGTCCTTGATGCCCGAGATGAAGCTGTTTGAAGTGAGGTTGATTTCAACCGGGATGTCGCGCTCGCGCATGGTCTTCATGATGCCGACGGCATTGGTTTCATGGGCCAGGTCAAGGCCATGTCCGATGCGATTGGCGCCAGCCACATGCAGGGCCTGATCAATGTGTGAACGAAGGCCTTCAGGCGGCACATCGCCCAGGGCCAGCTCGCCCGCGTGCAGCGCCAGCCGCGCGTTCGGGAATTCCTTCTTCAGGAACCGGAACATCTTCATGTGCAGCGCGTAGTCGCGCATCGAAATGTGATTACTCTCCTGCCCAACGATGTTCAGACCCACGATCAGCGGGTTCATGCTCGACGCTTTCAGGCCCGAGACCATCTGGGCAAACACCATCGAGGGCGAGAGAAAGCGCAGCACATAGCCCTGGTAGCGCATCGTGAAGCGCGCATCGTCGACGCCGGCGTGCGCCGCGGTGGCGCTGGCGCTGTAGGCAGCGACGCTCTTGTTGAAGTCCGCATTGGCTTCGAGGGCCGAGCGCCAGGCGCGCATGTGCTCCTGCAGGGCCGCGTCGGAGAGTCCGGGCTGCAGCACGGCCTTGTCGAAGGCCGCGTCAGTGGCAGATGGCGCGATCTCGAAAATGGTTTCGATGTAGGAGACGTTTTCTTCGATCGCGCGCTGCTTGAGCGTGAGCAGGCCGGTATTCGTATTGGTAGCGGCCAGGTCGTTGAAGTAGCCGAAGGTGGAGAAGAACTGTCGGTCCGGCGGCGGCTGGATGGCGCCATGGTTGTCGAAGTCCTTGCTAGACCAGCGCTGCAGCAGCTCGCGGTAGGTGGCGTCGTCGTTCATGACTTCGCTGGTACCCAGGCAGGTGCGGTCTTTAGGCGCCAGCGCGCGCTGGGAGGCGTTGATCCTGGGGTCGGTCACGATGCGGTAGTTCGTTTTGTCGACGCAGTAGTTCTGCTTGTCCAGCCAGCTCAGGTACTGCTCCGCGTAGATCGCGCCTGAATAATGGTGGTGCAGGTCGCCGCCCTTGGGCATCTGCGAGAAGAACATGGTCAGCTCGGCGGTGCCCGGCTGGCTGCCTTCGATCAGCCCTGCCAGGTGGCGCGCGGTTGCGGCCTCGTTGGCCTCGTTGGCCTGGGGCGCGGCGTGGGCGCCGGTCGCTATGGCTACAGTAGCCAGAGCCAGGGCGGCAAATTGAAAGCGGCGCGGTACAGTAATCATGAACAGCCTTTCGATAGAGGGTCAGGATGGATGGCGCTCGTGCACCTTGACGCCGGCCGCATAGGTCGCCATGACCGCGCGGTCGTCGCCCAGCAGCGGGGTCGCGCGCGGATCGAGCACAATGAAGTCGGCTTCGGCGCCCAGCGTGGCCAGGTAAAACATACGCACGGCGGGCAGGTAGCTGCCTTTCAATCGTGCCGCTCTATATATGCTTCATTCATCGTTTGCAACATTGAGAAGCGGGTGTCCGCTCCCACGATGCTTGCGTTTCGTTTTGGAGCCAATCAGGCCAAACCAGCCCACGTCGGGGTGCGCGACGATCGCTTCAGTGAGGCGCTGGCGCCGGCGGGAGCGGCATCGACCACGGCTTCAGGCGTAGCGGTTGCCTCCATCGTGACGTTGGCCGGAACCGCAGCCGGAAACATGTCTTCGCGCTCGTCGACCCAGGTAAGGCACCGCCAGTAGCCCGGGCTGCTCTGTTTTCGTTAAGCTTGGCGCATGTCCGCCCAAGCCACCGTTCCGCGATACATGTCCCGCTTCCGCTGCATCTCCGAACGCTGCGAGGAGACGTGCTGCAGTGGTCTCCGGATCCCCGTGCCCGAGGCGGAATGGCGGAAGATCCAGAAGGTGATTCAGGACTCGGGCTCGCCGCCCCCTCTGGATGAGCCGCAGAACGGCCCCGAAGGGGTCCAGTTCCTGCTACCCAGGGACAACAATCAGAACTGCACCTATCTGGACAGCGAGAAGCTGTGCTCCCTCCAGCGGCGCTTCGGTGAGCAGGCCCTGCCCTCCGTCTGCATCACCTACCCACGCCACATCGCCAGGTGGCAGGGGCAGCTGTCCATGGTGGGCTCACTGGGCTGCCCCGAGGTGGCCCGGCTGGCGCTGCTGGACGCGGAGGCCATGGACGAGGTGCCCATCGAGGCGGAGCGGATCCCCCTGCCCTCGCCGGCCGGGGACGGCACCAGCCAGGATCCGGAGGAGGGCTGGGGCTTCCATGCCAATGAGGTGCGCGCCACCGCCCTGCGGCTGCTGCGTCGCAAGGAACTGCCGCTCACCGAGCGCCTCTACCTGCTGGCCCAGCTGGCGTTCCGGCTGGACCCCTTCTACTTCAAGGGGACGGGGGCCTTCCGGGGTGAAGGCCGCGCCGCGTCCGAGGCCCAGCTGACCGAGGAGCTGCGTGCCATCGAGTCGCTGGCGCCGCTGGAGAACACGCGCCGGGCGCTGGCGCCCCAGGAGCTGCCCGGCGCGTTCTTCGCGGAGATCTACAGCTCGCTGCTGAAGACCCGGGCGGACACCTACTCCAACGAGCGCTTCCTGCAGCTGGTGACTGCCGTGATGCACTCCTACGGTGGCCCCACGGCGACACCGCAGGAGGCCTGGCGTATCTATTCCGAGCGCCGCCAGCGGATTGAGCGGACGCACGGCCCACGGCTGAACCAATACTTCACGCACCAGGCCCTCAACCACTGGCTGCGCGGCCCGTTTGTCTTCGGGCGGCGCGTGCTCGTCGATGTCGCCTGGCTGGTGCTCAACGGCGGGCTGCAGCGCTGGGCGCTGATGGGCCACCCGGAGGTGGTGCGCCAGTGCGAGCAGAACGTCCCGGAGACGCCGGAGAGCCGCGAGCAGCTGGACCAGGCCGCGGTGGAGTGCTTCCAGCCCATCTACAGGCACATGGATAACTCCAAGGACATCATCCACCTCTCGATGGGGATCGCGGGCGATTGTAACGAGGACGGCCTGAGGCGGGTGCTCCTGCTGCTGAAGGGGTACCTGGACCCGGTGGCGCCGGCGGCCTGAGCCGAGGAAGGTGATGTCTGCTTTCACGCAGCCCCTGGCAGCTCCAGGGTAACACCGGACACATCCGCCGCGAGTTCCGCCAGCAGATGTCCACGGCCAGATGAACGGAGCAGCACTGAGATTGAACGGCTCTCATTTTTTTCGCGAGGGCCGTTAGTCTTTGCATTGCGGTTCATCTGGAGGTGCACGCATGAAAAAATGCATCTGGGTTATTGCATTCGCGGTGCTCTCGCTGTCTTCCCTTCCTGCCAGTGCGCAAACCGTGACCACTGTCACGTTCACGGGTCCTGCCAGCACGGGCCTGTCCTCGGGGCTGCTGTCCGGCGTGCTCTACCGCCCGGCGGACTACTCGACCCGGACCAACATCCGCGCTGTGGTGATGATGCATGGCTGCGCGGGCATCTGGTCCAACCGCGTGGTGGGGGCCACGAACAGCAACGGGACGCCGAACCTTCAGAACAACATCGAGAAGTGGGGCTTGAAGCTGGCCTCCGAGGGGTATGTCGCGCTGGCGGTCGACAGCTTCACCCGCCGCCGGCCTTCCGGCGTGCCGGAGTCAGACTGGCAGAACCAGTGCAGCGGCACCACCTACGCGGGCAGCGTGGACCCCTACACCACGCGCGTGCAGGATGCCCGGGCGGCCTTCGCCTACCTGGACGGGGACAGCCGGATCGACTCCACCCGGATTGGCCTGCTGGGCTGGTCCCAGGGCGCGCAGTCGGTCATGGTGGAGTCCGCCCTGACGTACAGGGATATCAACTCGGCCAGGAGTGGCTCGGATGTCACCCCCTTCCGTATCTCCGTGGTGTTCTACCCGGGCTGCGGCTCGGACCTGGGCTTTGGCAGCCCGAGCAGCAGCTACTGGCGCCCGAACCATGACTTCCGGATGAACCTGGCCGAGCTGGACCCGCTGCGCGCCAACTGCGAGACGCGGGCCTCCACCGCCATCAATACGTATGGCGCGAGCTCCGGGAGCGGGCGCCAGGTGCTGCGAATCACCTACGCGGACGCCAACCATGGCTTCGACGGTGAGTCCCAGACCTGGCCGTCTTCGTCGTCCTGCGCCACGGGCGCCTCCGCGGATGTCTGCGCGATGAACGCGGCCGACATCAACTCCTGGATCTTCTTCCGGGACCGGATGTAGGGCGCCCCCTGCCTGGGCCCGCCACCGGCCGGCTCAGAGATCCTCGCGGACCTGAGCCAGGGTGAATTCCTTTTGAGAGGGGAGCACCGGCCCGACGCGCTCCACCAGCCAGGCGGGGCCTCCCTCTGGCAGATAGAAGTCCTCCTCGAAGGGGGCCAGGCCCAGGTGGTGCAGGTACTGCTTGAGCATGTCGAAGGTGAACCGGTCCCTCACCCGGCGCGCCTGGTACTGGTCCAACTTCTCGAAGGGGAAGGGCTCGCCGGATTGGCCAAAGACCCAGCGCCCGCCATCGTTCGCGGCGTAGACGGTGCGCAGGTAGTTGAGCCAATCGGTCTGGTGGGGGCCATACACTTCGAGGATCACCGCGCCATAGCGGCCCTTGTCCTTGCTCAGGGTGTGGGGCACCGCGACCACGCGCAGGCCCCGGCAACCCAGGGTCTGTGCCATGTGTCCCATGGCACTCGCGGCGTCCGTCCCCCTCCACCCATTGTCGAGATAGGCGGTCCAGGAACTGCGGGTTGGCATGAAGAGGTGACGCTGTCTCTCCGCATCGGTCAATGGCAGCAGGGCGGAGAGGACTTGCTCCAGAGAGCCGGAAACGGGGCGCGCCCGGACGGCAATTCCCCGGGAGGCTTGCAGTCCCCCCTGCCAGGAGGCGAAGGCGCGTGCGGCGTACTCGGCGCGCGCCTCCAGGAAGCCCAACTCCGAGGTGACTGGCGCCCAGCGGTCATCCAGCAGCAGCCCCTTCATGTCGTCGGCCATTCGGTGGAGCCTCATCTTCAGGGAACGATCAGGAGGATGACCTCCGCACCCGGATCGTTGGAGGTGATGCGTGACTGGTGGGCAGTGCCACGGCCCGAAGTCGGACTGTCGTACTCCACATGATAGCGGCGACCGTTATAGTCGAACTGTAGGTTGGGGCGATTGATGCCTACCCGTTGAGTCTCGCGCGCCATGACTTGTTGCTGGTTCACCCGGATGTTCGTGGCGCCCATGGTTCGGATGTACGGGATGTCGGCTTGCAGTCGCGCATTCTGGTCTGGGCTGGGACTGATGCTGCGTTTCGTCGCCAACGGAATGGGCACCTTGGGGCTGACCGCGGCGTCTTGGGGCAGGCGCGCGCCAGGAGCCGCAGGTGGCGTGGGGTTGTTGCCCGTCAGGGCTGGATCAGGCGCGGCGAGGGCGCGAGGGGACCGGGTGCTGGAGCAGGTGCCGAGGTGCCAGGTGCAGGCTCCGGCTTCCTCCCTCGTCTGGGAGAGCCGGGGGCCGCTGGCTCCGGGCTCACCCGCACCGCTCGCGAGAAGATTCCCTGGAGGACCCGGGTCCCCGTCAGGTTCAGCAACAGAACCTCCAGCCCTTCGCAGTACAGAAGGTAGCCTCCGGCGCTGAGGCCAAAGCCCACGGCCGTCACCCGCTGCTCGACGAAATCCCGATGCGCTCGAAGGTCCGCCAGCCCGTGGGAGCCCGTGGGCAGGTGGACGCCGCGCTGACGCAGCTGCTCCGCCTGCTGCGCAGTGGGCTGCTCGAAGTCCACATCGACAGCACCGCCCTGGAGCTGCCACGGGGTTCCCCGCACGGTGGGTGGGGTGGCACAGCCCACGAGAACCAACACGAGCCCCAGCGTCAGTCGCATGAAGCGACGATGCGGCAGCGGTGGGGGCCGCTGAAGGATGTGAGAGGTAGCCATCGTCGTGCACTGCTGGAGCAGGTGGAGCGCGAGTGCGTCGAGGACGCCTTGCGCAGCTGCGACTCTCACCTTGCACGCCAACACGCATTTGCATGGCAACGACAGGCAGGGCCTGGAGCGGCTATGCCGCTACGGGGCGCGTGGCGCACTGGCGCTGGAGCGTTTGTCACGAGCGGAGGACGGCCGCATCGCCTATCGCATGAAGCGCCCGCTGCCGGACGGCACCACGCACCTGCTCTTCACCGGGCTGGAACTTTTACGGCGTGTGGCGTCCCTGGTGCCTGCGCCTCGGGCAAACCTCACGAGGTTCCACGGCGTCTTTGCTCCAGGCTCCAAACTGCGGCCATTTCTGGTCCCCCAAGCGGAGGAGACGAGCGCGGGGAGTGAGGCAGCGGCCAGGAAGGAGCGGATGAAGGAGAGGACGCCGCGAGTGCATTGGGCAGAAGTCGCAGGGCATCCTGTGGGCGCCGCTCGAGCAGGCCCACCGCACTCTGCAGTCGCACCCGTGCCGCCGCGCTCAGCTGCACCACGTCCTGGCGCAGCCGCTCGAAGGGGCCGCCCTCGTTGCCAGGGCTCGCCTCCAGCAACTCGGTGGCGATTCAGGCTCAGGGCGTTCATGCCTGAGTTATCGGGGGAAAGACCCGCGGCTGCTTGCATCCACCGACGTTTCAGCATGAACGCCCAATCAGGCGCCTGAGCGCCTGAAGTTCCTGGCTACTCGTTCGCGTCGAGGACTCCGTCGGCGTCGCGATCGATGCCCATGCGCACGCCGGTGCCGGGAGGAGCGCCCATCAGGGTGAAGAGCGAATTGCCCGCGGCGGCGGAGGACTGGAGCTGCGCCCACGTCATCCCGGGCAGGCCGGCGGCGTCCAGCTCATACAGCTGGGAGACGGGGTTGTAATAGAAGCCGCGCACCACGCCGTTCACCTTGCCCTTGCCGATCAGATCGATCTTCCTGGCCTGGGCCTGAGCCTGGAGCAGGGACACGTCACTGGAGACGGCGGCGCTGGTGGCGTTGGCGGAGCTGACGGTGCGCGCGTAGCCCACGGCGGGGGCCATGCCCGTGGGGAAGCACATCATGAAGGCCTGAAGGTTGGCGCGGCGGGTGGGATCCGAAGTGAGCGTGCCGAACACGGGCTGGGAGAGGAACTCGTCGATGGTGGCCAGCGCCCCGTCGTGGGTGAAGCCAAAGCCCGACAGGCTCGCGCCGCCCACCGTCTTCCGGTAGGTGTTCTTCTGGTACAGGTTGCGCAGGTGGGCCACCTTCATGGACTGCGGCTCCTGGAGCACCTGGCCCGAGAAGATGGCGCGGTTGGTACCCCCGGTGGACAGGGTGTGGCACTGGTTGCAGGTGAGGCTGCCGTTGAAGGGCTCGTTGAGGAAGGTGTTCTGGCCCGCCTGCGGGTTGGCTCCGCCGAAGCTGGCCGGCAGCGTGTCATCCAGGTTGCGGTTGGGGTTGGGCGGTAGGCGCACGGTGTGGATGAAGTCCGCGAAGGCCTGCATGTCCGCCGAGGCCAGCGTCGAGCCGCCCAGCAGCGCGGAGAACGCCCCGTTGAAGTCATTGAAGGTGGCCTTGTCTCCGCGCCAGTGGAAGGGCTCGGTGGCCTTGAGCCCCTTGAGCGTCTGCGTCGTCATGGGGCCCTTCATCGGGTGCAGGTTGTGCGTGGTGCCGGTGATGGGATCGAACACCTGCTGCATGGTGCCGCCCGGGTTACCCAGGTCCCACGCGAGCAGGTCCAGCTCGGCGTCCACGTGGCACGCGGCGCATGAGGCCGTGCCGTTGCCCGACAGCTTCGCGTCATAGAGGAAGCCGCGGCCCTGGCGGATGGCGGAGGGCGTCGGATCGAAGCTGCCCACGTTCAGCTCGCCCAGCACGCTGGCCGAGCCGGTGCTCACCACCGAGAGCGTGTTGGAGATGCGGTTGACGACATACAGCGTGCCCGAGGCCCCGTGCAGCGCCAGCCCGCGCGGGCCACGCTTGGCGCGCGGGGCGATGGTGGCGCCCGTGGCGGGGCCCACCTCCACCCGGGCCACCACCGCGCCATTGGCGTCGATGCGCGCCACCCGGTCCGTGCCAAAGGCCGCCACCCACGCGAACGAGCCGGAGGGCTCGAAGACGATGTCCGTGGGCTGCGCCAGCGCGGTGCTCCGGGCGGTGGCGTTGGGCAGCACCGAGTAGTCGATGCCGGGGTTGAGGTCCACGGCGGTGACGGCGCCGGTGGTGGTGATGCGGGTGACGCGGTTGTCCACGAAGTGGCCGCGCAGGTTGGGCTCGAAGCGCACCAGGTTGCGGGCATCGGTGTTGACGACATAGAGGTTGCCCGAGCTGGGCTGCACCGCCAGCCCCAGGTTCACCGTGCCCACGCGCGGGAAGTAGCGCACCACCGAGTAGGTGTTGGCGTTGAGCTCCACCACGTCATTGTCCGGCATCGTGTAGCGGATGACGGTGGACCAGCTGGGATTGGTGGCATCCACGATGAGGCCCGCGGCCGGCGGCGGCGGCAGGTTCGGGTTGGTGGGCGCGGGCTGGGCCGGCGCCTGGCTGGCGGGGATGAGGGTGGTGCGGTTGCCGGACAGCGCGAACGCGGCGTAGACGCTGGTGCCGCTGGGGCTGACGGCCAGCGCGCGCGGCTGCTCTCCCTGCAGCGCGAGGGTCTTCACCAGGCCGCGGGTGACGGGATCATACACGCGCACCTCGTTGCGCCGCGCCACCGAGACGAACGCCCGCTGCGGCGAGCCGGCGAACACTACATCCGCGGGCTCATCGCCCACGCGCAGGGTGTCCACCACCAGGCCCTGCGACAGCGAGACGATGCTGATGCTGTCGGACACGGCGTTGACGACCCAGATCTCGTCATTGGTGCGCGCGTTGACGGACACCGGCTCCAGGCCCACGGGGATCTCGGCGATCAGCGCTGGTGAGGTGGGGCTGGCCAGGCTGAAGACAGACAGGCGGGAGTCAGCCGTGTTCGCCACCAGCAGCTTCGTACCATCCGGCGTCAGCCGCGCGGGGTGGACCTGGCCGCTCTCGAAGTGCTCGTACGCCGTCTGCGCCTGCGCCGGGTGAACCGCACCGATGAGACTCCATACCGCTACCGCTATCGCTGCCACGGAGCTGTGCCGCATGAAGCTACCTCTCTGCCTGGGGGGGTAAAGACGAGATTAATATGTAAATACGGAAATATCAATTAAGATAGAATTTCTTGACGCCTGCGGCGCGCTGCTCAGGCACTCCAGCGCGTGGCTCACCGCGGACTGGGTGACGCCCGGCCGGGTGGCCACGGCCCGGCCACTTGCCATTCGTCACCAGGCCCAGCTACTACGAGCCCACGCCCGCGGATGACGTGTATGCCCTGGGAGTGACGGCCTATCGCCTGGTGATGGGCCAGTACCCGCCGCCCATGCAGATGCGCGAGGACGGGCAGGGCTTGTGGCAGGTGAAGAGCCTCGACCCCAGGCCTCAACTGGAGAGCCATCCCCGGTTGGGGCCGCGCCTGCGGGAGCTCATCCTCCGGCTGCTGTCGGATGCTCCGGAGGTGCGTGGCACGGCGGCGCAGGCGGCCGAGGCGCTGGAGGCCATCGCGGCGGAGCCTCTGCCTTGGCACAGCGCCGAGCCCCTGCCAGCCGCCAAGGTGCCACCGCCGAGCGCGCCGGTGCCAGCGGGGGAGCGTGATCGCCCGGAGCGTGACAGGCTCCCTTCGCGGACGCGGACCTGGAGCCCCTGGCTGGCCCTGGCCGCTGCGGGAGCCCTGCGCGGTGTTGCTGTGGCGCTCGCAGCCTGTGCCCGTGCCGCCCGCCCATGTGTCCGCGAGCCCGCCGCGAGCTTCAGACTTCCATGTGCCAGACGCGGGCCCCTCCGCCGTGGGAGACACTTCGCCCACCGAGCCTCGGTCCACGCCTCCGTCCACCTCGGAGAAAAAGCCCATTGCCCACGAGTCCCTGCCCGAGCCTCGTCCCGGGCAGCTGCGGCCCGATGGGAAGGGCCGGTGCCTGGGGCCTAAGCAAGTGGCCATCAACGGGGGCTGTTGGTTGGAGTTCCCCACGTTAACGCCTGAAGAGTGCACAGCCGGTGGCTACGTGCTCCTCAAGGGGAAGTGCTTCAGCCCGGCCCTCAAGTCTCCCAAGAAGCCTTCGCCCACCTCCAGCCCCCCGGAAGCGCGCTGAGCGGGCCCCTGCGCTTCGATGTACGCCTTTATCGAAGTGTCTCGTCACCGCTCAGGCCACCTCGTCAGGTAGAAGCGTACGGAGGAGTTCGTCGTCGGCATTGAGCGGGCGCCACCCCGGTGGTGGCGGCGCGGCGAGAAGCGCTGCGGCGATCTGCCTGGCACGCGCTTGATGAGCTTCCGGGGTGAACGCAATCCATGCGCTGAGCGTCTTGGCCACGATGAAGCGGCTGGCATCATCCAGTACGGCGGGCCACCCGCCGGGGAGCCCTTCGGAGAACTCGCGCACGAACTGCCCTCGCTCCAGGCGTGTGAGCTGATGGCTGCGCTCCGCCTCGGCCACCAACCCGCTGAATACCTGCACCGCGTTGATGTCATCCCCTCCCAGCTCTTCGGCCAACGCGACCAACGAGGCCGTGGGACGCGCCTCGGCAAAGGCGGTGAGCGAGTCGTAGCCGCGCTCTCGGACTCGCTCGTACAGGCGGCTCTTCCAGTTGCCCTGCCAGGAGCGACTCTCGCTCATCGCCCTCTCCAAGAGGTGAAGTTCACCGGGATACCGTTCCGCTTCATATGGTACGTGACGATGTTCAGGATCTCGGTCCGGGTCAGCGTCCGGCCAGCCAACGTCTCGGCGTCGCGCAGCGCGCCCATGATCAGCTGGTTCCATTCCCCAGCCCACATGCGGCCCAGCCGCCAGTTGCCACCGCCATGAAGCGCCTGGTGGTGCGCCAACTGCAACTCGACGCAGAACTCGTCGATGCTCATCTCGCCTGTGAAGCCGCGCTTCTCGAACCACTGGCGGAACTCATCCGGCATGACGTGGTGCCGTGGTCGCTCGGCCATGCCGGCTCCAGCCTTGCCCGTCTCGTGCATACCGCGAACCTCGGGGCCCTCGCCCAGCGCGTCACGCACTCCTTTTGGCAAGTCATCGTGCCGTTGCGACATCAGCACCTGACCGGCGTGGATGCGGATCGCGGCGCTGACAGCGGGAACGGAGATGACCCCTGCTTGCACGAGTCGGCGGAGTAACTCCAACCACTCAGCGGAGACAATGAGCCGCGAGCCCATCATCACGCCATTGGAGCTCAGCACCAGCTCCGCACCGAGCAGTGCGGGAGTGGACGGAGGGAGCCGGGGCAGTGCCAACTTCATCGTCGAAACCAGCGTGAGCATCTCGATGAACTGCGCTGCCGCCATGATCTGACCGCCACGCTCCGTCGCGATGCGAGCGGCTTCACGGATCGCATCGAACTTCCCGGTGAGCTGCCCCATCAGCTCAGGCATTGCGGTCGCCGCTGCCTCGACCTGGCCTGGTTCCAGGGAAGCGAGTGCTCTCAAGGTGGGCTCGATCAGCTTTTGCACCCGGTCCATTTCCACGAAGAGAGTCTCCACACCATAGAAGGGACACTGTCGAAGGATGGCGTTGGTGAGATTCAGGAAGTCGAGCCAGGCCGTAAGCAGCAAGGAACCGAACAGGGCTGCTTGAATTCGGGGGCCCGTCATGCGCAGGAGGCTCAACTCCATGTCTGGATCAGCGATCTCCGAAGCTGTGTGGGTCAGCCTGGTGGCGCCACTGAGCGCGCGGTTGAGCCATGGCAACTGATTGGTGCCATAGGCGGTGTAGCGGGCAAAGATGCCGTTGGCCCGGGCACCCAGGCCGCGCTCGCCAGACTCGAGGAGCCGGAGTGAATGGGTGAGGTTGGCGGTGGAGCGCGCCACTGCTGACATGGCGCCGAGGACTGCCTGGTGGGTCTCCGTGGCGGTCTGGCGCGCAGGTGCTGGGGTGGAAGAGGGTGCGGACTTGCGCGCGGAGAACTCGCCGGCCGGGTGGCCTACTTCCTGTAAAAAGTAGCTGCCCGCTGCTTGGCGACCTCCGGACCGCAGGCCACTTGAGGCACAACCTGTGAGCCAGAGCGTGACGCTTCCCAGTACGACGACCAGCAGGCGCATACCCTTCTTCTAATTGATCTGGGGACGGAGACTCCAGGAATAGGAGGCGGAGGGAATCGAACCCGCAGCAAGGCAGAAACTCAACGGGTCGTTCACTTCAGGGGGAAGGCTCGCTCTGGAATGCTCTGGATGTTGGCGCGCGGCGTCTTGATCCCCTCGGCATGCCGTGCGAATACGGCGGGCCTTCCTCGGAGCGCTCCTGAGCGATGACGCGGCTACTTGAGCAGCCCCCATATCGTCTGGCGTCAGGCACCCAGGTAGGGCCGTGGCGGGTGGAGGCGTTGCAGGGGCAGGGTGCGTTTGGCGCCGTGTACCGGGCCGTGCGACTGGGGCAGGAGGCAGCGGGCCCGGTGGCGCTCAAGGTGGCGCACTACGCCTGGGATGCGCGCTTTGGCCGCGAGGCGGAATTGCTCTCGCGGCTGAGCCACCCAGGCATCCCGAGGCTGCTGGAGCGAGGCGTGCTGCGCCATGGCGCCCCCGAAGGCGAGTACCCGTACCTGGTGATGGAATGGGTGGAGGGAGTGCCGCTGTACACGTGGGCCGAGCGGCACGCGCCCTCGAGCCAGCAGGTGTGCCAGGTGCTGGCGCAGGTGGCGCGCGCCCTGGAGGCCCTGCACGCCGCTGGCGCCGTGCATCGGGACGTGAAGGGGGACAACGTCCTGGTCAGGCTGTCGGACAACCAGCCCTTCCTCATCGACTTCGGCTCGTGTCACTTTCAGGGCGCGCCCCGCATCACCTGGCAATCGCTGGCTCCGTTTACCCCCGAGTATCTGTCGGCTCAGGCCTGCCTGTTCGACCTCCGTCTGGCGCGCCATTGCGACAGCTATTACGAACCCACGCCAGCGGATGACGTGTATGCCCTGGGAGTGACGGCCTATCGCCTGGTGATGGGCCAATACCCGCCGCCCATGCAGGTGAGCGGGGATGGGCCGCGCGCCTGGCAGGTGAAGAGCCTCGATCCCAGGCCCCAACTGGAGAGCCATCCCCGGTTGGGGCCGCGCCTGCGGGAACTGATCGTCCAACTGCTGTCGGATGCGGCGGAGGTGCGTGGCACGGCGGCGCAGGCGGCCGAGGCGTTGGAGGCCATCGCGGCGGAACCTCTGCCTCGGCACAGCGCCGAGCCCCTGCCAGCCGCCCAGGTGCCACCGCCGAGCGTGCCGGTGCCAGCGGGGGAGCGTGAGCGCACGGAGCGTGACAGGCCACCTTCGCGAACGCGGACCTTGAGCCCTTGGTTGGCTCTGGCTGCTGCGGGAGCTTGCGGGGTGTTACTGTGGAGTTCGCAGCCAGGGCCCGTGCCGCCCTCCCACGTGTCCGCGAGCCCTCCGCAAGCTGCAGACTTCCATGTGCCAGACGCGGGCCCCTCAGCCGTGGGCGACACTTCGCCCACTGAGCCTCGGTCCACGCCTCCTTCCACCTCGGAGAAAAAGCCCATTGCCCAGGAGCCCCTTCCCGAGCTTCGCGCTGGGCAGCTACGGCCCGATGGGAAAGGCCGGTGCCTGGCACGAAGACATGTGGCCATCAATGGAGGCTGCTGGTTGGAGTTCCCCTCGATAAGCCCTGAAGAGTGCACAGCCAGTGGCTACGTACTCTTCGAAGGCAAGTGCCTCAGCCCAGCCCTCGAGTCTCCAAAGAAGCCTTCGCCCACCTCCAGCCCCCCGGAAGCGCGCTGAACGATGCCCTCAGCCAGCCCTGAGTGACTCCTCACTGCTCGGAGCGGTTGGGGGCCACAGGGGAGGCCCCGAGCGGCTCGCGGTCCTTTCCACGCAGCCCCACCAGGACGCTGGTTCCGTTGGCGGCGACGCGCAGCTCGCCATAGCGGGCGGCGTCGTAGCGCGAGGCATGGCCCTCCTGGAAGAAGAAGGCCTCAGCGCCCAGCCGGATGCGTCCCTCCCGGAGGCGGTACCTCAGCAGGAATTCCTCCGGGGCCAGCGGAGTGCTGTCCTCGTGGACACGGACGAACTGGCCGACGCCTTGCTCGTCCAGGCGCAGCACCAGGTGCCCATCCCGGGGCCAGCCCCGGTCCCACCACTGCTCGCGGCTGATGGCGTAGTTGAGCACCATGTAGTCCCCCTGCATCAGCGAGCGCGGGTCGCGAGGCGCGAGCTCCAGCAACACGGGCTTGCCGGTGGCCAGCAGGGACTCCTTCTGGACGATGAGGGCGGTGGGCAGCAGCAGCGCGAAGGCCAGCCCCCCGAAGATGACGGCGTTGCGCATCACGCTGCCTCCGCGCTGGCGGCGGGGAAGCGCCGGAGGATGAAGAGCCGCAGCCCCAGCAGCACCAGCCCGCTGCCAACGAGCGCGCCCGACTTGGCCAGCAGCGACAGGCTGAGATCGTAGTAGTAGAGGACGCCGAAGCCGATGAGGAAGGCCACGGCCAGGCCGAGCATCACCACGCTGCGCCGGTGAAAGGCGAGCGCCAGGACCCCCGCCGCGCCGATGACGCCGGGGGTGTTCAGGGTAAGCAGGGCAGTGAGCAGCAGCGAGAGGAACACCGTGACGCCGGCGGCCCCGCTGACCTCGAGCCTTGTCTCCCGGAGCACCTGGAGGGCCGTGCACATCGTCACGATGGCGAGGCCGAGCGTGAGGACGCCGATGGGGAACTGGGGGAGCTGCTGCCGGAACCCGATGCCCACGTGCACGAAGCCGCGTGCCAGCAGCGCTCCAAAGAAGACGAGGGCCAGGGCGAATGCCACGGGCGAGACGAGCGCCTGGAGGGCGTTTCGCTGGAGCCGGCCCTGGAACAGGACGAGGAGGTGAAGGAGCGCGGCGAAGAGGACCAGCGTGAGGTCCACCAGCGCCAGCAGGCGCAGATGGTACATGAGGAACAGCAGGGACCCGGCGGCTCCCACGGTGGCAAGGAAGCGCAGGACGCGGTCGGGGTAGAGGGCCAGGAGGGCGAACTCCAGGAGGAAGAAGCCCACGGCGGTGGCGGACTCGCTTTTGGTGGCCGAGCTCAACCCCACGAGGAAGAGGGCCTGGCCGGCGAGGCAGAAGGCCAGGCTGAGCTGGGACATGAAAACGTTGTTCGAGAGGTGCCGCAGGCCCACCGTCCCTGAGCACAGCAGGATCCCGAAGAAGACGAAGCCGTCCATCTTGCGTAAGTCCAGCACCACGCCGAAGAAGATGCACAGGAAGCACGCGGCCAGCCACGCGCCGAAGCCGATGAGGACGCGTACGTACCACGGTGTCGCGGAGGTGGAGCGCCAGTAGGCCTCCATGGCGGTCATCGCCCGCGGCGCCGCATCCGGCGCGACGGCACCTTGCTCGCGCAGGCGCAGGAGGACCTCTCGGAGGGAGGGTTTGAGCGCCATGTCAGGTGTCCTCCGTGCCGCGGGTTCGCGCCTCGTGTCTGAGCCACCAGACGATGACAGCGATCTCACCGATGAGCATCAGGGGCAGGACGAGGAACGCGAGGCCAGTGTCGAGGCCTTCGAACACGATGTGCCCCAGCACGGTGGTGACGATGATCAACGCACACGCGGCTCCCAGCGTGAGGAAGAACAGCTCACTGTGGAGCTGGCGATGGAAGGCGTACATGCCCACGAGCGCGCCAGCGAGCAGCAGGGCGCAGAGGAGCTGGAGGCTGTCATCCACCTTGAGCTTGATGGCCAGCTCCCCGGTGGAGAACATGAGCGGGACCAACGCCATGACGGCCTGGAGGCGGGGCAGCCAGCGGCCCTGGAGCCAGGGGACCTGCCGGTGGGCGAGGACCTCGGTGGCAATCCAGGCGACGCCGTTGAGTGCCGCCAGCGTGAGCTGCAGGGAGAACCGGTCCGCATCTTTCAGGACCTGGGCCCAGAAGAGGATGATGGCGGTGTTGGCGAGGATGAGCTGGAAGAGCCACAGGGGGGCGAAGCGGGCGAGGATCACCCAGGGGAGGATGATGGCGCCCCAGCCGAGGAACAGCTCGTAGGGGTCCGCGCCGGTCTGGTACGCCTGTCCGTAGACGGCCAGAAGCGGGCCTACCAGCACGGCGGCGAAGAGGAGGGCGAACTGGCCGGCGGCGCGCTCGCCCAGGCGCCACGCGGCGATGGCGGCGGCGGCGATGGCGGCCATCAGCAGCCCGAACTTCCCGAAGCGGTGGAGCGCCGCCCAGTTGAAGGCAAAGAAGGAGATGACGCCGGAGAGCACCAGCAGCGCGCCCAGGCCCAGCAGGGTGGTGGAGAGGAAGCGCCGCCACCACGCACGGGGAGGCGAGGCCACCGCCAGCCCCAGCGCGCGGTTCAGCGCGAGGGGCGGCAGCACGCCCGCCTCTCCAAGCGCCTGGAGCCGCTCGGGCGTGGCGTCGAGGTCCAACAGATCTTTCGTCACACCTCGACTTTAGACGATCAACTCAGTCGGTCACCAATCCATAGGGGCGGTAGGCAGGTGGCCATCAACCTGGCATCCTCGCCATCTGACCAGGCCTCCTTCGCGGGAGCAGGCCTGGAGCGCCTGGCTGGCTCTGGCCACTGCGGCAGCCTGCGCGGTGCTGCTGCTGTGGCGCTCGCGGCCAGTGCCCGTGCCGCACTGCGCCCCGGGCAGCTCCGGCCCGATGGGAAGGGCCGGATGCGCGCTGAGCGGCGCCCTCCGCGACTCGGGGCAGTGTGATATACTGCGTGTGCACTTTCTTGGAATGAGGTGGCAGGAGATGAAGCAGCACGGGTCTTGCGCTGGCCGCTCCGGAGAAATTCTCCGAATGGGCGACAAGGGAGATGTTGTTGCTGGCCTCCAGAATCAGCTCCAGTGTGCTGGTTTCTATCGAGGGGCGCTCAACGGCACTTATGGTGCCCCCCTGGTGGATGCGGTCAAATACTTCCAACAACACATGGGGCTGACCGCGAACGGGGTGATGAATCCCCCAACATGGCTGGCCCTGCACAGCCTGCCCCCGAACAGCTCTCCTATCGGGTTGATTCCGCTCAAGAACACCAGAACCAGTTCCATTCAGCCAGGAGCTTCTCTCTCCAGCGCTCCAACTCCTATTGCAACAGCCGCGCGCAAGGCCAGGTCACTGACTCCTGGCGAGATCGCCCTGAGCCAGACGATTTTCAAAGGCGCCATCAACTACAGCAAAGTCAAAGTCCATAAGAAGGAATTTCTACCGTTCGGCGTTCAGCCTGACGACACCGCCATGACTCCCAATGGCGAAATGTACTTCAACAAGAAGCACTTCAAGGAGGACTTCTCGATCGGCTGGGAGTCCGACAAGCATTGGTTCATCCATGAGATGGTGCATGTCTGGCAATACCAACTGGGCTACAACGTGCAGTCCCACGGAGTGAAGCTCCATCTTCGAGGTGGTGATCCCTATGCGTATACGCTCTCCAGTTCGAGCAGAATCCAGGACTACAATATGGAGCAGCAGGGAGATGTCATCGCTGATTATTTCTCGGTGCTTAACGGCTTCTCGGTCATGTCGTCGAGCGGTTACAGCGTTCAAGACACGAGCCTGTTCGGCATTGTCCTCGCTGACTTCATCAAGGACCCGAGCAACAAGAAGCTCCTTCCCAAGAGGCAAACGCGCGGTGCTCAGGACTATCCTGAATGGCCATAGAGCCGCCCAGTGCCTCCTCCTCTGCGTATGGCTGGGTTTTCCGGCGGCGGCCCAGGCGATGTCGCGCCGCTACGATGGCGATGCCATCGCATGGGCGGTAGGTGACAAGCTCTGCTTTGGAGGGAAGTCCTTCAGTGTACCGGGGGGCTTCTCCAACAAGAAAGTCTCCGTGGACGCATCGGATGTCTTCATCCACGGGATCGAGGTCTTCAAGGGGGAGAGAGACGTCTTCTGGTCGGTCTTCCACCCTCCAGACAAGGAGAAGAAGCGCTCCGGCATCAACCTGAAGAGCACCACTTGTATTGAATACAGCAAGGACATCAGCGGCTTCTCCGTGAAGTCATCCGCCAGGCCGTTGGAAGAGGGGCTCTACAGCGTCAGCCTTTACGGTAATGACAGAAAGACGAGCAAGCGCGCGCTTTTCTTCGGCTACTTCTGTCTGAAGAACCCGGGAGCGGGGCTGCGGGCTCAGGGCGCGGTTTTCGATGAAAAGGCTTCGCGCTGGGTTTGTGCGCCGTAGTCAACTCCGCGTGAAGAAGAGCTCAGCCCACTCTGGCACCGCGTCGCTCTGGGGCTGACGCTCCCAGGTGAAGGGGCTCACCGCCCGGTGTGGATGCCCCTCCAGCGGCGGATGGGGGGCGTCCGGGGGCGTTGCCCACTACCCACCTTATGGAGAAAGCAACCAGGGCCTTCGCCATCTTCATTGGGATTCCCGTGTCTCGACCATGATGCGCATGTCAGCGAATGCTTGCTGATGCGGTGCGGGGGCCTTGAGCACAAGGGATGCCAACTTCTGGCCTCTGGAATGATGGGCACTTGAATGGCTGGACCTGCTCGCGGCCGTTCGCGGGCGAGAATCGGCTGTTCGGAACTGGGGCGGTGTTCAGGGCTAGGATGCGCGCCCCATGGACGCTGCGTTTCAGGCTCTGACCTCCCGCCTTCAGCAGGTCGGCATCGATCCCAAGACAACTCTCGAGTATGGGGCCACGCCCCTGGCCGAGCATGCCCGCAGGTTGGGGCAGCCCGTGGAGCCATGGCTCGCCCCGCTTGCCGGCTTCGTCGAGGCGCTGCACGCCCGGGGGCTGTCCCTGTGGTCCCCGCTGAACTTCTCCGTGTCCTACCTCGCGGCCGTCGCGGGCGAGCGGCCCGAGCACCTCGGCTCACTCTTTCAGGCGCTGTCGCAGCTGCTCCTCACGCTGGAGGAGCAGGGCATCGATCGCACGCGCACGGAGCAGTACGGTGTCCAGGCCGCCGCCACCGCGCTCGGACCGGCCCCCGGGCCCTGCCTCGAAGTGTTGGCCTTCGCCACGCGCATCGCCCGGGCGGGCTCGGATCCAGGGTGGATGATGCAGGGCGCCGTCCCCGGGCTCTGGCACGTGGCCGAGCAGGAGCCCTCCGCGTTCCAGGCCCTGCTCGGCACGCTCGAGCAGGCCGCGCTGCGCTTGAGAGAAGTCGAGGTGTCGCCCGGGTACCCGTTCTCCGTGGGGACCGCGGCCCTGTGCACGTACGGGCCGGCGGCACGGCCTCATCTGGAGGCCTGGCTCGAGCGCGCGGTGCGGATGGCGCGCTCGATGCGCGGCACGAGGCTCAGTCCCTATCCGCTCTTCGAGTACGGCCTCTCCGGCCTGGCGAGCCCGAACGTGCTCGAGCCGGAGGAGGTGACGCTCGCGTTGGATCTCGGCGTGGCCCTGTGTGATCGCGGCCTGGATGCCGCCGCCACTCTCCAGTCCGGCTTTACCGCCTTTGGAGTCCCCCCGCGCATCGCGCTGGATGTGGCCGGGGAGCTGGCGCGCTCGGGCATCCAGCCCCTCTTCGTCCTCACCTCCGGGCTGCCGTCCCTGCTGAGCGTGGCGGAGGGTGGGGGACTGGCGGAGGAGCAGGCCTCCCGGCTGGTGGAGCTCGCCAAGGCGCTTCAGGCCGGAGGGCACGACTTGCGGCTCACCTTCGAGGATGGGCTCTCGCGCGTGGCGGCCCTGGAGTCCGAGGCGCGGCTGCCGGGCTTTCTGGGCAGGGCGCTCACTCTGGCCGAGGACATGGTGGCCCGTGGCCTGAACCCCGGGCTCTTCCTCGCGCATGGGCTCCCGCGCGCCCTGGGGCGGGCCGAGGGGCAGCCCTGGGCGGCGGAGGAGTGTCTGGAGCTGAGCCGGGAGCTGATTGCCCTGGGAGTGGACCCCGAGTCCGCGCTGTCCTACGCCGTCCCCTCGCTGTTCTCGCTGTGCGGCAGTGACGTGGCGCGGTTCAGCACGCTGCGCGGGGCTTTGAGGGAGCTCATCGCCACGCTTCGGGACCAGGGGCTCGATCCGAAGGAGGTCCTCTTCTCCGGCGTGCAGACGCTGGCGTACGCGGGCGGCCAGGCGCATGCCCTGGGGGATCTGCTCGGGCGACTCCAGGCGCTGCTCGAGCAGATGGAGGCGCAAGGGGTGGATCCGCGGCCCTTCCTGAAGGAGGGGCTGCCCGCGGCGGCCCGCGAGGCCGAGGGCAAGCCGTGGGTGCTCGTGGCCATCTTCGAGGTGGCGAGCCGGAGGGTCGCGGCGGGCCGTGGCGCCGAGGTGGCCACGCTGCTCGCGGAGGGCACCGCGCCCCTGGTCCAGTCCGCGGGCGAGGACGCGGGCACCTTCGAGCAGCTGCTCCTCTCGCTCGAGCGCCGCTTTCCAGCGTTGCCCCCGGAGCTGGTGGGCCCGGCCGTCAGCGCGGCCTGTCAGCTGGCGGGAACACAGCCTGCGCTGCTCGAGCAGGCGCTCGACGTCATTCGCCGCCGGCTGGATCGGCCGACGCTGGAGGCGGCGGAGACCGCGGTGGTCCGTGAGCTGCCAGGGCTCGCCGCGCTGGCGGAGAGCCCCGAGGCGCTCGCGCCCCTGATGGATGCGGCCGTCGGTGCCGTTGCCCGCCTTCCGGAAGAGGGCACGCTGCGGGAGCGGTTCCTGGGGCACGGGCTGGGGGCCATCGCCCGGGTGACGGGCAAGGACTCGCGCGGTGCCATGGAGCTGCTGCCCGGGCTCGCGGCCGCCGTGCTTCGCTGGCCCCAGGTCGCGCCGGAGGTGCTGCGGCATGGGGCTCATGCGGTGGCCAGACGCTCGAGCCACAGGCCGGATGAGCTGCTGCGCGGCCTCGAGGCGCTGGCGGAGTGGGCAGGCGCGCTGGGCTCGCGGGATGCGGAGTCCGCGCATGCCATCGAGCGCACGGTGATGCTCTGTGGCGTCGTGGCCCGCGAGGATCTCTCGGCCTTCATCGAGGCCCTGGCCGTGCTGCGCGAGGCGATTCCCGAGCCAGGCCCCGCGCGGCGGCTGTTCTTCCAGGAGCTCGTGACGGTGCAGGGACTGGTGGGCCGCTGGCCCGAGGCATGGGGCCGGCTCGTGGCGCCCATTCTGCGCTCGCACCGTCACCGCTCCGGGGCCGTGATGTCCGCGCTCTCGTGGCTCGGGGAGCAGCACATCCACGCCCCCACGGATCTGGACGTGCTCCGGGAGATCATCACTCAGGCCGGGGTGCGTGCCGTGGACATCCTGCTCCACCTGATCCGCCCGGCGATGCACGGGGCCGTGCTGGTGGACCTCAGCGCCGACCGGGAGTTGCTGACCCGCTACCTGCGGGAGGTCTCCTTTCCGGATGCGCGGCTGTACGAGCGCTACCGGGAGATCCAGCGCGACACCGGCGCCACCGAGGCGGAGAAGCGGGCCCGCGGCGCGCTGCTGCGCGAGGAGATCGACACGCTCCAGCGATCGCTGCGCCAGGGCGCGCTCACCCCCGAGCAGGAGACGAGCTCGCTGCTAGGCGTGGCGCTCGCGCACCTGTTTCCCCCGGCGCTGGGCGTCACCCGGGGAGACTACGTGCACCTGTATCAGCGCATGAAGGACCGGCCCGAGGACGTCGAGCGCTGGGAGCCGGGCCCCGAGCTGCGGCGGCGGCGGTATGTCCTGGCACGCGGCAGCTGGCAGCTCCGGGAGGACGCCGCGCTGGATGGGGCGGCGTGGGAGTTCGTGCTGAGCGTGCTGCGCGAGCTGCCCGCATCCACTGGGGAGGACGCCGCGGTGCTCGGCTGGGACCTGCTGCGGATCTGGACGGAGGGCCGGCTGGGCCGCGAGGCCACCCAGCGCGAGCTGCTGGGGCGGATGTTCGCGCGGATGAAGCTCGGCGGGAGCCTGCTGCCCACGGAGGCCCGCACGGCGGCGCAGCTGCTGGCCGTGCAGGAGCTGCTCTCGGATCAGCTGAGGGATCTGGTGGAGGAGGTGCTCCTGGCCGCGCGAAAGGAGGACCGCGAGCGCTTCAGCCGGCTGGTGCAGGACAAGCTGGCGCCACCCGTGCGGCTGGGGCCGGGGCTGCTCAAGGCGGTGCTGGGCACGGTGGAGGCGGTCCGCTCGGGCACGCTGAGCCAGCAGGATGCCACGGTGCGGCTGGAGCGACAGCTGCACCTCTTCGAGGTGGAGGCCTCGTCCCTGCTGGGGACGCTGCTGCGAGCCCGCTCTCCCGAGGAACTCAAGGAGGTGCTGGCGTCGCTGCAGCCCCGGAAGGTGGAGCTGGAGCCGGGAAAAGAGGTCCACCGGATCCACGCGGACTTCGTGGGCCAGCTCGTCCAGGCGATGCAGCGGCAGTTGCACGGAAGCCCCGAGCAGCCGGGGGCGCTGGAGTACCGGGCCTCATCGGACTCGCTGGTGCTGGAGTTCGAGCTGACCAAGCGAAAGGCCCATTCCGCGGTGGGCTTCTGCGAGGGCGTGTGCACGGCGGGGGACGTGGCCCTGTGGAACCGCCCGGAGTTCCTTCAGTGCGTCTTCTGGGACGAGGAGGGGATCGCGCAGGGCGGCATGCACCTGCTCATCGTGGAGGAGCAGGGGAGGCGCTACCTCACGCTGCCAGGCATCAATCCCTCGGTGCGGCTGCTGGCGAGGGTGGAGGCCTCGGTGGTGCTGGAGGCGGTGGTGGACTACGGCTGGAGGCTGGCGCGCAAGCTGGGGCTCCAGGGCGTCTGGGTTCCCGCCTCACCGGCCATCCACTCGAACCGCAGGGCCATCCACGAGGAGCTCGAGCGCCGGGGCTGGACGTTGAGAGCGTGTCAGGTGCACCCGTTCAGCACGGAGCCTTACCGTTACGTCTTCGACCAGGTGCTGGAGGTTCCTCAGGTTACAACTTCGTGACTCCGTGGCCTGGGAGTGTCGCCCCGCTGGCGAAAGGCTCCCAGGTCCCTCGATGATGCGGCCTTCATCCTTCGTGGAGGCTGTTCGTGGAGCTTCGCATCCAGAACCTGTCCAAGCGCTATCCCAATGGGACGCAGGCGCTGGCGGACGTCACGCTCACCGTCAAGCCGGGGATGTTCGGGTTGCTGGGCCCCAACGGCGCGGGCAAGTCCACGCTGATGCGCACCCTGGCGACGCTCCAGGAGGCCGACAGCGGCAGCGCCACGCTGGGTGACATCGACGTGCTGCGCGACAAGGACGCGGTGCGGCGGGTGCTGGGCTATCTGCCCCAGGACTTCGGGCTCTACCCCAAGGTGTCGGCCGAGGATCTGCTGGAGCACCTGGCCACGCTCAAGGGCATCAGCCGGGCGAAGGAGCGCAAGGAGCTCGTCTCGGCGCTGCTGAACCAGACCAACCTGTACGCGGCGCGCAAGAAGCCGCTGGGCAGCTTCTCTGGCGGCATGCGCCAGCGCTTCGGCATCGCCCAGGCGCTGCTGGGCAACCCGCGGCTGCTCATCGTGGACGAGCCCACCGCGGGCCTGGATCCCGAGGAGCGCGTGCGCTTCCACAACCTGCTGTCGGACATCGGCCACGAAGTCGTCGTCATCCTCTCCACGCACATCGTCTCGGACGTGCACGAGCTGTGCTCGCAGATGGCGGTGCTGGACAAGGGCCGGGTGCTGCTGTCGGGCGAGCCCCAGGCCATCATCTCCCAGCTGTCGGGCCGCATCTGGCGGCGCTTCGTGGAGAAGACGGAGCTGGCGGGCCTGCAGGCCGAGCGTCAGGTCATCTCCACCCGGCTGGTGATGGGGCGCACGCGCGTGCACCTCTACAGCGACGGCTCGCCGGGCGCGGGCTTCGAGCCGGTGGAGCCGGATCTCGAGGACGCCTACTTCGCCACCATCAAGGGCCACGTGCAGAACGCGCCGGCCCCCGCCGCCTCGGCCGTGGCTTGAGGACAGCGCCATGATCGCCATTGCTCTGTTCGAGCTGCGCCGCAAGCTGCGGATGCTGTCCACGTGGGTGTACTTCGGCGTCTTCCTGGCGCTGGGCTTCATCGGGATGAACGCCGCGGGCGGGGCCTGGGAGGGCGTCGTCTTCAGCTCCGGGGGCGGCGGCAAGGTGCTGGCCAACTCTCCGCACTCGCTCGGCACCATGCTGGCCGTCCTGGGCTACATGGGCACCATCATCTCGAGCGCGATGATGGGGCAGGCCGTCTATCAGGACTTCGCCGTGGGCGCGCACACCCTCTTCTTCACCACGCCCATCTCCAAGGGGCAGTACCTCTTCGGGCGCTTCCTGGGGGCCTGGCTCGTCCTGCTCGTCATCTTCTCGGGCATCGGCCTGGGCGCCTTCGTGGGCAGCCACATGCCGTGGCTCAAGGATCACCTGGTGGGCCCCACCCTGGTGGGCGCCTACCTGTGGCCCTACGTGGTGAGCGTGCTGCCCAACCTCTTCATCACCGGCGCGCTCTTCTTCACGCTGGCCGCTCTGACCCGGCGCATCCTCCCCGTCTACGTGGGCGGCGTGGTGCTCTTCATCAGCTACCTGGTTGGCGTCAACCTGCTGGCCGATCTGGACACCAAGTGGATCGCCGCGGTGGTGGATCCCTTCGGCCTCAACGCCCAGCGCACGGTGTCCGCGTACTGGGCGGTGGCCGAGAAGAACACCCGCCTGCTCCCGCTGGAGGGCTGGTTCCTGGTCAACCGGCTCGTGTGGATGGCGCTCGGGGCCGCGGCCCTTGGCTTCACCTACGTGCGGTTCCAGCGCACCCACTCGCTGCCGCTCCGGGGCCAGAAGGAGCAGGAGCTCTCCTCCGGGCTCGCGCCCCCTGCCTCTGCCCACGGGCTGCCCTCCGTCGCGCGGGACTTCCGTGGCGCCACCTTCCTGCGGATGCTCCCCCGGCTGGCCTGGCTGGATCTGAAAGAGACGGTGAAGAACATCTACTTCCTCGTCATGGTCCTGGCGGGGGTGCTCTTCGTCTTCATCACCTCCGGTTCGCTGGGGCTCCAGTACGGCACGACCACCTGGCCGCTGACGTACATGGTGCTGGAGCTGGTGAGTGGCACCTTCTCGCTCTTCTACATCATCATCATCACCTTCTATTCGGGCGAGCTCATCTGGCGCGAGCGTGACGCGAGGATGAACGGACTGATGGACGCGCTGCCCACGCCAGGCTGGCTCGCGTATGTGTCCAAGCTGCTGGCGCTGATGGGCGTGCAGGTGCTGCTCACGGGCGTGGTGATGTTGTGTGGGCTGGCCGTGCAGGCCACCCGGGGCTACTACCAGTTCGAGCTGGGGCTCTACCTGACGGCGCTGTTCGGCCTGCAGCTGCCCTCGCTGTGGATGCTGTGCGTGCTCGCCGTGGCGGTCCACGTGGTGGTCAACCACAAGTACCTGGGGCACTTCATCATGGTGCTCTACCTGATGTGCGTTCAGCTGGCCACGCAGTTTGGCTTCGAGCACAACCTGTACAACTACGGCTCTTCGCCGGTGTACACCTACTCGGACATGAACGGCTTCGGGCCGTTTCTCCGGCCGTTCCTGTGGTTCAACGCCTACTGGGCGCTGGCCGCTGTGGCGCTGGCGCTGGTGGCCCACCTGCTCTGGGTCCGTGGCGCCGAGGAGGGCGCTTCGTGGCGGCTGCGCGCGGCGAAGGTCCGGCTCTCGGGCCCGGTGCGCGCCGGGCTGGCCCTGTCGCTGCTCGGCTTCGCGCTGGCGGGGAGCTACATCTTCCACAACACCAACCGCCTCAACCGCTATGCCACCGAGCGCGAGCTGCAGGAGGACAAGGCTCAGTACGAGAAGAAGTACAAGGCGCTGGCCCAGGAGCCCCAGCCCCGCATCGTGGCGGTGAAGGTGCAGACGGACATCTTCCCTCAGGAGCCTCGCGTCCGCTTCCAGGGCACCTACGGCCTGGAGAATCGCTCGGGCCAGCCGGTGAAAGCTGTCTACGTGAACCTGCCGGCCGAGCAGGGGCTCCGGGTCCTCCGGCTCTCCGTGGCCGGGGTGGATGTGGCCACCGAGCAGGACGCGCGGCTGGGCTTCTTCACCTACCGCCTGCCGGAGCCGCTGGCGCCGGGCGCCAGGGCGGAGCTGGCCTTCGAGCTCGAGTACGTCTTTCCGGGCTTCAAGAACAGCACCCAGCACACGTCGGTGGTGGAGAACGGCACCTTCGTCAATAACGAGATGCTGCCACGCCTGGGCTACCGGGACCGCCTCGAGCTCTCCCAGGAGGACGAGCGCCGCCGCTTCGGCCTGCAGCCCAAGCAGCTCATGGCGGACGTGAACGATCTTCAGGCGCGGATGAATACCTATATCGTCTCGGACTCGGATTGGATCTCGTTCGAGGCCACCGTCAGCACCTCACCGGATCAGATCGCGCTGGCGCCCGGCTACCTGGAGCGCGAGTGGACCGAGGGCGGGCGGCGCTACTTCCACTACAAGATGGACCGCCCCATCCTGAACTTCTTCTCGTTCCTGTCCGCGCGCTGGCAGGTGAAGCGCGACACGTGGAACGGCGTGGCCATCGAGCTCTATTACCACCCCGGCCACGAGTACAACCTGGAGCGGATGGTCCAGGCGGTGAAGGACTCGCTGGACTACTTCACCCGCGCTTTTGGCCCCTACCAGCACCGCCAGGTGCGCATCCTCGAGTTCCCCCGCTACGGGGACTTCGCCCAGTCCTTCCCCAATACGATCCCCTACTCGGAGAGCATGGGCTTCATCGCCAGGGTGGATCCCGAGGATCCCAAGGACGTGGACTACCCCTATTACATCACCTCGCACGAGGTGGCTCACCAGTGGTGGGCCCACCAGTTGGCTCCCGGCAACGTGCAGGGCGCCACGCTGATGTCGGAGACGCTGTCCCAGTACTCGGCGTTGATGGTGATGAAGCGCAAGTATGGGCCGGAGCGCATGGGCCGCTTCCTGCGCTATGAGCTGGACGGTTACCTGCGAGGGCGCAGCTTCGAGAGCAACCAGGAGATGCCCCTGGGGCGCGTGGAGGGCCAGGCCTACGTGCACTACAGCAAGGGCAGCCTCGCCATGTACGCGCTGCAGGACTACCTGGGCGAGGACAAGGTGAACGAGGCGCTCGCCTCCCTGCTGCGCAAGACGGCGTTCCAGCAGCCTCCCTTCACCCACTCGCCCGAGCTGATCGCCGAGCTGCGCGCGGTGACGCCCGAGCACCTGCGCTACCTGCTCGAGGACTTCTTCGAGCGCATCACGCTCTACGAGAACCGTGCCCTCACGGCCACCTCCACCGCGCTGCCTGATGGCCGCTTCGAGGTGAAGCTCACCGCCAAGGCCCGCAAGGTGGAGGCGGACGGGCTGGGCCAGGAGAAGGAGCTCGCGCTGGACGACTGGGTGGACGTGGGCGTGCTCGACGCGGACGGCAAGCCGATCTTCCTGGAGAAGCGCCGCATTCAGCAGGAGGACGTCAGCTTCACCGTGCAGGTGAATCAGCGGCCCGCCAAGGCGGGGTTGGATCCGCTCTTCAAGCTGGTGGACCGCAAGCCGGACGACAACACGGTAGCGGTGGAAGCGCTCTGAGCCGATCTCAGAAGCGGCCCATGAGGCCTCCGAGCACTCCTCCGCCCGGCACTGCGACGACTACGGGAGTCACCCAGGCCTGCGCGCTGCCGAGCCGGGCTGTCGCCTGTCCTTGTTCCCACGCGGCATCGGAGAGCTCGTAAGCGATGATCGCGCCCGCGGCGATCAGCGGGGGGAACAGCAGCAGCGCCGCGGAGCTCACCCAGCACAGCGCCACGCCGATGCCCGCGCCCGCGAGAGCGCCCAACAGCGTGGTGGAGAGGGCCCCTTCGCCATGCAGGAGGCTCCCCATCCCGTAAACGGTCAGCGAGGAGAGCACTGCCCCTCCCAGCGCCGCGGGCGCCACGATGGCGAACAGCTCTCCGCTGCTGCACACATCGTCAAACGGGTCGCAGTTCTTCGCCAGCTGCAAGCCGAGCAGGAAGCCTCCCACCACGCCTCCTGTCGCCGTCGCGGTTCCCAGCAGGGCCCCCGCGAGGATGCGGGGCACGCGGCGGTCGGGCCGCTCGCTCTTCCACTCACGGGGGATGAGCTCCCCCTGGGGCGGCGCCGGCTCCCGCTGCGCCGCGGTGGACTCCGGTGGAGCCGTCAGCAGAGGAGGCGGTGTCTCCGCCTGGGCGTTCCCCAACGCGGGAAGTCCCACCACGAGCACTAGCGCAAGCCGGACCAGGAGGTGCATGTCGGGACTCTAGGCGCGACGCTGTGCTTCCTGGAACATGAGGTGCTGCTGCGCCCCCTGGGCGATCGCGGACAGGGCGGAGCCCTCGTAGTTGGTCCCGCGTGGTGCCCTCGCCCTTGAGATCCTTCGCGCCGGGCAGCTTGCCCTGGAAGAGCAGCTTCTGGAGCGCCAGCTGCTCCGAGCCCTTGTCGTGGTAGGTGGAGATGGCGTCCTTGACCTCCTTGTACTGGGTGCGCTCGCCCTGGGAGAGCTTGGACAGCGCCTCCGTCTCCAGCTTCTCGTTGGCCTCGCCAGACACGCTGAGCAACGGCCAACCCGTGTCCAGGGGCTGACGGCGCACGTGCGCCCCGTGTCACCCCCTGGACGCAGCTCTTCGTACTTACATGGGTCGCCTGCGTTACCGGTCTCAGCCCCAGACTTCGGTGAACAGCCGGACGAAGTTGCCGCCCAGCACCTTTTCGATGCGTGTCGCGCTCCAGCCTCGCTTCGAGAGGTCGTTGGCCAGAGTCTCCAGCCGGCGCGGGGTGTTGTAGTCGGGGACGATGTTGAACACGTCCGCCGCCTCTCCGGGGGCGGCGATGCCCTTGGCCTTGCGGTGCTCGTAGAACTTCTTGTGCTCCTCGCGGGCCTTGTCATCCATGACCAGGGCCGAGAGCCCGCCGTCGGTGCCGATGCCGACGTGGTCCTCGCCGCAGACCTTCACCGCGTGCTCCAGGTGGCGCAGCACGTCCTCGGAGGTGGCCATGCCGCTCTGGCGCAGGAAGGGCATGAAGTAGATGCCCACCACTCCGCCCTTGTCGGCCAGGGCGCGCAGCGAGCGGTCGTGGACGTTGCGTGGGTTGTCCACCAGGTCGCGGCAGCCCGTGTGAGTGATGGCCGGTGGCACCTTCGCCGCTTCGATGGCCTCGGCGATGGTCTTCTGGCCACCGTGGCTCAAGTCGAGCAGCACCTTGTTCTTCTCGAGCTCGGCGATGACCTGGCGGCCGAAGTCGCTGATTCCCGCGTTGCCCGGCTCGAGCGCGCCGTCGCCGCACAGGTTTCGCTTGTTGTAGGTGAGCTGAATGATGCGCACGCCCGCCATCCACAGCGTGCGGACCCGGGCCAGGTGGGTCTCCAGCGCGGTGGTGTCCTGCAGGTTGTAGATGATCCCCATGCGCTTGTTGCGCTTGGCCAGGCCCAGGTCCTGGCCGCGCAGGATGGTCATGAACAGATCGGGGTTGTTGGCGATGGCGTTGCTGACGATCGCGAGGCTCTCCAGCGTGGCCTCATAGACGCCGGGCTCGTTTCCGACCTTGCCCATCGTCATGTTGATGGCCGTCACACCCGAGCCACGCACCTCGTCCACCATCATCTTCGAGGGCGGATCTCCCGGCTTGGCGTTCGGGGCCGGATCCCAGACGCCGCCCAGCGCGTCGATGACGATGGCGCGTTCATAGACGGGCCGGGCCGCCTTCGAGGGCGCCGCGGCCCGCGCGGTACCGTAAGCCGCGAGGCCACCGAGCAAGGTCAGCAGTGAGCGGCGGTCCAATTTGAGCGAGTCCATGTGGCTCCGTAAGGCATGCGAAGTGTTGCAAGGCCCCGAGGGCTCACCGTCGCTCAGGGCTCTTGGCCATGGCAAGAGGGTAGAGGGCCTGATGACGGATGTGGGGGTAATACGCCGCGAGATAGAGCTCGTCAGCGATGGAGATCCACTGCCGACGGGCGGGCTCCACCTGCTCCCTCAGCCAGCGCTCCGCCTCTTCACGCGTAGCGAACGAGGCGGCAGCAACGGGAGGCTCTGCCCGGATGAGCTCCGCGAGGTACTCATGAAGATCGCGGTTACGAGGCAGCCGCCGGATGTTCGTCTTCCGGTCATAGACGACATCATGGCTGCTGCCCGCGATCAGGACGCTGGCGGGGTCCGGTGGGCTGGGGTGGCTCTTGAGCCAGGCCTCCGCCTCATCCCAGGTATCAAACGCGGCGACGACAAAGGGAGGCGCGTTGAGCGCGACGTGCTCCAGGTAGGCCTCGAAGGCCTCGTGCTGGCCAGTCGAGGCGATGAAGCGCAGCGCGATGAGGAGCGCCTGGAATTGCGCGTGCTCTTCTGCTGAGGCTGTCTCGCCGAGGAGCTTCATGAAGAAGCTCTCGGTGACGCGCATGAGCACGCTCAAGTCGGTAGGGGCCTCATGTGGTTGCCCAGTGATGTCTGGGGCACGCTCCGAGAAGTCCTCGAAGGCGTATCGTTGCCCGGTAGCGAAGATGAAGCCTGGGACGTTGCTTGCCAGTTCGAGAATCTTCACCTCTTCGGGTGAAGGGCCGCGTGCCCAGAGCTCGCCAATGAGCTGATGTGCGTTCATCAACTGCAAGAGGGTAGTCAAGGTTTCACACCCACCGCGTAAGGTGTCCCGGGGAACTCGTTCGACACCAGGAGTACGGCTGGGACGAGAACCAGGGCGACACCTCCGCTCCCGCTTGGCTCATGCCGTACGGGTAGCTCGACAGGTCGAAGTTGCTGGCAGGTGCCCACGAGTGCGTCAGTCGCCCGTCTGGTGCCTCCTCGATCACAAGCACTTGCCGGGCCGAGTCCTGGGCATCTGGCGGGACAGGCTTGATGTGTTGAGGTGCGCTACAGGAGGCCAGGAGGATGCCAATGCCCGGTGCGAGGAGTCTCTGAAGCATTTGTCGGGTTCACCGTTCACAAGGCAGGGTCGTACTCTTGTCGACCCTACCCCCACTCAACCCCGGCGGGTGAGGCGTGAGAAGAGTCCGCGCTTGGGCTCCTTGCGGCCGCCGGGCGAGCTGGCCGCGATGCCCACCACCTTCAGCAGGTTCTGCTGGTAGACGGGGTTGTGCGGCTCCAGCTCCACGGCGCGCTCGAGCAGCTCCGCGGCCTGGCTGAAGTCCTTACGCTGGTTCACCAGAATGAGCGCCAGCTTGTTGTAGAGCGGCGCCGGTGCCGACGTCTGCGCCAGCCCCCGCTTGAGCAGCTCGATGGCACGATCCACCTGGCCCTCGCGCTCGAACCGCACCACGCGCTGCAACAGGTCCTCGCTGTGCTCCGCTGCCGGTTGTGAGCCAGGGGCTTGAACCGCTCTCAAGGGACGAGGTGTCGCGATCCGCGCTTTAGCGGACGCGAAGGGATTGCGCGCCGGAGGAGGCTCGGAGCGCAGCGCTTCGGGAGGCGGCGGAGGCGGCGCGGTGCTCTGCGCCTCTTCGGCCTCGGGCTCCTCCTCGAGAAACTCGGAGCCCTCGAGCAGCGGCAGTGCATCCTCGGGCGGGCGCGGCGCGGGTTGGTGGTGCAGCTCCACCATGCCCCGCTCGATGAGCGCCTTGAGCACCACCTTGATCTCGATCGCCGGCAGCCTGGTGGCCTCGGCCAGCGCCGACACGCTCTGCGTCCCGTCGATGAAGGAGGCCACATACGCCTCGAACGGGTGCAGCGGCCGCCTTGCCACGTCCATGCCCGCCTTCAGATAGGGCACCTCGTCGTCATCAATCGGGATGGCGAAGCGCACCGTGACCGAGTCATGCACCGTCGAGCCCATCGCCGCCGCGGGCATCTCCCGCGACGAGGTGCGCATGGGCGGCGACATCAGCGCCCGGACGATCGAGGGCTCGGTGATGACGTACTCACCCGATGCCAGCTGCGGGTTGAGCAGCAGCGAGCAGTTCTCGCACAGGAAGTCGTCCGGGGCGACGGCCGCGTGACACTCGGGACATTCCAGAGTTTCGGACATTGCCGGGTTATTCTAACCCCAAGTAAGCGGGTAATGTGAGGGTGCGTGTTCCTCCCCCTCCTGCGGCTCATCTCTCTTCGGCATCTGTTCCAGGCGCCGCTTCGCACGGCACTCACCCTGGTCGGAGTGGCGGTCGGAGTGGCCACCATGGTGGGAGTCACCGCCATCAACCGCTCGGTGCTCGAGGCGTTCCGCTCCACGGTGGACACCATCGCGGGCAAGGCGGACCTCACGGTGGCGGGCGCGCAGGTGGGCTTCGACGAGGCGGTGCTCGAGCAGGTGCGCGCGGTGCCGGGGGTGACACACGCCTCGGGCGGGCTCACCCTGGTGGTGCCGGTGCGGGGCTCTCCGGGCGAGTCGCTCTACGTCATCGGCGTGGACCTGCTGGATGACGGGCACTTCCGCACCTACGAGGGCGTGGATCAGGAGATCGGCTCGCTGACGGAGGACCTGGAGTTCCTCAACTCCACGGACCGGATGCTGGTGTCCGAGCGCTTCGCCCAGGAGCACGGGCTGAAAGTGGGAGACACCTTCGGGCTGTCCACGCCCACGGGCGCGCAGGACTTCATCGTGCACGCGCTCATCCGCGAGTCCGGGCCGGTGAAGGCCTTCGGGGGCTCGGTGGCGGTGATGGATGTGGCCTCGGCGCAGGTGGCCTTCGGGCGCGAGGGGCTGCTCAACCGCATCGACGTTGCGGTGGATCCAAAGCTAGGCGCGGATGCGGCGCAGCAGCGGCTCAAGGCCGCGCTGGGGCCGGCCTTCGAGGTGGAGCGCCCCTCCCGCCGGGGCGGCTCGGTGGAGACCATGATCCGCAGCTTCCAGATGGGGCTCAACCTGGGCTCGGGCGTGGCGCTGCTGGTGGGGGTGTTCCTCGTCTACAACACCATCTCCATCAGCGTGGTGCAGCGGCGGCGCGAGATTGGCACCCTGCGGGCCCTGGGCGCCTCGCGCCTGCGCATCCGCACCCTGTTCACCCTGGAGGCGATGACGCTGGGAGCGCTGGGCACGGCCATGGGTGTGCCGCTGGGCCTGCTGCTGAGCCGGGGCGCCATCGACGTCGTCTCCGACTCCATCTCGAAGATGTACGTGAAGGTCAATGCGCGGGACGTGGAGCTGACGGCGCTCGAGCTGACGCTGGGCATCGCGCTGGGCGTGCTGGGCAGCGCGTTCGCGGCGCTGCGGCCCGCGCTGCATGCCTCGCGCGTGCAGCCGGTGGAGGCCCTGCGCCGGGACGCGGCGGCGGGGGCGCAGGTGGGCGTGTCTCCCAGGCGCCTGGTGGGGCTGGGCCTGGCCTGCCTCGCGCTGGTGTACCCCATGACGCGGCTGCCCCCTCCGGTGGAGAACCTGCCGGTGGGCGGCTACGTGGCCATCTTCCTGGTGTTGATGGGGGCCACGCTGCTGGCTCCCGCCATGCTCCAGGGGCTGTGGTACGTGTACCGGGGGCCGGGGCAGTGGCTGCTGGGAGTGAGCGGCCGGCTGGCGGCGGACAACTTCGCGCGGGCGCCGGGGCGCACCGCGGTGCCCGTGTCGGCCCTGGCCATTGGCGTGGCGATGGCGGTGAGCATCGCGGGCTTCGTGGGCTCGTTTCAGCGCTCCTCGCAGAAGTGGATCAACCAGGCGGTGCCCGCGGATCTCTTCGTCACCTCGTCGGCGCGGATGGCCGGCGTGCAGAACCAGCCGATGCGGCCGGAACTGGCCCAGGAGATCGAAAAGCTGCCGGGAGTGGGCCAGGTGGACCGGGTGCGCATCCTGGCGCACGAGGTGCTGGGGCTGCGCGCCTATGTCGTCTCGGTCATCCCCCAGGTGTACGAGCAGCACGCGCAGCCCATCTTCCTCGAGGGCCAGCTGCCCACCCACGAGCAGTGGAGCGCCGGGCGCATCGTCATCTCCGAGAACCTCTCGCGCCGCCGAGCTCTGCACGTGGGCGACACCCTGGAGATGTCCACGCCCACCGGCTCACGCTCCTATACGGTGGGCGCGGTGGTGGTGGACTACACCTCGGACCAGGGCACCGTGGTGATGTCGCGCGAGGTGTACATGGCGCACTTCCTGGATGATCAGGTGGACATCTTCGAGGTGTACCTGTCGGACCTGAACAAGGTGGAAGAGGTGCGCCGCGCAATCACCGAGGCCCACGGCCGTCAGTACGACTTGTACGTGCTGACCAATAACGAGCTGCGCCTGGAGGCCATGGGCCTCATCGATGACGCGTTCGCCGTCACCTACGCCATGGAGGCGATGGCGGTGCTGCTGGCGCTGCTGGGGGTCATCAACACGCTGCTGGCGGCGGTGCTGGACCGCACGCGCGAGATCGGCCTGCTGCGCGCGGTGGGCGCCGCCCGGGGGCACGTGCTGCGGCTCTTCGTGGGTGAGGCGACCTTCATCGGCCTGTCAGGCGGTCTCATCGGAGTGGCGGCCGGCACGGTGATGGGGCTCATCGTGACAATCGCCGTGGGCGAGCAATCCACCGGGTGGAGCTTTGCGTATGTCTTCCCCACGGGGGTGGCGCTGCAGATGTCGGCGGCGGCCACGGTGTGTGCGGCGGTGGCAGGTGTGTACCCCGCTCGCCGCGCGGCGTCGCTGGACGTCGTCGAGGCGCTGGCCTACGAGTAGCACCTTCTGGAGTCGAGCCCTGTTCCGAGCTTATGGCCGCTGAACCCGCTAACCCCTTCCGCATCCTGCTCGTCGAGGACGAGCCCGTCATTCGCGAGCTGGTCAGCTCCATGTTGAGCGATGGCGTGGTGGACGTGGTGTGCGCGGCCGACGGCGTCGAGGGGCTGAAGCTGGCCAAGAGCCGCGCGTTCAACCTCATCTTGATGGACGTGGTGCTGCCCCAGATGGACGGCGTCACCGTGTGCCGCATCCTCAAGAGCGATCCACAGACGGCGCGGGTGCCGCTCTACATGCTCACGGCGAAGGCGAAGCGGTCCGACGTGGAGACCGCCACGCTGGCGGGCGCGGACGGCTACATTCAGAAGCCCTTCCGGGGCACGGAGCTGATGGCGCTGGTGGACCGGCTGCGCTCCACCGCCGCGCACTGAGCCCCCGGCCCGGCTCAGGGCAGGCGCGGATGGAGGAAGCGCGCCAGGGCGAGGAAGTCGTCCCAGTCCAGCGTGCCGAACTCCAGCGCCACGCCGTTCATGTCGCGCCGGCGGATGGCGCAGGTGGTGACCAGCTCGCGGTCTCCCGGCAGGGGAATGGCCAGGGTGAGCTCCTTGAGCGTGTCCGCGGGCTGCGCGTGCAGGAACAGGCCCGCCATGGACAAGTCCTTCGCCCGGGTGACGACGGAGCGGCCGGGGAGGATGACCTTCACCAGCAGGTCGGCCTCCACGCGGGGGTGGAAGCGCTCAGCGGTGCGGGGGCCTTGGGCGGTCGTCATGTCCGGGCTCTCTTTTCGGGTGCAACAGGTGACGACAAGTCTGGAGCAGGAACCCGGCAACGCAACTTTTCGGGCGGCACCGGGGCCTGCCCACGCGTTCCCGCGCTGTGGGGGACTCAGGGCGAGGCGTGGGCCTGCAGCCAGCGGGAGGCGCGAGCCAGGCCAGAGGGGTTGCCGATGCGCTGGTAATAGTCGCGGGCCCCGGTGGCGAGCTCCACGGCCCGGTGGCGCTCGAGGCCCGAGGCGAGGAGCGCCTGGGCGAGGGTGAGCTGCACCTCGGCGCGCACATCCATCATCGAGCAGAGCGCCAGGGCGCGCTCGAGCTGGGCGACGGCCTGCGCGGGTTGGCCACGGGCCAGGAGCAGCTCACCCAGGCCCAGCAGCGGCAAGACGAGCCTGGAGTGGGTCTGCCCCTGGGTCTTCTCCAGGATGGCCAGCGAGCGCTCCAGGTGGCGGCGGGCCGGCTCGAGCTGCCTCTGTCCCACCAGGGTGCGGCCGAGGGCGCAGAGCGCGTCCGCCGAGTCAGGGTGCTCGGGCCCCAGGGCCTTCTGCCAGACAGAGGCGGCGCGTTCGAGGAGGACGCGCGCCTGGGCGTATTGACCCTGCTCCAGGAGCAGGGTCCCGAGGTTGTAGAGGGAAAAGCCCTGCTTGAAGTGCTCCGGCGCCAGGACCTTGCGGTCGAGCTCGATGGCCCGCTCGAAGTGCTCGCGGGCCCGGTCCAGCTGCCCCCTGCGTTGCAGGGAAATGCCGAGGTTGTTGAGTGCGCTGGAGACATCCGGGTGCTCTGGCCCCAGGAGCTGCTGGCGGATGGCCAGTGCGCGCTCGAAGTGCTCCTGGGCCTCTGGGTACTGGGTCAGGTCCAGCAGGACGAGGCCCAGGTTGTTGAGGGAATTGGCCACCATGGGGTGGTTGGGTCCCAGCGTCTGCTCCTGCAAGGCGAGGGCGCGCTCGTAGTAGGTGCGGGACTGCGCCAGCTGCCCCATGTTCTTGAGCACGGAGCCCAGGTTGTTGAGGACATTGGCCACCATGGGGTGGGTGGCCCCCAGCGCCTTCTCCCGGATGGCGAGCGCGCGTTCGAAGTGAGCCCGGGCCTGCTCGCTCTCTGCCTGCGCTTGCAGCGCCAGGCCCAGGTTGTTGACCACGGCGGCGACCTCGGGGTGCATGGGCCCCAGGATCTTCATCCGCAAGGCGAGTGCACGCTCGTAGTGAAGCTGGGCCTGCTCTGGCTTGCCCGCGTGTAAGAGCAGGGAGCCCCAGGTATTGAGCCAGGAGGAGCGCACCACATCATCATCAGCGCGCGACACGGCGGCCTCCAGGGAGAGCTCCAGAGCCAGGGCCTCCTGGTGGCGCGCCAGCCGGGTCCCCACCACCGTCACCAGCTGGCTCCAGGCCCGCGCCTCCAGCACGTCATCCTTGCCCTGGGCGGCGAGCGCAATGGCCTGGCGCGAGAGGGCCTCGGAGCCGGAGTAGTCTCCGCTGCCCTCGCGCAGACGGGCCGCCTCGAAGAGGGTGCGCGCGTGGAGCGGCGCATGGCCCACCTGCGCCGTCTCTTTGAGCAGCGGGTCCGCCAGGCTCAGCCCCTCCTTGAACTTGCCGGCGGCGTACAGCGCCTCCAGCCGGTCCACCTGCTCCTGCAGGGCCTCGGCGCGCGCGCGCACCGTGGGCTCCTCGGGCGGAGGTACCGCGGCCAGCAGCGCACGCGCCTCCGTGCAATACTCCAGCGGCGCAAGCGCTTGCACCGCCTGCACGGCCTTGGGCACCAGCTCCTTGTCCGGGCCCTGCGAGAGCAGCTCCGTCAGCGCGCGCACCTGGCTGCGCCGCCGCTCCAGGCAGTACTCCTGCAGCACCGCCAGGCCGCGCGGCTGCCCGGCCTGGGCGCGTCCTGCCTCGCAGGCCTCGGTGCGCAGCCTGACCCACGTGCCCGTGTAGCGGTCGAGCGCCTGCGCCACGCGCTCGTAGGTGTCCTGCGCGTAGGGCAGCTGCGCGCTCAGCAGGGCCGTTCGCACTCGCGCTCTCACCGGCTCGTCCCACACTCCGTCCAGCCGGCGCTCCAGGCCGGCACACCCCTGCTCCTGCCAGCGCATTCCCCCCGCCACGGCGAGCCCCGTGGCCACCGCCGCCAGGAGCGCCAGCCCCCCCGTGCGCAGGCGTGAGCGGCGCCTCTCCGCCGGGTCTGCCTCCAGCGCCGCCACCAGCGCTTGCATGGAGGCCGGGCGCCGCTCAGGGGCGACTTGCAGCCCCTGCAGCAGGGGGCGTAGCACCCAGCCGGGCACCTCGGAAGAGGAGGGCATGAGCAGCCGGCCCTCGGCCATGGCCTCGGTGCGGGCCTGGAGCGAGGCGTTATCGTAGGGGGCCTGGCGGAAGAGCGCCTCATACAAGGAGACGCAGAAGGAGAACAGGTCACTGCGCGTATCCGCCGGCTTGTCGGCGATCAGCTCCGGGGCCATGTAGCGCAGCGTGCCCATGACGGTTCCCGGCACGGTGAGCGCCTGCTCCCACGCGCTCGGAGGCAGGTGCTCGGGTTGGGAGGCGGAGGTCTGCATGGAGGGCTCGGCGCGCGCCAGGCCAAAGTCCATGACCCGCACCCGGCCGTCGTGCCCGATCAGCACATTGTCGGGTTTGAAGTCGCGGTGGACGATTCCCGCGCGGTGGGCGGCGTCCAGGCCGCGGCCCGCCGCGAGATAGGCCTCCAGAATCTCTCGCCAGGAGCGAGCGCTCTGCTGGCACCAGGCCTTGAGCGTCTGCCCCTCCACGTACTCCATGGCGATGAAGAGGTGTCCGTTCTCCAGCGTGCCGGCATCGTAAACGTGGACGACGTTGGGGTGGGAGAGGCGAGCCATGGCCTGGGCCTCGCGCGCCAGGCGTGCCTGGTCCTCGGGCCGGGAAGTGCGTGCGGGCTGCAGCAGCTTGAGTGCGACGCGGCGGTCCAGTCGCACGTCATAGGCCGCGAACACCACGCCCATGCCGCCTTGCCCGAGCTGCTCGAGCACGGTGTAGCGGCCAGCGAGGGTTTGCCCGGGGCTGAGGCTCTGCCAGGGCGCGGCGGAAGCAGGCTGCGCTGAAGCAGGACTGAATACCTCCTGGGTCGGCGGTTCTTCCTCCCGTCGCGAGTCGCTCATCCACGCCTCTCCACTGGCCTGACCCTGCAATCCACGGCGACCCGCAGACTACACCAGAGCTGCTCCTCCCTGAGAATGGGAGTGAGGCTCGCGCTCCTGCTCAGGTCCGTCACTTCGGGCGGCCCGGGGCTCGTCCACGCGCGTGGACGTTGTCTCCAGACGCGGACGCCGGCCCCGCTGAGTGAGCGCCTGGACGGGGACTCTGGCTGAGCTAACCCCGCGAGCTTTCAACAAATGAGGCGCTGGCACGGCGGATGAAATGGCTCCCCGCGAAGTCCAACCCAAGGAGACTGCCATGGAGAACAACAACCGTATTGCCTCGCTGTCGATGACCCCCACCGTGGCGCGCCAGACGCCGAACAACGAGTTCGGCACGGTGCTGGCGCGCACCGCTCAGGAGCTCGTGTCCAAGGGCGTGGGAGTCGTTGGAGGAATGGTGCCAGGAGCGCCCGTGGTGAGCGCGGCGGTGTCGAGCGTGCGCTCGGTGGTGTCGTCGGTGGCGGTGGGGCCCAGTGCCTCGGCGCCGGGGCTGAGCGGCGCGGGGAGCGTGGGGAGCCCCGGAGGCACGACGGGCAAGGGCGACGCGTGGGACATGCTGGAGGCCCAGAAGCTGATGGCGTCCGAGGGCCAGAAGTTCAACGTGGCCTACCTGCAGATGCAGAACGAGATGCAGCGCGAGAGCCGTGAGCACAACGCCGTCTCGAACATCATGAAGGTGCGCCACGACTCCGCGAAGGCGGCCATCAACAACATTCGCTAGGGGCTGAGGCGCCAATGGCCATCGACAAGGTGGGCCCGGTGGGCGGCGCGGGAGCCAGTCCCGCGCTGGAAGCCGGCAAGGAGCAGTTCGGCAAGGTGTTGCAGGCAGTGCAGGGCACGGGGAGCGGGCCGAAGCTCCCCGTCGCGAGCGAGGGAGCGCCGTGTCCAGCGGCCTCGGAGGCGGTGCGAGGCACGGACCAGGCGCGGACGGTGGATCGGGCGGCGGTGGGGCAGGTGGAGGCTGGGAAGAGGGTGGACTCGGCGTACGCGGGGCAGGCGGCGCGGATGCTGGACCGGGTGGATCAGGCGCAGAAGCGGCTGGACCACATCCTCGAGCTGGCCGAGTCGGGCCGGGCGTTCAGCACCGCCGAGCTGCTGGCGTTCCAGGCCCACGTGTACCGCGCCAGCCAGGAGCTCGATCTGGCCGGCAAGGTTGTCGAGAAGGCGACCGGCGGCGTCAAGCAGGTGCTTCAGACCCAGGTTTGAGGAGTCACTCCATGTTCGTCTCACTTCGCCGCTGCCTGGCGGTGCTGCTGCTGGTGTGTACAGCGGCATGCCGGGAGCGCATTCAACACGGCCTGGACGAGCGCCAGGCCAATGAGCTGCAGACGGTTCTCGTGGAGCGGGGGCTGGACGCGCGCAAGGTGCCAGAGGCGGGCAAGAAGCCCACCTGGGCCATCGAGGTCTCCGAGGAGCAGGCCTCGGACGCGGTGCGAATCCTGGCGGAGCTGAGCCTGCCCAGGCCCGCGGCCGAGACAGGCTGTGACGTCTTCGGCGGGGGGCTCATCCGCTCGCCCGTCGAGGAGCAGCTGTGCCGGGTCCGGGTGCTGGAGCGTGGCATCGAGCGGACGCTGCAGAGCGTCGAGGGCGTGCTCATCGCACGGGTGCACTTGATGGTGCCTCCGCCGCCCCGGCCCGGACAGGTGGCGACGCCCGCGAAGGCCTCGGCGATGTTGCGAGCGGTGCCTGGGGACGCGGCGCGGCTGCGGCAGTCCCAGGAGAAGCTCCGGGCGCTGATCGCGGGAGGCGTGGAGGGACTGTCGCCGGAGACGGTGTCGCTGCTGGTGGACGAGGCCACCACGCGGGTGGAGGTGTCCGCCCCGCGGGGCTCTCCGCTGGTGCGGCTGCGCATCATGCTGGCGGTGATGGGAGTGCTGCTCACGGCGCTGGCGGTGGCGCTGGTGTTCGTCGCGCTGCGGCTGAGGCAAGCGCAGGAGCAGGCCTCGGAGCCAGCAGCCACACCACCGCCTGTTCCTGCCCGGCCCGTGGTGGCCAACGCCGCGCGCAAGTTGGCGTGAGCCACCGGGGAGCCGAGCCATGGAAGCCACACGCATCACCCGGAGGCCCGTCGCGGGGAAGAAGGCCGCGGCAGTGAGGGGCTCCGAGGAAGTCACCCGGATTACGCGGCAGCCCGTGCCCCCGAAGCGCGCCGCGCCGGCATCGAAGACGCCTCCAGCGCTGCTGCCGTTGGCGCGGTTCGCGCTGGTGGCGCTGGTGTTCGGCCGGGAGCGGGCGCCGGAGCTGCTCGAGGGGCTGGGAGAGCGTGAGGCAGAGCGGGCCAAGGAGCACCTGGCGAACCTCACGGCGCTGTCTTCGGCGCAGCGCCAGGCGAAGGTGGCGGTGGAGTTCGGGATGCGCAAGGACCCCTCGGCGCCGGTGCGTGAGCTGATGGCGGAGGCTCCCGAGCCGCTGCGAAGGGAGCTCTTCCGCAGGCTGCCGCCTTACCTTCGCAGCCTCTTTCCAGCGCGTGAGCTGACGCCTCCCGAGGCTTCGGCAACGCCCGCGCTGTGTGCCCTCGCGGAGCGGTTGATTCGCGAAGTCACCCGCTGAGCCCCTTTCCCCACGAGACAGGAGTTACCCCATGCTCACCCAATCGGGTGGTTTCAAACCCCAGCGTCCGCAGCTCCCCAGATTGAACAGGCTCGGCACGCGTCGGCTTGCCCGAGCGCACGTCACGCTGAGCGAGCGTCCTCAGGTGGCGAGGCTGGGCCACCAGGCGCTTCATGCCATCTGTGAGGTGCTGGGGCGCGAGCTTGGCGGCTCCGTCACCGCGACGAGCCGGCTGGTCGATGCGATCGTCACTCCGGCGGCGGGGCTCTCCAGCTCGGCGGCCTTCGTGCTCCTGGATCTGTCGGAGACAGGAGGCACGGCGGTGCTGGAGCTGGACCCGCCGATCCTCTTCGCCGCGCTGGAGCGCCTGGCTGGCAGTGCCCAGAAGCCCAGTCCCGTGACGCGCCTGACGCGGTTGGAGGAGGCGACGTTCGCCTATCTGGTCCTGTCGGCGCTCGCGGTGCTCCGGTCCCGCTCGGAGCTGCACCGACGGCTGGGCCCTCGGCTCGCGGGGGTGACGATGAACCGGATGGAGGCCCTGGCGCGGATGGAGGGCCGGCGCCCCCATCTGGGCATCGAGCTGTCGCTGACGGTGGGGCAGGTGACGGCGGGGGGGCGGCTGGTGCTGCCGGCGGTGCCCTTCGAGTCCGCATGTAAGGACCTGCCCGTGGAGCGGGAATCCACCGTGCGGCCCGAGGTGCTCGCGGCGTGCGTGGGGGCTCAGTGCTTTCTCGGCCGCGCGCGGCTGCCTGCCGCTTCGCTGGCGGCGCTGTCGGTGGGTGATGTCGTCGTCTTCGAGGATGCCCGTCATGGTGACGAGCACCTGCTCGGTCGCGGGCGGCTGGTGACGCGCGGCTTCGAGCTGATGGGCGGGTTCACGCCCCAAGGATTTTCCCTGACCCGCGCGCGCAGGCGCGCTCTTCCCCTGGAGTCGAACATGGCGAACGTGATGGAGCAGAGCGAGGGTATGCCTCCGCTGCCCGTGGATGTGGAGATCGAGCTGACGCGGCTGATGTTGCCGCTGTCGGAGCTGGCGGTGCTGAAGCCTGGGCAACTGCTTCCGTTGCGCATCAACGCCAGCGAGTCGGTGCTGCTGCGGGTGGGTGACAGGGCGGTGGCCCGCGCCGAGCTGGTCGACATCGAGGGAGAGGTCGGCGCGCGGATCCTCTCGCTGCTGCCGTGACCGCCTGGAGACCCGTCATGTTCACCTCTCTTTCTGCCCGGCACCGGCTGCTGATCGCGAGCGGGCTCATCGTCGTGCTGGCGGCGCTGGCCTCCTGGGGGGGCCTGTCCGCCTCGGGTGGAGCCCGCTGGCTGCTGGGCGCCGTCCTGCTCGGGGGGCTGGGTTGGTGGTGGTCACGTCGCCGCTCCCGTGGCCAGGGCTTCGTCTTCCCGGAGCGCCTGCAGGTCATCTCCCGCATGGGGCTCTCTCAGCGCTGTGGCATCGCGCTGGTGGAGGCCGACGGCCGCAGCTTCCTCGTGGCCTACGGTGACTCGTTCGCGGAGATCCGGGGAGCTTCGGGGCTCGAGCTCAGGGTGTCCCAGGCGCGCCGGCCAGCGCCCCGGCGTCGCGCCTCCCTTCACTCGAAAGGAACCCTGCAATGAGACGCGCCTTGCTCATGGGGGTGGTGCTGGTGCCTGGCTGGGCCAGCGCTGGCCAGGAGCCACTCTCACAGGCTTCTTACGCGGGCAGCCCGCTGGCGATGATGTCGCTGCTCGCGGTGATGTCGCTGCTGCCCTTCGCGGTGCTGATGCTGACGAGCTTCTCGAAGATCGCCGTGGTGCTCTCGCTGGCGCGCTCGGCGCTGGGAACGCAGCAGGCCCCGCCGACCCTCGTGCTGACGGGGCTGGCGGCGGTGCTCTCGGCCCACATCATGGCGCCGGTGATGGAGCGCATGTACGAGGCAGGAACCATCGCCTACCAGGAGGTGGAGTCCGGGGCGCAGATGCTCACCGCGGCGGAGCGGGCGACGGAGCCCCTGCGGACCTTCCTGGTGAAGCATGGGAGCGCCGAGGAGCGAGCCCGCTTCGTCGAGCTGGCGCGCGAGCTGCGGCCTCCCGAGGAAGCAAACCAGGTCCAGGAGCAGAACCTCTTCATCATCATCCCGGCCTTCGTCATCACCGAGCTGAAGGAGGCCTTCCAGATCGGCTTCCTCATCTTCCTGCCGTTCCTGGTGCTGGACATGGTGATCGCCAACGTCCTGCTGGCGCTGGGCATGCAGACGCTGTCACCGAGCCAGGTGAGCCTGCCCTTCAAGATCCTCCTCTTCGTGGCCGTGGATGGCTGGGCGCTGCTCGCCCGCGGGCTCATCCTCGGTTACCGGTGAAGCCATGACCCAGGAGGTGTTGCTCACACTGGGGCGTGAGGCGCTGTTGCTGATGGTGCTCGCCTCTCTGCCGCCGATCGGGGCGAGCCTGGTGGTGGGCTTCCTCATGAGCGTGTTCCAGGCCACGACGCAGCTGCAGGAGAACACCCTGTCCGTGGTGCCCAAGCTGTGCGCGGCGGTGCTGGCGCTCGTGCTCGCGGGCCCCTGGATCGCCGGGCAGCTCACCCGCTTCACGCACCAGCTGCTCATGTGCATCGCGGAGGTGGGAGTGTGAGCCTGGACCTGCTGCGCGCCCAGCTCGAGCTGCTGAGGCCGGACATCGTCGAGATCGCGCTGTGCTCCGCGCGTCTGCTGCCCGTGGCGTTTCTCTGTCCGCTGCTGGGAGGGCAGGCCGCGCCGACCACCGTCAAGCTCGCCGTGGTGCTGAGCCTGGCGCTCTTTCTTCACCAGGCCGCGGGAGTGGAGCTGCTGGCGCCCGTGGAGTCACCGGTCATGCTGGCGGGGCTGGCGCTCAAGGAGCTGGCCTATGGCACCTCGATAGGGCTCATCGCGGCGCTGCCGTTCGACGCGGCTCGGATGGGAGGGCGCTTCATCGATCTCTTCCGAGGGACCTCCGCCGAGGCCAGCCTGCCAGTGGCGGGCAGTCGTGAGGCCGCGGTGGGAGATGGGCTGTACCAGCTCCTGGTGGGGCTGGTGGTGACAGGGGCCCTGTTCCCGGTGGTGCTCTCGGGGCTGCTGCGGGGCTTTGGGGCGGTGAGGCTGGGGGCCTTCGTACCGTCCGAGGCCGCGGCGCTCCATGTGGTGGCTCTGGCGGGCGGAGCGATGGCCACGGGGCTGGCGGTGGGGGCGCCTATCGCGGCGGCCGTGCTGACGGTGGACTGCCTCGTGGGTCTGGCCTCGCGCGCTGCGCCGCAGATGAACCTGCAGGACCTGGGAGCCCCGCTGCGCATCCTGGGCGGTGGAGCGCTGGTGTGGCTCGCGGTGGGGGTGATCTGCGAGCGGCTGCTGGCGGGAGTGGCCCATCTGGACGATGCGCTGGTGCTGCTCGGAGAGGCGGCGCGATGAGCGAGAAGACGGAGAAACCCTCGGCGAAGCGGCTGCGTGACGCACGACGGAAGGGACAGATTCCGCGCAGTCGGCTGCTGTCCTCCAGCGCGGTGACGTTGGGAGGGTTGCTCGGCTTTGGGGCTCTCGCGCCCGAAGGCATCGAGCGCCTGAAGGAGTGGACGGCCCGGCTGTTTCTGGAGGCCCAGCCTGCTGGCGCGTGGGAGGAGGGGTTATGGCTCCTGGCCCAGCTGGCGGGTCCCGCGCTGGGAGGAGCGTTTCTGGCAGCGCTCGCCGTCTCCGTGGCCATGGTGGGCCTCGAGCTGAATACGGACCATGTCATGCCCAAGCTGGAGCGCATCAGCCCCGCTGCCGGGCTGAAGCGGCTCTTCAGTGTGCGGCCGGTGATCGAGTCAGCCAAGGCGCTGCTGGTGACAGCGATTGTCGCCGCGCTCATCTGGAGCGAGGTGGAGGAGGCGGGCCCGGATGCGCTGAGCACCGTGTGGCTCGACGGGGCTGTGGGGCTGAGCCACCTCCTGGAGCGGCTGGGCGCGCTGACGACCCGGCTTGCCTGCGTGCTGGTGGTGCTGGGCGTCGCGGACTACGGGCTGGCACGGGCGCGCCACCTCGAGGATCTGATGATGACCCGCGAGGAGGTGAAGCGGGAGTACAAGGAGAGCGAGGGCGATCCGCACCACAAGGCGCAGCGCAAGGCGCTCCATCGGCAGTTCGCGCAAGGAGGCCCGGCACGCGGAGTGCACAAGGCCACGGCCGTGATCGTCAACCCCACGCACATCGCGGTCGCGCTCCGCTACGACAGCCAGGAGTGTGAGGCGCCTTACCTCGTCGCCAAGGGGCGCGAGGCGGACGCGCTCGCGCTCCGGCGTGAGGCCCAGCGCTGTGGAATCTCGGTGATTCGGGACGTTCCGCTGGCGCGCAGCCTCATTCACTACGACGTCGGGGAGCAGATCCCCGAGGAGCTCTATCAGGCGGCGGCGGTCGTGCTGCGGGTGGCCATGGAGTCTCGCGGTACGGACAACAGTCCACGGAGTCGGATCTCATGAACCAGCTCGTGAAGCTTCTCTTGAAGGCGAGGAAGTCCTCTGAGGTCGTCCTGGCGGTGGCCATGGCGGCCGTGCTGGGCGCGTTGATCGTGCCGCTGCCCCCGTGGTTGTTGGACGTGGGGCTCGCGGTGAATCTGGCGGCCGCGGTGGCCCTGCTGGTCGCCGCGCTCCAGGCCCAGGATGCGCTCAAGGTGACGGCCTTTCCGACGCTGCTGCTGTTCACCACGCTCTTCCGGCTCGCGCTCAATGTCTCGTCCACCCGGCTCGCGCTGGCCGAGGGCCATGCGGGTGAAGTCATTCAGGCCTTCGGCGAGTTCGTCGTGCGCGGGGACTACGTCGTCGGAGCCGTGCTGTTCGCGATCCTCACGCTCGTTCAATTCCTCGTGGTGGCCAAGGGCGCCGAGCGCGTGGCGGAGGTCTCCGCCCGCTTCACGCTGGACGCGATGCCGGGCAAGCAGATGTCCATCGATGCGGACCTGCGCGCGGGAGCCATCGATCAGGCGCAGGCTCGCAAACGGCGGCGTAACCTCGAGCGCGAGTCCCAGATGTTCGGCGCGATGGACGGCGCGATGAAGTTCGTGAAGGGCGATGTCATCGCCGGGCTCGTCATCGTGGCGGTGAACCTGCTGGGCGGCACGGCCATCGGCGCGCTCCAGCAGGGCATGAGCCTGTCCGAGGCCGCCGCGACGTTCGCCCTCATCGCCATCGGTGATGGGCTCGTCTCGCAGATTCCGTCGCTGTGCATCGCGGTGGCCGCGGGCCTCGTCGTCACCCGGGTCGCGTCCGAGAAGGAGGAGGACTCCCTGGGCTCGGAGATTGGCTCACAGTTCTTCGGCCAGTCGCAGGCGCTGTGGATCGTCGCCGGCCTGTGCGCCGCGCTGGCGCTGATGCCGGGGATGCCGCTGCTGACGTTCCTCGGCCTCGCGGCGCTGCTGGGAGGGCTCGCGTACACACTCAGGCACTTGAAGAAGGCCGTGGAGCAGAAGGAAGCGGAGGCCGAAGAGAAGGCCACGGCTTCGGTCGAGGCGGGCGGAGGCCCGGCCGCGGGCGCCGCTCCGGCGAGCGCGTCGGCTCCGGTGGGCGTGTCTCCGCTGACTTTGGATCTCGCGCCGGACCTGACCCCCATCGCACAGGAGCAGGCGGGCGCCTTCGTTCACGAGCAGCTCAACCAGCTCCGGGACGAGCTCTTCTACGAGCTGGGAGTCCGCGTCCCCGGCATCCGGGTCCGCACCCACGCGGCCTACCTGCCCACGGGGGGCTATGCGGTCCTCGTGGAGGAGGTCCCCGCGGGCATGGGCCAGGTGACACCCGGAGTGCTCTACGCGCTCTCGCCTCCCGAGGAGCTGTCGTTCCTCGAGCTGCCACTGGAGCCCGCGGTGGAGCCCGCCACGGGCAGGCCCATCAGCCGGCTGCCCGAGACGGGGCGCTCGCGGCTGGAGCTGGCCCAGGTGCCCATGCGGCGCCCCGCCGAGCTGATCGTCGACCACTTCCGAAGCATTCTGCGCGCGCGCGCCGCGGGCCTGCTGGGGATTCAGGAGGTGCAGGGGCTCCTGGAGGGGCTCGAAGCGCAGGCGCCCATGCTGGTGAAGGAGGCGCTGCAGAAGGTACCGCTGCCGCTGCTCACCGAGGTGCTGCGCAAGCTCGTCCAGGAGCAGGTGAGCATCCGCAACATGCGCGCCATCCTGGAGGCGCTCGTCTCACCCACCACCGAGGGAGATGCCACCACGCTGGCCGAGCGCTGCCGGCAGGCCCTGCACCGCTACCTGAGCCACCGCTTCGCCCCCTCGGGGCCGCTGTTCGCCTACCTCGTGGACCCGCAGGTGGAGGAGACGCTGCGGGCCACCGGGCCCCGGGGGCCCGCGCCAGAGCCCGAGCGCGTGGCCGAGATTCTGGAGGGCGTTCGCCGCATCACTGCTGGCGGCAAGGCAGTGCTCCTGACGGCGCCGGATGTGCGCAGGACACTGCGACGGCTCATCGAGGGAGCCTTCCCCGAGGTGGCGGTGCTCACCTACGCCGAGCTGGACGCGGACCTGCAGGTGCGGCCGCTGGGGCGGCTGGCGCCCGTTCGTGTTGGAAATTGAAATGGACTTCACGCGGAGCATTTGCAAGCTGACGCGATGAACTCACGGTTCTTCCTCGCTCTGATGCTGGCCAGCCTCACGACAGGCCTCCTGGCTTGTAGCACCGGTGGCCAACCGGGCCGTTTGCTGCGCCCCAAACTCACCGGGGTGGAGGGTTCGGTCTCCTCTCCGAAGTCCACAGGCAGTTTGAAGGTCACTCCGACCAGCACGCCCCCGCCCGATGACTTTGCCAGGGACATGCTCGACGCCCACAACCAGGTACGCGCCAATGCCAACCCGGCGCCCAGGTTCCCCCTGCCTCCCCTGGAGTGGTCCAAGGACGCCGTGAAGATCTCCAAAGAGTGGGCAGCCCAGTGCCTCTTCCAGCAAAACTCCCAGCCGTTACAGCACGACATCGGCGCGAACCTCGGCGCCTCGACCCCGGGCATGTGGACGGCACGTGATGTGGTGAAGGCCTGGGCGGCCGAGGCAAGTCACTACAACCTCGCCGGCAACACGTGCGAGCCTGGCAAGCTCTGCGGTCACTACACACAGCTGGTGTGGCGCACTACCACCCATGTGGGCTGCGTCGTACGCACCTGCGCGAACAACTCACCGTTCGGCGAGGAGTTTCCCACCTGGGAACTGTGGGTCTGCACCTACCTCCCCGCGGGCAACTACATCGGGCAGCGGCCCTACTGAGTACAGCCCCCTGGGCAGGTCAACGGCTTCAGGTACCCGTGCTGCCCTTGGTGGGGTCCACCATGTCCGGCTGGGCGGACTGCGGAGCCGGGCGGTTGACCCGATCTCGCAGCTCCTTGCCGGTGCGGAACAGCAGGCCCCGCTTGGGCTTCACCGGGATGACCTGGCCCGTCTTCGGGTTACGGCCTTGATATCCCTGGTAATTCTTCACGTGAAAGGCGCCCAGCCCGCGGATCTCGATGTTCTCGCCGCGGCAGAGGGCTTCCTTCATGGACTCGAAGATGGTCTCGACGGTGGCTTCGGCCTGCTTCTGAGTCACGCCTCGCTTGGAGACGAGGATGTTGATCAGGTCGGACTTGAGCATTGGACGCTCCCGCAAACCGCGTGACCCCTCGGAAAGAGGGCGCTTTGGCCCGTGATCGAGTTCGGAAAACATAACAGAACGCTCCGGCGTTGCAAGCAGCCAAGACGTCGAACCTCTTGGAAACCTTACGGATTTCAGCCTCCGGCCGCCGTGGCTGGAGGGGCGGGGGTCGCTGAGGCCGCCAGCCCAGGGCGCAGGGGCGCGATCAAGTCAATCCAGCGGGTGCGGCGCAGCACGTCCGCGTTGGCGCAGTCGGCGGCCTGGAAGAGCCCTTCCACCTGCTCGAAGCCCGGGGCGCGGGGGCCGGACCACGTCTCCGGGCCACCGGTGATCGTCACCTGGTGGATGGCGAAGGCCACGTCCGCCAGCGTCATCGTCGCCGGGTCCCTGGCTGGCTGGACGCCTCCCTTGCGGACACGCTCCAGCAGCTTGGCGTTCACCAGCCGCTCGACGGCGTCGTGGACGAAGGACTCGGGCACCCGGAGGCGGATGGCCAGCTGCCGGGGAGGAGGAGCGGGCTGCCCGTCCACCCAGGCCAGGGTGGTCTCCATGGCGATGCGGGCACCTACCAGCTCCAGGGCGCGGGGGTGGTTGCCAAAGGCCCAGAGCGAGTCGCGGAAGGCGGCGTGCTCCACGGCGTAGGACAAGCGCGCACCGTAGAGGACGATCATCCAGCTGACGTAGATCCACAGCAGGAACAGCGGCACGGTGCTCAGCGAGCCCCAGAGCTTGTCGTAGCGGAAGGCCTGCTCGGCGAACTCCTGGTAGAGCTGCTTGGCCAGCACCCACCCCAGCCCCGCGCTGATGCTGCCAGCCAGGGCCGAGCGGAAGGCCACCTTGGCATAGGGCGTCAGGTAGTAGAGCAGCGTCAGGCACGTCACCGCGAGCCCCACCGTGGTGAGCGTGAGGATCTGCGTGGCCACCGAGTAGCCCGCGTTGACGATGAGCACGCGCACCGCGCCCGAGCCCGCGAAGGTCGCCGCGAGGAACACCGGGCCCAGAATCAGCAGCCCCAGGTAGATGAACACGCGCACGAGGAAGGGGCGCTGGCGGCGAATGCCCCACACCTCGTTGACCGAGCCGTCGATGTGGTGCAGCAGCGAGCCCGCGGAGAACAGCAGCGCCACGAAGCCCACGCTGCCCACGGCCATGGAGTTGGCGGGGCTGAGGAAGCGCTCGATGAAGGCGGAGGACTCTTCCTGAATCCCGGGAGCGAGCGCCACCTGGATGGCGGTGCGCATCCGCCGCTGGAACTCCTCGTAGTGCAGCGTCTTGAGCAGCACCAGGCCCACGGTAACCAGCGGCACGAGCGAGAAGACGCTGATGTAGGTGAGCGCCGCGGCCCGCAGGCTGATGTTCTCGCCCTGGAAGTCGCGAACGACGGCGCGCCCGGCCAGGTAGGTGTCCGTGGCGAAGCGGCCCACGGACGTCTTCGCCACCGGCGCCCAGGACTTTTCAGCCCATCCGAGCAGCCGGGTGTAGAGGTTCCGCAGGAAGGGAGGCAGATCGATCATGCGCGCGCGGCCGCAAGGCTAGTCAATCCAGCGTTGCTTCGGCCAGCCTCCACCTGGGTGCTTACCTGGAGGGCAGCCTGCCGTGCATGACAGCGGACAGGATGCCCTCCGGTAGAGCGGGGATGGCGCTTAAGAGGTACTGCCACCCGTCGGGTTGCCGCCGCCCTCACCGCCACCGCCACCGCCACCCGAAGAGGGCGGGGTGCCGCCACCCGGCGTGCCACCATTCGAGGACGGCTCGGTGCCGCTGGAGCCCTGCGGCTGCCGCTGGGACTGGTCGCCCCGGCGCTCCTCGTTGCGACGGTCGTCTCGACGCTCGCCGCCGCGGTTGCGGTCACCCCGGTTCTGGTCCCGGTCCGGACGCCGACCTTCGCGCCGGTCACCGCCGCCGCGCTCCCGGTCACCGCCGCCGCCGCGCTCACTGCCGCCGCCACGCTCCCGGTCACCGCCGCCGCGCTCACGGTCTCCACCGCCGCGCTCCCGGTCTCCACCGCCGCGCTCCCGGTCTCCGCCGCCGCGCTCCCGGTCTCCGCCGCGCTCACGGTCACGGTCACCACCCCGGTCACCGCGCTCACCACCGCGGTCACCGCGCTCACCACCCCGGTCACCGCGCTCGCCACCGCGGTCACGGTCCCCGCCGCGGTCGCGGTCACGGTCCCTGCCACCGCGCCGGCCCTGGTCCTGGCGGTAGCGGTCTCCGTTGCCCTGGCCTTCGGGGCGCCGCTGCAGTGACAGCCCGCCATCCCCGGAGCCCGGAGACGAGGCCACCATGTGCTCGTCGCCCCCGCCGGAGCGGCCGTAAATATCGTACTGCTCGCGGTGGTAGTTCTGCTGCGCCTTGACCTGAATGGACTTGTTGTAGCGGTCCATCAGGTGGCGCAGCTCCTGGCGCTCCTCGCCCTGGAGCAGCCGAGCCACCTCGGCGCTGCAGTTGATGACGAGCGTGGAGTCCTTGTAGCCGGGCGCCTCGCGGCGGATCTCCCGGAAGATCTCGTAGCAGACGGTGGTGGCCGTCTTCACGAAGCCCTTGCCGTCGCAGTACGGGCAGTCCTCGTGCAGCACCCGGCCGATGGACTCGCGCACGCGCTTGCGCGTCATCTCCACCAGGCCCAGCTCGGAGATGCGCAGCACGTTGGTCTTCGCCTTGTCGCGGCCCAGCGCCTCCTGCAGCGACTTGAAGACCTTGTCGCGGTTCTGCGCCTTCTCCATGTCGATGAAGTCGCAGATGATGATGCCGCCGATGTTGCGCAGCCGCAGCTGGTAGACGATCTCCTTGGCCGCCTCGACGTTGATCTTGGTGATCGTCTCCTCGAGGCTCTTCTTGCCCACGTAGCGGCCCGAGTTGACGTCGATGGCGGTGAGCGCCTCGGCCTGATCGATGATCAGGTAGCCGCCGCTCTTGAGCCACACCTTGCGCTGGGTGGCGCGGTGCATCTCCTGCTCGATCCCGTAGGCGTCGAACACGGGCTCGTCGCCGTCGTGCAGCACCACCCGGTCCTTGAGCGCCGGGTCCTGCGCGGCGACGAAGGCGAGGATGCGCTCGTACTCCTCGCGGTCGTCCACGACGAGCTTCTCCACGTCGTGAGCGAACAAGTCGCGCGTGGCGCGCAGGATGAGGTCCAGGTCCGGGTGCAGCAGGCCCGGTCCGCCGCGCTTCTCGTTGCGGCGCACCACCTGGTTCCACACCTCGATGAGGAAGCGGATGTCCGTCTCGAGCTTCTCCTGCGGCACGTTCTCCGCGACGGTGCGGACGATGAAGCCCGTGCCGGGCGGGCGCATCCGGTCGACGATCTCACGCAGCCGCTTGCGCTCCTTCTCGTTGCCGATGCGGCGGCTGATGCCCACGTGGTCCACCGTGGGCATGAACACCAGGTGACGGCCGGGAATCGAGATGTGCGAGGTGAGGCGCGCGCCCTTGGTGCCGATGGGATCCTTGGAGATCTGAACCACCACCTCCTGGCCCACCTTCAGCAGATCCTCGATGCGCGAGCTCTTGCGGACCTTGGACTTCTCGTCCTTCTCGCGGCGCTGCTGCTGCTCCTCACGCGGGCGCTTGGACTTGTCCTTGCCGTCGCGGCCCTCGCGGTCGCGCTGGCGGGCCTCGCGCGGCTCGCGGGGCGCGCGGCGCTCACCCGTGGCCACCTCGGCGCGAGGCGCCGGAGCAGCGGCCTCGGCGGCCTGGGCCGGAGGAGGGATGATCTCCCCCAGCGCGGTGGCGGCGGGAGGAGGAGGCTCGGGCTGCGCGGGCAGACCCGGAGCAATCTCCGGAGAGGCGTTCGCGGCGGCGACCGCGGCGTCACCCGAGTGAACCGCGGCGGAGGTGGCGGCGAGGGCCTCGGGAGCCAGGGCCGGAGTGGGCTCCTGCGCCTGCTCGAAAGCGGCCGCGGGAGGCGGAGGCGGCGTCACCTGCTCGGCCTGGGCAGCGGCGGGAGCGGCGGAGGCCTCGGAGCCCTGCGCAGGCGAGGCCGGCGGGCCCAGCTCGGCGGAAGCGGCGCTGGCGCTGGCGCTGGGCGCCTCACCGGAAGCGGCGGTAGCGGGGGCCGCGCCAGGGGGCTCACCCTGAGGCGGAGGCGCCAGCTCACCGGGGGCCAGCTCCTGCACCTCCAGCTCCACCTCGGCGGCGGCAGCCTCGGGTGCGGCGGCGGCGGGGGCCGCGGCGGCGGCCTCGGGCACGGAGTGGTCCGCCTCCTCGGCGGCCTCGGCCTCCATCTCCGAGGGCACATCCGGGAAGTCCTCGTGCTCGCCCTCGGTCAGCTCGAACTGCGCGCGCGCGAAGTCCGGGTCGTAGACGACGTCACTGACGTAGAGGAAGGCGGCCTTCTCCAGCCCGATGTCCACGAAGGCCGCTTGCATGCCCGGGAGCACCCGGACGACGCGACCCTTGTAGATGTTTCCGACGACTCCCTTGTCCTTCTTACGCTCGAGGTAGAACTCGGCGATGTGGCCACCCTCGACGAGGGCGACCCGGGTCTCCCGACCCGCGGAATTGATAACGAGGATGCTGCCCATAGGCGAATCCTGGACGCGCGCGCGGACGGGCGTGCCCCACCGGACGGGAGGCGACGAGGCCTCGCGCTTCCACGCGCGCTGCGAGGGGAGAGGGGGTCCCTGTCCCTCCCGCATGGGCGGACCTGGCACTGGCTCGCTTCGCGCGGGTGGGGGGTGAGGGGAACACCGCCGGCTCCTCCGAGTTCATGGCGCCTCGCGACCACCGGCACCGTGCCGGGCGAGGCCTTCTGCTGATCGTCCGGGGCTCCCCACTCGCGTGCTGCACGCTCCTTCCCTCCACACCCGGTCGGTGCCCATCCGCGGGCGCCTTGGGGGGGCGACTGGAGACTCACTGCAGCGGGCGCTTCCAGAGAGGCCCACGAACACAACCCGTCTCAAACTCAAAAAGTCTTTAGGACCGTGACGAGCCGCCAACGCGGAGCGTCACACAACCGTCCAGAAACACATGGAGTTTTTCACGCCTCTGACGGCCATGTAAAGGCGAGAAGTAGAGAATGTCGGCCCGACGTCACAGGTGTGAGCGGGGTTTCCCGGTTTCAGGCCTGGGCAGTAGGGGACTGCTTGCGTGATTCGGGCTTGTCCAGGCGGCCGCGCGGCCGGCGCACCAGCCTGAGCCCCGTCCACGTCTCGTCAATGAGGCAGATCTTGTTGTCCACCAGGCCAATGTCCAGGGCGGCATGGCGGACGAACTCCTCGGACAGCGAGCTCTTGATGCCCTCGCCGCTGGGCCAGCAGATCCAGATGCCGCCGGTGAGCGCCATGGCGCGCGAGAGGGCAGGCAGGCGCTGAACGAGCTCGTGCGCATCCGAGGTGAAGAAGAGGATGACGTCCAGGCCGGACTGGGCGGTGATGAGAAACTCCACCCCGTCGGGCAGGGGGTTGAGGCGCTGGACGAAGCCTCGGGGCGGGTTGATGACGGACACCTTGTGGCCCGCCCGGATGCCCAACATCGCGGGGAGCGAGGCCATCGCATACGGCGTCATGACGTGTGCTCCACGGTAAAGGCGCGGAACTCACCGGTGGGCTCGCCGTCGGCGCGCACGACGTCCGTCACGCGCGCGGTAGGGGGGCCCTGGTGGCACCAGCGGATGAAGTCCTCGAGTACGGCGCTCTCGCCCTCGGCGACGGCTTCCACGGAGCCGTCCTGGCGGTTGCGCACCCAGCCGGTGAGCCCCAGGCGCGTGGCCTCTACCCGGGTGCTCTCCCGGAAGAAGACCCCCTGCACCTTGCCGCGTATTCGCAGGCTCACCCGCCCCATGGCCATGGCTTAGCTCCGAGCCTCGCCCTGCAGCAGCTTCAGGAAGGCTTGTTCGTCCAGGATTCTTACCCCCAACTCCTGGGCCTTCTTCAGCTTGCTGCCGGCATCATCACCGGCGACGACGAAATCGGTCTTGCGAGAGACACTTCCGGACACCTTGCCGCCCCGGCGCTCAATCTCCTCCTTGGCCTGCTCGCGGCTCATGCCGGACATGCCACCGGTGAGCACCACCGTCTTGCCGGAGAAGGGGCCGCTGGTGACGACCTGGGGCGCGGCGGGGGTGACGCCCGCGGCCAGCAGCGCGTCAATGGCGGCGCGGTTCTGCGGCTCCTGGAAGAAGGCGTAGATGACCTGGGCCATGGTGGGGCCCACGTCCTTCACGCGCGTCACCGCGTCCTTGTCCGCGGTGTACAGCGCGCGCACGTCCGGGAAGGCCTCGGCCAGCGCCTTGGCGGTGGCCTCGCCCACGTGGCGGATGCCCAGCGCGTAGAGGAAGCGGCGCTGCGTGGTCTGCTTGGAGCGCTCGATGGCCTCCAGCAGGTTGTCCGCGCTCTTGTCGCCCATGCGCTCGAGGCTCAAGAGCTTCTTCTTGTCCAGCGCGTACAGGTCCGCGAACGTCTTCACCAGCCCGCTGGCCACCAGCGCCGAGGCGATCTTGTCGCCCATGCCGTCGATGTCCATCGCGGTGCGCGAGGCGAAGTGGCGGATCTTCTCCACCAGCTGCGCGGGGCACGAGGCGCCGGTACAGCGGATGATGGCGCCCTCCTCGTCCTTCTGCGTCTTGGCGCCGCACACCGGGCAGCTCTTCGGGAACTCATACTGCCGGGAGTCCGCCGGGCGCTTGGACAGCACCACCGAGACGATCTCGGGAATCACGTCGCCCGCGCGGCGCACGAACACGGTGTCGCCCTGGCGCACGTCCTTGCGGCGCAGCTCGTCCTCGTTGTGCAGCGTGGCGCGCGACACGGTGACGCCGCCCACCTTCACCGGCTTCAAGTGCGCCACCGGAGTGAGCGCGCCGGTGCGGCCCACCTGCACCTCGATGGCCTCCACCCGCGTGGACTCCTCCTCGGGAGGGAACTTGTAGGCCACCGCCCAGCGCGGGCTCTTGGACACCTGGCCCAGCCGCAGGCGCAGGTCCTCCTCGTTCACCTTCACCACCATGCCGTCCACTTCGAACGGCAGCGCGTGCCGGCCCTTCTGCGAGGCCTCGTACTGCTTGCGCACGCCGTCCAGCCCCTGGGCGGCCTCGTAGCGGTTGACCGGCAGCCCCAGCTTCTTCAGGTACCCGAGCTTCTCGATGTGCGTCTTGAAGGGGGGCACGCCCTCGGTGGGCACGTACTCGTAGAGGTAGATGGACAGCGGGCGCGCGGCCGTCATCTTCGGATCCAGCTGACGCAGGCTGCCGGCGGCGGCGTTGCGCGGGTTGGCGAACAGCGGCTCGCCCTCCTCCTCGCGCTTCTCGTTGAGCTTCTTGAAGTCCTCCTTGCGGATGAACACCTCGCCGCGCACCTCGAGCGCGGGGGGCACCTTCACCCCGTCCTGGGGCAGCAGCTCCAGCGGCAGGCTGCGCACGGTGCGCAGGTTGGCCGTCACGTCCTCGCCCGTGGTGCCGTCGCCGCGCGTGGCGCCCTGAACGAACTTGCCCTGCTCATAGCGCAGGGTGATGGCCAGGCCGTCCAGCTTGGGCTCGCACACGTACGCCACTTCGGACACGCCCGCCTGCTTGTGGATGCGCTCGTCGAAGTCGCTGAACTCCTCGTCATTGAAGACGTTGGCCAGCGAGAGCATGGGCGCCCGGTGGACGACCTTCTCGAACTTCTCGGCCGCCTCGCCGCCCACGCGCTGGGTGGGCGAGTCGGGCGTGGCCAGCTTGGGGAATTGCGCCTCCAGCTCCTGCAGCTCACGCATGAGCCGGTCGTACTGGGCGTCGCTCACCTCGGGAGAGTCGAGCACGTAGTAGCGGTAGTTGTGGTGAGCCAGCTCCTGCCGGAGCTCGCGCGCACGTTTCTCTGCGGTCTTCGAATCCACGAACTCAGCCTCACCGGGGTGGGGGGTGAGCGCGAGCGCGTCCCCGGTCCAATGCGAGGCGAGGATGGCGATCTTGCCCGGCTGTGCGCAAGCCGGGCGTGGCAGGGCGCACCCCTCCAGAGGCGGCGGGGCGGGCCGCGAGTCAGGACTCCCGAGGTTGGATCGCGTGGCGCTCTCCATCCGCGCACCAGGTTCGTGGGCGCGTGCTCCATAACATGGCACCCCCTACTCATGAAGTAGGACGAAATTCCTTCTGCCCAGCCCGCCAGGCGCGGGAAGTAACCTGGGGGGGAGGGTGTTCCCCTTTCCAGTCAGGATCTTGCTGCTCAACAGTTCTGGGGAGCAGCCAAGGCAGCGATGCCTTGACAGCTTCAAGGGGCGTCAATAACCTGCCCGGCGGTTCAAGGTGTCAGGGCTCCCCTGGTGCCCATCTTCCCAACCAGCACCTCGATGCTGCCACGGTCCCACTGAGGGACTTGGGTGGTTCGATCAATGTCGCCTGGGCGGTGCTTCTCGGCACCCCGCGAAAATCTCCCAACAACAGCGCCGCGCTCGGCTTACTGGGCGCCCTTCCTCAACTCAGCCCCCCATCATGCGCAAAGTCCGTTCCACCAAAGAGAAGGTCGCGGAAGTCGAAGTCGAAGAGCGCCCCAAGCGCCGCACCAAGACGGCAACGGCCAAGGCCCCGGAGCCCGAGCGCCCCGCGCGCCGCCGCACCGCCAGCCGCCGCGGAGAGGAAGAAGAGGCCCCCGAGGCCACCGAGCAGCCCGCTGAGCCGCCTCGCCCCGTGCTCACGCCCATGCCGCGCCCGGTGCGCGACGAGGAGTTCCAGGAGGCCCGCGCCGTCGAGGCCGCCGAGCCCGAGGAGGCCGCTGCTCCCGCTCAGGCCGCCGAGTCCTCCGAGACGCCCTCCATCACCGAGGTGAATCGGGATGGGGCGCCCATGCAGGTCATCAAGCTCAATGATCTGAAGCGGATGAAGATCACCGAGCTGGCGAAGATGGCCCACGACTTCAGCATCGAGGGCTACCAGGGCCTGAAGAAGCAGGACCTGATCTTCGCGCTGCTGTCGGGCATCGCCGACAAGCGCTTCGAGGTGCACGCCGAGGGCGTGCTGGAGCTGCTCAGCGACGGCTTCGGCTTCCTGCGCAGCTCCGACAGCGACTACCAGCCCAGCCCGGATGACATTTACGTGTCTCCGTCGCAGGTGCGCCGCTTCAACCTGCGGCCCGGCGACACGGTGACGGGCCCCATCCGCCAGCCGCGCGAGGGCGAGCGCTTCTTCGCGCTGCAGAAGGTGGACCGGGTCAACTTCATCGATCCGCTGTCCGAGGCGGCGCGCGAGCGCATCCTCTTCGACAACCTCACGCCGCTGTACCCCACGCGCAAGCTGAAGCTCGAGCACGACGGGCCGGAGATGACCACGCGCATCATCGACATGTTCTGCCCCATCGGCCTGGGGCAGCGCTGTCTGATCGTCGCGCCTCCGAAGGCCGGTAAGACGGTGCTGTTGCAGAACATCGCGCACGCGATCGCCAAGAACCACCCGGACGTGTACCTCATGGTGCTGCTGGTGGACGAGCGCCCCGAGGAAGTCACGGACATGGAGCGCAGCGTGCGCGGCGAGGTGGTCTCCTCCACCTTCGACGAGCCCGCCACGCGCCACGTGCAGGTGGCCGAGATGGTCATCGACAAGGCCAAGCGCCTGGTCGAGCAGAAGTACGACGTGTGCATCCTGCTGGACTCCATCACCCGTCTGGCGCGCGCCTACAACACGGTGGTGCCCGCCTCGGGGAAGATCCTGTCCGGTGGTGTGGACGCCAACGCGCTGCACAAGCCCAAGCGCTTCTTCGGCGCCGCGCGCAACATCGAGGAGGGTGGCAGCCTCACCATCATCGGCACCGCGCTGGTGGACACCGGCAGCCGCATGGACGAGGTGATTTTCGAGGAGTTCAAGGGCACCGGTAACTCGGAAATCGTCCTGGACCGGAAGCTCTTCGAGAAGCGCATCTTCCCGTGCCTGGACGTGAACAAGTCCGGCACGCGTAAGGAAGAGCTGCTCTTGCCTATGACGGACCTCATCCGCATCACTGCGCTGCGGCAGGTGCTGCACCCGTTCACGCCGATCGACGCGATGGAGTTCGTGCTCAAGCACATGCGCCCCACCGCCTCGAACGCCGAGTTCCTCGGGTCGATGAACCGTTAATCAGGAGGAGTCCATGCGCCGTTCCCGCTTCGCACGACTGGCTGTCTTCGTACTGGGAACGGCGCTGGGCTTACTGGCGGGGTGCGAGCCGATCGATCCGCTCGATGACATCCCCGTCGGGTTGTCGGACACCATCTGCTACCGCGACAGCGACTGCGCGCCCAACGGGTGCTGCGGCGAGGGCTCCAACCCCACGCACGTGTCCGAGGCGCCCAACTGCGCCAACGTGCGCTGCGACGGCACGTGCCCGGTCAACAGCATCGACTGTGGGCGCTGCATCCCCGTGTGCCGGGACTCGCGCTGCTCGGCCGCCTGCCAGTAAGGCGGCTCAGGGCGTGGGAGGCACCGCGGCGGGCTGGCCCCCGGTGGGCTGCGCCTTGAGGCGCGCGTAGTCGAAGCAGGCCACGAAGATGGCGGTGATGGGCACGGCGAACAGCGCGCCCACCAGCCCGAAGAAGCGCTCTCCGGCAATCAGGCTGAAGCAGACGATGACCGGGTGGATGCGCGCCGCCGAGCCCATGATCTTCGGGTTGAGGAAGTAGGCCTCCAGCGCGTGGATGCCGATGATCCACAGCAGGATGGCCAGCGCCTTCTGGAAGCCGTCCGCCAGCGCGATGATGACGATGGGCACCGAGCTGAGGATGCTGCCGAAGATGGGGATGAGGCTCAGCACCGTGGCGATGGTGGCCAGCAGGAAGGCGAACTTCACCCCGAAGATGAGCAGCCCGATGCCGGTGAGGATGCCGTTGACCACGCAGATGGTCACCTGGCCGCGCACCACGCCCGACAGCGAGCGATCCAGCCGGTCCGCGAGGATGCGCGCGTCCTGGGCGTACTCGTGCGGCACCAGGGTGCCCACGTAGTGGCGGATGGCCTGGGCGTCGATGGAGAAGAACGCGCCCACCATCAGGATGAAGAACAGCATGAAGATGCCCGCCACCACGCTGGTGATGATGTTGCGCGAGATGGCGACGATGTCGCCCAGGTTCTCCTGAGCCAGGAGCGACAGGCGGGCCACGCTGTCCTTGAGCAGCTCGCCCAGGTCCACCGCGAAGCTGAAGTGCGTGCCGCTGGGGTCCGCCCCCGTCACCGCCCGGTCCGACAGGGCAATGGGGATGCCGTAGCCGCTCAGCCACAGCTCCGCGCGGTGCGCCAGGTTCTGCAGGTACTCGGGGGTGAGCGAGTTGGCGAAGGCCAGCCCGTCACGGCTCACCCGCGCCATCTCCCGGTAGAGCTGCGGCACCATGGCGATGAAGAACAGGTACACCACCACGAAGAACAGGGCGTAGATGAGCAGGATGGCCACCCAGCGCGGAATGGCGCGGCCGGCCACGTGCACCCGGGTGATGCGGGCCACCAGCGGCTGGACGAGGTAGGCGATGAGGGCGGCGCCCGCGAAGGGCATCACCACCGAGCGGAAGGTGATGAGCACCGCGGCGATGGCCACCCACAGGCACGCCAGGATGACGAGCCGCTTGCGGCGCTCTACGGGGGCAAAAGCATCCAGGGGCTGCAACATGAGCGCGCCTTATCGTGAGGAGCCTCCCCTCACAAGGGGCAGGCAGACGAGCAGCACTTACGCGGAGGGCGTGAAGAAAACAACACCACGGGTGAATACCCCCGGAGGAATCCCCGCGCGGTTTCTGGTAGAGCCGCAGGGAGCCATGAGCGCGCCATGAACATCAGCCCAGAGGAGTGGGAGCGGAGAAAGCGGTTTGTCGGTTTTGGGCCGGACGATGAGCTCGTGCTGAGCGAGCTGCACCTCGTGGCGAAGACGTACGCGGACCAGGTGATGGACGAGCTGTACACCCGGTGGCTGCAGTTCGACGAGCTGCGCGAGTTCTTCCAGGCCCCGGGCACGCTCGCGCGCGTCAAGCAGCTGCAGCGCCAGTACTTCATCCGGCTGACGAGCGGCAGCTACGGGCCAGAGTACGTGGAGGACCGGCTGAACATCGGCCGCGTACACCGGCGGGTGGGGCTGTCACCGCGTTGGTACATGGGCGCGTACTCCATCTACATGCAGGTCGTCTTCCCCCGGGTGCTGGCGGCCTTCGAGTACGACCGCAGGAAGCGCGAGCAGGCCATCTCCGCCCTGCTCAAGCTCATCGCCCTGGACCAGGAGCTGGCCCTGCTCGTGTACTTCTCGGCCGAGGACAAGCTGCTGGAGCCGGCCCTGCTGGCAGAAGGCCTCAAGCGCTGAGGGCCGTACGCTCAGAGGATGAGGCCCGAGGGCGGCGGCTGCACCAGGCGCATCCGCGACTGCACCTTGTCGAGGATCTTCCGCATGATGGGCCGCGACACCCGGCCCTCGGTGGACTCACCCAGCCCCAGCATCTGCTCCACCAGCCAGCGGTTGAGAAACAGCAGCGTCAGCCGATCCGTGGGCGCCAGCCCGCGCTCCAGGTAGCGCTTGTTGCGCATGTAGTCGTCGTAGGCGTCGAACTCGCGCGCCAGCTCCCAGTGCGCCAGCCTCATCGCCTCGTCATACACGGCGGGCGAGGGGCGCGGCGGGGCCTCCAGGAAGATGGGCGCGAAGGCTCCTCCTATGTCCAGATCGATCTCCTCCACCGGAGGCGGCCACTTGGCCAGATCCTTGGCCAGCAGCTTCGCCACCTCCTCCTGGAGCTGGTCAATGATGCGGACGGGCTTCGTCTCGAGCAGGTAGTCCCAGCGCGAAGGCATCGTGTCTCCCTGGCTCAGCGCCCACCGTCGGTGGAGGTGCCGCCGTCGGTGGAGGTGCCGCCGTCGAGCGGCTGGCCACCGCCGCCGCAGCACGTCGCCTCGGTGAAGTAGAGGGCCGCCTGGCCACACGGCGCGCGGATGAGGCGCTTGTACTCGCTGCAGCCCACCACCACGCTGGTGCCCTCGCACGTGGGGGCGCCCGCCGTCGCCGGATCGCACGAGGCGGTGCCCTCCTGCACGCACAGCGCCCGAGAGCGGAAGAAGCGCTGCGAGGCGATGTCTCCCGTGACGATGGCGCACGTGGCCGTCTCGCCACACTCCAGCCGGTGCGGCCCGGTGGAGCAGGGGCCCACGGTGCACGTGGGCTCACAGTTGATGGCCACGTCCTCCTCGCACAGCGGGGCCTCGGCGCACACGTCACGCTCGGAACAGCCAAGCAAGAGCAGCAGGGGAGCCAGCAAGAGGGCGCGATACACGAGTGCCTCCGGTCAGTTGAAGCGTTCCAGGAAGTTCACCAGGATCTGCCGCCCGGCGGGAGTGGGCGCCAGGCCCGCGAGCAGCCGCGGCACCCGCTCTCCGGGCGGTTGGCCGCGCGAGGTGGCCTCGGCCTCCAGGCGCTCGGCCCGGGCTTGAATGAGCGCTCGCATGGCGTCTGGCTGCACCTCGGGGTGGAACTGCACCCCGCGAGCGTTCGGGCGGAAGGCCAGCGCCTGGACGGCCGTGTTGGCGTTGCCCGCCAGCACCTGGGCCCCCTGGGGCGGCTCGGGCACCAGGTCCTCATGGGTGGCCTGCACGGCGATGCGCTCGGGCAGCCCGTGGAAGAGGGCGTCCGCGCGGCCCGCGGGCGTCAGCTGCACCTGCACGGTGCCAATCTCGCGGCCCAGCGGGTTGCGGGCCACGCGCCCGCCATAGGCGTACGCCAGCAGCTGGTGGCCGAAGCACACCCCCAGCACGGGAATGCCATGGGCCTCCGCGTTCACCATGAACTCCGCGGCGCGTTCCATCCACGGCTCCGGTTGCGTCACCGACAGGGGCGAGCCCGTCATCATCACCGCGTCATAACCCGCCGCGCTCGCCGGTAGCTGTGCCCCCTGGTGCACCGCCAGTGTGTCGAATCGATAACCGGACAGTCCCACCGTCTGTAGAAACCACCGATCGTAGTCGCCCACCAAGAGGCGAACCGAGGCCGCGGCCTCTCCTGCTTTCAGCAACAGAACGTTCTTCAACGCGCTTCTCCCGGGTTCAGGTTGCCGCCCCATGGGGGCATCCCTACCGTTTTACGCCTCTTCAAGGAGTCCGAATGTCCGACGCTCGCTCGCTCAAGCCCCAACTCCCCGCGCCCAAACTGGTCATCGATGGCCAGCTTGTGGACCCCGTGGAGTCCGGGACCCTGCCAGTGATGAACCCCGCGACGGGGGAGAAGATCTGCGATGTGCCCTCCGCCACTGGCGCGGACGTGGACAAGGCGGTGAAGGCGGCGCGGCGCGCCTTCGAGTCCGGGCCGTGGGGAAAGATGGACGCCAGCGAGCGCGGCAAGCTCATCCGCAAGCTCTCCGACATGCTGTGGGAGCGCCGCGAGGAGTTCGCCCTCGTCGAGTCGATGAACAACGGAAAAACCTTCCGTGACGCCATGCGCGGGGACGTGGGGCCCGGGGCCGCCACGCTGTCCTACTTCGCCGACTGGGCCAACAAGATCACCGGCGAGGTGCTGCCGGTCAACGGCCCCTTCCTCACCTACTGCCTCAAGGAGCCGGTGGGCGTGGTGGGCGCCATCGTGCCGTGGAACTACCCCACGTGCCTGCTGAGCTGGAAGCTGGGCCCCGCGCTGGCCGCGGGCTGCACCGTGGTGGTGAAGCCCTCGGAGCTCACGCCGCTCACCGCCCTCAAGCTGGGAGCGCTCGCTCTGGAGGCTGGCTTCCCGCCGGGCGTCATCAACGTGGTGACGGGCTATGGCGATCCGGCTGGCGAGGCGCTCGCGCGGCACGGGGACGTGGACAAGATTTCGTTTACCGGCTCGGGGCGCACGGCGCGCCGGCTGCTGCAGGCCTCGGCCACCAGCAATCTCAAGAAGCTGACGCTGGAGCTGGGCGGCAAGAGTCCGCAGATCATCCTCCCGGATGCCGACTTCGCCACCGCTGTGGAGGCGTGCTTCTGGGGCATCTTCAGCAACAAGGGAGAGATCTGCAACGCAGGCAGCCGCGTGCTCGTCCACGAGAAGGCGTATGACGAGTTCATCGGCCTGCTCACCGAGCGCGCCAAGAAGATGCGGGTGGGCGATCCGCTGGACTCCGCCACGGAGATGGGCTCGCAGATCAGCGCCCGGCAGATGGAGACGATCCTCGGCTACGTGGAGAGCGGTAAGAAGCAGGGCGCCAAGCTGCTGGTGGGTGGCGAGCGGGATACCCAGGGCGCGAAGGCCAAGGGCCTGTTCATGCAGCCCACCATCTTCGGAGACGTGCAGCCGGAGATGAAGATCGCCCAGGAGGAGATCTTCGGGCCGGTGCTCTCGATCATCCCCTACGACGACGAGGACGACGCGGTCCGGATCGCCAACGACTCGATGTACGGGCTGGCGGGGGGCGTCTGGTCAGGCTCGCTCGACCACGCCCAGCAGGTCGCGCGGCGGATCCGCACGGGTCAGATCGAGATCAACGGCGCGACGTTCAACCCGCTGGCGCCGTTCGGCGGCTTCAAGCAGTCGGGCCACGGGCGCGAGCTCGGCAAGTTCGGGCTCGAGGAGTTCCTGGAGATCAAGAGCCTCCAGCTGTAGCGGCCGTGGCGCAGGGGCGCGGAGTGACGCTCTAGACGCGCTGACCGACGCTGATGATCCGGGCGTCGATCGCCCGCGCGAGCGCCTTGGGATCGACGCTGAACAGCGTGTTGCCGTCGCCGCCCGCGGCCCAGATCAGCTCCTGGTCGCAGAGGGTCTCGTCGAAGACGACCGGCAGGTCGTGGCCGACGGGGGGGACGCCGCCGACGGCGAAGCCCGTGGCCGCGCGCACCTCGTCCGCCGTGGCCT
>DATHBR010000060.1:0-10861 GCA_035296065.1 Myxococcaceae bacterium | reverse complement strand
CCTGCGCTACGACGACAGCCAGCCGTGGCTGTGCCGCCCCGACATGTGACAGCCTGTACCTCCCATCCACCGAAGGGGCCCCGCTTGCACTGGAAGACCGCCGTACTCTGTGCCCTGGCACTGGCCGGAACCCTGGGGTGTCCTCATGCCTTCGGGCGAGACGGCACCATTGATAGGGCCGTCCGCAAGGACGTGCGCAGCGCGGTCGCCGAAGGCAGATGCACTCTGGAACAGTACAGAGAACACTGCATCCCGGACGACACCAGCGAGGACTGTATCGACGTATGCGGGTGAACTGGCGTGTAGCCTTGGGCGTTTTCGTGGGGCTTGCGCTGCCCGTTCCACTCATCTGGACGCTCAGCACCCTGATGCTTCCTTCTGCTCCGCAGCTTCAAGCGGATGCACGAGTGACTCCCATGCTCACCTTCGAGGAGCGCTCGCGACTTCAGAGCTACCACCGCAAGTGCTCCAAGCCAGAGGACTGCGAGCCACCCCTGGCTTGTCTCGGTAATCCAACCGTCAGGAGGCACTACTGCACCGACAGCGAGTGCACCGTGAATGAACAGTGCCCAGAGGGCTTCTCGTGCCAGTTGTTGCCCACGGCAGGAGCAGGCCCCTGGGTGCGCTACTGCATCCCGCACGGGGTGCGCAAGGAAGGGGAGCCCTGTATCAGCATCCCTGCAGACCAGGACTCCGCCTGCCAGCCTGGGTTGCTGTGTGGCAACGGTTGGTGTGGCCGCCCATGCCAGTTGGCCAACCCCTCCAGCTGCCCGAAAGGATTCTTCTGCTCGGATACCTTCTCGGTTCCGTCCTGCCGGCCTACGTGTGAGGGCAGTACGTGCTCTGACGGCCAGCGGTGTATTCAGGATGATCCGGAAGCCTCGGCCTGCGCCGTGGTGTACGGCCAGGACTGTCAGCGCTCGCCCTGCGCTGAAGGCCGGACGTGTGAAGCCATGTTCTCGGTCAAGGACCAGATGGCGGTGTGGATGAGGTGCCGGCCAGAGTGTGGAAAGGACGGCCTCTCCTGTGCCCAGGGGTTGGTGTGTGAGCGCACCTCTTGCCGCAGGCCCTGCGAGCCTGACGGGCCCAACGTGTGCGAGCCGGGCTTCCGGTGCCTGCGCTACACAGACAGCCAGCCGTGGCTGTGCCGCCCTGACATGTGACAGCCTGTACCTCCCAGCCACCCAGGGAGCACCCATGCACTGGAAGACCGCCGGACTCTGCGCTCTGATGCTTGTCGGAGCCCTTGGGTGTCCTCACGCCTTCAGGCGAGGTGGCACCCTCGACAGGGCTGCCAGCAAGGACCTGAGGGACCAACTGGGTACGAAGAGGTGCACGCTGGTGGAGCTTGACATCTACTGTGGAGAGGGCTCTGACGAAGGAGAGTGCATCGAGGAATGCGGGTGACTGGAAGAATGCTCCTGGGAGTTCTCGCGGGGCTCCTGCTGCCCGTCCCACTCATCCTCGTACTCACCAGCGTGCTGTTCCCGCGTCCACAACCTCAACGCCAGGAGGACCCTCGCCTCAGCCCCATGCTCACGGAGGAGGAGCGCCTGCAGCTTCCCACATACCGCCGTGACTGCAGGAAGAAAACGGACTGCGACCCTCCCCTGGGTTGCTTGCTGGACACGCGCATCATGCGGGCCTACTGCACCGACAGCCAGTGCGTCCTGGATTCGCAATGTGCCGCAGGGTTCTCGTGCCGCCCGCTCCTGACAGGAGAGAATGAATCCTGGGTCCGCGTCTGCATCCCCCACGGCTTACGCAAAGAGGGGGAGCCTTGCTTCCGTACTCCCTCGGATCAGGAATCGGCTTGCGCCGAGGGGCTGGTGTGCAGCAAGGGCTGGTGCGGGCGGCCGTGCCAACTCGATGAGCCCATGAGTTGCCCCGAGGGATTCTTCTGCCCGGACAGCACTCCGGCCCGTGCCTGCCTACCTACATGCGAGGGGCGCACCTGTCCCGAGGGGCAGCGGTGTATCCGCGATGTCCGGGCAGGAGCATCGGTCTGCGCCGTAGCGTACGGCCAGGATTGTCAGCGCTCTGCTTGCCCTGAAGACCGGAAGTGCCTGGCTGTCTTCTCAGCGAAGCGTCAGATGTCCGCGTGGATGCGGTGCTTCCCAGAATGTGGCAAGGGCCTCGCTTCCTGCGCACCAGGCCTGGTCTGTAATCGAAATATGTGCAGCAAGCCCTGTGAACCTGATGGCCCCAGCGTCTGTGAGCCGGGTTACCGGTGCCAGCGTCCCAACGACGAGCAGCCGTGGCTGTGCCACCCTGACATGTAACGCGTGCTTCTCTGGCTCCAGCCGGGAGCTGCCCGGAACCTGTTAACCTGTACCTCCCACCGAAGGGGGCCCCACTTGCACTGGAAGACCGCCGTACTCTGTGTCCTGGCGCTGGTCGGAGCCCTGGGGTGTCCTCATGCCTTCGGCAAAGGAGGGACCCTCGACAGAGCCGCCAGCAAGGACCTGCGAGAGCAATTTGGCACGGAGAGGTGTAACGAGAAGCAGCTCCTAATCTACTGCGGTGAGGGATCTGACGCTGACGAGTGCGCCGATCGATGCGGATGACTGGAAAAACCCTCTCGGGAGTCCTCATCGGGCTTCTGCTGCCAGTCCCACTCATCCTCGTGCTCTCCAGTGTGCTGTTTCCGCGTCCACAACCGCGGCCCCACGAGGACGCCCGCTTCAGCCCCGTGCTCACGGAGGAGCACCGGTGGTCGCTTCAAACCTACCTCCGAGATTGTAAGAAGACAGCGGACTGCGACCCTCCCCTGGGCTGCCTGCTCGACACACGGGTCCATCGGTTCTACTGCACGGACAGCGAGTGCGTTCTGGATTCGCAATGTCCAGCGGGCTTCTCGTGCCAGACGCTCACCACGACACGTGATGGCCCCTGGGTGCGCTTCTGCATTACCCACGGCGTGCGCAAAGAGGGGGAAAGCTGCCTTGATACTCCCTCGGATCAGAGATCGGCTTGCATGGAGGGGCTCTCGTGCACCCAGGGCTGGTGTGCGCGGCGATGCCAACTCGATGAGCCCACGAGTTGCCCAGAGGGGTTCTTCTGCGCGGAGACCAACCCGGGTCCCGCCTGCCTGCCGACATGCGAGGGACGCACCTGTCCCGAGGGGCAGCGGTGTATCCGCGATGTCCGGGCAGGGGCCTCCGCCTGTGCCGTGGTGTACGGCCAGGACTGCCAGCGCTCGCCCTGCGCTGAAGGCCAGAGGTGCATGGCCATCTTCTCCAGCAAGCTTCAAGCCTCCGTGTGGATGGAGTGCTGGCCACAATGCGGCAAGGACCTCCCTCCCTGTACGGAAGGGCTCGTCTGCGACGGCAGAACGTGCGGCAAACCCTGTGAGCCCGAAGGGCCCAAGGTGTGCGAGCCGGGCTTCCGGTGCCACCGCCACAACGACAGCCAGCCGTGGCTGTGCCGCCCTGACATGTAACGCGCGCGCCAGCCCAGCCGTTGAGCGGCAACACCGGGCTCCGCCGAGTGTGCTACCCTCAACCTGGGAGGTTGTGCGCCCCTGTTCCTACCTTCGCGTCGAGCCATCCTCATGTGCCTGGCCCTCCCAGGGCCCCTGGCGGCGGCCCAGCCCGCCCCCGCTGCCCGGCAACGCGTGAACCGCAGTGTCGTCCTCTCCGTGGAGGCTCCCGAGCCCGTGGATACGCTGCGGCTGGCTCCCGGCAGCCTCACCAGCCTCGTCTTCGATGCCCCCCTGGACAAGACCTCGGTGGAGCTCGAGGGCAGGGATGGCCCGATCCGCCTGGTGGATATGGGCGCGCTCAGCCTGCTGCTGGAGGCGGCGCTGGAGCTGAACCCCTCGGAGCGCTGGCTGCTCCGGGTGCGCTTCCTGGACAGGGCTCCGCCCGAGCGCGCCGTCTTCGCGCTTAGCTCCCACCCCACCCTGGTGGACAACGAGGTGCGCGTGTCCCGCCGCACCCTTGCCCCCGACACCTGCCAGGCGGAGCTGTCGCGGCTGCGCTCCCGCTGCACCCAGGCCCCCAGCCCCGCGGACTTCGCCCTGGCGGGGTGGTTGGGGGCAGAAGGGGTGGGTGCTGTGCAAATCAAAGCCAGCACTGCTGGACAGAGCGCCAGTGAGTTGTGGGTGACGGAGGGCTGGGTTTACTCCACCGACGCCTGGGTCGTGGTGCTGGTGGAAGTGAACAACCCTGGCCCCCAGCCCTGGGTGCCCACCCAGGCAAAGCTGACGAGCCCGGAGCAAGACACGCGGGCCCAGATCCGCGCGGTGCGGATGCGCGAGCCGGCGATCGCTCCCGGTGAGGCTTCGCTCATCGCCGTTGAAGCGGCCATGCCTCCGGTGAGGCCCGGGGCAACCTTCTCCCTGGAGCTAGCGGACGCAGCCGGTCAGCGGACGCTTGTCCTGACAGGGGTACGGCTCCGTAAAGACGGAAGCGACCCCCTGAAGGCAACACCGTGAAGTACAGCCCCGCCCACCTCCCCTCCGGGCTGCGGGTCCGGGACTGGCGCATCCTGAGGCGGCTGCATGTCGGCGGCTTCGGGGCCGTGTACCTCGTGGACCACGAGGGCAAGTCTTACGCGCTGAAGCTCTCGCTGCACCGCCCCGACAGCACTCCTGGCCGGGATCCCGCCCGCACGGATGAGCGCACCGAGCGGGAGCTGGCGGCCCTGCTCAAGCTCAAGCCTCCCCATGTGCCGCGCCTGCTCGCCTGCGGCCGATGGCCCGATGCCGAGCACGGCTACCTCTTCCTCGTCATGGAATACGTGGAAGGGGACCTGCTGGCGGCGTGGGCGGTTCGCCACAACCCCACCCTGCGCGAGGTGCTTCGGGTCTTCATCCGTCTGGCGGACACGCTCGCGGCGGCGGAGGCGCGCGCCATCCTCCACAGGGACATCAAGCCTTCCAACATCGTCGTGCGGGCCAAGGACGCCGCTCCCGTGCTGTTGGACTGGGGGGCTTGCGACCTGCCGTTCACCCCGGACATCACCGAGGAGGCCCTGGCCCCCGGCACCCCGCACTACCGCGCTCCCGAGTCCATCCGGTTCGCCCGCGAGCACCGCGATGACCCGGCGGCCCGCTACACCTACCAGCCCACGGATGACCTCTATGCGCTGGGGGTGAGCTTCTACGAGGTGCTCACCGGGCAGAAGCCCTTCACCACTCCGGTCTCGGACCGCCAGCGGCTCAACGCGGAGATCGAACTGCGCATCCCCACTCCACCGCACGAGCTCAACCCCCACGTCCCTGCCGCCCTGAGCGAGCTGGTCTGCCGGCTGCTGGCCAAGGACCCTCGGGACCGGCCCGCGACGGGCCTCGCGCTGAAACGGGAGCTGGAGAGCCTGAGCCCGGAGAGCAAGCTCTGGGACGCCTTGCTGGGCCTGCCCCGCCCCGCTTCGGGCGCCAGGCCCGCTTCGGAGCCGTCCCCCGCCAGAAATCCCCGCATCTTACGGCTCGGGGTGCTGGCGCTGACCGCGGTGGCCGTGGCCGCCCTGGCCTATGCGGCGGCGCAGTTGCTGGCACCAGCGCCACCGCTACCGCCGCACATCGCGGCTGCCCCGCCATCAGATGAGGCCGCGCCCCTGGTGCAAGCTCAGGCCGATGCAGGCACCCCACCCTCGCCTTCCCCCCTGGAGAAAGAGCAGACCGTGACGACCTCAGAACCTCGGAAGAGACGGCTCACGAGCCGCGAAGTCCTCAAGACCGGATGCCTCGTCGCGTTGACAGGCCTGGACGGCGGTTGTGCCACTGCCCCGATCAGGCCCCCCACGGATGGCTGTCCCGCGAAGGTCCAGCAGGCCATGGAAGACCTGGGGTTGGGACCCATCGAAAACGCCCAAAAACTCCGAGAAGTCTTGATTCACATCAACTGGGGCAAAGACTCCCTCTGGCAGCCTGGGCCCGTGGTGGGACGGGTGATGAAGGCGGAGGTACGACGCGGGAAGACCGTCTTACCCGAGGGCACCCTGCTGCACGGCTCCGTCTATATCTGGCCGAGGTCCAGCCCCCAGGAGCCCTGGGCCGTGCGTGTCCATTACACCGAGGCCCAGTTCCCCAATGGGGACAAGGTTCCCGTCTGCATGGTGCACCTCCCAACGAATGACTGCACTCCCCGAGACGGTGCCTTTCACTGCCGGATACCCCACATCACGTACGTCTATCCCACCCCCTTTTGGGACGACGAAATGGGTCGCCCGCCGTCCCCACCAATGGGCGAGTAGCCAGGCCCTACCTCACGGGTCCATTCACTTCGGGCCAATCCATGAGGTAAGCTCTGTCTCATGTCCACGAAAGACTGTGACGCAGAAGCGAAGCCGCCTGCCAGCATCGTCCTCACCGTCGAGGGCGTTGCCTACGAGTTCATCCGGGACCTGGGCGTGGGCGCCCACGGCGAGCAGCAGGTGCTCGCCCGCCCGCGCCTGCCGGAGGGCCCAGGCACCCCGGTGGTCATCAGGAGCCTGGGCCCCGCCGCCGAGGACGGGGCCCGGGCGCGGCTGGAGCAGGAGGCCCGCGTCGCCTCGCTGCTCGAGCACCCCGTCATCACCCGCGTGCACGGCCTGCACCCGGTGGCGGGCACCCTCCACGTGGTGCAGGAGTATGTGGAGAGCCGCTCGCTGGATGAGCTCTACACCGACGCCCTGCTGTGCGGCATCTTCTGCTCCGAGCGCTTCGTGCTCCATGTCGCCGCCGAGCTGGCCTCGGCCCTTCACGCCGCGCACACGCGCGGCATCCTCCACGGGGAGCTCCACCCGGAGCGCATCCACCTCTCCACCCAGGGGCAGGTGAAGCTGGAGGGCTTCGGCCCGGCCACCTCCCTGTCCCAGGCAACGGGGCCTGTCGTCTACGCCGCTCCCGAGCAGCTGCTCCAGCGCCCGGTGGAGGCCCGCTCGGATCTCTTCTCGCTCGGGCTCATCATGCTGGAGCTGCTCACCGGCCAGCACCTGTACCGGCTCATTGAGGATGTGGACCTGCGCGGCATGGGCCTGGACATGGCCGCGCTCAGCCCGGACCGGCTGAAGATCGTGGAGGCCACCGTCAATGAGCTGGGGCGTCTTCACGAGCGGGTCCGCCGGCACGAAGGGTTGGCGGGGTTGGCGGAGCTGGCGCAGCGGGCCACCTCCTTCGACTTCGAGGACGTGGAGCGGCTGGCCCGGGAGGTGCCCGAGCCCACACGCCTCATCCTCCACCAGCTGCTGCGGCCCCAGCCCCAGGAGCGCTACGGCTCGGCGGCCGAGCTGGAGTGGGCCCTGCGAGAGCGCCTGCACGCGCTGGGCCCCTACGGGGCACGCGGGGCCTCCGAGGAGGCGTTCCTGCTCCAGGCCCAGGCCGCTGGGCTGCCCTCATTGGAGGACCTGGAGCTGGGTGAAGAGGACCAGGAGCTGGGCCCTTTCCCGCCGGACGAGCCGGAGGAAGTCACCACCCAGCCCTGCTGAGCGGGGGCGTTACTGATCGACGGTGTCCGGCGGAGGCGCAGCCGCGGCGCGCACCACCGTCTCCGCGTTGAAGTCCTCCTGCGCGGCGGCGGCGGCGGCGCGGCTGCTGGAGGACGTCAGGCGCGAGCTGGCCCGGCGCCAGTACAGCCGGGGCACGAGCTTCTCCTGCTGCCCGCCCTGCACCACCCGCGGCCAGAAGTCGCACTCGAGCAGCCCCAACTGCTTCACCAGCACCTGGCGCTCGGCGTACAGCCGGGCCGCGCCCGCCGCGTCCCCCAGCTCCTCCAGCGCCTCCGCGTAGCGCTGGAGCGTGGGGATCTGGTTGCTCACGTTCTCCACCGTGCGCAGCCGATCCAGCGCCTCGTCACCCTTCTGGCGCACCTGCTCCACCGGGCCGCCCACCAGCGCCTGCAGGTGCGCCAGGCCAATGAGGCACAGCGGCGCGGCCTGCTCGTCCGTCACCCCCGCGTTGGCCAGCTCCAGCCCCCGGGTGTAGGCCGCCTGCGCCTCGGCGGGGCGGCCGGCCACGAACTCCACATCTCCCAGGTAGGCATACGCCAGCGCCAGGCCATACGAGGTGCCCTGCTGCCGCGCCAGCCCCAGCGCGTGGCTGAGCAGGTGCCGCGCCCGGTCCAGCCGGCCAATGTGGAACTGCTGCCGGCCGGCGTAGAAGTTGCCCATGCACAGGTACAGCCCGGTGATGTTGTGCGCCTCGGTGAAGGCCAGCAGCTCCGCGCTGCGCTGCACCCCCTCGTCCCAGCGGAACTCCGCCTCGGCGATCACCGCGTAATAGAAGGTGGAGGCCGCCATGCGCACGGGGTTGCCCAGCTTCATGGCGATGCGCGCCGAGGAGGCCGCGGACTCACGCGCCTTCTTGTACTGGCCCTGGTACGCCAGGGAGATGGCCAGGATGCCCTCGGAGTGCGTCTGCTCCACCGCCTCGCCCGCCTCGGCCGACAGCGCGGCGGCCTCGGTGAGCATGGGGACGGCTGGACCGAACCGTCCCGAGCCGCACAGCGCCCGGCCCATGATGCTCGAGGGCGTGTACATATAATGACGCAGCGAGGGCTCGGTGGCCGCGTCCAGGCACAGCTCGCTGTACTCCATCGCCCTGGGGAAGTTGCCCGCCGCGTAGTACGCCCGCGCCCAGGCGCTGTTGAGCGCCAGCTGCTGCTCCTGGGAGAGCTGCTCCAGCAGCGCCCCGCCCAGCTCCAGGTACTTGAGCATCTCCGCGGCGCTGCCCAGCAAACACCCGATGCGCACCAGCCCATACAGCGACTTCACCAACAGCTCATCCCGCTCGCCGGAGGGCGGCTGGACGCTGAGCACCTGGAACGCCTTGCGCAGGTTCTGACTGGCGCCGATCGGATCCAGCATCCGGTCGGCCTCCAGGCCCGCCTCGACGTAGGCGCTGGCGGCCCGCAGCGGCTCACCGGCCTGCTCCCAGTGGTAGCCCAGGGTGCCGGCCGGGGCACCGCGCTGGCGCAGCCGCTCGCCAATGCGCCGGTGAATGTCCGCCACGTCCTGCTGGCGCCCGTCCAGGGCCAGCCGCTCGCGCACCGTGTCATGGACGAAGGTGCACCGGTCCCCCGTCACCGTGCACAGCTTCTGCTCCTCGGCGGCGGCCACCGCGGCGCGCACCTCCAGCGGGGAGAACAGCTCCAGGGCCTCCAGGTCCGAGAGCCGGAAGCGTCTATCAATGAGGGCGGCCACCCGCAGCACCCGCAGCACCGTCTCGTCCAGCCACTCCAGCGCCCGGCCCACCACCGTGGAGACGGAGTCCGGAGGCTGGTACTCGCCACGCAGGCGCTCGGAGACGCGGATGCGGCCGTCCGCCTCCTGTGAGAGGTAGCCGCCCTGCTGCAGGTCCCGGATGATCTGCGCGCTCACCAGCGGGTTACCGCTGGACAGAAACGGCACCGACTGCAACAGGGTGCGCACCACCGCGGGCGCCGCTCCACCCGCCAGCGCCGCCAGCAGCTGGTCATTCTCCTCGGGGCCCAGCGCGCCCAGCGTCACCATCTGCAGCGCGCCCGCCTGAGACAGGCGCGGCGGAGGCCGGGTGGTACACAGCACCAGCACGCCCGGAGGCGGCGCGGCGGTGAGCCGGGTGAGCACCGCCAGCGTGCCCTCGTCCGCCCAGTGCACATCCTCCAGCACCAGCACCAGCGGCCGCGCCGAGCCGATGACGGTGAGCAGGTGGGTGAGCGCCTTGCCCACCCGCTCCGAGCCGAGGCCCTGGACGATGGCGCCCTCGTTGCCGCGCTCGGCGCCCTCGGGCAGCAGCCGGCTCAGCTCGGGCACCAGGCGCCGCAGCTCCTGGGCCTCGCCCGACAGCGCCTGGCCGGCCAGGTGGCGCACCCGGTGCCCGGGCTCGCTGCGGATGCCCAGCAGCAGCTCCACCAGCTGGCCCAGCGCCTCGCGCAGCGGCGAGTAGGGCACCAGCTCCCCCAGCTGCCGGCAGCGGCCATAGCCCACCAGCACCCGGGCGCTCATCTCCTGCTGCAGCAGCACCTGGGAGATGAGGCGGCTCTTGCCCATGCCCGCCTCGCCCACCAGCATCATCGCGCGGCCCTGGTGGTCCACCAGCGCGTCCACCGCGTCGTGCAGCAGCGCCACCTCGCGCGAGCGGCCCACGAAGGGCACGTCGTCATCCGCCACCAGCTCGGCCGCCAGCGAGGGCACCACCCCATCCCCGGTGTTGCCGTGCAGCAGATCGAAGTACAGCCCCTTGAGCCGGGTGGCCAGCCGGCCGGCCCCACCGAAGCGGTGCACGGGGTCCGGATCCAGCAGCGAGCGCACCAGCGCCCCCACCGGCGCGGGCACCAGGGGCGCGGTGTCCTCCAGCGGCGTCATCTTCGCCGAGCGCTTGAGCGAGCCCAGCGCCGCGTACGAGGCGTTGTTGGGGAAGGGCAGGATGCACGAGAGCATCTCGTACAGCAGCGTGCCCAGGGCGTAGACGTCCACCTTCTCGGTGAGCCGGTCCACCGCGCCGAAGAAGCACTCGGGCGCCATGTACGCCAGCGTGCCGGCGATGGGCCCGCCCTCATGGGTGCGAAAGCCGTTGGACAGCCGCGCCAGGCCGAAGTCCAGCACCTTCACCTTCGGCTCCACCGGATCGGTGATGATGATGTTGGCGGGCTTCAAGTCCAGGTGCAGCACCTTCAGCTCATGGCAGTAGGCCAGCGCCTCGGCGATGCGGCGGGTGAGCTGCAGCGCCTCGAGCACCTCCAGCGGGCCCTTCTCCTGGAGGTACTGGCCCAGCACCACCCCGTCCACCAGCTCCATCACCAGGTACAGCCGCCCATCGTCCATGAAGCCGTAGCCCAGCACCTCCACCAGCGAGGGGTGGCGCAGCCGGGTGAGCGCTTCGATTTCGTTCTGCTGCCAGACGAGCTGCTGCGCGGTGATGGACTTCGCCGAGTGCTTGCTGATCTTGATGGCCACCAGG
>DATHBR010000059.1:0-156079 GCA_035296065.1 Myxococcaceae bacterium | reverse complement strand
CACCTTGATCGCGTTGTCATGCGCCACCAGCGCTGTGAGCCCCGCCTGGTTGAGCACCAGCGCGCCAAAGCTCTCGTCCTTGGACACCTCCAGCGTCAGCGTCGAATCGCCGGCCGCGTGGCCGTGATCGCTGTCCACCGCGCGCGTCCACACCACCACGCTGTCAGAGCGCGGATCTCCCGAGGCCACCGACTGCGGGAAGAACTTGCGGCTCTCGGCCGCCTGCTGATCGGTCGTCTGTTCGTCGCTGCAGCCAAACGCCGTCGTCGCCGCTACCGCGACGACGGACTGCAGAATGGTGCGGCGGTGCAGTTTCTGGGACACGTACCCCTCCAATGAGCCGGGCCACTGGGCCTCCGGCGGGCGCGGAGTCTATGGCTCTTTTCTGCTCGGGGGGGAAGCAACCTCACCCAACCTTTTGACGCGCCGCGCCTGAAATGAAGAAGGGGCTGCCCACCGTGTGGTGGACAGCCCCTGGCACTTTCTCGCAGTGAAGAAAAACCGCGACTACTTCACGGCCTTCACGCGCGGGCGCTTCTCGCCCTCACTGGGAGCCTCGGGCTCGGCGGCAGCGGGCGCGGCACCGGCGGCCGGCTTGATGACGCCGTACTTCTCCAGCACGCGCAGTTCGATCTCCTTCATGATCTCCGGGTGCTCGCGCAGGTAGTCCTTCGCGTTCTCCCGGCCCTGGCCGATGCGCTCGCCCTTGAAGGCGAACCAGCTGCCGCTCTTCTCGACGATGCCCTCGTTGGAGGCCAGGTCGATCAGGTCACCCTCGCGGGAGATGCCCGTGCCGTACATGATGTCGAACTCGACCTCCTTGAAGGGAGGCGCCACCTTGTTCTTCACCACCTTGACGCGGGTGCGGCTGCCCACCACGTTGTCGCCATTCTTGATGGCGCCCACGCGGCGGATGTCCAGGCGCTGCGAGGCGTAGAACTTCAGCGCGTTGCCGCCCGTGGTCGTCTCGGGGTTGCCGAACATCACGCCGATCTTCATGCGGATCTGATTGATGAAGATGACGCACGTCTGGCTCTTCGAGATGGTGCCCGTGAGCTTGCGCAGCGCCTGGCTCATCAGGCGGGCCTGCACGCCCATGTGCGCATCACCCATCTCGCCCTCGAGCTCCGCCTTGGGCACCAGCGCGGCCACCGAGTCCACCACCAGCACGTCGATGGCGCCCGAGCGCACCAGCATCTCGGCGATCTCCAGCCCCTGCTCACCGGTGTCCGGCTGGCTCAGCAGCAGATCGTCCGTGCGCACACCCAGCTTGCGGGCGTAGCCCACGTCCATGGCGTGCTCCGCGTCGATGTAGCCGCAGATGCCGCCACGCTTCTGCGCCTCGGCGACGATATGGAGGCACAGCGTCGTCTTACCGGAGGACTCCGGCCCGAAGATCTCGACGATGCGGCCCTTGGGCACGCCTCCCACACCCAGGGCGATATCGAGCGAGATGGCCCCGGTCGAAATGGCCTGGATGTCACGCATCAGCGGCTCATCGTTGCCGAGCCGCATGATGGAACCCTTACCGAACTGGCGCTCGATGGTGGACAGCGCCAACTCGATCGCCTTCTCCTTCTCCTGATTTACGGCCATCTCTACTCCTCCAGTTGTATGCGGCGGGCCACCCCGGCCCACCTGAACCCGCGTTCAGAACGCGAGCTGCATTACTACGCGACGGGTAGACCGTAGTCCACCCCTCTGACATGCGGTTTTCGAAGAACACCTCAGCTCTCGCGGATAGCGAACAGGAGAGCGGCCACCAACCCCGCCAGGCCGGACACCAGGCCAGCGTAACCCGGCAGAGTTCCTAGGAATACTGAAAGCAACGAGGCCACCACCAGCACCGCCAGGCCCATCTGCCGCAAGGGGGTGCGCCGCTTGCCCACCAGCACGGCGATCAGCGCGAGCACCGACACGCCGACCTCCAGCGTGAGCAGGTGGGAGAAGCGGAAAGAACCCAGCAGGTGCACCACCAGCTGCGCCAGGGTCCCCCCTACCGCCACCGCCGTGCCGGCCACTGTGAGCGCGTTGTCCCGCAGGGACGTGGGCGGCTTGGGCTGTACCCGCTGCAGATCCTCGGGGCTGACCTCCAGGGCGTAGGGGAAGCCCATGGCCAGCAGCCCCTTGATGGCCGTCTCGTGGCAGGAGTGGCCCGCCTCGTCCGCCAGGCCCTCCAGGCGCCCGCTCTCGATGAGGTGGTGGAACCAGTCGGCCACGTGGCGCGAGCCGCCCTCCAGGACCATCTGGTCCAGCAGCCGGTTGATGCGCCGGGCCAGCTCGTGCTGCTCCTCGGGTGGGGCGTCGCGGGCCTGGTCCACCAGCAGCAGCACCGGCAGCGGAGTGCCCGGCGGGGGCGTCTTGGCGCCTGGCACCGCGTCGGAGCTGGGAAAGGCCGTCATCTCCCCGGGGGGCATCCACACCGAGGGGACATGCTTCTCCCCGGGCAGTTGCTCGAGCGGCGCCGGGCTGGGCCTGGCGGGGGGCGGCGCGACGGCCCGGGCAGCCGCCTGCTCCTCCAGGGCCAGCTCCTCATCCAACAGGGCCAGCTCCTCCTCCGAGAGCGAGGGCTGGGCCACCGGCTCCTCCACGATGATGGAGGGCTCCCAGGAGGGCAGATCCACCTGGGGCGCGTCGCGCGCACCCTCCCCCTCGGGTTCGCTGGAAACCTGGCCCGGAGTGGGAGGACGTGTGCTGGAGGCGGAAGACACGGTGAAAACTGTACCCAGGAGTGGGGGTAGGGTTCAAAGCGCATAGGCGCCGCAACTTTCCCGAGGCAACAGGGTTCATGGCGGACGTGGACGCGGATTCGGACGCGCAGGCGATGCTGAAAGTGGCGGCAGGCGACCGGCGGGCCTTTGGCCTGCTGTTCGAGCGCTACCACGCCAGCGTGGCGCGCTTCGCCTTGCGCTTCGTGGGGGACAGGGCGCGAGCGGAGGAGCTGACGCAGGACATCTTCGTGAAGCTGTACCGCAACGCCAAGGCCTACAAGCCGAGCGCGCAGTTCAAGACGTTCCTGTTCCGGGTGGCCACCAACCACTGCCTCAACGAGGTGCGCCGTGGAGAGTACCGGGTGAGCCACACCAGCACGGCGCCCACCGAGGAGGACGACGGGGTGGACGTGGCGGGGCCGCAAGCGGAGCGCCCGGACGAGGCGGTGGCGGGCCGGGAGCTGGAGCGGGCGGTGGGCGAGGCGCTGGCGGGGATGAGCGAGCGGGAGCGGGCAGCCTTCACCATGTGCCGCTTCGAGGGCATGGCGTACCGGGACATCGCCGAGGCGCTGGAGGCCAGTGAGGCGGCGGTGAAGAGCCTCATTCACCGGGCGACGTTGGCGGTGGCGAAGAAAGTCGAAGAGTTGCAGGCGGGCACGCTGCCCGCGAGGAGCAGGGGATGAGCTGCGCGTTCGAGGAAGAGCTGACGGCCTATATCGACGGGGAGCTGACGGCCACGCGCCGCGTGGAGGTGGAGACGCACCTGGGCACCTGCGCGGAGTGCAAGAGCACCGAGGCGCTGCTGCGGCGCACGGTGGCGAGCATGGCGCAGCTGCCCGGGTTCGTCCCCTCGGCGGACACCCGGCGGGCGGTGATGGCGAAGGTGGACGCGCTGCCACCTCCGCTGAAGGAGCGGCTGCTGGCGCTGCTGCGGCCGTCGGTGCTGGTGCCTTCGATGGGGCTGGCGGCGGCGCTGGCGCTCATCGTCTACACCAGCGGCGACTCGCAGGGCGTGGACGTGACGGAAGAGGGAGCGCTGGAGCTGGCGGCGAACATGGAGCTGATGGAGGACTACGACGTAGTCGGCCTGGACAGCTCCGAGGACATGGAGGTCGTCGCGAACCTCCACGAGCTGGAGGTGCGGTGATGAAGAGCCATGGCCTGGTGGTGCTTGGCGTGGTGGTGGCGCTGCTGGCGGGCGGGCCCGCGCGGGCGCAGGAGAAGACCGGGGGGCAGTCGGCGGCGGAGCGGTTCGAGAAGCTCTCTGCGGAGCAGAAGGAGGCGCTGAGGGCGAAGCTGCGCGAGTTCAAGGCGATGCCCAAGGAGGAGCAGGAGCGCGTCCGGCAGAACATGGAGCGCTTCAAGAAGCTGCCTCCGGAGGAGCGCGAGCGGCTGAAGGCGAACCTGCGCGAGTTCCAGCGGCTGACGCCGCAGGAGCGGCAGCTGATGCGCGAGCGCTTCCGCGAGTTCCGCAAGCTGGACCCGGAGCGCAGGGCGGAGCTGCGCAAGCGGATGCGCGAGTACATGCGGGCGCACCCGGAGCGGCGCGAGCAGATGATGGAGAACATGCGCCGCTGGAGGCAGATGACGCCCGAGCAGCGCCAGGAGCTGCGCGAGCGGATGCGCGAGAGGCGCCGGAAGTGAGCCGCCTGAGCGTGGCGCTGGTGCTGGCGGTGAGCCTGTACGCGGGCACGGCGGCGGCGGAGGAGGACAAGAGGCCACCTGCCTCGACCCGCCCAGCTGAGCCAGCCACGGAGAAGTCCCCCCCGTCCAACCTCTCGGCCGAGGACCAGGAGGTGGTTGAGAACCTGGAGCTGCTGGAGAGCATGGGCGAGGCGGAGGACCTCGAGATGCTGATGGAACTCGCGAAGGAGGAGGACGAGAATTGACCCCGATGCCTACCGGGAACTCCCGCGAACTCCTCGTGCAGCTCTACCAGACAGCCGTGGCCGCCGCCGAGCCTGGCCGCGCGCTGGAGTCGGCGCTGCGCCAGCTCACCGAGCCTCCTGTGTCCCGGCTGTGGCTGCTGGCGCTGGGGAAGGCCGCGCAACCGATGGCCGAGGCGGCGGTGCGACACCTGGCCTCGCGGGGCCTCGCGCCAGCCGGTGGGCTAATCGTGGCGCCAGCCCTGGCGCCCGTGCCGCATCCGGCCCTCGCGTCCGTTGCGGGTGATCATCCGGAGCCAGGGCCGGGCTCACTCGCGGCGGCGGAGGCGGTGGGAACGCTCGCGGCCCGGGTCGCACCGGAGGACGAGGCCTGGGTGCTGCTGTCGGGCGGCACCACCAGCCTCATCGGAGCGCCCGAGCCCGGCATCCATCCCGCCGATCTCAAGCAGCTCTACCGGCTGCTGCTGGGCTCCGGACTCGACATCGCGGCGATGAACCGGGTTCGCAAGCGCTTTGCCCGGTGGGGCGGCGGCAAGCTCGCCCGGGCGCTGGCGCCGGCCCGGGTGCGGCTCTTCATCGTCTCGGACGTCATCGGCGACGAGCTTGCCGCCATCGGCTCCGGGCCCTGCGTGCCGGATCCCACGACCGCGGGGGACGTCCGCGCCCTGCTGGAGCGCGCGGGGCTGTGGGCGGCCCTTCCGGACCCGATGCGCCAGCGCCTGGAGCAGACGCAGCGGGGCGAGCTACCCGAGACGCCCAAGCCCGGGGATCCGATGTTCGAGCGCATCACCACCGAGCTGGTCGCCAGCAACCGCCTGGCGCTGGAAGCGGTGGCCCGGCACGCCGCTGAGCTGGGCCTTGCTCCCCACATCCACCCCGAGCCGCTGGCCGGAGAAGCCTCGGACGCGGGGGCGCGTATCGCCGCCACGCTGCTGAGCCATCGCGGCACCGCCGGGGCCCGCTGCCTCATCTGGGGCGGAGAGACGACCGTCACCCTTGGGGAGGCCCCCGGCCTCGGCGGACGCTCGCAGGAGCTGGCGCTCGCGGCGGCCCATGCGCTCGATGGCACCCCTGCCCCGGTAGCGATGCTCGCGGGCGGCACGGACGGCCGAGACGGCCCCACCGACGCCGCCGGCGCCATCGTCGATGGGGCTACCTGGCAGGCCATCCGCGCCACGGGGAGAGAGCCGGCCCGCCACCTGGCCCGCCACGATGCCTACCCGGCGCTGGAGGCCGCTGGTGTGCTGCTCAAGCCCGGCCTCACCGGCACCAACGTCATGGATGTCGTCATCGGCCTGTGCTGACTCGTTCTCAGCCTGCCGGCGCGGCTCAGGTCTCCACCGAGGCGGTGAGGATGCCCGCCAGGTCTCCGTCCTGGGTGCGGCCCACGACGAAGACGGAGATCAGCCCATCCACCGTGCCGTCATAGTGCGGCTCACCGAAGCGGATGACCCGCAGGTCCTGGAGGTGCTCCTCCAGCGCTTTGCGGATGCGGCTCCACTTGCGCGCGGCCTTCCGGGCATCGGGGTCCTCTGGATCGACGACCTCCATGCGGTTGCGCAGAAAGTCGGTGGCGCTCTTCACCTCCACGGCCTTCTGGGCCAGCCCCGCCAGGGGCGCGTCGCTGAAGAGCACATCCGTGCGCCCGTCATGCTGCGCCGAGAGCCAGCGCACCACCTGCTCAGCCGTCACCTCCTGGACGCACGACTGGGGCGCGGCCACGAAGACGACGCGCGCATCACTCTCGCTGATGAAGATGAGCCCCTCGGCGGCCCTCTCTACTTCCTTGCGCAGCTTCTCGAGCGTCTCTGCTGACATGGGCTCTCCTGCCTGGAGCTTATCCCGGGTGGTGGCCAACGGGGCCTCATGGCCTAGAATGGGGCTCATGCAGGCTGGCCCCAGCAAGACGGTAGAGGTTCCCTCGCGGCGGTTCGGCCGCTACCTCGTCCGTTCCCGCCTGGGCGAAGGCGGCATGGCGGAGGTCTTCCTCGCCGAGGCCGTGGACGCCCAGGGCCAGCAGTTCCCGGTGGCCCTCAAGCTGATGAAGAAAGACGCACCGCCCGAGGCCTTCGCGGACGAGGCGGACCTGATGGGCCTGTTGGACCACCCCAACCTGGTGCGCAAGCTGGAAGCGGGCCAGGCCTTCGGGCGCCCCTTCATCGCCATGGAGTTCCTGGTGGGCGGGGACCTGCGGCGGCTCATCGAGGCGCACGAGACGCTCAAGCGCAGCTTCCCGCTGGGCATGGCCGTCTACGTCTGCACCGAGGTGCTGCGGGCGCTGGCCTACTTCCACCAGGTGCGCACGCGCAGCGGCCGGCCGCTGGACCTGGTGCACGGAGACGTAAACCCCTCCAACATCTTCTTCTCGGGCGAGGGAGACGTGAAGCTGGGGGACTTCGGGGTGGCCAAGGCCCAGGGCGCGGACATTGGCCCGCAGGACGGCATCACCGCGGGCAAGCTGCACTACCTCTCACCCGAGCAGACGCGCGGCGAGACGCTCACCGCCTCGACGGACCTGTTCGCCATGGGCATCGTGCTGTACGAGCTGGTGGTGGGCACCCACCCCTTCATCCGCGGGCCGCTGGACGATGCCGCGGCGATGGCGGCCATCCGGGCGGCGAAGCTGGGCCTGCCGGACTCGGTGGACAAGCCCCTGGCGCAGATCCTCCGCAAGGCGCTGGCGCCGGACAAGGCCAACCGCTTCCGCACCGCGGGCGAGTTCGCCGGAGCGCTCTTCACCTGGGCGCTGGACTCGGGGCAGAACCCCACGCGCCAGCACGTGCAGTCCTGGCTGCTGAAGACGCTGAGCTACGCGGGCCTGTAGCCGCCTCGCGCAGGGGCACCTCCGGCTCACTCCTCCTCGTCCTGCAGGTTGACCCTGACAAGGGAGACCCGGCCCTCCTTCACCACGAAGCGCTGCGTCGCCACCACCTGCTTCTGATCATCCTTCAGCTGCAGGGTATAGGACCCGGGCGGTATGGACCGGGGTGGCATCGGAGTAGTCCCTACCTTGAAGGGCCCCATGAACACGTGGAGCACGGTGCCCGGGGGCTCCACCTGGAGCACGAGGGTGCCATCCTCTGGCGGGGGCGGTGGCGGGGGCGGGGGCGTTCCACCATCAATTGGCAGACCACCGTCGCCCACTAGCTTCGCACCCGTTCCCGCATCCGTTCCCGCATCCGTTCCCGCATCCGTGGACAACTGAGGCGGATGATCGGGGGGAAGTATCCGCACGTAAGCAACTGCCACCAGAAACAGCATCACTCCGGCGAGCGCCACCCACTGCTGGGGCTTTCGCGCGGACGGGACGGGTGTGCCCGCAAGCGGCGGAGAAGGCACCGGAGCCGGCGGCTGCGTTGGCTCGGGCAGCGGCTCCAGGAGCGGCAGCGCGCTGGAGTCCGAAGGCTGGATGAACCGGGCGGTGAGCCTCGCGGGACGCTCCACCGCGGTGGGCTGCATGTCCTGGGCGAGCACGTCGGGAACCGGAGGCTCCGACTTGCCCGGCTGCGAGCCACCCTCGGGCAGAGGTGCCGGAGGTGCCACCAGGGCCGAAGCGGAGAGCGGCCCACTGAGCAGCGACGCGTACCGGCTGGACACTCGCACCGAGCCGGCTCCTGGGAACGTCAGGCCCGGCACCTCGGCCCCTGCCATCATCATCGCGACGAGCTGCGCCAGCTGCGGAGAGCCCACCGGCTTGCCCGTGGAGACGATGAACTCCTCCAGATCCTCCTGCAGCCCCACACAGTCCAGGTAGCGGCTGTCACGCTCCTTGGCCAGCGCCTTGGCCAGGATGCGCTGCACCTCCTGCGGCACCTCCTGCCGCCGGTGCACCACCGGCACGGGCGCCTCGTAGAGGATCGCCTGCACCATGCCCGCCTCCGAGCGGGCCGTGAAGGGCCGCTGCCCCGTGAGCAGCTCGTAGAAGACGACGCCCAGCGAGTACACGTCCACCCGCCCATCCAGCGACTCGTTGCGCAGGTACTCCGGCGGCATGTACGAGAGCTTGCCCTTGAGCACGCCCGTCTGCGTGTGCGGGCTCAGCCCCGCTGCCTTGGCGATGCCGAAGTCCACCACCTTCACCCCGCCCTGGCGCGACAGCAGGATGTTGTCCGGGCTGATGTCCCGGTGGACGATGTTCAGCTCCTGCCCCGTCGTCAGATCCCAGAAGTTGTGCGCGAAGGCCAGGCCCTCGCACGCCGCGGCGATGATGCGCGCGCACAGGGCGATGGGCATCGCCAGCCCCAGCCCGCTGGCCCGGCGGATGATCTCCCGCAAGTTGGGCCCGTCGATGTACTCCATGGCCAGGAAGTACGTGCCGTCCGCCTCCCCGAAGTCGAAGATCTGCACGACGTTGGGGTGGTTGAGCTGAGCGGCCAGCCGCGCCTCGGACAGGAACATCTCCACGAAGGAGGGCTCACTGGCCAGGTGCGGCAGAATGCGCTTGAGCACCAGCAGCTTCTCGAAGCCCCGCGGACCGGCGGCCTTGGCCAGGAACACCTCGGCCATGCCGCCCGTCGCGAGTTTGTGAATCAGCTGGTATTTGCCAACCTGCATCGTCCGCGCCACGGTAGGCGACGCGGGTACGCCAGGGCTGTACCACCAAAGCGGTACAGCCCCGGGTGCAACGCAGCCACTACTCCACCGTCACACTCTTGGCCAGGTTGCGCGGCTGATCCACGTCGTTGCCGCGCATCTCCGCCACGTGGTAGGCCAGCAGCTGCAGCGGGATGGTGGACACCACGGGCGCCAGCAGCGCGCACGCGGACGGGATGCGGATGACGTGGTCCGCCAGGCTGTTCACGTGCTCATCGTCCTCGTCGATGACGGCGATCACCTTGCCGCCGCGCGCGCGGACCTCCTCGATGTTGCCGATGATCTTCTCGTACGCCACGTGCGGCTGCTTCGGGGCGATGATGACCACCGGCATCTTCTCGTCGATCAGCGCGATGGGGCCGTGCTTCATCTCGCCGCCGGCGTAGCCCTCGGCGTGGATGTAGGAGATCTCCTTGAGCTTCAGCGCGCCCTCGAGCGCCACCGGGTGCATGGGGCCGCGGCCCAGGAACAGGAAGTCCTGCGCGTTCATGAACTCGCGCGCCACGCGCTTCACCGAGGCCTCGCACTTGAGCACGTCCTCGATCATCTTCGGCACCTCGGTCAGGTGCGTCAGGTGCTCCTGGGCGGCCTTCACCGTCAGGGTGCCCCGCATGCGGCCCAGCTTCACCGCCAGCATGTAGAGCGTGACGAGCTGCGTGGTGAACGCCTTGGTGGACGCCACGCCAATCTCGGGGCCCGCGTTGGTGAGCACGGAGATCTCCGCCTCGCGCGTCATCGCGCTGCCCATCACGTTGCAGATGGCCAGCGTCATGGCCCCGCGCGCCTTGGCCTCCTTGAAGGCCGCCAGCGTGTCGGCCGTCTCACCCGACTGGCTGATCGCGACGGCCAGGTGCGTGGACTCCACGATGGGATCGCGGTAGCGGAACTCGCTGGCCAGCTCCACCTCGACGGGGATGCGCGCCAGCGACTCGATCATGTGCTTGCCCGCCACACCCGAGTGCCACGAGGTGCCGCACGCCAGGATCGTCACCTTGGTGATGCCCCGCACCTTCTCGGGCGACAGGTTCCAGCCCTCGAAGTGCACGTCGCCCTCGGACAGCAGCATGCGGCCGCGCAGCGTGTCCGCCACGGCCCGGGGCTGCTCCCAGATCTCCTTGTGCATGAAGTGCTTGTGGCCGCCCTTCTCCGCCATCATCGGCGTCCAGTCGATGCGGCGCGTGGGCCGGTTGGCCGGCTCGCCCTTGCGGTTGAAGATGTCGATGCGCGCCGCGGTGACGACCGCCAGATCGCCCTCCTCCATGTAGACGAAGTCGCGCGTGTGCTCGAGCAGCGCCGGCACGTCGCTGGCGATGAAGTTCTGCCCCTGGCCCAGGCCCAGCACCATGGGCGAGCTGTCCTTGGTGCACACGATGCGGTTGGGATCACCCGCCGTCACCACCGCCAGCGCGTACGTGCCCTTCACCTGCTTGATGGCCAGGCGCACCGCGTCCACCAGGTCGATGCCCCGCTCCAGCTCGTCGCTGATCAGGTGGGCGAACACCTCGGTGTCCGTCTCCGAGGAGAACACGTGGCCCTTGGCGCGCAGCTCCTCCTTGAGCGCCAGGTGGTTCTCGATGATGCCGTTGTGCACCACCGCCACGCTCTTGTACGTGTGCGGGTGGGCGTTCTCGTCCGAGGGGCGGCCGTGCGTGGCCCACCGCGTGTGCCCGATGCCGATGTTGCCCCGCGGTACCTCTTGCGAGACGCGGTTCTCGAGGTTCTTCAGCTTGCCGGTGGCCCTCACCACGTTGAGCTGGTTGCGGTTCACCACCGCCACACCCGCCGAGTCGTACCCGCGGTACTCCAACTTCTTCAGACCGGACACCAGGATAGGAGCCGACTCTTTGTCACCGACGTAACCAACGATCCCGCACATGATTCAGACCTCTCTCTCGCCCACACCCGCCGGAAGAGCCCGTGGGGTTGCTCAGCCGTTGCTGAAAGTTTCGCTTGCCGAATTCTCACTGAGCAAGAGTCGCGCCATTCTATGCGGCAGCGGCTCTGCCCGGGAAATGTCCCGGAAATCAACCACTTAGCCCTGCCTGGCCTTCTTCCGAGCGACCCATCCTTCCTTATTTACCTGTGGCACCCTGGACACGGCGAGGCTGCCAGGCGGTACATTTTTCGTAACCGTGGTGCCCGCCCCGACATACGCGCCGTCGCCCACGCTCACGGGCGCCACCAGTTGTGTGTCCGAGCCGATGAAAACGCCATCGCCCAACTCGGTGATGTGTTTGTTCACCCCGTCATAGTTGCAGGTGATGGTGCCCGCGCCGATGTTCACCCCGGCGCCGATCTTCGCGTCGCCCAGGTACGACAGGTGGCTGGCCTTGGTGCCCTTGCCGAGCTTGGCCTTCTTCGTCTCCACGAAGTTGCCCAGGTGCACGTCCTCGGCGAGCTCCGTGCCCGGCCGCAGGCGCGAGAACGGGCCGATGATGCACCGCTCCCCCACCTGGGACTCCTCGAACACCGAGTAGGGCTTGATGACGGTGCCGTTCGCCACGCGCGAGGCCGTGAGCACGCTGCCCTGGCCAATGGTGACGTCGCGCCCCACCACCGTGCCGGCCGCCAGCGTCACCATGGGGCCAATCTCGGTGTCCGGGCCAATGGCGACGTCGTCCTCGATGAAGGTGGAGCCCGGATCCATCAGGCTCACCCCGGCGCGCATGTGGCGCTCGTTGATGCGCTGCCGCATCACCTGGGCGCGCGCGGCCAGCTCCACCCGATCATTCACCCCCGCGGTGTCCGTGGCGTCCGCCTCCACCGAGGCCACGGGCCCCAGCTTGGCGGCCATCTCCACCAGATCCGTGAGGTAGTACTCGCCCTGGGCGTTCTGCGGGCGGATCTCCGCCAGCGCCTTCCACAGGAACGAGGACTCCACCAGGTAGATGCCGGCGTTGCACTCGCGCACCTTGCGCTGCTCCGCAGTGCAGTCCTTGTGCTCGACGATGCGCGTGACGCGGCCACCCTCGCGGATGACGCGGCCATAGCCCGTGGGGTCCTCCAGCACCGTGGCCACCAGCGACAGCGGGCCGCCATTCTTGGCGTTGGCCTCGTGCGCCTGGACCAGCGCCTCGAGCGTCTCGCGGCGCAGCAGCGGCACATCACCGTAGAGAATGAGCACCCGGCCCGAGAAGTCCTTCAGCGCCGCTTCCGCCGAGCGCACCGCGTCCGCGGTACCGCGCTGCTCCTTCTGCAGCGCAAAGCGCAGCGAGGCCTGGGAGAACTGCGCCCGGATGGCTTTCTCCACGTCGGCGGCCTGATGGCCTACCACCGGCACCAACGGAGAAGCACCCAGCTCGAGCGCGCGCTTCAGAGGATATGCACACAGGGGCTTGCCCAGGATGGGGTGAAGGACCTTCGCCTTCTCCGACTTCATCCGGGTGCCCTTGCCGGCACACAAAACCACCGCCGCTAAGGGAGAGGACATGCGGCGCAGAGATAGGGACCGCGGTTTTGATCGTCAACCGCGCTTTGGCTGATCCTTCTCCTTGTCTTTCTCCTGGCGAGCCCTGACATCCACTGACAGCCCACAGCCCCGGGCTTTGATCCCAAAGCAGGGCTTGAAGAACACCTTTACCTCCTGCTGCGGTGAAGGTGTGTTCTGCATGGTCTTGACGGCGGTGGTGCTCATAACCCTCCCCCGGTTAACGACTCATGACGTAGTCCATCTTGTACGGACTTTTGCAGTCGGACAAGTAGAAAACTTCCGTCACGCTGAACTCTCGTGCGGGGTTCACGAGTAACTCGAGCGGGGCGTATCTGACACAGCGCGTTGGCCCGTTCAAGAGGGCCAGCGGAGGGCGGCGATAGCACTGCTTCTTCCTTGTAGGAGCGCGTCAGAGTGAGGATGTAAGGCCCACCCGCCTTGCCCGCCACGGAGAGCCGCGCCCTTGCCCGAGCTGTTGCCCCTGTTCGACGCGCATCTGCACCCCGAGTCCCTGAGTGATCAGGACCTCGAGTCGATGCGCTTCTTCGGGGTGGAGCGGGCGCTGGTGGTGGCGCACCACTTCGCGGAGCCCACGGCCAAGGCGCTGCGGCAGCACTTCGACGAGCTGGTGGGGCGGCAGCTGCCGCGGCTGGAGCGGCTGGGCATCCGGGCCTACGCGGCGCTGGGGGTGCACCCGCGGTGCATTCCCCGGCGGGGGCTGTCGGAGGTGCTGTCGAGCCTGCCGGACTACTTCCAGGGTGGGCGGGTGGTGGCGCTGGGAGAGACGGGGCTGCACGCGGGAGGCGAGGAGGAGGAGGAGGCCTTCCTGGAGCAGCTGGCGCTGGCGCGGCGGCTGAAGCTGCGGGTGGTGGTGCACACGCCCACGCGGGACAAGGAGCGGCACACCCGGCGCATCCTCGCGCTGCTGCGCACCTCGGGGGTGCTGGCCTCGCGCGTGCTGGTGGACCATGTGACGGGCCGCACGGTGAGGGCCACGCTGGGCTGCGGCCACTGGGCGGGGCTCACGCTGCACCCCGAGGCGCTCGAGGCCGAGCGCGCGGTGGCGCTGGTGCGCAAGCTCGGCAGTGAGCGGCTGGTGCTCAACTCGGACGCGGGCGACGGGGCCGGAGACATTCTGGGCCTGGCCCGCCTGGCCCGGCTGCTGGCCAAGGCCCGCCTGTCCGAGGGCGTGGTGCGGCGCGTGGCGTATGAGAACGCCGAGCGCTTCTTTCAGGTAAAAGCCTGAGCGCGTGGGAATGCCTCTGTCCGCGCCCAGTTGAAGAGCTTTTTTCGAAGGGACTACCTCGTGCGTCTTACCCTTGCTCTCGTCGCGACCGCGGCGCTGGCCGGCTGCGCCAGCTCCACGGCCAACACCCCCGCTGCTCCCGCCACCGCCCCGCGGGCACCGGCGGCCGCGGTGGCCCCGCCCCGCCCCGCGGCCCCCGTGCCCGACGCGTCGCGCCACCTCACCGGCACCGTCGCCCAGTTCCAGGAGTCCTGCCGCGGCGACATTCAGAAGGCCCGCGAGCAGTTCGCCCGCTTCAAGGCCCTGCCGGCGCCCCGGGAAACCCTGGCGGCGCTCACCGTGTACGATGACGCCCTGGCGCTGCTGGCGGACACCGGCGGGCGCTCGGCAATCGCCACCAACTCGCACCCGGACGCGGCCCTGCGCGCCGCCTCCGAGGCCTGTGAGCAGGAGGTGGCAAAAACGGTCACCGAGCTGTCGCTGGATCGCGGCATCTACGACGTGCTCGCAAGCCTGGACGTGAGCCAGCAGGACGAGGCCACGCGCCACTACGTCACCCGGATGCTGCGCGACTTCCGCCGCGCCGGCGTGGACCGCGACGAGGCCACGCGCAACCGGGTGAAGGCGCTCAACGAGGAGCTGGTCAAGATTGGCCAGGAGTTCGGCACCAACATCCGCGCGGACGTGCGCTCGGTGGAGTTCGAGCCCAAGGAGCTGGCGGGCCTGCCCGAGGACTACGTGCGCGCCCACCCGCCCGGGCCCAACGGCAAGGTGCGCGTCACCACCGACACCCCGGACTACCTGCCCTTCGTCACCTACGCCAGGAGCGGCAAGGCGCGCGAGGCAATGTGGCGCGTGTACCGCCAGCGCGGCCACCCCAAGAACCTGGACACCCTGTCGCGCCTCATCTCCAAGCGCCATGAGCTGGCCACGGTGCTGGGCTACCCCAGCTGGGCCGCGTACATCACCGAGGACAAGATGATCCGCAGCGACAAGGCCGCCGCGGACTTCATCGAGAAGATCACCACCGCCTCGGCCGCGCGCGTGAAGAGCGACTACGACACGCTGCTGGCCCGAAAGCGCAAGGACGAGCCCAGGGCCAGCGCCGTGCACCCCTGGGATCAGCTCTACCTGGAGGACCGCGTGCGCGCCGAGCAGTACAGCTTCGACTCGCAGGCGGTGCGCCCCTACTTCGAGTACACCCGCGTCAAGCAGGGCATCCTCGACATCACCTCGCGCATGTTCGGCATCACCTACAAGAAGCTGGCCGACGCGAAGGTGTGGCACCCGGACATCGAGGCCTACGAAATCTACGAGGGCGACAAGCTCTTGGGCCGCTTCTTCCTCGACATGCACCCGCGCGCGGACAAGTACAAGCACGCCGCCCAGTGGGACCTGGCCAACGGCAAGGCCGGAAAGACGCTGCCCGAGGGCGTGCTGATGTGCAACTTCCCCAAGCCCGGCGCCGAGCCCGGGCTCATGCAGCACGGCGACGTGGAGACCTTCTTCCACGAGTTCGGCCACCTCTTGCACCACATCCTCGGCGGGCAGACGCGCTGGGCGGGCCTGTCCGGCGTGCGCACCGAGCATGACTTCGTGGAGGCCCCCTCGCAGATGCTCGAGGAGTGGGCCTGGGCGCCCGAGTCCCTGAGCACCTTCGCCCGCCACTACCAGTCCAACGAGCCGCTGCCCACCCAGGCCATTGCCCGCATGAAGGCCGCGGACGAGCTGGGCAAGGGCATCTGGGTGCGCCAGCAGATGTTCTACGCGGCCATCAGCCTGGGCTTCTACAGCGGCGATCCCAAGGGCCTGGACACCACCGCCCGGGTTCGCCAGCTGCAGGAGCGCTACACACCCTTCAAGTACGCCCAGGACACCTACTTCCACCTGTCCTTCGGCCACCTCGATGGGTACTCGGCCGTCTACTACACCTATATGTGGTCGCTGGTGATCGCCAAGGATCTCTTCACGCCCTTCCAGGCCGAGGGGCTGATGAACCCCGAGCCCGCGCAGCGCTACCGCCGCGCCGTGCTGGAGCCCGGTGGCACCCGCGGCGCCGCACTGCTGGTGAAGGACTTCCTGGGCCGCGAGTACGGCTTCGACGCCTACGAGCAGTGGCTCAACGGCAAGTAAACCACCCCCGGGGGCACTTGCACGGGGCCCGTAAATGACTCGGGCCCCGTGCCTGTTAAGGCGCGGAGCCCGGGTCTTGTTAATCGCTGAACAGTCCATTGCCCCGCGGGGCAAGACCCTCAGTGAACGGCGGCTTCGGACAGCTCGGGCTGCAGCGTGACGCCCTGCGCATCCGGGCTCATGCGCACCTGCACGGGGATGCCCTGCTGGCGGTACTGGGCCAGCGAGTCGGCTACCTCGTCCAGCATGCGCTGGTAGCGCTCTTCCAGCTCCACCGCGATGAGCAGCATCGTCTCGCCAGCGTCCTCGACGCCGGGCCGGTACACCCGGCACCGCTGGAACCGCGCCCAGCGACCGTTCTCCATTTTCACCAGCTCGCCGTCGTAAGCCATCGCGCAGTCCCCCGCGAAGAAGTGTCAGTTACGCGGACCCACTGTAAGCACGAATTAACTCCTCGTCACCCCCCCGCTTGAAAATTCGTCAAAGGCCTGGAGTTTCCGTCGCTTAGTGGATGCTCCGCTCGGATTGGAGTGCGAGGTCCGGCGGGACACCGGCGATTTTGTAAATTTTCGTCGGTGTGAAGGTGTGGATCATCGCCCCGCTGCGTCAACTGGACAGCCCGCCGATCAGAGGCCTGGCCAATAGCACCCGGGCCAGGCATCCCTTAGATTGGGTGGAATGAAGTTACCCCTGCTGTTCCGCCGCGACAGGACCGTCCTCAAGCGCCCGGACGCCCAGGACCACGTCGAGAAGGTGCTCGCCGAGTCCCTGCGGACGCTGGGACAGGTGTGCTCCAAGGTCGCGGACCTGATCGAGACCCAGCGCCTGGCGCGCCAGGGCTACTCGCAGCAGCAGGACTTCCTTCGCCGGGTGGACCAGGAGAAGGACCCCCAGGCTCCGAAGAAGTAGCCTCCCGCCCGTATGTCCACGCATGACGTGATGGGGTGTCTGGGCGCGGCCTCGGCCTGGTTGGACGCGAACCGCAAGCTGCCGCTGCCCGCGCTCAATGATCCCGAGGGGCCAAGGCTGCCGGTGGGGCTGCCTCCGGTGGTGGATGCGCACGTGCACCTGTTCCCGGACGGGGTGTTCGAGGCCATCTGGCGCTGGTTCGAGCAGTACGGCTGGCCCATCCGCTACAAGCTGCACACCCCCGAGGTGCTGGGCTTCCTGCTGTCTCGCGGGGTGAGCCGGGTGGTGGCGCTGGCCTACTCGCACAAGCCGGGCATGGCGCGCGTGCTCAACGCCTACATGGCCGAGGTGATGCGCGCCGAGCCGCGGGTGCTGGGGCTGGCCACGGTGCTGCCCGGGGAGCCGGGCGCGGGCGCCATTCTGGCCGAGGCCTTCGCCGCCGGGCTCAAGGGGGTGAAGCTGCACTGCCACGTGCAGTGCTTCGCTCCGGACGCGCCCGAGCTCCACGAGGTGTATGCCGCCTGTGCCCAGGCCGGGCGCCCCCTGGTGATGCACGCGGGCCGCGAGCCGGCCAGCCCCCATTACAAGTGTGATCCACACGCGCTGTGCTCGGCGGAGCGGGTGGAGCGGGTGCTGAAGGATCACCCCACCCTGAAGCTGTGCGTGCCCCACCTGGGCGCGGACGAGTTCGACGCCTACGCCCGCCTGCTCGAGCGCCACGACACGCTCTGGCTGGACACCACCATGGCCATGGCGGACTACTTCCCCATCCCCCTGCCCCGCAGGGCCTTGGAAGTCCGCCCCGAGCGGATCCTCTATGGCACCGATTTCCCCCACCTGCCGTACGCGTGGGACCGGGAGCTGCGCCAGCTGCTGGAGCTCAAGCTGGGAGACGAAGTCGAGGCGGGGCTACTGGGTCAGAACGCGCTGCGTCTTTTCGGGGAGTGAAAGCAGGCGAGGGACCGCTGGGGAATAAAGATGTTTAAAATTGGATCGCCCACTTCCCCAATGAGGGAATCAGCCCCATCTTGGAGTCCATAGAAGCACACCACCCCCGCAGACTGTGTCATTGAGGCCCCGCCATGTCGCACATCCTGGTCGTCGACGACGACGCGAGCCACCGCACGCTCATCTGCGATGCCCTCGAGGAACTGGGCTACCGCACCGTGCAGGCTTCCAACGGCCGTGAGGCGCTGGACCTGCTCGAGGGAGACATGCCCGCCGCGGTCCTGCTGGACCTCCGGATGCCCGTGATGAGCGGGTGGGGGCTGCTCGACGCGCTCAAGAAGATGCCGCGGGCGCGCGGCCTGCCCATCATCATCATCTCCGGCTACGGCTTCGAGTGGGAGGCCGAGCTGGTAGGCGCCGCCGGCTACATCTCCAAGCCGGTGGACCTGGACAAGGTGCGCATGACGGTGCAGCAGATCGTCGGCCCGCCCGAGATGTCGTTGATGCACTGACAGTGGGGGGATTGTGGCGGGGGGCTCGGCCAGTCGACACTGGGGGCCTCCATGTCGCTCTCCTCCTCCGAGCTGGCCGTTGACGCCAGAGGTCTCGTCAAGCGGTTCGGCAGCTTCACCGCCCTCAATGGGCTGGACCTGCAGATTCCCCGTGGCGCTTTCTACGCTTACCTGGGGCCCAACGGCGCCGGGAAGTCGACTTCGATCGCCCTGTTCACCGGGGTGTATGGGCCGGACGCGGGCTCCATTCAGCTGCTGGGCATGGACGCGGTGCGCCAGCCGCTGGAGATCAAGCGGCGCATCGGCATGGTGCCCGAGGAGCTGAGCCTCTTCGAGCGGCTCACCGGGCGGCAGTACCTCACCTTCTGCGGGCGCATGTACGGGCTGAGCGGAGACGAGGCCGCGGCGCGCGCGGTGGAGCTCCTGGAGCTGACGGAGCTGACGTACAAGGCCGGGGCGCTGGTGGCCGAGTACTCCAAGGGCATGCGGCGGCGGCTGGCCATTGCCGCGGCGCTGATCCACGCCCCGGAGCTGCTGTTCCTGGACGAGCCCTTCGAGGGCATCGACGTGCTGGCCGCGGGCGTCATCCGCGAGCTGCTACGCGAGCTGAGCCGGCGCGGAGTGACGCTGCTGCTCACCACGCACGTGCTGGAGATCGCCGAGCGGCTGGCCACCCACGCGGGCATCATCCGCGGCGGGCGGATGCTGGATCAGGGCACGGTGTCCGAGCTGATGAGCCGGCATGACTCGCCGTCGCTGGAGGCGGTGTTCGAGAAGCTCATCTCCGTGCCGGCCGCGCGCAATGCGCGCCTGTCCTTCTATGGGGACGCGCCCGCTCCGGTGGTGCCGGTGCGCCGGGAGTCCGCGTGAGCGCGCCTCCGGTTCCCGGGTTCTTCCGCCACCTGTGGCTGCTGTGGGGCCTGCGGCTGATGATTGGCCTCAACCGCGGCTCGGGCAAGCCCAGCAAGCTGCTGGCGGTGGGCACGTTCGTGCTCTCCAGCGCGCCCGCGCTGTTTCTGGGCATGGCCTTCTTCAAGCTGATGCGCATTGGCCCGGTGGCCAACAGCAACGTGTGGCCGTACTTCATCCTGAACCTGTTGTGCTTCGTCACCGCGGCGGTGTGGGTGACGTGGCCGCTGCTGTCCGCGGGCGTGGATGACCACTCGGAGATCGGCCGGTACGCGGCGTTTCCCATCTCTCCGTTCCGGCTGCTCATCTCGAGCACGGTGGCGAGCCTCTTCGAGCCGCGCGCCCTGGTGTTCTACGCGCCGCTGACGGGGGCGGCGATGGGGTACGCCTCGGTGTACTACCTGAAGGCGCCGTGGATCGCGGTGCTCAACTACGGGCTGTTCGCGCTGCTGTGCGCCGCCTGGAGCCGCGTGGGCCTGCACGCCGTCATCAACGTGCTGCGCGAGAAGCACAGCGCGGAGATTATTGGCGGCGGATTCTTCCTGTTCCTGTTCGCCGCTTCGTTCATTCCGCCCGTGGATACCTCGTGGCTCACGGCGATTGGCGAGGCGGGCGTGGGCGCGCTGGACATGAGCATCATCGTCAACGCGGCGGTGGCGCTGGGCCGGGTGCCCTCGGGGTTCTTCGGGGATTCGCTGCGGCAGCTGGCGCTGGGGCGCGTGCAGGTGGCCATGGTGGAGTCCTTTGGCCTGCTGCTGTTCACCCTGATGGGGTTGGTGGCGGCGTACCTGCTGCTGTTGCGGTTCCACCGTCAGGCGGGGCGCGCGGGCCCGGCAATGAAGGAGTCCGGAGACCGGGATCCATTCGCCCGGACTTCGAGCCGGTTCAGCACGCTGGTGACTCGCGAGGCGCTGGACCTGTGGCGCAACCCGCGCGCGCGGCTGTTGGTGTCCGTGCCGTTCGTGCTGGCGATTCTGTTGAAGCTGCTGTCAGGGCGAGCGCTGTTCGTGTACCTGCTGGGGCAGTCGGCGGATGCGTGGCTGATGGGCGGCCTGGCGGTGTACGGGGCGGTGGTGATCTCCTCCACGTTCTCGCAGAACACGTTCGCGTATGACGGGCACGGGTTCGCGGTGTTCCTGGCGGCGCCGATGGAGCTGGCGGACGTGCTGCGGGCGAAGAACCTGGTGCAGGGCCTGGCCGGTATGAGCATGGCGGTGCTGGTGGGGCTGTTCTACCGGGTGTACTTCGGCTTCGGCACGTGGGTGGACTTCCTGTGCGCCATGGCCTCTGTGGCCGCCGTGGTGCCGGTGCTGCTGGCCGCGGGCAACTTCCTGTCGCTGTACTTCCCGGTGAAGTTCCACGCGAGCCTCAAGCGGCGGGACAAGCTGCCGCTGACGGCCTCCATGATTGGCATCGCTGCCGCGTGCGTGGGGTGTATGCCTTTCGGGTGGGCCCTGCGGCTGGCGGGCAAGGAGGGGCCCACATTCCAGACAGTGGCGATGATTGCCCTATGCGCTGGGATGTACGCGGTGCTGTACCGGGCCGTGCTGCCGTTGGCCATGCGGCTACTCGAGCAGCGCCGGGAGATTGTTCTGCGTGCGGTGACTCGCGAGTAGCTGGGTGCTGGCCAAAGATCGCATCTTCAACGGCCTTCTATGTCTTCCGGCAGATGCGTTGGGACGAACTTCAAGCCCTTCAGCGCATTGATAACGATGAAAGCTTGACCAGCAATCTTGACCAGATTGCCATCCTTGGCCTCTCCACTGGCGAGCCATTTGTCTCCTTCTTCCCTCGTCGCGAACGCCTGCACAATGGTCACTGGCTTATAGGTGGAGAACTTCTGGAAATATTCGCGGTACTCCTCCAGTTTCTGAATCTCCCGAACGTAAAGCAACGCTACCGAGACAATTCGAAGCGCCTCGTTCTCGGGCGACTCCTCGGGGTACTTCGCCGCCACGCTACCTACCGTTTTCATGACAGCGTCAATGTCAAATCTAGAGTTAGCGGTCATTTACGCTTCGGTTTAGAGGGCTAGAGGAACCAGAATCAGCGCGCCAGTGCCGCCTGTCGTGATGATGAAGACGGTTCCTGCGATGATAACGACCATTCCAAGCGCCACTTCGTCCTTGTGGTTCCTGATCCATTCAATTGCTTCATCGACTCGCGAGAACTTCATTTCCTTCGTTCTCTTCTCGTTCTCCTGCTCGCATTCCACATACCGCTTGCGGCATTCCCTGGTGCAGTATTCATGGAACCACCCGTCCCTCCTGGTATACGGCCATGGGAGAGGGTTGGCGTTCCAGCACTCATCAAAACACTGGACGTGTTCCTCGTCGCAGTTGCGTAGACCGGCACCACCAGTTCCAAGCGAAGTGCCAATCCCATCCGCAGTCTCGGAGATGACGTAAACTCTGGCAGCAGGCCGTTGCTCGTGGGCGCATCCGGCACTGGCCAGCGCCATGATGGTGGTTAGAGCAAGCCATCTCATCTCTTCGCCTCACACGTGCTCTCCGTCCTGCCTGATTGTTCTCGTCCGACGAGCTTTCCGGCAAGCCGTGCGCCATGAAGTAGAAGTGGCATTGGCCGGGACGTCTGATAGCGGACTACTGGGCTTGGCCCCCTTGGGCTCGGCTATCCTCCACTTACCTATGGCGCCCATATCCAAGGAGCATTGGCCTCGTCTTCCCGCAGGCACCCTGGTGGGCTCCTGGCGTGTGGTGGCATGGCAGGGCGAGGGTGCTTTTGGTGCTGTCTACCGCGCCGTGCGCGTGGGCCAGGAGCACCTGGGCCCTGTGGCGCTCAAACTCTCCTTGCTCCCATGGGACCCGCGCTTCGCTCGCGAGGCGGAGCTGCTCTCGCGCCTCTCTCACCCCAGCATTCCCCGGCTGCTGGACAGGGGGATTCTGCGTCACCCTCCCGATGCCCTCGAGCACCCTTTTTTCGTCATGGAGTGGGTGGAGGGCACTCCCCTGTACTCCTGGGCCGAACGGCGCTCCCCCTCCGTTCCGCAGATGTGCCGGGTGCTGGCTCAGTTGGCTCGCGCGCTTGAGGCACTCCATGCCGCAGGCGGCGTTCACCGTGACGTGAAGGGCGACAACGTCCTGGTTCGCCACTCCGACGGGCGCGGCTTTCTCATCGACTTCGGCTCCGGGCACTTTCAGGGCGCTCCCCGCATCACCTGGCAGTCTCTGGCTCCTTTCACTCCCGCTTACCTCTCCGCCCAGGCCTTCCTGTTCGACATCCGTTCCTCCCGCGATCGTGAGGCCTACTACCCTCCCTCCCCCGCAGATGATCTCTACGCCCTGGGCGTGACGGCCTATCGCCTTGTCATGGGCCAGTACCCTCCGCCCATCGACGCTCGGCGGAATACGGACGGCTCCTGGCGGGTGACGAGCCCAGACCCCAGGCCCCTGCTGGAGAGCAACCCTCGCGTCGAGCCTCGCCTGCGGGAGCTCATCCTCCGCCTGCTCTCGGATGCTCCGGAAGTACGGGGCACTGCGACCCAGGTGGCACAGACGCTAGAGCCCATGGCTGCGGAGCACGTCAGCCGGCTCCCCCAGGCACGGGCCTGGAAGCCCTGGGTGGCCCTGGCGGCTGCGGGAGTCGGTGCTGTGTGGCTGTGGAGCCTGCACTCAGGGCCTCTGCCGCCCGGACACATGTCCGCGAGCACGCAGCAGGCTTCGGACTCCCACGCACCAGACGCGGGCATAACAGCTGTCGGAGACACTTCGCCCACTGAGCCTCCTACCTCCTCTCCTCCCACGGGTAAGAAGCCCCTGGCCCAGGCTCCCCAGCCGGAGCCACTCCCAGGGCAGGCCCGGCCCGACACGAAAGGCCGGTGCCCAAGCCGCTCGCAGGTGCCCATCAACAAAGGCTGCTGGTTAGAGCAGCCATCGATGAGCGCCGAGGAGTGCACAGAACGTGGCTCCGTGCTTTTCAACGGCAAGTGCTACGCCCCCGCCCTTGTGCCCCCCAAGAAGCCTCAGCCCAATTCAAACCCGGTGGAAGCTCGCTGAGGCTCTCCCGTCGTGAATCTTCGATGTGTGTCGCCGTGGACAACCCCCTGTTACTCCTGGACAATACGCCCATGCGCGCTGCTGCTTTGAGCCCAAGCCGCAAAGCGACAGGTAGCCGGAGACAGCGCTGACATGCCCACACGATGGGACGCCCGTGGCTGACCAGCCCCCCGATCAGCCCAAGAAGACGCTCTCAGCGCGTGCTCCCGAGCCCGGGAGGGCCGATCCGCTGCTGGGCCAGCGGCTGGGCGAGTATGTGGTGCGCCGCTACATCGGCAGCGGCGGCATGGGCGTCGTCTACGAGGGCGAGCACCTCACCATCGGCCGCAAGGTCGCCATCAAGCTCATCCGGGAGGACCTCACCGCCAACCCTCACGCGCGCCGGCTGTTGACCGAGGCCCGCGCCGCCAGCGCCATCCGTCACCGCGGCATCATCGACATCTTCGGCTTCGGCCAGGAGCCCAGCGTCGGGCAGTACCTGGTCATGGAGTACCTCGACGGCCGCCCCCTCAACGAGCTGCTCCAGGGCGGCAAACCCCTGCCCCTGCCCGAGGCACTCGACTTGCTGTGCCAGGTGCTCGACGCGCTGTCGGCCGCTCACGCCGTGGGCGTCATCCACCGCGATCTCAAGCCCAGCAACATCTTCATCGTCCGCGAGTCCAACGGCACCGAGTACGTCAAGGTGCTCGACTTCGGTCTGGCCAAGCGCAGCGCCACTCCCGAGGGCACCACTCCTCAGACTTCTTCGGACGTCATGGTGGGCACGCCCCCGTACATGGCTCCGGAGCAGGCCCTGGGCGAGGAGGTCGGCCCCCAGACGGATCTCTACGCGGTAGGCGTCATCGCCTTCGAGTTGCTCACCGGGCGCAGGCCTTTCACGGGCCGCTCCCACATGGAGATCGTCGCGCACCACCTGAAGACGCCCCCGCCCGCGCCCTCCACGCTGGTGAAGCTGCCCCCAGAGGTGGATGCGCTGGTGCTGCGGCTGCTCGCCAAGGAGCCCCGTCAGCGGCCCGCCTCCGCCAGCGAAGTCTCTCGCGGGCTCAAGGCCCTGCTCCTGCGGCGGGAAGGTACCAGCCCGCCGCCGGTGCAGCGGCCCTCCCGCTCCGTTCCCACCGTCAATCCACCGGCGGCCCCCGCGTCCGCGAATGCCCCGACGGCCACCATGGCCTCTCCCACGCCAGGCGCCAGGGACGAGCCCCCCTTGCCGCCTCCCACGAACCAGGGCCGAAGGGCCGCGGTGGGCGCCGCCCCGAAGGCCCCTGGCACCACGAGCTCGTTCCACGGGTACAGGGAGATCGAGGTGTCGGGGGCCACCGTGATTGCCACCCTCGAGGCCTTTGGACAGTTCAAGTCGCTGGCCAGTCAGCTCATGCAGGCCGAGGGGCTGGCACGCAAGGACCCGGACGGGCAGCTGAGCGTGGACCTGGAGTCCTGGTACCCCCTGGATGCATTCCTGAGAGCCTTCGCCCGCGCCGACCAGCGCCTGGGCGAGGCCCTGGTTCATCAGATTGGCGTGTCGGTGATGACGCGGCTGACCTGGCCCCCCGCCATGAAGGACCTGCCGACGCTCGCGCGGTTCCTGGACATGGGCTACCACGCCCATCACCGCCGCAATGGGCAGGTCATGGGAGATCCCTCCACGGGCCTCATCCTCGAGGGCATCGGGCATTTCCACAGCCGCATCCGCAGCGACGGCGTCACGGAGTTCGAGGTCGACGCCCCCTACCCCTGCGCCTTCGACAAGGGGATCCTGTTCGGCGCCCTGCGCAGGATGGGAATCATCGGCGCCATCATCCATGACCGGACGCACCCGTGCCGCAAGCGGGGCAACCCGTCCTGCATCTACGTCATCAAGACGTAACTCTAGAAAGAAGGTGAGCGCATGATGACGCGGCTCTTCAACACCATGGTGTGGCTGCTGCCGCTGGGGCTCTGGGGCTGCTCTTCTTCGTCGGATACGCCCTGCAACACCGCGCCCGACCCCACGCCCGCCACGCCCATGGCGCTGCTGGTGGTGGGCGAGCCGGTGAGGATGTCCCTGTCTCCCTTCGACAGCGGCGGTTGCGCCCCCGTGGGCGTCTTGCCCGAGAGGCTCACGGCGGAGCTCACCGACCCAGACGGCCAGGTCGTCCCGAGTGAGGCCTCGATGAACCTGCCCATCAGCTTGAACGGCACGCTGCGGTTCACCCCGCAGAAGCCCGGGCTTCACCACTTCATCGCCGCGTTCGAGCCGGTGGGCGGGCTGCAGCAGTTCGATCTCCACGTCGCAAGGGATGGCTCCGCCCAGGCCCCGCTGACGAAGTATACGGGCTCGTGCCAGACCCTGGAGCGCACGGACCGTGGCTCCCTGGTGTGCGGCTCGCAGGTCATCCGGGCCGACGGATTCCTCTTGGCCAACCTGCCCGCGGGAAGGACCGCGGTCGCCGGCAACGTGGTGTGGCTGGCGGGCAGCACGCGCATCGAGCGCTACGTGGACACGGGCACAGGCACGAAGCTCGAGCTGTCCGCCACCCTGAGCCACGTCGAAGGCGCCGCCGGGTTCATCATGGCCACCCCGGACGAGCTGCTGGTGCTCTACCCCCAGGCACTCCGGCGCTTCACCTTCGATGGGGCCGCGCTGGTGTCCACGGGACGCACCACCTGGGAGGGGGCCGCCACCTCCATCGACGTCTCCTCGCTGCGGATCCCGGGACTGCTGCTGCGCTCCGGCGACCGGCTGGCGCTGATCAGCCGCGCGCCTGCTTCCGAGGGACAGGGGCACCAGGCGTGCGCGTACCAGCTCGAGGCCGCCGGCCCGGTGCGCACGAGCGAGCCCTGCCAGTTGCTCTCTGACAGGCTGCTCGGGTACGAGCGCTCCGTCCTGTGGACGGGAACCCCGCTTGCTGGCAGGCCTGGCATCGAGACGCTGCATCGCATGGAGTGGACGGGCAGCCGGCTGGAGCCCCGAGGCTCGCTCTTCGTGGGCCCGTCGCTGGGCGTCGGTGTCTCGGGCCTTCAAGGGCCGACGGCAGTCCCCATTCTGAGGGGAACCCTCTACGAGCTGCGAGGCCTGCCCAGCCGCGCCGGCGTGCCGGTCTACCTGCGCGGTGAGGACCGGCTCGTCATCGAGTCGCTCGATGTGGATATCGCTGATCCGCAGGCTTCGTCGACATTGCTCTGGGGCACGTCCCGCAGCGGCAGCGGCTCCCGGATTCGTCAGCGGCCGTCGACGCCTTGAGGACAGCCCAGCGAAAGCTGTCAATTTTAAGCCGAATTAGCAGCAAATCATGTATAAGCTGCCCAGCCTCACCGCAGCACTCCCCTGGGGCCTGGGCACACCATGCGAATCCCGTTGTCATGTGCGGTCTTGTTGGTAGCGGCGCCGGCGCTCGCGCAGGTGGATCCGCAGCGCAACCTCGAGCGCATCGTCGCGGAGCGCTCCGCGTTCCCCTCTGGCACGCGGGTGCTGAGCGTGCAGTTGGAGGGCGAGCGCGCGGTGGTGGAGCTCAGCCCGGACGCCGTGGCCCAGGGGCTGGGGGACGAACAGGCGGACGACATGACGCGCGAGCTGCTCGCGGGCCTGGACTCCTTCACCGGCATCCGGGAAGTCGAGGTGCTCGTCGAGGGGCAGCCGCTGTGGAACTACCTGCCGGCCTCCTCCGAGCCTCCCGCCGCCGAGGCGCGCAGCCTGGCCGCCGCGTACACGCCCGTGGACGCGCTCTCGCTGGAGCTGCAGGGCAAGAAGATCGCCCTGCACCCCAGCCACGGCAGCTACTGGAACCAGGCCACCCGGCGCTGGGTGCGCACCATGCGCACGCTCACCGGGCCCAACCCCGCCACGCGCCTGCCCGGTGGCTGGCAGGGCAGCACGTATACGCCCAGCGACGAGTACTTCTGGAACCGGGGCTTTCAGTGGGGCTCCATCTATGAGGATGACATCACCATCCACGTGATGCGCTTCGTGAAGGAGTACCTGGAGGCCTCGGGCGCGCAGGTGTTCGTCTCGCGCGAGCTGTCCGAGGACGCGGGCGCGTATGACTACAACCGCTTCGGCTATCCGAACGCGGGTTTCCCGCTGCCGAAGAAGCAGGTGGCCTCGAAGTACCACCTGCAGGAGCAGGGGGTGCCGCGCTGGGTGTGGGACGAGCCGACGCTGAGCGCGCAGACGGACAAGGACATCCGCGCCCGCCCGTACTTCGCCAACTACGTGGGGGCGGACCTGTCCATCAGCCTGCACACCAACGCCTTCCCCGAGGGCGGCGCCCGGGGCACGGAGACGTTCTGGTACACGGCGAAGTACCCGCACCTGGAAGGCAGCGCCAAGCGCTTCGCCGCCGCGCTGAACGACGGCACGGTGAAGTCCATTCGCGAGTACTTCGACGACAGCTACGGCCGCCAGGCGTATGTGAATCCGTACCCGGCGCTGAAGGTGCCCGAGTGGCCCTACTACAGCCCCTACCCCACCCCGTTCGATTACAGCGGCTATAGCCGGTGGAACGACCGTGGCGTGAAGACCTCCAACTTCGGCGAGATCCGTGAGGCGCAGATGCCCGCGGCGCTCATCGAGCTGGCCTTCCACGACAGCTGGAAGTGGTACCCGGACAACCTCTTTTTGCAGGACCCCATCTTCCAGGCCACGTCCGCGTGGGGCATGTACGAGGGCGTCTGCCGCTACTTCGGCATTACGCCCAGGCCGCGCCTGGGCGCGAAGCTGGTGGCGGGCCAGGTGCCCACGCTGGTGGGGCCGAACCAGGCGCTCAGCGCGTCGGTGACGTTCCAGAACGAGGGCATGACGTGGAACTGGGGCCTGCGCTGGGCCAGCGGCGTGTACGCGCCGTACACCGTGTGGCAACTGCGCACGGTGGAGGGCCAGGCGGAGCTGTCCGCGCCCGGAGCCATTGCCATCGCCCAGACGGCCACGGTGCACCCCGGGGACACTCAGGCGTTCACCGTTCCGCTCGTGTCGCCCGCGGTGAGCGGCCTGTACCCGCTGCGGCTGAGGATGACGAAGGCGGATGCGCGCGGTGGGGACTTTGGCGAGGAGTTCACCGCGCAGGTCCGGGTGGATGCGGATCCGCCGGCCGTCTCGGTCGTGTCGCCGCAGCCGGGGGCCTACCCGTACGGCACGCAGCGCCTCGAGTTCGGCGCCGAGGACGCCTGGAGCGGCGTGGCGGAGCTGGCGGCCACGCTCGACGGTGAGCCCGTGACTTCGGGTGAAGAGGTGGTGGGGCTGATGCCCGGGGAGCACACCCTGGTCATCTCGGCCCGGGACGGGCTGGGCAACGCCACCACCGTCACGCGCACCTTCACGGTGGTGAACTCGCCCGGAATGGTGACGGGAGGAGGCTGGGCGAAGCTTGCCCAGAAGAAGGCCACCTTCGGGGTGCAGGTGCTGATGGCGCCGGGGGCTTCGCGGCCCGTGGGGCACTTCACCTTCCATGATCATGACTCGAGGCTGACGGTGCACAGCGAGCAGTTGCAGGCCCTGGGCCTGTCGGGAGGCACGGCCACGGTGGCTGGCACCGCCACGGTGAACCACGAGCCTGGCCACGGGTTCCGGCTCGAGCTGAGCCAGGGCCGCGACGGCCAGGGCGGCCTGCTGCGGCTGGTGCTCGACACCGGCTATCGCCTCGAGGCGCCGCTGGGGGGCGGCAACGTCACCCTGCTGCCCCTGGAAGGCATGTCCGATTAGTGAACATTCCGTCCTGGTTTCAGACACCTCGGATGTCGCGCTCGTAACTCTCTGAGCCGACAAATGTTTCAGAACGAAACGTCAGGACCCTTTACACAAAGTTGGCCAGGAGACTCCTGACTCCTGGCACATCCGTGTTCCACGGTTAGTCGGGTATTGCCAGCTAACCCCCCGTTTTCTGGTCTCTCAGTGGGTTGGCCCGGAGGTTGCTCAGGCAAGCGCCGCGCGGTCGCGGCAGGGATCCCCCGGGCGACAGCGTCCAACCTCAGCGCAAGAGAGAGAGACCATCATGTTCAAGAAGGCGGCAGTGCTCGTGGCGAGCTGTGGCGCGTTGCTGTCGGGCTGCGGTGCCGACATGCAGTCCGAGAACGAGGAGATCATCTCCAACCTCGTGAAGGCCGGCTTCCCGGAGCAGAACATCATGGTGTCTGACGACATGGTGTACGTGGACCTCGACACCCACGTGACGCTGGCGGCCTCGCGCGAGATGCTGCAGCCCGGCGAGGGCAGCCAGGAGCAGTACCGCACGACGAACCTGGTGGGCAGCGGCGTATCGAAGATCTGCGTCAACCCGACCTCCACGTTCAACAGCTACACCCGCCTGAGCCAGGGCCTGGACGCGGCGATCGCCAACTACAACGCGCTGGGCCTGCGCATCAGCTTCGCGCGTGGACCGACCACGGGCTGCACCGCGAACATCACCATTCAGACCACGTCGGGCTCCGGCGGCTCCGCGGGCTTCCCCTCGGGCGGCCTGCCCTACGGCACCGTCAACATCGGCACGGGCCTGAACACCTACAGCGTGGACGTGAACGAGCACGTCATCACCCACGAGATCGGCCACGCGATCGGCTTCCGTCACTCGGACTACTACAACCGCGCCATCAGCTGCGGCAGCGGCGGCAACGAGGGTGCCTCGACGGTGGGCGCCATCCACATCTCCGGCACGCCGACGACGGCGGTGGTGGGCGGCTCCATCATGAACGCCTGCTTCCGCTCGACGGAGACCGGCGAGTTCACCAGCTCGGACATCACCGCGCTGAACGCCCTGTACTAAGCACGAGCCTCAAAGCCCCCGCCGGTCCGTTCAGGGCTCAGCGGGGGTAGCTCCTCGCGGGCATCGTCACCCCGGGCACTGGCCTGGGGAGGACGGTGCCCGCGGCGCTTTTGCGGGCGCTGCTTCGATTTTTCCGCATCATTCCTGGCCACCCCGGCTCCCCTCTGGTGAAACAGCCCACCAGGGGGGTCTTCGTGAGGAAGGCGAGAACGGACTGGAGCATCCAGGTCCTGCTCATTGCGGTACTGGCCATCAGCAGCCCGGGGTGTACGGGCTCCGGGCCGGAGGAGCCGGACACCTGCCAGCGCAACCCCGCGCAGTGTGGCCCGGATGGGGGCCTGCCGCCTCCAGACGGCGGCGGGCCCGTGGCTACTGGCGGTACATGATGACTTCCAGCGCGCTGGCCGGGCCCGGGAAGACGTGGGCCTGCACCTGGATGGCGGGGATGTTGGGGTTGGAGCGGTACTCCACGTTGTTGCTCGTCCGGGTGTACAGCGCCACCTTGTAGTTACCGGGCCGCAGGAAGCTGTAGACGATGGGCTTGTCGCTGCAGCGGTGCCAATCCCCCACCGTTCCGTAGACCCACTCGCCCGTCGCGGTGTTCTGGAAGTTGATGCCGACCTGCAGGTTGCCTGTCGGATCCAGGGCGTTGCAGTCGAACGTCGTCGAGCCATCCGAGAACCGCCAGGAGATGGCGGCTCCGCCCACCGCGTGGAGGCTGTAGGTGGCCAACACCGTGTTGTACGCCTGCGTCACCAGGGTGCCGTTGAAGTAGTAGAGCGGCCGGCGCGAGGCGTCGCGCGCGATGAGCTCGATGGAGTGCTCGCCCGGCGCCAGGCTCGGCGTGCGCAGGCCCGGGCTCGTCTGGCCATCGCTACAGGAGAAGCTCGTGGGCGCCAGCTGCCCCAGGGTGATGTCCACCGTGGCCACGCCGGCCTGCGCGCAGCTCGCGTTACTGGGGAAGGTCCAGTTCAGGTAGGCGTACGAGGAGACAGGGCCCACCGGTGACAGAGCCACCGTCACCCGCGTGTCGCCGTTGATGGTGAAGGAGCCGCTGGTCTCGAAGAGGATCTGGTTCTGGAGGTTCACCCCCTGCAGGCTGAAGGTGTACGCGCCGGGCTCGAAGTCCCGCAGGGTGATGCCGTCCACGCCCGCGGTGTTGCACGCGAACCGCCCGTTGTTGGCCAGTGGCTCGCCGGGGATGGTGATGTTGACCCCAATCACGTCACGCGCCTGATCACAGCGCCGGCCGTCGAAGGACCACAGGAACGTCACGTCTCCGGTCCGCGGAGGCGGCGGGAGCAGCGCGTAGCTGGCGGAGACCGGATCATACGCCCGCGTCGTGAGCCCTCCCCTGAAGGAGTAGAGCGGCTGACCCGACGCGGACCGCGCGATGAGCTCGATGGAGTGCTGGCCCGGGGCGAGGAACGGCGTCTGCAGGCCTGGCGAGGACTGGCCCTGGGTACACGGCACGGAGTGGGAAGGCAGGTTATCCAGCAACACCTCCACCGAGGACACGCCGGCCTGGGCGCAGCTCGCGTTACCCGGGAAGGTCCAGTTCAGGTAGGCGTACGAGCCCGGGCTCCCGGTGGGCGTCAGGTCCACCGTGATGGTCCTGTCGCCGCTGAGGGTGAAGGAGCCGCTGGCCTCGAAGAGGATCTGATTCTGGAAGTTCACCGCCTGCAGGTTGAAGGTGTACGCGCCGGGCTCGAAGTCGTTCAGGGTGATGCCGTCCACGCCCGCGGTGTTGCAGGCGTACCGCCCGTTGTTGGCCAGTGACTCGCCGGGGATGGTGATGTTGACCCCGGCCACGTCGCGGGCCTGGTCACAGCGAAGGCCGCTGAAAGTCCACAGGAACGTCACGTCTCCGGGCTGATCAGCGGGGGGACGGTCGGCGACGACACAGCCAGTTGAAAGCGAGGCGACGCAGAGGAACGCGCACAGCAGCAGCCGGGAGTTCATAGAGGCATCCGCTTGATGTGGAGAGGCGTGACGGGGCAAGCCGTCCGCCGCGGACCTTAGCAAGTCGCGCACATGGGGGTGGGCCCCTTGAAGCCACTCCTACGTCAGGGCATCATGTTCCCAGCACACCAGTTCAACTCGACTGAAACAGAGGGTGTAAATGCAAACGCACGCACATAACCCAGGCTTCGCGAAGCAGTGGGGCAAGCTGGTAGCGCAGGCGTGGTTCAACGCGGACTTCAAGCGCCGCCTCCTGTCCGAGCCGGCCCATGTCATGCGCGAGCAGGGACTGGCCGTGCCCGCGGGCGCCCGCCTGAAGATCCAGGACGGGGAAGCCACCACGGCTGGCTGCCTGCCCCAGGATGACCTCGAGGTGCTGGCGCGGTGGACCGCCGGTGGCCGAGACGAAGAAGCGCGTGAGCTCACGCTGCTCCTGCCCGCGCAGCCGCGGGCGGCTTCCTCCGAGAACCTGTCGCGCGGAGTGCAGCTGGGGACTCTGGGCTATCCCGAGAAGCTCGAGCCCATGATCCAGTCCGCCCCTTCTCTGGCGAAATAGCTGCTGGAGCCGCCTGGTGTTGGGCCCTGAGCCGACTTTCCCGTCGGCGCCAGGGCCCAGGCCGAAGCCACTCCAGGAGGAGCCCCTGAAGACGGCATTCCCATGCTGACGAGGCCCGCGTTCAAGCCCCATCTGCGTGTGGTGGTCGATGCGAACGGGCTCTTCCTCCTGTCGGAGTTCGGGGAGACGCTGCTCACGGGCGAGCATGAACGCCTCGTCGCTTCCTTCGTCGATGGGCGAAGGACGACGGACGAGCTCATAGAAGCGCTCGCGGGCTCCCTCTCCGCGGCGGAGGTGTATTACGCCCTGCTCCGATTGGAGCAGGAGGGGTACCTGCACGAAGCCGTCCCCGGGCTCTCGCCCGCGCAGGAGGCCTATTGGAGCGCTGCCGGACTCTCCCCTCGCACGGCGGTGGAGCGACTGCGCGCGGCCCGGCTCGAGGTGAAGGCGCTGGGCTCCATCGACACCGCCCCCTTCGTCGAGGCGCTCGGCGCGATGGGGCTCGCCGTGGCGGAGGCTCGAGGCCTACCTGTCGTCCTCGTCGAGGACTATCTGCACCCGGAACTGGAGCGGCTCAACCAGCGGGCGCTCGAAGAGCAAAAGCCCTGGCTGCTGATCAAGCCCGTGGGAGCCGTGGTGTGGATCGGCCCCCTCTTCCGGCCGGGGAAGACGGGTTGCTGGCGGTGCCTGGCCCAACGCCTGCGAGCCCACCGCGAGTTGGAGTCCTTCCTGGAGCAGCGGGGAGCCACCCTCCCCCCCTCTGGCGCCTCCGCCCTGCCCACCACGCGGGCCATGGCCTCGCAGCTGGCGGCGCATGAGCTGGCGCGGTGGATTGCCTCGGAGGGGGGGCTGGGCGTGGAGGGCCAGGTGTTGTCCCTGGACCTGATCAGCCTGGAGCTTCGGTGGCACGTGCTGACGCGGCGGCCCCAGTGTTCGGCTTGCGGCGCCCCCCCCCGGCCTCCCCCCGAGGCGCTGCCTGCGCCCCTGGAGCTGCGGTCGCGCCCCAAGCACCCGGCGCGGGAGGCCGCGGGGCGCACCCTTGCTCCCCAGAGCATTCTTCAACGGTACGGCCACCATGTAAGCCCCATCACGGGCGTGGTGAGTGCGCTCGAGCGGCTCGGCCACGGTGACCAGGGGATGCACACCTATATCGGCAGCTACCCCATGCCGCTCGCCCCGGATTCGCCGCTCGCGCTGCGGCATTCCCTGCGGCAGCGGGCCTACGGCAAGGGGCGCACCGATTCCCAGGCCCGGGCGAGCGCGCTGTGCGAGTGCCTCGAGCGCGCCTGCGGCATGTTTCGCGCGGAAGAGGAGCTCGTCCGCAGGGCCAGCTCCCGGGAGCTGGGGGAGCTGGCCCTCTCGCCTCAGGTGTACATGGGCTTCAGCGAGCGCCAACTCGAGACGGGGGAGGACAATGCCCCGCGGCCGTTCCCCGAGGACGCCGTCTTCGATTGGACTCCGCTGCGCTCCCTGACGAGCCAGGCGGTGCGGTACCTGCCCACGGCCTGCTGCTACATGTTCCACCCAGGGCCGGACAGGGCTTTCTGCCAGGGGGACTCCAACGGCAACGCCTCGAGCGCCACGTTGGAGGAGGCCATCCTCCATGGATTCCTCGAGCTGGTGGAGCGCGATGCGGTAGCGCTGTGGTGGTACAACCGGATTGCCCGCCCCGGCGTCGAGCTGTCGAGCTTCGACGATCCCTTCTTCCGCGAGCAGGTGTCGTTGCATCGCGGGCGGCGGCGCGAGCTGTGGGTGCTCGACATCACCTCGGACTTCGGCATTCCCACCGTCGCGGCGCTGAGCCGGAGGACGGATCAGCCGTGCGAGGACATCCTCTTCGGGTTTGGTTGCCACCTGGAGCCCGAGCTCGCGCTCATTCACGCGGTGACGGAGCTGCAGCAGATGCTCCCGGCCGTACCCAACAGCGGCCCCGAGGGCCACGCCGGCTACCGGGTGCAGGATGCCAAGGCGCTCCAGTGGTGGCGCACGGCGACCGTCGCCAACCAGCCCTACCTGCTGCCGTCCCCGGACGCCGCGCCAAGCACCGCCGCGAGCCTTCCACGCCTGGCTTCGGAGGATGTTCACGAGGACGTGTGGCACTGTGTCCGCATCGCGGAACGGCTGCGGCTGGAGACCTACGTGCTGGATCAAACCCGGGCGGACGTCGGCCTGCCTGTCGTCAAGGTCATCATCCCCGGGATGCGAAGCTTCTGGAGGCGCCAGGGGCCCGGGCGTCTTTACGATGTGCCGGTGAAGCTGGGGTGGCTGAAGGAGCCCCGACGTGAAGAGGAGCTCAACCCGTTCTCCCTCTTCGTCTGAATCGAATGAATCCGCGAGACGCAGGCGAAGTGGGTGACGGCATCACGCTCCGGGCAGCGCCGGCAGTGGTGGTGTCCGAACGAACGGACGGAGGGCTCCGCTTCGAATCCTCTGACACGATGCTGGAGTTGCCGGAGCTCAGCCCGGCGCTGCGGGCCGCGCTGTGGGAGCTGGCCGGCTCCGGCGCGACGGAGACAGCGCTCGCCGACCAGGTCCTGCAGGCCGAAGGGCCCTCCACCCTGCCCACGCTGCATCTGGCGTTGCTCCGGCTGGGCACCGCGCGGCTGCTCTCTTACGAGCTTCGCCTGGACAACCAGCCTCTGATGGCGCTCCGGGCCACCTCGCGTGCATTCGCGCCTCCGCACTTCCGGGTCAATCGCGGCGGCAGGTACCAGCTCTCCCGCTTCGCCTGCCTGAGGCGGCGAGGTTCCGAGTGGGTGATGGAGTCTCCCCTGGCCCACGGTGAGTTGGTGCTCCAGGACGGACGCGCCTACAGCTGGGTGTGGCAGCTCTCCGTGCCTCGGAGGGGTGAGGAGCTCGCCACGTCCCTGCCAGGCTCGAGCGGGACGACAGGCCTGGAGATGCTGATGCTGCTGTGCTCCGCCGGTCTGGCGGGCGAGCTGAACACAGCGGGCGAGCTGGAAGAGGAGAACTCTGTCTTGCTGAAGCAGTGGAGCTTCCACGAGCTGCTCTTCCACACCCGCAGCCGGCGTGGCCTTCACGCTCATCCCTCGGGGGCGACGGGGCGCTTCCGAGGCCAGCTCGCGCCCCTGCCCGCCCTCAAGCCCCGGATGTCCGATCAGATCGTGGCACTGCACCGGCCGGACCTGGAGCGGCTGCAGAGACAGGAGCCGTCCTTCACCCGGGTGCTGGAGGAGCGTCGCTCCATCCGGGACTACACGGGCCGGGTGCTCACCTCCCGAATGGTGGGCGAGTTTCTCTACCGGGCCTGCCGGGTGAAAGAGCGCCAGGAGGGAAGGGACTACGAGCTCACCCGCCGGCCCTACCCCGGCGCTGGAGCGGGCTATGAGCTGGAGGTGTACCTCGCCTCCGCGCGTTGCGACGGGCTGGAGCCCGGTCTGTACCACTACGCTCCCGAGGCGCATGAGCTCCACCGGCTGCCTGATCCGCGGGGCGCGGCGCAGTGGCTGCTCGAGGAAGCGCGCCACTCCGCGGCGCTGCCAGAAGTTCCGCCGATGCTGATCATCCTCTCGGCGCGCTTCTCCCGGATCTTCTGGCGCTACGAGTCCGTCGGCTACGCGCTGCTGCTGAAGGATGTCGGCGTTCTGCTCCAGACGATGTACCTGGTCGCCACGGCCATGGGGCTGGCGCCCTGTGCGCTGGGCGCTGGAGACTCGGACTGCTTCGCACGCGCCACCGGGCTGGACTTCCGCGCGGAGTCTTCCGTGGGAGAGTTCCTGCTGGGAGGAGCTCTGGAGATGAGGAGTACCCTATGAAGGTAGCGCTGGTGGTGATGCCCATGGCCTCGCTCGAGCGGCCCAGCCTCGCGGCCGGACTGCTCCAGGCGGCGCTCGAGCGGCGGGGAATCGGCTGCGACACCCACTACTTCAACCTGCTGCTGGGCAGGATGCTGGACGCGGAGTCCTACTCCCAGCTGGCGAACACGCTGTCCTCCCTGGTGCTTGCCGCGGAGTGGGCCTTCTCGCAGGCCTTCTACGGAAGCACCTTCTCCGACCGGGAGGCATACGCGCGCGAGGTGCTCGATGAGCGCTGTGGGTTCATCGCGCCCGAATACCGGCACTCCATCTGGAAGCTCCAGGAGCTCGCCCCCACGTTCCTGCGCCTGGCCTTCGAGTCCTGTGATTGGAGCCAGTACGGGCTGGTGGGCTTCACCAGCACCTTCTCGCAGACGCTGCCTTCGCTGTGCCTGGCCCGGATGATCCGCGAGCACCATCCCCACGTGAAGCTGGCCATGGGAGGCGCGAACATGGAGGCGGGCATGGGCCAGCAATACATCGAGCAGTACGGGTTCCTGGACTTCGTAGCCACGGGCGAGGCGGACGACTCGTTTCCCCAGCTCTGCGAGAACCTGCGCGAGGCAAAGGCCGAGGTTCCCCCCGGCTTCCTGTATCGGGAAGCGGGACAGGTGCGCAAGACGCCCGTGGCCACGCGTCCGGTCGAGCCTGAAGCGCTGCCCACTCCGGACTATCGCGACTACTTCCGTGCGCTGGAGAAGATCCCCAAGGATCCGCGGTTCCAACCCTTTCTCCCCGTGGAGGGCTCGCGGGGCTGCTGGTGGGGAGAGCATTCCCACTGCACCTTCTGCGGCTTGAATGGCGAGACGATGGCCTTCCGCAAGAAGAGCTGGCAGCGGGTGCTCGAGGAGACCGATGCGCTGACGGCGCGGCATGGGCCCCTGTCCTTCCAGTTCACGGACAACATCCTGGCGATGGACTTCTTCGAGCACCTGCTGCCGCTCTGGGCCGGGCGCGAGCAGAAGGTGCAGAAGTTCTTCGAGATCAAATCCAACCTGAAGTGGCGCCACGTCCGGCTCTTGAGAGAGGCGGGGATCACCGCCGTGCAGGCGGGCATCGAGAGCCTGTCGGACAGCACCTTGCGCCTGATGCGCAAGGGCGTCTCGGCCGCTCACAACATCGCGCTGCTTCGCTGGTGCCAGGAGCAGGGGCTCAAGCTGTACTGGAACCTCATTTATGGGTTCCCAGGCGAGGACCTGACGGACTACGAGCGGACCGCGGAGCTGCTGGCGAAGCTGATCCACCTGCCGCCTCCGGACGTGTGCGGAGAGATCCGCATGGATCGCTTCAGCCCGAATCACAGCCAGTGGAAGCAGCAGGGCTTCACCCGGGTGGAGCCGGCACCGGCCTACCGCCACATCTTCCCCTTCCCCGAAGCGTCACTGCGGGAGCTGGCCTACCACTTCGTCTACGATCACCCCATGCATGAGGAGGTGCATCAGCGAGGCAGGCCGCTGGCCCGGTTCTGCCAGCGATGGCGAACCAGCGCGGAGCAGGGGGAGTGCGGAGAGCTGGCGGTCAAGCCCCACCCGGAGGGCGGCTTCGTCCTCGTGGACAGCCGCCAGGGGTTCCAGGCGAGCACCCGGAGCCTGGACGCGCTGGAGCTGGGCCTGTTGCTCGCCTGTGATGGCCCCACCTCGCGCCCGCGCGCCCTCGAGACGGTGGAACGCGCGGGCATGATGGCCCCGGAGCCAGCACTGGAGCGGCTCATCGGGGATGGAGTCATTGCCACCGTGGGCAAGTTCCTCGTGACCCTGGCGCTGCTGCCCGCCGAGCTGCGAGCGCGGGTCGATGTGAGAGCGGAGTGATATGGCGACAGGCCTTCTACCCAGAGGGCCATCTTGACGACTCGGAAACTCCTCGCCGCCGCCTCCTCGCTGCTCCTGCTCACCGCCTGCCAGGGCGGTGACGACAACCCTCCCACCCCTGACGCGGGCGTCATCGAGACGCCCGACAGCGGCACGCCCGACAGCGGCACGCCCGACAGCGGCACGTTCAACCCGGGCCCCGCCAACGTGCAGGGTGGAGGAAGCTGGCACTACATCGCCTCCGACGGTGGCATCGAGCTCGAACCGCGAGGCTTCACGGACTCGCCCCCCGCGGCGCTCATCCCGGACGCGACGGGCACCACCTACACGGTGAAGCCGGCCACCCTCTCGCCCAATGGCGACCTCTTCGCCATCGACAACGTCACGGCCCCCTACCTGCTGCGCTTCGGCCCCACCTACGTCTGGTTCTCCGGGCGCTCGCCGGGCCTGTTCAGCCCGGACCTGAGCTACCCGGTGCTGCACCGCCTCAACGGGCAGGGCGTGGACCCGGGCACGCGCCTGGCGCTCAACGCCACGGGGCTCGCCGCCTGGCAGGTGGACCTGGATGAGGTGCAGCTGTCCTCCCCGTTCGCGGGCCTGCGCTACTTCGCCCTGACATGTGCCCCGGGCTTCACCGCCCCCGTGGCGGGTGCCACCAGCATCAGCCACACGTTCGACTGGGAGACAGCCCCGAACGCCACCTGCGGGAACGAAGCCCTCCTCATCGAGGGGCCCCAGGGCGATGCCGTCTACGTCACCCAGCTCGTGGGGCGCATGGCCTCCAACTCGCAGCTCCTCATCAAGGAAATCAAGCGCGGCTACAGCACGACGAGCTTCCGTATGACGAACGCCCAGACGACGACGCTCAACGCGCCCCTGGCGGTCCTCCAGACCACCTCGCGCGGCTTCGACATGCGCTTTGGCGCCTTCCGGGAGGCCGCGCTGCAGGCCCACTCCAACGCGGCGCTGTCCGCCATCACCTTCGGCCTGGGCACCGTGCCGGGCCTCAAGGCCCTGGGCCAGGTCTCGGGCTACCCGGACCTCGCCGTCGTCGAAGCGAAGGACGTCAACGTGCCTGACCAGACGGTCTCCTTCGAGTACGGCAACCCCTTCCCCAGCGCGTGGGGCACGTTCATGACCGTCCGCATCAACACCCTGACGGACTACTCCGTGCCGCTGCCGGGTGGCGGCAGCGCGCCCGCCGTCAGCGTGCGCACCGCGGTCTCCTCCACCACCGAGCTGCCGGCCACGCAGTCCGGCGCCATCACCCTCCAGCCCGTGGTGGGGCCTGCGCGCTCACTGCTGGTGAATGGCCAGTCCGCCACCGGGGCGCCCCTCACCGGCATCGGCACGACGCCGCTGCTGAGCTGGCAGGCGCCAAGCGTCGGGACGGCGGACTTCTACCGGGTGGCCATCTACGAGTTGCGCGTCTCGGCCACCACCGGCAGGACGGTGTCCAGCTTCGTGGCGGACTTCTTCACCGAGGCCACCTCGCTGCGCGTGCCGAGCAACGTGCTGACGAGCGGCAAGCACTACTACTTCCGCGTGCTGGCCACCCGCTCCTCACGCTGGAACCCGGACCGGCCCTTTCTCACCCAGTTCGGTGAGGGCACGGCCGTCGCGCTCAGCTCGCGCCTCAGCCCGTAACCCCAGGCCTCACTGCACGGAGGGCGCGCGGCACACCTCGCCGTCGCGCCCTTCCGGCTACGCGCTAGCCCTTCTTCGGCGCAGGCGGCGGGGTGGACGGGCTGGGGCCCATCCACTCCGGGTGTTTGACGGTGCCGTCGAAGTGGTCGCTGATCTTGTACCTCTCGTAGGCGCCGTCCCGCGCGGCCACCTGCGTCTTGGCGAGCAGGGCGGCGACCTCCTTCTCGGAGGGGGCCTTGAACTCGCGGGCCACCTTGAGCGCCTGGTCCACCCGCTCCATCGAGTCCATGCCGGTGATGACCACGCTGACAGGCAGCGACAGGACGTAGCGCAGGCACTCGGGCGCGGTGACTGTCTTGCTGTCCAGGATGAAGGAATCGCCCATCGCCTTCATGCCGAGCACGCCAATCCCCTCACGCACGAGGACAGGCAGGACGCGCTTCTCGAAGCTGTCGAAGTGGGCGTCCATGACGTTGAGCGGCATCTGCACCGCGTCGAAGCGGAAGCCGTGCTTGCGCGCCGCCTCGAGCATCTTCAGGTGGAGGGCGGGGGACTTGTGCCCGGTGAAGCCCAGCCAGCGGGCCTTACCCGCCTTGCGTGCCTCGATCATCGCCTCGATGACGCCGCCCTTGGCGAAGGCCCGGTCCGGATCGTTGTCGTGAATGACTTCATGCAGCTGCAGCAGGTCGACGTGGTCCGTCTTCAGGCGCTGGAGGGACTCGTTGATCTGGGCCTCGGCGGTCTTCTTGTCCCGGCCGTCGATCTTGGTCATCAGGAAGGCCTTGGAGCGGTAGCCGTCCTGGAGGGCCTTGCCCATCCGGAGCTCGCTGCGGCCTTCGTGGTAGTCCCAGCAATTGTCCAGGAAGTTGATCCCGTTGTCGAGCGCGGTCCGGATGATCCGGATGCTCTCCGCCTCGTCCTTCGGCTTGCCGATGTGGAAGCCGCCCACGCCGACGCAGGAGATCTGCTCGCCGGTGCGGCCCAGCTTGCGCCGGGGCACGGGCTGGAGGCCGGTGGACGGCTTGCCCGCGGCGAAAGCGCTGGGGGCAATCAGGAGCGCGAGCGTGGCCTCGATGAATTCTCTGCGGTTCATGGCGCGCACGCTGCCCGTCCGCGGCCATCCCCGCCAACGTCCAGGTGGACGCGCGGGCCGTGCGCGTCAGCCGGTGCACGGGTTTCGCCGCGCAACTGTCTTGCGAGCCACAGCTTCAAGGAAGCAGGGTTTGGATGGGCAGGGGTAGCACCGTCTCCGTCCCATTGCCCATCACTCCAAACCCGCTGTAGCCCCAGGCCCAGGCGGTGCCATCTCCGCGCAGCGCCAGCGTCTGGGCAGCGCCCGCGCTCAGGCCCGTGACGCCCATCAACCCGGGCACCTGCACCGGCAGGGCCCGCGAGGCGGTCGTCCCGTCTCCGAGCTGCCCACGGCTGTTCTGGCCCCACGCCCACACCGCGCCATCGGAGCGCAGCGCCAGCGTGTGGACACCGCCCGTGGCCAGCGCGATGACGCCCGTCAGCCCAGGCACCTGCACGGGCGTGGACCGATCGGTGTTCGTTCCCTCCCCGAGCTGGCCATGAGCGTTGTAGCCCCAGCTCCACACGGTGCCACCGGCGCGCAGCGCCAGCGAGTGGTATGCGCCCACGGCCAGGGCGGTGACCCCTGCCAACCCGGCCACCTGCACCGGCGTCCAACACAGGGGGGGCGCTCCAGCTCCCAGCTGGCCGTTGCCGTTGGAGCCCCAGCCCCAGACGGTGCCGTCGGCGCGCAGCGCCAGCGAGTGCGAGGCTCCCGCGGCCAGGGCGGTGATGTTCGTCAACCCGGGCACTTGCACTGGCGTGGCGCGGGGCTGGCTCGTCCCATCCCCCAGCAGGGCGTTGCCGTTGGAGCCCCAGGCCCAGACGGTGCCATCGGCGCGCAGCGCCAGCGAGTGGGCGCCGCCCGCGACGACGGTGAGGGGCGAGTTGCCGGCACTCGGAGGTGCCGGCGTCTCCGGGCGCTCCTCGTCAGAGGGAGCATCGGGAGTGCTGGCGTCAGGAGCCGGCGCGGGCTGCTCCGCGTCCTGACCACAACGGGTAGAACTGCTCTGATAGAAGGCCAGCCCCTCCTGCTCGGCCTCCGCACAGCCCGCGGCACTGACCAGCAGCACCGTCACCAGCAGGGCCCGGAGGCTCCAGTGCCTGGGCGTTTGCATCATCCCCTTCGCGTGGTTCATGCCCTGGGAAAGGCGCGGGAGGCGCTTCCCGGACGAAACCCCGGACTCGTCCTGGAGGACACCCCCTGTGTTCTCCGCGAGACTCCTCCCACGTCCAGAGACAACGTGCTTCGGGAGGTAGTGCTGTTTCCAGGTGTGTGTCAGGCTGAGCGGAGCAACGTCCGAGGAGCCTATGCACCCACTTGCCCCAGGTACCCAGGTTGGCGCGTGGCGCGTGGAGGCCCTGCACGGACAGGGCGCTTACGGTGCCATCTACCGTGCCGTCAGCGTGGACCCGGAGCGCCCGGGGCCCGTCGCGCTCAAGGTGTCGCTGGCTCCGTGGGACCTGCGCTTTGGCCGCGAGGCGCAGTTGCTCGCGCGCCTGAGCCTGCCGGGCGTTCCCCGGCTGCTGGACCGAGGCGTGGTGCGCCACCCTTCCGGGAGTGAGTACGCCTTTCTCGTCATGGAGTGGGTGGAAGGCACATCCCTGTACTCCTGGGCCCAGCAGCACGCGCCCTCGACTCAGGACATGTGCCGGGTGCTGGCGCGGCTGGCTCGCACCCTGGAAGCGCTGCACGCCTCGGGCGTGGTGCACCGGGACGTCAAGGGCGACAACGTGTTGGTCCAATTGTCGGACAACATGCCGGTGCTCATCGACTTCGGCTCCGGCCACTTCGAGGGAGCCCCTCGGCTCACCTGGCAGTCGCTTCCTCCGGGCACTCACGAGTACCTGTCTACCCAGGCCTGCCGGTTCGAGATACGGCTGGCAGTCCACCGCGACAGCTACTACCCGCCCTCTCCCGCCGATGATCTGTATGCGCTGGGCGTCACGGCCTACCGCCTCGTCATGGGCCAGCACCCTCCGCCCATCGACACGCAGGAGGACGAAGAGGGCAGATGGCATCTCATCCGCCCCGATCCCAGGCCTCTGCTGGAGAGCAATCCACGGGTCGGGCCCCGCCTGCGGGCAGTGATTCTGCGCCTGCTCTCGGAGGCTCCGGAAGCACGCGGCACGACGGCGCAGGCCGCGACGGAGCTGGAGGCCATCGCGCAGCAGCGTGTGCCGCGGCCGCGGGCCTGGAGGCCCTGGGTGGCAGGGGCGGCGGCGGCGGGCTTCGCGGTGCTGCTGTGGCACGTGGCGCCGGTACTCGAACAGGCTCGACAGCGGGCTGCGGACTTCCAGTCGTCTGATGCGGGCACCTCCGCCGTGGGGGACACCTCACCCACCCAGCCGCGGACGCCCACCCCCTCCTCCCAGGAGGAGAAGCCCGTTGCGCAGGAATCCCTTCCCGAGCCCCACCCCGGGCAAGCCCGGCCCGACAAGCGCGGCCAGTGTCCGGGACGCAGGCAGGTGCCTATCAACGGAGGCTGCTGGGCGGAGCTGCCACCGATGAGCGCCGAGGAGTGCGCGGAGAACGGCTATGTGCCGTTCAAGGGTAAGTGCTACGTCCCCGCTCCCGCCTCCAAGCAGCCTCAGCCCACCTCCCGCCCGCCGGAAGCGCGCTAACCCACAGAATCCACGGGCGTTTGTGCCAGCCGCTCTCCGCGACTCCAGTCCGGAAAGCCGGACACAGGGGCCGGGCTCACCGGCTGTCAGTGCTGAACGTTCAGGAGTCACAGCCAAACCGGCTGTCACTGCGAAACGGTCAGCTCTGACAGCCACACCCCCGATCCCGCCGCCGCCGGTGCCTCTTCCGTCGACACCGGCTGACAACGCCGTGGACAGTCCGGGGTTGAGCCACCTCTGGATTCAAGGGGTTAGAGTGCGGCACGGCCCTTGCCCTTCAAGCGGGCATGACTGTCACCGAACTGGAGCCCCGCCGATGAACGCCCCCCGCCCTGAGTCCACCCCCGAGGAGGCGGTGCCACACGGTGGCCGGATCATCTGGCTCGTGGCCGTGGCCATTGGCACCGTCGGAGGACTGCTGTTCCTCGGGGGGCGGCTCTCGACGGCCAGCGAGGGAACCAACCAGGCCCTTGGGGCTATCGGCTGGGTCACCCTCACCACCGGCCCGTGGATCATGGGCGTTCTGGCGGGCATCTTTCATCCTGAGAAGGCCGTGCGGACGAGCCTGCTGTTGTCCGTCGTGAGCCTGCTGATCTTCGCTCCCCTGGCGGGCGAGGGCGCCATCTGCGTCATCTTCATCGCGCCGTGGTTCCTGGTGGTTGCTCCCATGAGTGCAGCGCTGACAACCGCTGTCGGACGTTGGAGGAAGAGTACACAGCAGCCGCTCGCCGCCCTCTTCCTGCTGCTGCTCCCCTCGGGCGCGCTCTGGCTCGAGGAGCGCTTCCCCACCCCGGTGGAGCCCGTCACCCTCAGCAACAGTGTGATCATCCCCGCTCCCGTGGAGCAGGTGTGGGACGAGCTCGCCGCCGTGGACCTATCGGTGACCCGGCGGACTCCGGTGCTCATCCGCGCGCTGCTTCCCCAGCCGCTGGGCGTTGCCGGTGAAGGCGCGTACATCGGCGCCGAGCGGCGCGTCACCTTCCACAACGGGGTGGTCCTCGCGCGGGTCATCCGGTCCGAGCCGCCCTTGCGCTTCGAGATGGACCTGACCGTCACCGAGTCAGGCCGGGAGTTCTTCGATCACTGGGCAAGGCTGGGGCGCTCGTCCTTCGTGCTGGAGCAGCTTCCGGACGGGCAGACACGCCTCACGCACGCCACGAGCTATGAGCCACGGGTGACGGTGCGCTGGTACTCGGAGCCCTTCGAGCGGCGGCTGGGCGAGCTGCTCCAGGGCTATGTGATTGAAGCCTTCGCGGAGCAGCTCTTCACCCGGGGCACGCCCTCGTCCCCTGTCGCCGTGCGATGAGCACCTCACTGCTGATCGCCGCGGGGACCTACCTGGGCCTGGGCCTGTGCGCGGTGCACGTGTGGCGTCGCGGGTGGACCGCGCAGGGCTGGCCTGGCGCGCGTACGGCCTGGTTCGCGGGCTGGCTCGCCGTCAGCCTGCTGGGTGTTTCACGCGCGCTCGAAGGTGCCTCGCCGCTCGTCAATCTGATCTTCGGGCTGCTCCCGGCCGCGTGGGCCATGGCCGCGGACTTCGCCGTTCGCGAGTGGCGAGTGCCTCGTCCCATGGCCTGGGCCGCGGCCACGCTCGCTTCGGCGGGCTTCGCCACGCTCGGCGGTGGCCTCAGCGCCGGCCTGGCCTCGGGCGTGGGCGTGGGGCTCGCGGGTTTCCTGAATGCCGCCCTGCATGAGCGCCGCTGGCGTGCCGCGCGGCTGGTGGCCTGGTGGATGAGCTTCATCGGAACGTTCGCGGGGCTGCTGCCGGTGGCCATCGCGGAGTACCTGGGGGAGCTGAGCTTTCGCCACCCCGTGGCGGGAGGTGCGCTGGCAGTCCTCGGCGTGCTGCTGACGATGGGGGCGACCCGGGCGCTCACGGGGGGAGTGGGAACACCGGATCCCTGGGATCCGCCAGAGCGGTTGGTGACGACGGGCCTGTATGCCCGATCGAGGCACCCCATGCAGCTCGCCCACGTCCTGCTCGTGTGGGCAGGCGCGCTGGCCCTCGGAAGCCTGGCGACCCTGGCCTATGCGGCGGCCTTCACTGCGGTGCTGATGGGGCCTGTGCGCATCGCCGAGGAGCAGGTGCTGGCCAAGCGGTATGGCGAGGCCTTTCGCCAATACCGGGCCAGAGTGAGGGCCTACCTCTAAGCTCCCGCTCTCGCGGTAGGATGGGGCCAGCAAAACCCCCTGCCCCATCCGCTTCGGAGAGCATACATGCAGCGCAGCTGGGCCCTCGCGTGCCGGCAGCGCCCACGCCGTGTGGAAGACGAGCGCCATCTGGTCCCGCTACCGCTCGAGGACCTCCTCCTCCATTGACGTCTGGGCGAACCTCCTCAACTGAGTCGACTAGAGCCCCGCCGTCCCCCGTGGGTCTCCTCAAGGCCGCCCCACGAGTCGTGGTGGGCAATGCCTCGCTGGTCGTCACCATGGACCCGGCGCTGGGGACGGGCCCGCTGGGCACCCCCGAGAACGCCGATGTTCTCTCCGCTGACGGAGCCATCATCTCCGTGGGCCAGGGGCTGGAAGCCCCCGATGCCCTGGAGCTGGATGCATCGGGCCGGATCGATTGGCTCTCTCTCGCCGGGCAAGAAAGCGGACCTGATCATCATCGGCCCACAAGCGCCAAACTGCGGGCCGCGCTGGAACTGGCTGAACCAGCTTGTCTTCAACGGTCGCCCGGAGAACGTGGAATACGTGTTCGTGAACGGCCAGGTGCGCAAAGCAGAGGGCCGCGTCCTGGACGTGTCAGAGGTCGAGCTGGTGCAGGAAGTGGATGCAACGGTCCAGCGCATCAAAGCCGTGCTCCAGCCATAGACGCCAGAGTTTGGACAGGGCCGGCTCTCGCTGACCATGGGCGCGAGCCTGCCCGTGCTACTCATGGCAGGAGAGAGTTACGCAGGCTCCCCGGTTAGACGAGATGAGGCGTCCTCGGTATCTTCCGGTGGGCGTCTGGCCATCGTTCACTGTTGCTGCGACTACCCACGCGTCTCCGCCGCGCAGAACAGGATCCTGCGTGAGCAGTGGAAGAACCAGACCAAGTCGCTCCGGAAGCGATGGGGCGAGAAGTTCGGAGAGTGGCCCATGGGGGATTCAGAGCACTGGCCCGGGCACCACCTTCGAGATCTCCAGCATGGAGGAGCGCCGACGGACCTCAACAATATCCTGCCCACGCCCAGCTTTGTTCACGACGTATTCAGCAAGAGCTATCCAGCTTGCTACGCCGGTGGAGCCCCATGGAATACCGTAGGGCCTGACCTCCCTTATTCGGATGGGCGATGATACCTGTACCCATGCGTGGACTTCTCGAGGATGTTTCCCGCCGCCACTTTCCGTACGCGCCCGCGACGCCTGCGGAGATCGAGGCGTTCGAGAGGAGGGTGGGCTGGAGTTTGGATGCGGATCTGGGCGCCTTCTACCTGCACTGCAATGGGGCGGAGCTGTTCGAGCGGCGGCCTGATACGCCCTTCCGGATTCTTCCTCAATTCCCGCTCAAGAATGGTCCGAGCGTTTCAGACGCACCTGTAAGCCCTGCCCCCTTTCTCAGAGAGAGGGCGCTTGGAAGCGGCGGCAATCGAACCCGCCGCCATGACATTCCGTTCAGGAGTGCCCGCCGCCGAGCCAGCGCAGCCCCCAGGCCGTCAGCAGGCCCAGGTAATTGCCCAGCGCGAAGCCTCCCAGCGCTAGCGTAAGCCCGGGCCCCACCAGCATCCGGTTCTTCAGCGCCGCCGCCACCGGGCCGATCTGCGCCGGCCCGTAGATGGTCGCCGTCGAGCAGATGAGCATGCTGTCCACGTCGATGCGCAGCAGCGCTGACAGCCCCGCGTGGATGACGATCGCCAGCCCCATCACCAGCCACACGTAGAGGAACAGCGTCATGCTGCCTCCGCTCAGCAGCCGCATGTCCGCCAGCGAGCCCATCGCCACGCAGAAGATGAGCAGCACGTACTCCCCCAGCTCATACGTGCCCCGCAGCCCGCGTACCCCTCGCAACAGCGACGCAAGAATGCCCAGCGTCGTGATGCCCAGCAGCACCGGCCCCGCCTCCAGCTTGCCGGTGAGCAGCTTCGCCGGAGCCACCACCACCGCCACGATGAGCACCGAGAGCCCGAACCCCAGCCCCATGTCCCGCACGTGGTGCCGCGTCCACGCCCCCAGCCCCTCTCCCGGGTGCTCGAAGGCCTCCTGATGCGCGCTGGCCGTGAACGCCGGCATGAAGCGCTGAAACACCCGCTGCGCGAACGTGAGCAGGAAGATGAGGTACGCCCCTCCCGCCGTCAGGTCCGCCGCGTTGAGCAGCACGAACGTCTCGCTCTTCGCCTCCAGCACCCGGCCCACCGCCGCCATGTTGGCGGTGCCTCCCACGTACACCCCCACCAACATGCCGGCGATCTTCCACCACTCCTCCGTGCGATCCCGGAAGAACCACCCCACCGAGGCCGCGGCCACCACCGCCGCCAGGCACGCCGCCCCGAACGAGAGCAGCAGCGAGCGCGCCAGCTTCGGCCACTGCCGCACGTCCGTGGAGAAGAGCAGCAGCGGAATGGCCAGCGGCACCGCCACCTCGCTCACGCTCATCGAGGCCTCGGACGACAGCCGGATCCCCGGCACGTTCGCCGCCAGCACTCCCGCCACGTAGCAGAGCGTCACCGGGCCGAAGAACCTCGCCACCCGGAAGCGCTCCCCCATCCAGATGGCGACAGCGGGGAACAGCAGGCACAGCAGTACCTGGAGAACGCTCATCCCACTCACACCCGGTCGAACAGCCCGTCCAGGAAGTCCAGCAGGAAGCCCTCCACCTGCTTGCGCTCCGGGATGGCGCCAACCATGCCGTACATCGCCGCGCTGCCCTCCGGCGCCGGCTCTCCCGCCGCCAGCTTCGAGGCGCAGTCCCGCAGGTCCTCCAGCAGCACGTCCGCCACCCGCTCATGCGCCGGCGTAATCATGCAGTGCAGCGCCGGCGGCGTCTGCTGCCGGCCCAGCTTCCAGCCCCGCGCCTCCATCGCATCGCCCAATTCGTACACGTTGATCGAGTCCGAGCTGAACGCGAACACCCCCATGTGCGGCGAGCCCAGCACGCGCAGCCCCGCAATGGCGCCAATGCCCGCCTGGAGCTTGTCGCTCGTGGCGAGGATGCGCCGCGCGTTGTCCAGGTAGCCCTCCTCGCCCAGGTAGTGCATCACCGCCCAGGCCGCGGCGATCGCGCCTCCGGGCCGCGTGCCCGTCATCGACGGCGAGGCGTACAGCCCTCCAGGCCAGTCCGCGTAGGTGTAGAACTGGTGCCGCCGCAGCGCCCGGTTCCGGTACAGCACCACCGAGGCCCCCTTCGCCGCGTAGCCGTACTTGTGCAGATCCGCCGACAGCGACGTGACGCCCGGCACCTCGAAGTCGAACGGCGGAATGTCCCGCCCCAGCCGCTTCGCGAAGGGCAGGAAGAACCCGCCCAGGCACGCGTCCACGTGGCACAGCAGCCCGCGCGCCTGCGCCAGCGCGGCCAGCTCGCCAATCGGGTCCACCACCCCGTGCGGATACGGCGGCGCGCTGCCAACGATGAGCGCCGTGCTCGGGGTGATGAGCCGCTCAACCTCGCCCACGTCCACCCGGAAGTCCGGGCCCACCGCCGCGTGCCGCACCTCCACGTCGAAGTAGTGCGCCGCCTTCTCGAACGCCGGATGCACCGTGGTGGGGACGATCATCTCCGGGCGGGAGATGCCCTTCTCGTGGCGCGCCCACTCCCGCGCGGCCTTCACCACCATCATGATGCTCTCGGTGCCGCCGGTGGTCATCGTGCCCACCACGTCCGCGTCGCCGTGGAACAGCTCCGCGGCCATGGACACCACCTCGCACTCCATGCGCCGCAGCGAGGGGAAGGCGATGGGCGACAGCCCGTTCTCCGCCATGAACTCGCCGTACGCCTCGCGCAGCAGCCGCGAGTGCTCCTCGTCCACGTAGTACACGAGGCTGAAGGTGCGGCCGTCCTTCCACCGCGCGTCATCCGCGTGCATCGCCCGCAGCTCCGAGAGCACGTCCTCCCGGGTGCGCTTCGTCTTCGGCAGCGACTTCGACATCCAGTCCTCCCGCGCGGCCCAGGTGGCGCGCGGGCGGATTACGGCCGCTTTTTCGCGGCGCGTCCTCTCTTTTGTGCGCCTTCTTCGAACCGCGTGCGCGCCACCGGCACCGGCTCGGGCACCCGGCGCAGCGTCTCCAGGGGAGCCTCGAGCCTCCCCACCCCCCGGGCCGACGCCGGCCGCCACGAGCCCAGGACGATGGCGCTGGGGCCCGCCGCGCTCCGGCTGGAGCCACGGCCGCGCCGGCGGCGCAGGGTGCGGATGACGAGGCCGGCCAGCAGCAGCGCCCCGGCGCCCAGCAGGAGCACCGGGGGGACAGGGCGGGGGTCGGGGACGATCAGCGGGCCAGCAACGGGCATGGAGCCTCCGGAGGGGATGCCCTGGCCCCATTGCAGCCCGGATGCCGAGGGGTGCTTTCAGGAATTTCGCGGATCTGCGCCCCGGGGGCGCGCCCCCCTGCTCCGAAATGGAGCACCCAATCCGAAGCGCTGCCCCGAAGTGGTACGGCTGGGAAGGTGCACTCCCCGGGCAGTGCCGCATAGCATCATGGCCATGAGCATCAACGCATGGCTCCAGGAGTTCCGAGTCCTTCACAAGCGCGCCCGCCAGAAGCAGCTCAACGAGGAGGAGAAGAAGCTCTACCTCTCCGCGCGTGAGCAGTTCGCGCGGGCGCTGACGGCGGCGCAGGGGATGACGCTCAAGCCGGGCGAGATGGCGCGCACCACGTTCCGCGTGGCGCAGGCGATGCAGATCGAACTCAGCCTCGCCTCGGGCATCGTCCGGGCGCTGACGCTGGACGTGTCGCGCGGCGGCTTCTCGGTGGTGCTGGCCAAGGTGCCCTCCGACAGCGAGCTGGTGGGTTACACGCTGCGCATGCCGGACGGCATGGACCCCATCATCGGGCGGGCCCGGGTGGTGGCCTCGAAGAAGCAGATCGGCAACTACCGGCTCTCGTTCTCCTTCGAAGGCATGTCCGAGTACGACCAGGACCGCCTGGAGACGGTGCTCTTCGACGCGGCGCTCTCCCGCATCCCCGGCTGAGCAGGCAACCAGGGCGTAGCCCCGCCCCGGCCGTTGCCCCTGCCCAAGCCCCACCTCTAGAGTCTGGCTCCCCTGAAGAGCATCCGCTGTAAAGGAGAGCCCTTGAGCGCCCGCAAACGCCTGCTGGTGGGCCTGTCGATCTGTCTTGGCGCGGCCGCTGTCTCGGCACCCTCCGCCCCCCCGGAGGCGGAGCGGAGCAACCCCCGAGAGCGCTCCGCCGCCTGGCGAGCCCGGTATGGCCCGCGCTCCCCGGAGCTGGCCGCGCAGCGGCTGGAGCTTGTCCGGGAAGAGGCCCAGCGGTGGGCCCACCTGATGCCCCAGGACACTGCCCAGCTCGCGGCCGTGCAGGGGCTCGAGTGGGTGAACCTGGGTCCCACCGACGCGCGCTTCCAGTACAACGGGGGCGTCTACTCCCAGGTGGACTCCGGGCGCACCACCGGCATCGCGGTGCACCCCACTCAGCCGAACATCGTCTACACGTCCACCGCGGGCGGCGGCATCTGGAAGACGTTCGAGTTCAGCGCGCCCAATCCGCGCTGGTACCCCATCGCGGAGACGCTGCCCAACCTGGCCATTGGCGCGCTGGCGATGGACCCGCGCCTGCCGGACACGCTGTATGCCGGCCTGGGTGATGCGTTCGACGTGCCCGGAGGCCAGGTCGTCAAGACGACGACGGGTGGAGCCGCGTGGTCCGCGCCGGTAACGCTCCCGGGGGCCTCGAGCATCCGCGTGCTGGCGGTGGATCCGCTCAACTCCAACATCGTGCTGGCGGGCACGGACGTGGGGCTGTTCCGCTCCACCAATGCCGGGCAGAGCTTCGTGCGGGTGGACCTGCCCAACGCCGGAGCGCAGGTGTCCGAGGCCATCTGGAGCATCGTGCCCACGGGCGCGGTGGGAGGCGTGAGCCGCTGGGCGCTCAGCGGCGTCTACGCTCCGGCGCCTGGCACCCCGCCCCCGGGCCCCGGCGCGGGCGACGAGACGACGCCGGGGGACATCTGGATCAGCACCGACGCGGGAGCGAGCTGGAGCTCACGCAAGGCCGCGGGCCGGCTGCCCAATGTGGCCGCGGGCCGAATCACGCTGGCGGCGGGAACGCCCTCGGCGGGCGCGGAGCCCCAGACGGTGATCTACGGGCAGATCGCCTCGGCGCTCGAGTACTCGGGCGCGGGCTACTGGCGCTCGGTGGACTCGGGCGGCACCTTCGTGGACATCACCGGGACGCTGGGCAACACCACGCTGCCGGCGGATCCGGAGCAGTCCGACTGCCTGGACGTGGACGTCAACGGAGGCCAGGCCTGGTTCAACGCCGCCATCGCGGTGGATCCCGCCAATGACGCGCATGTGGTGGTGGGCGGCAGCTCGTGCGGCGTGCGCACGCTCAACGGGCTGTCGGCCAATCCCGTCTGGGAGAACATCTCCCACTGGCTGCCCATCAGCGGCCGCGGAGAGACGGCCCAGGGCCGGCTGCCGTATGTGCACGCGGACTGGCAGAAGCTGACGGTGGTGCGGCTGGCGAGCGGCTACCAGGTCATCGCCGGCACGGCGGGCGGGCTGTTCGCCTCGTATGACGTCTTCAATCCGAGCCCTCCCTCTCAGGAGACGGTGTCCTGGAGCTTCCCCAACCGGGGCATCGTCTCGCACCAGTTCTACTCGGTGGCCTCGGGAGATCCGGTGACGGGAGATGCGTACGTGACGTACGGCGGCGCCCAGGACACGGGCACCCGCTTCCGCGACACGGCCCCCGGCGCGGCGCCGACGACGTTCAACCAGGTCATCGGGGGCGATGGGCACGCGGCCGTCGTCTCGCGGACGACGACGAACACCGTGTACTGGTCCTCGTCGCCGTATGTGCCGCGCTACTGCGATCCGGACACGAAGGACTGCAACCGGGGCGAGAACTGGTCCTTCGACAGCCCGCTGCTGGATGGGCCGCTCGCGTGTGAGAGTGACTTCCCGCCCTTCTTCACCTCGCTGGCGACCATCCCGACGGCCTCGGGGGATCCGGCGGTGCTGCACGTCACCGACTTTGGCGTCTACCGCCTCATCGGAGATCCCGCCCAGCGCGCGGCCGAGGACAAGGTCTGGCGGCTGCTGGGCAACACCTCCGTCACCAATGGCTCGGGGGCGTGCACCGTGGACCAATTGCACCGCTTCGTGGTGGCCTCCACGAATGTGGACGGGCTCTACGGCGCGGGCCTCGACGATGGCCGGTTCCGCATCACCACCAACTGTCCCCTGTCTGCGGATCCCACCACGTGCACCTGGCAGCTCAGCGCACCGCTGGGCGTGGACCTGGATGCCAGCGGCGGCATCACCGACGCGGAGCGGGTGACGTTCACCTCGTCCCTGGACTTCCCGCCGGGCCCCACCGGCAGGCCCGCGGGCCAGATGTACGTGGCCTCCAGCGCGGCGACAGTGACGGAGGCGGGCACGCCGGTCCCCGCGGCGCTGGGCCACCTGTTCCTCACCGACAACGCAGGCGCGACGTGGCGGGCGCTCAAGGGCAACAGTACGGGGCAGGACCTGCCCAACGTGGCCATCCACGTGGTGCGTTACGATCCGGGAGACACCACCAACGCCACGCTCTACGTGGGCACGGACCTGGGCGTCTACCGCACCACCAACGGCGGAGCCACCTGGGAGCGCTTCGGCCGCGGCATGCCCATGGTGAGGGTGACGGATCTCTTCATCAGCCAGACGGGAGCGCTGATGCGGGCGGCCACGTTTGGCCGGGGCCTGTGGGAGATTTATCCGTCCGCCACGGCCGCCAAGGGCGTGCCGGGTACCGGGGACTGGGATCGCAACCAGCAGATCGACTTCCTGGATGTGCTGGCCACGGCCAACCGCCTGGGCACCACGCCGGCCACCACCGTGGCGCCCTTCTATGACTGGAACCAGGATCTGCAGGGCACGGTGAACACCATCGACGAGCAGGACCTGGAACAGCTCCTGTCGCGCTTCGGAGGCCGCCCGTGAGCCGCCCTTCCCTGAAGCTGCTGAGCCTGGCGCTGGTGGCGGGCCTCGCGCTCGCCGCCTGTGACGATCCTCCCCCGCCTCCGCCTCAGCCTCAGTCGAACGTCCAGCAGCTGGTCTTCACCCGGCAGCCGTCGAGCACGGTGGCGGGCACGGCGCTGGTGGACATCGAGGTTCAGCTCCAGAACTCGGCGGGCACGCCCGTGGACGAGCCGGGCGAGCGCGTCACGTTGGCGCTGGTGAGCGCACCTCCAGGCGTCACCTTCAACGAGCTGCAGGCGCCCCTCGAGGGCGGTGTGGCCACGTTCAAGGGCATCACCCTGAACCGGGCGGGGACGGGCTACGTCTTCGAGGCGCGCAAGGGCTCGCTCCGGAAGCTCAGCGCTTCGTTCACCCTCTCCGCGGGCCCCGCCAGCGCGCTGAGCATCGTCAGCCAGCCGGCAGACGCCACCATAGATAGTCCCATCGCCCCCGCGGTGAGGGTGGTGGCCTCGGACGCCTTCGGCAATCCCCGGAGCGAGACGCCGGGCCGGGTCACCGCGGAGCTCACCGGTGGCACCGGCGCCACGCTGACTGGCTCCACCAACGTGCCTCTGGTGGGCGGCGTGGCCGTGTTCTCGGATCTCCGGCTCGAGACGGTGGGCGAGTACAGCCTCACCTTCCGCTCTCCGGGCCTGTCCTCCGTGCAGAGCCAGAACTTCCGGGTGAAGCCCGGCGCGCCCGCGGCGCTGGCCTTCGTGGCGCAGCCCTCCAACGTGACAGCCGGTGAGCCGGTGGCCCCCACCATCACCGTGACGCTGCGGGACCGCCAGGGCAACGCGACGACCGAGGCCACGGCGACCATCACCCTCACGCTCGGCTCCAACCCGGGCAACGCCACCTTGAGCGGGACGCTCTCGGCGAGCACGGTGGCGGGCGTGGCCACCTTCTCGAACGTGCGGCTCGACAAGGCCGGCACGGGCTACACCCTGCGGGCCGCGGCCGGGGGGCTCCAGGGCGCCACCAGCGCGGCCTTCGACGTAAGCCCCAGCACCCCGGTCCGCATTGGCTTCATCGCGCAGCCGGCGACGGCCACTGCGGGGGCGGCGCTGGCGCCCATGGAGATCGCCGTGCAGGACGCGTTCGGCAACACCGTCCCCGTCACCGCTCGAATTACCGTGGCGCTGGGCGCCAACCCGGGCAATGACACCCTCACCGGCACCCTGGCGCTGGACACCGTGGACGGCGTGGCGCGCTTCACCACATTGACGCTGCGCAAGGCCACCCGCGGCTACACCCTCACCGCCACGAGCCAGGCGCTGGGCAACGCCACCTCCGCCGCGTTCGAAGTCATCCCCGCCGAGCCAGCCCAGCTCCTCTTCGGCGTCCAGCCGTCCAACGGCACCGCGGGCGTGTCCTTCTCCCCTAACATCCAGGTGCGGCTGCTGGACGCGTTCGACAACCAGACGCGCTCGACGGCCAGCGTCACTCTGGAGCTGGACTCCAACCCCGGCAACGGGCGGCTTTTCGGCAGGACGACCGTGGCGGCGGCCGCGGGCGTGGCCGTCTTCCCCAACCTCTTCGTGAACAAGGCGGCCAGCGGCTACACCCTGCGCGCCACCTCCGGAGCGCTGGTGGCGACGAGCACCCCGTTCGCCATCTCCGCCTCGGGCCCGGTGGCCGTCGTCTTCCAGACGCAGCCCCCTTCCGTCACCGCCGGAGTGCCCTTCAGCCCCGCGGTGGCCGTGCAGGTGCGCGACGCCTTCGGCAACCTCTCCACCGGCCGCGTCACCCTCTCCCTGGAGACCAACCCCGGCGCCGACGCCCTTACGGGCACCCTCGTCGCCGACACCGTGGCGGGCGTGGCCTCCTTCACCAACCTGGTGCTCCGCAAGGCCGCCCCCGGCTACTCGCTGCGCGCCTCCGTGGCTGGCACGCCGGGCGCGGTGGGCCCGCGCTTCACCGTGCAGGCCGCCGCCGCCTCCCGCCTCGCCTTTCTGCGCCAGCCCGCCACGCGCTCGGTGCTCAACGCCCCGCTGGGCCCCGAGACCCAGGTGCGCGCCCTGGACGCCTTCGACAACCTCGCCACCGGCTTCACCGGGCCGATCAGCGTGGCCCTCGGCAACAACCCCACCGCGGCCACCTTGAGCGGCACCCTCACCGTGAATGCCACCGCGGGCGTGGCGACCTTCGCGGACCTCCGGCTCGGCACGGCGGGCACCGGCTACACGCTCGCCACCACCAGCCCGGGGCTGCTGTCCACCGAGAGCGGGCGGTTCGACGTCGTCCAGGCCCGGCTCGTCTACACGGCTCCCACCACCGGCAAGCTGCGCCTGCTGCGCAACGCGGCCTCCACCGACACCCTGCTGGTGCTCGACCTGGTGGCCAACGAGAACCTCACCGGCTACGGCGTGGGCTTCAACCTGCCGGTGGACCTCAACCGCGTGCGGCTCGACTCCCTGGTGCCGGGCACCGCGCTGCCCGCGGGCAGCAACCCCGTCGCGGCCAGGGCGGCCCTGCCCCTCTCCGGCCCCATGCAGGGCATCCTCACCGCGGTGCAGAGCCAGAAGGCCTCCGGCACGGGCGCGGTGGCCAGTGACACCGCCGTCCCCGCGGGCGCCGTGCTCTTTACCCTGCGGCTGAGCCTGGCCTCCTCCAGCCCGGGCCTCATCTTCGACGGCGCCAGCCTGGGTGCCGCCTTCAACGCGGCCATGCGCGACAAGCTTGGCAACGACGTGGTGCGCCGCACCGAGCTCGGCATCGGCCGGCTCGAGGTGCTCTCCCCCTGAGCGGGCTTCGCCAGACTCGCGCGACACGCACTTCACGTCGCGACGTGCTTTACTGGCAGCCAAGGGCCGGGGGAGGAACAGATGAAGCGCAGCACGTGGGTAGCGGCCGTGGTGCTCGGGCTGTCTGGAGCGCTGGGGGGCTGTTTCAATTTCGAAGATAGCTGCGAGCCCGAGGGAGAAGTGGTGGCTCGCTCGCATCCGATCGGGGCCATCGCCGTGGACGAAGAGGCCGTCTACTGGACGGCCTCGAGCGGGCCCGGACAGCTTCAGTTTGGGCATGTCTGGCGCAAGGCGAAGAGCGGAGGCGAGCCCGAGCGGCTCTATGAGAGCGTGGAGCAGGAGGCCTTCCCCTTTCCCCGGCTGAGCGTGGACGCCACCCACGTGTACTGGCTGGAGACGTGCAGCCAGCCGGGCTTCTCACCTCCCTGCGCGGAGGTGCGCCGGATGCCCAAGACCGGAGGCACGGTGCAGACGCTGGTGAGAGATCGCGTCTACGCCTTCGCCGTGGATGCAGACACGCTCTACTACACCACCAGCAACGAGCAGCCGAACGGCAACAGCACCTCGGGCTCGACGACGGACGGTGTCCTCTGGTCGCGGCCGAAGGACGGCAGTGGCACGCCGGTAGCGCTGGCCTCGAACCTCACCCGGCTGAGGGACGTGCAGGTGACAGCCACGCACGTGTACTTCGTTGCCGACCGGGGCACTCCGCCCGGAATCATGGGGCGCGAAGTGTGGATCTCCCGGGTTGCCAAGACGGGCGGCAACCTGGAGACCGCCGCGCTGGCGGACTTCGCTCCCGACGCTTTCGTCCTGCTGGAGCAGGACCTGGTGTACCTCCAGAGCGATTCCTTCTTCCGGGCGCCGCTGGGCGACACCATGCCGCAGCTGCTGAAGATCTACTTCGACAACGCCGTGAACGGGCTCGCCATCGCAGGGGACACGGTGTACTTCGCGGACGCAGGTAAGGGGCTCTCGGGCGGAGGGCTCGACGGAGAAGGCTCCCGGTACGAGTGCGGCGCCATCCGCACGATGCCACTGTCGGGGGGAGAGCCCAGGGCCTTCGCCAAGGAGCAGGTGCGCCCCCGCTCGCTGCTCACGGATGGCGAGATGCTCTACTGGCTCAGCGGTGAGAACGACTCCTCCTTCGTAACCATTCGACGCACGAGGCTCTGATGAACATGAAGATGAAGACGAACCTGCTCCTCTCGGTCCTCTGCGCGCTGGCCGTGTCCGGCTGCGCGACCACCCAGGCTGCCCCCACCCCCGCGCCCACGCCTGTCATCGAGCGATGCGATGCCACCCAGGCGCAGCTCTCCCAGCAGGCGGATCAGCAGGCCAGCCCGTGGAGCATCGAGCAGCACCTGGCCAGGAACTTCCCGGATCGGAAGGTGTCGTGGCTGATGAAGGAGAGCGCCTATCAGTCGTTCGTCGTGGAGACGAACGCGAAGAACTTCGGCCGCTGCAACGAGACGGCCTGCTACCTGTTCGCGGCGCCCACGCCCGTCATCCAGGGCGCGGTCCAGGCGTCGATGACCGACGGCAAGCATGATCCGGCGGCGCTGGGCAAGGCGCTGGGCCTGCCGGCGAAGAACTTCGAGGGGCCGCTGCGGATGATGACGCTGGACCTGGACGCGGCGGGTGTGTGCGTGCGCCTGCCGGTGGAGAGTGATCCGGGCGTGTGGAAGTGCACGAGCCCCGAGGACACGGACTGCTTCAAGTTCGGCGGCTACACCTCCGGAGGAGTGCCCGAGGTGATGGTGCTCAACGCGCCGGTGGCCCAGGCCCAGGTCGAGCAGGTGCAATGAGCGGCGAGGAGGTGCTGCTGCGCAGCCCACTCCTCTACAAGCTGGTGCGGGAGGCGAGCGGTACCCTGGCCATCGAGGTGGTGGTCGGGGGGTTCGCCATGTCCGCGGTGAGGGTGCGGCTGGACGAGAGCGAGGCGGCCGCCTACGCGCGGGAGGGCCAGGCCTTCACTGATCGTCTGGCCCAGGCGATCATGGCGAACCCTCCATTTGGTGGACGCTCGGTAGACGTGCCCTGATGCGGTATAGGTCGGGGGGCCATGCCGATGATCGCGTTCTCCACCATCAAGGGCGGAGTCGGAAAGACCACCCTCTGCGTCCACGTTGCCGCTGCCCTGGCGGACGCCGGGCACCGGGTGCTGCTGCTGGACCTCGATCCGCAGGCCCACGCCTCGCTGGTGCTGGGCCTGGAGCCCGGGGACGCTCCGTGCGTGGGTGACGCGTTCGGCCCGCGCCCCCGCCACAAGCTGGACGAGGTGGTGGTGGCCTCGCCCAAGCGCCCCAACCTCTTCATCGCCCGGGCGCACCCGCGCATGGCGGCCCAGGAGCGCGAGCTGTTCCAGTGGGGCCACCGCCTGCAGGCGGTCCCCAAGGCGCTCAAGACGCTGAGCTGGACGCCGGACGTCATCATCGCCGACACGCCGCCGAGCCTGGGCGCCTTCACCGAGGCGGTGCTCAACCACGCCGACGTGGTGGTGGCGCCCGTGCCCACCGGCGCCTTCGCGCTGCAGGGGCTGGGAGAGATTGAAACCGCCTTCCGAGACGTGCGTGAGGAGGGCGGACAAATCGTGGCGGTGGTCAACCTGTGGGATCGCCGCACCACGGCCACCAATGACGCCATGGAGGCGGTGCTCAAGGAGTCCACCGTCCCGGTGCTGCGCATGCGCATTCCCCGCTCGGAGGCGATCAACCAGGCGGGGCTGGGCTACGAGGTGGTGTTCGACACCAGCCCCGGCGCCCCAGGCGTCGAGGAGCTGCGCGAGCTAGCGAAAGAGCTCGGCCGTCGCGCCGGGCTGCGCTGAGTCCTCTTCGCCCCCCGAGGCCACCAGTTCCTCGAAGGAGGGCCCCGTGGCAGAGCCCTCGAGCAGGCGGGCCTGCCGGTCCAGCTCACGGATGGCGGACAGCTTCTCCTCCTGGCCGAGCTTCGCCGCGTCCACGGCCTCGCGCAGCACCCGCAGGGTCGAGTCGTAGACGTCCAGCCGCACCGGGTACGGGGTCCGGTCCTTCCCCCCGTGAGCGAAGGAGAAGCGCGCGGGATCCGAGAAGCGGTAGGGCGCGCCATGAAGCACTTCCGCCACGCTGGCCAGGGCCTCCACGGTCCTCGCGCCGACGCCCGGGGTGAGCAGCACGTCCGCGAAGTCCTTCGGGCCCTGCTCGGCCGCGGCGGCCAGCGTCCCATGGAGCCGGCGCAGGAACACGTCCTTGCGGGTCACCGCGTGATGGTCCGGCATCCGCAGCTCGGGCAGGGCCAGCTGCGCCTGAGGCTCCTCGCGCAGCTTGCGCAGGGTGCCCAGCACCTGGTCCGGCCCCTCGGAGACGAGCTCCACCTGGGCCTGCCGGGCCAGCCGGGCCCGTGCGTCCGTGAGGTTGACGATGACGCCCTGGGGCGGCCCGTCGATGGCCGCGTGAGGCGTCTCCACGAAGCTCTGGAGCCCCTCGGAGAGCCAGTGGTAGCGCCGGGCCTCGTGGGTCTCCACGTTCATCCCCTGCTGCACCACGGCCCAGGCCCCGTCATCGGCGACGACGAAGCCGTGCATGTACAGCTCGAAGCCATCCTGCACCGCCGCGCTGTCCACCTTCGCCGTCAGCTTGCTGGCCCGGACGAGCGCCTGGGCCTCCAGGCCGAACCGCTCTCCCAGCGCCAGCAGCTCGTCGGGCGTGCGGCGGGACTCTGCGCCCTTGCCGCCACAGAAGTGCAGCCCCAGCTCCCGCTCCACGGGCGCCAGGCCCCGCTTGAGCGCGCCGAACACCGTGGTGGTGACGCCCGAGGAGTGCCAGTCCATGCCCATCACGCAGCCCAGCGCCTGGAACCAGAACGGGTGCGAGAGCCGACGCAGCACCTCCTGGCGGCCATAGTGCAGCACCAGGGCCTCCACCATCACCCGCCCCAGCCGCGCCATGCGCGACGAGAGCCAGGGGGGCACCTTTCCAGAGTGAAGCGGGAGCACGGCACTACCTGTACGGTTCATGACCGTACTTGTAACCCTCCACGGCGTCCGCCGCTGCGTGGCGCGGGGCCCGCCTGCCCCTCTGCCTGCATACACCTACAGTGAAGTTTCCCCTGGGAAGGAAGCGCCTTTTCCAGGGGTTCTCTGAAACTGGCCTTCCCAGGTGTCGACTCTCCCCTACCCGCGGGGCACACAGCCCCTTGCCGACGCTGGGAAGCTCCAAGAGGATGCGCCCCCATGACGACGACCAGTGAAACCCAGGGTCAGAACTTCCTCCAGGAGATCATCGAGGAGGACAAGCGGACCGGCAAGCACGCCGGCCGTGTGCACACCCGCTTTCCGCCCGAGCCCAACGGCTATCTCCACATCGGCCACGCGAAGTCCATCTGCCTGAACTTTGGGCTCGCGCAGCAGTACGGCGGCAAGACGAACCTGCGCCTGGACGACACCAACCCGCTCACCGAGGACACTGACTACGTCCAGTCCATCGAGCGGGACGTGAAGTGGCTGGGCTTCAGCTGGGATGAACGGAAGTACTTCGCCTCGGATTACTTCGAGCAGCTGTACAACTTCGCCGTCGAGCTCATCAAGCAGGGCAAGGCGTACGTGTGCAGCCTCACGGCGGACGAGATCAGCGAGTACCGCGGCGACTTCAACACGCCGGGCCGTGACAGCCCGTACCGCAACCGCTCCGTCGAGGAGAACCTGGACCTGTTCGCGCGCATGCGCGCCGGCGAGTTCCCCGACGGCAAGCACACCCTGCGGGCGAAGATCGACATGACGTCGCCCAACCCGGTGCTGCGCGATCCGCCCATCTACCGCATCCGCCACGCGCACCACCACAACACGGGCGACAAGTGGTGCATCTACCCGCTGTACGACTTCGCCCACTGCCTGTCGGACTCGATCGAGGGCATCACCCACTCCATCTGCACGCTGGAGTTCGAGAACCGCCGGGTGCTGTACGACTGGATCGTCGACAACCTCATCAAGGGGGGCCGGCCGTTCCAGTACGAGTTCGCGCGGCTGAAGCTCACCTACACGGTGATGAGCAAGCGCAAGCTGCTGCAGCTGGTGACCGAGAAGCTGGTGTCCGGGTGGGATGACCCGCGCATGCTCACCATCAGCGGCCTGCGGCGGCGCGGCTACACGCCCGCGGCCATCCGTGACTTCGCCACGCGCATCGGCGTGAGCAAGACGGACAGCTGGATCGACATGAGCGTGCTGGAGCTGTGCATCCGCGAGGACCTGAACGAGCACGCGCCGCGCGCCATGGCGGTGCTGCGGCCGATCAAGGTCGTCCTCGAGAACTACCCCGAGGGCCAGACGGAGCAGCTCGAGGTGGCCAACCACCCGTCCAAGCCGGAGCTGGGCACGCGCCAGGTGCCGTTCTCGCGCGAGCTGTACATCGAAGCGGAGGACTTCCAGGAGGTGCCCCCCAAGGGCTTCTTCCGCCTGTCACCGGGCAAGGAGGTGCGCCTGCGCTCGGCGTACTTCATCAAGTGCGAGAAGGTCATCAAGGACGAGCAGGGCAACGTGGTGGAGCTGCGCTGCACGTATGATCCGGCCACGCGCGGCGGAGACTCGCCGGACGGGCGCAAGGTGAAGGGCACGCTGCACTGGGTGCCGGGCAACGCGCCCACCGCGGAGGTGCGGCTCTACGAGCGGCTGTTCTCGGTGGAGCAGCCGGACAAGGACAAGGACAAGGACTTCAAGGCGTTCTTGAACCCCCACTCCCTGGAGGTCCTCACCACCGCGCGCGTGGAGCCCATGCTGGCGGACGCCAAGCCCGAGTCGCGCTACCAGTTCGAGCGCCTGGGCTACTTCTACGTGGACCCCAAGGACTCGCAGCCCGGCAAGCCCGTGTTCAACCGCACGGTGACGCTGAAGGACTCCTGGACCAAGGAGCAGGGCAAGCAGAAGTAAGTAGCGGCGCGGGTGCGCGTCAGGGGCGCTCGGGCAACCCGAGCGCCTCGCGCACCTGGGCCACCGTGCGCCCGGCCCAGTGCCGGCGGTGGTTCTCGGCGGAGGTGAAGCTGCGCGACTCCATCCGGTCGATGTAGAGCGTGCCGTTGAGGTGGTCCACCTCGTGCTGGAGAATCCGCGCGTACCAGCCCTGCGCCGAGAAGCTGACGGGCTCTCCCTGCTCATCGAGCGCCTCCACGCGCACGCCGCGGGCCCGGGGCACCAGCGCCGCGAAGCCGTTCACGCTCAGGCAGCCCTCGTGAAACTCCGCGGGCGTGGGGTCCTCCACCACCAGCCGCGGGTTGATGAGCACGTGGAAGTCCACGGGCTTGCGCTCCCGCAGGGCCAGCTCCGCCGGGGGGATGCCGGCCTGGTACTCGGGCCGATCCTCGATCACCACCAGGCGCACGCCCACGCCCACCTGCGGCGCCGCGAGCCCCACGCCGGGCGCATCGCGCATCGTGTCGCGCATGAACGCGATGAGCCCCTGGATATACGGGCTGGCGATCTCCTCGGGCGTCAGCTCCCGGGCCGGCTGCCGCAACACCGGCTCTCCCGTTTGAACGATCTTCAGCACCATGTGTTCCTCCGTGCGCGCAAGGTCTTGCGCCCTAATCGACCCGCCGCGCCCGTGCAATGGCGGACGTTGGGGCCGCGGCCTGTCCGGTGCCCGACTGCCGCCCTGTCCGAGGGTGATCACGCCCTGCGACTTCCGGTGAGGGCGGGCTGACAAGCGGCACCGTGGGGATCACCTTGCATCGAGGGAATTGTCCCTCGTTGACAGGAGAATGCATGCCCCCTCGTGGCCTGACCAACCCCAAGCGCAAGCGCCAGTACAAGCACATCAAGGACGCCGCCCGCGCGCGTGGCGCCAGCGAGTCTCGCGCCGAGCAGCTTGCCGCGCGCACCGTCAACAAGGAGCGCAGCAAGGCCGGAGAGACGAAGACGAAGGCCAAGCCCCGCCGCTCCGCCGCGGGCAAGACGGCCCGGAAGAAGAGCACCGGCACCCGCTCGCGCTCCACCAGCAGCTCGCGCGGCAAGAGCACCGCCAGCCGCGGCCGCGCCAAGAGCACCTCGAGCCGTAGCCGCTCCAGCACCAGCCGCTCGAAGCGCTGAGCTCCGCTACTTCTGGGCGGGGGGCAGCCTGCTGGAGATGTCCTCGCCCATGTCGGGCGCCACCTTCACGGGGTTCATGTTGCCTGGGGTGATGATCTCGCCCCAGTGCTTCACGTGGTTCCAGAAGCCGCCCTGCCTGGGGTTGTAGCGGTCCATGTCCACGAAGGCCCCTTCGGGGCCGAAGCCGATCTGCATGGCGTACTTGGCGCGGTTCTCACGCACGCCCCAGTCGCTCATGCCCTTGTGGAACACCGAGGAGACCTTGTCCTGGGTGAACTTCCCCGCCTTCACCGCGTCCTGGATGCTGCCCTTGAAGCGCGCCATGGCCTCGGGGTTCGGCTCGAAGAGCAGATCGAAGCGCAGGTTGCTGCCGCGAATGCCCTCGGCGCCGCCCTTGAGCTGCAGTCCGCTCAGGTCCACGCCGTTCTTCTCCAGCCGCTGCGTAATCAAGAGGAACACGCCGCGCTGCTTCGAGCTGAGGCCCGCGTAGAGCGCCTCGCCGTTGGCGCCCAGCAGGCTCTTCTGCGTCGCGCTCAGCTCCTCGTAGGCCTTCAGTCCGTCGGCCGGGCGGGTGCCGGTGGCGGACACCGCGCCAGGCGCGAACACGTCCACCGGGCCCTGCGGGGCGCGCTCGGTGGCGCGGGCCGCGGGAGCGCTGGGGGTGGAAGCCTCGGTCGCCTGGGCGGGCCGGAGCGGGGGGCGGGAAGAGATCGGCGTGGTCATGGAATCCTCCACTGCTTTGGGCAGGATTCTACAGGCCGCCCGGAATCGTGAATACGGGCCTCAAGGACCGAGCGTCTTCATGGGAACGATCGCCGAGCTCAATGGTCCGCGAATCTACTTCCTGCGCGCGTACGCCTGATCACGCCATGTCGAACAGCAGCGCCTCGATGGGCTCGCTGGCGGTGAGCACCAGCGTGCTCTCCTCGGACACGGCGGCTCCGTCACCCGCCTTGATCGGCGTGCCGTTGAGCGTGCCCGAGCCCCGGGCCAGCTGCACCCAGGCGTGGCGGCCCGGCTTCAGCGTGTACTCGGCCTTCTCGCCCTTGCCCAGCAGGGTGCTGAGCAGCGTCATGTCCTGGTGCACCGTCACCGAGCCGTCCCGCCCGTCCGGCGAGGCCACCACCCGGAACCGCCCCTGGCGCTCCTGCTCGCTGAAGGCCTTCTGCTCGTAGCCCGGCTGCAGGCCGCGCTTCTCCGGAAGGATCCAGATCTGCAGCATGTGCAGCTGCTCGTCGAAGCGGTTCACCTCGCTGTGCAGCACGCCCGTGCCCGCGCTCATCCGCTGCACCTCGCCAGGCCGGATGATGGCCGTGGTGCCCATGCTGTCCTTGTGCTCCACCTGCCCGCCCAGCACGTAGGTGATGATCTCCATGTCCCGGTGCGGGTGCGTGCCAAAGCCCCGGCGCGGCGCCACGTAGTCCTCGTTGATGACGCGCAGGCTGCGAAAGCCCATGTGCTCCAGGTCGTGGTAATCCGCGAACGAGAACGAGTGGTACGTATCCAGCCAGCCGTGGTTGGCGTGGCCGCGCTCCTGCGAAGGGCGAAGGGTGATCATCGGGTGCTCCTTTCCATTGCGTTGCTGAGGGGTTTCACCGGCAGTGGAGACCAGAGGCCGCGCCAGCAGCGTGCCCCCCACCAGCCCTGTCGCGCCGGCCAACAGCCCACCGGAGACCTGCCGCCGGCTCAGCAGGCCCTGGGTCTTCTCTCGCTTCATGCCTTCCTCTAGAGCAATCCCCTTGCCACTGGCTAAACCCCTGTAATCACGCGAAGCCAATCCCGAAGCCCCTCAAAACCGTCTCAAAATGAGAATGCCTGGCTCTCAATGAGAGTGTGGCGGGGGCGCCCACGCGGGTCAGGCTCCGGGCCTATGGGCCCGCTGAGGGGGCGGGCGTCCATGACCCTGCACGGCTGCAGGCCTTACCCAGAGGCAGGCAGCCTGGGGGATACGATGGCGTATCGTGCCGCTCACGCCCGCGGGGGACGGACTCCCACTGGCTACCTCTAATGGAGTGTCCGCGACATGAGTAACCCCCCGACTACCTCTCTGTACGAGCGCCTGGGTGGCGTTTATGCCATCGCCGCCGTGGTGGATGTGTTCATCGACCGCATCATGGCGTGCCCGGAGCTGAACGCGAACAAGCTCGTGGACGAGGCGCACCACCGCGTGCCCCCGGCCGGCTTCAAGTACCTGGTCACCGAGATGGTGTGCATGGCCACCGGCGGCCCGCAGCGCTACACCGGCAAGGCGATGAAGGACTCGCACGACCACCTGAAGATCACCGCCGCCGAGTGGGACACCTTCGCCGGCCACTTCAAGGCGGTGCTGGACCAGTTCAAGGTCCCCGAGCGCGAGCAGCAGGAGCTGTTCGAGATCGTCGGCACCACGCGCGGCGATATCGTGGTGGAAGCCGCTCCGGCCTCGCGCAAGGCGGGCTGAGTTACGGCTAGAGTGCTGGCCGCCATGAGCACCAACCCCACACGCCGGCAGGCCGCCCTGCAGGCCCTCGCGCTCGACGACGAGGCCCTGCTCAAGGCGTGCGAGGTGGAGTACTTCATCGCCTCGGGCCCCGGCGGCCAGCACCGCAACACCACCGCTAGCGGGGTGCGCCTGACGCACCCTCCCACCGAGCTGTCCGTCACCGCCACCGAGCGCCGCAGTCAGGTGCAGAACAAGGGCGTGGCGCTGGACCGGCTGCGCGAGGGGCTCGAGGCCCTCACCTTCGTGCCCAAGGTGCGCCGGGCCACCAAGCCCTCCAAGGGCTCGCAGAAGCGCCGCCTGGAGACCAAGAAGCGCGAGGGCACCAAGAAGGCGCTGCGGGGCAAGAAGGACCTCTGGTGAAAGGCACCCCGGCGCGGGATGCTGTCCGCCCGGAGGTTGCCCATGCCCACCCTGGAAGATGCCATCGCCCTCGCCGTGCAGGCCCATAAGGGCCAGCGCGACAAGGCGGGGCAGACCTACATCCTTCACCCGCTCAGAGTCATGATGCGCCTGGACACGGAGGCCGAGCGGATGGCGGCCGTGCTCCATGACGTGGTGGAGGACACGCCCTACACCCTGGAGCGCCTGCGCCAGCTGGGCTACCCCCAGGAGGTGCTCTTCGCGCTGGAGTGTCTGACCAAGCGCGAGGGCGAGAATTACGAGGCCTTCATCGAGCGGGTGCGCCCTCACCCGCTGGCGCGCCGGGTGAAGCTGGCCGACCTGGAGGACAACATGGACGTGCGCCGGCTGACGGCCGTGGGCCCCAGGGAGGCCGAGCGCCTGGCCCGCTACCGCGCCGCCTGGGCCCGTCTGAAGGAGGCATGAGCGCAACACGGCCCTTGTCCTGAAGCCCAAGCGCGGCTAACTCGCTGTCCCGGCTTGGAGCAGTGGAGCAAGGGAGAGCGCCATGCAGGTCGTCAGTGTGAAGAAGGCCCTCGGGGGCTCGGTCGCCGCGGACACGAAGGTAGAGGTCCGCGGCTGGGTGCGCACCCGCCGCGATTCGAAGGCGGGCATCAGCTTCATCAACGTCAGCGACGGTTCGACCTTCGATCCGATCCAGGTCGTCGCCCCGAGCACGCTGCCCAACTACACCCAGCAGATCCTCCACCTCACCTCGGGTGCGTCCGTGGTCTGCCGCGGCACGCTGGTGCAGTCGCAGGGCAAGGGCCAGGCCTTCGAGGTGCAGGCCGAGGAGGTCCAGGTGCTGGGCCTGGTGGATGACCCGGACACCTACCCCATCCAGCCCAAGCAGCACACGCTGGAGTTCTTACGCGAGGTGGCCCACCTGCGCGTGCGCACCAACACGTTCGGGGCCATCACCCGCGTGCGCCACTCGGCGATGCAGGCCATCCACCGCTTCTTCCACGAGGAGGGGTTCTTCTGGGTGAACACGCCCATCATCACCGCCAGCGACGCCGAGGGCGCCGGGCAGATGTTCCGCGTCTCCACGCTGGACGCCATCAACCCGCCGCGCACGCCCGAGGGGAAGATCGACTGGCACAAGGACTTCTTCGGCAAGGAGGCCTACCTCACGGTGTCCGGGCAGCTGAACGTGGAGGCGTACTGCCTGGCGATGTCCAAGGTGTACACGTTCGGGCCCACCTTCCGCGCCGAGAACTCGAACACCACGCGCCACCTGGCCGAGTTCTGGATGATCGAGCCGGAGATCGCCTTCGCGGACCTGAACGCGGACGCGGACCTGGCCGAGCGCTTCCTCAAGGCCGTGTTCAAAGCGGTGCTCGAGGAGTGCGGCCCGGACATGAAGTTCTTCGAGGAGCGGGTGCAGAAGGGCGTCACCGAGCGGATGGAGAAGTTCATCAACTCCAGCTTCGAGCGCATCCACTACACCGAGGCCATCGACATCCTGAAGAAGGCCAAGAAGAAGTTCGAGTACACGCCCGACTGGGGCAAGGACCTGCAGACGGAGCACGAGCGCTACCTCACCGAGGAGCACGTGGGCCGGCCCGTGGTGGTGATGAACTACCCGGAGGAGATCAAAGCCTTCTACATGCGCATCAACGAGGACGGCAAAACCGTGGCGGCCATGGACGTGCTGGCCCCGGGTATTGGCGAAATCATCGGCGGCAGCCAGCGCGAGGAGCGTCTGGACGTGCTGGACAAGCGCATGGCGAAGTTCGGCCTCAAGCCCGAGCACTACCAGTGGTACCGGGACTTGCGCCGCTACGGCACGGTGCCTCACGCGGGCTTCGGGCTCGGCTTCGAGCGGCTCATCGTCTACATGTGCGGCTTGCAGAACATCCGCGACGCAATCCCCTACCCTCGCGTTCCGGGTTGGGCTCAGTTCTAAATACACACAGAGCCCCAGTCACGGCTCTTGTGTAGTATGCCAATACCTGACGTACGAGCGCCGTGACTGACTGGGGGGAATGTGGCTCGCGACAATCGGCTCCGCTTCGAGCTTCAGGCCGGGCCGTTCGCGGCGGCGGACCTCGTCGTGACGCGTCTGGCCGGAGAGGAGGCGCTCTCCGAGCCGTTCGACTTCCAGGTGGAGTTCTTCGCCGCGTCGATGGAGGCCATCGACCCGAGCGAGCTGTTCAGCGCCGAGGCCACCCTGAGCCTGAGGGATCCGGACGGCGCCGAGCGCTTCTTCCACGGCTGGGTGGACGAGGTGAGGGACCTGGGCCCGCGGCACGGCCGCAACGAGTACCGCATCCGGCTGGTGCCCACCCTTCGGCAGCTGGGCCACATCCACCGCAGCCGCTTCTTCCAGAACCTCTCCGTGCCGGACATCGTCAAGAAGGTGCTCGGAGCGGGGCACGTGGACCACCGGCTGGCGCTCTCGGGCAGCTACCCCAAGCGCGAGTACTGCGTGCAGTACCGCGAGTCCGATCTGGACTTCGTGCGCCGGCTGCTCGAGGCCGAGGGCATCTTCTTCTTCTTCGAGCACGGCGCGGACGGGCACGTGATGGTGCTGGGAGACTCGGCCAGCGCCTGCGAGCCGGTGCCGGGCGAGGCCTGCCTGCCCTTCCGGGCCGTGACGGGCCAGGAAGCGGACGTGGGCGAGTACGTGGCCCGGGTGGAGCGCACCCACCGGCTGCTGCCCGGCAAGGTGGCGCTGCGGGACTTCGACTTCGAGCGCCCCACGTTGGATCTCACCACCCAGGCCAACCAGGACCAGGAGGTGGCCGGGCTGGAGATCTACGACTACCCGGGCGAGTACCTGCAGCCCGCCGAGGGCAAGCGGCTGAGCAAGGTGCGGCTGGAGGAGCTTCGCTTCGGCATCCAGACGCAGGCGTGCGTGGGAACGAGCCACCGGCTGATGCCCGGCGTCACCTTCACCCTGGCCGAGCACCCGGACGATGGGCTCAACGGAGAGCTGCTGGTGGTCCGTGTCCGGCATGAAGCCCGGAGCGCGATCATCGCCGGTGACGCCGAGGAGCTGACGGACGAGTACCAGAACACCTTCCTCACCCTGCCAGCGGGAGTGGCCTACCGCCCCCGGCGCACCACGCGCGTGCCCGTCATCCCCGGCATCCAGACGGCCACCGTGGTGGGGCCCTCGGGCGAGGAGACGCAGCCGGACCCGCACCACCGCATCAAGGTCCAGTTCCACTGGGACCGGGAGGGCAAGCGCAACGAGCAGAGCTCGTGCTGGGTGCGCGTGGGCCAGCCGTGGGCTGGAGAGGGCTGGGGCTCCAGCTTCGTGCCGCGCGTGGGCCAGGAGGTGGTCGTCCGCTTCCTGGAGGGCAACCCGGACCGGCCGCTCGTGCTGGGCGCCGTCTACAACGGCGGCAACCCGCCGCCGGTGGCCCTGCCGGGCGAGAAGACCAAGAGCACCCAGCGCACGGACAGCAGCCCCGGAGGCGGAGGCTTCAACGAGGCGCGCATCGAGGACGCCGCGGGCCAGGAGGAGGTTTATCTCCACGGGCAGAAGGACGAGAACATCACCGTCCTCAACGACAAGACCCAGCTCATCCACGCCAACGAGCGCCTGCAGGTGGAGAAGGACCGCTCGCGCCAGGTCAATGGCAACCAGGCGCTGCAGGTGAAGCTGGACGACGCCTCGGTGATTGGCGGCAACCAGACGCTCCAGGTGACGGGCAACCGCGAGACGCGCACCAAGGAGAGCCACGACGAGGCGGTGGAGGGCAACCAGAGCATCACCGTGGGCATGGCCCACACGCTGAACGTCACCCAGGCCGAGGCGGTGACGGTGGGCGCGGCGGCCGCGCTCACCGTGGGCGCCGTCTACGCGGTGAACGTGGCGCTGGCCTTCAACAAGGCGGTGGGTGGCGCGCGGCTGGAGCAGATCGCCGGCCTGAAGAGCGAAGAGGTGGGCATGAGCCGCTCGGAGACGGTGGGCGGCAACCGCGGCAGCGACGTGCTGGGCGAGGTGGAGGAGCACGTGAAGGGCAACCTCTCCCAGCAGGCCGGCGCGGACCGCAAGGACGAGGCGGGCCGGCACACCTTCACCGAGGTGAAGAAGAAGACGGCCTTCGCCGCCAAGGAGATGAAGTTCAAGGCGGACGAGGCCGCGGTCGTCGTCGGTGATGACCTGGCGCTGCTCATCAACAAGTCCGGTGACGTGAAGATCTTCGCCAAAGAGCTCACCGTGGACGGCTCGCAGATCAAGCTCAAGGGCAGCAAGATCGAGAAGAAGTCCGGCGGCAGCGGCCAGAGCAAGTCCTTCCAGGAGGTGCTGGATCCGTCCGTGGCGGACACGGTGGCCGAGTACGAAGAGGGCAAGGGCCCGCTGTCCCCCGCGGACGCCAAGGCCTTCAAGGACGGCAAGTACACCGAGAAGATCCTCACCCAGGACGTGAAGGTGGAGCGGCTGCACGGAGGCGGGGCCTTCCCGCAGGGCCGCTGGGTGACGGGTGGCTCACGGCCGCTGGGGCTCGAAGGGAAAATTCGCATGGCGCTGCGGCCCGAGTGGGGCAACGCGGCTTCGCAGTCCAGCTCCTTCACGCTCAAGGCGGGCACCAAGGTGTACGAGGGCGTCGTCGCGGGCCAGGGCACCGGCTACGAGGGAGGCGCCACGCAGATCCTCATCGACGTGCCCAAGCCGATCTTGCAGCAAGGTGGCGCCGCCACGGGCGCCTTCCTCAAGACGATGTTCCTCTAAGAAAGGCGTGCGGCCGTGGGTTTGCTTCCCAAGCGTTCCATCCTTTCCAAGCTCCACTCCGGCAAGGAGTTCGGCGCGCTCGATGAGGTGCAGGAGTTCCAGCTGCGGCTGGCGGCCGAGCTGGAGAAGGGCACCGTCGAGCGCATCCCGGTGGGCAAGATGCTCTCTCACACCACGCCCGAGGAGTGGTACCGCGAGAAGGACACGGGCACCGTGTACCGCTACATCCCTCCCGAGTTCCCGCTCAAGGGGCACTGGGCGAAGGTGGAGGACCCCGGGGAGCGCTCCTACTTCGAGGCGCTGTGCGCCACGGATCGGCCCTCGAAAGAGCAGTACGCGAAGCTCGCGGCGGAGCTGGAGAAGCGCTGGCTGACCGGAGAGGTGGAGCGCGCGCGCAGCGTGAACTCGAAGATCGAAGGCACGTGGGTTTACCACCACCCCGCGTCGGACGAGACGTTCGAGCTGTATCCGCCCCTGGCCTCCACGGGCTGGGCGATGTGGCGCAAGGTGTTCCGCTCCAAGAAGGACGGAACGTGGCCCGACGAGTTGAAGAAGGACATCCCCCCGGTCCGTCGCGGGGCTTGAGCAAGCAACGGAGAGGCGAACCATGACGATTGCTTCCGCGGCGCTGACGGCGAATCAGGCGGAGTTCGAGTTCGAGTGTGGGCCTCACCCGGCGGGAGAGCTGGCGGTGCTGAGCTTCACCGTGGAGGAGTCGCTCTCGGCGCTGTACCAGGCGGAGGTGGACCTGGTGCCGGGCAAGGACATCGTGGTGGAGGGCCAGGCGCTGCTGGGACAGGACGCGCTGCTCACGATGATGCTGGGAGACGGCTCGGCGCGGTTCATCCACGGCATCATCGGGCACGTGCGCTGCTGGGACGAGGGCAGCGGCGAGGAGCGCAAGCGCTGCCGGGTGCGGGTGGTGCCCAGGCTGTGGCTGCAGCGCCACGTGCGCCGCAGCCGCATCTTCCAGGAGATGACGGCGCCGGACATCGTGAAGAAGCTCCTGGGCGAGGCGGGGGTGGAGTTCCGGCTGGCGCTCTCGGGCAGCTACCCCAAGCGCGAGTACTGCGTGCAGTACCGCGAGACCAACCTGGACTTCATCACCCGGCTGCTCGAGGAGGAGGGCATCTTCTACTTCTTCGAGCACGAGCAGGGGGTGCATACGCTGGTGCTGGGAGATTCGCCCTCCGCGCACGAGCCGGTGATGGGAGAGCCGCGGCTGGTGTTCCGCAACAAGAGCCAGCTGGTGGCCGACGCGGAGGCGGTGAACGAGTTCGCCCAGCGGCTGGAGGTGCAGCCAGGCGTGGTGAAGCTGCGGGACTACAACTTCCTGAGGCCCACCGGAGACATGAACGCGGATGCCTCGGCGGACGGCGCGGACGCGGTGCTGGAGGTGTACGACTACCCCGGGCGCTATGACGAAGTGGGCGCGGGGCGCTCGCTGTCGAAGATCCGGCTGGAGGAGCTGCGCGCCAAGGCGGAGACGGCGGCGGGAGCCAGCGTGAGCCGCCGGCTGACGCCGGGCTACACCTTCGAGTTGGCCGAGCACCCCACGGGCTCGTACGACGCCGAGTACCTGGTGCTCTCGGTGACGCACCAGGGCTACCAACCGGAGGTGCTGCCCGGCGCGCAGGTACGAGGCGAGGAAGACCAGCGCGAGGCCTACCGCAACCACTTCACCTGCCTGCGCAAGGAAGTGCCCTTCCGGCCCGAGCGGAAGACTTCGCGCCCCTGGCTGCCGGGGCCCCAGACGGCGGTGGTGGTGGGCCCGGCGGGGGAGGAGATCCACACCGACGAGCACGGCCGCATCAAGGTGCAGTTCCACTGGGACCGGGAGGGCAAGGGAGACGACAAGAGCTCCTGCTGGATCCGGGTGAGCCAGGCATGGGCGGGACCGGGCTGGGGCGCGCTGTACCTACCGCGCATCGGGCAGGAGGTGGTGGTGGAGTTCCTGGAGGGAGATCCGGATCGTCCGCTGGTGACTGGCAGCGTGTACAACGGGCACCACCCACCGCCGTTGGAGCTGCCGGGAGAGAAGACGAAGAGCACTCTGCGGTCGAACTCGAGCCCTGGAGGCAGCGGCTTCAACGAGCTGCGCTTCGAGGACGCGGCGGGCGAGGAGGAGGTGTTCTTCCACGCGCAGAAGGACTTCAACATCGTGGTGGAGAACGACAAGTCCCAGCAGGTGGGAGGCTTCGAGAAGCTGCTGGTGGAGAAGGACCGGACGAAGGAGATCCGCGGCAATCAATCGCTGGAGGTGAAGAAGGACGACTCCTCGGTGATTGGAGGCAACCAGACGCTGGACGTGACGCAGAACCGCTCGACGACGGTGGGGGGTAACCACACGGAGTCGATTGGTGGGCAGCAATCCATCTCAGTGGCGGGCTCGCAGAGCGTAACGGTGGCGCTGGCCTCGGCGGAGACGATTGGCCTGGGCAAGGCGCTGACGATTGGCGGGGCGTACGCGGTGACGGTGGGCGGGGCGATGAACGAGCTGGTGGGCGGGCTGAAGTCCGAGCAGGTGGGCGGGGCGAAGGTGGAGATGGTGGGCGCCAAGAAGTCCGAGACGGTGAAGGGCAATCGGACGTTGAGCGTGGGCGGGGACTATTCGGAGACGGTGAAGAAGAAGCGCAACCTGAAGGTGGATCAGGACCACCTGCTCAACGTGGGCGGCAAGTACCAGGTGCTGACCAAGGAGAGCTACGCCATCCAGGGCAAGGAGCTGGTGCTGGCGGCGGAGGACTCTTTCACGTTGCAGGTGGGCAGCGCGACCATCCAGGTGAAGAAGGACGGCAAGGTCGTCATCAAGGGCGGGAAGATCGAAGTGACGGCCTCGGGAGACATGGTGCTCAAGGCCTCGACGATCGCTGAGAACTGAGAGGTCAGCTCGATGAAGACGAACGACTCACAGTCGAAGACACACTCCGAGTTACAAGAGCAGGAGGAGCCACTGCTGGGCTCTCGAATAGGGTGGCTCACGGCAAGCCCTTCGGGAGCGCTCCTGGTGGACTTCGAGGGCAACCGTCTCGGTCCCCTGCCCGCGCGGACCACTGTGCCTCTTACGCCCGAGCAACATCAGCGGGCCATCATCTCTCGGCAGAGCGTAGTGCTGATGTTCGAGAACGGAGAGCGCTCCAAGCCTCTCATCTTGGGGCTGGTGCAGGAGGTGAGTGCCTCGCCACTCGTGGATGCCATCCTCGAAGAGCTGCCCACGCCTGAGCGCGTGGAGGCGATTGTCGATGGCAAGCCGCGAATCATTGAAATCGAGGGAGAGGAGGAGATCGTCCTGCGTTGCGGCGAGGCGTCCATCACCTTGCGGCGCAACGGGAAGATTCTCATCCGTGGCTCCTATGTGGAGACCCGGGCCTCGGGCACCAATCGCATCAAGGGCGGCTCGGTGCAGATCAACTGAGGTTCTGTGCGCCATGCCGAACCTCGAGAACCTCACCCGCTTCAATGCCGTGGACCTGCCCTCGATGAATAAGGAGGGCGAGGAACTGCTGGTCATCTGCGTGGCAGGGCGCTTCGATCTGCCTCCCGCGGGCCGGCCCTCGAATGAGCCGCCCAAGCCCCGCGAACAGCAGCCGCCCCCCGTGATGGAGGACGTCTACTGGGGAGAGCCTGGGGCCTCCAGCCTGCGTTACGAGGGTCAGACCGCCTATTACCGGCCAGGAACGGACATCTACGTCTCGGGCTATGCGTGGGCGCCAAAGGGCAAGCCGGTGACGGAGATGCTCGCGGCGGTGAAGGTGGGCCCGTGCCAGAAAGCAATCCGCGTCTTCGGAACACGCGTCTGGTACCGGGGAGCACTAGGCCTCAAGCCTTCAGCGCCACGGCCCTTCGAGTCCATGCCCCTGCGGTACGAACGCAGCTTCGGCGGAGTGGCCGCAGACAATGGCAAAGAGACTCCTGCTTATGAGCCACGTAACCCCGTGGGGATGGGACTCTATGGCTCGGCGAAAGAAGCCGTGGAGCAGCCCCTTCCGAACCTGGAAGATCCGCTTCACCTGATGAGCAGTCCTACCGAAATTGTAATGCCTGCAGGCTTCGGCCCCATTGCTCGAAGCTGGAAACCACGCCTCGACTTCGCAGGTACGTATGATGAAGCGTGGATCGAGCAGCGTGCTCCCCTCTGGCCAAAGAACTTCGACCCACGCTTCTTTAATGCTGCCTCCTCCGGACTAGTTGCATCACCTGGTCTGAGGGGAGGAGAGCCCGTGGTGCTCGCAGGCCTTTCACCAGATGGTCAGTTTGCCTTTCCCCTTCCCCGTTACCGCTTGATGGCGAAGAGTATTTTCCGTCATCGGGTCGACCGGAGGGAACTGGTGCTGGATACCGTGCAGATCGAAGCCGAAGAGCGCGCGCTAACCCTCATCTGGCGCGTGGCCATGCCAGCTCACCGTGAACTGGCTCAGCACGAATACAGCATCATCCGCGAGTTTGCACCGTGGGAAGAGTTCCCCCTCTGAGTCTCTACTGGCAAGACGCGAATGCCTTGGACGTTAAATACGCCTGTGAGCAACCCCGCTTTAGTACTTCTTCATGCCGGTGTTGTCTTCAATAATGGCCTGGAATCTTCGGAGTTCGGTGAGTTCCCGCATTCCCACCTTGATTGAGAGGCCCGATCCATCGATCGGCTGGTAAAGCATGATGCTTGCGTCGTCCCGCTCGAAAAGAAGGCAGTGTCGGGGATAGTCGAGGCGATTGAAGCCCAGCCGCTCGAAGAGGAGGACAACATCTTCGGCCCCACGCAAAGACTTCGGTGCCTTATCCCAGGAGAGAAGCAAATAATCCGAATGATGAGGAAAGCGCGGGAGATAGACGTAGCGCATCGCCCATACGAAAAGCATCTCCCGCATACTTATGTAGACCTTGGAGATGCTTGTCCTCCATGCATCCGCTCCGAAGGGCATACGGACAACCTGGCAATCATCTTGCTCTTCAGTTGGCGCCTCCAAGTCGAGCCAGAAATGATGAGCATCCATGGAGCGATCACCGAAGACAAATAGGAACCGGCGTGGCGGAAGTTCCTTTGGAGGGGCAACCTCATAGATCTCGGTAATATCGGCGCGAGGGTGATACGTTTTCACATGCGCAAGGAGCGAGCCACCTTCTTGCCCCATCATCAAGGCAAACTCCCGATAGAATCCTGGCAGTGGTCGACCGAAGACATCCTCCAAGTCATCGAGTTGCCAATTCTTGACGCCCCGGATCCGATCTCCATAACCAGGAGTATACCGCTCAAGGAGTGCCAGCAGTTCATCCATGGCTCAGGGGCACTCCTTTTTGTTCTCGCAGAGCATCGCAGGAAGAAGTACCTGGCATTTTTCGCATGAAGGAACGGACTCACCGTGACTATAATTTTTTATATGCGGCCTCGATTGCCCTGTGCTCTCTTTGTGCATGACAGTGATCGGAGAGGTCGCGCCGCCCAGTGGTGAATAAAAGCGCTCCGACATGGCACCAATCTTGTGACCACCCGCATTGGCAATGAGCTGAGGAGCAGCACACTCCCATTTCGGTAGGCCATCTTCCTCCGACTTCTGCAGGAGTTTCAGCCAGGGTTTCTGTATTTCACTCGGCTCGAACCTCTCGACGTGCGTGAATCCTGCAGCCTTGACGGCTTTTTTGAAACCAGGCGATGCCATGCCTGAGCAGGCAACAAGCTTCTGCGGCTCTTCGGGACACTTACAAATACAAGCCCCAACCATATACCCCCAAGTGTATGACCGGGTGCTAGGGTCATATCGAAGCACATGGATCGCCGAAAGCTCTCGGCCGACCGTATCTATATCCGCCTGAATCACGCGAACTTCTATCTCCAGTTTCTGCACCTCCATCTTCATCTTGCTCTCTGCTTCCGCGAGAGCGCTTTTAGCCGCTTTGACCTTGGCTCTGATCTGCTCCTTGTTTGCATTGGGGCTCTTGAAGCCCTCTTCGATGATCTTGATATCGGCCCTTTTCCTCGTCTTCCACGCCTCGAACTTCTCTTTCAATGGGCCTGTCTTCTTGTCTGCCTCTGCTTTTGCTTTCCTGCGCGCCTCAATCAAGCGACAATGTCTCTCTATCTTGGACTTCTGTTTTTTCAGTACTCTTGCAAGCTCCAAGAAGACGTCATCCACGTAGGCCTGAGCTACCTTGGTCTCGTGAATCCGGTGGTCATTCGGAGACTTCTCGCACTTGATGCACAGAGAGTCGTCGCCATATGCGAGCCCCGTGCATCCATCCGTGGCGAAAAAGACATTCGAGGTGTTACCGTTGTGGAGGGTGGGGTCGAGGAACCGCACCACCCCCTTCCCCTCAATCTTGACGTCGGTGCTTGCCCCATTCCAGGTCAATTTCCCCTTGAATTTGGAGGAAAGGAGCCCACCCGCAGTGCCTGGTTCATCCCCCGAGCTAGTACTGATCTCAGAGTTGTCCAATGCCACCGGGTTGCCCTCGATTTTTGTCGTCTTGCTGCCCTTGGCAAGCATCGAGTCCTGCGCTGAGTTCACGAAGGGCGTGGGCACTGGCCCACCAGGCGTCGGGACCTTGCAAACATCAGGTGGCGCCGAGATCTGCGTTTTTCCATCCCCCTTGTGGAGAATTGACCGGCCGTTTGCGAAGACCCCCGCCATGACTCCTCCTTATCGAGCTACGCCTGATTCTACCACGCAAGCCCCTATCTTTCCCCCATCCGCACTCCCATAGATTAGTGTCCGCGATGCTTCGCGTGTCTGCCGTCGAGTCGGCAACAGCGCTGCTCCCAACATGACCGGGCCCGCCCCTGCCCCCGCATCCCCGAGATACTCCCCTACTGTCTTCACGCGGAGCGGCTCTGGCATGAGCGCAGCATTCCGCAAGTAAGCTTGAGAAAACTCCTTGGACCAGAATGCTTCCCCTGGCTGGCAGGTCAACACAGCGTCCACCCGTTGGTTGCCTAACGCCGGATTCAGGCGCAACGTCCGGAATACCTGAGTCAACCCCTCCGCCATGCATGGTGCTCGCTGCGCAAAAGGTCGAGGCTCCTGCCCGAGAGCGGCTTCCAACAATACGCCCAAGGCATCACGCTCCAGGGGCTCTACGGCACCTGGACGGGCAACGATGACAAAACCCGCCGCCTCTCCAGGAATCCGGCCATCCGGATTCTGTGCCCCAAGGTGCAAGTGTGCTGCTGCCAGCGCTCTGAGCGATGCCTCATCGCATAGCGAATCCAGCGCGCCTACCACTGCAAGGGGACCGCCTCGCCCGGAGTGAAGGTCTTCCTGAGCAGCCACGAGCGCCTCGAAGAATCCTGCTCGCCCGCCATCGAACATTCCCGCGAGTTCCAGCCGTCCCTCTGTCACCGCCAACAATTGCGCGATCAGAGCCTCGCGCTCTACGTTTGCCCCCACGCCTGCTTCCGGCATCCCCAGATAGAGCGGTACCCTCTTCATCCGTGTCTCCACGAGCTGACCCCACACGCCCACAAGAGCCTCGCGCCCCAGAGCGATCATCCGTTCTGTACGTGAGAGTGACGGCTCCAAGAGTTGAAGCCTCGAAGCACGTATGGGCTCGTCGAGGCCATCCTTCACCTGAGTCTCGGAGAAGCGCAGGATTCCCGCTCGCATGGACGCAAGTGACATCCGCGCGGATATTCCGATGGGCGTGCAAAGCCCAAGGCCAACAAGAACTCCCCCCCGCATATTGCATCCCTCAAGGATCTACGGCTGACTGTGTGGAGTGTACCGGTGTTACCAACGCTTTCGCTTATATGATGGGGTCGAGCGCCGAGCGAATCTCCGACGAAGAGAGCAGGCCTGCGAAATGAACGAACCTCCTTCCCTTCGCCAACATCCGGGGTTCCCGGCGTTTATGCTTGAGTTACACGAGGAGCACCTCTCAGAACTCGAGTTTCTCCTCGGACAACGTAAGCAGTACGTGCACGAGCCGGAAATTCCTTGGCCCGAAGTCGCCGAGTTGGAACAGCGCATCGACACCCACACCGATGCGCTGTGCTCGGGGGGATTGGATGCCCTCGAACTGGCACGCGACGCTCTTACCAGCGGAGACGATGCTCAAGCCATGGCTGGAGTGTATGTCGTGGCGTCGTTTCAGGAGACGGACGGAACGGACGGGCTCGGCGAGGTGCTTCACGCCATGGAAGAGGCTGCGGAGGACTTGCTCGACGTCTGGGAAGAAGTGCTCATGCTCCTGGAACACCCCCGCGTCACAGAGCGGCTGACTCACTCTCTGGCATCTCCACGTCCCGAAGTACGTGCGGTGGCAGCACGCATCCTGGGACGACGCCATGAGGGCAATGCCGAGAGGCTCCTCCCGCTCCTCGATGATGCTTCCTCCAACGTCCGCGGCGCTGCCGTCATGGCGCTAGCACGGCTTGACTATCGGCCGGCTCTTACCGCCATCGAGCAGTTGCTTCAGTACGTCCCGATCTCGGAGTGGGCGCCGCTGACCTTTGCTGCCCTCTGCATGGGCTCTCCCCGTGCGCTGCGGCACTGCCGCCAGGCTTGTCAGTCCGGCGGCGAGTTCCCTTCGGGGTTTCCCCAACTCCTTGCCATGGCCGGCGAAGAGCGGGACCTGCCCATCCTTCAGAAACTCTGCGCGCATCCAAAACTGGCCGCTCATGCCGTCGCCGCGCTGGGGGTCCTGGGGGTTCCCTCCAGCGTTCCCTTCCTCATCGAGCACCTCGCCTCGGGCGCACTAGAAGTCCGGCTCGCTGCGGGCTCGGCACTCAATCTCCTCACTGGCGCGAACCTCTATGTGACGACTCGTGCCATGGAGGAAGGCGCGGATGGGCCCGAGCCTGGACGCGAGATTCACCTTCCCAACACGGCCTCCACCACCTGGACACAGTGGTGGGACGGCTACCAGCCTCGCTTCTCAGGCGCCAGGCGCTTCCGGCGAGGCAAGCCCCTGTCCCTGGGCATCTGCGTCGAGGAGCTTGCGGACCCCCGCAGCCCTTTCGAAGCCCGGCAGCGCGCTGCTCAGGAGCTCCGTATCCACTCCAAGCAGGCTATTGGCTTCGAGCCAGACTGGCCCATCCGCCGCCAACGCGCCGCCATCTACCGGTGGCAGCAATGGTGGGAAGAGCACTGCGGCTCGCGCCCGTTCCGCAGGTAAAGGCTGAAACGAAACAGCCCGGCGCACCACCATGGCACACCGGGCTGCCTGTACCTTCAACGTCCCGTGCGCGCTAGGCCTTGGCCAGCTGGCGCAGCACGTACTGCAGGATGCCGCCGTGGCGGTAGTAGTCGAGCTCATTCGGCGTGTCGATGCGGCACACCGCCTTGAACTCCTTCACCCCACCCTCGCCCTGGGCCTTCACCGTCAGCACCTTCTGCGGCGCCAGCCCCTCCGCGATGCCGGTGATGGTGAACTTCTCGTGGCCCGTGAGCCCCAGCGACTGCGCGTCCTGGCCCGCCTCGAACTGCAGCGGCAGCACGCCCATGCCCACCAGGTTCGAGCGGTGGATGCGCTCGAAGCTCTTGGCGATCACCGCCTTCACGCCCAACAGCTGCGTGCCCTTGGCCGCCCAGTCGCGGCTCGAGCCCGTGCCGTACTCCGCTCCCGCCAGCACCACCAGCGGCGTGCCCTCCTGCTGGTACTTCATCGACGCCTCGTAGATGGTCGTCTTCTCGCGCGTGGGGATGTGCACCGTGACGCCACCCTCCACCCCCGGCACCAGCAGGTTCTTCAGGCGGATGTTGGCGAAGGTGCCGCGCACCATCACCTCGTGGTTGCCGCGCCGCGCGCCGTACGAGTTGAAGTCCTTGGGCTCCACGCCCTCGGCCATCAGGTACTTCGCCGCCGGGCTGTTCTTGGCGATGTTGCCCGCGGGCGAAATATGGTCCGTCGTCACCGAGTCACCCAGGAGCGCCAGCACGTGCGCCCCGGTGATGTCCTTGAGCGCCCCCGGCTCCTTGGGCAGGTTCTCGAAGAAGGGCGGCTTGCGCACGTACGTGGACTTCGGATCCCACTGGAACGTGTTGCTCTTGGCCACCTGCAGCTGCTGCCACAGCGTGTCGCCCTCCATCGCGTGGGCGTACTGCTGGCGGAACTGCTCGGGCTTCACCGCCTTGCGGATCGTCTCGAGGATCTCCGCGTCCGTGGGCCAGATGTCCTTGAGGTACACCGGCTTGCCGTTGCGATCGTGCCCCACCGGATCCGTGTCCAGGTTGCGGTTCACGTCCCCCGCCAGCGCGTACGCCACCACCAGCGGCGGCGAGGCCAGGTAGTTCATGCGCACGTGCGGGTTGATGCGGCCCTCGAAGTTGCGGTTGCCCGACAGCACCGCGGCCACCACCAGGTCGCCCTCGGTCACCGCGTTGGCCACCGGATCCGGCAGCGGGCCCGAGTTACCGATGCACGTGGTGCACCCATAGCCCACCACGTGGAAGCCCACCCCCTCCAGGTACGGCAGCAGGCCCGCCTCCTTGAGGTACTCGGTCACCACGCGGCTGCCCGGCGCCAGGCTCGTCTTCACCCACGGCTTGGCCGTCAGCCCGCGCTCCACCGCCTTGCGCGCCAGGATGCCCGCGCCCACCAGCACCGCCGGGTTGGAGGTGTTGGTGCACGAGGTGATGGCGGCAATCACCACCGCGCCGTGGCCCACCTTGTAGCTCTCGCTGCCATGGCTCACCGTCACCGTCTGCGCCAGCCGCTCGGGAGGCACCGGCGCCGCGGGCGCCTTGGCCTTGCCGCCGCCCTCGTCGTCCTCGCCCTTGCTCTTGCCCGCCGCCAGCATCTCCACCAGCGACTTCTCGTACCCGCCCTTCATGTCCTTGAGCGGCACCCGGTCCTGCGGCCGCTTGGGGCCCGCCAGGCTGGGCACCACCGTGGCCAGATCCAGCTCCAGCGTGTCGCTGAACACCGGATCCGCCGCGCCCTCGGTGCGGAACAGGCCCTGCTCCTTGCAGTACGCCTCCGTCAGCGCCACCACGTCGTCAGGGCGGCCCGTGAAGCGCAGGTACGCCAGGCTCTCCTCGTCCACCGGGAAGAAGCCAATGGTCGCCCCGTACTCGGGCGCCATGTTGGCGATGGTGGCCCGGTCCGGCAGCGTCAGGCTCTTCAGGCCGTTGCCGTAGAACTCGACGAACTTGCCCACCACGCCCTTCTTGCGAAGCATCTGCGTCACGGTGAGCACCAGGTCCGTCGCCGTGGCGCCCGCGGGCAGCTTGCCGGTGAGCTTGAAGCCCACCACCTGCGGAATGAGCATCGTAATGGGCTGGCCCAACAGCGCCGCCTCGGCCTCGATGCCGCCCACGCCCCAGCCCACCACGCCCGTGCCGTTGATCATCGTCGTGTGGCTGTCGGTGCCCACCAGCGTGTCCGGGAAGGCCACGTTGCCCTGGCGGAACGTCACCTGCGCCAGGTACTCCAGGTTCACCTGGTGGCAGATGCCGATGTCCGGCGGCACCACGCGGAAGTTCTTGAACGCGTTGGAGCCCCAGCGCAGGAACGCGTAGCGCTCCTGGTTGCGCGAGAACTCCAGCTCCGCGTTCTCCTTGTAGGCCGCCGTGGTGGCGAACGTGTCCACCTGCACCGAGTGATCGATGACCAGGTCGGCGGGGTTGCGCGGGTTGATCTTCGCCGCGTCGCCGCCCATCGCGGCCAGCGCCTCGCGCATGGCGGCCATGTCCACCACCGCCGGCACGCCCGTGAAGTCCTGCAGCAGCACGCGCGCCGGGTAGAAGGAGATCTCCGTCTCCGGCGCGGCCTTGGGGTCCCACGCCAGCATCTTCTCGATGTGCTCGCGCTTCACCACGCGCCCATCCTCGTGGCGCAGCAGGTTCTCCAGCAGCACCTTGAGCGAGATGGGCAGGCGGTTCACCGCCGCATTCGCCTTGGCCAGCTTGCTCAGGCTGTAGATGTCGTAGGTGGCCGAGCCCACCTTCAGCTGGCTCTTCGTGCCGAAACTGTCCGTCATGTGCGTTCGCCGTCCTTCCCGTACGGATGCGCGGTTCTTGTAGGCCCGCGCAGGGCGGCTTGCAAAGAGTTCCTGCGCGGCCCACGGGGGCCGGTCGGCTGCCGGACGCACACGGGCCGTGCTCGCAACCGGGACACTGCGGCTTACACCTACAGTCAGAGCACCTTACGGAAGAAGTAGGCGATGCGCTCCAGCAGCTTGCGCCAGAAGGGCCGGCGGCGGAACTCGGCCAGGCTCACCTCGCGGCAGCTGCCACAGTCGGTGCGGAACGACTGCTCCACCGCCTGGCCCAGCCGCGGATCGGCGAACACGGCGTTCACCTCGTGGTTGAACAGCAGGCTCATCCGCTCCAGGTTGAACGAGCCGATGGTGCCCCACACCCCGTCCACCACCGCCGTCTTCGCGTGCAGCACCCCGCGCTGCCACTCGAAGATGCGCACCCCCGCGCTCAGCAGCCGCTCGTAGAAGGCCCGCGTGGCGAACTCCAGGAAGGGGTGATCGCTGCGGCGGTTGAGCAGCAGGTGCACCTCCACGCCGCGCTGGGCCGCCTCGCGCAGCGCCGCCACCACGCGCCGGTCCGGCACGAAGTACGCCGCGGCGATCAGCACGCTGCGCCGCGCCCGGGAGATGGCGTGCAGGTACGCCCGGTGAATGCTGCGCCGGCTGGAGAGCACCGTCAGGCACACCCCACCGCGCAAGGGCCCCGGGCGCCGCATCCGGTACAGCCGGTGGCGGATGCGATCGAACCGGTCCTGAAACGCCATGCGCCAGGTGGCCACGAAGCGACGCTCCAGCTCGTGCACCGCCGGGCCTTCGATGCGCAGCACGTCGTCGCGCCAGCCCGCGCCCTGCTGCCCCACCGGCGCCCAGTGCGCGGAGATGTTCACCCCGCCAACGAAGGCCACCTCGCCGTCCACCACGAGGATCTTCCGGTGATCCCGGCGCAGCAGGTGCCGCAGCCCCCGCGCCAGGCTGAAGGGCTTGAAGGACCGGATGTCCACCCCGCGCTGGCGCAGCGACTCGAAGAAGCCCCGGCTGCTCGTCCACGAGCCCACCGCGTCATAGAGCACCTTCACGTGCACGCCGCGCTCGGCCGCCTCGGCCAGCGCCTGGCCGAACAGCTCGCCCACCGCGTCCGAGATGAACATGTACGTCTCGAGCCGGATGTAGCGCTGCGCCCCGCGGATGGCCTCCAGCATCTCCGGGTACGTCTCCACGCCGTCGCGCAGCAGCCGGCACGCGTTGCCCTGCACCACGCTGTGGCTGCGCGGCAGGTAGTAGCGCGCCAGCAGCCGGTTGGGCACGCTGGGGCTCCAGACGATGCCGTGCTCTGGCACCGGGCCGGGCCCTCGCGGCGCGTGAGCCTCCGTGCGCGCCTCGACTCGCGCCAGCCCCAACCCCTCGCTCCCCACCCCCTGCTCGTGCATGGCAAGGCAACGGTGCGGATGGATCCATCACCCGGCAACCCACACCCCTAACCACAGGTGCGCTGTTGCGTTCACCGCGCAACAGCCAGGGCTACATTCCCCACTCGTAGCGCTTGTTCTCCGCCAACCTGGCGCACGTCTGGTCAAAGTCCGGGAAGTACTTACGGATGTGATCCAGAGTGTGCTTGGCGTCGCGGAAGTTCTTCTGGTTGTAGTGGCCCTCGGCCTCGAGCAGCAGCTTGGAGCACGTCTTGTCCAGCTCGAGCTGGGCGTCACGCATCCGGTCACGCGCCTCGAAGTACAGGTCCGGCTTGGGCTCCGGGTGGGCCTCGAGCATCAGCCAGGCCTCGCGGAAGGACTTCCACGCCAGGTAGCGGTTGCGCGCGCCCACCTCGGCGCGCTCGAAGTTCTGCTTGCCGCGCGCGTACGCGGTGCGCGCCTGGTCCACCAATTGGTCGGGCGGCAGGTCCGGCAGCAGCGCCTTCTCCACCCAGATGTTCCAGATGCGCCACGGGTCCTCGCCGGGCGGGTTCTTCGTGTTGTCGAAGGTGATGCGGTTGGTCTCACCCTTCTTGAGGTGGTTGGGGGGGATCATCAGCTCAATCGCGCGGTCGCGGCTCGCCAGCGTGTCCGGGGGCACCTTGCCCACGTCCACGCCGTTGACGGTGATGACCACCTCACCCTCGGAGATGGCCTGCGCCTGGTAGTGAAGGATGACGACCGCGCGCGTGGCGGCCGTGTACTCCCAGGTGAAAGTCTTGAGGTCCGAGGCCTCGAACTGCACGCCGGGCCCCAGGCCGAACGACTCGGTGATGGGCTGCAGGCCCAGCGCGTCCGGCTCAGCCCCCCTGAGGGTGGTGCCGGGCTTCTTGACCAGCACGAAGTAGTAGACGCCGCCCACCGCGCCCAGGCCCAGCATGATGAACAGGGCCACGATGGCGGTGCGCACGCCACCGCTGGCCTCGAGCCAGAAGATCTTGATGTTGGCGCCCAGGCCCGTCGACTCGCGCTTGATGCGGGCGCGCTCGGCGGCCGACAGCGCCGCGGGAGCCGAGGCCCCACGCGAGGGAGCCACGCGCTCCACCGCGCCCTGCGCGCCCGTGGCCGAACGGCGAGGCACCGGAGCCGCGGGCGCCGCGCGCTCGATGGCGCTCCGGGGACCGCTCGCACCCGAGGGGCGCGGCGGGGGGCGCACCGCCTGCATCCCCGCGGCGCGGGTGGCCGAGCGCTGAATCCGGTCCAGCTCCTCGGGCTCGTCCACGCCCTCGGGCCTGAGCGCCTCGCCCTTGCCCTTGGACATGCGCCGCTTGGCCTGCACCTGATCCACCGAGACGATGCGCGTGCTGTTGGCCTCGTCGGCCGCGGGCAGCCCGATGCCATCGGTGCCCGGCTCCTCGGCCTCCACGGCCGCGAACGAGAACACCACCGGGCCCAGCGTGAGCTGGTCCCCGTCATTGAGCGGCTGCGTCTTCACGGCCGCGCCATTCACCTTGGTGCCGTTGGCGCTGCCCATGTCCTCGACGATGTACCCGCCACCCTCGCTGAAGATGCGGCAGTGACGCCGCGACACGCCCGCGTCGTAGAGCACGACGTCGCACTCGGGTGTGCGCCCGATGAGCACGGAGTCCTGCTCGAACAGGAACTCTTTGCCCGCGTCCTTGCCCTCGGCGATCTTCAGCTGGAATGCCATGGAATCCCTAGAATCCTAACGAGGCTTGGGCCGCGCGGGCAACGGCTGCGCGCGCGGATTCAGGTTCCACCACTTCCGCCTCACCTCCAAAAGATAGGACCCATTGAGTGAGCCACCGCTCGCTGTCCCCGGCGACACGCACCTCCACGCCGCCGTCGGCCAGGGGCTTGGCGTCGGCGCCAAAGCGCTCGCGCACATAGGGGGCCACCAGCTTGGAGAAGCGCACCCGGACGCCCGCGTCGGTGCGGGCCGGGTTGGGCACTGCGGCGCGCGCGTCCGCCGGAGGCTGGAACGAGGTGTCGGTGAGGCCCAGGTTCTCCATGCGGTCCAGCCGGAACAGGCGCGAGTCCTGGCGGGTGTGGCAGTAGCCCTGGAGGTACCACTGGCCGCGGTGGCTGAGCAGCTCGTAGGGCCGCACCCGGCGCGGCTCCGAGGGGCGCCCCGGGCTGGCGTAGTCGAACGTCACCTCGCGCCGCTCCAGAATGGCCTGGGTGAGCGGCCCCAGCGACTGCGGAGCCTCGGAGGAGGCGTCGATCTTCCGGTGCATCTCCCGGTAGCGCTCGCGTGAGCCAGCGGGGAGGATGCGCTCGAGCTTCTGCAGGGCGTTCTGCAGCGCGTCGCCCGCGGCCGGGCGCAACAGCTCCGCCGAGGCGGCCAGGGCGGCGGCCTCGCTGGCCGTCAGCCGCGGCGGGCGGGACAGGCGCTGGTCCAGGTCCACGTAGACGCGGCCGTTGTCCACGTAGATGTCCACGTAGTCGTCCGGGTTGAAGGGCGGCCGGCCCACGCAGGTGAGCAGATCCAGCTCCTCCAGCAGGTCCTCGCGCTTGACGTTGAGCGCCTTGGCCAGGTCATCCACGGTGACACCGGGGTGCTTGGACACGTAGGGCACGAGGAACAGCAGGCGGCGAAGCCGCTCGTGAACGGTACTCATGCGGTCACCTTCTTCTCGTCCGTGGGGGCATGGCGCTCACGGATGCGGGTGGCCATCTCGCGCACGCGGCTGACGGCGGCCTCGGGGGCCTCCACGCGGCAGTCCGGCCCCAGCGCCATGCAGAAGCGCAGCAGCCCATCCAGGTACGTGACACTCAGCCTGGCGCGCGTCCGCCCACCCTCGGGCCCCGGCTGAGGCTCCACCGTCGCGCCGGGGAAGAGGCTGGCGACGCGCTGGCCGGGATCGCCATTGAGCGACAGCGTCACCTCCATGGGCTCATGGAAGCGGTGCTGCCACGGGTAGTAGGCCACGTGCGATTCGAGAGAGAAGTCCTTGGGCACCTCGAAGTCCGGCGTGCGCGGCTTGGCGGTGTTCACCTTCATCTCGCGGATGCGGTGCACGTGGAAGGTGCGCAGGCCCTGGCGCAGGTGGCAGTAGCCCACCACCGTCCAGACGCCGCGGCGCAGCGCCAGGCCGTACGGATCCACCCGGCGGTCGGTGACGCCCTGCTGCTTGGGCGAGGCGTAGGAGATCTGCACCCACTTGGACGAGGAGCACGCGTCCCACAGCTGCTCCAGCCGCGAGGACAGCTCAGGGTCGCTCTGCGCCGAGCCCAGCTCCATGCGCACGCGCGGAGTCGGCAGCGCGTCACCGGCGAAGAAGCCAATCTTGCGCAGCGCGTGCGCCAGGTCGTCCCGGCCCGGGAAGGCGCCCGAGGCCAGCGCGGCGCTGCCGGCGGCGTAGAGCACCGCCAGCTCCTCCTTGGTCAGATCCACTTCAGGCAGGTAGTACGCGCCGCGGTCGACGATGTAGCCGTCCTTCCGGTCGTCGTCGCCCTGGATATAGGTGAGCGGCAGGCCCAGCTCGAGCAGCTCCGCCTTGTCGCGCTCGAACTTGCGCTCGGCGGCATCATCAGAGATGCCGCCGTAATCGGCGGGGAAGTGCTCGCGCAGCTCAGCCCAAGAGATGGGCTCGCGCGCATCAAGCAGCAAGGCAACGAGATCCAGGAGGCGTTCCGTACGTTCCATGTCAGGAGGCCGGCGACGATGGCGAATCCGGGTACGCGGGGTCAAGGCGGGCATGGGCTCGAAGTTCTGATGGCGGGTGCGGGTACCTCCGGATCGGTACCCACTGCCCACTGAACAAGCAAGCAGGTAAATCAGGGTGGTTCATTTACCTACCTCTGATGTCACAGTTCGAAATGGCAGGGGGGCTCGCTCTCGGCGCTCAACTGCGTTATTCCTTGAACTCAGCAGCAAAAGCCGCCTCCATGGGTGGGGTGGTCGGAACCTGACCGGGCCGGCGTGGCGTGAAGGTTGCTTGGCGAGGACTCACCGTGAACCGCTCCTCCCTCCTAAGAAGTGTGCTTGTCGGCCTGGCGCTGGTGTGCCTCACCAGCTCTATCGTTCCGGCTACCGCGCAGGCCGAGCCGCTCTACTTCGCGTTGGAGGTACGGCGCGAGGGGCGGCTGGTAGCGCAGCCCAAGCTGTTGGGTGAGACGGGGCGGACCATCCGCGCCGAGCGCCGCAAGCCGGGCGCCTCGCACCCGGACTACCGGCTGGTCCTCACGCCGATCGCCGAGGGCAACACCTTCCACCTCTCGCTCGAGCTGTCGCTGCCCGAGCTGCGCGGGCACTCGGAGCTGGCCCTGCTGCACGGCCAGGAGCGCAAGCTGCAGCTCGGCAAGACGCCGGGTGAGCTGGAAGTCTCGCTGCTGCTCATGAAGGTGGACTCGCCCGAGTTCCGGGCGCTGATGGACCTTGCCAAAGAGACGGCCGGGCAGACGGGTAACCGGCCAATCTGACAGTCCCCCCTGTGGAACGCCGGATCCCATCGCTGGGATCCGGGCGACGGCCCGCGGCTCACGCCGGCTTGTTGTCCCTCAGCTCGCGGCGCAGAATCTTGCCCACGTTCGTCTTGGGCAGCTCGGTGCGGAACTCGATGTGCCTGGGGCACTTGTAGCCGGTGAGCCGCTCCTTGCAGAACGCCTTCACGGCCTGTTCGGTCAGTGACGGGTCCTTCTTCACGACGAACAGCTTGACCACCTCGCCCGAGTGCTCGTCGGGCACGCCCACGGCGGCCGCCTCCAGCACTCCGGGGCACCCGGCCACCACGCCTTCGATTTCGTTCGGGTACACGTTGAAGCCGGACACGAGGATCATGTCCTTCTTGCGGTCGACGATCTTCGTGTAGCCGGCCTCGTCCATGATGCCGATGTCGCCCGTCTTCAGGAACCCGTCCGGCGTCATCACCTTGGCGGTCTCGTCCGGGCGGTTCCAGTAGCCGGCCATCACCTGCGGGCCGCGCACGCAGATCTCCCCGGGTTGGCCCAGGGGCACGGGCTTGCCGTCATCGTCGCGCAGCTCCACCTCGGTGGACGGCAGCGGCAGACCGATGGTGCCGGTGAACGTGTCGGTGTCCACCGGGTTGCAGGTGACACTGGGCGAGGTCTCCGACAGGCCAAACCCCTCGACGATGGGGCACTTCGCGCGCTCCAGCCACCTGCGGGCCACCGCCTCCTGCACCGCCATGCCGCCGCCGTTGGCCACCTTCAAGCTGGAGAAGTCCACCTTGCCGATGTTCGGGTGGTTGAGCAGCGCGTTGTAGAGCGTGTTGACGGCGGGGAAGAGGTGGAAGCGGTGCTTGCTCATGTCGTCGATGAGCGAGGCGATGTCGCGCGCATTGGGGATGAGCACAGCCAGGCCGCCGGTGCGCATGACCAGCAGGCAGCACACGGTGAGCGCGAAGATGTGGTACAGCGGCAGCGCCGTAATCGTCACCAGCTGCTCGACGGGCGGGCCCTTCTTCAGCGCGGGCTGCATCCACGCCTCGGACTGGAGCACGTTGGCCACCACGTTGCGGTGCAGCAGCGTGGCGCCCTTGGAGACGCCCGTGGTGCCGCCGGTGTACTGAAGGAAGGCGACGTCCTCGAACTTCACCTCCACCGGCGCGAGCGTCTGGCTCTGGCCCTCGGCCAGCGCGGCCTTGAACGAGATGCTGCCGGGCAGCGACCACGCGGGCACCAGCTTCTTCACGCTGCGCACCACGAAGTTGACGATCGTGCCCTTCACCGCGCCCAGCATGTCTCCCATGGTGGCCACCACGATGTGGCGCACGGAGGTGTTGGCCACCACCTTCTGCACGGTGGACGCGAAGTTCTCCAGGACGATGATGGCCTCGGCGCCGCTGTCCTTCAGCTGGTGCTCGAGCTCGCGCGGGGTGTACAGCGGGTTGACGTTCACCACGATGTAGCCCGCGCGCAGCACCGCGGCCAGCGCCACCGGGTACTGCAGGACGTTGGGCATCATGAGGGCCACCCGGGACTGCGGCGCCATGCCCCGCGACTGAAGCCACGCGCCCAGCTGCCGCGACAGGCGATCCAGCTCGCCATACGTCAGCGCCTTGTTCATGCACATGAAGGCGTTTCGTGAGGCGTACTTCTGAAAGGCCTCCTCCAGCAGGTGCACCAGGGACCGATACTCCCGAGGATCGATCTCACCAGGCACACCCGCGGGGTAGTGCTTCAGCCACGGCTTCTCCATCTGCGTGTCTCCAGGGCGGAAAGTGTCCGCCCCGGAGCGTAGCCGATGTTACGGGTCTCTTCGTCTCCCCAAGGTGACAGGTAGGCCAGAAGACCCCGGGCCGCGCGCCTGGCCTAGCGCTGGGTGAAGCCCGACAGCCACTGCAGGTTGGGATCGGCCGACCAGTTATAGGTGCCGTTGAGCCACTTCTGGTCCAGCGAGTTCTGGCTGCCGTTGCAGCCGCCCGTGGCGCGCATGTAGCAGTGCTCGGCGTTGCCGTCAGAGACTTCCGCGTGCTTGACGATGTACCAACCGCTGCCGTCGCTGGCCAGGCACGAGCTCGTGGTGCAGCCGCGGCCCGTCAGCTCCTGGAGCTGCCCGCGCACCGAGCTCTCCGTGCCCCCCATGAAGCCATCCGCCTCGCCATTCACCGCGCGCAGCCGCGAGCTCAGCAGCGACCGCTTGCCGTTCGCCACGCAGGCGCGCAGGTTGTAGAACGAGTACTGCACGCCAGCGCCCAGCCCATAGGCCGCCTGCACCCGCGCGTCGTAGTTCTTCGACAGGATGGCCAGGATGGAGCCCTGGCTGAAGCCCGCCACCACGATGCCCTTGGAGCAGTCCGCCGTGGGGCGCGAGCACAGCGTGGCCACGGCGCTGGTGGCGCTGCTGGCGTCGAAGATGCACCTGGAGCGCGCCGACAGCGTGGTGCAGTCGCCAAAGCTCGAGTTGGGGTACTGCACCGTGGCCGCCACGTAGCCGCGGCCCGCCATCTCCTCCACCGCCGCCAGGGCCGAGGCGTTGTTGTACGTCTCCGAGGTGCCCACCATGTAGATGAAGACCGGGTAGCGGCTCAGCGACGACGGCTCCTTGCCCTGGATGCTGTAGCTCGTTCCGCAGGTGGAGCTGCCGCCCTTGTACGCCGCCGTGAAGCTCGTCAGGGTCTGCGCCGAGGCGGTGCTGCTCATCGCCGCGCATACGAACAGGGCAAGAACGACGTTGACGCCGGACAGGGTCTTCTTCATGGCTACTGCTCCTTCACCTGCATGGGGGGTTTTGCCGCGAAACCGAGCTTCGCACGGCTTCGGCCTGCTTCCGAGCCAGGGGTTCAGAGCACCGCGAGATCGTCGCGGTGCACTGCCTCGTCGATGTACCGGTAGCCGAGGATGACTTCGATCTCCGTGCTCTTGCGGCCCGCGATGCGGCGCAGCTCGTCGTCCTCGTAGGCGCTCAGCCCCCGGGCGAACACCGCGCCCTGCTCGTCCGCCAGGTCCACAGGGTCTCCCCGGCCGAAGTCTCCCTCCACCTGCTTCACCCCCGAGGGCAGCAGGCTGCGCTTGCCGTTCACGATGGCCTCGCGCGCTCCCGCGTCCACCGTGAGCTTGCCCTTGGGGCGCAGCGCATGGGCAATCCACCCCATGCGCGCGCTGCGCCGCGTCTCCGCCGCTGGAAACAGCGTGCCCATCGGCTCTCCCTGCAGCACCGAGCGCAGCCGGCCCGGCACCGCGCCCGAGGTAATCACGCAGGCAATGCCCCGCTCCGCCACCCGCGCCGCCGCGCGCACCTTGGTGGACATGCCACCGGTGCCCACCGCGCTGCCGCTGCCGCCCGCCAGCGCGAGCAGCTCCGGCGTCACCGCGTCCACCTGCGGCATCAGCTTCGCCTGCGGGTCCTTGCGCGGGTCCGCCGAGTAGAGCCCCTCCACGTCCGAGAGGACGATCAGCACCTCGGCCTCGACGACGCCCGCCACCAGGCTCGCCAACGTGTCGTTGTCACCGAACTTCAGCTCGTCCACCGACACGGTGTCGTTCTCGTTGATGACGGGCACCACCCCCTGCTCCAGCAGCCGCTCCAGGGCGTGCTTCACGTTGAGGTAGCGCCGCCGATCCTGCACGTCCTCGTGCGTCAACAGAATCTGGGCCACATGCCGGTCCGCCCGGCCAAAGGCCTCCTCGTAGGCCCGCATCAGCCGGCTCTGCCCCACCGCCGCGCACGCCTGCTTGCCGGGAATATCCTTGGGCCGCGCTGGCAGCCCCAGCCGCTCTACCCCCAGGGCGATGGCGCCGCTGGAGACCACTATCAATTCGCGCCCATGCGCCGCCCAGAGCAGGTCCTCGGCCAGCGCCTCGAAGTGCGTCCGGTTGAAGCGCCCGGTGGCGTTGGTCAGCGCGTTGGTACCGATCTTCACCACCACGCGCTTGGCGGCGGCTACAGCGGTTCGTCCAGAAGAGTTCACAGGGGCGCAATCTACCCGGAAGTAAGCGCCGCGCCCCTGTGTTCCCACCAGTCCCCCTCACGGGACAACAAGCCGTGAAACTGGACGGCTTAGTTCCTAAAGTGAGGGGGGTGGGTTGAAGCGGGCCCGTGCCCGCTTGGGAGATAGACGAATTGAAGGAAATCTACGGCAACACCCTGGGCCTCAAGGCAAATGAGCAGCAGCGCCTGCGCAACACGTACCGGCGACGTGTGGCCCCGCATGAGATCGTCTCGCCGGAGCTTGCTCGCCACCTCACCGAGCTGTCGAGCGAGACCAACCGGCAGGTCGGTGTCCTCATCAACCGCAAGGGTGAGATCGAGTACGTGGTGGTGGGCAACGCCCACAAGCTCGAGCTGCCGGACATTGGCCGCGCCCGCGCGGGGCAGATCCGTCTGCGTGGCCTGCGCCTGGTGCACACGCACCTCAAGAGCGAGCCGCTCACCAAGGACGACCTGACGGACCTGGCGCTCTTGCGCCTGGACATGGTCGCCGCCGTCGGCGTGGCCCAGGAGGGCCTGCCCGGCGTGCTGCACTATGCCCACCTGGTGCCGGAGAACGGCACGGGCGAGTTCTGGAGCGTCTCCACCCTGGCCAGCGTGCACAACGGGCAGCCAGACCTGGTGGGCACGCTCGAGGCGCTGGAGGAGGAGTTCAACCGCAAGGCCGCCGCGCGCGCGGTGGGCGGGCGGGAGAAGGCCATCCTCGTGGCGGTGTGCCTGGACGGCAACCGCGCCCTGGCCGAGTCCAGCCTGGCGGAGCTCAAGGAGCTGGCGCGCACCGCGGGCGTCGAAGTGGTCGACACCGCGCTCCAGGTGCGCCGCGAGGCGGACCCGCGCTACCTCATCGGCCGCGGCAAGCTCGAGGACCTGAACCTGCGCTCCATGCAGTCCATGGTGGACCTGCTCATCTTCGACAAGGACCTGACGCCCTCTCAGGGCCGCCACATCGCCGAGGCCACCAGCCTCAAGGTGCTGGACCGCACGCAGCTCATCCTGGACATCTTCGCCCAGCGCGCCCAGAGCGCCGAGGGCAAGCTGCAGGTGGAGCTGGCGCAGCTGAAGTACCGGCTGCCCCGGCTGGTGCAGAGCGATGACTCGCTCAGCCGGCTGGCCGGTGGCATTGGCGGGCGAGGCCCCGGTGAGACGAAGCTGGAGATCGATCGCCGCCGGGTGCGCGACCGCATCAACCACCTGGAGAAGCGCATCGACGCGGTGTCGCGCGAGCGCAGCGTGCGGCGGGCTCAGCGCAACCGGCGCGAGCTGCCCGTCATCTCCATTGTCGGCTACACCAACGCGGGCAAGTCCACGCTGCTCAACGCCATCACCAACGCGGACGTGCTGGCCGAGAACAAGCTCTTCGCCACGTTGGATCCGACGAGCCGCCGCCTGCGCTTCCCCAAGGAGCGCGAGGTCATCATCACCGACACGGTGGGTTTCATCCGGGACTTGCCCAAGGACCTGGTGGCCGCCTTCCGCGCCACGCTCGAGGAGCTGTACGACGCCAGCCTGCTGCTGCACGTGGTGGACGCGGCGGACCCGGCTCGGGACGAGCAGGTGGAGGCGGTGGAGGCCATCCTCGGCTCGCTGGGGCTGATGGAGAAGCCGCGCCTGATGGTGTGGAACAAGGCGGACATGCTGTCGGCCGAGGAGGTGGAGTCCCTGCTTCGCTCGCGCGGCGGCGTGGCCATCAGCGCCCAGGAGCGCGAGGGCCTGGCCACCCTGCTGTCCAAGGCGGACACCACGCTGTTCGCCGAGGGCGGCTCCCAGTCCCTGGGCGCCGTGAGCGAGCTCAACCCCGAGGAGGCGCCGCTCACATAGGCTCGATGTGCACACGCTCGCCTCGGCCCACTCCCAGGACCGAGGCGGCGTTGCCATCGCGCACGGACAGCTCCAGCAGACTGGAGCTGCCCACCAGCGCCAGCAGCTCTCCGGAGGCCACCGCCTGGTAGTGCTCGTGCGGTGCGCCCTCCACCACCGTGAGGCCCATGCGCACCCGGAAGCGTGCCGGGAGCTGGGCTCCGGGCAGGTTCGTAATCAGGTTGCCGTAGGTGTCCACGTGCAGCACCTCGCCCACTGGCAGCCCGCCCTCCACCCCGGGCGAGGGGAAGCGGAACGGGGCCTGGAGCTGCTCCAGCGGCCGGCCCACCCGCTCCAGGGGCACACCCGCGGCCAGGTGCCCCACCACCGGAGCGAACACGTCCCTTCCGTGGAAGGTGCGCGAGCGCGCCGGGCCCCAGTACGCCGGCTCCACCAACTCCACCGCGGTCGCCAGGCCCCCCAGGTGCTCGAGCGCCGGCAGCAGCAGCCCGTTGTCCGGCCCCACCAGCAGGTCGCCCCGCCGCGAGCGCACCGCTACCGCGCGCCGGCCCGAGCCCACCCCCGGGTCCACGATGGCCAGGTGCAGCGAGCCCGCGGGGAACACCTCCACCGCCGTCCACAGCAGGAAGGCCCCCTGGCGGATGTCCTGGGCGGGCACCTCGTGGGTCAGGTCCACCAGCGTCGCGGCGGGCGCCACCCGGAGGAGGGCCGCCTTCATCTGCCCCACATAGGTGTCCGCGAGGCCAAAATCGGTGAGCAGGCTGACCAGTGGCATAGCAAGTGGGCAGGCTAGCGCACCCGGAGTTGCCGGGGTGCCTGAAGCTCCTCTAGGCTCCACCCACCGTGCTGACGCTGATCCTCTCTCTCATTGTGCGCCTGCTGCAGGTCGAAGGCCTCCCCAGCTGGTTCCCGGGGCAGAGCGACAAGCCTAACTACTACAAGCCCACCACCTCGATGTCGCCGACGTACCTCGAGCTGCTGGAGCAGAACAGCCACATCATCTACCCGGCGCTGGGCATCCTCACCGGGGTGCTGCTGGTGGCGGGCATCCTCCAGGCCTGGCGCAGCCAGGACATGGACGGCCTGACGAAGAACGAGTTCAAGCGCGCCATCGTCAACGAGCTGCGTCGGAACCTGAGCGGCCTGCCCGGTGACATGATCGCCCGCGCCGTGGGCCTGGACCGCCTCAAGACGATGAAGCTCCTGGAGCAGATGCAGCAGGAGGGAATGATCATCTCCTATATGAGCTCCTCGCAGCTGCGCCTGTACCGCGTGCGCGGCGCCGGCCCCGAGAAGAAGGACAAGGACGCGCGCTACTAGCCCTCCAGCAAGGAGCGCACGCGCGCCGGATCAAACGGCTTGTCGATGCGGCGGGCCGACACACGCTCGAAGAACTCGGCCGCGCGCGGGGTGAACGTCCCCGCCGACATGAAGACCATGCGCTCCAGCAGCTCGGGGCGCCGGGCCGTCATCGCCTCGTGCAGGTCCATGCCGGTGACGTCCGGCATCATCACGTCACAGAAGATGATGTCGTAGTCGGCCCCGCCCAGCAGCAGCTCCCGCGCCGCCAGCCCCGAATCGGACTGCTCGACCAGGTGTGGCGGGCCGATGATGCGTGAGAGCGCCTCGCGCACCTCGGGATCGTCATCAATGACCAGCACCCGCCGGGCCGAGGTGGTGGGCCGGGCCAGGCGCGAGGAGGTGGGCACCTGCGCTCGAGGCTGTCCCGAGGCCGGCAGCACCACCCGGAACAGCGTGCCCTGCCCGGGCTCGCTCTCCACCTGGATGCGGCCTCCCAGGCCCGTGACGATGCCGTGGCACACGGACAGCCCCAGCCCCGAGCCCTCTCCCACCGCCTTGGTGGTGAAGAACGGCTCGAAGATGCGCGGCAGGTGCTCGGCGGAGATGCCCTTGCCCGTGTCCCGGATCTCCACCGCCACCCACCCTTCCGTCTCCGGGCGGACCGCCACCGTCACCTCGTGGTCCCCGCTGGCGCCCTCGGGAATGGCCTGCGCCGCGTTGAGCAACAGGTTGAGGAACACCTGGCCCAGGCGCGACTCGTTGGCATGCACGAAGGGCACCGGCTGGTACCACCGGATGATGCGCGCCCGCTGGCGAAGCTGGTGCGCCGTCATCCCGATGGCGAACTCCACCGCCGCCTGCACGTCCACCGGCCCCATCGCCTCGGGCTCGCTGCGCGAGAAGATGCGCAGGTCCCGGACGATGTCCCGGATGCGCTCGGCGCCCAGCTGCGCCTGCACCAGCGCCCGCTGCACCTCGGGCAGGTCCACCTCGGGCGTGGGCGTCTTCAGCCGCCCCAGCTCCTCCAGCACGTAGGTGAGGTTGGCCAGCACGTAGGCCAGCGGGTTGTTGATCTCATGGCCCACGCCGGCCGCCAGCTGCCCCGCGGTGGCCAGGCGCTCGGCCACCACCAGCGCGCCACGCGTGGCCTCCAGCTCCGCGGAGCGCCGCCGCACCAGCGCCTCCGCCTCCGTGCGCGCCTGGTGCTCGCGCTCGAGCAGCAAGTCCCGCTCGGCCTCCACCCGGTGGCGCCAGCTGATGTCCTCGATGACGCTGATGAAGTACTCGGGCGTGCCGTCCGGCTTGCGCATCAACGACAGCGTGAGGTTGCACCACGCGTAGTCGCCCGACTTGCGCCGGTAGCGCTTCTCCATCGCGTACGTGGTGATGATGCCCGCCAGCATCTTCTCGGAGAGATCCGACATCGCCGCCACGTCATCCGGGTGCGTCACGTCGCGCAGCTTCAGGCGCATCAGCTCCTCGGCCGGGTAGCCCAGGATGCTGCACAGCCGCATGTTGGTGCGCAGCCACCGCCCGTCCAGCCCCACGTGCGCCAGCCCCACCGCCGCCTGCTCGAAGGTGGCCTTGAAGCGGCGCTCGCTCTCCTCCAGCCGCGCCAGCACCCGGTCCTGCTCCGTCACATCCAACACCTGGGACAGCACGCAGATCAGCCGCCCCGACGGGTCGCGGATCGTCGAGTTGTACCACTCGCAGTGGACGATCGAGCCGTCCTTGTGGTGGTTCCTGCTCCGCTTGATGTTCCAGCGATCCTCACCGCTGATCAGCCGGCTCATCGCCTCGCGCGCCGGCCCTCCGCCGTCCGCCGTGAAGCCCCAGTCGGCCGGGTGCCGCCCCCGTACCTCCTCCGCCTTCCAGCCGAAGAGCTCCGTGGCCCGCTGGTTCCAGTAGTGCACCCGGAACTGCGGATCCCACTCGATGACGGCCAGCGGGGAGTTATCCGTCAGGTCATTCGCCGAGAACGTCCACGAAGGAAGACGGGGCTCTGACAGCAGGGAGGGAGTCAATGACATGGCCTCGGGGACACTTGACCCATGAGGGAGGAAACTAGTTCTTCCCCATAGTACCCGATTTCCTCATTGTCCTGCTTCCCCCCGGAATACAAATCTCTGTTACCGATTCAACTTCCGCTGAGTTCGGACTTGGGCTGGCGCGTCATCAGCTCCACCACCGCCGCCCTGGCGCTCTTACCTTCGTAGGCAATGGCATACACCTGCTGACAGATGGGCAGCTCCACGCCTGTCTTGAGCGACAAGTCGCGGGCGCTCTTGGCCGTCTTCACGCCCTCGGCCACCTGCTTCATCTCGGAGAGCACGTCCTGGAGCTGGCGGCCCCTGCCCAGCTCCATGCCCACGCGGCGGTTGCGGCTCAGCTCGCCGGTGCAGGTGAGCACCAGGTCGCCCATGCCGGACAGCCCCGAGAGCGTCAGCGGGTTGCCGCCCTTGCGCACCGCCAGGCGCGTAATCTCCGCCAGCCCGCGGGTGATGATGGCCGCCCGGGCGTTGTGCCCCATGCCCAGCCCGTCAGCGATGCCGGCGGCAATGGCGATGACGTTCTTGAGCGCTCCGCCGTACTGCACGCCCACCACGTCATTCGAGGTGTACGAGCGGAACGTCTCCGTCTGCAGCACCTTCTGGCAGCGCACCGCCACCTTCTCCCAGTGCGAGGCGATGGTGACCACGGTGGGGCTGCGCAGCGCCAGCTCCTTGGCGAAGCTGGGCCCGGAGAGCACGGCGATATAGGGGTGGAACTCCTCGGGCAGACAGTCCTCGAGCAGCTCGGTCATCGTCTGCAGCGTCTCGTTCTCGATGCCCTTGGCCACGGTGAGCATGGGCACGTGGCGCGGCAGGTGGGGCAGCGCGCGCGAGAGCACATCGCGCGTGGCGTGGCTGGGCGTGGCGAGGATGACGAGCTCCGAGCCCTCCAGCGCCTCCTTCAGCTCGAGCGTGGCGCGAACGCGCGGGGACAGCGGCACGCCGGGCAGGTAGGTGGGGTTCTCGTGGCGGGTGTTGATGGCGTCGGCGAGCGCCGCGTCCCGCCCCCAGATGCGGACCTCTTCGCAGTTGACGGCCAGGGTGTTGGCCAGGGCGGTACCGAAGGAGCCAGAGCCGATGACGCTGCTACGCATGGAGAGCCTCTCGCGGAGAGTGGAGCACCCGGTGCCTCAGAGGGCCGCCACCACGCCGACGCCCAGCATCGGCATGAAGGAGGCGTCCTCGGGCCGGCCGTGGACACTGCCTCCGGCCATGATGACGTAGGAGGTGCGCGCGGAGAAGGGCACCTCGACGCCGCCGCGGAACTGGAAGTTGCTGGACAGCTGCACTCCCCGCGGCGCCCCGCCCAGCGGCGTGCGCTGGAAGGGCTGGGTGTCGAAGGCCATGTGGTAGCGCACGTCCAGAAAGCCGCGCGAGGCCCGGCCCACGGCGATGGAGCCCACCAGCCCCGGCATGAGGTTCCAGTTGCGCCGGCCGGTGAAGTAGCGCGCTCCGGTCTCCTCCTGGCTGGGCGCGTTGAGGAAGAAGGCGTGGCCGCCCTCCACCGCCAGGGCCAGCTGCCCCGCCTCGCCCTGCACCAGGCCCACCCGCGCCGAGCCGCGCACCTCGTTCATGATGCCGTACAGGCTGTCCACGCCCAGGCCCACGTCCAGCCGGGGCAGCACGCCCAGCGACACGCGCGCGGAGACGAGCGGGAAGCCCAGCATGGCGCCCATGGCCAGCTCTCCGGGCTGGAGCACCTTGGCGCCGTGCAGGTTCACCCGGGCCGGCGTGGGCGGCGCGGCGGGCGTCACCAGTTCGGGGACGCGCGAGGGCCGCGCGGGGGGAAGCGGCGGCGGCAGGGCGCCGGGCGGAGGCGCCTCGGCCTCGGGGCCCGGGTAGTCCAGCCAGGACTCGTCCGGAGGCGAATTGGCCGAGGACGCCTGAGGAGCCTGCGCCAGGGCCGGCAGGGCCAGCCCGGCAACGAGCAGCGATGGGAGGAGGAAGGCGCGCATGGGTAGAGACGCGGCGCAGCTTAGACTACCGCCCGCCCAGGGCCCAGCGTCAGCCAACGAGCACCCGCCGCGCAATGCCGTGGCCCCTGGAGGCCTGAAGCGGTCTACCATCCGCGCCGCGCGCGAGCGCCTGAGCAGGAGCAAGACGGGATGAGGGGTGGCAGGGGCGTGGGACTGGTGCTGTGCCTGGCGCTCGGCGCGTGCCGAGAGCGTCCCGCGGCCTTGGCCGTGGACGCGGGCGTCAGCCCCATGCCCGTGGCCCGGGTGGGCCCCGGGTGCGAGGTGCTGCTGCCCGAGGACGTGCGCGAGCTGGTGCTGCCAGGCGCCTCGCTGCGCGAGGAGCGCACCTGCGCCACCTGCGGCCCGCTGTGCACCCTGCGCTCGCTCACCGAGCCGGACACCACCGTCTCGTTCGCCTACAGCTGCGAGCCCCGGGCCCCCGCCACGGAGGTGCGCGAGCTGATGGCGCCCACCCTCAAAGCCGGAGGCACCGAGGTGCCCGCGCTGGGCCGGGCCGCCGCTCAACGCTCGCCCGCGCCGGGCATGCTGCAGGTGATGGCCTGGGACGATGACACGCCCTGCGCGCTCGTCGTCACCTGGCTGGGCCAGGGCAATGAGCGCGCCGTGGACATCATGCGCAGCGCCCTGCAGGCCGTCACCACGCAGTCCCTCACTCCGCCCCCCGTGGTGGAGGAGCCCGGCCCCCCGGCCCCTGCTGCCGAGGACGCGGGCACGCTGCCCACGCCGCCCTGACCCACGCGGGGTGCTCGGGCAGCCGGAGCCCCCTGGGCGTCACAGCCCCGCAAAGGCAAAGGCCCCGGAACCCTTGAGGTCCCGAGGCCTTGCGCCGCCAATGCCTGACTTCGGCGGAAACTACAGCGTGCGCAGGAACTCGACCAGGTCGTCGATCTCCGCGTTGGACAGCTGCGCCGTCTTCCCGTGCTGATTGGTGAAGCGCGTCTGGATGATGCGCTCCTTGAGCGTCATCGCGCTGCCGTCGTGCAGGTACGGCGCGCTGCGCGCCAGGCCCAGCAGCGACGGGGTGTTGAGCCCGTTCTGGCGGACGATGTCGATGTCCGGGTTGTCGCCCGTCACCACGAAGGTGCCCACGTTGGCCTGCTTGTTGTTGGTGAGCGCCTCACCATCGTGGCACTCGTTGCACTGGGCCTTGAGGAACACCTGCGAGCCGCGGATCTGCGCCGCCGTCAGCTCCGCCGCCTTGTACGGGTTGTCCGGGGTGGGGATCGCGTCGATGAACGCGGACAGTTGCGTCGTCATCTGCGCGTCCACCACGCCGCCGCCCATGCGGTGGCGCACGGTGACGTCCAGGAAGTCACGCAGCGAGGGGAACTCGCCGCTCCAGTGGAACGGCCCGGTGCGCGTAATCATGCGGCCGGCCAGCTGCGGCGTCTGCCGAGGCCCGTCCGGGAAGCCCCACACGTGGCCGTCATCGCGCCCGTCCGGGTGGCAGGTGGAGCACGCCGCGCCCACGTTGGGGCTCGTCATGCGCGAGTCGATGGCGGAGAAGAACAGCTTGCGGCCCATCGCCGCCTCGGGCGACAGCGTGTCGTCGGCCAGCTTCAGCCGCGGGCCCTCCTCGCGGATGTTGAAGGACTTGTTGGTGCCGTCTCCCACCAGCCGCGTCAGCGTGTGGTCAAACGAGTTGTAGACGTACGCCTTGCGCCCATCGCGCGTCAGGGCGATGCCGTTGGGGCCCGCGCCCACGCGCACCAGCTGGCGCACCGAGGTGGCCGGGAAGCGGATGATGTTCAGGTCCTCACCCGTGCGGCGGTTGGTGGGCATCACCGCCACGTTGTTCGTCTCGCGGTTCACCACGTAGAGCCACGCGCCCGTCGGGTCCACCACCGTGGCGACGGGGCCCTGGATGGGGTGGGTGGGGTCCGGGCTGATGATGGTGCTGGGCGGGAAGTCCTTGCCGTCCTCGGTGGGATCGCCGTTGCACCCGCCGCCGCTGATGTCGTCCACCACCGGCGTGGCGATGTCCGCGTCGAAGGTGATGATGCCCGGCGAGGCAATGGCGCCCGAGCCGCAGGGGCCACCGCCGCCGTACAGGCCGCCACCGCCCGGAGGCATGGGGCGCGGATCCCCGCCCGGCCCCGGAGTGACGACCGGATCCTCGCGGTTCCACTGCGTGGTGGCGAAGGCGCGCGTGCCGTCCGGAGAGATGACGATGTCCGTGGTGCTGCGCGCGTGAAACGAGCTGATGGGGCTGAAGGAGCCGTGATCGAAGGCGGACACCCCGCCCTGCTCCTTCTGCTGCTGCTGGCGCAGCTTCGAGGCGTTGATGCGCTCGTACAGGTCCGTGCCGGCCTTGAGCACCCTGGGGTTGTCGCGGTCCGACAAGTCCAGCTGGACGACGTCGCCCGAGCGGTGCAGCGTCACCAGCGCCTTGTCGTTGTCCAGCAGCGCCAGGCCCCGGGGCTCGAAGCCCACCGGCAGCTCCCACAGCCGCGCGAGCGTGCCGGTGTCGAACGCCGTCACCGAGCCCCTCTCGGTGCTGTCGCGCATGGCGCTGTTCACCACGTAGAGCGTCTTGCCATCCGCGGACACGCCCAGGCCCATGGGCTCGATGCCCACCTCCAGGCGCGCGGCCTCCACCCACTGGCCGCGGCGGATGACCGACACGCTGCGCTCGAAGCGGTTGGAGACGTAGATGGTGTCGTCCGGGCCCACCGTGAGGCGCTCGGGCGAGGCACCTACCTTCACCTCGGCGATCTTCTCGTGGGCATCGGTGTCCACCACCGCGACGATGCCGTTGTCCGAGTCCACCGCGTACAGCAGCTTGTCGTCACGGCTGAGCGCCAGCGAACCCGCTGACGGTGCGTACGTCGCGGCGGGCTTCTGCTCGCAGGCGGTAAGTCCAAGGACTGCCACCAGCGCAGCAGCCAGAATCTGCTTCCTCATGGGAAGAAACCTCCTCGGCGCGGATCTCCCGGCCACCTCCGGCCCTGAGGTGTTCCGGCTTCGCCGCGCATTGCGTGTGGGGAAGGCATCCGGCCCGGTCGCCCCTCCCTCGACAGCTGCCTATGGTGCCACCAATGCCTCCAGAAAGTCGAATGTTTCCCTACACCCCGTGTGCGACTCTGGACAGGCGCTCAGCGCTCCCCCCGCGAGAAACGACACACGCGTACACGGCGGGGTGAGAGTAAAGGAGAGGAGTCTTGGCCCGCCCTTCCGCCCCCATCGTCCTGAGCTTCCGGCGCACGTTCGCGCTGCTCATCCTGCTGATCGTCGTGCCGTCGGCGGGGCTGTCTGGCTTCGGGGTGGTGGCGATCATCAACGAGCGCGCGGCGGTGGAGAAGCGGCTGGAGGCCGCCTGGCACGGGACGCTGGAGGCGCTGGCCAGGGAGCTGCCCCAGGCGCTGCGGCAGGCGCGCTTCCAGGAGCGCGACGGCGCCTGGGAGCTGGTGGATGCCCAGGGCCGGGTGCTGTCGGCCACCTCGTTCCAGGTGCGGGACGGGCAGGTGGAGTCGCCCCGGCCCGCGGTGGCGGCGGCGCTGGGCGCGGTGCACAAGGAGCTGCTGGCGTTGCCCCAGGGGCGCACCGCCTTCTCGCTGCCGGTGGGGGGCCAGCCGGTGCTCATCGTCGCCGAGCGCGCGGGCGAGGAGGTGCGCGGGGCGCTGCTGGCCGAGGTGGCGGTGGAGGCGCTGCTGGCCGAGCGGGCCGAGCGCTACATGGCCTCGCCGGAGCCGGTGCGCTTCACCCTGCTGCCGGTGGCGCGCGAGGGAGGCGAGGGGCTGGTGGGGCGGCTGATGTCGGAGGTGGTGCAGGCGCGCGCCAACGCGATGGGGCCCCAGGTGCTGGCCGAGCAGCTGCTGGCCGCTCCGCTGCAGGACTTCCGGCTGGTGGTGCTACCCACGGGGGAGGATCCGGTGGCGCGCGCGTCCACGCGCAACCGCGTGGTGTACGCGGTGCTGCTGGGCCTGTTCTACCTGACGCTGACGTTCGGCGTGGTGTACACGGGCCGGGCGCTCTACCGGGAGGCCCAGCTGTCGAGGATGAAGACGGACTTCGTGTCGCTGGTGAGCCACGAGCTGCGCACGCCGTTGACGTCCATCCGCATGTTCATCGAGACGCTGGCCCTGGGGCGGCTGAAGGATCCGGCGCAGATGCAGGAGGTGCTGCAGCTGCTCACCCGGGAGACCGAGCGGCTGTCGGTGCTCATCGAGCGGGTGCTGGACTGGGCGCGCATCGAGAGCGGGCGCAAGGAGTACCAGCGCGAGCCGGTGCGGGTGGAGGAGCTGGTGGAGACGGCGCTGGCGGCCTTCCGCGCCCAGCGGCTGGAGGGCGGCATGGACTTGAAGGTGGAGCTGGCCCTGGGCCTGCCCACGGTGGAGGCGGACCGGCACGCGGTGTCCGGCGCGCTGCTCAACCTGCTGCAGAACGCCTACAAGTACAGCGGGAAGGACAAGCGCATTGAGCTCAGCGCGCGGGCTGACAGAAAGTGGGTCAGCCTGTCCGTGCAGGACAACGGGGTGGGCATCTCCTCCAAGGACCGCAAGCGCATCTTCGAGCGCTTCTACCGGGTGGACAACCTGCTCACGCGCAAGACGGAGGGCAGCGGGCTGGGGCTGGCCATCACCAAGCGCATCATCGAGGCTCATGGTGGGCGCATCAAGGTGGACAGCGAGGTGGGCCGCGGCAGCCGCTTCACCCTGCAGCTGCCGGTAGGCAAGGTATGAGCGAGAAGCCACGACGCATCCTGGTGGTGGAGGACGATCTGGCCATCCTCACGGGGCTGTCGATGAACCTGAGGTTCGAGGGCTACGAGGTGCTGCAGGCGCAGGATGGGCGCTCGGGGCTGGCCCGGACGCTGGACGAGGCGCCGGATCTGGTGGTGTTGGATCTGATGCTGCCGGAGCTCAACGGCTACGAGCTGCTCAAGGAGCTGCGGCGGCGGGGGCGGGACACCCCCGTGGTGGTGCTGTCCGCCAAGGGCCAGGAGGCAGACAAGATCCTCGGGCTGAACCTGGGCGCGGACGACTACGTGGTGAAGCCGTTCGGGCTGCAGGAGTTGCTGGCGCGCATCAAGGCGGTGCTGCGCCGGCGCTACCCCGTCGCGGGCACGCCTCCGGTGACCTTCGGAGACGTGGAGGTGGACATGGTGGCGCGCACGGTGGCGCGCTCGGGCAAGCCCGTGGAGCTCACCGCGCAGGAGTTCAAGCTGCTGGCCCTCTTCCTGGCCCAGCCGGGGCGCACCTTCACCCGCGAGGAGCTGCTGTCGGGCGCCTGGGGCTATGACTACGAGGGCAGCGCCCGCACGGTGGACAACTTCATGCGCCAGCTGCGACTCAAGTTCGAGCCGGATCCCGAGGAGCCCCGCCATTTTCTGACGGTTCGCGGACTGGGCTACCGATTCGATCGCTAGGGCGCCACATTTTCCTTCCGTCCGGGGGCCCCCCTCCCGCACCATCCGAGCCCATCATGCGCCGCCGCTACACCATCCACCGAGACGGGGATCTCCTCGTGGAGAACCTGGACGCCGAGGGCAAAGTCATCGATCCGGAGCCGGTGCCTGCCGAGGAGCGGCTGCCCGTGGAGCTGATCATCACCGCGCCGGATGGCGAGGACGGCCGGGCGCAGTTCCTGGACCTGCTCGAGCTGGCGCTGGGCATCGAGTCCGAGGAGCCGCCGCCCAACCCCAACGGGCCGGCGAAGTTCAAGCTCCCCGTCATCAGCTGAACCCCCGCCTCCTCACAGCCCCGCGACGCCGATCTGCCGCGAGTCCCTGAGCTCGAACGGCTTGCCGTCAAACCGGCCAAAGCGCTCGCGCAGCGTCAGCCCGCCCTGGCTCAGCGCCTCCTCCAGCTCGTCCGGGGCGAAGTGGCGCAGCCGCAGCCGGCGGATGGGCGCGGTGCCTCCGGGCCGCTTGCGCTCGCGCAGGTGCAGGGCGAACAGCGGCCGGCGCGGCTCCAGCGGCGCGGTGGGCTCGTCCACGTCGTCATTCGGGATGATGGCGTCACGCGGCGGGTTGAGCACGTCGTAGATGAACGTGCCCCCGGGCGACAGGTGGTGACGCACCGTGGCGACGAAGGCGTCCAGGTCGTCACGCGTGGCCATCAGCCCCATGGCGTGCTGCGGCGCGAGCACCAGCGGAAAGCGCTCCTCGAGCCTCAGCACCCGCACATCCGAGATGATGAAGCGCACGCGAGCGGACACTTCGGTGGGCTCCTTGTCCCGGCGCTCCTCGGCCGAGCGGACCATCGTCTCGGAGGAGTCCACCCCCACCGCCGTGAAGCCGTGGCCCGCCAGCGACCAGGGCACCCGACCATTCGCCGCTCCCAGCACCAGCACCGGCCCCCCGCGCTCGCTGGCGTGGCGCATGTAAAAGGACAGATCCGGCTCCTGTCCCACCAGCGAGAGCGGCGCGCGGCCGCGGACGTCGTTCCCACTCATTGTCCTGGATGTAGCACGGCGGGGTGCTTGCCTGGTCACACACCTGCACAGTGTGGAACACGCTTTTCCCTCTACCTGTCCTTCAACCAACGCCCTCGCGCGTCTCGAAGGCACCCCACATTGGCACCTGGATTGCCTGGCCACAGCCTTAGCGCGGGGGTCACGGACGCTCGTCTTTCTCAGCGGGGTGAGTGGGATATGAAGGCCGGATGGCGGTGGGCAGGCTTGCTCGTGGCGAGCCTGGTGTGGGCGGCAGGGTGCAGCAGCACGGGAGGAGATACCTCGGAGCAGGGCAACCCCGGCGTGGGTGACCCGACTCCGAAAGATCCGGGGGTGGTGACGCCCCCGGTAAATCAGCCACCGGCGAATCAGCCGCCGGGCAATCCGCCGCCGACGAGTCCGCCGACGGACCCAGGCACGCCTCCGGACAATGGCCCGCCAACGCCTCCTCCGCCGACGACGCCCGCGCCGCCACCGCCCGTGGTGGTGCCGCCGCCGACGACGGCGGGCTGGACTTTCTACGGCGTGAACGAGGGAGGCCCCTCGGTGGTGTACGGGGTGACGGCCGACGAGGGCGGCAACATCTGGGTGGCCGGCGGCGAGGAGGGCCTGTTCGTGCTGAGGCCCGGCGCCACGAACTTCCAGCAGTTCACCCTGGCCGACGGCCTGCGTCCCTACGGCTACCTGCCGGACGGCACCAACCCGCCGGGGCCGCACTACCTCAAGGTCCTCTCGGTGGCGGGCGGGCCCGCGGGCACCGTGTTCGTGGGCTACGAGGGCCTGCCCGGCACGGGCTTCGATCACTGCGAGAACAACTGGGATGGGCCCAACCCGGATCCGTCCCGGTACAAGAGCGGTGACGCGGACAAGGTGACGCTGCTGCCCGATGGCACCATCCACGTGGTGCACTACGACATCTTCTCCGGGCCGAACGTGGTCCGCGACGAGCCGCGCGGCCGCGAGAAGCTGTGCACCATCCACCGCATCGCGTACGACAAGCGCACGCAGAGCGTGTGGTTCGGCGGCAACCATGGCTTCGCCCGCGGTGATGCGACGTTCGCGGGCAACCCGGCGTGCAACGGCCAGCTGTCGTGCGCGGGGACCATCGAGCACGTGCACCCGGCGCTCAACGCGTACGTGTACTCGCACCAGTCCGAGGACAAGCGGCTCTACCCCAATGAGCCCTCGCGGTGGCGGGTGCGCTCGGCGCTGCTGACGGACTCGTACTACGGGGTGGCGGTGGACCCGAGCGGCGACGCGTGGTTCGGCGGCTCGGATCGCTCCACGCGCTTCCGCTACATCTCCAGCACCGGTGACATGTCGCGGCCCAACTACTGGCGGGCGCAGACGCTGACCGAGGCGAAGGAGTCGGCGTGGAACCGCTTCGACCTCTGGCCGGACGCGGTGGGCGAGCCGCAGCTGTCGCGGCCCGAGCAGCGCACCCAGGACAACGTCTCGAGCATCACGCTGACGGGCGACACCGTGTGGGTGGGCTCGTTCGCCCGGGGCCTGGCGAAGATGTCGCGCGAGGGCGAGGTGGAGCGCCGCTACAGCCAGGAGCTGGTGGACGGCAAGGGCTATGTGTCCAGCCTGGCGGCCGACCCGCTGGACCAGAGCGTGTGGGCCGGAGCCGCCTGGGGCATGGGCATCAGCCGGCTGAAGGACAACACCATCATGCACTACAACCACACGGTGTTCGGCCTGGACCTGGCCATGGCCCGGGTGTCCGACATCCAGATGGACACCTCGGGCCCCCAGCGGCGCGTGCTGGTGGGATGGATGGGCTACAAGCGCTCGGATGACGGGCGCTGGGTGGCCGGTACCATCGGCGTGTACGACGGGGAGTAGCGCTCGAGCACCCCACGTCCAGAAGCTCAGCGCGGCCGCTCTTTTTCATAGGGGGCGGCCGCGGCCTTTGCGGGCCCCTCCCCGGACATGGGGAGTGCTACCTTGCCTTCATGCCTCGCTGGTTCAATACCGCTGGCCCGTGCCGGCCGGAGATGCACTACATGCTCCCGGCCATGAGGCGCTTGCCTGACGTCCGCCGGCTCATTGCCCAGGAGAGCTACTTCGTCGTCCACGCCCCGAGACAGATCGGCAAGACGACGGCGCTGCTCTCACTGGCCCAGGAGCTCACAGCCGAAGGGCGGCACGTCGCCATCCTCGTCTCCATGGAGGTAGGCGCTGCGTTCCCCGCGGACATCGGCGCGTCCGAGGCCGCCACGCTCCATAGCTGGCGAAGCGCGGCCCGCGCCCAGCTCCCGCCCGAGCTGGGGCCGCCGCCATTCCCCGCTGCCCCCGCAGGCCAGGGCTTCAGCACCGCACTCGAGGCGTGGGCTCAAGCAGCACCCCGTCCGTTAGTCATCTTCTTGGATGAGATCGACGCGCTCCGTAACGGCGCATTGGTTTCCGCCCTGCGGCAGCTTCGTGACGGCTACCGCAATCGCCCTCACCACTTTCCCGCATCCCTGGCGCTCATTGGCTTGCGAGACGTGCGTGACTACAAAGTGGCCTCTGGCGACGAAGAAGCGCTGGGCACCTCCAGCCCTTTCAACATCAAGGTCGAGTCGCTCACCCTGCGCAACTTCACCCGGGAGGAGGTGGCCGAGCTGTACCAGCAGCACACCGCCGATACCGGGCAGCTCTTCTTGCCCGAAGCCGTGGATCGGGCCTTCTACTGGACCCAGGGTCAGCCCTGGTTAGTCAACGCCCTGGCACGGCAGATGGTGGAGACACTGGCACCGGAGCCTTCTCAGTCCCTGACCGCGGCACACGTGGACGCCGCCACGGAGATTCTCCTTCGCCGTCAGGACACCCACCTGGACAGCCTGGCCGCACGTCTGCGTGAGCCGCGCGTGCGCCGCATCCTCGAGCCCATGCTCTCGGGCCTCGCGCTGGGCGACGTGCCCGAGGATGACCTGCGCTTCGTGCAGGACCTGGGGCTGGTCCGCATTGCGTCCGCCGGGGGCCTGGAGATGGCCAACCCGCTCTACCGGGAAGTCATCCCCCGGGTGCTGGCCAACACGGCCTTTGCCTCACTGCCTCCTCAGACTGGCACCTGGCTTCGCGCGGATGGCCGGCTGGACATGGAGCGGCTGATGGAGGCCTTCCTGGCCTTCTGGCGTCAGCATGGCCAACCGCTGCTGGGCACGGCGCCCTACCATGAGATTGCCCCGCACCTGGTGCTCATGGCCTTCTTGCACCGCGTGGCCAACGGGGGTGGCACGTTGGAGCGCGAGTACGCCATTGGGACAGGCCGCATGGACCTGTGTCTGCGCCATGGCCCGGACACGCTGGCCCTGGAGCTGAAGGTGTGGCGCGACGGTGAGAAGGATCCGCTCGATGAAGGGCTGGCCCAGCTCGATGGGTATCTGGCTGGACTGGGGCTGGACAGCGGCTGGCTGGTCATCTTCGACCGGCGCAGCGGGCAGCCGCCCATCTCCGAGCGGACTCAGGCGGCCCCGGGCCTGACGCCCACGGGCCGCCGTGTCACCGTGGTCCGGGCCTGACTCAGGCTACTTCGGTAGCGTGCGGTACTTCTCGAAGAGCGCCTGTTGACGGCTGGTGAGCGGCACCTGCTTGCCGCCCAGCCACATGCCCAGCGGCCTGCTGGAGGACTCCAGCGGGTCGCCGTTCCACAGCACCAGGTCCGCCACGGCGCCCGGAGCAATCCGCCCGCCGTCCACTCCGAAGGTGTCCGCCACGTTCGAGGTGATGGCGCGCAGCGCCTCGGTGTGAGCCAGGCCCCACGCCACCGCGTTGCCCGCCTCCTGCGGCAGCGTGCGCACTCCGTGCGGCTCGTTCAACGTGGAGAAGAGCACCCGCACCCCCGCCGCCGTCAGCAGCGCCGGCGCGTCCAGCCGGCTGCCCAGCGCGTCGAAGCTCTTGGGCAGGTTCTGCATCGGCTGCAGGATGACGGGCACCTTCGCCGCCGCCAGCTCCTTCGCCACCAGCCACGCCTCGTCCGCACCGGCGATCACCAGCTTCAGCCCGTACTCGCGCCCCAGCTCCAGCGCCGCGAGGATGTCTCCGGCCCGCTCCGCCGACACCACCACCGGCATCGTCCCCGCCAGCACCGGCTGCAGCGCCTCGAGGTCCAACCGGCTCGCGGCCACCTGGCGCATCCGGTTCTGCTCGAAGTCGCCCTTGCGCTTGCCGTACTCGCGCGCGTCGAACAGCACCTCGCGCAGCCGCTCCAGCACCATCGAGCGCGAGCCCTCCACCGCGTTACGCCCTGAAATCCCCAGGTTCACGTGCATCGCCACCTGTGGGCGGCGCACGCTCCCGTCCGTCGTCACCCACGCGCTCTGCCCCGACACCAGCCCGCCCCCCGGCACCGCCGCCGCCGCCGTCACCCCGCCCAGCCGCGCCACCGGGAACAGCACCGAGGCCGGGTTGATGCCGTCCGAGGCCCGCAGCGCCGCGCGGATGGGCTGCTGCGTGGCGTGCTCGCCCCGCGCTCCGAAGTCCGACGTCGTGTCCTCCTGCGTCACCTCCACCAGGCCCAGCCCCGAGAACGAGTCCATGAAGCCCGGCGTCAGCACCCGCCCCTGGCCCTCCACCGCCCGGCACCCCGCCGGCAGCGCCCCGCCCGCGCCCGCCTGCACCCGCGTCACCTTCCCGCCCTCCACCACCACCGTGGCCCCCTGCACCCACTCGGTGCCCGTGAACGCCGTCACCCCCTGGAACGCCGTGCACGCCTCGCCGCGCACCGGCAAGCGCTCGGCGCACGAGCGGTCCTTCAGCGCGTCGCAGCGCGCCGCCAGCCCCAGCGCCTTGGGCTCCGGCGCCGCCGCCGGCTGCGCCACCAGCCGCGCCGAGGCCCCCGCCCGCTCGCCCACCTCGAAGTCGCTGGGGTCCACCGGCCCCGTCGCCGCGTCGTACGTGAGCACCCCGTCGGCCCACACCCGCTGCGCCCGCGCGTACACGCTCAGCGGGTGCCCCTTCCACAGCACCACATCCGCCATCTTCCCCGGCTCCAGCGTGCCCGTGCGCTCCTCCACGCCCATCACCCACGCCGCGTCCGACGTCACCCACCGCAGCGCCTGCTCCTCGGAGATGGGGATGCCGGACTCGCGCGCCCGCCACATCGCCTTGCCCGCCTCCTGGTTGAGCCGCTGAATGCCGTACGCCGAGTCCGAGTGGATGTTCGCCCGCGCCCCCGCCTGCGTCAGCAGGCCCGCGTTCTCCGGAATGCCGTCCCACGCCTCCATCTTGAAGCCCCACCAGTCCGCCCACGTCGCCGACGCCACGTTCTTCTCCGCCAGCTTGTCGCGCAGCTTGTAGGACTCCAGCGCGTGGTGGAACGCGCGGATGGCAAACCCATTCTCCTCGGCCACCTGCAGCATCACCGCCATCTCGTCGGCGCGGTAGCAGTGGTTCTGCACCAGAATCTCTCCGCGCAGCACCTGCGCCAGCGTCTCCAGCTTCAAGTCCCGCAGGGGCGCCGGGCCCGCGTCATCCGGCTTCCTCTCCTGCTTCTTCTTCCATTCCTCGAGCTTGTTCAGGTAGTCGCGCGCCTGCGCGAACGCCTGCCGGTAGCCCGCCACGTTCGCCATGCGCGTGGAGGGCGCCTGGTTCCTGTTCTCGCCGTACACGCGCCGCGGGTTCTCGCCGCACGCCATCTTCAGCACGTCCTTGGCCCCCGGAAAGCGCATCTCCGCCGCCGTGCGGCCAAAGTGCAGCTTCACCGGGAAGCCCCGCCCGCCAATCAGGTTGGCGCTGCCCGGCAGCACCAGCAGCGAGGTGATGCCGCCCGCCGCCGCCCGCCGCAGCCCTGGATCCTGCGGCCAGAAGCCATGCTCGGCATCCACCTCGGCCGTCACCGGCGCGGTGGCCTCGTTGCCCTCTTCGTTGGCGAACGTCGAGGGCGTGGCGTACACGCCCAGGTGGCTGTGCGTGTCGATGATGCCCGGGGTGACGTAGAGCCCCGTGCCATCCAGCTCCTCCGCGCCCGGGGGCGTGGCCACCTCGGCGTTGCGCCCCACCGCCACCAGCTTGCCGTCCACGAAGGCCACCGCCCCATCCTCGATGGCCGGCCCCGAGGCGGGCATCACCGTGGCGTGGCGGATGACGACGGCGCGCGACTGGCTCCACGTGCGGGCCGGCTCGGTGGGAATGGCCGGCAGCGTGCCCTTGTCCGAGGGCGTGGGGGTGGGAGCAGTGGTCGCGCAGGAGACCAGGAGCGGCAACAGGAGGAGGTAGCGCATGCGGCGCCCCCTCTACCATGCATGGCCGCGGCGCGCTGCTGGGACGTACCAAAGGCAACATTGCGTGCGCGGCCCGCGAGGCGCAGCGGGACCGGAAGCACCTCTATTGCCTGCCGCACCAGTACGGTCTGGTACAGAGTGAGGGAGACTCACTCGCGGTCTCCGCCTGGAGGGGTACACACGATATGAAGCGCTCTTTCCGCCTGTTCGCCACGCTGTGCCTGGTCGCGCTCTCGCTGCAGATGACGGGCTGCTTTGGCAAGTTCAGCCTCACGCGCGCCATGTGGGACTTCAACAAGAACATCTCCGGCAACAAGTTCGTGCAGTGGGTGGTGTTCCTGGTGATGGTGATCGTCCCCGTGTACGGAGTGGGAGCGCTGGTGGACGCGCTCGTCATCAACAGCATCGAGTTCTGGACGGGCAACAACCCCGTGGGCAGCGCGGAGGGCGTGGACTCCAACACGCGCGTGGTGCGGCTGGGCAACGGCGAGACGCTGCGGCTGTCGCGCGAGCCGGGCTCGGAGGTGATGAAGGTGGAGATGGAGCGCGAGGGCCAGGCGCCCGTGGTGCGCTACTTCGAGCCGCTCAATGACGGCATGGTGGTGCGCGATGACGCGGGCGCGCTGCTCATTCAGGCCCGCGAGCAGGCCGATGGCGCGGTGACGGTGACGGACGCCTCCGGCGCCACCCTGGCCATGCACTCGACCGAGGCGGTGGCCCAGGCCCGGCGGATGCTGCTCAACGACGGGCCCGAGGGCCTGGCTCAGTACGCGCGGACCCAGGTGTCCATCTCCCAGGGTGTGGCGCTCTTCTGCTCGGACGCCCCGTCCACCCAGGTCCAGTAGCGACGTTCGCTATCGAACGGGCCCTCTGATCAGGGCCCGCTTCCCACCGTTCCCGGGTGCGCTGTGTCACGCTGGAGGCTCCACCTCGCCAGCACACCGGGATACTCGTGAACCAGGCTCTCCAGCAGCGCAACAACGTGAAGGTGTTCGGCAGTGGCCCGGACACCCTCGTCTTCGCCCACGGCTTCGGCTCCGACCAGAGCGCCTGGAAGCACCAGGTCGCCGCCTTCCAGGACCGCTACCGCATCGTCCTCTTCGATCACGTGGGGTGCGGCGAGTCGGACTTCAACGCCTATAGCCCGCGCCGCTACGACAGCCTCCGGCGCTACGCGGAGGACCTGCTGGAGCTGTGTGACGCGCTGCGGCTGAACGACTGCACCCTGGTGGGCCACTCGCTCAGCGGCATGGTGGGGTTGCTGGCGGCCGTGGCGGAGCCTCAGCGCTTCCGGCAGCTGGTGTTCGTGAAGGCCTCGCCGCGCTACCTCAATGACGCGTCCACCGGCTACCACGGCGGCTTCGAGCAGGAGCAGATCGACGGGCTCTACGCCGCCATGGCCAACGACTTTCCCGCCTGGGCCAGCGGCTTCGCGCCCCTGGCCATGGGCCACCCTGAGCGCCCTGAGCTGGGCCAGGAGTTCGCCCGCACGTTCATGGCCATGCGGCCGGACATTGCCCTGTCCATCGCCCGCATCATCTTCCAGTCCGATCACCGCGCGGACCTGCCACGCTTGAAGGTGCCCACCCTCATCCTCCAGTCCGGAGATGACCTGGCCGTGCCCACCCAGGTGGGCCACTACATGGCCAAGCACATTGCCCAGGCGACGCTGGTCCCCATCGAGGCACGTGGGCACCTGCCCCACCTGAGCGCCCCCAGGGCCGTCAATCGCGCCATCGACGCGTACCTCTCCTCCTCGAGGAAGTACGGGCAGCCAGGCGTGCCCAACAGCTGGCTTGCCCGCCTCACGGCCCGCTTATAAGCGGGGGCCGTGGAAGCCCTGTTCCCATTTTTCGCCCCCTGGCCGGTCTCCTTTCCTGAAGAGGAGAACGTCCTGAGCCTAGCCCCCCCATCATCCCGAGCGCCCCGAGGGACTCGGTATGGATGACGCACAGCTGACCCAGCTGTACGAGCGGTATGGCTACCTCATCCACCGCCGGTGCCTGCAGCTGCTGCGCCGCCCCGAGGACGCGGATGACGCGCTCCAGGAGACCTTCCTGCGGGTGAAGCGCTACGGCGCTCCCCGCGAGGGCGGCTCGAGCCTGGCGTGGCTGTACACCATTGCCCAGCGCTGCTGCTTCGACTTGATGCAGCGCCGGGGCCGCGAGCCGGCCGCCGAGCAAGAGCAGCTCGCCGCCCTGGAGCAACGCGGCGAGGGCTCGCCCGAGGACGCCGACCGCCGGGCGATGCTCGGCATGGCGCTGCGCCAGTTGGACGACAAGACCCGCGACATCGGCGTGCTGCACTTCCTGGATGGCTACACCCAGGAAGAGGTCGCCGAGCAGACCGGCTACTCGCGCCGCACCATTGGAAAGAAGCTTCAGCTGTTCGAGGAGCGCCTTCGCCAGCTGTGGCAAGCGCGCTCCGCTCCCAAGGAGAGACGATGACCTCCCCTCCCCTGCCTCCCTCGCCGCGGGGCCCACAGTGCCCGCCCGCCGCAGTGCTCGAGGCCCTCAGCGCGGGCGAGGCCACGCCCGACGCCACGCGCCTGCATGTCGAGGGCTGCCCGCACTGCAGCGGCCAGCTCGCGGCGCTCACCTCGGGACGCGAGGCCTTCGTGCGCGCGCGCCCTCCCGAGCTCTTCCTGCGCCAGCTGGAGCGCCGCGCCGCCGCCGCGCCCCCCCGCTCCATGCTGTCCCGGCTGATGCCCGTGCTGGCGGCGTGCGTGCCGGTGCTGGCGCTGCTGGTGATGGTGCCCCGGCTGCTTCAGGGCGATGACGTGCGCCTCAAGGGAGATGCCTTCCGCGTGGTGGCCGCGCGAGAGGGTGGCACGCCGGAGCTGCTCGGCCCGGATGCGCGGGTGCGCGACGGAGATGCGCTGCGCTTCGCCTACGAGACGCCCGAGGCCGGGCACCTGGTGGTGCTGAACCTGGACGGGCGGGGCGCCGCGAGCATCTTCTATCCTTATAGTGGCACCGGCTCGGCTCCCCTGGCCGCTGGCCAGCGCGACTTCCTGCCGGGCAGCGTGGTACTGGATGACGCGCCAGGCCCGGAGTTCCTCTTCGCCGTGTTCTCTCCCCGCCCCATCGAAGTCGCGCCGCTGCTCGAGGCGCTCCGGACGCAGGCCGGGCGCCCTGAACCCACCCTGTCCTGCCCGGACTGCCGGGTGAGCACCCTTCGCCTCCAGAAGCGCCCATGACTTCGCAGCGTTCGTTCCGGCTCCTCCTGGCGGTGTTGCTGCCGCTGCTCCTGGTGTCCCCGCCGGCGAGCGCGGCCACCGTCCGCCTGCTGTTGGCCATTGGCGCCAACGTGGGCGACCCCGACGACGCCGTGCTCAGCTTCGCCGATGACGATGCCGAGCGTGTACGGCAGCTCTTCGTCGAGCTGGGCGGGGTGCGCGCCGACCGCGCCTACCTGGTGTTGGATCCTCCCGCCGCGGTGGTGCGCCAGAAGCTCTCCGAGGTGGCGGGCCGCATCGCCGAGCTGCGCGCGTCGGGGGATGACGTGGTGCTCATCGTCTACGTCTCCTCTCATGCCAAGGCCGGCGTGCTGCACCTGGGCGGCACGCACCTGCCGCTCACCGAGCTGAGAGATTTAGCCCGCCAGGCGGGAGCCCGGCTGAGCGTGATGCTGGTGGATGCGTGCGAGAGCGGCACGCTGGCGCGGCGCAAGGGCGGGCGCGCGGGCCCGGAGTTCGCCGTGTCCCTGGAGCAACTGCCGCTGCATGGCCAGGTGATCATCTCCTCCAGCGGCCCCGGGGAGAGCTCCGAGGAGTGGGACTCGCTCAAGGGCTCGCTCTTCACCCACCACCTGCTCACGGGCATGCGCGGAGACGCGGACCTGGAGGGCAACGGAGAGGTGTCCCTGGCCGAGGCGTACGCCTACGCCTACCGGCGCACGGTGGTGGGAGCCGCGGGCGCGGGCCAGCACCCGGCCTACTCGTGGGAGCTGGCAGGCACCGGAGAGCTTATCCTCACCGAGCCGAAGGTGGCCCGGAGCGCCCTGGTTTTTCCCGCCGCGCTCTCGGGCCGCTACGTGGTGGCCAGCCAGCCGCGGCCGGACGTGGTGGCCGAGGTGGAGAAGAGCCCCGGGCGCCCGCTGCGCCTGGCGGTGCCTCCAGGCCGCTACCTGCTGCGCAAGCGCGTGGGAAAGAGCACCGGCCTGCTCGAGCTGGAGCTGCCCTACGGCGGCGAGCGCCAGGTGCGCGAGGAGGAGCTGACCTGGCGCAGCTACACGGAGGTGGCGCTCAAGGGCGGCTATGTGGAGCTGCGCAGCTCGGCGCTGCTGGCGCTCGCGAGGCTGGAGAGCGCTCCGGTGGCGGGCACGGGCGCGCGGCTGGCGGCGGGGCTGGGCTACCGCCGCACCTGGGGCCAGTGGTGGGCGCTGGGCACCGTGAGCTTCACCCAGGCGGGCTACCCGGGCCAGGAGCTGCAGGTGCGCGAGCGGACGCTGGGGGCCAGCGTGGCCGCCGGCTACCGCTGGCTGGACTGGGCGCTGGTGCCTCACGTGGGCCTGGGCTTGGAGCTCACCGGCCTGGAGCAGCGGCTGCGCAGGGAACGCGAGGAGGAGATCCAGGACACCTTCGGCGTGCCGCCCCTGCCTCCGCGCCGGACGCTGGGCGTGGGCGTGGGGCCGGTGGTGGGGCTGGAGATTCCCCTGCCCTCCCGGGCCTTCGCGCTCCTCAACGCGCAGCTGCTGCTGCGCCAGCTGCCCAGCAGCGAGCAGGCCTCGCTGCGCCCGGCGGCGCTCGCCTCGGTGGGCGCGGGCTGGCGCTTTTAATCGGCCCGGAAATGCGGGTTCCCAATTCCGGGGAGTGAGCCGGTCTTCTTGAACGAGCGCCCATCACGGGCCGCTCCACTCCGAATCCCCAGAGGGGACATCATGATTCACCCGCTCCGCCGCCTCACCTTCCTCCTGCTCTCCCTGGTCCTCACCCTCGCCGGCTGCGGCGACGAGGTGGTGGGCCCAGAGCACCCCGGCCAGCCCCTGCTCACGCTCGAGGGGCAGATGAACGCCGAGCCGGGAGCCACCGTCCCCACCCAGGTCCGCCTGGCGTTCGTGTGGTACCCGCAGTGGCTGGCGGCCGAGGACACCGCCGAGGCTCAGCGCACGCCGCAGCAGATCATCACCGAGGATCTCGTCTACCAGGGCAGCTTCCCGGCCAACTACCGCTTCCACCTGTACCGCCCGCCGCCGGACGAGGCGCTGGCGCAGCTGGGTGAGGGGCTCCAGGGCAAGGGCGCCTTCGGCATCCTGCTGGCCTACGAGGACAAGAACGCCAACGGGAAGCTGGATCCCATCGCCATGGAGGGCGCGCCGGTGGATCGCGTCATCGGCTCCTCGCTGCTGGGAGACTCCCGCTCGGCCTTCGCCGTCGTGTACGTGAACACGGAGCAGCCCGCGAGCACCGGCCTCAAGCCTGGCTTCAACCTCATCAAGGCGGTGAACTCGGAGAGCAGCGCGGTGGTGCCGCACTCCACGCCGCTGCCGCTCAACCTCACCTCCGGCGGCGCCATCTTCGACGCCTTCGTCTGCGAGGCGGGCTGGCTCACCTTCCTGTTCATGGACGCGTGCGGCCTCGACGGCGGCGAAATCATCGAGCCCAGCACGCTCGCGGTGGATGGGCGGGTGGCGCTCGAGGGCACGCAGGCGGTGGTGGACCTGAAGGTCCTCTTCGACAACGAGCCGCGCCAGGACGCGCGGGTGACGCTGGGTGGACGTGAGCTCGAGTACGACACCGCGCGCGCGGCCTACGCCCTCACGGAGCGGGACTCGACGCTGCTGACGCCGGGCGGCAGCTTCGAGCTGGTGGTGACCCTGGGCAGCGACACCCTGCGCCGCACCTTCCGCATGCCGGGCAGCTTCGGCATCACCGCCCCCGCCACGAATGCGTCCGTGAGCCGTGGGCAGAGCCTCGAGGTGCAGTGGACGGCCTCGCAGGGCGCCACCTCGTACTACGTGGGCTTCGAGGCCGTAAACGCGGGCATGAGCATCCTGGCCGGGGAGGGCGCGCTCTCGCAGTCCTTCGACACCGCGGGCGCCAGCGGCCAGGCCACCGCCCGCGTCGAGGCCCGCCTGGACCCCACGGACATCGAGGCCTGGGTGACGACCGCGGTGGTGCGCGAGCAGGCCTTCAACTTCAGCCCGTAACCCGCACTCAGCGCCGGGGCTTCTTGCCCGCGTTGGTCGCCTCGGCGCGAAGGCTGAGCACCGAGTAGAGGTTCATCATGTAGATGCTGTTGTCCGGCTCGAGGTCCGCCGCCTTCTGGAAGAGCTTGGCGGACTTGCTGTAGTCGCGCTGCTGGTTGAGGAGGATGAGCCCCAGCCGGTTGTAGAGCGGCGCCGGGCTGCTCAGCTCGGAGATGCCCTGCTCCAGCAGCTCGATGGCCTCCTCCATCTTCCCGTTGCGCTCCAGGTACACGACGCGCTGGAGGATGTTCTCGGCGGCGGAGGCCCCCTTGGCTCCGGCCGGGCCCGAGGTGCTGGCCACGGGGGCCTGCGGCTCCCTGGGAGCCGCCTTGGGCATGGACGTGGGCGGCGGCGCCTCCGGCACCGGCGGCCCAGGCCTCGGGGCCGGGCGCTCCTGCACGGCGGGACGCCGAGGCTGCGCCGCCTTCTTCTCGTCCACCTGCTCCACCCAGACGATGCCGCGCTCGGCGAGGGACTCGAAGACGGCGCGCAGCTCGATCTCCGCCAGGCTGGTGATGCGCGCCAGATCCACCAGCTTCGTCTGGCCGTCCACGAACGAGAGGATGTAGGCCTCGAACGGGTTGAGCGGCCGCATGGCGATGTCCAGCCCACTGGTGATGGACGGGATCATCGTGGGGATGGGCGCATTGGGCGCGTACTTGTAGGCCCGGGTCTTCTCCTGCTGGGGGCTCAGGGGCACGCCCTGCACGGGCTTGCGGTCCGGCACGGAGATCAGCGCCCGCACCAGCGAGACATTGTCCCGCTCGGGCAAGTCATCCACGTGGCGCACCAGCAGCAGCTCGCAGCGGGCACACTGGAAGTCATCCTGCGAGCACGGCGCTCCGCAGTGCGGACAGCTGTCGTCCTCCGGCATGTGCTCGAAGGCCTGGGGATCCGAGTAGTAGTGCTTGCGGATCGCCGCCCGGATGGACCGGCGCACGCCGATGAAGGGCATCACCCGGGCCACGCCCACCGTGCGGGCGATCTCCTCGATGGCCCGCTGGCGCTGCGGCTCGGCCATCACCACGTAGAGCACCCCGGCCGCCTCATCCATGCGCACGGGGATGAAGTCGAACCCCTCGGCGAGCCGCACGGGCACCCGCTCCAGCAGCGCGGCATCCACCTGCGTCTGCGCCAGCTTCACGGTGGACACGAAGCGGGTCTTCAGCTCCTGGGCCAGCAGCCGCAGCACGGGCGTCTCGTCCAGCCCCAGCCGCACCAGGCACTCGCCGAGCTTCTGGCCCGTGGCCTTCTGCCGCTCGAGCGCCCGCTCCAGCATCTCCGGCGTCACCACGCCGTCCGTGAGAAGCTGTTCGCCGATTTTGCGCGCCATGGCCCTGATTCAAGGACGGCACGGGGTCCGCCGTCTACGGGTTCAGTAAGGGCCCTGTACTCCCGGTACGGCCTTCAGGGCGTCCAGTACTGGAGCACCAGCCGGGCCGGGATGCTCAGCACGAAGAAGATCAGCACCGCCACCAGCGTCCTGCGGTTGAGCCCTGGCGCCCGCTGGCGCAGGACCCACAGGGCCAGCACCCCTACCCCACACATCACCACGCCGCTGGCCATCGCCAGGCGGATGTCCGGCAACCACCCCACGCCCACCCACAGGGCAATCAGCAGCAACGACAGGCCCATACCCGCCCAACTGGCAAGCCGTTGCCGGCGCTGCACCGCCTGGTCCGACACGGTGACAATGTCCCGCCACGCGGAGAGCCGGGCCCGCACCTCGTCATAACCCGCCAGGTGCGGGGAGATGACGATGACATCCGCCGCCGTGCGCCCCCGCACCACCAGACCCACCACGAGGGACTCTTCGACGTGTGTGACGTCCCCGCGCGTCAGCCGCTTCTCCGGCAGCACCTCACTGCGGTGGACGAGCGCCTCCTCACTCAGCTCCAGCGAGTACGTCTCGAAGTGCTGATCGAACTGGAGCTCGGCCTTGCGCAGCCCCGCCCACAGGCTGAAGCCCGTCACCCCCAGCCCCAGCACCGCCAGCGCGCCCAGCCCCACCGGAGACATCGGCATGCCCGCCAGCGGAGGCACCGCCAGCCCTACCCCCAGCGCCAGCACCATGACGGGGATGCGCCCGTACAACATGCGGCGAAGATCCTTCGCCACCAGCGCCTTGCCCTCGGGACGGAGTCGATAGGTGCTCATCTGTGGCCTGGCAGCCTATGCCGGGGTGCCAGTTACAACCAGAAGTGACCCGGAAGGCGCCTGAGCCGCGGACGTAGCTTCACCTGGGTACTGCAGCCCCCGGCGGATGCCTGGCGCGGGGGCTTCGTGTTGGAGCTGACGGATCTCACTGCCGCCGAAGTGCCTTACTTTCCCTTGGGCGGGTTGTTGCCCCGGCCGTCGCCCGAGGGCTTGCCCGTCGTGCTCGGGCCGTTCGGTGGCCTTGCGCCACCACCACCACCCTTGTTGCCGCCACCACCGCCACCGCCACCTTTGTTACCACCACCACTGCTGCCCTGGCCGCCACCACTACCCTTGCTCATCGATGCCTCCTAGGGTTGGTTGCTGCCTCGCGAGCCTGGCAGAAGTCCCCTCACGAATAACACTGGGCCGGGGCGTTTCAGTTCAGCCGCCAACCCGACGGGTTCAACCCCTCACGTCACTGCGGAGGCAGGCCCGGGCCACACTCGACTCCGTCAGGTGCGCAGGCTCAAGAAGGGCCAATACTGACTGGTCAGCATTGAGGGCCAATGCTGACCGGTCAGCATTGAGGGCCAATGCTGACCGGTCAGTTTTGAGAGGAGGCACCGAGGTACGCGCGGACCCGTCTCCCAGCGCGGACGATTCGTCCGTATTCGGAGACGGTGCTCAAACCCTCGTGCTTTCCGTGGGTTGCGCAGGCATGTCGGCTCCTCTTCGGACGTAAACCCTGGAGATGACTGCACTCGCCCCTCACGACTCCAGTCCACGTTCGCGGACGGTGCGGAGGGCTCCATGCGCGCAAGTGCTTGTTTTTTTGGGGAGCCAGCCGTTGGCCCGCCGCGTGCTCTAGGGCCACCCCACCTGGATGCCCAAGGCAGCCAGCCAGAGATCGCGCTCATGCGACTCTAGAGTTGTGGGGGCACCGCTATGTTGCAGTTTGATTTCAACCGGGCCAAGAGCGCAGTGGAGGAAGTGAAGCAGGCCCTTGAGGGAGTGAAACTTGTCGCCCAGGAGGCGAAGCCTGCCTCCCAGCAGGCGCCGTACGTCATTCCGGAGGGCGCGACGCTCGAGCAGATCCGCGCCGAGATGCTCCACCTGATGGCGGGAGAGAACGTCAACCAGTACCGGATGGGGCAGTTGTACGGCTACGTGGTGGACAACGAGCTGGCGCAGAAGGCGGGCTACAAGGACGCGCCCACCTACTTCCGCCAGCACCTGGCGGACGTGTCGACGGCGTCGCTCACCACCTACCGGGCGGTGGTGAAGACCTTCAGCGAGCAGGTGGCCGTCCGCTTCGGCGTCACCTGCCTGTACCTGCTGACCATCTACAAGGAGGCGGCGAACCTGAAGGTGAACCCCGAGGAGCCGGGGCCCACGCTCATCGAGGTGCCGGGGGAGAACGGCGAGGTGACGAAGAAGCCGTTCTCAGCGTGCAGCGTGGACGAGATGCGCCAGGCGCTGCGGCTCAAGCGCAAGCCGGCCTCGAGCAAGCCGGTGCCGGCCGAGGACGTGGCGCAGGCGGAGAAGTACCGCACCGCGCTCAAGGGCCAGTTCCCCCAGGGCAGCAACGTTCAGGTGCAGGTGCGCAACGAGAAGGGCAACTCGGTGCTCGATTTCAAGAGCATCCCTGTCGCGCAGGTGGGCACGCTCATCCTGGCGCTGATGGACCATGTGCCGCCGGGCAGCGAGTTGCGGCGGACAGAGTAGGCCTGCTCTCGGCGTGAGACGGGTGCGGGGCAAGCACCCTTCGCGGTAGTTCCCACGGCGGCGGGTTCGATTCCCGCCGCCTCCGCGTAGCTTGGGAGACTCACTTGTTGACACAGTACAGCTGAGAAACGAGGGCCTTTGGCACCTCAAAGGCCTCATTAAACGCCTTCTCCGCATCTTCATATTTCGCGGGCAGGGGCTTGTTCTCCTTGGGCCTGTTATTACTGAAATCAAACTGGTCAACGAACGACAGGGAAAACTTAAATTCTTTGCCGTCCTTGTCCTTGATATCGGTGTGGCCCCCGGAGATGTTTTGCTGCTCGGAGTACTGCCAGTCCATGCTGTATGCTTTTCCCTGGTAGGCGCCTGTGGTGAACACCAGCGCATGCTTTCCGGCATCTCCAACAATGACCGAGTCCTGATTGTAGCACCTGCCGAGATAGAGAAGAGCCGGTTGCATGTCTTTCGGGGCGCGCACAAGGAACGAAGTCTCTCCGTCATTATCGCCGTAGTGCCCACGCGCCACCGTAAACTCGAGCCCCAGGGCGTGGAGATTCTCCGCGAGACGACAAGACCGCTCGAGGAGTTGGTCGTCTGTCGTCTTGCAAGAGTCGCGCATGCTATTCCGGTCCGCGGATATCAGGGCGTAACTCTGCGTGTTGAGCACGTCACGGAGTTCCTTGGAGGAGAAGGACTTGGCCAAGGCTGCGGGATCGCATGATTTTTGAAGTGGGGGGGTGTGCTTGCACTGTACAAGGGTTACGAAGAGGGCCAGCGAGGCAAGGCGGAGAATGCGGGTCATGGGTGCTCGTCTCCCAGGGCATGAGTGAGTGCATATTGAGGCCTCTGCGCCACGAGCGCTGTGAACTGTTTCACCCTCGCAGTGTGAGCGGATTCATACGAGCTTCGTCGGGTTCACCCTATCCCTCAGCGAGCCTCCGCCGGGCCCGTGTCCAGCTTGAACCTGCCGCGGGTTCGATTCCCACCGCCGCAAAGCAGAGCCACCCGGCGCTTTGCCGGGCTCCGCTACAGGGGTTCGTTCAACGCTCTTCTGGCGGGTTCGAGGTGGGCTGAGGCTTCTTGGGGGGCGCGAGCGCAGGGCTGAAGCACTTGCCTTTAACAAGCACGTAGCCGTTCTCCGCACAGGACTGGGCGTCCATCAAGGAACTCACATCACTCCAGCAACCTCCGTTGATGGGCACCTGCTTGCGCCCCGGACACTGGCCTCTCCTGTCGGGCCGTAGCTGCTCTGGACGAGGCTCTGGCAGAGGCTCCTGGGCCAGGGGCTTCTCATCCGTGGGAGGCGCAGTAGGCGCCCGAGGCTCGGCAGGCGCGCGGTTCCCCACGGCCGCCGTCCCCGCATCGGGCGCCTGTGCCTGCGCCTGCCCTGGCGGATTCGCGGCCACGTGCTCCGGTGAGGCAGGCCCAGGCCCTGGCTTGCTCCACGGCACCACCACCGCCACCACCACCACCGCCGCCGCCAATGCCAACAACGGCTTCCAGGCCCGCTCCTTCGCCGTGGACCTGGGAGGCTTCTGGGCCTCGGCCTCCAGCGCCTCGGCCAGCTGCGCCATGCTGCCTCGCTGCTCGCGCTCCTCCGACAGCAGCCGCACAATCCACTCGCGCAGCACCGGCCGCACCCGGCGGTTCTTTTCCAGCAGCGGCCGAGGGTCCGGCATGGCCACGTGCCATCTGCCCTCCTCATCCTCCTGGACATCCACGGCGGGCGGGTACTGGCCCATCACCACCCGGTAGGCCGTCACTCCCAGGGCGAACAGGTCATCCGCGGGCGTGGGCGCGTAGTAGCTGTCACGGTTGACTGCCAGGCCAATCTCGAACCGGCTCGCCTGCACCGACTGGTACTCGAATGTCCCCGGAGGAAGCGACTGCCACGTCAGCCGCTGTGCCCCTTGAATGTGGCCCGAGCCGAGGTCGATGAGCACCGGAAACCTGTCGGACAGCCGGACCAACACGTTGGCCCCCTTCACGTCCCGGTGCACCGCGCCCGCGGCATGCACCGCCTCCAGCGTCCGTGCCAACTGTGCCAGCACCCGGCACACCTCCGGGTATGAGGGCGCGTGCTGCTCGGCCCAGGAGTACAGGGGCGTGCCCTCCACCCACTCCATGGCCAACCACGGGTGCTCGGCACCCGAAACAGCATGGCGCAGCACCCCTCGACCCAGCAGCCGCGGAATGCCCGGGTGGCTCAGCCGCGACAGCAGCTCCGCCTCGCGGATGAAGCGCGCATCCCACGGGTTCACGGACATCTTGATGGCGACGGGGCCCGCGGACTCCTGGCCCACCGGCACCGCGCGGTACACGGCTCCATAGGTCCCCTGGCCCTGAAAGGCCTCCACGCGCCAGTTCCCCACCAGGGTTCCTACCGGAAGACGAGGCGAAGGCGGCTCGGGAGCGCGGCTCATGGGGGACGACGATAGCTGGGACTCACAGAGGCCGACAGCACTACGGGCAGAGGTAGTTCACCTCGAAGGACCTGAGCGCCGGTGAGGCCTTCTGAGTCATCGACGAGAGGATGAACTCGACGCGCATGTACTGTCCGCTGGGTACTCCCGCTGCGGTCAGTTGGCCGCGTTACCCCGCAGGCCGTTGGGGTTGCCCACGCCTCCGCTCGGGTTGGGGCGCCCGTCCACCGGGATGACGGCGAAGTAGCGCGCCACCTCCTGGCCCGTGCGGGTGTCGAACTTCGACACGGTGCTCTCATCGTTGTTGGCCAGCCAGGCAAACGGCAGCTCCGCATTGGCGATGCCCAGCGTGAGGTGTCCGCTCGGATCCACCTCGACGTTGGAGCCGCCCGAGCCCGCTCCCCCATTGAGTTGAAAGCCTCCCGGCCCTACACCCACGGTGGTCCCGGCATCCGACGAAGCGCCCGCATCCGGAGGCATCCCCGCGTCTGGAGTCGTCCCCGCATCGGTGCCGCCGCCGCCACCGCCATCCACGCCCGCATCCACGGAGCCCCCCGCGTCCGGAGGCGTCTGCCCTCCATCCATGCCGCTGCCGCCTCCGTCCGGGCCTGCCGGGTTCGTCCCCGCGTCCTGCTGGGGAGCCGTGCCACACACGCAGGCCTCGTAGCCCTTGCCATCCTCGCGGCACACCTGGCCACCCGCGCAGCCGCCAGGGCCCACACACGCCACCGAGCGTCCAGGGATGCAGTCCTTCGAGGGCTGCCCGGGGCCTGGGCACGCCGTGAACCACAGGCCCAGCACCGCCAGGGTGACTCGCATTCCGGATATGGGATAACGCATGCGCGGCCACCATACCCCTGTGGCGTGCTCGGCCCCAAAACCGCGAAACCCGAACTAAGCTCTCATGCGCATGCAGAGCCGGACCTACAAGTCGCTTCTCATCGAGGGGCGGCGCTGGGCTCATGCCGTGGGGTGCGGGCAGGAGCCGCTCATCGGCATGGCTCCAGGCCAATTCGCGCGGCTGCTCATCGAGGCGGTGCGGCTGCACTACTTCGCCTTCGGAGCCGGAGCCGCCCTCGCGGGCTCCGCCGCCGTCCCCGAAATCTCGGGGAGCGCCCGCGTGGCGCTGGCCGCTTTCGTCGCGGGAGGGGGCTGGGGCGTGGGCCAGCTCATCAACGATCTGCTCGACCGCGACACGGACGCGGTCAATGCGCCAGAGCGCCCCCTGGCGGATGGGCGGCTTCCGGCGGGACCTGTCATCGCGGTGGCCCTGCTCTCGGGCCTGGTGCTGCTGGGGGCGCTGCTGGCGATCCACCCTGCCGCGTGGATGCTGGCCCCGGCCGCGGTCGTCCTGCTCGTGGGCTACAACAAGGCCAAGGGCCTGCCGTTGGTGGGCAATATCGTCCACGGCGGTATCGCCGCGACCGCGGGGGGGCTCGGGGTGCTGGGCGCTCTGCCGGGAGGGGGCGACTCCCTGCTGGCGGCGCTCGAGGGGCTCGGCGCGGCGCTGCCCATGCTCGCGGCCATCCTCACGATCGACGCGTGGTTCATCCTGGCCAACTACGAGAAGGACAGGCCCGGGGACCGTGCCGCGGGCTACCGGACGCTGCCCCTGCTCATCGGCGTGCGGGCCAGCGCGCTCGTGCGGGCCGCGGTGGTGATGGCGCTCGCCGCGCTCATCGCCGGGTTCCACCTGGCGCCGAGCCTGCCAGGCAAGGTGGCGCTCTGCATTGCCGCGGCGCTGGGCCTGCTCTCCGTGGTTCCCCCGCTCCGCTCCGGCACGGATGAGGCCGCGCTGCGCGCCTATCGTCTGGCGGTGCATGCCTCCTTCATCGCCATGCTCGGGCTGGCGGCTCCACTGCTCGGGGGGCTCGGGTTAGCCATCACCACGATTGGCAGCCTGGCCTTGATGGAAGCCGTGTTCCGGCGCACACGCCACCCGTGAGGATCCGCTGGCACACTTGTTATCTTCACTGGAGCCCAGGGAGATCCGACGATGGCTGACCGACGCGAGGTTCCTCTGTTCCAGCTCCCCGTACCGGAGGGCCCCCCGCGCGGCACGCGGGATGCCTGGCAGCGGCGCGACATGCTGGTGGCCCTGCTGCACCCGGGCTGTGACATCTGTCATGCGCTCCACCGGCAGCTCATGGCCCGGGCTCCTGGCTGGCGCCAGGAGGAGCTCGAGGTCTTCTGCGTGGTCCCCCCAGGCCGGCCGGGCGAGCCCTTGCCTCCTGGAGCGCTCCAGGACTCGGAGGGCCGTGTCTCACGGGAGCTGGCGCACGCGCTCGGAGCCTCACCCGGGGCGGCGGTGCTGGCGGTAGCCAACCGCTTCGGCCTGCTCTACGCCGCGTTGGACATCCACGGCGGGCCCACCGAGGCCGTGCTGCACGAGGCGCTGGAGTGGGTGGACCTCGCGCAGCGCCAGTGCGGCGAGTGCTTCGCGCCCCTGGACTGGGACTGACGCGGCAGTAGGAACCAAGAGCAAGATGCGCATGACGAATCCTTACATCGTGCGCCGCGCACTCAGCCCTTCTTCGAGGCCACCCAGCGCTCCAGCTTCTGGCGCAGCAGGGGCAGGGCCAGGGGGCCATCCCCCAGCACCACGTCGTGGAACTCGCGCAGATCGAAGCGCTCCCCCAGCGCGCTCCGGGCCTCCTCGCGCAGGCGCATCAGCTCCAGGTAGCCAGTCATGTAGGTCGCCAGCTGGCCAGGGGTGGACGCGTGCCGGTCCGCATAGCGCTCGGCCTCGGCGCGGGAGCGGCTGGAGACGGTCATCATCATCTCCACCGCCTGCTCCCGGGTGACGCCGAAGAGGTGCATCCCCGGGTCCAGCTCCAGCCCCACGAGCGCGTCGTTCAGGTGGCCGAGCAGCCCGGCGCGCATCAGCTCGTCCTCGAACATCCCCGTCTCGAAGGCCAGCCGCTCCGCGTACATGCCCCACCCCTCCACGAAGGCCGCGGTGGACAGCAGCCTCAGCACCGGGTGCGCCACGCTGCGCTCGCGCAGCCAGGCAATCTGCAGGTGGTGGCCGGGCCACGCCTCGTGCGCCACCGAGGGCGCCAGCCCCATGCGCGGCGCCGTCTCCGCGCCGCCGAGGTTGAGGAAGTAGGTGGCGGCGCGGCTGCCGTCCAGGGGGGCCGGCTCGTACCAGGCGGGCGGCGAGGAGGCCTCCCGGAAGGCGGCGGCCACCTCGAGCACCACCGGCGTCTCGGGGATGCGCGAGAAGGCGCGCGGCACCAGTCCCCTCACCCGCTCCAGCTCGGCGCGCGTCTTTTCGACCTTCGCCTCGCGCGAGCCGAACGCGAAGCGCGCGTCGGTGGCCAGCACCCGCCGCCCCTCGCGCGGGTCCTCGAGGCCGGTGAGCCGGCGCACCAGCGGCGCCAGCTCCGCCTCCATGCCCTTGCGCGCCTCGCGCGCCATCTCCCGCAGCTGCTCGGGCGACACGTCCAGCGAGCTGTAGGCCCGCACGATGGCGCGGTAACACGCCGCGCCCTCCGGCAGCGCGGACAGCCCCGACTCCAGGCGGGCGCGCGGCAGGTACTCCTTCTTCAGGAAGTCCCGGAAGCGGCGCAGCTCGGGGAACACGTCCCGCCGCAGCACCCCCGTCCACTGTTTCTGGAAGGCGGGCGAGCCGCTGCGCTCCGCCGGGCTCCACAAGGGGGAGCGCTCCGGGGCCTGGGCGAGCATGCCCTCGAGCTGCCCGAGGACGCGCTCGACGTTGGGGCGGGGCACGGCGTAGCCGCGGGCGAGCCCCTCGCGGGCGTTGGCCAGCTCCGTGCGGACGAAGCCCGGCAGCGCGCGCCAGCGGGTGAGCGCCTGATCGCGCTCGGCCTTGGTGCCCACCGGCTGCTCCGCCGCCGCCTGCGTCAGGCCCAGGTGCCAGCCGAAGATCTGATCCACCCCCCGCCACAGCTCGAGCCGGCAGACGCGCTGCGCCCGCTCCGCCTCGAGCGCCTCGCGCAGCATCCCGTGCACGAGCCACTCGGGCGTGCCCTGGAGCGCCGCCGCGTCCACCGTGGACAGCCGCGCGAGAAAGGCATCCTGCCGCGCCTCCCAGGCACGCAGGGCCGCGGGCGAGTTGTCCGTCCACCGGTCCACGGCAGTGGGCACCCCCACCTGCTCGGCGAGCTGCGGCGAGCGCCGGACGCTCTCCGCCACGTACGCATCCGCCACCTCCCGCACGAGCGCCGCGGGCGAAGGGGGCGCCGCGGGGGCAGCGTCCCGTGGGGGCTCAGCGTGGGCGGCGAGCGCGGGGAGCAGCAGCGCGGGGAGCAGCGCGAGGGCCGCGGCGCGGCGTGGGGGGGTGGGGCGCATCGGGGGTACCTCCAGAGGGAGAGGAGACGGCGGAAGGCAGCGGGACGCCCAGGTAGGCGCAGAACATGCGGGTGAGCTCCACCACGAGCGCGCCCTGCGGCAGCTTGCCCATGCGCGGCTGCATGTGCGGGAAGAGGACGGCCTCGCGCAGGATGGAGGAGCAGCCGGAGAAGGCGAAGCGAAGCGCCAGCTCCGGGTCGGGGTGCGAGAAGGTGTCGGCGCGGCCGGAGAGCAGCCGCACGAAGGGCGCGTGGACGCGCTCGCGAAAGCGCTGCCCCGCCTCGCTGCGCGCCATCTCGTCCGGATTCTCGCGGTGGCGCCGCACCAGCTCGCGCAGCACGGGCAGGTGCCCCTGCGCCACCTCCACCATCATCCCGAAATAGGCGCGCACTAGCGCGGCCGTGTCCGCCCCCTCCCAGCGCGCTGGAGCCAGCACCTGGGCGGCGGCCTGCTCCATCCGCGCCACGTAGCCCTCGTAGAGCAGGTGGGCCAGCGCGTGCTCCTTGCCGGAGAAGCGCCGGTAGAAGCCCCCCACCGACACACCCGCGCGCAGGGCGAGCTCCTGCACCCCGATGGCGTCCAGCGGCTTCTGGGTCAGCAGCTGCCTCAGCGCCTCGGTGATGCGGGCCTGGGTGTCGCGGCTGCGCGCCTGGAGCGGCGCCCGGGGAGTGGAGGGGGTGGTGGACATGGGCCCTGGATGCGAATGCGAATACCTGTTCGCATCCAAGGTCAGGCGGGGCAGCGTGTCAAGCCGCCCCCTGGACCCCGTGTCGGTGATGACGGGCGGCATCGGCCGGGAGCAGCTCCGCGAGTTCCACTCGAAGCTCTTCAGCCGCGGCTGTGAGCGACAGCCGCGTGGCCCCGCTCAGCCGAGCGGGATGCGCGTCTTGTTGTGCGCGAGCCACTGGGAGAACGACTGGAGCTCCGGGTTGAGCGAGCGCGTGACGCTCAGGTCCCGCGAGCCGGTGAACTCCTCGGCGAAGTCCCGGTAGTACTGGAACATGTTCCCCATGTCGTCGGCGCCAGGGAAGTTGAACGTCCGGTACACCTCGGGCGGCACGTAGCTGTAGACCACCTCTTTGCCCAGCGCCTGGCTGAGCTGCCGCGCCATCTGCTGCCCGGTCAGGTGCTCGCCAGCGATCGCCACGCGCTTGCCGATCAGCTCCGCGCCGCGCTTGAAGACGCCGTAGGCGCACTTGCCAATGTCCTCGACGGCGATACCCGACATGGGCTTGTCGGCCATGGGCAGCGTGAACGCCAGCTTGCCGTCGGGGCCTGGCTTGGGCCCCATGCCGAACGTGATCATATTGTCCCAGTAGAACGAGGTGAGCAGGAACGTCGTCGGCACGCCCAGGTCGGTGAAGAAGCGGTCACCGGCGGCCTTCGCATCGAAGTGGGGGACCTTGTACTTGCCGTGCAGCGTCGGCATGCGGTTGTCCGTCAGCGGCACCTTCTGGAGGGTGTCCTCCAGCGTGGACCAGATGACGTGCTTGAGCCCCGCGTCCTTGGCGGCCTGGGCCTGCGCCCGGGCCTGGGCCATCTCCTTCTCCGGAGACATGTGCTCCCAGAAGTTGGTGACGCAGAAGGCACCGTAAGCGCCGGTGAAGGCCTTGCGCAGGCTGTCCGGGTCATCCAGATCGGCCGCGACGAGCTCGGCGCCCAGCCTGGCCAGCTCCCGCGCCTTGTCGGAGTCCAGCTTGCGCGTCAGGGCGCGCACGGTGAACTCGCCGCTCTTGTCCGCGAGAATCGCACGCGCCAGGCCGCCGCCCTGCGCGCCAGTAGCCCCCACCACCACGATGATCTTCTTGCTCATGGGTTCATCCTCGGTACCGCTTGTGCCGCTGGCCCCGGAGGTGGGACGTCAGCGGGAGAGGGCAAAGCTACTCGCAGGCCGCCCTCCTATGCGAGCGGCTAGGGCTGGGCGGGCAACACCTGTGCCTCGCGGACCTCGGCGGGCGGGTGTGCTCTCTCGCCCATTCCTGCCGCCAGGCGAACGCCACCGCCATGAAGGCGGTTCGCATCGGCTACAGTCCAGGCATGTGGAGAAGAGCCGTGTGGTTCTGGCCGCTGTTTTTTGCCGTTCCCCTGGCGCTGGTGGTGGTGATTGACGCCAACCGGAGCGCCACCTCGCAAGCTCAGTGGCTGCGCTCCTGGGCGACGGTGCTGTTCTCCTATGCGTTCTTCTACTTCGCGCTCTCATGGCCCGTGTGGCTCACGCAGCTCTCCAGGGTGAAGCAGCTCGTCGTCAGCGCGCTCGTGCCAGTGGGCGTGCTGCTCATCCTGGCTGTGCTGCCCCTGAACAGGCCGATGGACCTCGCCGCTCTCCAGTCACACGTGCCTCGCCTCTCGAAAGAGAAACTTGTCGGGGGCCAGCTCCTGGACCTTCGGCTGGAGCCGGATGGCGGCTTCATGGCCTATGGAACGTTCACGGCGAAGAACAACAGGGAGTTCAACACCATCCGCCTCCGGTTCAACGCGGCTGGAGAGCCAGACCTGAGCTCGCCCCTGGAGGTGCGAGGCCTGGAGAGCTACGCCGAGGCCATCACACGCGATGCCGACGGGCGGCTCTTCATCAGCCACCACAACTCCAGGCAGAAGCAGCCGGTCTTGTTCGCCCTCACCGCGGACGGACAGCCGGATGAAGCCTTCCAGACACGCCTTCTGGAGACTCAGCGAGCGCATGGCCTGCCTCCAACGCCTGGGCTTACCGCCATGGCGGTAAGCCGCTCCCGGTGCTCGTGCAGCTTCGGCCCGATGGCAGTGTGGACTCCGGGTTCCGGCCGCCGTTCTGAGCCGCCTGGAGGCGGCTGCTCACGCCCCGGCCGCCGGGTCCCACCCGTAGAAGCGCTTCAGCTCCTCGTAGAGCTCCGGCGTCCTGGCCTTCATCTGCTGGGGCTTCTCGAAGAAGGACTCGGTGGCCACCGCGAAGAACTCGGCCTCGTTGAGAGAGCCGTAGTCATCCATCACGTTGCGCTCGGCCCTCCGGCCCTTCTGTAGCCCCTGGAAGTGCTCGCTCATCACCGAGGCCCACGCCCGGTAATGCGAGTACTCGCGCAGCCTCGGTGTCCCATCGAAGGCCCCGTCCGCCCGGTCCAGCACATGGGCGAACTCGTGCGCCGCCGTGTCGTGCCCATCCACCGGGTTGCGCAGCCCCGCCAGCACCGACTCCCACGAGAGGATGACGGTGCCCCAGTGCTTCGCCTCGCCCAGCACCGCGCCGGTGCGATCCGGCAGCTTGAAGGCTCCCGGGTAGACGATGATCTCCGTCAGCCGGTCGTAATACGAGAGGCCCAGGTGCAGCACCAACTGCACCGCCGTGGCCGCCACCACCACGCGCACCTGCTCGGTGATGGCGAAGCCGCCTGCCCCGATGAACTCCTTCTCCCAGACGAACACCTTGAGCTGGTCCAGGAAGCGCTGGCGCAGCTCCGGAGAGAGCTTCGCGAAGAACGGCACATGCGTGTCGAGGTAGCGCAGCCACTCGGGGGGGAGCGGGCGGCGTTGGAGCAGGGGGCGCCGCAGCAGGCGGAAGAGTCCGAGCATCGTCCCGCCAGCTTGCCACTTCACGCGGTGGGTTCACCACCTCAGTACAGGAGGCGAGCGCGCGTGCGGCGGGTTCGATTCCCACCGCCTCCGCACGGAGCAGCCCGCCGCTCTCGAGCACGCGGCCGAGGGCTCTCACCCTGGGGAGGCAGCTCCCAGCAAGTCGAGAAGACTTCCCTGGAAGAGCGGGGGTGATACTTCTTCACCCTCGTCATGGCCCACCCTCCTTCTGATCAAGAGAAGCCGTCAGCCGCCTACCTGAGGCTGGCGCTCCTGCTCGTGGCAGGGTTGCTCGCACTGCCCGCGCGCGCGCAGACCCCGCTGGGCTCGCTGCCCTTCGTCACCTACGGCGAGGAGGTGGGCTTCGGGCAATGGAACGTGACCGCCCTGGCCCAGGATGACGCGGGCCTGCTGTGGGTGGGGACGGACGAGGGGCTCTACCAGTATGACGGGCAGCGCATTCACCCGGTGCCGCTGCCCGAGGGCCTGCCTTCCCGTTTCGTGCACCACCTGGCGCGTGGGCGCGATGGGAGCCTGTGGTGCGTGCTGCGCCGGGGCGTGCTGCGCTGGCACCAGGGGCGCTGGAGCGTGCTCGACGAGACACGCGAGCTGGGAGCGCCCATGAGCGCGCTGGCCACGGACGGGCGGGGCCGCGCCCATATCGCCTCGTCGGCCGGCCTCTTCCAGGAGCAGACCGACGGGCACTTCGAGCCCGTGCCCGGCTACCCCGGCCGCGGGCCCCGTGCGCTCTTCTTCACCGCCCGGGACGAGCTCTACGTGGTGGACGGCTCCACCCTCCACCGCCGCGACTCGCAGGGGCGCTGGCACGCGTGGAGCCAGGCCCAGGGGCTGCCCTCGCTGGCCTCGCTCAATGCCCTGCATGACGATGGCACCGGCCGGCTGTGGCTCGGCGGACAGCGCTTTCTGGCCGCGTACCTCCCTCACGAGCAGCGAGCCGAGGACTACTCCGCCGCCGTGAGCGATCGCTGGGTGTTCGGCTTCGTCACCGACTCGAGCGGTACCACCTGGATGAGCTCCTCCCGGGGACTCTTCACCCTGGAGCAGGGCCAGCTCCAGGAGCTTGCGGGCCTGCCCCATGCCTCGCTGCAGACGCTCTTTCTGGACCGCGAGGGCTCGCTGTGGGCCGGAGGCCAGGGGCTGCACCGGCTGGCGGGCCGGGGGCTGTGGCGACACTACTGGAAGTCCCAGCCGGGGCAGCCCCTGCGCACGGCCTGGGCGCTCGCCCGGGATCCTCAGGGCCAACTGTGGGTGGCCACCAACCGCGGCCTGGCCCGTGCCACCTCCAGCGGCCTGGAAGAGGAGCAGGCGGTGTCCTCCATCTCCCTGTTCGCCGTGCGCCCGATGAAGGATGGCCGGCTGTGGCTGGGTGGCACGGCCTCGGAGGTGCTGCGCTACACCCCACGCACCGGTGAGCTGGAGCGCTGGCCCCTGGGGGGTACCAGCGCCACCGTCGTCGTTTTTGATCTGGAGGTGGATGCGGAGGGCCGGCTGTGGGTAGGCACCAACGAGGGCCTCTTCCAGGCCGAGGCCGGGGCCGCCAGTCCGCGCCTCGCCCGCGTGCCAGGTACCGCCGAGCTGGGGGTGGATGATCTGCAGGTGGACGGGCAGGGGCGGCTGTGGGCAGCCACCACCGGGGGGCTGTGGGTGGTGGAGCGCGGAGAGGTGCGGCGGCTGGGCACCGCCGAGGGCCTGCGCTCCGAGCAGTTGCTGCTGGTCGCCTCGCGGCGCAATGGCGAGCTGTGCGTGGCCTACCGCTATGGGCTGGGGCTGAGCTGCCTGCGCTACGAGGCACAGGGCGCCCGGGGCTGGAGCCACCTGGACCGCGGCCAGGGGCTCTCCAGCGACACGCTGTACGTGCTGGGAGAGGATGCGGCGGGCCGGCTCTGGGCCGGCTCGGGCCGGGGAGTAGATCTGGTGGTGGACGGGCGGGTGGTGGAGAGCCTCACCACCGCGGAGGGGCTGCCAGGCAATGACTGCAACGCGCGGGCCTTCCTCGCCGAGCCAGGGGGAGACGTGTGGCTGGGCACGAACACCGGCCTGGGCCGCTTCCTGGGGGCCCGCTACACAGGGCCGCCGCCGCCGCCCGCGGTGGTGCTCACCGCCGCCCACGCGGGCGCCGTGGATCTGCTGGCCACCCCCGCGCCCCTCGAGCTGCACGCGAAACATGGCTCGCTGGAGTTCACCCTGGCGCTGCCGGGCTATGCCTTGCCAGCCCAGCTCGAGCGCCAGGTGCGGCTGGTGGGGCTGGAGGACGACTTCCGCCCCGCCGAGGAGCTGCACCTGCGCTATGGCGGCCTGCCGCCTGGCTCCTACGAGCTGCAGGCGCGCGCCCGCTACCGCCATGGCGAATTTGGCCCCATGGCACGGCTGGCCTTCCTCGTGCGTCCGCCCCTGTGGCAGACGTGGTGGTTCCTCCTGGCCAGTGCGCTGGCGCTGGCGGGCCTCGGGGCGCTGCTCATGCGCGCGCGGCAGGTGACGCTCAGGCGCCGCAATGCCCAGCTCGAGCGCGTGGTGGCCGAGCGCACCGAGGAGCTGCGGCAGGCCCAGGCCCGGCTGCTGCCTCTGGAGAAGGAGGCCACCGAGCAGCGCATGGCCGGCGGGTTTGCCCATGAGATGCGCAACGCCCTGGCCGGCGCCCGGTTGATGCTCGCGCGCCTGCAGGGGGCGGACGGCGCGCAGTCCACTGTCTTGACGGACACCGCCACCAAGCTGAAGGAGCTCTACCTGGCGGTGCGTGAGCGGCTGCCGCCAGAGGAGCGCGCCCGGGTCGCCACGCTGATGCGGCAGGTGAATGACAACCAGGTGCTGGTGGACACCGCCGTGCGCGGCGCCAGCGCCCAGGTGGACCGGGGGCTGGCCATCACCCGGCTGCTGCTCGAGTATGCCCGGCTGGGGCGTGAGACTCCGGGCCAGGATGCCGTGCCCCTGGCCCCGCTGGCGCGCGGTGTGCTCGCCGAAGTGGAGAGCGAGCCGCGGGAGTTTCAGCTCGAGACACGGGTGGAGGTGCCCGAGGCGCTCTGCCTGGCGGGCCGCGAGGAGCACCTGCACTCCATCCTCAAGAATCTGGTCTCCAATGCCCGCGATGCCCTGGCGGACACCGCGCCGGGGCACCCGCGGTGGCTGCGCATCGCCGCCTGGGAGCAGGCCGGCCAGGTGTGCCTCGAGGTGGAGGACTCGGGGCCGGGCATCGCCGAGGCGGATCGCGAGCGCATCTTCGAGTCCTTCTTCTCCACCAAGCCGGACAAGGGCGTGGGGCTCGGGCTGGGCGTGGTGCGCAAGCTGGTGGGGCTCTACGGAGGCACCATCGCCGTGGGAGGCGAGCCGGGGCAGGGAGCCCGCTTCACGCTCACCTTCCCCCGGGCCCCTCTTCTCAGCCGCGTCGGGTCATCGCCTGTTTGAGCGCGGCCAGCTCGCGCCGGGTGTCCAGGGTGAGCTTGCGCAGCCGCACCGCCGTCTCCAGCGTGTCCACCAGCCGCCGCACGCTGCTGTCCTTGGTGATGTAGCCGAAGGGGCGGTGCTCGTTGATGACCGCGTAGGGGTCCTTCATGTCCTGGTAGGCGGAGTAGAAGATGACGGGCACGTCCGGCTGCGCCTTGCGTATCTCATTGCAGGCCCAGAAGCCGTCATGCCCCTTCATCTTGATGTCGAGGATGACGGCGCAGACCGCGTCATCCACCGCCCGCACGCCTTCCTGGGCGGAGGCGCACAGCCGCACCCGGTAGCGCTCCGCCAGCAGCAGCCCCAGCGACCGGCGGATGCCCGGGTCGTCATCCACCACGACGATCCAGGGCAGCTCGGAGGTGTCCGGCGAGCCGTCAATGGCTCCGTCCTTCTGGAGCAGCGCGTTGAAGTCATCAATGCTCATGGGGGCCGCACGGGGGCCGTTGGCTAACACCCCCCCTGTCCCTCCGCAAGCAGGGATCAGGCCGGGTGAGCCAGCGCCCCGAGCACCTGCGCTACCAGCTCGGGCAGCTCGGGGCCGGTGCCATGCCGGGGGGCGAGCGGCCGTGCGAGCGCTGTAAGCCGCCGTGCCACGCGCTCACGCGTGGCCTTGCTGGCCAGGGGGTAAGCGCCCAGGGACTGCAACGCCCGGGCGAGCGCGGCCTCGGCCTCCGGCCGCACGGGAAGCTCCGCCAGCAGGGCGAGCGTCTCGAGCAGCAGGGGGACCGCGCTCACCTCCATGGCCGCGCGCAGGGCCACCTCCAGGTGGGCGCGGGCGGCGGCGAAGTCTCCACACGCCAACGCCACGGCGCCCAGCCCCCACCGCGCCTGCGCCAGGCCCTGGCGCTCATTGGTGCGCTCGCACAGGGCACAGGCCTCGGCCAGGCAGGAGCGGGCCTGCTCCGTGTCCCCGCGCGACAGGTGCACCGTGCCCAGCCCGCAGAGGGCCTCGGCGAGCATGCCGGGCAGCCCCTCCTGCCTGCCCACGCGCAGGCAGTGCTGGTAGTGCTGCCCCGCCTCTTCCACCCGCCCCTGCAGGCACAGCACCTGGCCCAGCCTGGCGCGCAGCGCCGCCGCCCGCGGAGACTCGGCCGGCAGCACCTCCAGCCCCTCGTGCAGCGCACCCTCGGCCTCCTTCAGCCGGCCCTCCAGAAGCAGCAGCCCGCCCAGGCTGCTCAGGCACGCGGCCAGCTCCAGCTCGTCTCCCAGCTTGCGCGAGGCCACCAGCGCCTTCATCCACAGGCGTTGGGCCTGGCGGGGCTCTCCGGCCCGGAAGGCGGCCTCGCCCAGGTGGCGGCGGGCCACGGCCACGGCGCGAGTGTCCCCCTGGGCGCGGGCCAGGGCCAGGCTGGTGCGGAAGCTCCAACGGGCGGTAGGCAGGCTCCCCTGCGCCAGGGCCAGCCGCCCGGCGCTCAGCAGCCCCGCCACCAGCGCCGGGCTCGCGCCATGCGCGCGCAGCAGGCTCAGGCCCTCCTCCAGCAGCGCCGCCGCGAGCGGGTGCGAGCCCAGCTCCAGCGTGAACCGGCCCTGCCACACCAGCAACCGCCCCCGCAGCCGCCGCGCCCCTGGCAGCGCGTCCACGCCGCGCACCTGCGCCACCAGCTCCCCCAACACCCCTGCCGCCTCGCGGAAGTGCCCCAGGCGCTCTTTGGCCATGCAGTAGCCCTCCAGCGCCCGCTCCAGCAGTGCGATCTGCCCCTCCCGCGCCGCGTGGCCCAACGCCAGCCGGGTGTTCTCCCGCTCGGCTTGAAAGCCCTCCAGCGCCTGCATGCCCCGGCTGGCCTCCAGCTCGCGTGCCAGCCGCTCCAGCAGGGCGACGTAGTACTCGGCGTGCCGCTGGCAGGTGCGCTGCTGCTCCTCGGGCACCTGGCTCAGCGCCTCCGCGGCATAGCGCCGCACCAGCTCGTGCAGCTCGTAGCGCCGCGCGGGGGTGCGCCGCACGAGGAAGCGCGAGGCCAGCGCCGAGAGCAGCGGCAGCGGCGCCTGGGCCACCTCCAGCGCCGCGGCCTGCGTGGCCCCGCCGCGGAAGAGGCTCAGCCGCCGCAGCGCCCCCTGCTCCTGCGCGGACAGCCGCTCCCACGCGTAGGAGAAGACGGCGCGCGCGCTGCGGTGGCGCTCGGGGCCGTGGCGCGCGCCCGAGAGGAAGTCCAGATCCCGCTCGATCTCCGCCGCGATCTCCTCCACCTTCAAGTGGCGCACCCACGCCGCGGCCAGCTCGATGGCCAGGGGCAGCCCGCCCAGCCGCTGGCACATGCGCGCCACCACCGGCTCCTCCTCTGGGGTGAGGGCAAAAGAGGCCTCCACGCGGGTGGCCATGCGGGTGAAGAGCTCCACCGCGGCGCGGCCCTCGGAGAGCCCCTCCAGCACCCACTCCCACTCGCCGGGCACGCCCAGCCGCTCCTGGGAGGTGACGAGCAGCTTGAGCCCCGGGGCGCGCGAGGCCAGCTCCACCAGCAGCGCAGCGGCGGGCAACAGCGCCTCCATGCCATCCACCACCAGCAGCACCTGCCGCTCGCGCAGGTGCTCGGCCAGCCGGGCCTCGGTGGCGCCCGTGGCGGCATGCAGCCCCAGCGCCTGCGCCACGGCCGAGGCCAGCAGTGAGGGGGCGCTCACATGGGCCAGCGGCACGAGGAAGGCCCCATCCTTGAATGAGGCCGCGGCACGGCGCGCGGCCTCCAGCGCGAGCGCGGACTTGCCCACGCCGCCGGGGCCCGTGAGGGTGATGAGGCGGCAGTCGGGCGCCTCGAGGCGCTGGGCGAGCAGGGCCAGCTCGGCCTCGCGGCCAACGAAGGCCGCCAGCGGAGAGGGCAGCGCACAGGCGCGTGGAGCCGGCGGCGGCGCGGCGCTGGGAGGAGAAGCCGGCCTGCCAGCGGGGGGCAGGTGCCCCTGGCGGACCTGGGATTGGAGCGCCTGGGTCTCCTCCTCGGGGCGAACGCCCAGCTCCGCGGAGAGCAGGGCGGCGCAGGCCTCGTAATGGGCGAGCGCCTGCTCACGCTGGCCACTCCATGCGAGCAGGCGGATGAGATGGCGGTGGCCCACCTCGTTGAGCGGGTCCACGGCCACCATGCGGCGGGCTACGGGCAGGGCCTGGCGCGGCTGCTGCTCCGCCACATGCATATGAATGAGCCGCTCGAGCGCTTGCACCAGCCGGGTGCGCAGACGCTCGGCCTGAGCCGACTGCCACTCAATCAAGGCCGGGCACCCATCCAGCTCCAACTCCAGCCCCTGAAGAAACTCGCCACGCCAGAGCGCCACGGCCTCGGCCAGGCCCTGCTTGCTGGGCTCGGTGGAGGAGAGCAATTGCTCGAAGCGCTCCACATCCACCTGGAGCGGGGCCTGGGGGGCAAGCTGGAGGGTGGTGCGCTCCACCTCGATCCAGCCTTCACCCAGGGTGCGCCGCAGCTGAAACAACGCGCTGCGTAACGAGCCCATGCGGCGGGCCGCCTCGGCCTCGGGCCAGAGCATGAGGGCGAGCCCCTCGCGCGAGTGGGGGCGCCGGTTGAGCGCCAGCCAGGCCAGCAGCGCCACGGCCTTATGGAGCGTCAGTGCTACCGGCGTACCGTCCAGCTGTAGCTCGGGCGTGCCGAGAAATCGGAGTTCGAGGCGAACCATGCGCGAGCGCACCTTACCTGAGGCCACTCCGGGCGTGCCGGCCACGGTCGATTGACGCTCCCCATAACGATCCTCGTGACGTTCGCTGGATAGGATCGTGGCACCCGCCAGAGCTCCGCCTTCAATTCCTATCATCAAGGCGTTGTATTGCTTTGCCGTGCTCGCGCAGCGCTGACGTCCGCTCCTGATACGTCAGACGACCGATGCGATAGGAGACAACCACAAATTCAGACATGTCGAGAATCCTTACATCGCAGCACACAATCACTTGAGGGTTCACGCACATGTTCACCAAGGCACTCGGTTCGGGTTTCTCGCCCGTCCATGGAAGCTCTTCAGGCGGTAACGTAGGAGGCGACTGGAGCACTGTCTCCATCAATGGCAATGGGACGTTCACGCTGCCGTCCATCGGCACCTTCCCCCTGCCCTCCTCTGGGGAGATGAAGAAGATTCCCCTCGCGGGCGACAAGTTCTTCAAGATTCGCCAGCGCGCCGACGGCTCCTACGAGGGCAAGTTCGGGCCGTCCCCTTCGCAGCCCTCTTCACAGCCCGCGCCCGCGCCCGCGCCGCCGCCGCCGCCAGCCCCGAAGTTCGAGCCCTCGTTCTTCCAGCCGCCCCCGCAGCCCAAGGCCCCGGAGCACCCCGCGGTCTCGGCCGCCCTGCATTTCGCCCAGAACCTCTTCCAGCCCGCCCCGCAGCCGCAGCCCAAGGCCCCGGAGCCCAAGCCCTCCCTCGCGTCCTTCCAGCACGCCTTCCAGCCTTCCCCGCCCCCGAAGCCCAAGGCCCCGGAGCACAAGCCCGCTTCCTCGTCCTTCGCGCCCGTGCTGGCGACAGCCGCGAAGCTCGCCCAGGCGGCCTTCCAGCCCGCCCCCGCCCCGTCCAGCGGCGGCTGGAGCCATGTCGCCGTCAACCGCAACGGCACCTTCACGCTGCCGTCCATCGGCACCTTCCCCCTGCCGGCCCCTGGGGAGATGAAGAAGATTCCCCTCCAGGGCGACAAGTTCTTCAAGATTCGCCAGCGCGCCGACGGCTCCTATGAGGGCAAGTTCGGGCCGGATTCCCTGCCCGCGCCTCAGCAGCCCCTGCCCGCGCGGCTGGAGGAGCGCAAGAAGGACGCGGGCGGCTGGGCCCAGATCGCCGTGTCCCCGGACGGGATGATGCGCGTCCCCGGCATTGCCCAGCCCCTGTACCGCCCCATGCCGGGCCAGACGCAGTCGGTGCCCGTCGACGCGAAGACGACCTTCAAGTTCCGCCGCGGCGAGGACGGCGACGTGTACGGCACCTTCGAGACCAAGGCCCCCAGTCAGCCTGCGCCGGGCTGGCAGCGCGTCAACGTGTCCCCGGACGGGATGATTCGCCTGCCCAACTACGCCCAGCCCCTGTACCGCCCCAAGCCGGGCCAGACGGAGTCCGTCCAGCTCGACGCCAGGACGACCTTCAAGTACCGCGAGGCCGAGGACGGCGAAATCCACGGCACCTTCGAGACCAAGGCCCGGAGTCAGCCTCCCCCGGGCTGGGAGCGTGTCAACGTGGACCCGGACGGCATGATTCGCCTGCCCGGCCACTCCAAGTCCTTCTACCCCCCGCAGCCGGGCAAGTCGGAGTCCATCCAGCTCGACGACAAGACGACCTTCCTGCTCAGCCACGCCGAAGACGGCGAAATCTACGGCACCTTCGAGACCGCACCCCCGGAAGAACAGCCGGGGCTCGAGGTGGATGAGAGCAAGAAGGAGTTCGCGGGCGTTGTGTCCACTCGAATGGACAAGGGCCAGAAGGTGGTGGACATCGGCTCCCTGGGCACCCTGGTCGCGCCACCCCCGGGCGGCACCGACTCCTACCTCCTGGACACCAACAAGCTGTTGGTGCTCGACGGCAATGCCGATGGCACCGTCAAGGTGAGCACCCGGGAGCTGGGCATCGAGAACAAGAGCTACGGCTTCAAAGGCGCCGTGCTTCCCTCCGAAGGCAAGCTCGAGTTCGCTGGCCATGTGTTCGATGTGAGCAATCTGAAGAACGGCCAGAAGATCAAGAAGGATGTCAGGATCGACGGCGAGAAGTTCAAGCTGGAAGTGCGCATGAACCATGACGGCACCGTCACCGTCACCGGCAGGCAAGACAAGGGCTGGCTCGAGACGGCGCTGAGTTGGGCGGGCAAGTTCCTTCCCATCCTGGGGCTCATCCCTGGCCTGGGCGTGCTCGGAGTGGCCGCCAAGGTGGTCGGCGTCTTCAACGCGGTGAAGAACTTCGCGCACTCCCTCAAGAACGGCAACGTGCTGGGCATGGTGGGCAGCGCGGCTGGAGCGGCCATGGGGCTCTCTCAGGGCGCTTTCCATGCCTTTGCCTCCAAGGTGGCCAACCTGGCCAATGTCGGCCAGCAGGTCATCTCGACGATCAAGCACGGCCTGGGCAGCGGGCTGCTCCAGGTGGCGTCCAACGGTGTCAGCCTGGTGGGTGGCATTGCCCAGGCAGCAGCAGACCTGGGCCAGGGCAGCTTCCAGACTGCGGCCAACAACGTCGCCCGGACCGCTGGCGATGCGGCTGGGTATATCGGCGGCGCTGACCGCTTGATCAATCATGGCGATGCGCTGCCCCTCGTCACTCAGGGGGCCAGGGATGTGGTCCAGCATGTGGTCTCCAACCAAAACCAGCAGGCCCCTGGGCAGCAGACGGGGACCCAGAGTCCCTCGGGCGGCCAGCACTCCGTGCATAACGGAACCCCGCTCACGCCCCTCGACCCCAGCACAGTCACGCTCGATCCCGGTGCCGAATCCGCCGAATTCAGCGGCTCTACGCCAGTCCCCGGCCTCAACGTCATCAGCGGCTCGATTGGGCAAGACAATCTCGCTGGCGGGAGTGAGGGGACCCTGGTGGCCTCCACCGGGCCGCTCATGGGCGCGGGCATCCGCCAGGTCGCCACGCCCCCGGACCGCAGGTGGACGCCCATTCCCCAGGTGCCCAGGGACCCGAGCAAGAGCAATCTGCAGAACGACGTGAACGTGCTGTCAGTGGTCTCCCGTACGACGTATAACCAGATGAACCAGCTGGGCCTCCGCAACAACAACCCCGTCATCAACAACGGGACCGGGAGCCTGCTATGGGTGCAGTTCCATAACTACACCTACCAGGAGTTCGAGAAGGGCACGCTGCCCAACCGCTACCTGGTCTGTGACGAGCAGGCCAAGTTCCTGGCGGCCCAGCTCGCCCGGCAGCAGTGGAGCTCTCCGGTCATCATCCGCGTGGTGGGCGAGAGCAACACTCACGCCTGGGTGCGGGTCGAGTTCCCCACGGAGAACAAGGCCTACAAGGTCGACCTCTGGGACAACAGGGTCACGCCCGAGCAGGACGTCAGCCCCCGGGCGAAGCCCGACTTCAGCTACGACGACGCCATGATTTCCAAGGTACCTCTGCGCAAGTGAGCACCCCCTCCCACCGGGCCGCGGGAGTCTGCGGCTCCTCCACATACTGGTGGAGGAGCCGCTCGAGCGTTTGCACCCGCTGGGTGCGCAGCAGCTTGGCCTGAGTGAACTGCCAAGTGGGGGCGACGGTTGAACCTGAGGCCACTCCGGGCGTGCCGGCCACGGTCGATTGACGCTCCCCATAACGATCCTCATGACGTTCGCTGGATAGGATTGTGACAACCGCCAGAGCCCCGCCTTCAATTCCTATCATCAAGGCGTTGTGTTGCTTTGTCGTGCTCGCGCAGCGCTGACGTCCGCTCCTGATACGTCAGACGACCGATGCGATAGGAGACAACCACAAATTCAGACATGTCGAGAATCCTTACATCGCAGCACCCAATCACTTGAGGGTTCACGCACATGTTCACCAAGGCACTCGGTTCGGGTTTCTCGCCCGTCCATGGAAGCTCTTCAGGCGGTAACGTAGGAGGCGACTGGAGCACCGTCTCCATCAACGGCAATGGGACGTTCACGCTGCCGTCCATCGGCACCTTCCCCCTGCCGTCCCCTGGAGAGATGAAGAAGATTCCCCTCCAGGGCGACAAGTTCTTCAAGATTCGCCAGCGCGCCGACGGCTCCTACGAGGGCAAGTTCGGGCCGTCCCCTTCCCAGCCCTCTTCACAGCCCGCGCCCGCGCCGCCGCCGCCGCCGCCAGCCCCGAAGCTCGAGAGCTCGTTCTTCCAGCCGCAGCCGCAGCCCAAGGCCCCGGAGCACCCCGCGGTGACGGCCGCCGTGCATTTCGCCCAGAACCTCTTCCAGCCCGCCCCGCAGCCGCAGCCCAAGGCCCCGGAGCCCAAGCCCGCCTCCTCGTCCTTCGCGCCCAAGCTGACGCAAGCCGTGAAGCTCGCCCAGGCGGCCTTCCAGCCTGCACCCGCCCCGTCCAGCGGCGGCTGGAGCAATGTGGCCATCAACCGCAACGGCACCTTCACGCTGCCGCTGGTTGGCACCTTCCCCCTGCCGGCCCCTGGGGAGATGAAGAAGATTCCTCTCCAGGGCGACAAGTTCTTCAAGATTCGCCAGCGCGCCGACGGCGCCTATGAGGGCAAGTTCGGACCGGATTCCCTGCCCGCGCCTCAGCAGCCCCTGCCCGCGCGGCTGGAGGAGCGCAAGAAGGACGCGGGCGGCTGGGCCCAGATCGCCGTGTCCCCGGACGGGATGATTCGCGTCCCCGGCATTGCCCAGCCGCTGTACCGCCCCATGCCGGGCCAGACGCAATCGGTGCCCGTCGACGCGAAGACGACCTTCAAGTTCCGCCGCGGCGAGGACGGCGACGTGTACGGCACCTTCGAGACCAAGGCCCCCAGTCAGCCTGCGCCGGGCTGGCAGCGCGTCAACGTGTCCTCGGACGGGATGATTCGCCTGCCCAACTACGCCCAGCCCCTGTACCGCCCCAAGCCGGGCCAGACGGAGTCCGTCCAGATTGACGCGCGGACGACCTTCAAGTACCGCGAGGCCGAGGACGGTGAAGTCCACGGCACCTTCGAGACCAAGGCCCGAAGCCAGCCTCCCCCCGGCTGGGAGCGCGTCAACGTGGACCCGGACGGCATGATTCGCCTGCCCGGCCACGCCAAGTCCTTCTACCCCCCGCAGCCGGGCAAGTCGGAGTCCATCCAGTTCGACGACAAGACGACCTTCCTGCTCAGCCATGCCGAGGACGGCGAAATCTACGGCACCTTCGAGACCGCGCCCCCTGAAGACCAGCCGGGGCTCGAGGTGGATGACAGCAAGAGGGAGTACGAGGGGGTTGTGTCCACTCGACTGGACAAGGGCCAGAAGGTGGTGGACATCGGCTCCCTGGGCACCCTGGTCGCGCCACCCCCGGGCGGCCATGACTCTTACCTCATGGGCGAAGACAAGCTGCTGGTGCTCCACGGCAAGGCCGATGGCACCGTCCAGGTGAGCACCCGCAAGCTGGGCATCGAGAGCAAGAGCGACGGCTTCAAAGGCGCCGTGCTTCCCTCCGAAGGCAAGCTCGAGTTCGCGGGCCATGTGTTCGATGTGAGCAATCTCCAGCCCGGCCAGAAGATCAAGAAGGAGATGAGGATCGAGGGCGAGAAGTTCAAGGTGGAGGTGCGCATGAACCATGACGGCTCCGTCACCGTCACGGGAAAGCAAAACAAGAGCCTCTGGGAGAAGGCGCTGAGCCTGGCGGGCATGTTCCTTCCCATCCTGGGGCTCATCCCTGGCCTGGGCGCGCTCGGGGTGGCCGCCAAGGTGCTGGGCGTCTTCAACGCGGCGAAAAACCTCGTGCAGTCCATCAAGAACGGCAACGCGCTGGGCGTGGTGAGCAGCGCGGCCGGAGCGCTGGCTGGGCTCTCTCAGGGAGCTTTCCAGGCCTTTGCCTCCAAGGTGGCCAACCTGGCCAACGTCGGCCAGCAGGTCATTTCGACGATCAAGCACGGACTGGGCAACGGGCTGCTCCAGGTGGTGTCCAACGGTGCCAACCTGGTGTCTGGCATTGCCCGGGCAGCAGGAGACCTGGGCCAGGGCGTCTTCCGGACTGAGGCCTACAACGTCGCTCAGACCGCTGGCGGTGTGGCCGAGTACGCTGGCGGCGCTGACCGCGCTATCAATCATGGCGATCTGATGCCCATCGCCACCACGGGGGCCAGGGATTTGGTCCAGCACGTGGTCTCCAACCAAAACCAGCCGGCCCCTGGGCGGCAGACGGGGACCCAGAATCCCTCGGGCGGCCAGGAATCCGTGCATAACGGAACCCAGCTCACGCCCCTCGACCCCACCACCGTCACGCTCGATCCCGGCGCCGAATCCGGCGAATTCAGTAGCTTCACGCCAGGCGACGGCATCGATGACATCAGCAACTCGACTGGGCAAGACGATCTCGTTGGCGACGGCGAGGAGGACCTGGTGGCCGGGCCCGGTACGGGGCTGACCCCCCAGCAGCACCGCCTGATCAGTAACGGTTCCAAGAACTACAGTCCTCAGCAACTCATCAGAGCCCTCGCGGTCGCAGACAATCTCGCGCAGGGTGGAACCCTCTCTATCGGCATCCGGGATTTCCAAGTGACCCGGCAACAGGTTGCCGCCGCCATTGCGACTCTCGAGAACGCAGTCAGCCGGCGCGACTATCTGGGCTTGCGGTTCAACGACTTGACCTCGCTCGGCCAGGATCCGAACAAGTTCTACCCGAACGTCTTGGCCACCCTCAAATGGATACACTCCAATTTCGCGGCTTTCTCCGCGCTGAACCCGGACAACGGCGTCAAAGTGGGCCCCGTCAACATTGACTTCACCAACTCCGGGGGACGCCGGAGTATGGTCGACCTCTCGGATATCAACGTGCTGATGGACAAGAACCTTCTCAAGCAAGAGGCTGGAGGCGGCGTCAACTTCCAGAAACTGCTTGGTGATCTCGACACGCAGATGAAGGCCTATAATGACAGTATCAACGAGACGCGAAGGGCCGTCACGGATTCCGGCGGAACCGGGTCCGATGTAGTCACCTTCAATCGCAGGCGGTACGGCAACCGGGAAACCCGCATGGGAGCAGACAAAAACTACTATGATGTCTACCAGCAGCTCGACGTACCTGCGGGCCAGCCGCGTCACGAGCTGTGGTGGACCCCGGTGCCGACTCCACTCATTCCGAGCGGCGAGTATCGCGAGTACCAGAAGTAGCCCACATCGTTGACCGGTCTGCCACCAGGCCAGCCCAGGGCCCAGTCTCCCAACACGGAGGCTGGGCCCTTCGGCGGTTGCGCAGAGACGCAAGCAAGTGGCCATCGGCGCATAGACGGAGGCCGTGTTTCAGTCAGCGCGCTTCTGGCGGGCTCGAGGTGGGCTGTGGCTTCTTGGGAGGGGGGCCCTGGACGCGGTTCGGGAAGAGGCTCCTGGGCCACGGCCCTGGCCCTGACAGGCCTTCACTCGCCACGCTCCAACTCGGGTGCCTGGGGCCAGGGGGTGCACGCGCTCCTCGGGGGCTCGCCCCTTCGCTCAGCCTGGCGCGAAGGCGCGGGGAATTCCGCCCTCATCATGTCTTGGCGGAGGAGTCCACGAAAGGCTCAGAGTCGGTGGACACCGCCCGCAGCAGCGTCTCGATGTCCTGGGGTAGAGCGCGGGGCCCTTCAGCAGCCGGGGAATGAGGACCGGGGCCTCTTTGGGGCTGGCCCCATTTCCCGGGACGCAAATGCCGACCCCAGGTTGCACGAAATTCCACCTGAACCTCGCGAATTCTCATCGCGAAGAACTTACGCAACGCGAGTGCTGCTGTTCGAGAGAATGTGATCAACCGTAGGCCAACAGGCCCCATTGATCCCGAAGGTATGCAATGAAAACCCAGGCTCCCGTTCAGACGCGTCTCGTGAAGGACTCACTACCCACTGCAGGGCGCGGCGTCCTCAGCAGTGCATCGAAGAAGCCGGCTCAGGGCGCACCCGCGGCCCCCAGCCCTCAGCCCCAGGGCCTGAGGGTGGATGAGAAGAAGGGCCGCATCGAAGGCACGGTGCAGCCCACCACGGTGGAGGGCCGCAAGCAGGTGAACATCCCTGGCATGGGCTCGCTCGTGGCGCCCGAGCCAGGCAAGACGGATGGCTATCTCATCAGCGCCGACAAGCTGCTGTCGCTCAAGTCCAACGCGGATGGCACCGTGACGGTGAACACCCGGACGATGGGCCTGGAGGCGGACAAGAAGGGCAAGCTCACGGGCAACCTGCTGCCCATGGGCGGCAAGGTGGATATCGCTGGCAAGGAGCTCGACGTCAGCGGCCTCGAGCCGGGCAAGAGCAAGACGAAGACGATCAAGATCGACGGCAAGAAGTACAAAGTGAAGGTGAAGATGAACGAGGATGGCACGGTCTCGGTCGAGGGCAAGCGCAAGCGGAGCTTCTTCAGCAAGGTGGCGGGCTTCGTCGGCAAGGTGGCGGGCTTCATTGGCAAGATCGCGCCCTTGCTGTCCGCCATTCCCGGCCTGGGGGCGGTGGCGCTGGTGGCCAAGGTGGCCAGCGGCATCAACGCGGTGAAGGGGTTCGTCGACTCCGTCAAGACTGGCAACTTCCTGGGCGCCATTGGTAGCGCGGCCAGCTTCGTGGGCGGCTTCGCCAAGGGCGTGGTGGGCAACATCGCCAACAAGATCGCCCAGGGGGCGGGCTTCGCGCAGCAGGCGCTCAACACGTTCAAGCACGGGCTGGGCCAGGGCTTCCTCCAGGTGGTGTCCAACGGAGCCAGCCTGGTGTCCGGAGGCGCCGCGCTGGCGGGGGCGGGCAATATGGCGAATGTCGCGGGCACGGTGGCCGACTCGGCCTTGGCGGCCGACAGCGCCCTCAAGGGCAACCTGGGGCCCGCGGCGGCCATGCTGGCCAACTCCTTGGGGCCCAAGCTCATGGCGGACATGCGCCGCAAGAACGAGCAGCGCTTCGACATCCACACTGGGAACGTCCGGTTCAACACGCGTCCGAGCGCATCGGACTTCGGCCAGCTGCCCTTCGATCCGGCCACGGCCCAGTTCTCCCGGCCGGCCCCCTCGAGGACCACCACTGCCAGCTCCTCTCGCGTCGTCTCGGACATGGACCCTTCAGGTGGCTTCATCAATTCGCGTGACCTGGCCAACGGCAAGAGCGTCCTGGTGGCGCAGCACAACCCCACCTACGACGCCGTCACCCGGATGAGCCAGGTGTACACCCAGGCGCTGGATGCCATGAACCGCAATGGCAACCGCGACTACAGGAACGCTCCGGCCGTGGGGAACATCGTCGACAACGCCGCGACCATGGCGGGAGGAACCAACAAGTGGTGGAAGTGCGAGGATCAGTCCCCCTTCGTCGCGGACCGGATCAACCAGGCCAACATCCCCAACGTGCGCGCTGGCATCCAGTGGGACAGCGGACACACCTGGGTGGTGGTGAATGTCGGCGGGACGCAGAACCGGGACGGGAGCTGGTCCGGCGGCACCGAGTTCTACCTCGACCCGTGGAACAACAAGTCCGGCCCCACCACCCGGCCCGGTAACCCCATCGCGACCGAGTGGGATCCCGCCATGGTCCGCAGCAACATCGAGCCGGACGGGCCGCGTTAGTCCGCGCTGAGAGTCAGGGCGCTTCCCAGAGCTCTTCGGAGCCTGGGAAGCGTGCGCTGCTCTTCGAGCCGCTCGATCTGCGTCGACGGGCAGCTCCGCACTCCAGGTCGCGTGTGGGTTGCCGTCCGCTCGCTCGCCGGGGTGGACACAGGGCCACCCCGGCGGCCGGGCTCAAGCGGAAACCGCGGTGGCCTCCGCATCCACCCCCACCTCAACCCCCCCCTCCACCTCATCGCGGTTCACATCGGCCGCGGTCCTCTGCGGAGAGAAGGTGACCGTGATCTTCCCGCCCTTGATGCGCAGGCGCCTGCCGTCGAAGGCCGTCACCGAGAAGTGGTTGTCCTCGTTGTAGAGGATGCTCTGCTCCTGGAGGATGCCCAGCGCCACCTTCTCACCCAGCCGCACGGCCTGGGTGTAGTCGCTGCGCCAGTGGACACCGGCTCCGTTGCGGCCGATGGAGACATTGGCCGCCAGCTTGTTGAGCTCGCCATCCACGGTGAGCTCCCTGGCATCCGCGCCGGTGTAGTCCACGAGCGACAGCCCGTTCGCGGCGGGTACCTTGATGGGCAGCACCGGGCTGCCATCCGCCCGCTTCAGGTCCGCCAGACGCTGGTCGCCGTTGAACCAGGCCTTGAGGATGGTGACGCACGCGCCCGCCACGGTGCCGTGGCCCGTGCCGTACGCCGGGTGCATGGGGCTGCCTTCGGGGAAGGCCTGCGGCAGCAGCGACGAGCCGTGCTTCTCCAGGATGCGGCGATGGGCCGCGGAGTTCAGCAGCCGCTGGGTCACCGGGTAGCGCGGGGCCAGGCCTCGGCGGAAGACGTCGACACGGCCCCCCCACTCCTCGGGACGCAACCGGCGATGGACGTACCACTTCTGGAACCACACGGCCTTGAGCGCCCGGCTGGCCACCTCCGTCAGCAGCACGAGCAGCGCCGGCGGGCCGAAGACGCCGAAGCCGTCCTGGTTCTTCGCGCTGCTGTTGGCGCCCGCGTAGGGGTTGCCTTCGTCGAGCTGCGTGTTGCTCGCGCTGAGCAGCAGGAGCGCCGCGTTGAAGTAGGCCTGGTGCAGCTGGTCCACGTGGACGTAGCGCGCCATGTCCCGCAGGCTGCGGATGAAGCGCCGGGTGCTCGCGGGCTCGAGGACATTCTGGGCGCGGGTGTCGACCCCTCGCTGGACGGCGAGCCAGTCCCCGAACCTCGTCATGTAGTCGCTGCCCGGAGGGGCGGTGCGCTGGCGTGCGTCGATGAGCTGCGAGCCGAAGGGCACCTCGTGCAGGAGGAACTGCGAGAGGTAGGGGCCCTGGAGGTCTCCTTGCGTCAGGCCGCGGAAGACGCGAGCCGGGTTGATGCTCTGGATGTGCGGGGTGTCGAAGACGTTCCTGCCCTGGGCGAGCCCGGCTTCATAGTTCGTGGAGAGCTCCTTCGCGGCGAGCGCCACCGTGTCGTTGGTGCCGTAGTCGATGAAGGGCACGTCGCGCGCCAGCGCCATCCAATACAGCTCCATCATCTCCGCGTCGTTCTTCAGGCTGTCGAGCCGGGGCGCGGGCTGGATGGCCAGGGCCTGGGCATCGGGCCCCTCGAGCTCATACGACAGACCCGTCTGAGGCGCGGTGTACTTGCGCTCCGCCCTCACGCCGAGGGGAATGGCGGCGAAGTCCTCCACCTTGCCGGAGCCAAGCGCCTTGAGGAGCTTGTCGTAGTCGGCGCGCTTCACCTCGCCCTTGTCATCGTGCGGCAGCCCCTTGGTGAAGTTGGCCACGGGAACGCCGAGCTGCTGGAGGTACTCCCCCTCCTCGCCATTGTTCATCTGCCTGGGCAGAGGTTGCGCCTGTGAGATCCGGAGGGCCTCCTGGCGAATCCTCGCGGCCTCCTCGCGGCGCTTCCTGGGAGTCAGCGGGATAACGGCTTCTTTGTCGGTCATGATTGCCTTGCGGTGGACGCAGGGCCCGAGAAAGTCGGGAGCCCGCTGTCCACGAATGGGTGGAGGAGCGAGCCGCGGTTTGTGATTTCCCCTCGGGCCCACCAGGGCAAGGGAACGAGGGGGCGCATCCATGTGCCGAGCCAGCGCGCCCTCCACTGCGCATATTGGACTTATGGCAACGGCAGCAGCTTCAATGGGACAGGGTCCTCATTTCCTAAGGCTCTCCTGGTCGCGTGGACAGCGCTCGCTCACTCGCATCGATGAGCTGAGCACGGTGTGCCACCTGATGGCCGAGCGCTCGGGAGACGCCAGCGCGCTGAAGCTCGCCGAGGAGGCGGACCGATTTCTCCAGACAGCCAGGCAGGCGGCCGGTCCGAGACGGCCCTTCTGGGGCCGGTTTGGAGCGTCCATCGACACCATCGAGACGAACATCCACGCGGCGGTCTGCCTGATGCTGCGCTACATGCCCCTGCAGCACCTGAGAGGATGGCTCCCCGAGCTCAGCGCTCTCATCCAGGCGCATCTGCCCGCCCAGGATCCGCGCAGGGCGGCGGTGGAAGAGATCCTGCGGGGCATCCATGACGAGAGGAAGGACAAGGCGCCCAGCGCCCTGGCCTCCTCGGGCCAGGAGCCACTCCCGGCCCAGGACTCGAGCAGGACGGAGGCCAGAGAGCTTGCGCGCTCACTGCTGGAGAAGCGAAACCTGGATGAGTCGAAGCGCGAGGTCATCATCGGCGCGACCCATGCCGCCCTGGAGGCGCAGGAAGAGGAGTACGTCCGCGTTCGCAGCTTCCGCAACATCGTGTACGGCGCCACCGTCTGCCTCACGCTGCTCGCCGTCCTTATCGGGACCGTCATGGCCGTGAACCCGACGCTCGCCCCTCTCTGCTTCCAGGCCGAGAGCCAGATCGTCTGTCCCACGGGGAGCGAGCCGAAGCCCGCGCAGCTGGACTCCACTGGCGTGATCGCCCGGCTCGCGAACCGCGCGGACTACTTCGTCATCGAGCTGGTCGGTCTCATCGCCGCCGCGGTGGCCGCGACGTTGAGCCTGCGGCAGCTGCGAGGCACCTCCGTCCCGTACAGCATCCCCCTGGCCCTCGCGCTCCTGAAGCTGCCCACCGGAGCGCTGACCGCGGTCCTCGGGCTGCTCCTCATGCGCGGACAGTTCATCCCGGGTTTATCCGCGCTCGATACCTCGGCCCAGATCATCGCCTGGGCGGTGGTCTTCGGCTACGCGCAGCAGCTGTTCACCCGGCCCGTCGACGAACGCGGCCAGACCATCCTCAACTCCGTCGGCGGCGTGGAGCACGGCGCGCTCATGGACCAGCGGATGAGCCCCCCTCCAGGAGCGGGCACGAGCCATTACTGATCGACGGTGTCCGGAGGAGGCGGGGCCGCGGCCCGCACCACCGTCTCCGCGTCGAAGTCCTGAGCGGCGGCGGGGCGGTTGCTGGAGGACGGCACGCGCGAGCTGGCCCGGCGCCAGTACAGCTTGGGCGTCAGCTTCTCCTGCTGCCCGCCCTGCAGCGCGCGGGGCCAGAAGTCGCACTCCAGCAGCCCCAGCCGCTTCACCAGCACCTGGCGCTCGGCGTACAGACGGGCCGCGCCCGCCGCATCCTCCCGCTCCTCCAGCGCCTCCGCGTAGCGCTGGAGCGTGGGAATCTGGTTGCTCACGTTCTCCACCGTGCGCAGCCGCTCCAGCGCCTCGTCGCCCTTCTGGCGAACCTCTTCCAACGGCCCGCCCGCCAGCGCCTGCAGGTGCCCCAGGCCCATGAGGCACAGCGGTGCGACCTGCTCGTCCGTCACCCCCGTGCTGGCCAGCTCCAGCCCCTTGGCATAGGCGGCCTGCGCCTCGGCGTGGCGCCCGGCCACGAACTCCACATCGCCCAGGTAGGCGTACGCCAGGGACACGCCATACGAGCTGCCCTGCTGCCGGGCCAGCCCCATCGCGTGGTTCAGCAGGTGCCGCGCCCGGTCCAGCTGGCCAATGTGGAACTGGGCCCGGCCCGCGTAGACGTACCCCACGCACTGGTACAGCCCGGTGATGTTGTGCGCCTCGGTGAAGGCCAGCAGCTCCGCGCTGCGCTGAACGCCTTCGTCCCACCGGAACTCCGCCTCGGCGAGGACGGAGTAATAAAAGATGGAGGCCGCCATGCGCAGCGGGTTGCCCAGCTTCATGGCGATGCGCGCCGAGGAGGCCACGTACTCGCGCGCCTTCTTGTACTCGCCCGTGTACACCAGGCAGGTGGCCAGCACGCCCTCCGCGTGCGTCTGCTCCACCGCCTCGCCCGCCTCGGCCGCCAGCGCCGCCGCCTCGGTGAGCATCGTCACCGCGGGCCCGAACCGCCCCGAGCCGCACAGCGCCCGGCCCATGATGCTCGAGGGCGTGTACATATAATGACGCAGCGAGGGCTCGGTGGCCGCGTCCAGGCACAGCTCGCTGTTCTCCATCGCCCTGGGGAAGTTGCCCGCCGCGTAGTACGCCCGCGCCCAGGCGCTGTTGAGCGCCAGCTGCTGCTCCGCGGACAGGTTCCCCAGCTGCGCCACGCCCCGCTCCAGCTGCCGCAGCATCTCGGAGGCGCTGCCCAGCAGACACCCGATGCGCACCAGCCCATAGAGCGAGCGCACTATCACCTCGTCCCGCTCGGCCGAGGCCGGCAGCCCGCTGGCCAGCAGCACCTGGAACGCCTTGCGCAGGTGCTGGCTGGCGCCGATGGGATCCAACAGCTTGTCCGCCTCGAGCCCCGCCTCCAGGTAGGCGCTGGCGGCCCGCAGCGGCTCACCGGCCTTCTCCCAGTGGTAGCCCAGGGTGCCGGCCGGGGCGCCCCGCTGCCGCAGCCGCTCGCTGATGCGGCGGTGAATGTCCGCCACGTCCTCCCTGCTCCCGTCCAGGGCCAGCCGCTCCCGGACGGTGTCATGCGCGAAGGTGCACCGGTCTGCTGTCACCGTGCACAGCTTCTGCTCCTCGGCGGCGGCCACCGCGGCGCGCACCTCCAGCGGGGAGAACAGCCCCAGCGCCTCCACGTCCGACAGCCGGAAGCGTCTATCAATGAGGGCGGCCACCCGCAGCACCCGCAGCACCGGCTCGTCCAGCCACTCCAGCGCCCGGGCCACCACCGTGGAGACGGAGTCCGGCGGCTGATACTCGCCACGCAGGCGCTCGGACACGCGGATGCGGCCGTCCGCTTCCTGGGACAGGTAACCGCCCTGCCGCAGATCCCGGATGATCTGCGCGCTCACCAGCGGGTTGCCACTGGACAGAAAGGGCACCGACTGCACCAACGAGCGCACCACGGCGGCGGGCGCCCCACCGGCCAGCGTCGCCAGCAGCTCATCATTCTCTTCGGGCCGCAGCGCGCCCAGCGTCACCATCTGCAGCGCGCCGGCCTGCGCCAGGCGGGGCGGAGGCCGGGTGGTGCACAGCAGCAGCACGCCCGGAGGCGGCTCGGCGGTGAGCCGGGTGAGCACCGCCAGCGTGCCCTCGTCCGCCCAGTGCACATCCTCCAGCACCAGCACCAGCGGCCGCGTCGAGCCGATGACGGTGAGCAGGTGCGTGAGCGCGTTGCCCACCCGCTCCGCGCCGAGGCCCTGGACGACGGCGCCCTCGTTGCCGCGCTCGGCGCCCTGGGGCAGCAGCCGGCTCAGCTCGGGCACCAGGCGCCGCAGCTCCTGGGCCTCGCCCGACAGCGCCTGGCCCGCCAGGTGGCGCACCTTGTGGCCCGGCTCGCCGCGGATGCCCACGAGCAGCTCCACCAGCTGGCCCAGCGCCTCGCGCAGCGGCGAGTAGGGCACCAGCTCCCCCAGCTGCCGGCAGCGTCCATAGCCCACCAGCACCCGCGCGCTCACCTCCGGGTGCAGCAGCACCTGAGAGATGAGGCGGCTCTTGCCCATGCCCGCCTCACCCACCAGCATCAGCGCGCGGCCCTGGTGGTTCACCAGCGCGTCCACCGCGTCGAGCAGCAGCGCCACCTCGCGCGAGCGCCCCACGAAGGGCACATCGTCGCTGGCCAGCTCCGACACCAGCGAGGCCACCACCCCATCCCCGGTGTTGCCGTGCAGCAGATCGAAGTACAGCCCCTTGAGCCGGGTGGCCAGCCGGCCCGCCTCGCCGAAGCGCTGGGCCGGGTCGGGGGCCAGCAGCGAGCGCACCAGCCCCACCACGGGCGGAGGTACCAGAGGCGCGGTCTGCTCCAGCGGCGTCATCTTCGCCGAGCGCTTGAGCGTGCCCAGCGCCGCGTACGTGGCGTCCTTGGGGAAGGGCAGGACGCACGAGAGCATCTCGTACAGCAGCGTGCCCAGGGCGTAGAGGTCCACCTTCTCGGTGAGCCGGTCCACCGCGCCGAAGAAGCACTCGGGCGCCATGTACTCCAGGGTGCCGGCGATGGGCCCGCCCTCGTGGGTGCGAAAGCCGTTGGACAGCCGCGCCAGGCCGAAGTCCAGCACCTTCACCTTCGGCTCCACCGGATCAGTGATGATGATGTTGGCGGGCTTCAAGTCCAGGTGCAGCACCTTCAGCTCATGGCAGAAGGCCAGCGCCTCGGCGATGCGGCGGGTGAGCTTCAGCGCCTCGAGCACCTCCAGCGGGCCCTTGTCCCGCAGGTACTGGCCCAGCACCACCCCTTCCACCAGCTCCATCACCAGGTACAGCCGCCCGTCCTCCATGAAGCCGTAGCCCAGCACCTCCACCAGCGAGGGGTGGCGCAGCCGGGTGAGCGCTTCGATTTCGTTCTGCTGCCAGACGAGCTGCTGCGCGGTGATGGACTTCGCCGAGTGCTTGCTGATCTTGATGGCCACCAGG
>DATHBR010000058.1:0-5692 GCA_035296065.1 Myxococcaceae bacterium | reverse complement strand
TCGGACCTCGCCGCCGCAGCCTGAGCGCACTCAGCTCCATCCTCACCGCTGACCTGTCCCCTCCAGCTCGCGATTTTCGCCGAGCACGGCACTTGTCCAGCCTCAAGCCTTGTCAGCACGTCCATGGCCGGACGGATACCGATCGCCGGAGACCACGAGGAGACCTCTCGCACCCGCTTGCCGGACTGCGCGGGCAGAAAGTCCACCAGCGTCTCGCCCATGCACACCACGTCGAGCACCGGCGTCACATCCGCCATGAGGCCTCCTGCCTGCGCGAAGGCCTCAGTCCAGCCCGACCTGGGCCATGAAGTCCACGCTCTTGAGCCGCCGGCCGATGTGGTGGGCGATGAAGATGTTGAGCAGCCCCCGGGCCCGCGCCCGCAGCTCCGCGGGCAGCGGCGTGCGCTGGCCCTCCTGGAGCGCGCGCAGGCCCGCCAGCAGCTCGGGCGCCACCGCCACCGCGTCCCGGGCCCGCCCGCTGCAGGGCTCGCACACCGCGCCGCCATGGCCCTGATCGAAGCGCGGCCGCTCGCCGGGGGTGCCGCCACACAGCGCACACGCATCGAAGCGCGGCATCAGCCCCGCGTAGGCCAGCGCGGACAGCTCGAAGGCGAGCAGCGACGTAGGGCCCGCCTCCTTGGCATCCAGCCGGACGAGGTACTGCTCCAGCAGCTCGAACAGCTCCAGCTGCGGCTCGTGCTCGCGCGTCAGCTCCCGGCACAGCTCCACGGCGTAGAGGGCGCGGGCGATCAGCGCCAGGTCCTGCCGGGCCGTGTAGTAGCCCGCCTGGATGTCCACCGAGTCCAGCCGCACGGTGCTGCCGCGAGTCTCGACGATCTGAACGCGCAGGCGCATGAATGGCTCGAGCGCGCCAGCGAAGCGCCGCTTGCTCTTGCGCGCGCCCGCCGCGAACGCGGTGAGCTTGCCGTGCTCGCGCGTCAGCAGCGTCACCAGCCGGTCCGCCTCACCGTAGTCCATGGTGGACAGCACCACCGCATCGTCGACGAACCGCTCCATGGTCTCTTTCAACCCGCGAAGGGGCGCGGAAGCTTCCCCGTCACGACCAGAAACGCGTACAGGCCCAGGGCCGCGACGACGAGCATCACCGTGAGCCCCATCCACGCGCGCTTGCGCCGCTCCTGCTCGAGCACCGCCGGGCTGGGCGCCGGAGTGGCCTTGTCCACCTCCTCGTAGCGCAGCACCGCCTCGTCGGGAGCCAGGCCAATGACGCTGGCGTACGCCCGCACGTAGTTCACCACGAAGATCCGGGCGGGCAGCCGCTCCACCTGCCCCTCCTCCAGTGCCACGATGAGGCTCGGGGGGATCTTCGTCACGCGGGAGATGTCATCGCGCGACATGCCCCTCAGCTCGCGCTGCTGGGTGAGGTATTTGCCGAAGTCGACGTAGTCCACGGCCGCCCCGGGCTACAGGTGCTCCCGCAGCCGGCGGCACTCGTCCTGGAGCGCCGGGTTGGTGGCCTTCTGCTCACACGAGGTGAAACGCTCGCGCGCCGGCTCCACCTCGCCCAGCTTCGCCCGGCACACGCCCTCGCGCATGTGAGCGTCCGCCGAGTCCTCGCACGCCTCGCGGTAGCGGGTGAACTGCCGGCACGACTCCTCGGTGTTCCCCGTGTGCTCGTGAATGAGGCCCAGGTTCTTGTACCCCAGGCAGAACTTCGGGTTGAGCGTCACCGCCGCCCGGATGTTCTCCAGCCCCTTGGCCGTGTCGCCCTTCTTGAAGTACGCCCAGCCCAGGTTGCCCTGCGCGATGAACGGCGTGGGGTACAGCATGTCGTTGAGCACCTGCTCATACAGCTTGATGGCCTCGTCGTACCGGCCCTGGTCCAGGTACACGTTGGCCAGGTTCGTCCGGGCCTCGGAGAAGTTCGGCCGCAATTCCAGCGCCTTCTCGTAGTGCGTCACCGCCTCGTCGAAGCGCCTGAAGGACAGGTGCAACAGGATGCCCATCGCGTTGTGGGCGTCCGTGTTCTCAGGGTCCTGCTCCAGGGCGCGCTTGAACTCGTTGACCGCCTCCTGGATGTTGCCCGCCTGCTGCGCCTGCAGGCCCAGGTTGTAGTGGATTTCAGCGGAGCTGCGCTCCTTCTCCGTGGGCACGTGCTTGCAACCAGAGAGGACCAACGCGAGCGCGACGAGCGAAGCCAGGGTGACGCGAAGCATAGAGAGGACTCGGGGCGGGGAGATTCAGAAGGCGGCCAGGAAGCGTCCCAGCGTGGTGGCCGCGTTGCGCTTCTGCTCGACTTTCTGCTGCACGGCGGGCACCTGCTTGGGATCCCGGAAGAAGACGGGCAGCGTCTTGAGCAGCTCTTCCTGGGTGGTCTGCGCCAGCGAGCGCCAGTTCGAGTTATCCATCATGAAGCCCATGGACTCCACGAAGGCCAGCGCCTCGGCCTCCTCGGCCAGGTACTCCTCGAAGCTGGTGTTGCGCTTGCCCGACACGTACACCGCGCAGTCGGCGGCCTCGGACAGGTACAGGTAGATGAACGTCGCGAAGCCCGTCGAGCCGCGCAGCCCCAGAATGAACGCCTGCGCCGGCCCGGCCGGCTTGCCGGGGATGAACAGGTGCGGCGAGTTCAGTGACGTGTGCAGCGCGATCACCTGTTCGCGGCTCGCGGGAAGCCCGCGATATCTTTCATCGATATTGAACAAGGTACCTGCCGCCTCCTCAGCCGCTACCGCGTCTTCAGCGTGAACTCCTCGGACACGTCCTGCGTGTCCGCGGCCGTGCGCTGGAAGCGGATGATCGGGTTGTCGATCATCACGTTGTCTCCACCCACGTTGCCCTCACCGATGATGACCTTGAAGTAGTGCTGAGGCGAATAACTCTTCCTCGCCCCGCTCACCACCTTTCGCGCCGTCATCAGCACCGTGTTCTTTCCGGGCGACAGGTGGCCTGTCACCTCGGTGACGACCTGAGTCTCGTTGCTCCGGAGTTTCCGGATCCACTTGGAATTAATATAGAGGTCAATGTCGTACTCGGCCATGCCTGTAGCGGCCTGTTCCGTCACCAGCCAGTAGCGCCGGGTCAGCGTCGCGGGCTCCTCGGCCACCGGAGCCGGCGGGGGGGTGGCCACCGGGGCAGCCACGGGGGCTGCGGGCGGCGCGGCGGCTGGAGCCGGCGCCACGGGGGGCGCAGTGACAGGAGCCACGGCCGCCGGGGCGGGCCCGGGCTGGGTGATCACCTGCACCTTAAAGCCCACGACGTCGATGTGCACATCGCCCTTCTCGTCGATGCGGACGGTGGCCTTCTCGAACTTCTGATTGGCCAGCGCGCTGGTGATGCCATCGATGCGCACGCCGTTGAGGTACACCGCGCCCGCCGCGAGGGCCGGGGTGGGCACCAACAGGGCCGCGAGCAGGACGAGGGCGGCGGTCAGGATCGAACGGTGCATGTGCTTGACTCCTGGAAATCCTCAAAGGTCCCAGGAACCTGCAGCCCCATTAGCGCACCCTGAGGGACCGGACAAGGCGCGCCGACACGAATGTGAACGCGCACGCAGCCAGGACATTCACATCCGGCTCAGGGGGTAGCCGCCACCGCCGTGGACTCGTCCTCTCGCTGAGCCAGGGCCCAGTCGCCGCCCAGGCCCTCGCCCTCCCGGAACCGCCGGAAGTCGCGCCTCACGGCCTTGGGGTAGCGCCGGAAGGCCTCCAGCTCCCCGTCCTTGATGGCCTTGCGGATACGGGTGGGGCCGGCGTTGTAGGCCATGAGGGCCAGCTCCAGGTCCCCGCCAAAGCGCTCCTGGAGCGTGCGCAGGTACCGGATGCCCAGGCGCACACAGAGGGCGGGATCCGCGGCGACCTCCTCGCGTGACAGCCGCAGCCCCTCCTTCTCGGCCAGGAAGTGGAGCGTGCTGGGCTTGATCTGCATCAGCCCCCGGGCCCCCTTCACCGACACCGCCTCCTCGGCGAAATCCGACTCCACGTCGATGATGGCCAGGATCAACAGCGGATCATACCCCGTCTTGCGCGCCTCCTCGGCGATGGCCTGCCCCAGCTGACGCCGCAGGGTGAGGCCCAGATCCGGAGCCCGCTTGGCCAGCACCGCGTCGATCAGCGCCGCGTCATGCGAGGTGGGCTCGGCGACGACGGCGGGAGGCACGACGGGGCTGGCCACCGGCTCGCTCAGCACGGGGACGATGCGCGCCGATAAAACGAGCGCCATGCCCGCCAGCAGTGGGAGCTTCGCACACCCCGCGCTCAGGTGATGGAGCCGGGCCAGCCACTTGCTGCCCGAGGCTCCTACCGGAGCGGTACTCACTTGCGCTGCCCCAGCGCCTCGATGCGCTCGGCGATCCGCGCCAGCCGCGCCTCGAAATCCTGCATCTCCTCGCGGCGGGGCACTTTCAGCCGCGCCAGCGCGCTGCGGGCGGCGTCCTCCACGCTGCGCTCCAGCTCCTTGCGATGGCCCGCCAGCCGCTCGGTGAACTCACGCGCCTGGCGTTTGATCTCGTCCTGGCTGGAGCCCGCCGCCGAGGCGACGCGCTGCACGGTGCGGTTCATCTCATCTTCCGCCGTGGAGATCGCGAGCAGCGCCTGGCTCCATACGCGCTCGAACTTCTCCGCGACGGGGTGCTTCTCTCGGGGGGCCTCTGGCTTGTCCATTCGGTCACTCCGGGAGTTCGCCCAGGCTGGAAAAGCCCGGGACCGCGGAAATCAATCCGCCGCCAAGTAAGCACACCGCGGCACTGAAGGGAACGGCAGTCTCCTGCCTACCCTTCCCTTCGTTGACTCACCGATAACCCGGCGCGTTACGAAGCGGAGGGGCGCGAGGAGGGCCGCGAGGGGGCCTTCTTCACGGTGGGAGGAACGATCTGGTCGAGCTTCTTGGACAGGCGGGACAGCTCGCGGTTGAGCTCCTTCACCTGCGCCTGGCTGGCCACGCCCACCGCCTCCACGGCCTTCGTCTGCAGCCCGTCCAGGCGCTTGCGGACCTCGGAGCTCACCTGGGTGGCCTTGCGCCCCAGCTCCTTCACCTTGGCGTTGTCCAGCAGCGCGCTGGCCTCGGTGTTCACCTTGCCCAGGAACTTCTCCACCTCGCGGGCCTGGCCCTTGGTGCGCGTCCTCAGCGTGCGCAGCACCTTGTTGGCCTCCTGCTCCAGCCCCGCCAGGCGCTTCTGCGCCCCGCCCAGTTGCTGCTTCACGAAGGTCTCCAGCTCCTGCGCCTTGCCATTGGTAGCCATGTGCGTTCTCCTCTTTCAGTCCCAAACGTCGCTGACGTGACGCGTCATTGATAACGCAGCGCATTAACCACGTCAAGCTAGGCTGGACAGCAGGGAGGCGGAAACACAACCGCCGCCCCGGCATGGAGACCAGGGCGGCGGCAGGTGCTTCAGGCGCTGAGACCCGGGAGCCGGTTAGGCGGCGCCCGTCGTCTGAGTGCCCTCGGCGCGCGAGGGCGCCGGCATGGGGGCCGAGTCCCCGTGAGTGGCGGCCAGGGCGGCCTCCATCTCATTGACTTCGTCGGTGGGGCTCTCCACCTCGATGTCCAGGTGCTTGTAGTTGGGCAGACCCGTACCGGCGGGGATGAGGCGGCCCATGATGACGTTCTCCTTGAGGCCGCGCAGGTAGTCCACCTTGCCGTTGATGGCGGCCTCGGTGAGCACCTTGGTGGTCTCCTGGAAGGAGGACGCCGAGATGAACGACTCGGTGGAGAGCGAGGCCTTGGTGATGCC
>DATHBR010000057.1:0-51224 GCA_035296065.1 Myxococcaceae bacterium | reverse complement strand
TCGGACCTCGCCGCCGCAGCCTGAGCGCACTCAGCTCCATCCTCACCGCTGACCTGTCCCCTCCAGCTCGCGATTTTCGCCGAGCACGGCACTTGTCCAGCCTCAAGCCTTGTCAGCACGTCCATGGCCGGACGGATACCGTGGACCAGCCCCGCGCAGATGGCACGCATGATCTGGAGGGCGCTCCGCAGCGGAAGCCGTTGCTGACGCAGAAGCGCCGAGAGCGGCTGCCCATCCAGGCACTCCACCACCATGAAGGGGACCAGGCTCTCGTGGCACGCGCCACTCCAGACAGCCATGTCGAAGATCTGGATGATATTCTCATGGCTCAATCGAGCGATGGCCTGCGCCTCACGAAGGGCCGTCTCCGCGAGATCTTCCCGGTCGAAGAGAAACTTCAGCGCCACGGTGCGCCGCAGGGTGTGATCCCAGGCCCGGAAGACCCAGCCCATTCCCCCCTCGCCGAGCTTCTCCCGGAGCTCGTACCGATCACCACTGGGGCCTCCGAGCCGCTGCCCCACCTTCGGCTCCCGCAGCGGCATATCCACCCGCGCAACATTGCGCAGGAACGAGTCTTCCAGCTCCGAGTCGTTCGACTCCTCGTGCATGACCTGTCCCTGGCTCTTCGGCAGCCTTCCCGGAAAGTCGAGAGCTGGGGGTGAGGATAGGAATGCTCAGGTAGCGCAACCACCCCGTTTTCGTGAGAATAAACAAACAGCTATGAAGTAAGACACGCTTGGCAGGCTGCCTGCTGGGACTGCAGGCACGCGTCTAGGGAGTATTTACTTCGCCCACGTCAGTCAGTCCGGCGGGAGCAAACAAGGGGCTAGAGACCCGGGTCTTTCCGCTGGGTAGACGCGCCGCGGCAGGCATCACCTCTCCGAACACCTGAGTCGTGAAGTCATTCATGAACATGCCCTTGGGGTCCTGAGCCTGGCGCACGCGCTGGAACCGCGCGAACCGCTCTCCGTACATGTTCCGCATCTGAGACGGGTTGAGCCCGGGAGTCCGCTTGCCCAGGTGAGGCTGTCCCCCATAGCGCCAGAAGATCCGCTCGGCTTGAGCGAAGATGTGCTGAATCTTCTCGGGATTGGAGGTGAGGCTAGGCGCCAGTTCGATGTGGCACGTCTCCCGGCTCGTCCCGGGCCCCAGAAGTGCCTGGGACGTGTCCGGGGTGAAGCGGACCTCGACAATGGCCACGAGCCGTTCCCGGTACAGCAGACCCTCGAGCTCCCGCATGCACTCCTGAAAGTGCGGGCGAGGAATGCCATACTCAATCTCATCATGCAGATAGAAGAGCTTGCGCGCGAAGCCTGTTGCGGCAGGGTGAATCGATACCTTGCTGTCCATGACCAGGTTGAACAGAAAGAAGCCGATCCCCGCGAAGAACCGGGAGCGGTGCAGTCCCCGAGAGAGATTGAGCAGGTAGCCGGAGAAAGCCATATCAAAGAGCTCCGAGAGCACCTTGCGCAAGCGCAGCAGGGGACTGGGAACCCGCCCCGTGCGCCGCCAGACGTTCATCCGGACATGCTCGGCCCCTATGCCGCCGATGTAATAGAAACTGACGTGATCGTACTCCTGCAGGATGGTGTCGATGTGCTCGTCAATCCAGGAGTGCTGCACCAGCCAACTCGACTTCTCGAGGTTGAAGGCGGCGACGCAGCGCAGCTCCGCTTCGATGACGAGTCCGCAGGTTCCCAGTGCACCTATCGTCGCTCGACAGATCTCCGAATGCACGGGGAAGTCTTCCGCGTTTCCCGCCGCATCGACGATGCGTAACGAGAGCACCTGCTCGGACAGGAAGCCGTGTGTTTTGCCAGTGCCGTGGAGATCCGTCGCGAGCAGTCCACCGATGCTCTGGGTATCGGTCGAACCCAGTACGGGAAACGCCAGGCCATGGCGCTTCAGCTCGATGTTCAGGTCCCGGAGCCGGATGCCGGCCTGTACCCGCACCACCCTGGCCTTGCGATCGATGCGCAGGATCTTGTTATAGCGGTCCAGCGACAGCAGGAGGCCACTGGTCGCCGGAGATGCATTGAACGAGTGGCCGCCTCCCGCGACGCGTACCTTCAAGGACTTTCTGGACGCATCCCTGATCACGTCGCAGAGGTCCTTCTCGGTTTCCGGCATTTTGAAACTCTCGGGCCTGCAGCAAATGGTCCCATTCCAATTGCGCCACAGGCGCAGCCAGGAACGATAGCGGCCCTCGTGCAGAGTGATGGCGCCACAGGTCAACACGAACACGAGAGAGTTGAGGGTGTTGAGCCCGAAGATGCGTGCCTTGCGCCACAGAGCGCGAAGAAAGTCCATCCACTTCCTCCCTTTTCTCCAGTCAGTGTGGCTGTGGCACTGCTGTGACGAAGGTGGGATATGGATCGCTCGCTACGCAGGGCAACACCCGATCAGACGAGGCGCACCCTGAGTGTTGCACTTGCAGCAAGGGGGTTGCCCAGAATTGGGCGAAGAATCAGATTGAGGACTTTCAAAGCAGTAGAAGGCCCTGAGCCGGGGTGTGACGTGGGCTTGTCACATTTCGGCTGACCCGCCTCTATCCATCCAGAGGGCGGACGTCTGCCGGTTTGGCAGGTGTTAGCGTCTCGGAGATCGAGCCGGGCGTGGTTTTTGATGCTGGGTCCGCGCTTGCTCCAGCCTCGCCAGCCGCTCGCTGAGCTCCTTACGCCAGGCCGCCTGGGTGCGCGCGTTCTCCCGCTGCTGCTCGTAGATGAGCGCCAACGAGTCGAGGATCGCCTCGTTGAACTCCACCTGCTTGCGCATCACCTCGTTGATGAACGGCTGGAACGCCAGCCGGAACGCGCGCTTGGCCAGCACCAGCGCCGGGCCCACCACCGGGCGGTGCGAGCTGGGCGGATCCGCGTAGCGCGAGTCCTTCTTCTGGCGCGGCGTCTCCAGGATCGGCGGCCACTCGGCCTCCGTGGGCGCCCGCTCGGTGCGCTCCAGCGTGGCACGCAGGGCCTCGCGCTCCTCGGCCATGGGCGAGGGCAGCCGCTCCGTGGCGGCGGCCACCGTTGCCGCGAGAGCCGGATCACAGAAGAGTTCATCAGCGCGCATGGATTGCTCCTGAGTGACGCAAGGACTCCACCAGATGGTGGCTCGTCGCCTCCACTTGGTTTGCTTCAAGAGGCTCGAGCACCACCGTGCGGCCGGTGGAGGTCCGCACCGCCATCTCCAGGGACGACGAGCCGGGCAGCACGGCGTCCTCTCCCGCCGGGATGGGCTGGTCCGGGCTGAAGCTCCAGACGGGCACTTCACCGTCCGACTCCCGCTGGGGGCCCGTGGAGAGCAGGGGAGTGGTGGGGCTCAGGGCCAGCACGCACGCGTCACCCACCTGCCGCGCCAGGCTCCGGGCCAGCTGAGACATGGGCGCCCGCGGGTGGCTCAGGTACCCCGGACATATAATGTTGATCCCCGCGCCGCTGGACCACACCGGGCGTGGCTCCGCGCGCCCCTCTAGCAGTGGCTCCAGCGCCTCGCGCACCTGCTCCGCCACCGCCCCCTGTCCCAGGGACTCCAGCCGCGACCGCTGCCCCGCGAGCACCTTCGCTCGCAGCTTCGGCTCTCGCTCCAGCACCGCGAGCAATTGCGCCACCTCCACCGGATCCCTCGTCCGCGTGGCCAGCCCCGCCCCGCCCATCGTCTCGGGCACCGCCGCCGCGCCGTACGCCACCACCGGTACCCCGCGCTCCATCGCCTCCAGCAGCGGCACCCCGAACCCCTCGTGCCGGCTCATCGACAGGTACGCCGTGGCCACCGAGTAACAGGCCGACAGCTGCGAGGCGCTCACCCGGCCCAGCAGGTGAATCCGCTCGGCGCCCAGCAGCTCCTTCACCCCGTGGAGGTATGTCCCGTACGGCGTCTCCCGGTTCAGGTAGCCCGCGATCAGCAGCCGGCTCTTCGGCTGGTACAGCCGCTGGTACGCCGCGAACGCCCGCATCACATCGTCGATGCGCTTGCTGGGCACCGCCCGTCCCACGAAGAGGATGTTCACGCACCCATCATCGAACTCCGCCTGAAACGCCGGATCCGGCGGCGCATGGAACGCGCTCCAGTCCAGCGCGAAGGGCAGCACCGCCACCCGGGCGAACCCCGCCGCCGTCAGCTCCTCGGCGCTGAAGTGCGAGTAGGCGAACGCCGCCTCCACCAGCGGCCGCAGCGCCAGCAGCTCTTCCCGGGCCGCCTCGCACGCCGCGGCCACCTTCCGGTCGAACCCCTCGAACAGCGGGGCCGGCGTGACGTTGTGGTACACGAGCACCTTGCGCCCCGGCCCCCGCTCGATCAGCGGCACCAGCCGCGACTCGAAGCTGTGGTGGATGAGCAGCACCGAGTCCTCCCGGGCCTCCTTTACCCACGCCTCCGCCGGGCGCACCTGCCCCCGGCACTCCTCGTCCCACTGGCCCGCGTACACCTCGGACTCGTAGCCCCACCCGCGCAGCAGGGCCTGCAGGTAGCGCACCTGGTTGCCCACCGCGTCACCCCACGCCAGCCGCGGCAACAGCTGGTGAACGGCTCGGGCTGGCGATGGCCCGCTGGCTCGCCTGCTTCTGCTCATCAGTGCCGCCTCTTTCTCCCGGTCGCCGCCCTTACACGGTTACCTTGACGTGCAACAGTCGCTCCGATAGTCCGGCCGCCTCTTACCGGTTTCCCCGAGCAAGGCGAAATGAACGTCCTGATTACAGGCGGTTGCGGCTTCATTGGCTCCAACCTCGTGAAGTATGTGCGCAAGCACCGCCCCGGCTGGAAGATCGTCAACCTCGATAAGCTCACGTACGCGGGCAACCTCGAGAACCTCTCCGAGTTCGAAGGCGACCCCCAGCACGTCTTCGTCCGGGGTGACATTGGCAATCAGGAGCTCGTCGAGCATCTGATGGCCCAGCACTCCATCGACGCGGTGATGCACCTGGCCGCCGAGAGCCACGTGGACCGTTCGATCCTGGGCCCCGAGGTGTTCGTCGCCACCAACGTGCTGGGCACCCAGCGGCTGCTGGAGGCCTCGCGCTCGAGGGGCATCAAGCGCTTCCTGATGGTCTCCACCGACGAGGTGTACGGCTCGCTGGGCCCCACCGGCGCCTTCACGGAGAGCTCGCCGCTGCAGCCCTCCAGCCCGTACTCGGCCTCGAAGACGAGCTCGGACCTGATTGCCCTGGCCTACCACCACACCTTCGGCATGGACGTGGTGGTGACGCGCTGCTCCAACAACTACGGGCGCTACCAGTTCCCCGAGAAGCTCATTCCGCTCATGGTGGTCAACGCGCTGCACGACAAGCCGCTGCCGGTGTACGGCGACGGCGCCAACGTGCGCGACTGGCTGCACGTGGAGGACCACTGCGCCGCGCTGGTGCTCGCGCTGGAGAAGGGCAAGGGCGGCGAGGTGTACAACATCGGCGGCGGCGCCGAGCGCAAGAACATCGAGATCGTCAAGGGCATCCTCGGCCTGGTGGGCAAGCCCGAGTCGCTCATCAAGTACGTGAAGGACCGCCCCGGGCATGACCGGCGCTACGCGATCGATCCTTCGAAGATCAAGGCGCAGCTGGGCTGGTCGCCCGCGCACACCTTCGAGCAGGGGCTGGCCGAGACGGTGAAGTGGTACGTGGACAATTCCGCCTGGTGGGAGCGGGTGACGAGCGGCGCCTACCGCCAGTACTTCGAGACCCAGTACCGCGCCCGCCTCAAGGGCTAGCCCTCACCGCTGGAGTACGCGCATGCGTTTTGTCGTCACGGGTTGCAACGGGTTGGTCGGCAGCCGCGTCTGCGCGCTGCTGGAGCAGGGCGGCCACGAGGTGGTGGGCCTGGGCCGTGGCGCTCAGCGCACCGGCGGGGTGAAGCGCTACATCGGGCTGGATCTGACGCTCGAGGCGGACGTGCTCAACGCCATCGAGTCCGCGGCGCCGGAGGTCATCATCCACACCGCCTCGATGACCGAGGTGGACACCTGCGAGAAGAACCCCGAGGCGGCCTACGCCGCCAACGTCACCGCGGCCGCCGCGGTGGCCCGGGGCGCCCGGAAGGTGGGCGCGCACCTGGTGCACGTGTCCACCGACTACGTCTTCGACGGGGACCACGGGCCGTATGACGAGCAGGCCCTGCCCAACCCCCGCGGCGTGTACGCCATCACCAAGCACATGGGAGAGCAGGCCGCGCGCGTCTTCGTGCCCACGGCCGCCATTGCCCGCACGGCGGTGGTGTACGGCTGGCCCGCGGCGGGCCGCCCCAACTTCGGCGCGTGGATCGTAGGCGCGCTGGAGAAAAAGCAGCCGCTGAAGCTCTTCGAGGATCAGTTCGTCTCGGTCAGCCTCGCCGACAGCGTGGCGGCGCAGGTGGCGGAGCTGGGGGAGCGCAAGCTGGGCGGCATCTGGAACACCTGCGGCGGCGAGGTGGTGGACCGCGTCTCGTTCGGCCGCGCCCTGTGCGAGGTGTTCGGCTTCGACGCCAGTCTGATTACCCCCACGCGCATGGCGGACATGAAGCTGCCCAGTCCCCGCCCGTTGCGCAGCGGGCTGAAGGTGGACAAGGCTCGCGCGCAGCTGGCGGCCAAGCCGCTGTCGCTCGCCGAGTCGCTCTCGCGGTTCCATGCGGCGTGGAAGGCCGGTTCTTCGCCCTCTCGAGGTGGATGATGAAGGGGATTGTTCTCGCTGGCGGCTCGGGCACGCGCCTGTATCCGCTGACTCGGGTCGTCAGCAAGCAGCTGCTGCCCGTCTACGACAAGCCGATGATCTACTACCCCGTCACCACGCTGATGCTGGCGGGGATCCGGGACATTCTCATCATCTCCACGCCCACGGATCTGCCGCGCTTCCGAGAGCTGCTGGGCAGCGGAGAGCACTGGGGCGTGCGCTTCGAGTACGCCGAGCAGCCGCGCCCCGAGGGCCTGGCCCAGGCCTTCATCATCGGCCGCGACTTCGTGGGCAATGACAGCTCGTGCCTCATCCTCGGGGACAACATCTTCTACGGCCACGGCCTGAGCGAGCTGGTGCAGCGCGCGGCCAGGCAGCCCCGGGGCGCCACGGTGTTTGGCTACTACGTGAAGGATCCCGAGCGCTACGGCGTGGTGGAGCTGGACGCGAACAACCGGGCGGTGAGCCTCGAGGAGAAGCCCGCCAGGCCCAAGTCCAACTACGCCGTCACCGGCCTGTACTTCTACGATCAGCAGGTGCTGGACATCGCCGCCAACCTCAAGCCGTCCAAGCGCGGCGAGCTGGAGATCACCGACGTGAACGCCGAGTACCTGCGGCGCGGCCAGCTGCAAGTGGAGCTGATGGGGCGCGGCTACGCGTGGCTGGACACCGGCACGCACGAGTCGCTGATGCAGGCCTCCAACTACATCGAGATCATCGAGCGCCGGCAGGGGCTGAAGGTCGCCTGCCCCGAGGAGATCGCCTACCGCATGGGCTACATCAACGCGGCGCAGCTGGCCGCCCAGGCCGAGCCCATGCGCAAGAACGAGTATGGCCAGTACCTGCTGGCGCTCATCGAGAACAAGGGAGCCATCTCGTGAACGTGCTCACCACCGAGCTGCCGGGCCTGCTCATCATCGAGCCCAAGGTCTTCGGTGACGAGCGCGGCTTCTTCCTCGAGACGTTCAACGCCCAGCGCTACGCGGACGCGGGCATCCCCGGCCCCTTCGTGCAGGACAACTACTCGCGCTCGGTGAAGGGCACCCTGCGCGGGCTGCACTTTCAGGAGCCACAAGCCCAGGGCAAGCTGGTGTCCGTAGTGGCCGGCGCCGTGTGGGACGTGGCGGTGGACATCCGCAAGGGCTCGCCCACCTTCGGCAAGTGGGTGGGCGTGGAGCTGACGGCGGACAACAAGCGCCAGTTCTGGGTGCCGCCCGGCTTCGCCCACGGCTTCTACGTGCTCTCCGAGTCCGCTGACTTCCAGTACAAGTGCACCGCGCTCTACGCACCGCAGCATGATCGCGGCCTGCGCTGGGATGATCCGGACCTGGCCATCTCCTGGCCGCTCTCGGGGGCGCCGAAGCTGTCGGCCAAGGACGCCGCCCTGCCGCACCTCAAGGACGCCGCGTTGCTGCCCACCTTCACGGGCTGAGCGAAGGCGCGGGGCACACGTTCATCTGCTGACGGCGCCTTGCTCCAGGGCGCCTTCGTTCTAGACGTCCCGACAAAGGCTCTGTTATCCCCTGAAGTACAGGGTCAGCGTCACCCGCCGTGGGCGAGATTGTCCCTGGGTTGTGATGCCGATCTTGCAACCGAGGGAGGGGTAATGAAGTCGAGCCGTGTTCTGTTGATCGCTTCCGCCGTCGCAGTGAGTGTCCCGCTGATCTCCGTGGCGCAGGCTCCGGCCAAGGGCAAGGCCCCGGGTGGGGCCAAGCTGAGCAAGCAGGCCCAGCGCGGGGAGTACCTGGTCCGGATCACCGGATGCCATGACTGCCACACGCCCCTGGCGATGGGCCCCCAGGGCCCGGCGCCGGACATGAGCCGGGCGCTCAGCGGTCACCCCGAGGGCATGCGGCTGCCTCCGCAGCCCGCCTCCTCGGGCCCGTGGATCGGCGCCTTCGCGGGCACCAACACCGCCTGGGCCGGCCCCTGGGGCGTCAGCTACACGGCCAACATCACCTCCGACAAGGAGACCGGCATCGGTGGCTGGACGGAGCAGCAGTTCATCCAGTCGGCCCGCACCGGTAAGCACCTGGGCCAGGGCCGGCCGATCCTCCCGCCCATGCCCTGGCAGAGCCTGGGCGCGATGACGGACGAGGACATCAAGGCCGTCTTCGCCTACCTGAAGTCCACGCCCGCCATCAAGAACAAGGTCCCCGAGCCCACGCCTCCGTCGGGCGGCGCCGGTGGCCCTCCGGGCGGCGCCGGTGGTCCTCCGGGCGGCGCCGGTGGCCCTCCGGGCGGCGCCGGTGGCCCTCCGGGCGGCGCCGGTGGCCCCCCGGGTGGCGCTCCCGCGGGTGGCCCCCCAGGCGGGCCCAAGAAGTAGTTCTTAGTCCCACATAGCAGGGATACCCTGGAAGCCTTGTAACCTCTTAGGGTTGCAAGGCTTCTTCGATTTTAGCGGGCTAACTAAGAATTTCTCAAATTTCGGCTTTACTTGGATTCAAGAAAAAGGCAGTCTATGTGGAGTTGGCGGCCCGTTTCGGCGTCAGCCCCCCGGAATACCCCCAATCAGGAGATACCTCAGATGAAGATCTTCGCTCGCCGCCTCACCCTGGCTCTGGCCGCCTCCGCGATGTTCAGCGTGGGTTGCGGCGCTACCGATGGGGACTCCCAGCCCCAGGTTGAGCTGTCGGATGATGAGATGATCTCCGCGGACCTCGAGAAACTGGATGCGAAGCAGGCGGCCCAGTGGGATGCGGTGAAGAAGGCGCTGGTCAAGTACAAGGACGTCAACGTAGCGCTGGCCGAGGGCTACATCCCCGTGAGCGGCTGCGAGGCGCTGCCGGGCGTGGGTGGCATGGGCTTCCACTACCTGAACCCGGCCCTGGCGCAGGACCTGGCCAGCGATCCGCTCAAGCCGGAGATCCTGCTGTACGCCCCCGCCAAGGATGGCGGCCTGACGCTGCTGGGGCCCGAGTACTTCCAGGCGGATGCCGGCCAGGCGCGCCCCGCCATCAATGGCCAGGGCTTCGATGGCCCGATGCCCGGCCACAACCCGGAGATGCCCGTGCACTACGATCTGCACGTGTGGCTCTACAAGTACAACCCGGCCGGCCTGTTCGCCTCGTGGAACACGAACGTCAAGTGCCCGTAGCACCTCTGGCGAGCACCTCCGGGTGCTGACAGCACGCTGAAGCACCCTGACACCCGGGCCGATTGGTCCGGGTGTCGTCGTTTCCGGGGTCTTCTCCTGGCGCCTGGACAAGCCAGGCTGGCTGCTCTGCGACCGTGTAGCCGGGCGCTCGGGGACGGGCCTCCGCCGACGGTATGGGGAATGCGCATCCTCCCACCGGGACAGTGTCGAGGAGGCGAAATGGTGCTGCCGGGCAAGGGGATGAGCTGGATTGCGTTCTTCAAGGCCCTGAAGAACGAGTGGAGCCGCGACAAGGTAAGCGACACCGCGGGGGCGCTGACCTTCTTCGGGGTGCTGGCGCTCTTTCCGTTCCTGCTGTTCCTCGTATCGCTCGCCAGCGTGATCATCGATCCGGCGCAGGCCGAGACGCTGATCCAGCAGCTGTCCAAGGTGGCGCCCAAGGAGGTGGTGACCATCCTGGGCGAGCGCATCCACGCGCTGGCGGAGAACAACAGCGTGGGGCTGCTGACGGTGGGTGGCCTGGGCGCGGTGTGGGCCGCCTCGGGTGGAGTGGTGGCGCTGATGAGCGCGCTCAACACCACCTATGGTGTGACGGAGTCACGGCCGTTCTGGAAGGTGCGCGGCATCGCCCTGCTGACGACGGTGGGCGCGGCCATCATCTCCATCATCGCCGCGGCGCTGGCGGTGGCGGCGCCCGCGGTGGCCGACAAGCTGGGTGAGCCGTTCGGCACGCTGCTCGTCTGGCTGCGCCTGCCCTTCGCGGGGCTGATGATGATGGTGGTGTGGGCGCTGCTCTACTACGCCCTGCCGGACGTGAAGCAGGACTTCAAGTTCATCACCCCCGGCTCGGTGGTGGGCGTCGTCATCTGGGTGCTGGCCTCGTGGGGCTTCTCGATGTACGTGGCCAACTTCGGCAGCTACGACGTGAACTACGGCGCCATCGGCGGGGTGATCGTCTTCCTGCTGTGGATGTGGATCACCTCGCAGGTGATCCTGCTGGGCGCGGAGATCAACGCCATCCTCGAGCACCGCTCTCCGGAGGGGAAGTCTCCGGGCGAGAAGGTGCCGGGCAAGGGTGGGGTGGTGGCCACCAAGAGCGAGGCGGAGGCCGGTGGCGCGAACCTGCCGGGCTCCACGGACTTCCGGCCTGCTCCGGCGCCGCAGCCGGCGCTGCGTAACACCCCGCTGGCGGCCGCGGCGAAGTGGGCCGCGGGCTTCGGGCTGGGCATCTTCCTGCTGCGGCGGGGCACCCGGTCGAGCTGAGCCGGCCGGGCCCCTTCGCAAGGCACGCTAGCGGCGCGGGCGCACGTCCGTGTCCGCGGCGTGCTTGGCGAGGAACTCGGAGAAGGGCCCGTTGTAGTCGACCACCTCCTTGCCCTCCTTGAGCGACCAGATGCGGGTGGCCACCTCGGAGATGAGCTCCTGGTCGTGCGTGACGACGATGACGGTGCCCGGGAACTGCTTGAGGCCATCGGCCAGCGCGCTGATGGACTCCAGGTCCAGGTGGTTGGTGGGCTCGTCGAACACCAGCACGTTGTCCTGCGTCAGCATCAACTTGCACAAAAGCAGCCGCACCGTCTCACCACCGGACAGGGTGTTGGTGGGCTTCATCCGCTCCTCGCCCGAGAAGAGCATCCGGCCCAGCACGCCGGAGATCTCCTCGTTGGTGAGCTTGACGTTGATGTCGCGCAGCCACTCGAAGGCGGTGGTGTCCTTGCGGATGGTGCCGTGGTGGTCCTGCGGCAGGTAGCCCATGGTGGCCTGGTGGCCCCACTTGATGCTGCCCCCGTCCGGCTCGTGCTGCCCGGCGATCATCTTCACCAGCGTGGACTTGCCCACGCCGTTGCGGCCAATGACGCAGATCCGCTCGCCCTTGCACACCAGGGCGTTGAACGGCTTGATGACGCTCTGGCCGTCGAAGGACTTGTGGATGCCCTCGATCATCAGCGTCTGCTTGCCGCTGACCTGCTTCTGATCGAAGCGGATGAAGGGCCGGGCGATGTTGGAGCGCTTCAGGTCATCGGTGCGCAGCTTCTCGATCTGCTTGATGCGGCTCTGCACCTGAGAGGCGCGCGTGCCGGCGTGGAAGCGGGCGACGAAGTCCTGCAGCTGGGAGATCTTCTTCTTCTTCTCCGAGACTTCCGACTCGATGCGGCTGCGCACCTGGGCCTTCTGGTGCACCATGTCGTCATAGCCGCCCGTGTACTGGATGATCGTCTCGTAATCGATGTCCGCGATGTGGGTGCAGATCGCGTTGAGGAAGTGCCGGTCGTGGCTGATGGTGATGAGCACGCCCTGGTACTCGGTGAGGAAGTGCTCCAGCCAGCGGATGGACTCGATGTCCAGGTTGTTGGTGGGCTCGTCCAGCAGCAGCCCCTCGGGCTTGCCGAACAGCGCCTGCGCCAGCAGCACTCGCAGCTTGAGGCCGCCGGTGAGCTGCCGCATGGGGCCCTCGTGGAACTGCTCCGCGATGCCCAGGCCCACCAGCAGGGTGGCCGCGTCGCTCTCGGCGACGTAGCCGTCCTCCTCGGCGATGACGCCCTCGAGCTCGCCCAGCCGGTTGCCCTCCTCCTCGGTGAAGTCCGTCTTGGTGAGCAGCTGGTTCTTCTCGTGCATCGCCTCCCACAGGGGCTTGTTGCCCATGAGGACGACGTCCAGCACGCGGGTGTCCTCGTAGCGGAAGTGGTCCTGGCGCAGGATGCCCAGGCGCTTGGGGCGCGACAGAGTGCCCATGTCCGCTTCCTCGTCCCCGGCGAGGATCTTCATGAACGTGGACTTGCCGGCTCCGTTGGGACCGGTGAGGCCGTAGCGGCGGCCCGGCGAGAACGAGACGTTCACTTCCTCGAAGAGCTTCTTGGGCCCGTAGGCCTTGGAGACGTTGATGACGTTGAACATGGCGGCGCTCTTTAGCGGAAATAGGCCAGCGGCCAAAGGCGCGCGGCATTACCACCGACCGGGGACGGTGACGAGCCCCTGTAACGCATGAGCGAGGGCATTTCATGCCAGTACCCCGCCAGACCCCCGGCCCCGGGCAGGAATCCGTGTGGGACTACCCCCGGCCCCCCCGGGTGGAGCCCTTCCCAGGCCACATTCAGGTGAGGTTCGCCGGGCAGCTCATCGCCGACACCCGCCAGGCCTTCCGGCTGCTGGAGACGAGCCACCCCCCCACCTACTACCTGCCCCAGGAGGCCTTTCGGGCAGGCGTGCTGGTGCCCTCGCAGCGGCGCACCGTGTGTGAGTGGAAGGGCGTGGCGCGCTACTTCTCCATCGTCCAGGGCGACAAGGAGGCCCGGGACGTGGCCTGGTCCTACCCAGAGCCGTTGCCGGGCTTCGAGGCCCTGGCGGGCTGCGTGGCGCTCTACTCCGGGCCCATGGACGAGTGCCTGGTGGACGGAGAGCGGGTCGAGCCCCAGCCGGGAGGCTTCTACGGCGGGTGGATTACCTCCCGGGTGGTGGGCCCCTTCAAGGGCGGGCCGGGTTCGCACTTCTGGTGAGCCGCCAGGCGGGGGAGCCCGGCGTTCATATGGTGTGGGTGAATGCGGGGTGCGGCGGGTATAAGCGGCGGCAATGGCCGTTCGCTTCGAGCTCCTGACGACTGATCCCACCGGCGCCCGCGCCGGGGTGCTGCACACCCGCCGGGGCTCGTTCCCCACGCCCATGTTCATGCCGGTGGCCACGCACGCGTGCTTCCGGCACCTGGGCATGGAGGAGGTGTGGGAGACGGGGGCCCGCGTCCTGCTGGCCAACACGTACCACCTGATGCTGCGCCCCGGGACGGAGGTGTTCCGCAAGTTCGGCGGCATTCACCCCTTCATGCAGTGGGACGGGGCGGTGCTGACGGACTCGGGCGGGTTTCAGATCTTCTCGCTGCCGGAGGACCGGCTGATCACCGAGAAGGGCGCGCACTTCCGCAGCTTCTATGACAACAGCCGGCAGCTGTTGAGCCCCGAGTCGAGCATCGCCATGCAGCAGGCGATCAACGCGGAGATCATGATGGTGCTGGACGTGTGCATCGACTCGCGCACGGACGAGGCGGGCACGCGCGAGGCGATGGAGCGCACCCACCGGTGGGCGCTGCGCAGCCTGGCCGCCAAGCAGGGGGTGGACAGCGGGCAGGCGCTGTTCGCCATCGTCCAGGGCGGGGTGCACCCGAAGCTGCGAGACGAGAGCGCGGCCTTCCTCACCCAGCACCCGTTCGAGGGCTTCGCCATTGGCGGGCTGGCGGTGGGCGAGACGAAGGAGGAGCGCGAGACGATGACGGAGCGGGTGACGGCCTCGCTCCCCACGGACAAGCCGCGCTACCTCATGGGCGTGGGCACCCCCATGGACCTGGTCGAGGCGGTGATGCGCGGCGTGGACATGTTCGACTGCATCATCCCCACGAAGATGGCGCAGCAGGGCTACGCGTACACCTTCGGGGGCCTCGTCCGGATTACGCGCATGGTGTACCGGCTGGACGACACGCCGCTGGACGCCCAGTGCGACTGCTACGTGTGCAAGCGCTACACGCGCGGCTACCTGCAGCACCTGATGCGGGGCAAGCACCACCTGGGCTCGCGCATGCTGTCCATCCACAACGTGCGGCACTACCAGCTGCTCATGGGCCGGCTGCGCGCGGCGATCCTCCAGGGCTCGTATGCGCAGGCCTACCGCGAGCTGAAGGCCGCCATCGCCCCACCGAAGGATCTGCGCGGCGATATTTCGCCGGACACGGTGACGCTCAAGGACGTGGGCTGAGCCTTACCGGCCGGCGGCGCTGAGGGGTGCCTTGACGTCGCACAACGAGGGGCGGGCGAGGTCCATGGCGTCGCAGTGATCTGGGAAGGCGGCGAGTACGTCCTCGGCGATCAGCAGGGCCTGGTTGGGCTGCCCCTTTTTGAGCAGGGCCTCCGCCTCATTGAACCGGATGACGGCGGCGGTCTTCAGCTCCTCCCGCTGCTTGCTTAGCTGTTCGCTCTGCCACGTGTTCGAGCTGACCGCGTTCAGCTCGGCCCTGGCCTTGGCGAGCTTTCCCGCCGACAGGGCGGCCTGGGCCGCCTCCAGGCGCTGCTGGTTGGAGATCTCTGTTTCGATCCAGGCGATTTCGCGCGTGAGCGAGTCCATCAGGCTCTGGCTGGGCTTCATGCCCTGGACTTCGACCAGCTTCGCCTTCGCCTCGGCCCACTTGCCCTGGCGCTTCAGTTTGGCGGCTTCCCAGCGCGGCTGATCGAACACCAGGTCCGCAGCCTCCTCCTCGGAGTTGCCAGGACACTCAAGGTTGATGCGCTCTTTGCGGAATGGGAAGGAGTGGGTCAGGAACGAAGCTCCCAGGCCGAGGGCTCCCACCATCAGTACCGCTCCGAGCCATTTCCAGCGCCGTGCATCAGGCGCGGGCCCCTTGGACGCGGATACCTCTGGCCCGCTCCCAGGGCTGGCAGGGGGGGGCACCGGGTGTCGTGGCAGGGGGGGGGGCGCCATGGGAGGTGGTAATTGTGCCAGTCATGGCGCGTGATGGCGACTTCGAGCTGGTGACGCTGCGCAACGGGGCGCGGGCCGTGAGGCACGTGGGCCACGGCGAGGTGATGCACCCCAGCATCGGCCCGTGGCACGAGGCCCTGCGCCTCTATGTGGAGCAACCCCGCCTGGCCGACCGGCTGCGCCAGCCTGGCGCACCGCTGATCATCCTCGATGTAGGCCTGGGCGCCGCCACCAACGCGGTGGCCGCGCTCACCTGCGCGCGCGAGTTGGGCGCCGAGCGCCGCCGGCCGCTCGAGGTCCTCAGCCTGGAGGTGGACCTGGCCCCGCTGCGCCTGGCGCTGGCGGATGCCGAGGGCTTTCCCTTCCTTCAGCCCTGGCGCGAGGCCGCCGAGGCGCTGATGCGCGACGGCGTGTGGGAAGCAGACGGCCTGCGCTGGAGGCTGCTGCTGGGCAATGCCGTCTCCCACCTGGACAGCCCGCTGCCTCCGGCGGACCTCGTGTACTTCGATCCCTTCTCCCCGGCGTCCAACCCGGAGATGTGGACCGAGGCGGTGCTCTCGAAGGTACGCGAGCGCAGCCGCACGGACGGGGAGGGGGCACTGCTGCTCACCTACAGCGCGGCCACGCCTACCCGGGTGACGCTGCTGCTAGCGGGCTTCTACGTGGGCGCCGGCAGCTCCACCGGCACCAAGGGCGAGACGACCGTGGCCGCCACCCAGCTCCAGGCGCTGGAGTCCCCGCTGGGAGCCCGGTGGCTGGAGCGGTGGCGCCGCTCCTCCTCCCGGGCCCCGCATGGGGCGCCTCTTACGCCCGAGGTCGAGACGCGGCTGCTTGCCCATCCGCAGTGGCAGCCTCGTTGAGGCCCTCCACGGCGGGAGCCTCGGACCAGCGGATGTGGAAGGTGCACGTCGTCCCGTCGAAACCCTCGGGGATCACCACCACGCGCCAGCCTCCCGCCTTCTCCACCGCTCGGGCCAGCAGCCCCGCGGCGAAGGTGGGCTGATCAGCCATCACCTCATTCATCGACAGCTCCAGCGAGGTGGGCCCGCGCTCGACGATGCGAACCTCGCTGAAGGTGTTGCCCGCGCGGAAGCCCCGCTCAGCGTGCTGCAGCATCCTGCGGGGGCCGGCCAGCCGGGCCATGCCCAGCAGCGTCCGCCCGAAGAAGGTGCCGAACCACGCATCCATGAACCGCTCACCCAACGAGTAGTACGCGGCCTCGGCGGGAACCCCACCGTAGACGTGGGCCGCGGCCGTCCTCAGGAAACCCTTCCACTGCTCTAACGAGTAGGACCGCTCCAACTTCCGGTCCAGGTCCAGCCCGGCCCGCTTGAGGGCCTCCCGGCACGCCGGCGTCAGCCGGTTCTCGAAGGCGCGGACGAACAGCGCCTCGACTGTCTGTGCGTGAACGAGCTTCTCTGGAGTCATGGTGGCGCACCCTACACGACCGGAGCCCTCATGGCTCGGCCGATGGTGAAAATATGTTCAGTGTGGCGATGCTTCCGGTATCAGCCAGTGAGACCGGACCCAACTCAGAGTGAAATAGCCCCTCCCAATAGTGGGGAAAGCCGTAAAAACCAGCACGGGAATGATTCTAGCGGCTGAGAAAAATTCCGCTACAGATACTCTGGCCTACATGGCTGTGTCCAGGGCGGGAGTGTCGCCCACCTGGCACGTTGTCTGCGGGCGCGTTCCGCTCCATAAGGCGCCCCATGCCAACCCTTCTTCTGAGCGCGAATGATCTGCGCTCCCTCTATTCGGTTGAACTGGGCCTGTCCGCCGTGGAGCGCGCCTTCCGGGCGCACGGGCTGGGCAACGCGCTGATGCCTCCCAAGGTGTACCTCTCGCTGCCCAAGTACGACGGCGACTTCCGGGCGATGCCGGCGTTCCTGGACGGGGCGGCGGGGGTGAAGTGGGTGAATGCGCACCCGCGCAACCCCGAGAAGCACAAGCTGCCCACGGTGCGCGCCGTCTATGTGCTGAGCGATCCGGAGACGGCCTCGCCGCTGGCCATCATGGACGGCACGCTGCTGACGGCCTGGCGCACGGGCGCCGCGGGCGGCGTGGCGTCCAAGTACCTGGCGCGCTCCAACCCACGCACCCTGGGGCTGGTGGGCTGCGGGGTGCAGGCGCGGGTGCTGATCGACGCGCACCGGGCGCTGTTCGAGGGCGTGGAGCTGCTGCTGGCGGATGTCTCGCCGGAGGCGGCCAGGGCGCTGCAGGCGGAGAAGGGCGGGCGGGTGGTGAGCATGCAGGAGGCCTCGGGCGCGGACATCGTGTGCACCTCGACGCCGGTGCGCTCGCCGGTGGTGAAGCGCGAGTGGGTGAAGCAGGGCGCGCACATCAACGCCATGGGCGCGGACGCGCCGGGCAAGCAGGAACTGGATCCGCGCATCCTGCTGGAGGGCCGGATCCTCATCGACGACGAGGAGCAGGCGCTGCACTCGGGCGAGGTGAACGTGCCGCTGCATGACGGGCTGCTTCGCAAGGAGCAGATCGCCGGCATGCTGGGCGAGGTGGTGGCCGGGAAGAAGCCGGGCCGTCAGGGCAACGAGATCACCATCTTCGACTCCACGGGCCTGGCGCTGCAGGACGTGGCGCTGGCCCGCGCCCTGTACGAGGTGGCGCGCACCAAGGGCGTGGGCACGCAGTTCGATCTCGTCGGCAGCTGAGCCGCCGGCTCACGAGCGCTTGCGGGGCGGGGGAGGGGTGAGCTCCTCTCCCTCCTCGGCCTGAGCCACGAGCTGGGCGTACCAGTCCGCATAGGGCGTGTTCCACGCCATGCGGCGGTTGAAGTCCGGCGCGCCGTCGGCCCACCACACGGGCCCGCGCTCACCCAGGCCTATCTTGGCCCGGTGGACACGGGCCCGGGCGGCACGCTCGGCCTCGGGGTCCTCTGCCTGCAGCGCGCGCCGGACATCCGCCCGGGCGCGCATGAGCAGATGTGTCAGCGTGGCGCGCTGGCGAGGCCCCAGCGCCGGGTTGGAGCAGCGCCACAGCCGCCCGCGCACCACGAAGTACCGTCCATCCGGAGTCACCGGATAGCGCATCGCGCCCCTCGCTCAGTCGGGGCAGGGGGCGCCGGCGGCGGCCCAGGTCTCCCACGCGGCGATGAACGTCGCGTACGGCGTGGACACCGGCGCGCGGCCAAAGCCCGGGTTCCACCCCCAGGTCACCAGCGGATCCTCGAGGTGCACGCGCAGCGCGGCCATGTCCATGCCGCCGTTGCGCGCCGGGTCCTTGACCTGCTCGCACAGCTCGCGCGGCTTCAGGCCGACGAACACGAGCTTCTCCTCGGGCTTCGGCATGTGCCAGGCCTTGGCTACCCCGGGCGGGACATGGCGGCCATAGTTGCTCGGAGGGTTCGCCGGGCCATGGCATGTCGTGCACTCGGCACCCGCCATGCCGTGCCCCGTGGGCCCGCGCAGCACGTTCATCGCGTGCACGCGGCCCTCGTCGCCCTGCAGCGGCGCATCGCCCGCGGGGTGGCAGTTCTGGCAGCGCGGGTGCTGGAGCACCGCGCGCACGGTGGCGAACGCGGCCACCCCGGTGGCCTGGTCCGGCTTCTGACCCACGGGGTCCGAGGGCGGCACCGACTTGCCGCCGCAGCCGGCGAGAACGAGCACGAGCGTCACGAGGGTACGCATCATCGGGAGGCCTCCGCGACGCGAGCGTCCTGGGCCAGGCGCAGCGGCAGCGTGCGCAGCCGTTGCTGGGTGAGCGCGAACACCGCGTTCGCGACGGCGGGCGCGATGGGCGCGGTCGCCGGCTCGCCGATGCCGCCCATCTTCGCGTCGCTGGGGATCACGTGAACACTGATCTTCGGCATCTCGATCATGCGAAGCACGGGGTAGTCGTGGAAGTTGCTCTCGACGACCTTGCCGTCCTCGATGGTCAGCTTGCCGTGGAGTGCCGCGGTGAGCCCGAACGCGATCGAGCCCTGCACCTGGGCCTCGATCCCCAGCGGGTTGACCGCGGTTCCGCAGTCGACCGCCGCCGTCACCGCGTGGACCTTGATGCGTCCACCCTCGACCGAGACCTCCGCGACCTCGGCGATGATCGAGCCAAACGACTCGTGCACCGCGAGGCCTCGCGCCCGGCCCGCCGGGGGGGGCGTTCCCCAGCCAGCCTTGGCCGCGGCCGTCTCGAGCGCGCGCGCGACCCGCGGCTTCCCCTTGAGGAGCGCCAGGCGATACGCGAGCGGATCCTTGCCGGCGGCGTGGGCCAGCTCGTCGATCATGCTCTCCATCGCGAACGCGGTGTGGGTGTGGCCCACCGAGCGCCACCACAGCACGGTGACCGGGGTCTTCGGGGAGTGCAGCGAGACGTGCTTGGACTTCGTGCCCTCGAGATAGGGCGAGTCGGCGACGCCTTCGACCGACGTCCCGTCGACGCCGTTGTGGACCAGGAACTTCTCGAACGGAGTGCCAGCGATGATCGACTGCCCGACGACGACGTGATGCCACGCCTCCGGCATGCCGGCCTTGTCCAGACCGACCTGGACGCGGTGGACGTACGCGGGGCGGTAGTACCCGCCGCGCATGTCATCCTCGCGCGTCCAGACGACCTTGACCGGCACGCCCGCCGCCTTCGCGACGATGACGGCCTCGGAGACGAAGTCCGATGCGGGGTTCGCACGGCGGCCGAAGCCACCTCCGAGGAACGTGGTGTGGATGGTTACCTTGTCGGGCGTGGTGCCCAGGATGTGCGCCGCGGTGGCCTGATCGACGGTCTGGAACTGGGTCCCCGTCCAGATCTCGCAGCGATCACCGTCGATCTTCACGGTGCAGTTGAGCGGCTCCATCATGGCGTGCGCGAGGTACGGCACCTCGTAGGACGCCTCGAGCTGACGCGCGGAGAGGTTGAGCGCTTCCTTCACCTTGCCGGTGTCGGCCACGGTCGTGCCCTCGTTGCGAGAGAGCTTGCGGAACTCGCCCAGGAGCTTCTCGGTGTTGACCCCACCACCCTCCGGCGTCGACCACTCCGCGCGGACGGCATCGCGGCCGAGCTTCGCCGCCCAGAAGTGGCTGGCGACGACCGCGACACCGTTCGCCGTCTGGACGACCTTCTCGACGCCGGGGACCTTGAGCGCCTCGGCACCGTCGAACTTCACCAGCTTCGCGCCGAACGCTGGAGGCCGCAGTACGACGGCGGTCCGCAGGCCGGGGAACGAGACATCGATGCCGAACTGCGCCTTGCCGGTGATCTTCTCGGGCGTGTCGAGCCGGCGCACCGTGGTGCCGATCAGCTTCCACTGCTTCGGCTCCTTGAGCTTCACCGTCTTCGGAGGCGACAGCTTCATCGCCTCCTCGGCGACCTCGCCGTACCTCAGCGTCTTGCCACCGAACGAGATCACGCCATTGGCCGCGGTGAGCTTCCCCGGCGTGGTCTTCCATCTGTCCGCGGCCGCGCGCAGCAGCATCACCTTCGCCGTCGCGCCGACGTTGCGGTACCGATCGAACTCGCCGTTCGTCGTCGACGACCCTCCGGTCATCTGCAGCCCCAGGGCGGGGTGCCCGTAGACCGCCGCCGCGGGGGCATGCTCGCAGCGCACCTTCGACCAGTCACAGTCGAGCTCCTCCGCGATCAGCATCGCGAGGCCGGTCCAGATTCCCTGGCCCATCTCGGAGTGCGAGAGCAGCACGGTGATCGAGTCATCACTGCCGATCCGCAGGAACGCGTTCGGGGAGGGCAGCGGCTGGGCGGCCTTGGGCGCGGCGTGCACGATGTTCGGCACGTAGAAGCTGATCACCAGCCCCGCGGTACCCGCCGCCGTCCCGGTAAGGAATCCTCGGCGCGAGATGCTCACTTCCCACCTCGCTTCAACCGCGCGGCGAGCTGGATCGCATCGCGCACGCGGCAGTACGTGCCGCAGCGGCAGATGTTGCCCGACAGCGCGGCGTCGATGTCGGAGTCCGTCGGATCGGGCTTCTTCTCGAGCAGCGCCACGGCCGTCATGATCTGCCCCGACTGGCAGTAGCCGCACTGCACGACATCCGCCTCGGCCCAGGCGCGCTGCACGGGGTGCGAGCCGTCCGGTGACAGTCCCTCGATCGTCGTGACCTTGCGCGCACCGACGCTCGAGACGGGGGTGACGCAGGCGCGAACGGGCTTGCCGTCGAGGTGCACCGTGCACGCCCCACACTGTGCCATTCCGCAGCCGTACTTCGTCCCGTTCAGCTGAAGAAGGTCCCGCAGGACCCATAGCAGCGGCATGTCGCCGCTGGCATCCACCTCGTGGACCGCGCCATTGACGTCGAGCTTCATCGCCTTGTCCCGCCTCTCGTCGTTGTCTCAGTGGGTTCTATCACTGAGCGTGTGAGAGGAGGACTCCCGGCTTGCGTTTTCTCGCAAGCCTCTGGAGCCCGTGACGCTACCGGCACATGGCCTAGTCCTTGGAGGAGACGTTCAGCTCGGCGAAGAAGTCGTTGCCCTTGTCATCCACGACGATGAAGGCGGGGAAGTCCACCACCTCGATCTTCCACACGGCCTCCATGCCGAGCTCGGCGTACTCGAGCACCTCCACCTTCTTGATGCAGTCCTGGGCCAGGCGCGCCGCGGGGCCGCCGATGCTGCCCAGGTAGAAGCCGCCGTGCTTCTTGCAGGCCTCGGTGACGGCCTTGGAGCGGTTGCCCTTGGCCAGCATCACCATGCTGCCGCCGTGGGCCTGGAACAGGTCCACGTAGCTGTCCATGCGGCCGGCGGTGGTGGGGCCGAAGCTGCCCGAGGCCATGCCCTGCGGCGTCTTGGCCGGGCCCGCGTAGTACACCGCGTAGTCCTTCATGTACTGGGGCAGGCCCTCGCCACGGTCCACCCGCTCCTTGATCTTCGCGTGGGCGATGTCGCGCGCGACGATGAGGGGGCCGGTGAGCGACAGGCGCGTCTTGGTGGGGTAGCGGCTCAGCTCGGCCCGGATGTCGGACATGGGCCGGTTGAGATCGATCTTCACCACCTGGCCGCCCAGCTGCGTGTCCGTGGTCTCCGGCAGGTACTTCGCCGGATCCGCCTCGAGCTGCTCCAGGTAGATGCCGCTCTTCGTAATCTTCCCCACCGCCTGCCGGTCCGCGGAGCACGAGACGGCGATGGCCACCGGGCAGCTGGCGCCGTGGCGGGGCAGGCGGATGACGCGCACGTCATGGCAGAAGTACTTGCCGCCGAACTGGGCGCCAATGCCCATGCGGCGGGTGAGCTGGTGCACCTGCTGCTCCAGCTCCACGTCCCGGAAGCCGCGGCCCAGGTTGTTGCCCGTGGTGGGCAGCGTGTCCAGGTAGCGGGCCGAGGCGTACTTGGCCGTCTTGAGGGCGAACTCCGCCGAGGTGCCACCCACGACGATGGCCAGGTGGTAGGGCGGGCAGGCGGCGGTGCCTAGCCCGCGGATCTTCTGATCCAGGAACTTCATCAGGCTGTCGGGGTTGAGCAGCGCCTTGGTCTCCTGGAACAGGTAGCTCTTGTTGGCCGAGCCGCCGCCCTTGGCCATGAAGAGGAACTTGTAGGCGTCGCCCTCGGTGGCGTACAGCTCGATCTGCGCGGGCAGGTTGGTGCCGGTGTTGGCCTCCTTGTACATGTCCAGCGGCGCCAGCTGCGAGTAGCGCAGGTTGGTGGTGGTGTACGTGTCGAAGATGCCGCGGGAGAGGGCCTCCTCGTCATTGAAGCCGGTGACGACGTACTGGCCCTTCTTGCCCATGACGATGGCGGTGCCGGTGTCCTGGCAGGAGGGCAGCACGCGGCCGGCGGCGATGTTGGCGTTCTTCAGCAGCTCCAGCGCCACGAAGCGATCGTTCGAGGTGGCCTCGGGATCCTTCAGGATGTGGGACAGCTGCTGCAGGTGGCCGGGGCGCAGCAGGTGGGCGATGTCACCCATGGCCTCGCGGGTGAGCAGGGTGAGCGCCTCGGGCTCTACCTTGAGGAACGTCTTTCCACCGGCCTCGAAGGTGGAGACGTGCTCCTGGGTCAGCAGGCGGTAGGGGGTGGTGTCCTCGCCCAGCGGCAGCATGTCCTGGTAGGTGAAAGCGCTCACGGTGCAGTCCTCTCCGGCAGAGGCGCTTGAGTTACCACAGGTCCGGGCGGCTCGCCCCGGGCTGGCACGCGGCGTTACCAGCCCGTGAGAGGGGGGCCAGAAGGGCTGCTTGGGTCCTAGCCTGTCTTCCAGGATTTCCTGTACAGTGTGAATTACCTATGCGTCCATGGATCTGTCTTCTGATGTTGTGGCCCGTGCTGGCGGAGGCGCGTGGGCGGGGTGAGGACGGGCGGCCCGACGGCTCGCGTCCGGGCGTGGCGCTGACGCTGGGCCTCAACGCGGGCGCGATGGTTGTCCGGGGCAACGAGTACGTGGGAGACCAGGACGGCTTCGGGCTGGTCGGCGGGTGGATCGGAGCGACGGTGCACCCGCGGCCGGACAGGGCCTCGCTGTTCGTGTCGATGGGGCTGGAGGTCAACGGGGTGCTCGCGCCCGATGACGACAGGCTCGTGACGATGGAGTTCGTGCCGGAGGTGCGCGGAGGGCTGGCGTTGCTGAACAAGCCCTTCTGGGAGTTCCTCCCGCAGATGGAGCTCTATGTGCTGAGCGGGTTCCGCCTTCCCAACCAGGTGCGCGGCTCGGCGCTACGCTTGGGCGCGGGCATTTCAATTCCCGCCTTCGGAGTCGCTCAGTTCGAATCCTTCGGCAGGAGCTACCCTCCGATCATTCCGTGGATGTTCGAGATCATCTACGACGTGTCGGACGTGCCGGAGACGAGCTTCCGGGTGGGTTACCACTTCTAGTCCTACCGTCTGCCCGTCCCACCGCCTAGATTCCATCTTCAAGATGGAAACCCCAGAGAAACGCGCTCCCCTGGCTGCCCTGCTGCCCGCGCGAGGCGCGCCGCCGCTGGACGCGGACGAAATCCTCAATCGCTTCGTTGGCTACGTGGCCAACAACGGGCTGTCGCTCTACCCGGCGCAGGAGGAGGCGATCCTCGAGCTGCTGGCCGGCAAGCACCTGTTCCTCAAGACGCCCACCGGCTCGGGCAAGTCGCTGGTGGCCGTGGCGCTGCACTTCAAGGCCATGGCCGAGGGCAAGGTGTCCTATTACACCTGCCCCATCAAGGCGCTGGTGAACGAGAAGTTCTTCGCGCTGTGTGACGCGTTCGGCCCGGAGAACGTGGGCATGCTCACCGGCGACGCGAGCATCAACCGCGAGGCCCCCATCATCTGCTGCACCGCGGAGATCCTCGCCAACATGGCCCTGCGCGACTCGCGGGCCCCCGTGGACTACGTGGTGATGGACGAGTTCCATTACTACTCGGACCGCGAGCGCGGCACCGCGTGGCAGATCCCCCTGCTGGGCCTGCCCAGGGCCACCTTCCTGATGATGTCGGCCACGCTGGGCGACACGCACATCATCGAAGAGGGGCTGCAGAAGCTCACCGGCAAGGAAGTCGTCTCGGTGATCAGCTCGCAGCGCCCGGTGCCGCTGGACTTCGACTACCGGGAGACAGCGCTGCACGAGACGCTGCAGGAGCTGGTGGCCCGGGGCAAGTACCCCATCTACCTGGTGAACTTCACCCAGCGGGCCGCGGCCGAGCAGGCGCAGAACCTCATGTCGGTGGACTTCTGCACCAAGGAGGAGAAGGAGGCCATCCGCCAGGCGCTGATGGACGCGCCCTTCGACACGCCCTACGGCAAGGAGTTCCAGCGCTTCCTGCGCCACGGCGTGGGAATGCACCACGCGGGCCTGCTGCCCAAGTACCGGCTGCTGGTGGAGAAGCTGGCGCAGGAGGGCCACCTCAAGGTCATCTCCGGCACGGACACGCTGGGGGTGGGGGTGAACATCCCCATCCGCACGGTGGTCTTCACGCAGCTGTTCAAGTTCAACGGCGAGAAGCTGGCCACGCTGAGCGTGCGCGACTTCAAGCAGATCGCCGGCCGCGCGGGCCGCAAGGGCTTCGACGACGAGGGCAGCGTGGTGGCGCAGGCGCCCGATCACGTCGTCGAGAACATCAAGCAGGCCCAGAAGGAGGCGGCCGGCAAGAAGAAGGCGCCCAAGGCCAAGCCTCCGCAGAAGGGCTACGTCCACTACGACAAGACCACCTTCGAGCGGCTGCAGAACGGCATGCCCGAGCCCCTGGAGTCGCGCTTCGAGGTGTCCCACGGCCTGCTGCTCAACCTGCTGCAGAGCGACATGACCGAGGGCAGCGGCGGATACCGGCGGCTGGTGCAGATCATCTCGCGCACGCACGACTCGGACTACATCAAGCGCCGGCACCTGAAGACGGCGGCCGCGTGCTTCCGCACGCTCAGGGGCGCGGGCATCGTGGACGTGGAGAAGCGCCCGGGCCACGCGGTGGTGAAGGTGGCCGAGGATCTGCAGCGCGACTTCTCGCTCAACCACACGCTGTCGCTGTACCTGCTGGACACGCTGGAGAAGCTGGACCGCACGCTGGAGACGTACGCGCTGGACGTGGTGACGCTGGTGGAGTCCATCCTGGAGAACCCGGAGGTGGTGCTCTACGCGCAGCTCAACCAGCTCAAGGGCGAGAAGGTCGCCGAGATGAAGGCGCAGGGCATGGAGTACGACGACCGGATGGAGGAGCTGGACAAGCTCGAGTGGCCCAAGCCCAACCGGGAATTCATCTACGGCACCTTCAACCTGTTCGCCCAGAAGCACCCGTGGGTGGGCGAGGAGAACATCCGCCCCAAGTCCATCGTCCGGGACATGTTCGAGCGCTTCATGTCCTTCCACGACTACGTGCGTGAGTACGGGCTGCAGCGCAGCGAGGGCGTGCTGCTGCGCTACGTGGGCAGCGTGTACAAGGCCCTGGTGCAGACGGTGCCCGAGGCGTTCCGGGACGAGGCGCTGGAGGACATCATCGATCACCTGCGCGCCATGCTGCGCCAGGTGGACTCGAGCCTGCTGGACGAGTGGGAGCGGATGAAGAACCCCGAGGCGGTGCTCGCCCCCAAGCCGGTGGTGGAGCTCAAGCCCAAGGAGCTGACGGACGATCCGAAGGCCTTCGCGGCCCGGGTGCGCGAGGAGCTGCACCGGCTGCTGCGCGCCCTGGGGCAGAAGCGCTACATGGACGCGCTGGGCATGCTGGACGGAGCGGTGGGGGAGTGGACGGCCCCCAAGCTCGAGCAGGCCATGGCGCCGTACTTCGAGGAGCACAAGGTGGTGGTGCTCACCCCCGCCGCGCGCCGGCCCGCCCTCACCTTCCTCAAGGAGGCCGGCACCCGCCTGTGGGAGGTGCAGCAGCGCATCATGGACCCCGAGGGCCATGGGGACTGGCTGCTGGACTGCGAGATCGATCTGCGCGGCCGCAAGCTGGACGACGGCCCCATTCTCATCCTGCGCCGCATCGGCACCTGAGCCGCCCCGGCTTTCTAGCCGGGCTGCTTTTTTCCAAGGAGGCGGATTCCAAGGGATTTTTAATCCCTGGGACGCAACAGCTGGGAGGGTGTTGCGACAATAGGGAAAGTTCTCACCTTTTAATACCTCGTCGGAGACCTACCCATGCCAGTCCACAATATCAGCCGTGGTGACACCCTGAGCGCTCTGGCGCGCAAGTACAACACCTCGGTCTCCGCGCTGGCGCAGGCGAACAACATCAAGAACCCGAACATGATCATCGCCGGGGAGCAGCTGCACATCCCGGACGGGTTCGAGCAGCGTCCCTCGGGCCGGCCCCAGACGGCGCCCCCGGGCATGAGCGGCAGCCCCACGGGTGGTTCCACGGCGGGCGGCACGCCTTCGACGGGCGCGGCGGCTCCAGTGGGCGGCGCGGCCCCCGCGGGCAACGGCCAGGGCGTGTCGGCGGCTCAGCTGCGGCAGATCATGCCGAGCCTCTCGGAGGCGAAGGCGAACGAGTACCTGCCGCACATCAACCGCGCGATGCAGGAGGCGGGCATCACCACCAAGCCGCGTCAGGCGATGTTCCTGGCCCAGCTGGCGCACGAGAGCGGCGGGCTGCGCTACATGGAGGAGATCGCCTCCGGCTCGGCGTACGAGGGCCGCCGCGACCTGGGCAACACGCAGCCGGGTGACGGCACGCGCTACAAGGGCCGTGGCCCCATCCAGCTGACGGGCCGCTCCAACTACCGCGAGGCGGGCCGGGCGCTGGGCCTGGATCTGGAGAGCAACCCCCAGCAGGCCGCTTCGCCTGAGGTGGGCTTCCGCGTGGCGGCCTGGTACTGGCAGTCGCGCGGGCTGAACACGCACGCTGACGCGGGCAACTTCCGCGAGGTCACCCGCCGCATCAACGGTGGCTACAACGGCCTGGCCGACCGCGAGGCCTACTACCAGCGCGCGCTGGCCGCGCTGTAAGCCGGGTGACGTCTTCCCGGTGGTAAGGGTTTGTACAGGGTGATGGCCCGGTAGCGCGGGGTGTCGGTTGTCGTGAACATGCACGGCCCGCCACCTCGCTCCCGAGGGGACAGGAACTAGATTCGGCGGGTGAGCATGTCGAATCCTTCCGACTCTCGGGCACCCCAGGCCTCGCCTGGGGTAACGGCCTCGCACGGGGCCTGGTTCACGGCCTGGTTGGACCGGCTGCTCTCGGAGCCGCTGCGGGCTTCTCCCGCGGTGCTCGCCCGCTCCCGGGTGGTCGTCGCTGCGGCCTGCTTCATGTTTGTGTTCGCGCTACTGTTCGCGGTGAGCGCGCCGTTCTCCCCTACGACTGTCATGTGCCTCCCCGTGGCCCTTGGCTACCTGGGGACGCTGGTGTTGGCACGCAGGGCCGCCTCTCCGCTAGCGCCCGCGACGCTGCTGTGCCTCACCATGTTCGGGGCGTTCATTGGCGGCGTCTTCCTGCTCGAGGGCGCGGCCTACACCAGCACGCATGCCGTCCATATGTTGCTGCCGGCGCTCGCGGTGTACCTGATCGGACCCCGCCGGGCACTGTGGCTCACGGTGCCGCTCATCCTGGCGCTGGAGTTGCTGCTCCCGCTCTGGCTGCAGTCCCGCCTCGTGGAGGGCTCCGCGCCGGACGCCTTCTTCTGGGTCGTGCATCTGTGCGCCGCCTTCGGCCTGGTGGGGGCGTGGGGGCTGGGCTCGCTGAGCACGACGGAGCGGGACAAGGCGCAGCGGAAGCTGGAGCACACGCTCGACGAGCTTCGCGAAAGCCAGCTCAAGCTGTTCAGCCTGTTCGAGAGCACGGATGACATGGTGCTCTCGCTGGATCTGCAGGGGCGGCTGCTCCTGGCGAACACGGCCGCCCGGGAGATGTATCGCAGGCGCTTCGGGCAGGAGCCCATGGTGGGGCAGCCCTTCTTCGTCCCTACGGATTCAGCGGCCATCAAGCTCTGGGAAGCGCGCATGGCGCGGGTGCTGTCCGGCGAGCGCGTGCGAGCCGAGGAGACGCATGAGGTGGGCGGTGCGCGGATCGTGCTGGATATCAGCATCAGCCCCATCGTCGGCGCGGGGGGCCGGATCACCGCGCTGACGATCTTCTCGCGGGACATCACCTCCCGGAAGGAGGCGGAGACGCGGCTGGCGGAGACGCACCGTACCCTGATGGATGTCTCGCGCCAGGCTGGCATGGCCGAGGTGGCCACCGGCGTGCTCCACAACGTGGGCAACACCCTTAACAGCGTCAACATCTCCGCCGGGCTGTTGGAGGACCTGGTGCGCAAGTCACGCGTCGTCAGCCTGGCCAAGGCCATGGGGGTGCTGCGAGAGCACGCCTCGGAGCTGGGCACCTTCCTCACCACCGAGCCGCAGGGGCGGAAGCTGCCTCCGTACCTGTTTGCCCTGTCCGATCAGCTCCAACAGGAGCGGGAGAGCCTGCTGCGGGAGCTGCAATCCCTGAGCAACAGCGTCGAGCACATCAAGAACATCGTCAACATGCAGCAGAAGCACGCGCGCGTTGCCGGGGCGCTGGAGCAGCTGCCCGTGGCCCCACTCATCGACGAGGCGCTGCGCCTGCACTCCGTCTCCTTCGAGCGGCTGGGGATCTCCATCGAGAGCGAGTACTCCGAGGCGCCAGCCATCCTCCTGGACCGGCACAAGCTGCTGCAGATCCTCGTGAACCTGCTGAGCAACGCCCGGCACGCGGTGATGGCCAGCGACAGGCCGGACAAGCGGCTGACGATCCGTGTCCGTCGCGCTTCAGATGCGAAGAGCGTGCTCGTCGAGGTGGCGGATAACGGGGTGGGCATCGCCCCGGAGAACCTCTCGCGGATCTTCACCCAGGGCTTCACCACCAAGAAGACGGGCCACGGCTTCGGGCTGCACAGCAGCGCCCTGGCTGCCGCGGAGATGAAGGGCCGGCTCAGCTGCTCCAGTCCAGGGCCGGGTCTGGGAACCACGTTCACTCTCGAGTTGCCGATAGACGGCGCTCCCCTCTGATGGAGTCCCCCATGCGCTCATTTCTCCTGCTTGTGTCGGTCGTGTTCCTGTCTGGCTGCTGCGAGTCCATCGAGAGCTTCTCCGAGCAGAGGCAGGATGCCGCGGCCTGCTCTCCGGGAGATACGTGCGTGCTGGCGGGCGGGGCCCAGTGCCTGTGCGCGGCGCCAGTCAACGCCTCGCGGGCGGCGGAGATCGAAGCCTCCGCCGACGAGGTGTGTTGCGGAGGCACTCAGGTGGACTGCGTGGCCTTCCTGAACCCGCGCTGTGAGAACGGCCGGTGCGTGGCCGACGTGCTGTAGTCAGTCCAGGGAGGCCTGGGCCGCGCACGCGCCATCGCCGGACAGGTAGGTTGAGACTCAGGATTCGCGCAGGTGCTTGCGCAGCCAGCGCTTCATCTCCTCGGGGCACTCTCCGCGAAGCGTTTTCCACGTTCGGCTCTCGGCATCGATGCGGATGTCGATGCCAGAAGCCGTGCCGGGGTACTTACGCAGGTGGAGAGTCACTGTGCCGGGAGCGTCGAACGTGGCCCCGGCGTCCCAGTCAGAGGCCGCGGGGACCCAGAGATCCAGCAGGAGCTCGTCCCGGAAAGTGACCCGGGGGTTATTGATCCAGTGGGACATGCGCACTTCGTGCGAATTGAACTCAACCGTGAAGGCGCCGTCAGGGGAGAAGACCTTGTCGCTCACGTGCGCCTCTTTCGGGGATGCCCACCGCGACTCTACAGCTGAAGTGGTTCCCTTTGGGACCACCCAGGTGTTCGCTGGCGGGCGCTTCAATTGCTTCTTGAGAGTCCGGGGGCCGCTGGCGCTAAGGTCCGTCGCATGGCGCGTATCTCTTCAATCGATCAACCCCTTCGCCGAGATGTCCGGCTCCTGGGCCGGCTGTTGGGCGAGGTCATCATCGAGCAGCAGGGACAGGAGCTCTTCGATCTGGAGGAGCAGGTTCGTCACCTGGCCATTCAGCGCCGCCGGGGCCCCAGGCCAGGCCGGCTGGCCACCGCCGCCGAGCTGGCCGCGCTGCTGCAGAAGCTCCCCCTCGAGCAGGCCGAGCCCGTGCTGCGCGCCTTCTCCGTCTACTTCCAGCTCGTCAACCTCGCCGAGCAGCACCACCGCATCCGCAAGACGCGGGGCTATGCCAGCGATCCCGAGGCCACGCCCCAGCGCGGCTCGCTGGAGGCCGCCTTCCAGACGCTGAAGACCGCTGGAGTCCCCGCCGAGCGCGTGCGCGAGGCCCTGCGCACCCTGAACGTGACGCTGACGCTCACCGCCCACCCCACCCAGGCGGCGCGGCGCACGCTGCTCGAGAAGCTCTATCGGATTCAGCGCCTGCTCGAGGAGCGGGACCGCTGCTCGCTCACCCCCCAGGAGATGGCTGACAACCTGGAGTCCATGCGCGAGGAGGTCACCGCGCTCTGGCAGTCGGACGAGCTGCGGCGCATGAAGCCCGCCGTGGGCGATGAGGTGAAGAACATCCTCTGGTACGTGGAGGAGGTGCTCGCCGATCAGCTCGCGCGCTTCCCCGAGGCGATTGCCTGGGCCTTCGAGCACATCTACGCGGAGCCCCTGGGCCCCCTGGCTTCCCCCGTGCGCCTGCACACCTGGGTGGGCGGGGACATGGACGGCAACCCCCTGGTGACGCCGGACGTGCTGGCCGACACGCTGCGCGCCCACCGCGCCCGGGGCCTGCGCATGTTGCTGAAGGACATCGAGGCGCTGGGCATCATCCTGTCTCAGTCGGATCGCCACGCGCCCATGCCCGAGGAGCTGCGGGTGTCCCTGGAGCAGGATGGGGCGGAGCTGCCCACGGTGGCCCAGCGGCAGGGCCCGCGCACCGCCGGAGAGCCGTGGCGCCGCAAGCTGCGCTTCGTCGAGGCCCGGCTCCGGCTGGCGCTTCAGTACGTGGAGGCCAGCCGCGCCGGCGGCACCGAGCCGATGGCCCCCGCGGCCTATCGCTCGCCGGCCGCGGTCCGCAAGGATCTGGAGCTCATCGAGCGCACGCTGGTTCAGGTGAAGGCGGCCCGCGCGGGGCTGCGGCAGGTGCGGCGCGTGCTGGAGCGCGTGCGCACCCTGGGCTTCCACCTGGCGGAGCTGGAGTTCCGCGTGCCCGCCGAGGACGCGGTCAGCGCGGCGGCCTCGCTGGACGGTGGGCCCGCGCCCACCGAGGGCGGGGCACGGCTGCTGGCCGTGCTGGATCGGGTGCGCGAGGCCCAGGCCGAGTCGGGCGAGGAGGCATGCCGTACCTTCGTCCTCTCCATGGCCAGCACGAAGGAGGATGTGCTCGCGGCGTTCCGGTGCGCGCGCCACGCGGGCCTGTGGGACGAGCAGCGCGGCTGCGCCACCTTGGATGTCGTTCCCCTGTTCGAGCAGCTCGGCGCCCTGAACGATGGGCCCCAGGTGATCAAATCCCTGTTCGCCGACCCCACCTACCGCCGCCACGTCGAGGCGCGTGGCGTGCAGGAGGTGATGGTGGGCTACAGCGATTCGGGCAAGGAGGTCGGGCTGCTCGCGGCCGCCGCGGCGCTCCACCGGGCGCAGGTGGCGCTCACTCAGGTGTCGAAAGACGAGGGCATTCCGCTGCGCCTCTTCCACGGCCGCGGCGAGTCAGTGGCGCGCGGGGGCGGCCCCGCCCAGCAGGCCATCCTCGCGCTGCCGCCCGGGAGCCTGGCGGGCGGATACAAGGCCACGGAGCAGGGGGAGGCGCTGGACCACAAGTACGCGCGGCCGGAGTTGGCACGGCGCACGCTGGAGCTGGTGCTCGGCGGGGTGCTGCTGCACACCCTGGACGCCCAGCCACGCCCCTCGGCGCAGGATGAGGCCACCTTCCGCGAGGCCTTCGACACGCTGGCCGAGACGGGCCGGAAGGCCTACCGCGGGCTCGTCTGGGAGGACCCGCGCTTCGTCGAGTTCTTCATGGCCGCCACGCCCGTGGAGCAGATCTCCGCGCTGCCCATCGGCTCGCGCCCGAGCAAGCGCAAGGCCGGAGGGCTCGAGTCGCTGCGCGCCATTCCCTGGGTGTTCGCGTGGACGCAGAACCGCGCCATCCTGCCGGGCTGGTACGGCGTGGGCTCGGCGCTCAAGAAGTTCGCGGACAAGCCGGACGGGCTGGCACTGCTCAAGCGCATGTACCGCGAGTGGCCCTTCTTCCGCATGGTCATCGACAACGTGACGATGGTGATGGCCAAGAGCGACATCTCCATCGCCTCGCGCTACGCGGCGTTGGCGCCCGAGTCCACCCGGCCTCTGTGGCGGCGCATCCGCACCGAGCATGCGCGCACGCGCCGTCAGTTGAAGCGCATCACCGGCGAGGCCCGGCTGTTGGATCACAGCCCGCAGCTGCAGCGCTCCATCGCGCTGCGCAACCCCTACGTGGACCCCATGTCCTTCCTCCAGGTGGAACTGCTGCGCCGCAAGCGCGAGGGCCAGGCGGACGTGGATCGTCCGCTGCTGCTCACGCTCAATGGCATCGCGGCCGGCATGCGCAACACCGGCTGAGCGCTCTTACAGCTGTCCCCGGGCCCTCAGCACCCGCACCACCTCGGTGGCCATGACGCGGTGGCCCTCGGCGCTGGGGTGGATGCCGTCCACCTCCAGCCCGTCGATGAACAGGTGCACGTTGTTGGGCTGGCGCGTCACCGCCTCCAGATCGATCAGCTGGGCGCGCGTCTGTCCGCGCAGCCACGTGTTGAACACCAGCCGGCTGGCCTTCACCACCTCGTAGTCGCCGTGGTTGGACTTCTCCTTGGGCAGCAGGGTGCTCACCCACAGCCGGCAGAACGGCTGCAGCCGATCGAACAGCCGCGTCATCCGGTCCTGCATCTCCTGGTCCGTCACCGCGCTCAGATCATTGGTGCCCAGCAGGATCACGCAGTCGGTGACGCCAGAGAGCGCCAGCACCTCCTGATCCAGGAACTGCAGCGCGCCGTAGAAGCCCTGGCCGCTGACGCCCGCGTTGACCACGGGCACGCCCAGCTGCCGCTCCACCAGGCTGGGCCAGGCATCGCGCGTGTCGTTGAAGCTGTCGATGTAGCCCTCGGTGATGCTGTCCCCGATGGCCAGGAACGTGCGGCCCACCGGCGCCTCGACTTCGATCGAGGCGATGCCGATGGCGCGCTGCCACGAGGTGCCGCCAAAGGCCTCGGCGGTGCTCGCATACGCGCCCGAGCGGTAGAAGCTGTCCGGGAACGCGCTGATGGCGGACACCGCCAGCGCTCCGCGCACCTCGAAGGACACATACAGCTCATCCCGGAAGTTCACCGGCAGCCGCACCGCATCAGACGTCACCCGCGTGCGGGCCCCCACCGTGAACCCCGGCGAGCCCGAGAAGGTCAGCGTCACCGGCGTGCCGTCCAGATCGCCATAGAAGCCCGCCTGCGCCACGGTGGCCTTCTGCAGTGTCAGCGAGCCGTCTCCCGAGCGGAACACCACCTTGATTCGTCCCCCCGTGCGAGCCACCGGCACGCGCATGCGGAACGTCGTCACGCTGCTGACACTGTGAGACCAGCGAAGCGCCTGGTGGAAGGCGGGCTGGAACGCGAGCACGGGCGCCCGGGGCGGTGTAGGCCGCTCACTCTCCGTTCCCCGCAGCACCAGCGGAGGTGCCACCTCGAGCCCTGGCTCGATCGCATCCTCCACCTCCGTGGGCGAGTCGTGATGGACCACCAGGTCGCTCTCACCGGCGACTCCGCCCCCGCACCCCCACAGCACTGCGAAGCCCACCAGGCTCCACAGGCTGAGCAGGCGCCCCAGGCTCGACCTCTGAACCATCCCTGTTCCTCCCTCTCGCTATTTGAGAAGCTGTTCATCCCCCGGCCGGAGGGCGACCCCCTAAGCAACCAGAAGTCCCTTCAGTCCAGGGGCAAGCGAGCAAGCGGCGTCAGCGCTGGCACTCAAGGTATGCACGCACCAACGCCGGTGCTTCCCTGTAGGGCCTCACACGTCTTGCTCATGGGGCAGCTGGGCTGACCGCCTGCCAGGCGACAGAGCGTGCGGCAGGTGAGCACATCGCCGGCGCGCACACAGGCGCTGCCGCGCGCGCACTGGTTGGAGAATTCACACGGCGCGCCCTCGGCCAGGCTGCCCGTGGTGGCGCACAGCGCGTCCCCGTTCGCCGGGTAGCAGCTCAGCGGCGAGGTGCAGTCCTGCGACAGCAAGTCGCAGCGCGCAGAGGGCGCGCCGCAGCTCAAGGGCAGCTCCGCCGTGCCCCCCAGCCGCAGCACCTCGTTGCACTCGCGGGGCGAGGCACACGTGGCCGAGCCATGGCACAGCCGGGCGCACTGGAACGCGGTGCCTCCGTCCGTGAGGTCCACGTCCGTGCAGAACAGCCCCTTCTTACAGGTGTCGATGCCCAGCGGATCCGTGGCGCCCAGCTGGCACGGCTCGCCCTCGTTCACCGTGCCCTCCGCCACGCACGTGCGGAAGGTGCCCCCGTCTCCTCGCGCGTACGTGCAGCGCTGCGCGCCCGCGCAGTTCTGCGCCACCACGTCACACGCGCCCCCGAAGCAGCCGCTGCCGGTGCCCCCGTCCCCGAGCCGATAGAACAGGCAGCTCTGCCCCGTGGCACACCCGCGCTGCCGCGCCACCTCACACGTGAAGTCCGAGCGGACCGGCGGCGGCGGGGTTCCCCCATCGTCCGGAGGCTGCCCGCCTCCGTCCGTGACGGAGCCATCCGGCGGCCGGGGGGGGGCCGTCGGCCCGTTGTCACTGCAGCCCAGTCCTCCCAAGGCCCCGAGGAGGAGGACTCCCCATAGCGGAAAGAGGCGCGCGTGCATCGGAACTCCCTGACAATCGAGAATGCCGGGGGCTTACACGAGCCGGGGAAGGGTGGGGGGCCCTTGAACAAGGGCTGGGAGACAGCCGACACTTGCAGGCCACAGGGGGGCGGGCTGGGGACGGGTAGAGCACAGTTGCCAGGTGTCTCCTTGGATTCGCAGCGCTGCTCTGGGAGCGTGGCCGCACATGAATGCCAATTCCGCCGATCTGCCATTCACGGGGGGCGATTCTGCGCAGAACCGCCGGACCGAGGAGCGCGTCCCCGCGCGCTTCGAGGTGCACTTCAGCGACAGCGAGCTCGCCGCGAAGGCCCTGCGCGCCTACTCCGTGAACATCTCCAGCGGCGGGCTGTGCCTGCGCACCAAGCGCACGTATGACGTGGGGGTGCCGGTGCAGGTGGAGCTGCGCGTGGACTCCGAGACGTTCAAGCTGCGCGGCGTCATCGCCTGGGTGCGCGACGAGTCCGAGGCGGTGGGCGTGCGCTTCACCAAGCTGAGCGAGGAAGATCGCACCCGGCTGCAGCGCCTGATCGACAGCTTCAAGCGCTAGCGGCGCGGCCCCTGTCAGGGCGTGTCGTGGCGGAACACCTGGCAGTCCGCGACGAAGCCGCAGGACTCGTAGAAGCGCGCCGTCTCACCGGTGGAGTCCTGCCGGGTGGCCAGCTCCAGGCGCTTGACGCTCAGCACCTTGGCCCGCTCGATGGCGTGCAGCAGCATCGCCTTGCCCACGCCGCGCCGCCGCCAGGCCTCCGTCACCACCAGCTCGTCCACGGTGGCGATGCGCCCGCGCAGCCGCAGCTGCGGCCGGTGCGACAGGCTGAGCATCCCCACCGGGCGATCCTGCGGATCGCACGCGACGAATATCTCGATCTCCGGATGGCTGGTGACCCAGTGCACCGTCTGCGTGTCGGAGCCCTCGGGAAAGCCCAGCTCGCGCAGCAGCGCGGCCAGGGCTTCGGCATCTCCCCGGCGCGCGCGGCGGATGCGAAACGCGGGAGCGGAGGAGGACGTGGGTGTCTTGACGGTCGGAGGTTGCACTGGATTGAGTGTAACGAAAGGGCTACCGCTCCATCAAAGGAGAACGGTGGCCCCAGGTTCCTACACGAGCGCTATCCGGGGCTCACGGCTCTTCGACGGCCAGCTTGCGGATGGCCTGGGTGATGTCGTCCAGCTGCGGCACGGAGGCGGCCTCGAGGGTAGGTGCCAGGCCGATGCCGGGCAGGAACTTCCCGGCCAGCAGCCGCGGCGGCGCCAGCAGCTTGTAGAACAGCTCGTCCACGGTGCGGCGCACCAGGTGCTCGCCGAAGTTGGTCACCTCGGTGTCCTCGTTGACGTAGAGCACCCGGCCCGTCTTCTCGATAGAGCCCTTGATGAGCTCCCAGTCGTAGGGCCACAGCGTGCGCATGTCGATCACCTCGGCGCTGATGCCCTCCTTGCGCAGGGTGTCCGCGGCGGTGGCGCACAGGGGCAGGGTGCGGCCATAGCTGACCACCGTCACCTGATCGCCCTGGCGCACCAGCTTGCCCTTGCCAATGGGCACCTCGTAGCGTTGCAGCTCCGGCCACCTGGGCTTCCACGCGCTGCGGTCTCCCAGCGGCGCGTCGATCATCTTCGACAGCGCGCGGTCATCGTCCGGCTCGCCGGGGATGCGCTCCTCGCCCTTCACGCGCAGGAGCACCTTGGGCTCCAGGTACATGACGGGGTTGTTCTCCTGGCAGGCGGAGAGCATCAGCCCGTACGCGTCCAGCGGGTTGGAGGGGATGACGATCTTCCAGCCGGGGATGTGCGTCGCCGTCGCGTCGAACGAGTGCGAGTGGTAGATGGAGCCGCGGATGCCGCTGCCCACCGGCGTCTTCACCACCATGGGCAGGTTCCAGTCGCCGTTGGTCGACCAGCACGTGTTGCCCGCGATCTTCAGCAGATCGATGGTGTTGTAGATGTAGTCAGCGAACTGGATCTCCGCCACCGGACGCTGGCCGGCCATCGCCAGGCCAATGGCCACGCCGATGATGCCGCGCTCGTCCAGCGGTGAGTTCCAGGCGTTGTTCAGCCCCTGCGTGGCCGTGAAGACGCCGCCCAGGGGCGCGCCTACGTCCTCGCCGAAGATGTCCATCACGCCCAGGTTCTCCTCGGCGTAGTGCAGGGCCATGCGGACGGCCTGTGCCATGTTGGCCATGGTTATTTCTTCTCCGCGTAGATGTGGTTCCAGATGGTCTCGGGGGCGGGCTCGGGCTCCTGGCTGGCCTGGGCGGCGGCGGCGGCCATGGACTCGATGTAGCGGTTGCGCACCGTGTCCATCTGCTCGCGCGTGAGCACGCCTTCCTGCTCGAGCTTCGCCTCGAACTCCTTGATGCAGTCCACCTCGTTGCCCACGAAGTTGGCGCCCGAGGCCGACGAGTGCCCGTACAGGCGCGACACCATCGACTCGATGAAGTACGGCTTGCGCTCCTTGCGCACGTACTCCATCGCCTCCTTCAGCTCGCGGTAGGACTCGATGGGATCGTTGCCGTTGATCGTCTTGCTGCGGATGTTGAAGGCCCGGGCGCGGTCGGCGATGTGCGTCTCGCCGTGCTGCGGGTCGGCCGCGGTGGAGATGCCGAACTTGTTGTTGGTGACGATGATGAGGATGGGCAGCGGGTTGGCCGGGCGGGTGCTCCACACCAGGCACGAGGCGAAGTCGCCCTCGGCGGTGCCCGCGTCGCCACCGGTGACGATGGTGATGCCGTCGCCGCCGTGGCGCTTCTGGGCCATGGCGGTGCCCGGGGCGATGGAGTACTGCACCTCGATGGGCGAGGAGACCGGGGCGATGTTCCACTCGCGCTTGGAGAAGTGGCCCGCGAAGTTACGGCCGCCCGAGTAGGGGTCCGTGGCCGTGTTCTTCATCTGCCGCAGCGCGCCGATGGGCTCCTCGCCCAGCGCCAGCAGCGTGGCCGACTGGCGGTAGTGCGCGTGCAGGTAGTCGTAGTCCAGCCCCTGGCCCTTCTTCATCAGCAGGCCCAGGCAGACGTTGAAGGCCTCTTCGCCAGGGCCGCCGATCCAGAAGAAGCCATCACCCTTCTTGTACATCTGGATGAGGCGCTCCTCGAGCACGCGCGCCTTCACCATGAGATCGTGCATCTTCACGAGCAGCTCACGATCGAGCGTGAGCGTCGAGGACGCTTCTGCGGAGTTGATCAGGCGGGGTCGTGACACGGCGGCTTCCTGGAAGGAGGAGAGGTGGCCTCCTATAACCCAAAGGCGCCCGGTTCACTCAAGCCCGCTCCACACCCACCTGTCCGTTGCCCGGAAAGGAGGCGGCTGTGGCGCGGTGCGGCAATCAGCCGGGCTTCTCGGAGTCATGCGGACGACCCGAGGCCAGGGCCTGGGCGCGCTCCCGCAGGGCGCTCTGGCCCGCCGCCTGGGCGCGGGTGGTGATGAGCTCCAGCGTCCCGGCGCCAAGGTGCTGTGCCTCCGGGCCTCCCAGGAGCCGGGCCACCTCCTCATAGCGCTCGGCGTTCAGCAGCGCGGTGACGAGCGCGTGGCCCGCCGGCTCCGAGGGCTCGTCGGTGAAGGCGGCTCGCAGCGGGCGGATGGCCAGCTCCGAGAGGCCATTGTCGAGCAGCCACTTGCCCATGAACTGGGGATCCTGCGGCAGCTCGGGGGGCTCGTCCGCGTGCGGGCGCGCCCGGGCCGGGGCAGGGGAGCGCGGCTCGGCGGGCGGCGGGCGTGGCGCCGAGCGCGCCTCGAGGCGCAGATCCTTGAGCAGCTGGCTGACGCTGGCGGCGGCCTCGTCCTCGGAGGGCGCGGCACGCCGGGTGGTCCGGGCCGAGCGCAGCTGGAGCATGTAGCGCCGCTCCGTGCGCGTGCGCCACAGCGGCACCGCGTTGAGCACCCCGAGCATGAGCGCGAGCATCCCCATCCACTGGTCCTTGCGGATGATGGCGAACACCAGCACGCACCCCGCCGTCACCAGGGAGACGAGGTGGACGATCCACTCGCCGGTGGGCCCGCGGCGCCTGCGAATCACCGCCGCCAGCGCCTGGCCCCCATCCAGCGGGTACATGGGCAGCAGGTTGAACACGGACAGGACGAGGTTGACCCACAGCAGGCACCAGACGGTGAAGGCAACCAGGCCGCCTGCCTGGCCCAGGGGGGTGAGCTTCTGCAGGGCCAGCACCCCGCCCGCCAGCAGCAGGCCGGCGCCGGGCCCCGCCAGTGAGACCCAGAGATCCTGGCGGTGGGTGAGCTGGCCGCTTTCACTGGTGGTGGTGCCGCCCAGTCCGTGCAGCTGGATGCTCGCCTGGCTGCCATAGCGCCGGTACATCAGCGCGTGGCCCAGCTCGTGCGCCAGCACCGCGACGAAGAAGACACCGAACCACACCACCAGCTTCCCCGGCTCCGAGAGCCACTGGAAGCCCATGGCCAGCGCGGTGAGGAAGAACAGCGGGTGAATCTGAACCGGAAACCCGGCCAGCTGAAAACGAGGTGTCATGACGTCCCGATGAGAGGGCAGGCAGGCATCCTAACCGCCTGGAAGCCAGGCCGCAGGGGGGGGGGAGGCGGGGACTCGCACTGGCCTGGAAGTGAGGTACAGTCCCGCCGCTTTTCCCCGTCAGCCGCGCTTTCAACGCGGCGTGTCCCCAGGTGTTCCCTTGGCTAAGACGAATACGCGCGCGACCTCCTTGCAAGACGACGCCTCGGCAGAGGCTCAGCAGCCGGAGCCGACCGCTACGGGCACGCAGCCCTTGCCCGAGCCGACGGCGACTCACCACACCGTCAACTTCACCGCCACGTCGCTCGCCGCGCCCATCGCCGGGGAGATGACGGGCACCATCGTCGCGCCGCTCGAGGCCGGTGAGCTGCCCGACGTGGCCTCCATTCGCGGCATGCGGCTGGACCAGCTGCTGCTCATCACCACGGGCCTGCTGGTCGTCGTCATCGTCGGCCTGCTGGCGGCGCTCTCGTTCGTGTCCACCAAGGCCCAGTTCGAGGAGACCGCCAGCCGCTTCAAGGACCGGCTGCAGAGCCAGGCCCGCGAGCTCGGACAGACGGTGAGCCACACCCTGGCGCTCACCTCGGCCACCTCGCTGCGCGACAACAACTACGGCTTCCTGTCCGAGGTGGCGCGCTCCATCACCGAGGACAACCCCAACATCCTGCGCGTGCAGATGTTCGACGCCGAGGGCCTGCTGGTGGCTGACTCGGACAAGAACGCCAAGCTGGGCGAGGCCTCCGGTGGCCGCAAGGCCGAGCGCGGCTGGGCCAGCTCGCTGTTCAACAACCAGCCCGTCTTCGAGTTCACCGAGCCGCTCGACTACAACTCGAGCGCGGGCAAGGGGCTCATCGTCATCAGCTACTCGGTGGACGCGCTGCAGAAGCAGCTCAACGAGCTGGAGGAGAGCAAGCAGGTGACGCTGCGCCAGACGACGCTGCGCACCGTGACCCTGGGAGTGGGCTTCGTGATCCTCGCCGGTGTGCTGGCCGCCTTCCAGAGCCGCCGCGTCACCCGCCCGCTGGGTGTGCTCACCCGCCGCGTGATGCAGCTGGCCGCCGGTGACTTGAGCGCCCGCAGCACCGGCCAGGCCACTGGCGCCGGCCGCGAGGTGAAGACGCTGGGCGTGGTGTTCAACCACATGGCCGAGCGCATCAAGGTCCTGCTCGAGGACGTGCGCGTCAAGGCGCAGCTGGAGCGCGAGATGTCGCTCGCGCGCACCGTGCAGGAGACGCTGCTGCCCGGCAAGGAGGCGCTGCAGATGGGGCCCCTGCGCATCGCCGGCCTGGTCGTCACCGCGGACGCGTGCGGCGGCGACTGGTGGTTCCGCGCCCCGCTGGACGAGCAGCGCGTGGTGATTGGCATCGGCGACGTGACGGGCCACGGTCTGTCCACCGCGCTGGTGGCCACCAGCGCCACCAGCGGCTTCGCCTCGGCCATGACGATGCGCGAGCCGGATCAGCTCAACTCCCAGGTGCTCATCAGCGCGCTGAACATCACCCTGGCCCACCTGGGCCGCGGCGAGTACCAGATGTCCAGCGCGCTGGCCGTCATCGACACGCAGACGGGCCTCATCGACTACGCGGCCGGCGGCCACCCCGCGGCGGCCGTGTACAACAAGCTGTCGGGCCAGTTCGCCTCGCTGCCCGCGCGCGGCCCGCTGCTGGGCGCGTCGGTGTCCTCCACCTACTCCTCACGCCAGGCGCAGCTGCGCCCGGGCGACATCGTGGTCTGGTACACGGACGGCCTCACCGAGGCGCGTGACGCGGCCGGCAAGCTCTATGGCACTCAGCGCCTGAGCGCCGCCGTCCAGGCCAATGCCCACCAGTCCGCCGAAGGGCTTCGCGAGGCCATCCTGGCCGACGTGCGCGCCTTCAGCGCCGGTCAACCCCAGCGCGACGACATCACCGTGGTCGTCGCCGAGTTCAGCCCTGCCTCCTGAGTCCGGGAAAAGCATGCGTCCCCTTCCTCGTCCTACTTCGATGCGCCGCCTCGCCGCGGCGCTCTTCCTTGTCCACGCACTGGCCGGCTCCACGGCCCTGGCGCAGTACCGCCCGCCGCCGCTCAGCGAGTCTCAGCGCCTGGTGAAGGAGGGTGAGACCGCCATGGTCTCCGCCAGCGGTGCCCTCACCTCCGGCAACAAGAAGGAGGCCGAGGAGAAGAGCCGCAAGGCGCTCGCGCTCTTCGAGCAGGCGCTCGCGGCCGATCCCACCTCGGTGTCCGCCGCCGCGGGCCTGGGCACCGTGGGCAACATCCTGCAGGACTACGCCCGCGTCGCCGAGAAGCTCAAGCCGGTGCACGCCGCCAACCCGGCGGACAACTCGCTGGCCTATCCGCTGAGCGTGGCGCTCTTCAAGCTGCGCCGCTTCCCCGAGGCGGTGCCGCTGCTGGAGCAGGTCTCCGAGGCCAAGCTGCCCGAGCAGCTGATCGTCAACTACTACCTGGGCAGCTACTACCTCTTCGAGCAGCGCGGGGACGCGGCCAACGCCAAGCTGCAGCGCTACCTGGAGCTGCGCCCCGAGAAGCTGGCCGGCAACGACTACCAGATCCACGAGCTGATGGGCCGTGGCCACCTGCTGCGCCGCGATCCCGCCTCCGCGCGGGCCTCTTTCCAGCGCGCCCAGGCGGGCCGCCCCGAGTCCGTCACCACGCAGATGGGCCTGGCGGCGGTGCTGGAGATGGAGGGCAAGACGCAGGAGGCGCAGGTGCTGGTGCAGCGCCTGGTGGGCGCCTTCCCTCAGGCCCCCGAGCCCAAGGAGCGCCTGGGCCGGCTGCTGCTGGCCGGGGGTAATGTGGCCGGCGCCGAGACGCAGGCGGTGGCCCTGGTGAAGCTGGGCAGCACGGCCAACGCGCACCTGCTGCTGGGTGACGTGCGGCTGGCGCAGAAGAAGCCGGTGGAGGCCGAGGCCGAGTACAAGCAGGTGCTGAAGCTGGCGCCCGCCCTGGTGACGGCGCAGGTGTCGCTGGGCCGGGCCATGCAGGCGCAGGGGCGCAACGAGGAGGCCATCCGCTACCTCGAGGGCGCCGCTCAGGCGGGCGTGAACAACCTGGAGCTGTGGGCCTCGCTGGGCTCCGTCAACCGCCGCGCCAACCGCTTCCAGCGCGCCGTCGAGGTGCACCGCCGCGTCGTCGAGCTCGCGCCGAAGCAGGCGCTGGGCTACGTGCTGCTGGGCGCCGATCACTTCGCCACTGGCCAGTGGGATCAGGCCATCGAGGACTACACCAACGCGCTCAACGTCGAGCCGGGCCACCCCACCGCGGGCAAGTGGCTGGCGCGTGCGCTGGCGCACCGCGCCCGCCTGCGCGCCGACAGCAACCGGCTGGACGACGCCATCCGCGATCTGCGCCGCGCGTACGATCTCGAGCGCAGCGCGGCCATGGCCCGCAGGCTCGGCTCGTCGCTGCTGGAGAAGCGCGACTTCGCCCAGGCCCGCGTCGTGCTGGAGCAGGGCGTGTCGCTGCAGGGCGCCACCTGGCGCGAGCACTGGCTGCTGGGCTACGCCCGGCTGGGCGCCGGTGACGCGGAAGGGGCGCTGGCCGCCTACGGCATGGCGGAGAAGCTCACCGAGGAGCCGGAGGACCTGGCGGACGTGTCCGTGGGCGCCGCGCTGGCCGAGGTGGAGCTGGGCCGCGTGGACGAGGCCGTGCAGCGGCTGCGCGAGCCGGGCCCGTCCAAGGCCGCGCGCACCATCGCCGAGGCGAACCTGCCGCTGATGCTGCTGCGCCGCGCGCTCACGCGCCTGGAGGGCGGGGACGTGGAGAACGCCCGCCAGGATCTGGAGACCGCGGAGAAGTTCAGCCTGAGCAAGCAGCCGGAGCTGGCCAAGCTGGCCTCCTTCACCCGGGCGCTGGTGCTCACCGAGGAGAAGCGCTTCGCGGACGCCACCGCGGCCCTCAAGAAGGGCCTCACGCCCGCGCCGCGCTGGGCCGACGCCAACACCCGCGCCCTGACCGAGGCCTACATGCTCTACCGCAAGGAGCAGGTGCCCCAGGCGCGCAAGCTGCTGACCGCCGCCTCGAAGAAGCCCTCGCCCTGGCAGGGCAAGTGGATCACCTCGCTCTCCAACGCCCTGCACCGCCTGGAGGGTGAGCGCGCGTACGGCGCGGGCAACTTCAAGCTGGCCGACAAGGCCTTCAAGGCCGCGCTCACGGGTGATCCCGACAGCGCCGTGCTGCAGCACAACCTGGCCACGGTGGAGTACCGCAAGGGCAAGATGGCCGACGCGGTGGCCATCTGGAAGCAGCTCGAGCCCCAGGTGCCCTCGGCCGCGCTCAACCTGGGCATCGACGCCCAGGAGCGCCGTAACGACGTGGCCGAGGCGGTGGACGCCTACCGCCGCTACCTGGCCGCCGGTGGCCCCCGCGTTGGCGCGGTGCGCGAGTGGCGCGAGCGCCTGGTCGTCCTCTACGGCTTGAGTGGCGGCCCCGCCACCGAGTCCCCTGAACCTTCCGAGGCCACTGCCACGGAGAACCTGCGATGAAGAACTCCCGCCTGCTGTTGATTGGCCTCGTGCTGCTGTGCGCCTGGGCGCCCGCGGCCTGGGCCCAGAAGAAGACCACCCTCGGGGTGTTCCTGCCCACCTCGTTCACCGACGGCCAGGAGCGCTTCGAGTTCGCCGAGAAGCTGGCCACGCAGCTGTCCACCGCGACGGGCCAGCCCGTGGCCGCCAAGAGCTTTGGCCGCTACGAGGACTTCTCCAAGGCCATCTCCGACGGGCTGCTCGACTTCGGTGTGGTGGACGGCTGGGCCGCCGTGCAGCTGGGCCCCAAGGCCACCCCCGTCGCCTTCGCCGCCGTCTCCGGAGACACCGGCCAGCGCTGGGCCATCGTCTCCAACGCCCGGGGCTCGGTGAAGGATCTCGCTGGCAAGCGCCTGGCCATCACCAAGGGCGCTGGCGCCATGGACTCCAAGTTCCTCTCGAACGTGGTGTTCGCGGGCGACCTGGACGCGCAGAAGCACTTCAAGCTCGTCTCGGTGCCCAACGTCGAGTCGGCGCTGAAGATGCTCGAGGCCAAGGGCGCCGAGGCCGCGCTGGTGCCCGCGGTGCACGCGCCCAAGGACATGCGCGTGCTGTTCCGCAGCAACAAGGTGCCCGGCGCGCTGCTGGTGAACCTCAAGGGCAGCGCGGACACCCTGCAGGAGGGCCTGCCCAGGCTCCAGCCCGTGGCGCCTTACTCCGCCTTCGTGAAGGTGCAGGGCCGCGAGTTCGAGGAGTTCCGCAAGCTGCTTCAGCAGGGCCCGCCGCGCCGCCAGCCTGTCATCGTCGACAGCCCCACGCTGCGCGTGGACACCGATGCGCTGGTGAAGTCCGACCAGCTCACCCCGGTGCTGCCCTCGTTCACCAGCGCCATGGACGTGTCCGCCGAGCAGCCGGACGACTGAGACACCGTGGCACACCCGCGCGCTTCGCGGCGCGCTCGCAGGTGCCCACTCAGGTAGGTGGGACAGGGCAGGCTCCACTACCGCTGAGGGTGGGGCCCAGATGACCCACCCTGCACGAGGGCGGCGAGGGCAGGGGTGCGCCCTCGCGCGGTGCAAGAGTCACGGTAATGAAGGGTTTACGGGCCGCTACTTGGCTCATGAGAAGGCAGTAAGGTAACTTGGACTCGACAGTTGGATCGTCAGGGAGCGGACCTTCGGTTCAAGGCCCCCTCCTCCGGTCCAGCAGTCGTTCGGGGCTACAAGAACCACCGTAGAAGGCTGCTCCACTTGTGGATGTGAGAATGAACTCGACTGTGTTGCGTGAGTCGCGGCTTGCCGTGGCTCGGATTGTCTCTGGGCGCCGGCAATTCCGGGCGTTCTTTCAACTGCCCCTCGTCTTCTGCGTAATCGCTGGGCTGTCGGCTGGCAACGTGGAAGCGCAGACGGCCAAGCCGCCCGCGGCTGGCACCGAGGCGGCGGCGAAGAAGCCTACTGCCAAGACGGCGAAGAAACCGGTGAGCAAGACGCCCAAGAAGCCGGTGGCCAAGACGCCCAAGACGCCCAAGAAGGGCGCTCAGCCGCCCGCGCCCGCCGCGGACCCCGCGCTCGCCACTCCCGCCGAGAGCTTCAACCCCGAGGATCCGACGGCTCCCGGAGCCACCGAGCCTGGCTTCGCCGATCCGGGCACCAGCAGCCCGGCCATTGCCACGCCGCCGGCCTCGGAGCCCACGCCCGTGGCCGCGCCCACGCCCGCGCCCACCGCGCCCGCGATGGAGCCGGCTCCGTACTCGCCCACGCCTGGCGCGCCGGCCCCTGCCGCGCTGACGGGTGATCCGACGGCCAGCCCCGCGCCTACGGGCAACGTCCCGGCGTCCGCGCCCTTCACGGGCCCGGATCCGTCGCGTCCGCTGCCGCCGCCCTCGGGCCTGGCGGGGTTGGATGATCCGACGGTGGGGCTGGACTCCATCGAGCAGGTGCTGCTGAGCGAGGCGGTGGTGACCACCGCCGGCAAGCGCAACCAGCGCATCCAGGACGTGCCGCTGACGGTGGCCTGGATTCCCGCCGAGGAGCTCGAGGGCACCGGCGCCTTCACGCTGTGCGAGGCCATTCAGTACTTCCCCGGCATGGAGTGCCGCCGCGGCGCCATGCGCAAGGTGGCGGTGAGCGCGCGTGGCCTGGGCTCCAACTTCCTGTCCAACCGCCTGCTGCTGCTCAAGGACGGCCGCCCGCTGACGGATCCGTGGACGGGCCAGTTCTACGCGGACGAGACGACGCCGATGACCAACCTCAAGCAGGTTGAAGTCATCCGCGGCCCCGGCTCCTCGCTCTACGGCTCCAACGCCTTCAGCGGCGTCATCAACATCATCGAGCGTCAGGCCAGCGACGTGATCCAGGAAGGCAAGAGCATGGGCTTCGACGGCCGCGTGCTGGCCGGCCAGTTCAACACCTACCGCGTGCAGGCCACGGGGGCCGGCCGCGCCGGTCCGGTCGAGGCGCTGGCCAGCTACTACGGCTTCAGCTCCAACGGCGCCGAGCTGTTCAGCGATCCCACCCTGGGCCGCGAGGACACGAACCAGGAGTCCCTGGTCCACCAGGTCAGCGGCAAGGTGAAGGTGGGCATGTTCGCGCTGGACGCGGACTTCACCGACGCGGAGATCGGCCGCCCGGGTGGCACGCAGATCTCCACCGTGGGCAACTGCGGCCGCTGCCACTACACCGCCAATGACACCGAGCGCGTGCAGAACCTGAACGCCGCCGCCCAGGTGGACATGCAGGTGAGCGACAACGTGCGCGTGTTCGCCCAGGGCTTCGCGCTGTTCAAGCGCCGCGTGGTGGATCTCGAGAACCTGATCACCCAGGAGATGCAGCCGGCGCTGGGCAAGCGCCGCCGCTTCGGTGGCGAGGCGCGCGCGCTGGTCTCCGCGGGCAACCTGTCCCTTACCTTTGGCGGTGACGTGAAGGACGACCTGGTCAACAACCAGAACATCCTGCCGGGCCTCACCCCGGATGACACCGTGCAGACGATCGTCGGCGGCTTCGTGGACGCCGAGTACCGGCTGATGAGCAACCTGGTGGTCAGCGCGGGCGCCCGCTACGACAACTACCAGATCCCCGAGAACGTCTGGCGCGCGAAGACGGACCAGATCTCTCCGCGCGCCAGCATCGTGTTCCACGCGATGCCGGACCTGACGCTGCGCACCAACTACGGCCGCGCCTTCCGCGCGCCCACGCTGGCGGAGTTGGCCATCAACCAGCAGATGTACGCCGCCACGCTGCTGGGCAGCCCGGACCTGCGCGCCGAGACGCTGGACACCTTCGAGGCGGCGGTGGACTTCTGGCCCTTCGACCGGCGGGTGCGCCTGACGGGCACGGGCTTCTACAACATCGCCAAGAACTTCATTAACCAGGAGCTCATCTTCGGCTCCACCTCGCAGTTCCGGAACGTGGGCGACGCCCGCGTGGCGGGCTTCGAGGTGGAAGCGGCCGCGCAGATCCCCTCGGCCAACTCCTCGTTCGACGTGGCCTACCAGTTCCTCGACGCCAAGTCGCTGCCCTACGGCGGCGAGGCCTCGGCGCAGCTGGACTACGCGCCCAAGCACCGCGTCTACGCTCGCGCGCGCACCAACATCGGCAAGTCGGCCTTCGCCGAGGTGTACGGCCTGTACGTGGGCTCGCGCTTCGATCCGGGCTTCCTGGTGGACGAGTCCTCGGGCACCGCGCAGCGCGTCTCGCTGCCGGGCTACGTGTCCGCCAGCGCCCGCGTGGGCATGAAGGTGTCGTCGGGGCTGTCGGTGTCGCTGCTGGGCACCAACCTGTTCGACTCGCAGTACGAGGAGTCTCATGGCTTCCCCGCGCCCGGGCGCGGGGTGTTCAGCGAAGTGAAGTTCAACTACTGAGCTGCTTTGAGACCGACCCCCCAGAAGCAGGCCAGTCAGGGCCTGCTGTTGATCGCGGATCCTTCGCTCGCGCCCACGGTGCTCGAGCAGGTGGCGCCCACGCTCGCGCGAGGTGGCGTCTCCCTGTACTCGGGCATCGAGGAGCCGGGGGCCACGCGTGCCAGCGTGCGCCGGTTGGTGCTCTTCGATGGCCGGCTCACCCCGGCTCACGCGGAGCTGCTGACCCGGGATCCACCCGCGCTGCTGCTCGCCACGCGCAGCGCGGAGGCGGGGCCCTCCGATTGGGAGGCCCAGCTGCTGGGGGCGGTGCTGAGCGGCGCGGAGCTGGTACCGGGCGGTGTCGACGTGGCCCGCCAGCGCGTGTCGCGGCTGGCGGATGTGCAGCACGCCGCGGACGCGGCCTCCCTGGTCGTTCAGGAGGCAGGCGGGTCCAAGGTGGCCGCCACCCTGGCGGCGGACGTGCTACACGAACTGGCCGTCAATGCGATGCTGGACGCGCCAGTCAACGCTGGCGGTGAGCCCAAGTACGCTCACCGCCGGACGGAAGTGCAGCAGGTGGATCCAGAAGACGCCTGCGAGCTGGCGCTCGCGGTGGACGGAGGGCGCATCTACATGGAGGCGGTGGACCGGTTTGGCCGGCTCACCACCGGGCCGTTCGCCCGGGCGTTGGCCTCCTACGGCGGGAAGGTGCAGGTCAATTCCTCGGGCGGAGGGGCGGGGCTGGGGTTGAGGCGGATGATCGAGCACAGCGATGCCATCGCGGTGCGCGTGGTCCGTGGGCGCGAAACGCGGGTGCTCTGCGCGGTGGATCTCGGTGACAACCGCCGCCGCGCCGCGCTGCCCAAATCGCTGCTGTTCTGCATGGAATGAGGGTAGGGCCGGTGGAGAACCAGGGTTCTAACGCAATCATCAACCGGTCCCGGGTGGGCAACATCACCCACGTGCGGGTCTCCGGCGTCATTGACGAGACGTTCCCGCTGGCCTCCGCTAGCGCGGACCTCAATGGGATCATCATCCTCGATCTCGGGTGCGTGGACCGCATCAGCTCGTTCGGTGTGCGCAAGTGGATCGAGTTCGTCTCGAGGCTGCCCTCGGGCGCCATCGGCATGTACATGGTGTACGCGCCGCCGGTGGTCGTCGATCAGCTGAACATGGTCGAGGGCTTCGCCGGGGTGGCGCGCGTGCTCTCGGTGCTGGCGCCCTACACCTGCAAGTCGTGCGGTGAGGACCGGCTGCGCGCCGTCAACCTGCTGGACGAGGCGCAGACGATCTCCGAGAACCGCGCCCCCGAGCACTCCTGCCCGGTGTGCACCAACCCGCTGGAGTTCGCGGATCTGCCCGGCGAGTTCTTCGACTACGCGCGAAGGCAGCACCTGGGCACCGTGGATCCCGTGGTGATGCGCTACCTGCGGCTGTCGGTCGCCGCCGAGCCGCTGGATCTTCCCTCGCACCTGAAGATCGTTCAGGACGACATCACCTACATCACCCTGGCCAGCGTCATCCGGGGCGATCTCAACGTGCGCCGGCTGGCCTCGGGCCTCGAGGGCCGGGTGGCCTTCGACTTCTCGCACGTGGCGAAGGTGGAGCTCGAGGGCGTCGTCAAGCTGGAGCAGGTGCTGGAGACGGCCGGCAAGGGCGCCCAGGTGGTGCTCTGCCGGGTGCCGCCCACGGTGCTCTCGCCGCTGGCCAAGTCCGGCAAGCCGCTGCCCGCGCGCATTCACAGCCTGTGGCTGCCCTACGAGTGCCAGAACTGCGGCCAGCTGTTCCACCAGCGGGCGCATGGCGCCTCGTTCCTGGCGCAGCTCAAGGCCAACGAGGGCCACGAGCGCCCCTGCGCCGTGTGCGGTGGGGCCTCGCGCCTGGCCAACATCCCCAACCTGCCTCAGTTCCTGGGCCGCGTGCCGCTGACGGACCGCCCGCTCGAGGACATCGAGGCGCTGGAGTCCAAGGCCCTCACCCAGTTCCTCTTCGGCTCGGCCACCGCCGAGCCGCAGCAGCCTGGCCCCAACACGGACATCAGCAACTCGCACGGCAGCGGCAAGCTGCAGATCATCCGCCGGCTGGGGCAGGGTGGCATGGCCGAGGTGTTCCTGGCCAAGCAGGTGGGCGTCAAGGGCTTCGAGAAGTTCCTGGTGATGAAGAAGATTCTCCAGCAGTTCGCGGAGAATCCCGAGTTCGTGGACATGCTGTTCGCCGAGGCGCGGGCGAACGCGCGGCTCACGCACCCCAACGTCGTGCAGACCTTCGACGTGGGCGTCACCGAGGGCGTGGCGTACATCCTCATGGAGTACGTGCGCGGCCCGGACCTGAAGCGGCTCATCAACGAGCTGCGGCGCAAGGGGCTGGCGCTGCCCATGGAGCACGCGCTGCGCATCGTCGCCGAGACGTCCGCGGGCCTGCACTACGCGCACAGCTACGTGGACCCCGCGGGCAACGCGCACCCGGTGGTGCACCGCGACGTCAGCCCGCACAACATCCTCATCTCGCTCGACGGCGCCATCAAGCTGAGCGACTTCGGCATCGCCAAGGTGCAGGGCGAGGATCACACCCAGGCCGGTGTGCTCAAGGGGAAGATCTCGTACATCTCTCCCGAGGCGGCCGCGGGCCGTCCGCTCGACGCGCGCAACGACGTGTTCGCCCTGGGCGTGGTGCTCTTCGAGCTGCTCACCGGGCAGCTGCCGTTCCGCAGGGATCATGACGCGGCCACGCTGAACGCCATCGTGCGCGAGCCGGCGCCGGTGCCCTCGCAGCTCAAGCCGAGCATTCCCCAGGACGTGTCGGACCTCATCCTCCGCGCGCTGGTGAAGGATCCGTCCCGGCGCACGCCCTCGGCGGCGGCGCTGCGCGAGGAGATCGAAGCGGTGATGGCGCATCACCGGCTCAACTCCTCGCCGGCCGCGGTGGCCCAGTTCTTCAAGGACACGCTGGGAGACCGGCTGGCGGAGTACGCGCCCGCCACGTCGTCCGCGAGCGCCTCGGGCTCGCACCCGCGCATTCCCAGCCCGGACGGGCAGAGCACCTCCTCCTCGGCGCGGCTGGCCGGCGCGGCGGCCAGCTCCGGCACGGGCTCGGGCTCCCGGCCCAACCTGACGGGCTCGCGCCCCGGGGTGACGGGCTCGCGCCCCGCCGCGGGCTCCAACCCGGGCTCCAACCCGGGCGCGCGC
>DATHBR010000056.1:0-12644 GCA_035296065.1 Myxococcaceae bacterium | reverse complement strand
AGCGCGAGCCAGGGGCTCCGGGCACGCGCTCGTGCCAGGGGCCTGGGAGGTGCCGGCGGCTCCACCGGGGCAGTAGCAGCCGGGGCCGCCTCGGCCTCCAATGCTTCGGCGAACTGCGCGACTGTACCGCGCTCTTCCGGGGCGCCCGAGAGCAGGCGGAGGACCCACTCCCGCAGAACGGGTTGCACCCGAGCATTGCGCTCCAGCCGCGGACGCACGTCAGGACCGGCCACCTGCCAGGTGCCCTCCTCATCCTCGAAGGGCTCGATGTCAGGCGGGTACTGGGGAGTTCCAGTCGGATCGGCGCTCGGAAAGGGGGTCGGCACGCCCTCCTGCCTCCACACCTCACGCAGGCGAACACGCCGGCCCCACCGCCGCGTCACGGCCCGCGAGCGCTGGCTCCTGCTTCCCCGCGCGTCGAAGCGTTCCGGCCCACGGCGTGTTCGAAGATTCGATCGAGAAGCTCGAAATTCAACGGCTTGACGAGGTGATCATCGAAGCCGGCTTCGCGCGTCCGGCGCCGGTCTTCCGGCATTCCATAGCCGGTGAGCGCCACCAGGTAGGGGACAGGCGAACAGGCCGCGCGCACGCGCCGGGCCACTTCGTAACCGTCCAGCCCCGGCAAGCCGAGATCCGTGAGCAGCACGTCAGGCGGCGCGCGGGTTGCCTGGGAAATGCCATCCTCTCCGTTCACCGCCACATCGACCCGGTGGCCGCTGTCTTCGAGGGCCTCGCGCAGGACTTCGCGGCCGTCCGGGTTGTCCTCGACGAGGAGCACGTGCAAAGACCGGCTTGGGCGGTCTCGTCGCGTGGGTGTGGCGGCCGCCGCTTTCCCCGGGGCCACCAGCGGGATCCGGATCTGAAACTGCGATCCCTTCCCCTGCCCCTCGCTTGTCAGCTCCACCTTGCCCCCGTGCATGCGCACCAGGGTGTCGACGAGCGCCAGGCCCACTCCCAGGCCGCCTTGGGCGCGTTCGGTGCCGTTGCGCGCCTGCGTGAAGAGCTCGAACACCTTGGGCAGCATCTCGAGCGAGATCCCGATCCCGTTGTCGCGGACCCAGATGACGACATCCACGTCGTCGCGCTGCACGCTGACCTGGATTCTCCCGCCGGGCGGGGTGTACTTGAGCGCGTTGCCAACGACGTTGGCGATGATCTGCTCGAACCGGATGGCGTCACCCCGGACCAGGAATGGCCCCTCGCCCAGTTCCAGGGTGAGGGTATGCCGGGCCAGGAGCGCAGTGGGCTGCAGCAAGTCGACGGACCTGCGCACCAGCTGCCCGAGCTCCAGGTCCTGGCCTTCGAGCTGCAACTTGCCCAGGGAGAGCCGGGACACATCGAGGATGTCGTCCAGCATCCGCGTCATCGCGCTCATCTGGCGGCCGAGGATCTCCAGGTAGCGAGCACGGCCGCGCTCATCGGAGTGTCCGCCCTGGAGGAGCGTCAGCGCAGTGCGCGCCGCCCCCAAAGGATTGCGCAGCTCATGGCCCAGCATCGCCAGAAACTCGTCCTTGCCTCGGTTGAGCGACTCCAGGTTCTGGTGCAGCACCCGCATCAGGTACTGGCGCTTGCGGCTCTCGAGGGCGACCCGCACCACGCCCACCAGCGTCCGCATCCGGACCGGCCGTTCGAGCGTCACCACGTTCCCCAGCGCCTCCAGCCTCGAGAGGACCTCGGGGCCTGTCCGGAGGGTCCAATACTCGGAGCGAAGCTTCGCCCCGGCGAGCACCACGAAGGGGACGTCCGACCACGCCTCCTGCGAGGCCAGACCGGAGGCGAGCGCCTCCAGCAGTCCAGGGGTGAGCGCCTCCTCGGCGATGAGGACGACGCCCACACCGGCGGCCAGCTCGCGAAGAAACTCCTCGGAGGTGCGGCACAGCTCGACCGATGTCAGCCCGCGCAGCACGCGCCCGGTGAGCTCCGCGTCGCGGCCTCTGGGGGCGAAGACAAGGACACGTTCCTGGCGCGCCTCAGCTGAGTCCATGGGTTCCATCCTCACCACCGCCCATGTGCGATCCGCGCTCGCCGCCAGTGCCGAGGAGGTTTCCGGTGAGGATGCCCCGGAACTCCTTGAGCGGTCTGCCGACCCGGATGCCCTTGGGTCCCAGGAAGAACTCCCGGATGGTGCGCTCGTGGGGACCGGAGCGCTTCTTCACGACCGAGATCGCCTGGCGGACCTCGCCGCCGGACTCGAAGAAGCGGAGCAGCACCACACTGTCCGCCAGATACGAGATGTCGATGGGGGCGATCATGGTCGGCCCCAGCACGCCGTGCTGGCTGACGATCAGCAGCGTCATCACGCCCTGTTGGTTGAGGTACGTCAGCAGCTCGTGAATGTGGGCCGACAGGAAATGCTCCTGCGGCATCGCGCTGAAGTAGCCGTTGATGCTGTCGATGATCACCGTTCTCGCGCCCTGGTGCTCGACCGAGCCGCGCACCAGGGCCGCGAACTCGCCGGGCGAGACCGATGCCGAGTTCAACTGACGCAGGGACACCTGCCCGCTCTCGACATGGCGGCGCAGGCCGATGTCCAGGCCTTCGGTCCGGCCGAGGAAGGTGCTGGCCACCTCCTCGAACAGGAATATCGCCACCTTGTCGCCGGCCTCTGCGTTCGCGTAGGCATAGTGCCCAGCCAGGCTGGACTTGCCGACGCCGGCAGGGCCGATGATCAGCGTGCTCGTCCCGCGATCCAGCCCGCCACCGAGCATGGTGTCCATCTCCTGGACCCCCAGCGTCACGCGCTTGGACGCGAACTGCGCGTGGTGCTCCATCGCTTTGAGGCGTGGGTAGACCTCCAGGCCGCCGCGGTGGATTTTGAAGTCGTGAAAGCCGCTCCGGTACCCGACGCCGCGGAGCTTGCGGACAATCAGCCGACGCCGCTCGCTGCCGTACTCCGGCGCAAGCTGCTCGAACCGGAGGACGCCGTGGCAGATGGTCTCGAGCTGATGATCCGGCTTGCCGCTCTCGGGGTAGTCCAGCAGCAGGGTCGTCGCACCGTGCGCGGCGAGCCGATCCTTCAACATCAGGATCAGCCGCCGGTACCGCAGGGAGTCCTGTGACAGATACCGGAGCTCGGAGAGCGAATCGAAGACCACCCGCTGGGGCTTCGTCTTCTCCACCATCTGGAGGATCGCCTCGAACACCTCGTCGAGTTCGGCCTCCGCCGGATGGAAGAAGGTGTAGGATTGGCCGGACTCCGACTGCGAGTGGGGGACGGCATGGATGTGGGCGCCCTCGAGCGACCATCCGTGCCGCTCCGCGACGTGCTTGAACTCCGCGACGTTCTCGGTCAGCAGCACGTAGAGCGTGCTCTCGTTCCGGAGCAAGCCGTCGACGATGAAATGCAGGCCCAGGGTCGTCTTACCCGAGCCCGGCGACCCCTCGACGAGAAACATGTACCCCTTGGGAAACCCGCCGTGGAGGACGTCGTCCAGACCGGTGACTCCCGAGGACACCCGTTGATCGCTCTCCATGAACTCAAGATCTCCAACTGTGGACGGCAGCCTAAAGCCGCATGGGGGCATCGAAACCGTGAACGTGGTGCTTCGCGGCATCTGTATGACGGAAAAACAACGGATCAACCGCTCAATCTTTCGGCGGGTGTCGGACAGAGGAAATTGTGGAGGGAGGCCGGGCGTGTGTGGCCCTGGCTCATCGCTCGCATGTGCTCGGGGAGGCTGATTTGACAATCCCTGCCGCGGAAAGGGGACAGGCGGTGCGCGCCTATCCCCTTGGACTTCAGCGGGCCGGTGCTACTTCGCGGGCTGGGTCACCTTGGCCTGCTGCAGGGCCACATTCGTCTGTGAAAGAATCCGGCCGTTCATCGTCGCGCCCGTCTGCAGCGTGACGTCGGTCTTGCAGAGCAGCACCCCCTCGAAGTGCGCGCCGGTCCCAATCGTCGTCCGGCCAGCCACCTGCCAGAAGACGTTCTTGGCCAGCGCCCCGCCGCTCAGGGTGATGCGCTTGTTAGCGCTCATGGAGAGATCGCCCGTCACCTGGAAGATCCACACGTCGGTCGGGCCTCCCGAGAGGACGACGTCCGCCGGCATGGTCACTGCGCTCGTCCACTTGTAGAGCCCCGGCACGAGGGTCTTCCCGCCGATGTTGCCGGTGCCCAGGTTGAGGAAGTTGGGCGTCGGGCGGCCCGCCGCGTTGGTGTAGGCACCCTCCATGTTGCTGACCGCCGTGGTCAGGTTGGAGGGGGTCGGCACCGCGTAGTTGGCGGCGAACGCCTTACCGACAAGCTGGGTGGAGGTCGCGAAGACGTTCGTGGAGTCCGCGACCAGCGAGAAGCCGGTGAGGTAGGTAGCGGCGGCAGGACTGACGCCCACGTCTCCCGTCACCGAGGAAGCAGGGACCGAAGAGACGCCCGTCTTTGCCAGAATCGCCAGGTTGCCCGCCGTCCCCAGCGGCACCGGCACGGGCCCCTTCGCGGTCGCCGCGCCCGCCTGAAGGCTCCAGAGCGTCAACAGGGTGATTCCGAGCCGGGCCGCGAGTTGGCTGCGGACGGACGGGTGGCGGGGACTTGCAGTCAATGATTGCACAGATACTCCGGGAGAACCCCAGACGAAGCAAAGAGCTTCCAGTCCAGAGCTGTTTGTAAGAGCAGGTCCCTTGCCCAGAGCGAGTCTCGCCAGGGAGGAATCTACGATCAACATAAGACAGCGATTGCTTACGTCAAGGCGGACGGCATGCATTGCCAGCGGTTCGTCACCCATTGCAGCCCATGCGGGTCAGCCCACGAGGAGCAGGAAGATCCTGTCGCTAGAAGCGGGCCCCAAGGGTCAGCACGACGTCGAAGAAGCCGCCCTGGGGATCGTCCACTTGCTCGCCAAGGTTCTCATCCAGCAGCAACCGGTAGGTGGCCCGAGCGCCCGCGGTGAGCGCGCCGGAGTTGACCTCGAAGCCCACGGCCACGGGGAGCTCCGCCACCACGTCCGACTCGAATGCCCCTCGGAGATCACCTCCGATGCTGATGTTCGAGATGCCCAGGCCGGCGCCCACGAAGGGCTTGATGGACTTGAACAAGGGCAGCAACAGCTTGACCAGGCCACTGCCACCGTGGCGCGTGAGGGAAATGTCGAGCAGCTCGGTCCTGGCGGTGTTCCTGGCGCCTTCATAGCCCAGCTCAAAGCCGACGAAGCGCAAGGGCTGTAGGTCCAACGTCAAACCCCAGGAAGGGCCCACGTTGACGTTGTCCCCGAGATCTCCCGTGTAGTTACCCGCCCCTCCGCGCAGGAACACATTCACACTTCCTCGCCGGGGCTCCTCCTCCTCGGCGGCCGCCGTCCCCGCGGAGGCCAACGCCAACACGAACCCCAACACCGCGATACTCTGACGAGACATGTATTTCCTCTCAATTTGTGAAGTCCCAACTTAAGTGTCGTTGTCGCGCTGTCAAGCATTGGACCAGGGTCCAGGGGAGATGGCAGTGCGGATCCAAAGGTAAACGATGTCTAGGTTTGACGGGGCAGGGGGGTATCTTTCCTGCTCCGATGGTGTTAGAGAAAGAGTTCCGGTGCAAATGCGGCCCGGTCTTCAAGCCACCGCTTCCGAGCGAAGTCATCCACCCGCGATCTTCTTCTTGATGTCACGGATGAGAGCTCAGTTGCTGTGGACTTGACAAATAAAGTTTCATGTCTAGGTTCTGACACTCCCAGAATCAGCAAATACCCATAGCCGTGAACGGTTGAGCGTGTGATTGCCAGAACTCCGGCGATGCCGCGCTCCCACCCCTCGCGCTTCTCAAGCATCCTCGTTTTCATCGTGACGGCGATCACGTGCTCATCGCTTTGAATGAACATCGGAGTCACGCAATGCTTCACGCTGCAGCTGTTGCAAAAACGGCCAGGAGTCGTTTTATCCTCGCCACTTCAATCACCCTCTCCTTGCTGGCATTCCCGCTGCCAGCGCTGGCCGCTGACTTCGGCTTGAAGCTCGAGCCCGGCGTGGCGGTGCCGCTGACCGCCCCCCAGTCACGGCGCTACGACGTCGGCGGCAGCCTCTCGCTGAAGGCGCTCTTCGGACTGAACAGGTATCTGGACATCGGACCCAGCCTGACCCTGCTGCAGCTGCCCGCGGAGGCGGAGCTGGCGGAGCCCGGGGTGGCGTGGACGTTCGGCGCGGGGGCACGCCTCAAGCGGCCTCATGACGCCCCCGGCGGCTCCGAGGGGTTCTTCGCCATCTCTCCCTGGGCGGAGGTTGACGCTCTCTACGTCCGCACCGGCGTGCTCAACCGTCCTGGCCTCGCCGTCGCCGCGGGCCTCTCCATTCCCACTGGAGAGACACGGACATTCTGGGTCGGCCCGTTCGTGCGCTACCTCCACATCCTCCAGGGCAACCGTGCCGGCTACGACAACCATGACGCAAAGATCCTGAGCGTGGGCGTGAGTCTGGAGGTCGGCCCCGGCCGCGAGCGCAAGCACGAGGCCGTCGCTGCCGCCGAGGTTCGCACCATCACCCGCGAGACCGTCTCCTGTCCCGACCGCGACAAGGATGGACTCCCCGACAATGTGGACCGCTGCCCCAACGTGGCGGGGCAGATGGACTCGTGGGGCTGCCCTGAATACAAGAAGGTTGTAGTCAAACGAGACAAGCTGGAGCTGAAGGAGAAGCTCTACTTCGGCTGGAACCAGGCCACGCTCGAAGAGGCGTCGTTCCCGGTGCTCGATGAGGTCGTTCAGGCGCTGAAGGACAACCCAGACTTCCGCGTGCAGATCGAAGGGCACTCCGACTCGTCCGGCGCGGATGATCACAACCAGACGCTCTCCGAGCAGCGGGCGGAGACGGTGCTGAACTACCTCGTGACGCATGGCATCGCGAAGGAGCGGCTCCTCTCGAAGGGCTTCAGCTCGTCCGTGCCGCTCGACACCAACAACACGGTTGCTGGCCGTGAGAACAACCGCCGCGTCGAGTTCGTTGTCAGCTTCAACATCCTGAATGACGGGAGCACGAAATGAGAAGTCTGAAGACTGGAGCCCTGTTCCTGCTGTTCTCCGTGATGGCCGCCTGCGGGCAGCAGCTGGTCGAGTTCCCCGGTGACCCCGAGGCCCCGGGTCCCGACGGCGGCACCACCGTTGACGCCGGCACCACCGTTGACGGTGGCACCACCGCTGATGGTGGCACCACCGTTGACGCCGGCATCCCGCCGACCGTCGTCTTCACCAGACCCGCGGACGCCGAGACGTCGGTCGCGATCAACGCCCCCGTCACCGCGACCTTCAGCAAGGAGATGGATCCGGCGACGCTGGCCACGGCGTTCACGCTGAAGCAGGGCGCGGCCTCCGTGGCAGGTGATGTGGCCTACCTCGGCACCACCGCGACGCTGACCCCCGCGGGCAACCTCGCCCCGAACTCCGTGTTCACCGCCACGATCACGACGGCGAGCAAGGATCTCGAGGGCCACGCCCTGGCCACGGACTACACCTGGAGCTTCACCACGGACACGCACCTCATCTCGCCGACGGTCATCGCCACGAGCCCGGTGAACGCCGCGACGAACGTGTCCATCAACAAGAGAATCACCGCCACCTTCAACAAGGGGATGAACCCGGCGACGATCAACTCCTCGACCTTCACCGTGCGGCAAGGGGCGGCGGCTGTACCGGGCGCTGTCACCTGGTCGGCGGCGACCAACACGGCGGCCTTCACTCCGGCCAGCCCGCTGGGACTCTCGCAGACCTATATGGCGACAATCTCGACTGGAGCCCAGGACGCGGCGGGCAGCTCCCTGGCGACCAACCACGATTGGAGCTTCACCACGGGGGCCTGCAGCCAATTGCCGGTCGCGCTCAGCTCGGCCGGAAGCTTCGCGGTGCTGGCTGGCTCCACCGTGACCAGCACCGGTCAGAGCTCCGTCACGGGAGACCTTGGGGTGAGCCCGGGCACCGCCGTCACCGGGTTCCCGCCTGGAAGACTCGTCGGGGCAATGCACGCGGGAGATCCGGCGGCGGCGCAGGGGATCGCCGACTTGACGACAGCCTACAACGACGCCGCTGGGCGAACGCTGTGCGCGGTCTCCGTGGCCGGAAACCTCGGTGGACAGACGCTGGAGCCAGGACTCTACAAGTCGACGTCCTCCCTTGCGATCTCCGCGGGAGACCTCACGCTCGACGCCAAGGGTGACGGGGACGCGGTGTTCATCTTCCAGATGGCGTCCACGTTGACCACCACCGCTGGGCGCAAGGTCATCCTGACCGGGGGCGCCAGGTCCACCAACATCTTCTGGCAGGTCGGCACCTCGGCGACCTTCGGAACGACTTCCTCCTTTCAGGGGACGGTCCTGGCGGATCAAGCCATCACGCTGAATACAGGCGCCTCGCTGAACGGCAGGGCGTTGGCCCGGATTGGCGCTGTGGCCCTGGATAACAACACTCTCGTGAAGCCCGCGCCGTAGGACGGGAGGGGCACCCCCTCCGAAGGTGGCCACCGGCACCACCACGCTGAAGTCGCGGGCGTGGGATGGTGCCAGCAGCCCGTTCTACTGGGCTTGCCCCGACCAAATACTGCGTTCAGGTGGCCGCGTTCTTCGCCTGTGTCAGGAGGCGGGTCAGCTCGGCGGTCGCATCCGCCAGGGTGATGGCCACCGCGTCCGCGCCAGCCTCGCGCATCCGGGCGGCCGCGCGGGTCGCTTCGCCGCCCGGCTGATTCGGCCGGAGCGAGAGGATGGTGAGGCCGGGGAAAGTCTCTTTGATTCTGCGGCACAGCTGCCGCGCCACGGTTCCACCTTCAGGAGGGAGAAACCCCAGGCAGACCACCTCCGGAGAGAGCTGCTGGATTCGCGCGATGACGTCCGCATGGCTCATCGACGCAGAGAGCACCTCGAACTGCCCAAGCGTGGGCGCGACGACGGCCGCGAGCATCTCGAGCAGTACCTCGCTCTCGGTGCCATTCGCGGCGAGTGCGAGCACCCTGCCCGGCTTCACGGGCGCGGCCGCGTCACGGCGAGAGAGGCGTTCGACGATGTCGCGGATCGACCCTACGAGGAACTCCATGTCCGCCTGGGTGATCTCCTTGAGCCCACGGTCGCGCGCGGCCAGCGCGAGCGTCGGCAGGATGACCCGGTCCATCACGCCCGCGGCGCCGTGCGTCTCCTGCTCTTTCTGGGCGACCTCGTTCGCCTCATCTTCGTCGCGCGCGAGCAGCCGCTGGTAGAAGCTGATCTCCGCGCCGATCACCGCCTGATCCCCGAGCAGCACGGCGAGAAAGTACAGCTGCGGGATGTGCCGGCCGAGCACCGTGAGCGACACGGTGAGCGGCGTAGAGAGCACCAGCCCCAGCGGCCCCCACAGCCACGTCCAGAACAGCGTGGAGGCAAGCAAAGCTATCGAGGAGACGCCGGTCCGGTGGCCAATGAGCATCGGCTCGACGAAGTACGCGGTGATCACATCCAGGCCCAGGAAGAGCGCGATGGTGGAGAGGGTCTCTTGCCAGCCTGGATATATCGCGAACGCGAGGAGCGCCGGCATCAGCATCGACGCCATCGCGCCCACGTAGGGGACGTAGCGCAGAATGGCCGCGACGCCACCCCACAGCGCCGCGTAGGGAACGCCTATCAGGTAGAGGCCGAGGCCGATGACGACGCCGAAGCCAAGGTTGATCATTGTCTGATCGAGCAGGTACCGGCTGATCCGCTGCTGCCCTTCGTCGAGCGCGCGCGTGGTCAGGGTCAGGTTGCTCGGACCCACGAGCCGGATGAGCCGGTTCCGGATGTCGTCCCGGCCTCCGAGCGCGAACACGCACATCACCAGCACGATCAGGACGCTGGCGATGGGGGCCACCATCCGCTCGAGGTTGTCCTGCAGGCGCTGCGCGGCGGACACCTCGGTGGTGACCATCCGGATGGTCTCGGTGGTGCTGCCGTCCTCCGCGGTACGCTCCAGTCCCTCGGTGACGCGCTCAAAGGTGCGCTGGATGCGCTCGAGCGGGCCCCGCTCCCCGCTCTGGAGCGCGGCGACCTTGCGGCGCATCGACTCGTTGTATTGGGTGAGCTGGGTGGTCAGATCGCTCAACTGCATGGCCAGCACGTAGCCCGTGCCCCCGACGATGCCGAGGAACAGCACCATCACCGTGGCCAGCGCGACCGGCTTGGGCAACCCGAGGTGGTGCAACCGCTTCATCGGCCCGCTGAGGATGAAGGCCAGCACCACCATGAAGGTGATGGGGATGATGACCGCCTGCGCCTTCGAGAGGATCCCCACCACCAGGGCGACGGTCGCCAGCTTGATGAAGAAGGACAGTCCTCGGGTCATTGAAGCAGGCAGTCCCGGTTCCATATGGCTCCGATCGTTACTTGAAGATGGCCTGCCGGGCGGCCTTGACGATGGCCATCACCGCGGGGTGCTGAATTCTGCGGTCGACGGAGATTGCGTAGAAGTGCTGGCGCACCGGTGGGACGCGGCCGACGACCTGCACGTTATACCGCTTGCGGAACTCCGACTCGAACACCGTGGGGGACGGGAAGATGCCCTTCCCCTCCTCGCCGAACGCGTACATCAGCGCGCTGTCGTCGAACTCGGCGACCAGGGCCGGGCGCACCTCTTCGGACTCGAACCACTGATCCAGCGCGCGGCGCACGGTGGCGTGAGCCCCGGGGAGCAGGCAGGGCGCACCGTTGATGGAGCCGGGGAAGCCGCGCTTGTACTTCTTCACCAGCTCCGGGCTTGCGAGGAAGGTGGTACCGCACTCGCCGAGCAGGTGGTTGTAGGCGTGGACCTTGATCCCTGGGCCGAGCGGGCGGTCCGCGAGGACCATGTCCAGCTCGTGGCCGACGAGCTCGCCCATGAAGTCTTCGACCACGCGGTCTTCACGGCAGATGAGCTGAATGGGCTTCTCGATCTGGAACGCGGGCTCGAGCAGCTTCTGAACCAGCACCTTGGGGAGCACGTCCGCCACCCCCACCGTGAGGCGGAGCGGCCTGATGGATGGGCGGCCCTTGAGCGTGCCTACCAGGTCCTGCCCGAGCGCGAAGATCTCGTCCGCGTAGCGGAACACGGTCTGGCCGACCTCTGTGAGCACCAGCTTCCGGCCGACGCGGTCGAAGAGCTTCACGCCCAGGACCGCTTCGAGCCTACGGACCTGTCCGCTGATGGTCGGCTGGGCGAGCCGCAGCTCGGTGCTCGCGCGGACGACGCTGCCGTACCGGGCTACCGCCCAGAAGTACAAGAGGTGGTGGTAGTTCAGCCACTCCATATTCCTCTGGGGTGAGTAGCAGCTTCAGCGCCTCCGTGCCACCCGCCATCCCCTGCCTGCCTGCCTGGCTAACCCCTCGTCAAAAGCACCCGATTGAGGCGAAACTTCCTAATTTTCAAAGCATGTGCAGGGTGCGATTACACGGTGATGATGATCAACCCGAAATCGCTTCTCGTCACTGCCACCGCAGCGCTCCTGTTGCTCTCCCTCGCCGCTTGTGGCTCTTCGGAAGGCTCGACCGAGCCCACGGTGCGCTCGACCGCTCCGCTCAACGACGCCTCCGACGTGAAGCTCAACGAGAGCGTGAGCGTGACCTTCAGCGAGGAGATGGACGCGGCTTCGCTCACCCCAGCGACCTTCAAGGTGACCTCCGGGAGCGCCGCGACCCCCGTGGCCGGCCGGGTGCTCTACGCGAGGTCCACGGCGACGTTCTGGCCGGCAGAGCACTTCACCAGCAGCAGCACGTACACGGCAACGGTGACCACCGGCGCGAAGAGCGCCTCCGGCCTCGCGATGAAGGAGCAGCGCACCTGGAAGTTCACCACCGGCAACACGCTCGCCAGGGGACAGCCGGTGAACCTGGGCGCCGCGGGGAGCTTCGTGATCCTCGCCAAGACCGGGGTCTCCTCCGTGCCCACCTCCGTGGTCACCGGCGATGTGGGGCTGAGCCCCGCGGCGGCCAGCTACATCACCGGCTTCTCGCTCTCCATGGATGCCACCAACGTCTACGCCCGCTCGTCGCAAGTCACCGGCAAGGTCTACGCCGCGGACTACTCGTCTCCGTCGCCCTCCAACATGACCACCGCGGTCAGTGACATGGAGCTGGCCTTCATCGACGCAGCGAGCCGGGCGGCGGACGTGACCGAGCTGGGCGCGGGCAACATCGGAGGGATGACGCTCGCCCCGGGCGTCTACAAGTGGGGCACCGGCCTGCTCATCCCGACGAGCCTCACGCTGAACGGGACCGCGTCGGACGTGTGGATCTTCCAGGTCGCCCAGGACCTCAAGATGAGCAGCGCCACGACGGTCACGCTGACCGGCGGCGCGGTGGCGAAGAACGTGTTCTGGCAGGTCGCCGGCAGCGTGGAGCTCGGCGCGACCGCGCACCTCGAGGGGGTGGTCCTCAGCCAGACGGCGATCACGCTGCTGACCGGCGCGTCGATCAAGGGCCGGATGCTGGCCCAGACCGCGGTGGCCATCGACAACAGCACTGTCGTCCAGCCGGCGCCGTAGCCCGCTCGTTCACGGGCGAGGCCGTGTACGTCATGAACAAGGCGCCGGTGAGCACCGCCAGGGCTCCTGCGAGCGCCAGCGGCCGCTCCCACCATCGCCACGAGGGGGCCAGGGCACTGGCTCTCAGCTCGCGCGCCACGGTCAGGCGCAGGCGCTCGCGGGCCTGCCATGCCCCACCCACCTGCCGCGAAGAACTCGGACATGCTCATCTCTCCCGCGAG
>DATHBR010000055.1:0-221730 GCA_035296065.1 Myxococcaceae bacterium | reverse complement strand
GCGCTCCAGGCCGAGCTCCACCACGCTCTCCGGGCTGCGCCTGAGCAGGATGCGGAAGGAGCGCTCCACGAAGGCGTCGAAGGCGAGCGGCGCGAGCTCCTCGCGCACCTCGTCCGCCGTGGGCAGCCGCGGCCGCTCCTCATCGGGCTACCTCCGCGCGGCCCAGGCACGGCTGTCGCGTGCGGTGACGAACCCCGGCAAGGACGCAGAGAAGGCCGCGCCCTTCACCCCCCTGTGGGAGAGCTTCCTCGCCAGGCGCGCCACCGTGCGTGACCAGGAGGCGGCGCAGGAGCTGCGGTGGGCCTTCGAGGAGCTCCGCGTGGCCATCTTCGCTCCGGAGGTGACGACGCCCATGACGGTGACGGTGGCGAAGGTCGGCGCGGCCCTCGCGGCGCTGCGCTCATTAGAGCCTACCCCAGAGCCGCACGGGCGCTACAACGCGTCAGCCTGAGCGCACCAGGCGGTGAATGCAGGTGGCTCTTCGCCAACGGGAGGGAGCGGCGGCACCGTAGCCGCGTTGTTCTCCGTGATGGAGAACACCGCCCACATGATGCCGCGGCGTTCCTCGGGTGTGGGCTCCGGAAGGCTCTCCAGGTACGCCTCGAAGTCGTTCACGGGGACCTCCACCAGGGGACGAGGGTTTTGGCAAGGGCGAGGTGTACCACGGTGCCAGCAGCCAGCATGTTGTCGCTCCGGGGCTGGGACTGACACACGTGGTTGGCGAGCCCGTCCACGTGCCGGGCGAGCCTCCCCAGCCCCTCCACCTCGCCTTGCCGCTGCGCGTCCCGTTGCCCTCGGGTGCCATCTTCCGCCAGCCGGAGACAAGCAGCGTAGGCAGCGAGGGCAACGCATTCCTTCTCGCGCTCATTGAGGCGAGCGAGGCCAGTGCTGACGCGCTCCGTCTTCAGCGTCCGCGCGAGGGTGTTCGCGCAGGCCTTCTCGTGCACGCGGGCGCTGGGTGGCACGTCCTCCAGCGTGGGCATTTCCACGCCGAACACCTTGGGGGCGCCACCCGGGGCGCTCGCCGCGCGTGGGCTGTCCGCGCTCCAGGCCGGGCTCGGCGCTGGGCGGCAGCGGGCGCCGGTTGGGCGAGCGCGGCACGGGTGCGGCCTGCGCGCCCGGTTGGCCCACCACGGGAGCGCCCACGCCGGGGCGGGCTGGTGGCGCGGGGGGCGGGCGAACTGGCACGCCTTGTCCGTAATGGCTGGGCGCGGTGGATGAGCAGGCGGAGAGGGCGACAAGCAGTAGGAATCTCATGGGTAGCGCAGTGCGAGGCCCGGCGGGTGGGTGAGCCTGCAGCCAGTCACTTTTGGTGTTGGGCCAGCGCGGCGCGAAGCACCTTCTCGAGGCTCGCCCCGAAGCTGCGGTCTTTAGCGACTGAGCACTCATGTTGCTTCCTCATGTTGTTGGAGCAGGACTGTACCCAAGGTGACCCGGCTGGCACACCCGGACATGCTCAAGAGCAGGAAGAGGGCGAACAGCACGAACGGCAGCGGGGACAGCCACAGCGGGACGGTGCGGGACATGGTTTGCGGGCCACGCCCGCGGGTGAAAGTCAGCGGTAGGCGCTACGGGGCCTGTCGTCGGTGAGGCGCTCAAGGGCGCGGGCCATGCGCTCCATCTCGCTCCCCAAGCAGGAGAGGAGGAGGCGAGAGATCGAGCTCCATGCGGGGCATCTCATCTATGAATTCAATCTGTATGGCGTGGTGGTGCCCTACAGTCGGCAGTTACTGCGCCTGCCCTCCAACGTACTCGGCCCTGACTGAGTGAGTCTCCATGAGGTTCTACTCCCTAGAGGAAGTCCCAGAGCGACGTTACTCGGGCACATGCAACTCGGCGAACAAGTGGGGCATGCCTGGTGCGCATTGCCCAGCGTGTGATGCCATCTGGTCGATGGGCTCGGATGCCTACCCTTCCGTGGACCTGTCTCATCTGCCGGAACAAGCCAAGTACTCGGCCAGGTTGGAGAAGGACTATGCCGAGTTCGAGCGGCTGCGCGAGCAGGTGCGACCGTTCGTTCCGGCGGGAGTGCCGATCCGTCCCGGCACCAGGTTCGGGCCACTGGTGGGCACCGCCCAGGGCGAATTCGGACCTCTGTTCCTGGACTCCCCGTGGAAGCTGCTCATCCAGCGCTCGGCCTTGGAGCGGTTGCAAGCTGAAGGGGTGCAAGGGCTGAGAGGCTACGGCACGCAGCTGCGCTTTCGAGGCAAAAACCCGCCGGAGTTATTGGAGCCAGAGCTGCTGCCCCGCGTACAACTGCACGCTGACTGCTTGCCTCCCAATCGGCCTACACCGTGCGAGAAGTGTGGCCGAAAGGGCTGGCGGCTGCCCGACGAACCCATCCTGGATGCAACCTCATTACCCCAGGAGCTGGACCTGTTCCGCGTGGAGTACTTCACAACGGTGATCGTGGGTAGCGAGCGCTTCGTGGAGACGGTACGGCGGCTGGGCTTCGAGCAGGACATCCTCTTCCGGGAGCTACTGCTGCGCTGAAGCACCGCCGCGCCCGCGCCCGCTCACACCCACCACTTGCGCGACAGCGACTGGCTGGGCTGCTGCTCCGCTCGTGGTTGATCTGTTTGACGGAGCGCGCCTCCTGGAAGAAGCGCCGCACGAAGCTCACATCATGCGCGTGCTGGGTCCGCAGAACCTTGAGCGCTACCTGGCGGCCCAGCCGGATGTGGCGCGCCTGGAAGACGCGGCCCATGGAGCCTTCGCCCAGCAACCGCTCAAGCTCGTAGTTGCCCAGGATCTGCCCTTCATGGGCTTCCTGATTGCTCCGCATCGCGTCACCTGGGGAGGCCACGCTCGAAAGCACGGTCTGTGCGAGAAGATCGTCGCCGCTCCCCCAAGCAGGAGAGGAGGAGGCGAGAGCGGGGAAGGAGGCAGCGGCCAGAACGGGGCGGATGAAGCAGAGGACGCCGCGAGAGGACTTACGCCGAGTGGCTGAGGAGGACGTTGGACTTCGACGTGTTGGCCTGCGTGAGGTGTGGAGGCAGGCTGAAGGGTGTTGGCGTGCGTGAAGGGAGCCCGAGGGGTGCGCGCGATTGAGAAGCACCTGGGCCTGGCCACGGCAGGTGCGAGGCAGGCCCCAGCGCGAGGGCCACATCAGGCAGCGGGGTGTTGAGGCGCTCAAGACGCCCCACAGGCCCAGCCCAGGCTCTTGCCGCGCCCTGATGGGAGGGCGGCTTGGGCAGCAGTGTGCCCTATGGGGATGCTCGGCCCCCTACGCCGGTCCTGGAGCTGCCTGGGAGGCACACCTACAGCGTCCCCAGGAGAGCCCCTGTGAGTCGCGGTGCTGGCTTGTCATCCAAGTATCTGAAATTCCAAGAGCCAGCCCGGGGCGACCAGTCAGAAACGCGGCTTGCCTCTGACTGGTCAGAGGCAACTCTCAACTCTGACTGGTCACAGTCAGCCCTCAACTCTGATTGGTCAGAGTCCGCGCGCGGCCACTTCCCACAGGTGGGTCTCACCCGGACAGCCAATCTCGTAGGCTGGCGGCCTCACGCATGAGCTGGGGTGCGCGCTCGATGATGCTTCGTCTCACTGTCTCGCTCCTGGTGCTGGCGCTGGCCACTGGGTGCGGCCCCACGCGCAGCGTGCTGCTGGACACCGGACACGGTGCCCCACGCGAGTTCCCCCAGGCCACCTCGCACCAGGCCATTTCCGTGGAGGCCGACGCCTTCGAGGATGCTCTCTCCCGAATGGTGCTCGCGGCCCCCCTCACCCTGCGGGCCCCGGGGCAGGGCTGGCTCCAACTCGCCTCCCATTCCACCCAGCCAGACACCCGCTGGCGGCGGCTGATGAGCAAGAGCTTCGGCGGCTACTGCCCTCCGGGACAGCTGCGCGACGACTGCCTCTCCCTGCTCGACGACGTGATGGGCCTGAGCCCCTGGGACAAGTTGGGCGTGGCCCTCGCCAGGTCGCTCCAGCCGCTCAAGGCGAGCATCTCCCAGGCGGTGCAAGACACCCTGGCCCCTCAGCTCTTTTACTCCGTCATCGCCACGGGCCTCGTTACCTGGGCCTTCCTGGCCGCCAACCCCGAGCCCGTCTTCACCAAGGGCGCCGCCCTCATCTCCGCCCTCATGCTCCTGTACATGGGCGTGGAGACCTTCCTCGAGGTGGTGGACGCCAGCCGCGAGCTGAAGGCAGCCACCGACAGGGCCACCACCCTCGAGGAGTTGGAAGGCGCCGGAGAACGCTTCGCCCACCGGATAGGCCCCCGGGTGGCCCGCGTCCTGGTGCTGGCGGCCACGGTGGTCGTCAGCCAGGGCCTGGTGGGCGGTGCCGCGGGGCTGGCTTCCCGCATGTCCATGCTGCCCCAGTTTCCGCAGGCCTCGGCGGTGGCAGCCTCACGCTTCGGCTTCAACGTGGCCAACGTGGAGCAGGTCAGCTCGGTGGCCGTGGCGGGCACCACCGTCATCATCTCCCTGCCGTCCTCGGCGCTGGCCATGGTGGCACAGCGCCTGACCGGAGGCCCCGCCAGGCCCCAGCCCCCGGGGCAGCTCCACCACCCCATCTCCAAGCGCATCGCTCAAGCGCTCGAAAGACATGCCACACTCCGGGGCCACTACACCGAGCGGGATCCACGCTTCGTCACACGAGCGGCCGACAAGGACTCCCACAACGGCTACCAGAAGTGGCACCGTGAGATAGATAATGAAGTCATCAAATGGCTCGATGATTTCGATGATGTAACCCCTCATGAGTTCGAGGCGTTCTTACGGTCCATCTACAACCGGCCCGTCATGCGCGCGAGGTTCCCGGATGGCTTCTGAGGGAGCTTCACCCCCCATGCGCTTCTTCGTCCTGGAGAAGCTGCGCGAGGGCCCACACGACACCGAATTCAGCACGCTCAACCTCAAGGTGGGCCCTGCGATGAGCTGTCCTCAATGCGGGGGCATCATCGGCTCTCTGACCTGGCAACCGCCTTTCCAGGGCGAGTTGGAGCTTTACGGCAAGGACTTCGGAGATCTCGTCAAGGGCTCCGGCGGCGATCTTCTCGTGACCGAGCGCTTCGCGGAAGCCTTCAACACCGAGGGACTGACGGGGCTCAGTGGCTTTCACCCTGTCGAAGTACTGCGGGTCATCCGAAGGCATCGCGGCCCCAAGCCTGGGCCTCAACCCCGGTATCTTTTCGTCACCCCGGTCTACGGTTCCCCAGCGGTGGACTTGGAGCGCAGCCGCATCCTCAGCAAGAAACCCATGCGCTGCACCTGGTGCCGAAAGCGCCCCCCTGACGCCATTGACGGTCTGGCGCTGGAAGAAGGCACCTGGACAGGCGAGGACGTATTCCGCCCTCGCGGCCTCTGGGGCCACATTCTCGTCTCCGAGCGCTTCATTCACTTGGCCCAGCGCCACGCCTGCAGCCACTTCGCCTTCATCCCCATCGAGAAGTACGTCTGGGATCCGCTCGGCCACTTCTACCCCTGGGAACAGCAGCTCAACCCCCCGGGCAAGAGTTAGCGGCGGGCGCCCGGAGCAGGGCCCGAGAGATCTCCCCGCAAGCCCACGGCGGCAAGCTCGGGGACACTTCCATCTTCGGGCAGGAGTTCAACCCCACCACGTGGAAGCTGGCGAAGATGAACCTCGCCAACCCGCCGTTCAACGACAGCGACTGGGGCGGCGACCGCCTGCGCGAGGACGTGCGCTGGAAGTTCGGAGTTCCCCCAAGCAGGGCTCGGCCGCGACCCGGGGGTGAGTCTGGAGTTGAGCCGAGGGCATCCGGTGCTAGCGTCCTGCCCTCTTGTAAAGGAGCCGCACCATGTCCCTGTCCATGTATCAGGCGTCCGTCCCGGTCTTCATCCGCGCGCTGAGCAACCTCTCGGCCATCCTCGACAAGGCCGTTGCTCAGGCGGACGCGAAGAAGCTGGATCCGTCGGTGTTGATCAAGGCGCGGCTGGCGCCCGACATGCTTCCGTTCACCGCGCAGATCCAGATCGCCACCGACACCGCGAAGGGCTGCGCGGCGCGCCTGGCGGGAATCGAGATACCCAGCTTCGCCGACACGGAGACGACGTTCCCCGAGCTGAAGGCGCGCCTGGCGAAGACGATCGAGTTCCTCAAGAGCGTGAAGCCCGAGCAGGTCGACGGCAGCGAGCAGCGCAACGTCACCCTCAAGCAGAGGACCGGTGAGCTGCACTTCCACGGCCAGGCGTACCTGCTCGGCTTCGTGCTACCCAACTTCTTCTTCCACGTCACCACGGCCTACGCGCTGCTGCGGCACAACGGCGTGGAGATTGGCAAGCAGGACTACATCGGCCCCTTGTCCTGAGGCTAGCGCTTCACCACGGGCAGCGCGGTGAGGGCGGTGGGGCGCTTGTCCGGGGTGCACATGTCGCTGTCGGCCGGGCGCTGACCGAAGAAGAGCTTGTCGCCCTCGACCTTGACCAGGTCATGGTCGGTGGCGCACGCCGAGGTGGGCTTGAAGAACAGGCAGCCGGTGTCCGTGGTGCGCTGCTCCTGGCCCACCTTCCACGTGCCCGAGCCGCACTTGCCGTTCTGGAACGCGTCGGCCAGCGGCTGGATGTGCGGCGTCATGTAAATCTCACCGAAGCCGAAGTTGCCCTCGGTGGCGCCCGCCACCAGGGCCGAGTCCTGCACCAGCGTGTACGGGCCCTGGATGCGCGCGGTGAACAGCTTCGCCTGGCACTGCGCATCGCCGAACGCGTGCAGGTTCAGCTCCCAGGTGTTGTCCGTCAGCGTGAAGTGCCGCTGGATGTAGTTGTTGTTCCCGATGGACTCGCAGGTGGCGCTGGCCCAGGTGCCGGCCAGCTCCTGCGGCTTCACCGCCGTCTTCGTACCCTGCGTGGTGGCACAGGCGGCGGACAGGGTGGCGAGCGCGGCGACGAGGCGGAGAGAGCTCTTCATGGGAGGCTTCCTTTCAAGTGACTCGGGCGCGGTGCGCGCCCTGAGTGCACGTAGAAATGCCTCAGTCCGCTCCATGCGGAAACGCCGAGGTTTGCCGGACACCCCTGCAAATCTGCAGCGGGCGGACAATCTCTGCATGATTTTCCGGCTCGTGGGCTCTCCCCCGTACGGCGCCCGGTTCATCTGGGCGCCCGTGGCTCGAAAGGCTTCTTCAGATGATTCCAGCAATGCTCCGCGCCCGTGGCATCGCCGTTGTGTGGGCCGTGCTGCTGTTTGGCGGCTCGCCAGCCCTGGCCCAGGACAGCTCCTGGGCCTTTGCCACCATGGTGACCGGTCCCCTGGACCGCGTGGAGGCGTGCTTCGAGGAACTGGACGTGCCGCTGCCCGGGTTTCTGCAGCGCGCGACCTATGAGGAGGGGTTTCACTTCATTGGCACCGGCGGCCTGCGCGGCGATGGCTCCCTGGGCATGAGCATGGGGCCTGACGAGCCCGGCTCCCCCATGCCTGGCACCATTCTGTTCTTCCCCGTCAACAAGGACGTCGCGTCCCTGTCGCAGCTCTCCTCACGCGGTGCCCAGCTGCTGTCTGAGGGCGGTGACACGGTCCGGGCCAAGTCCACGCTGCTGCGCCGCACCCCCGGCTTCCTGGCCATGGCAGGCACCGAGGAGGGCATCCTCGCGGTGCAGCCGCAGGCGATCGAGGAGCGCCTGGCCGCCCCGGGCCTGCTGGCGGAGATCGACATCGACTTCAAGCGCTGGCGCACCAGCCACCCCTCCTCGTTCGAGAAGCTGCGCAGCTCTCCGCCGCGCTACTCCGACGACCCCAGCCATTCCGCCGCGCTGGGCCACAACCTGGGCCTGCGCATCTATGAGCACCTGGAGCGTACTCACCTGACGTTGACGAATGCCGGCTCCTCGCTACACCTGCGCGCCAGGCTGGATCCGCTGGCCCCGGGGGAGCTCTCCCTGCCCAAGCCCGCCTTCCCGCGCGCCGTGGTCAGCCGGTTCGACATCGCCTTCTCGTCCACGGAGTCGACCCAGTTTCTCCATGAGGTGGCCGAGGAGTTCATGGGCGCGCTGGTGAAGGACGGCATCTTCGCTTCGGCCGAGCGGGCGGGGGTCGACACCCGTGAGGTGCGCGCGCTGTTCAAGGAGGCCATCGAGATCTTCTGGATCGCCGACGCCGTCTCCATCGGCATCGAGCCGCTGGAGGGGAGGATCGTCTATCACCAGGTGAACCAATACCGGAGCCCCTCGGACTTCACGGGGCGGCTGACCGCCGTGGTGAAGAAGATCAACGCGTTCGACAAGCGGCACCGCCGCAAGCCGAGCTTCGTGATCAGCACCTACAAGGCCTCGGGTGTCCGCATCACCCGGATCGTCGAGTCCTCGGGCAAGAGCAAGCGCGCGATCGATATCGCCGAGTCGGGCACCACCGTGCGCATCGTCACCGCCGCGGACACCCAGCGCCGTCTGCCTGAGTTGCTCGAGCTCCCTGAGGAGGGGACCCTCTCCGCGGGCTTCTCTGGGGCGATCGATGCCAGCGCCGCCGCGAAGGCGTACGTCGCCGGAGGTGGGTACCTTCCTGTGTCGCTGAGCTATTGGCCCGACAGCGCGAGCGGCCAGCTGATCACCTGGACCACCCGCGCCGAGGGCGAGGCGGCGGTGGTGGACGTCGACCTCCCCAAGCCCGTGGTCCAGGTGCTCCTCCAGCACCTGGGGGGCGGCACCTTCGGCATGAGGAGCTCCGAGCGCTAGAGCGGGGGCCTCAGGGGTAGGTCATCAGCACCCGCTGCGTCGCGTCTCCGGACAGCTCGAAGGCCGCGTCCGAGAAGGCCGGCGGCCCGTTCCAGCTCAGCGCCGCGCCGTTGGAGAAGGCCAGGCCCTCCTTGGGGATGAACAGCCGCTTCTGGAGCTTGCCGTCGGCGTTCTCGTCATGGTGCACCCTGAGCGCGTAGCGGCCCGGAGCCAGCCCCTCCAGGAGGATGGGGCCGCTCAGCTCCGACACCCGGAACGTTCGCGTCATCAGGGCGCTCTGGTACTTCGTGGGGTAGTCGTCCGCCGCGCGCTCCGGGAACACCATGACGATGAGGTCTCCGCCCCGGGTGCCGCGCAGGTTGGGAACCTCCACCCGCAGGACGGGAGCAGGCGCGGAGGCCAGCAACAGCAGGGTGAGCAGCGTCATGGCGTCACCTCGCTTGCCGGCACCCCGGAGGAGAGGCGCGGCGGGTCCTCGCGATTCATCAGCCGTGTCATCAGCCCAGGAGCAGCGCGCAGCAGCAGCGGCAGCAGCCGCGCCTTGCCCACGTGCACCACCGAGGCCCCGCTGGCGATGCCGTCGAAAATCTGGCCAGCCGTGGCGGCGGGGCTCAGCTTCCCGCGCCCGCGGCCCTGGGTCATCCGCGTCTCGACGAGCGGCAGGACGATCTCCACGAGGCGCGCTCCCGGGTGCTGCAACTGCGCGGAGCGGGTGTACATGGAGAGCGCGGCCTTGGTCGCGCAGTAGACGGGGGAGCGGGCCTTGGGCACATACGCCAGGCCCGAGGAGACGTTGGCGATGAAGCCTGCCTGGGAAGCCACCTCCGCCATCGCCAGGTGCCCCAGCGCCAGCGGCGCCACCAGGTTGATGCGCACCTCCTCCTCGAGCCGCTCCTCGTAGCCCTCGGCCGAGGCCACCGCGTAGGCGTGCTGGATGCCGGCGTTGTTGATGAGGCCGTGCACCGGCCCCAGCTCCCGCCGCACCGCCTCGAGCAGCTGGCGGCGCTCCCGCGCGCTCCCCACGTCGCAGACGAAGCCCCGGACGCCCGGCACCTCCTGCTCCAGGGCCCGCAGCTCCTCCTCGCGCCGCGCGCAGGTGGCGACGCGCCACCCCTCGCGTGCGTACTTCTCCACCAGGGCCCGGCCCACGCCGTGTGTACCGCCGGTGATCAGCACTACTCTGGCATTGCTCATCTGCTTCTCCTGAGTGAGTCGAGAGGGGGCCTGGGCGTCCTGACGGCGCTTGCGCGTGAGCAGCAGCGCCAGGCCAGTCACCGCGGGCAGGCCGATGCCCACGACGAGCGCGGGCCATGGCGCATCGAGCGTGCTCTCACTGCCAGAGACGGCGCCCAGCACCGAGGCGGGGACATTGCCCAGGGCGAACCAGAGGTAATACCGGTGCGCGGGCATCCGCCCCGCGCCCGCGAGGACACTGAGCACCTCTGGGAGAATGGGCAGGGCCCGCGCCAGCAGCAGCGGACCTGGCCCCACCGAGCCAACGGTGCGCTGGACCCGGGCGAGGGCCTCGGGGCTCACCAGCCGCGTGGCGCCCACCCACCGCGCGCCCCAGTAGCAGATGGAGCCCGAGAGCAGCAGGCCCACCATGGCCGCCGCGCTACCCAGCACGGGCCCCAGCAGGTGGCCACCGACGATGATGGTCGTCATCGTGGGCACCGCGAGCACGCTGTCGATGGCAAGCACGCCCACGACACCCGCGAACACCAGGGCGGGGCGCTCGGCCGCCGCCTGGAGCCACGCTTGAATGTCCGAGGGCGCGAACCACCCGAAGGCCAGGTTGAGGGTGAAGGTGCTGGCGAAGGCCAGTGCCAGCAGCAGGGCCGCCTTGAGCGTCGTGGACATGACTACCTCCTGACGCGGTTCTACGGACCCGGGCTCCCCCGTTCATTAACCGGGGTTAATTAACGCCTCCTCATCCCCTCACCGCGTAGATGCCAGGCCCTTCATGGCAAGCTCATCCTCCCCCAAGCCGGGACCCCACACCTGGGTCCTCTCCCGCCTCGACGCGTTGCTCTCCGAGCAGCTGCGCCGGGGCTCACCCTCGGACCTGGTGCGCAACCGCGTCCTGGCCGGCAGCAGCTGCCTGCTGCTCATCCTCGCGGTGCTGGGGCTGATCGCCTTCCCCTCCCCCGAGCTGCGCACCGTCATGGTGCTGATCTGCCTGGGCTATGCGGCCCCGCTGGTGATGCTGCGCCGAGCGAAGTCCCACCTGCTGCCCGCCACCGTGCTGTGCGCGACCTCCATCCTGGGAGGCGGCACCCTCTTCTACATCAGCCGGGAGAGCGCGCCCTACTTCGGCACCCATGCGGGGCTCATGCTGCAGCCCGCGCTGGCGGTGTACCTGCTCGGCGCGCGCCGGGGGCTCTTCGTCGCGCTCACCTGGGCCGCCGTGGCGCTGCTCTTTCCGCTCTACCACACGCAGCTGGGCGCGGGCGCCAACGCCCCGCTCGATGAGCTGCTGTGGCCCCTCTACATCTGCGCCTCCTTCTCCTTCGTGAGCGCCTGGGGGATCAGCTCGCTGCACGGCTCCGCGCTGGTCGAGGCGCAGGGCACGCTCGAGCGCACCCTGGAGGAGCTACGCACCCGCGAGGGCCAGCTGCTCAGCGTCTTCGAGAGCACCGATGACCTGGTGTTCTCGCTGGACACCCAGGGGCGCCTGGTCACCTGTAACTCCGCGACGCGGCAGGTGTACCGCGTCCGCTTTGGCCAGGAGCCCACCATGGGGCAGCCCTACTTCCCCGAGTCCGCCCCGGAGCTGCGCGCGCTCTGGGAGCCCCGGCTGTCCAAGGCGCTCAGCGGGCAGCGCCAGCGCTACGAAGATGCGTATGAGTCGACGGGCGCTCGCCTGACGTACGACATCAACATCAGCCCGGTTCGCAGCACCGAGGGCCGCATCACCGGCGTGACGGTGGTGGCCCGCAACATCACCGCGGCCCGGAGAGAGGCCGAGCTGCGGCTGGGCGAGGTGCACCGCACCCTGGTGGATGTCTCCCGCCAGGCTGGCATGGCGGAGATCGCCACCGGGGTGCTCCACAACGTGGGCAACACCCTCAACTCCGTCAACGTCTCCACCACCCTGGTCGTCGAGCGGCTGCGCCAGACGCGCCTGCCGGGACTGGACAGGGTCTCCTCGATGCTGCGCGAGCACTCCGCCCAGCTGAGCACCTTCCTCACCGAGGATCCTCAAGGCAAGGTGCTGCCCGAGTACCTCTCCGAGCTGTCCGAGCAGCTCCACAAGGAGCACGCCGCCATGCTCAAGGAGATGCGCGCGTTGAGCGCCAGCGTCGAGCACATCAAGTCCATCATCAGCATGCAGCAGAAGTACGCCCGCGTGGTCGGCGCCGTGGAGGAGGTGTTCCTGCCCCAGCTCATCGACGAGGCGCTGCGCCTGCACGCCGTCTCGTACGAGCGCGTGGGCATCCGCATCGAGCGGGACTACGCCAACATCGAGCCCCTGTTCATCGACCGGCACCGGCTGCTGCAGATCCTCGTCAACCTGCTGAGCAACGCGCGCGACGCGCTCATCGCCAGTGAGCGCCCGGACAAGCAGCTGCTCATCAGCATCCGCCCCGCTCCCGAGAGCCAGCTCATGCTGCTGCAGGTGACGGACAACGGCATCGGCATCGCGCCAGAGTTGGCCAACCGCCTGTTCTCCCAGGGCTTCACCACCAAGAAGGGAGGCCACGGCTTTGGGCTGCACATCAGCGCGCTGGCCGCCACGGAGATGGGGGGGAAGCTCACCTGCTCCAGCCCCGGGCCTGGCCACGGGGCCACCTTCACCCTCGAGATTCCGCTGGCTCCTCCGAAGACGCCCTGAGCGCGGCCCTACTTCGAGCTCGACGGGCCTTTCTTGCCCTTCTTGCCCGGGCCGGTGTTGAAGGTGTTGTTGTTGGTGAAGAGTGAGCCGTGCAGGTTCTTGATGTCCCCCTGAATGGTCAGGACCTGGTTGTGGTCGCCGTTGACAGTGGGCTTGGAGCTCCTGGGGGCGGCGCGCTTGGCCTCCACGCTCATGTTCGAGATGCGCATGACGAGGGTGTGGACCTCCGGCTCCACGCGTGAGGCCTCCAGAAGGACCTCGCGAAGGCGCTCCACATCCGGCGAGTGGCCCTCACGGATGAGCTCCGACAGTGGCAGGGGGAGGTGCCGCTGGAGCAGCTCGGAGAGCTGCCGGCAGAGGTTCTGTTTCTGAATGCCCAGCGTCGGTGAGCGCTGATGAAAGGCAATCAGGGACTTCATGGCGGGCTCGACGTGCAGCTCGGTCATCGTGTCGTCCTCTTCGGTGTCCGGCGAACTCTCAGGCGCCTGTTTCAGGATGAGCTCTTCCGGCGAGACGGCGAAGAACTCGGCCAGCAGGACGATGCTGGAGCGATGCATGGGTTCCGGCTTAGCGCCGAACGCACTATTCCAGATGCCCAGCCCCCGCTCCCGGGGGCTCTCGGCTGTCTTCTCGCCGCGCTTCGAGCGGAGCTCCTGCAGGAACTTGTCCTTCACCTCGTCATAGGAGAGCGCCGCCATTTCGCTCATGTACTGGTCGCGCAGGTTCCGCAGCTTGACCCGGTCAGGGAGGAGGGACTCCTTGCTCTTTTTTCCTCGGGATGAAGGCATGGATTGCTCCAGCGGAGAGGGAAGGGCCGCTCAGCGACGGGGGTAACACTTCATGGCTCTGCGCAGGTACACGACGAGGGCTGAAGTGTTCGGTTCTCCCTCCAGCCTCCACTTCTCCAGGACGAAGGCGAGCGAGGCGGGCTGTCTGGCGTTCAGGGCCAGGCAGACCGGGAGCAGTCCGGAGAGGATCCGCCTGTACTCCGCGCCCGAGAAGAGCGTCACCAGCGTGGGGACGAACACGCGCGTATACCAACTGGAGAGCTGATCGGTAGCGCTGGCCAGGGGCGCCGCGGCTTCGGAGGCCGCGTCCCGCCTGGCTTCTTGCTCGCGGTGTTGGAGCTGACGCACGACGAAGCGCTCCTCCTCCCGGTCCAGGCTGTTGGCGAACGCGATCAAGGCCCGCAGCGCGATGCGCTGGGCCTCCGGGAACTCTGGCTCCATGAGCCACGCGCGCAGGGCTTCTTCGATGGCCGTCAGCGGCCGGGCAAAGTCCATCCACACCTCGTACTCGCGCTTCTTCCAGGTCATGCGCAGGTCGCCGCCGCGCAGCTGTTGGCGCTGCGTCAGGTAGAGCTGCTCGAGCATCTTCACGATCCGATCACTCTCGGACGGGTTGAGCTCGGCCATCAGCCTTTGCAGCAGCGGGGCCACCTTCTGGAAGCCGCGAAGGGCTTGAAACGAGACCGCCTCCACGACGGTCTTCCGGACCTCGCGGTCCCTCTCCCGCCGGAGCATCTCCTGAAGCCGTGTGAGGCCCAGGCTCGCGGTCAGCGGGCCCTCGGAGTCGTACGCCATCGCGCCATACACATACGCCAGCGTACGCAGCAGGGTGTTGCGCGAGGGACCGTCGGAGCGCGGGGACTCGCTCTCCGCGTGCAGCTCGTCCAGGAACTTCATCACCAGCGCGCGGTCGCTGGCATACGCATGGGCGATGTTCGAGCCGATGACGAGCACGAGATCCGGGTGCTGCCCCAGCAGGTAGCGCAGCAGGCCCTGGCGGATGCACTGCTCGAGGTGAAGCTCGAGCACGCCACGCAACGCCTGGTTGAAGCGCTGCCGGACGAAGGAATGGCGCTCCCGTGCCAGCTGCTTGAGCAGCTCCACCAGCCGCGGCTCCAGCTTGTTGGGCGGATCATACCGGGCCGCCACGCCCACGGTGAGCGCGACGGTGGCGTGGAGGCGCTCCCGGGCCCCTGGCCCATCATCACCGTCGTGACGGTGGATGAGCGCCGTGACGAGCGCTCGCGGGCGGGAGTCGCTTTGCCAGCGCCGGAGGGTGTCGAACAGCTGCGCGTCCATGCCCTGCCCTCGCCAGCCCGCCATCGCGCGGGCCGCGACGAGCTGTACCCGCGAGTCCCGGCTGCTGGCCAGGTACAACAGGGGGTTCTGTACCCCGGAGACGGAGTAGGTGCCGATCTCGGTGAGGGTGTCGCTCACCGCCAGGCGGAGCTGGTCCAGCTGCTGTGGCGAGCCGTTCAGCTCCAGGTCATCGGACTGGGCCGCCATGCGCGCCAGCACCGGAAGCGCGCTGACGATCTTCCGGCGGTGTCTGCGCCAGGCCGCCCTGAAGAGGCACTGCCAATGGGTGACCGTGAGGGCCTCGAAGCGCGTCCCCGCGAAGTCGGTCCTGACTTCGAAGTAGTGCTTCAGGTTCTCGATGTCCACATAGTCATAGGTGCGCTGGGTCGGCTCCCTGTGGGCCCGGATGTCGGCCACCCAGCGCTCCAGGGCCGTGAAGCATTGGTCATCGAGCAGGCCATCGAAGAAGTTCAACCCAATGGCGAGGATCTGCTCGTCGGGCGTCAGCCGGGTATCGAACCAGCGGGTCATCTGGCTCTCGAGGCTGGTGACTTCTCCGATGAGCGACTCGACGGCGGCGGCAGTCACGTCCTGCTCCCGCGACCACACGCAGAGCTGCTCGACGAAAGCGTCGATCCTCCTGGGCGTCTTCAGGCGGCCGGCGATCTCGACCAGCTCCACCCCGCCGATCCAGGAGCGGATGACCTGGGGCTCAGGCCCGGTGGAGTCGTGCTCCTGCTCGAAAGCTCCCTCGGGAAGCCGGCTGCGCGCATTCTGGATGCAGCCTGTCAGCACCGTTGTCAGGGCCTGCGGCGCGAAGAGCTGGTCGGGGTGCAGGTCCTCCCAGCAATCCCGCAGGCCCTGGAGCGCCACCTCCCACGTGTCCCAGGTGCGCTCGGTGGTCATGAGGATGAGGTGGCTGCCTCGCAGCGCCTCTTCCCGAACACGGCCTACGTTGTAGTCGAGCGCCTGAGGCTCGGCGTTGTGCAGCAGCAGGATGGCGGGGACCTTCTCCTCGCGTATCGCCTGAAGGAGGCTGCCGAAGTCCGTGCTCTGCCGCCACTCGCGCAGTGGGCGCCTGGCCTGGGGCGTGTCCTCGCCCGGCGGCGGCGTGTGGATGAGGCTGCGAGCGATCTGGCGGGCGACATCCGGCTTCTCCTCGTACGTTCCCCCCAGCATGAGCAGCGTGTGCTGGCGCAGCTTGTCCGCCCATTGCCCAGCGCGCACAGGGGAGGGCTGGTCCAGGAGGGCCTCTGTATCGAACGTCTCGAACGCCCCCCGCTGCGCGTCACCGATGAAGATGTTCTGCGCGTTCACCACCTGGTTGTACTGGTTGTAGATACCCAGGGATTCGGCGGCCTCCTCCTCCTCTGGCTCGTGGTCGGGCTCGCTGCTGGGAGGATCCATCTCGGGGCTGGAGCTGGTCATGCGGTGAGCCTCATGCTTTTGAGCCTACCCAGCGCATCCTACTCAGGCCTGGGGCGGCGTGCCATGCGGCGGGTAGGCCTCGGGGGAGCCAGGAGCGCCAGGTGCTGTGTGCCAGAGCCCGCGTGACTGGAGCGTGACTGGAGGGCGGGCTGAGCCAAACGGAGGAGACCTGAGCAGACGTCACCAGGCGTGAGGAGCCGGCATTTCTGCCTCCTGGGCATGTCCGTACCTTGCCCGGCGGATGGCTGAGACATCAGCCCTAGACGCTGGGGTAGCGCTCTCATGTCGAACAACGGGAAGACTCATGAGCTGGCGGAGCTGTACCAGAAGCTGGCCCCTGGCTTGCTCAAGCGAGCGCGGGTGCTGAAGGACTCCGAGGAGGCCTGGGAGGTGGTGCAGGAGACCTTCCTGGCTTTCATGCGCGCTCAACCCACTCTCAGGGGCGAGGCGTCGCACTCCACGGTGATTCACGCCATCTGCATCAAGCGGATCAAGAACTGCTTGCGACAGCGCGCCCGGAGTGCCGCCCGGACAGAGCCACTCGACCTGGAGGATGACGCCCACGCCTCGAGCCCGTGGGAAGCCGCCACCGCGCATGACGGAGGAAGCGGCCGGGTGGAGGCCCGAAAGGAGCTGGCGGCGCTCACCCGTGGCGAGTCACCGCAAGCGCTGCGGGTCGTGCGCCTCTACTACGCGGAGGGACATACGTTGGCGGAGATCGGCAAGAAGCTGGGCCTGGGGCGCAAGGAGGTCTCCCAACTGCTGCGTCAGCTCGTCGGGCGTGTCCTGCGGCGCAGGGCCCGGTTTGGGCTGCTGTGGCGCAACTCATGAGGTAGGGTGTATATAACCCTACTGGATACATATGCCGGCTCACAATCCCCATCCCCCCCGTTTCCCTGAACCTGAACCCGGCGCGCAGATCGGCTCCTGGCGCGTGCAAGGCCCCATGGGCCGAGGCAGTCACGGCGTGGTGTTCCAGGTCGTCAACGCCGACAGGCCCGAGGCGGGTAGCTACGCCCTGAAGCTGGCGCTGGAGCCAGGGGACCCGCGCTTCGAGCGGGAGGCGCACGTGCTCTCCCGCGTCAGTCACACCTCGGTGCCTCGCCTGGAGGGCCAGGGCACGTGGAGGAGCCCGCTGGGCGAGCTTCACCCGTACATCGTCATGCAGCGGGTAGAGGGGCTGAACCTGTATGCGTGGGCCCTCGAGCATGGGCCCTCGGTGCGCCAGGCCATTCGCCAACTGGCGCAGGTGGCGCGAGCGCTGGAGGCCACGCACCCGCATGGGCTGCACCGGGATGTGAAGGGCGGCAACATCCGGGTGGACTCCGAGGGGCATGCGGTGCTGCTGGATTACGGCAGCTGTAGTTACCCGGACGCCAGCCCGCTGACGGGAAGAGCCCTGCCACCAGGCACTCCCCACTACCGCAGTCCGCAGCTGCTGATGCTGGAGTTCGCCCTGGAGCTGGGTTCGACGGGTACGTACCAGGTCCAGCCCGCGGATGATGTGTATGCCCTGGGCATTACCGCGTACCGGCTGCTGGCGGGGGGCTACCCGCCGCGCGACTCGTACGGGACCGCGCTGCCGGTAGCTCCCAGGGGATTGAACGATGTGTGCCCGGAGCTCGGCGACCTCATCGTACAGATGCTCGCCGAGGACCCCCCGGCGCGGGGCAGTGCCGGGCAGGTGGCCGAGGCGCTGGAGCGGATGCTGGGGTACGACCGCGAGGTGATGGATGAGCCCTGGGTAGCGAACGCTACGCAGCAAGCCACCCAGAAGGTGCAACCCCCGCCTCCCCCCGAGCCCCCGCCCCCTGAGCCCCCGCGCAAGGAACAGCCGCCCATGTCGCTGGTGGCCGCGGGCTTGTTGCTGCTGCTGGCGCTGCCGTGGTTGCTGATGTCGCGTGATACGGGCCCGGGAGAGATGGCTTCCGCGGAGCCAGAGGCCGGGCCAAAACGGGCTGATCAGCCGGATGCGGGCACCTCCATGGGCGAGGAAGCGATGGCCTCGGTCGCGCCAGATGACGGCATGCCGTATGAGGAGCGGGGGATGACACGTGAAGTGCCATCAGGTCCTCTGGACGGCCAGGTGCGCCCTCCCTGTCGCTATCGCGGAGCGCTGGAGATCAACGGGGGATGTTGGTGGGGAAGTACCGAGGCCCCGTGCGATCCCACGATGATTCCCAAGCTCTATGAGTATGAGGGGCGTTGCTTCACCCCCATCTTCAAGGGGCAGCGCCAGCCGACCTCCAAGGACCCCTAAAAGGGGACCGAGACCGGGGCTACCGGAGCAAGGGGTTCAACAGCAGCTCGAGCTCTGTCAGCTGGAAGGGCTTCAGCAGGACACTGCTGGACATCCGCCCCGCGAAGTCGACGGATGCCGGCGTGAACGCGCCCCCCGTCATGAAGATCATCCGGAGGGCCTGCTCGGGTATACGCTGGGAGAGCTCCTCATGGAGCTGCCTGCCCGTCATGTCCGTCATCATCAGGTCGCACAGAATGGCGTCGTAGCGCTCTCCCGCCTCGAGCTGGGCCAGCGCCTTGCGAGCGCTCGGGAGGTAGGTGACATCATGCATGGGCGACAGCAGCATCCGCAGGGACTGCCCGAAGGAGACATGGTCATCCACGATGAGCACCCGGCCTCGCCGGGTGACGCTGGGGCTCTCGACGGGCGGCGCGGACGCGGGCTGCACGGGCACCGCCGCTGGCAGCCGGATCCGGAACGTACTGCCTCGGCCCGGCTCGCTCTCGACGGTGAGCTCGCCGCCCAGCTCCGTCACCAGGCTGTGGCTGATCGCCAGCCCAAGCCCCAGCCCCATGCCCTGGGACTTGGTGGTGAAGAACGGCTCGAAGATGCGGTCGACCATGGCCGAGCTGATACCCTGGCCGGTGTCCTGGACCTCCACCAGCACGGAGTTTTCCGAGGACCGGAGCCGCAGGCGGATCTCATTGCGGTCAACCGCTCCTTCCGGGATGGCATGGGCCGCGTTCACCAGCAGGTTGAGGAACACCTGGCCCAGACGGGAGCCATCGGCGGTGACGGCCGGCACCTCGGCATAGTCCCGGACGAGCTGGGCGCGGTGGCGGATCTGCCCCATGGCCATCTTCACCGACAGCTCCAACACCTGCCGCACATCGACCCGGCTGACGCGCTCCTCCGACGGGCGGGAGAAGGTGCCGAGATCCTTCACGATATCCCGGATGCGCTCGGTGCCCTGTCGCGCCTCTGTCAGTAGCTTGAGCGGCGAGCCCGCCGCGGCGCTCTCATCCAGCGGCCCAGGGGGGCTGGGCGCGGCGTCGCGTTGGCTCAAGGCCCGGGTGGCGAGCTCCAGGTTGGACATGACGAAAGCCAGCGGGTTGTTGATCTCGTGGGCGATGCCCGCCGCGAGCGAGCCCATGGCGGCCAGGCGCTCGGCGAGGCTCAGGCGGGCCTGCATCTGGCGCAGCTCGGTGATGTCGAGCAGGGCCACCCGGCACATGCTTCCCCGCGCCCCTTCCCCCTCGAGCGGAGCGCCATGGAACTGGACCTCGATGCGGGCCTGGCCAATGCGCAGCCCCAGCTCGGTGCTCACCGACTGGCCCTGGGTGCACAGGCGCACCTGGACCAGGAAGCGGCTTACCTCCGCCGGGACGACAAAGGGGGTGAAGGGCTTGCCCCGCAGGAACGAGCGCTCGTGGCCCAGCAGCGCGGCACCCGCGAGGTTGAGGTCCTGAATGCAGGCACGGCTGTCCAGGCTGAAGCAGGCCATGGGCGCGAAGTCATAGAGGTCCGCATACCGGCTCCGGGACTCCTCCAGCGCCTGCTGGGTCTCCTGAATCTGCTGGTTCTGCAGCTCCAGCTCGAGCTGGTGGCGCTGCAGCTCATGCAGCAGGTGCTTCAGCTCATCCGTCGAGCTGGGATCCGATTCGAGAGAGTTCAGGGCCCGCATCAGATCTGACCGCGAGAGACGGCTGTTGCGGCTCATGGATGCTTCCCCCAGGCAAAAGTCAGCATAGGCACCTCTGGGGGCGCGCAACCACTCAGCCCCTGTCTGCTCGCTCAGACAGTTGTACGGTGAGTGATATCCTCGAGGGACAGCAGGATGTGCGAGGTCCCTACGGACTCACTGGTGATTCTCCGGGCATTGAGCAGCATTCGCCGGTGACCGATCTGGTCGAAGTGCTGTTCGACTTCGAAGTCCTGAAGCCGTGCGCTCGACGGCAGGATCTCCTCCAGCAGCTGGCGCAGCCGCGCGATGTTCCACTGGCCACTGCCGAGTTCGTACAGCAATCGGCCAAGCGTCTGCTCCGGCGTCACCTGGAATGCCGCGTAGAAGGCCGGATTGGCCTTGGCTACCCGCAGGTTGGAGTCCAGCACCAGGAAGGGCTCACGCAGCGTCTCCAGGATGGCCTCCGCGTACGTGCGCATGCGCTCGGCCTCATCACGGCTGTGCTTGAGGCGATCAATGTCCAGCAGCGTCAGCACCACGCCGTCGATCCGGTTGTCCAGCGTCTTGTAGGGCCGCAGCCGCAGCAGGTACCAGCGCCCCGCCTCGTCACGCACCTCCTGCTCGAGCACGGACAGCTGCTCGAGGACCTCCTTCACGGAGCGCGTCAGGTCGGGCAGCGGGAAGGACAGCCGCAGGTCCTCCAGCGAGCGGCCCAGGTCGTTGTTGGAGAGCTTGAGGACCTCCTGCGCCATGGGGGTGAAGCGGCGCACACGCAGGTCGCTGCCCAGCATCACCGTGGTGCTGTGAGTGCTGCCGATCAGGTTGTTCAGGTCGCTGTTGAGCTGGCTGAGCTCGAGGTTGCGGTTCTGCAGCTCCTCGTTGACGGTGGTCAGCTCCTCATTGGTGGACTGGAGCTCCTCCTTGGCGGCCTCCAGCTCCTCGTTGGTGCTCTGCAGCTCCTCGTTGCTCGACTGCGTCTCCTCGCTGGCCGCGCGCAGCTCCTCGGACGTCGCCTCCTGCTCCTCGAGCAGCGCCTGCAGGTGGTCCCGGGTCGAGAGCAGCTCCTCGCGCAGCCGCGCCGATTCGCGTGGCCCCGGGCGGCTCTTGGGCTCGGGGCGCCCCCGCCTGGGCGTGGCAGGCGGCGTGGCAGGCTCCTCGAAGAGGATGAGGAAGTAGTGCTCCCGCGTTCCCGAGGAGGCGTGCAGCGGCTGGATGTCGATGTTGACCTTGCGCTCCGGGTGCTCGCTGGACACCGGGAGCCCCTCCTTGCGCACCCGGCTGCCGCTCTTCCTCGCGCGGTGAATGGCCGAGCGCAGCTCCAGCCCCAGGCCCTCGCGGGCCATCTTCAGCAAGCTGAGGCTCGCCACGCCAGGAAGCGGCTCGAGGTAGGGGCCGGTGTGGCCGCGGAAGTGAAGGATCTCCAGGTCATCGTTGACGATGACGCCTGGCGGCCCATACCGGGAGAGGACGAGCCGGTCCGCCTCCTTCTGTGGATCGCTCTCGGTGGGCTCCAGCTTGCGCCGCACGCTCTCGAGCCGCTCGGGCGTGTGCTGCCGGTAGGTGAAGGAGAGGCCTGGCCGGGGCACGGTGGACTTCTTCCGGTAGATTTTGTGCCGCTTGTCCACCAGGGAGAAGAGATCCGCGGCGGTGCCCACCGACTCGGACGAGCCCAGCATGAGGTAGCCCCCGGGGCGCAGGGCGTGGTGGAAGACGGGCATGACCTTCTTCTGCAGCACCGGGCCCAGGTAGATGAGGACGTTGCGGCAGCTGACGAGATCCATCCGGGAGAAGGGCGGATCACTCACCAGGTTCTGCCGGGCGAACACACACAGGCTGCGCAGGGACTTGTGGACCTGATAGCCGCCGTCGTGCTTCACGAAGAAGCGCCGCAGGCGCGCGGGGGACACGTCCGCTGTGATGGAGGGCGGATAGATGGCGGCGCGGGCCCGCTCGATCGCGGCCTCGGCGATGTCCGTGGCGAAGACCTGGATGGGCAGGCTCCGCGCGGCCTCTCCCAGGTACTCCAGCAGGGCGATGATGAGGGAGTAGGCCTCCTCGCCCGTGGAGCAGCCCGGTACCCACAGCCGGAAGGGCGTGTTGGGAGCCCGGTTCTTGAACAGCTCGGGGAAGACCTTGTGCTGGAGCGCCTCGAAGGTGGCTGGGTCCCGGAAGAAGCTCGTCACATGGATGAGCAGATCCTGGTGAAGCGTCTCGAGCTCTTCCGGGTGCCCCTCCAGATACGGGAGATAGTCCTCGAGCCGGTCCACCCGGCACATGAGCATCCTGCGCTCCAGGCGCCGGTGAATGGTGGTGGGCTTGTAGTGGGTGAAGTCCACGCCGGTGGCGCTCCGCAGCAGCTCGAAGAGCGGCTGGAGCCCCTGCGGGGTCAGCCCCGTGGGCTCTTCCGTCGCGGAGGTGGAGAGCGCCAGGGTGAGGGGGTTGGCGAGCTGGGCCAGGGTGCCCGCGATGGCCTCGGGTGACAGGATGTGGTCCACCCAGCCAGAGGCGATGGCGCTGCGGGGCATGCTGTCGAAGTGAGCGGAGGCGGGCTCCTGAACCAGCGTGGCGCCGCCCGCCTTGTGGATGGCCGCCAGGCCCCGGGTGCCATCGGAGCCGGAGCCCGAGAGGATGACGCCCATGGCCCAGCCAGGCACCGCTTGCGCCAGCGACTGGAAGAAGTCATCGATGAGCCGGGGCGCCCCCCGGGTGGCCAGAGGCGCGGCCAGGTGCAGCGTCATCCGCTCCAGGGTGACGCGCACGCCCGGAGGGTTGATGTAGACGTGGTTGGGTGCCAACGCCAGCCCGTCGGCGATCTCCAGCACGGGCATGCGGGTGGCCTTGGCCAGCAAGGCGGGCAGGATGCTCTCGTGCCGGGGGGAAAGGTGCTGCACGAGCACGAAGGCCATGCCCGTGTCCGTGGGCAGGGCCTCGAGCAGGGACAGAAAGGCGGGCAGTCCCCCCGCGGAGGCGCCGATCCCCACCACGGGAAATTGCCTGAGCGGGCGCCGCGTTGCCGCCCTGGAGCTTGCGGAGGTGCGGGGAGCCTTCCTGGAAGCGGCGCGTTTCATTCAGTGGTTCCCATGGATGACGGCCGAGCGCTGTCTCGGAGGCAAGGCCACCGGCCCACCCGGACGGGCTCTGGACTCCCCGGAGTACGAGGAGAGTGTCTGGGGGCATGAGCTGTTCGCGGACAACACAGGCAAAGGCAGCAGCGACCTTGCCCCGGGTGCGCACCGTGAGGAGTGTTCTTATGACATGCTCCACCACTTCGTCACGGCCTACCGCGAAGAGCTCATCCGGCTCACCCGGCATAAGATTGCCCAGCGAACAGCGCCGCGCGCGGTCCAGGAGGAGCTCGAGCACGGCGTCCCCTTGTTCCTGGACCACCTCACCCAGGCGCTCCTTCACGGGAGACCCCGCTCCGGGGCCACGCGTCAGCAGATGGAAGAGGACGCGGCCAGGCATGGGCAGGAGATGCTGCGGCAGGGGTTCACCGTGGGCCAGCTCGTCCACAACTATGGGGCCGTCTGCCAGGCCATTACTCAGCTGGCGGGGGAGCGGGGCGCGGTGTTCAGCGCGGAAGAGTACAGCGCGCTGAACGCCTTTCTGGACGACGCCATCGCCGAAGCGGTCACCGGGTACGGCCGGCAGCGTGAGCAGGTCCTCTCGGAAGAGGAGCTTGGGCGCCTGGGCTTTCTGGCGCATGAGCTGCGCAACCTGATCTCCACGGCGCTCCTGGCCTACCAGGCGGTGAAGAGCGGGCGGGTGGGAATGTCCGGCAACACCGGGGACGCGCTGGGCCGCAGCTTGAAGTCCCTGCGCAACCTCGTCGACCGCTCACTGGCCGAGGTACGGCTCACCTCTGGACTCGAGCAGCGCGAGCGCGTGCTGCTCGCCGAGCTCATCGAGGACATCGAGGCTTCGGCGCTGATCGACGCCGAGGAGCGGAGGCTCCAGCTCACGGTCACCCCCGCCGAGTATGGGCTGGCGGTGGAGGTGGACCGGCAGCTGCTCGAGTCGGCGGTCTCCAACCTGCTCCAGAATGCCTTCAAGTTCACCCGCCCCAGAGGCCACGTCTACCTTCGGACGCACACCCGCCAGGGACAGGTGCTGATTGAAGTCGAGGATGAGTGTGGAGGGCTGCCGCCAGGAAAGGCCGAGGAGCTGTTTCAACCCTTCGAGCAGCGGGGAAGAGACCGCAGTGGGCTGGGCCTCGGGCTCGCCATCAGCCAGCGAAGCGTCACGGCGAACGGCGGCGAGCTGCGCGTGCGTAACCTTCCAGGCCTGGGGTGCATCTTCACCATCGTGTTACCGCTGATGGCCTCCTATCCGGCGGCGCGAGAGGCTGGGGAGCCCCCGGTGGAGCATCAGTAGGCGCGGAGTGGCTGGCGCTGGCAAGGCACCGCGCGCCGGCCGGAGGAGCGGGTTGGCCTGGTGATCCTTACACCTACGTTGCCGCTCCTGGGAGGCCGGCAGGAGGGCCTACGAAGTGGCTCATGATGGGGATGCTCTGTAAGCATCCATACGCAGGGTACGCACAAAGGTAAAATGCCCTTTTACATTCGTGCGTACGCGGCCAGGTATCTTGCGCAAAGGTAAAATCCTCTTTAACTTTTGTGCATGACGGCTGAGTCGTCCGCTCGACCCAACTGGGGCCGCCTCTTCGAAGTCGCGGTCGGCCAGGAGGGGTACTTCACGACGGAGCAAGCGGCGCAGGTCGGCTACTCCGCGCAGTTGCTCGTGCATTACGTACGCAGTGGCAAGGTGATCCGTGTGCGCCGTGGCGTGTACCGATTGGTGCACTATCCGGCGAGTGAGCACGACGACCTTATCGTCGTCTGGCTGTGGTCAGCACACGAAGGAGTCTTCTCCCATCAGACAGCGCTAGCGCTTCATGGCCTGTCCGACGTTCTGCCGGCCCGCTTGCACCTGACGCTCCCAATGAAATGGCGGCACCGGCGACTGCGAACACCGCCCGGTGTGGTGCTCCACTTCGCGGACGTGCACGACGCTGAGCGCTCCTGGTTTGGCGCTGTACCCGTCACCATTCCAAGCCGGACGATCATCGATTGCGTCGCGACGCACGTCTCGCCCGAACTGCTTCAGCAGGCGGTACAGCAGGCCATCTCTCGTGGCCTTCTCACCCAAGAGGATGCCGCGGAGCTCCAACGCGTCACCAAGGCCTTCAGCGGGAGCGTCGCGTGACTGCTCGGAGGTATTTGACGCCCCTTGCATTCAAGCAGGCGCTCGAACAGCGGCTGCAAAAGGATTCGAGTTCCGGAACGGACTTTGCTCGTCGCAGACAGCTCCTGATCTTCGAACGGTTTCTTGCGCGCATCACCCGCGTCTTCGGAGACTCCGCCACGCTGAAAGGTGGACTGGCGCTGGAGCTTCGACTCGAACGCGCTCGCACGACGAAGGACGTCGACTTGCGGCTCGTGGGCCCGCTCAATGAAGTGCTCGCGCGGCTCCAGAAGGCAGGGCAATTGGATCTCGGGGACTTCCTCAGCTTCGAAGTCAGGCCCAATGCCGACCATCCCGAGATCCAGAGTGAAGCGATGAAGTACGAAGGCTTCCGCTTTCACACCGAGTGCAAGCTGGCCGGCAAGCGCTATGGACAGATCTTCGGAGTCGATGTGGCCTTCGGCGATCCCATCCTCGGCGAGCCCGATGTCGTCATACCCGACAACCTGCTCGACTTCATTGGCATCGAGCCGCCGACGCTGCGCCTCTATCCCGTCGAGACGCACATTGCCGAGAAGCTCCACGCGTACACGATGCCCCGCACTCAGATGAATATGCGTATGAAAGACCTTCCGGACCTCGCGCTACTCGCCACGATTGGCGGGCTCGACGCGGGACGTGTGCGCGCGGCATTGGAGCAGACATTTTCATTCCGGCAGACCCACGCCCTTCCCAACCTGCTCCCCACGCCACCGAATGAATGGACTCAATCGTACGCGAGGATGGCGGAGGAGAATGAGCTGCAGTGGCAGACCCTCAGCGCTGCCACGGAAGCCGTTCGCTCCTTTCTCGAGCCCGTGCTCGCAGGTGGGCTGAGAGCGACGTGGGAGCCTCTCGATTGGAAGTGGAAGCCTCAGTAGGCGCGCAGCTGGGCCAGGTGATGGGCAATGCCGTCGATGGCGCGAATCAGGCCGTCAGCGCCCTGAACCCGTTCGACTGAGCCGGGGTGTTGGTGGAGACTGGAGGGGCTCATGAAACCCTCCTCCTTCCGAAAGCCGCTGCTGCTCGCGGGCCTGCTGTCCGCGAGCTTCTTCTTCCACGCCTCCGCCGCCGAGCCCGAGAAGCCGGCGGAGAAGCCCAGGAGCACCCGCCCGGCCAAGGCGAAGCCCGCCGAGCCGAAGGCGAGCCCCGGCCTGCCCGCGCCGGACTACCTGCCCGAGCAGGCGCGCGGGCTGCTGCGCAAGAAGATGGAGCGCCATGGCCAGGACGCCAGGGACCTGATGTTCGGCGTCACGCTGCTGCAGTACGACATGGCGCGCACCGCCGCGCAGCGCATCTCCGCCGAGCCCCGGCTCGTGCGCCCCATCGCGGGCGGTGATGATGACCTGAATGCGCTGCTGCCCGAGCGCTTCTTCGTGCTCCAGGACGAGGCGCGCCTGCGGGCCCAGGCCATCGCCACCGCCGCCGAGAAGCGCGACAACAAGGCGCTGGCCGAGAGCTACGGCCGCCTCATGGAGACGTGTGTCGCGTGTCATGCGGCCTACCTGCACCGCCAGTAGCCTGGCGGGGGCCTAGCGCCGCGCGCGCCGCTTGCGTGCCGCCGCAGCCTTCCGCGTCCTGGCGGGCGCCGCGGGCCGTGCCGGAGCCTGGAAGCTGGACGGCTCGAACAGGCGCATGAAGGGGCTGCCGTAGTGTTGGTAGGCGGCCCACGTCCGCGTCCCGGTGGAGGGGCTGGCGATGGCCCGGCGCGCCTCCATCATCGACTTGTGCATGGGCAGCATCGGGCCCCGCACGGGCTCGCCGTTCTCGCGCCGCAGGCCCAGCAGCCCGCCGTACAGCGAGAGCGCGAACTGGCGCGCGTCGTAGTCATCCACCGGCCAGGCCGTGCACACGAAGTTGGACACGCCGCGCTCGAAGAAGGACTCGGCGAACGAGGGTGCCAGCGCCACCGAGCGCAGGTCCGCGCGGTCCGGCGTCTTGCCCGATTCGCACGCGTTGGAGAACACGAAGGAGGGCACCCGGTCCAGCCGCCGCAGCTCGTTGGCCGACAGCACCTCGCCCTTGCCGAACATCCAGCCCGAGGCCGACGGATCGCTCTCGTCGTACATGCAGTGCCCCGCGAAGTGCAGCACGTCGTACGGGTCCGTCTTCATCAGCAGGTGGCGCAGCACGTTGGTGCGCGTCGCGTCATGCGGACCGAACAGCTTCACCACCTCCACCCGATTGAGGCTCGAGGCGTACACCTGGTTGAACTGCTCGAAGAGCTCGGCCACCTCCAGGCCCTCCTGCTCGGCGCCCGGCAGGTGGTTGTCCTCGGCGGGGTCCGCCACCACCAGCACGCGCAGCACCCGGCGCGGCGGCGGCGGCGGCTCGGGCGGAGGAGCGAACGTGGTGCGCAGCTGGCGCGTCAGCCCCCGGCTGGTGCCGAGGAACAGGTCCAGCGCCGCCTCCTCGTTGTCCGCGAGGGCCTCGGCGGGCACCTCCGCGTCCGACTGGGCGATGGCCTCCCAGTGAATGCGCGCCGTGGAGCTGTCCAGCATCAGCACCACCGGGTTGTCCCGGTGCCGGTAGAACTCGCCGCGAAGCTCCGCCGGCACCAGCAGCTTCTCGAGGAACTGCCCATGGTAGAGCTGCTTGGACGGCTTCCACTCGGCGGCCAGCTCGTCGTTGGCCTGCATCACCAGCAGCGGATCAATGGGCACCTCGCGCTCGGGGATGGCGGCCCCCTCGGTGATGGCGCCGAAGCGGTAGCGCTTGTGGCTCAGCCCCAGCGTCACCCGCGTGGGAATGGGGTTGCGCTCGGTGGGTGAGGCCGCGCCCTCGCTCCGGGGCGGCTTGAGCCTGCGCGTCAGCTCGCGCGAGGGCAGCTTCTCGAAGTTCAGCTCGATGCGCGGATCCCTGCCCAGCCGCTCCTGCTCGGACAGCAGCGCCTTCTGGATGGCCTGGGCCCTGGTGGCGTCGAGCTCCACGAAGGTGATGCGCTCCAGCAGCGAGCTCTCCGCGCCCGAGGCCACCTGCTGCACGCCGCGCACCCAGGCGCGGATGGCCTCCTCCACCGAGAGGTTGCCCGCGCCGGTGCCGATCAGCACCGTGGCCAGGTGCTTCTTGCCCAGGCGGCTGAGCGACCAGAACAGCTCGCGCGCCAGGACCGTGAGCTCCGGCATGCCGAAGCGCCCCGGCACGCCCATGCCCGGCAGGCAGATGAGCCGCCCAGGTGCGCGCGGGTCATCCAGGAAGAAGGGCTGGCCCAGGTCTCCCCGGAGGACGCCGCGCTCGGAGTACTGCGTCAGCAGCAGGTCCGACTCCTGCAACTGCTCGACGGAGCGCTTCTGCTTCGCCATCAGCGCCCGGGTGAGCTCCTCGTCCAGCGCGCGCTCGGCGCCCTGGGGAACGACGCCCAGGTAGTGGCCCACGGAGATGACGTCCACCGGGGGGCCTTCCTGGGCCGGATCGCCCTCGAAAGTCTGGAGGAAACCCCGGGCCACGCGCAGCTCCACGCGCACCCGGCGGGGCGGGGGGCCCAGCGGCTGCAGCGGGGGAATGAGCGCCTCGGGAGTGCCCAGCACGGCGCTGGTGAGCGCCTCCTCCAGGCGGACCTCCTCACGCGTGAGGTACGGCGGCGCCGAGCCCCGGGTGGTGCGGGCCTGGAGCTGCTGCGCCAGCTTCTCCACCTCCTGGTCCAGCCGGATGCGCTCCGCCTCCAGCTCGCGCTGCGCGCCCGCGTCGTTCTGCCTGGCGCCGCGCACCTGAAGCGGAGCGCTGTTCGGCAGCTGGGCGGTGGCGCCCTGGGTGAGCAGCTCGTCCATCGCGCTCAGCACCCGGGCGTCCATCACCATCGCCGCGTGGGCCGCCTCCACGTAATAGGTGGGCACGCTCTCGAGCAGACCCAGGGAGTGGGGCACGCGGCCATCTCCCGCGCGGGACACCAGGTAGGCGCTCGGCGTCTGGCACAGCTCCGCGCGCGTGAGCGTGTGCATGGTGGGCTTGTTGTAGCCGGCGATGTAGAGCATCCGCTTGGGGTCCACCACGTCGGCCAGGCGCTCATGGTGCTCGCGGGCGTTGTCCAGCCGGGCCTGGGACACGCGCAGCTCGCCATAGGTGGCCGCGTGGTAGAGCCCCTCCAGGTGCTTCATCATCCGGGGCGAGGGCAACATCTGGAAGGTGCCCACGAAGGTGTTGATGATGGACAGCAGCTCCGTGCGCGAGTGCTTCAGGTCCAGCCGGGCAAGCCACCGCACCAGGTTCTCCAGGCCGGTGATGACCTGGAGCGCGTCGAAGGAGCCGTGGTTGGGCGTGCCCAGCATCAACAGCCGGCCTCCCAGCGCGCCCGGCTGGGACGTGTCCTTGTCCCACATGCTTCGCCAGCGCTGCGGGTAGGCCTGAATGAAGGTGCGCGCCACCATGCCGCCCATGGAGTGGCAGACCAGGTGCACGGGGGCGTTCTCGGGGAACCAGACCTTGAGCCGCTCCTCGAGCATGGCGGCCGAGTCGCGCAGGTCCCGGCGCCAGTCGTACCAGAAGGTCTGCACGTTCCAGCGCTCGGAGAGCGAGAGGATCAGCTCACCGTAGAAGCGCTTCACCACGCCGGAGGCGCGCACGTCGAACTCGGGGCGGCCGTCGGGGGCCAGGCGCAGGCGCGCGAGCTGCCCGGCGATGAGACCGATGGGGTTGACCCAGAGGCGGCTGGCGGAGTTGCCGGAGTACTCGGACAGCTCACTGCCCATGATGCCGGGCAGGACGACGACGTTGCCCTGGCGGCCGCGGAAGGAGCGCCTGGCGCCCGCGCGCCGCACGGCCAGGGTGTGCAGCCGCTCGAAGCGCTCGTCGGTGAAGTAGGCGCGCAGGGCCCGCTCTTCATCGCGGCTGGGACGCGACAGCAGCGTGGCGAACTGCTCGGGCTCCGCGGCCTCGACGCGGGCGATGAAGGCTCTCTCGTCCATGGGCTGTGCCATGGGCGGGGAGCCTACACGCAAGTCCCCACACGCGAAGTGGGTTCTGAGAGGCGCCGCGCTGATCAGCCAGTGCTTCGCGTACTACTCAGTCCCTCGCAGGCCCTCCACCAACTGCTCAACTGTCTTCCGCCAATGCGTCATCTCTGGAAGGACGAGCAGTTGTGGGCAGAGTCGTGTGCAACACGTAGTGAAGCCAGTGATGACATCTGCCACGGCAAGCACGAGGCTCGTCATGTCAAGCTCTTCGTCTCGGGTGCAGAGTCGGCTGTCTCCCGACGCAAGGATCGGCTCGCAGTGAACGTGGAGCCTGCCTCCCACGCGCCTGAAGATCAGAGCGGTCTCGATGCCCTGCTCGTACATTTCAAGGCGGAAGCAGGGTGCTCCTGCATCGAGCGCCTGGAGCACTCCCACGCTCTGCGAGAGGAACACAGAGAGGTCGGTCCGCACATCGACCGGCCAGGCGAGTTCCCCGCAGCAGATAAGTCGGAAGTCAGCCACGGCTGCATCCGCCAAGAGTTCACAGGCGGCCATGAGCTGTGCTTCAGCGGTATTGAGTTCGTAGTCCTCGCTTACCTGCCCAGGTTGAGCTGCTTCGAGCGACTCGCGCTGGATGTGGAGGGCAAGTTCGAACATGGCCTGTTACCTTGGCCCGAGTACGGGGTAAGCGGCCAGGTACTTGGTGAACACCGGCTCGGGATTGGCCGCCAGAATCACCCACGCCAGGGTGTCCTTCACCGCCTCGGCGATGCTCTCGCGCAAGGGCCCGAAGGAGAGGCCCAGCGCCACCGCCAGCTTGTCCATGGAGCTCAGGCCCATCACATCGTCGAGCAGCGACAGGCAGGTTGGCTTTGGCTGGCCTGGCCGGCACATACCACCGAAGCTCTTGCGCAGCAGCCGCTGCACCTGCCTGTCCGTTTCACGGGTTGACGAGGTGGAGGTGCGCACCAACCCACCCTGTTCGGGAGTGTGAAGGGCCAGGGGCAGCTCCAGCACCAGCGGCGCCAGCGCCTGCTCGAAGTCGTCCGCGTCCACTGTCACGGACCTGTCCCAGGTGGTAGGCCTGTATTCCAGAGGCGCTTCCTGGCCTGTCTTCATCCGGAGGACACGTGGGGTACCGCACGATGCTCAGGGTCCCTTTATCGGTTCGCACCTGGAGGGTGAAGCCGGCTCAGGCGCAGGGCGCTCCATGGCGCGCTCACTTCTGGAGGGTCTCCAACGCATGGAGCAGGGCTTCGAGGCTTTCGCGGTAGTACGGCACGACTTCAGCCTCCAGCGCAGCCTTCAGCAACCGCCGCGCGCTCCGCGAGTTCCCCGTGCCTGCCTGGTAGGCCGCGTCCAACATCGCCTGGCTCAGCCGCTCGTTGCCCTCGCGGATTCTGCGGCGAATCCGGGTGAGGAGCGCCGTTGCCTCCGCGGAAGACTGGAGGCCCTTTTCGGCATCCTCCGAGGAGAGAGCAACTTGCAGGGCCGCTCTCTTGAGAAGACCCCGCACCGCCTCCGTCAGCTCCAGGGGCTGGCCCCGCTGCAGTTGGAGTTCCAGTGCTCGTAGCTGCTCCCAGTCCTCCTTCTCCCTCGCCCTCGTCTCGTCACCAGCCGCCTTCTCGCTCATGCCTCGGTTCTCCCTCGGAAAGAAGCCTCCGCTTTCGTAGGGGACGATACGGGGGGAAGCCGGGTGGCGCTACGGGTTGCTTGCCTCTGAGGTTGGACGCCTGGGTGCTGACCTGTTAGGTTCCCCAGTGCTATGCGGAAATTCCTATCTTCTCGCGCTGCGCTGCTTGCCGTGCTCATGGCGTCCGGGGCTATGGCGCAGGATGGCGAGCCCAGTGTTCGTAACCTCTACCTGTCCGACGACCCACGGGACGCGGCCCCTCGTGTGAACGTCGGTAGCCGTGTCGCCACCATCCTTCGCTTTGAGCAAGATGTAGATCCGGCTCGTACGAAGATGCTGGGCTGGGAGGGATGGTTCGAGCCTTTGCTGGTAGGTGGCCGGTCGGTGGTCCTGGTACCGCTCCAGAAGGTTGTCCCCGAGGACCGCTTCCTCTTGAACGTGACGTTGGGGGACGGCGCGGCAAGGACCTTCATCGTGACGGCGCGGGAGAGTGGCCGCGTGGACCAGCAGGTGAACGTGTTCGACGACCCCGAGTCATCGGACGCGGTGCGCTCGCGCCTCTCTGAGTCAGAGCGGAGGGAGCGGGTGCTGTTTGAGGAGAACAAGCGCTATCGCAGGGAGGAGATCTCGATTGACCACGCGCTAGCCGCGCTGCTGGTCAGTGGTGCAGTCGAGCTGACGCCGTTCGTCGAGCAGCGGGCCTGGAAACTTCCTTGCGAAGGGGTGCAGCTTAAAGTTCGTCATTTCAGCACCCAGGAGGGAGACAAGACGGCGTTTGTGTTCCACCTTAAGAACCAAGACCCCGACAAGCCCTGGAAGCTCATGGAAGCCCAACTGGTGAGCGCATCCGCAGGTACGGAATGGCCGTTTGCGATACGCATGGATCAGGCGCAAATCGGTCCTGGAGCCTCCGGCACCATCGCAGTCGTAGCGGACGTGAGGGCCTTCGACTTCAAAGGGGGGGCCGAAAAACTCGTCCTCCAATTGTTCCAGGCTGACGGGCTGATGGTGGCTTACGTCACCCTGGAAGAGAACCCTGTGCGGAAGTAGATCCGCTTCCCTATGACCAAGACCGAAGTGCTGCGGTTCTGCTCAGTCCTGTTGCTTGGTACCCTTGCAGGTTGCACGACGGCCGGCAGCGTCTCCGTTCGGCCCGATGGCAGTCCGGGCTCTGAGGAGTGCTCCGCAGAGGCTCTGCAAGCGATGCGGATACTTGGTTTGCGCGTCAGTGATGCGGCAGACGTGGAACTGGACGCGAATCAAGCTGACGATAGCCCGATTACCCTCTATGACGGCCCGATTGAAAGCGTTCTGAATACCCGCTTCGGTCCGCTCTCCCCCGCCACGCGGCTCTATGGGCGCGTCTGGACCGGAGGGCCTCAGGTCGTCATCCGGTACTACGAGGCACATCCGCCCGACCGGGACAGGATCCCGATCTGCGCAGTGGCCCGGCTCGCCCGTGGTCAAATGAAGAAGCGTCCGGAGTCCAAGTCGGGAACCGCCATCCTCGAGTTCTCGTCAGCCGGAGTCTACGTCGTGGACTCGTTCCGCTGAGGTGAAACAGGCGCGCAGGGTGCGCTCATCATCGCGGCTGGGGCGCGACAGCGGGGTGGCGAACTGCTCGGGCTTCGCGGTCTCGACACGGGCGATCAGCCAGCACTTGGCGTACTACTCGTCCTGCTTCGAAGCGGGAGCAGCGGCGGTCTGAAGCCCGGGTGGCGTCAAGTCAGGATGCTGAGCGAGGATTGGCTCGATGATCAAGAAGTACAACTCGCCCATGGCCTGCCCAGCCGCCGTTCGATAAAGCTCGAAGGATTCAGATGTCTCGCTGGCTTGTACTATCTTGATGGACTCATTGAGCTTCGCCGACGCCTCACGAGCCAGCGAGAGCACCTGCGCGGCGGTTTCTTTCTTGATCATGGCCGACACCCTGCACCGCATCGTGGACTCGTTCCGCTGATCCGTCCTACGTACCTTCGACGTAGCGGCGCTTGTGGTCGCGGATCTCCGCCAGCCGGAACGTGCCCGGCGCCGGAGCCACCGCCTCGGGCGCGTCGTACGGCAGGTTCATGATGCGCTCGTACTCGGCCACCGGGACGCGCTCACGCCGCGCCATCACCGACTCCAGGTCCGAGCGCGCCATGCGCCGGGCCGCCTCGTGCCCCACCACGCCCGAGAAGAACTCCGCCGCGCAGCCGCTGCCGTAGGACAGCAGCCCCAGCCGCTGCCCCGCCAGCGCCGCGCCCTCGCCGTGCAGCAGCCCCGCCAGCGCCAGGTACAGCGAGGCCGTGTACACGTTGCCCACCCGCGAGTTGAGCGTCAGTGACGAGGCCACCTGCGCCTCGAAGCTCGCGCTCGACTTCGCCCGCTCCTCGCGCGCCTCGGCCGTCATCGCCGGCGCGTTCGGCTGGTCCTCCAAATCACTCAGCCGCAATTGCGTATGCGCCTTGCGCGCCATCTTGCAGAAGGGCACGTGGTACAGAATGCGCGCGAGCTGCTCGCCCGGCAGGCTCTGCCCCCAGCGCACCACCTCGTGCGCCAGCGCCCGCTCGCGCCAGCCGCGGTACGCCCCCGACAGCGCGTCCAGGTAGCACTGGATGGAGTAGTGCCCGTCCACCAGCGCCTCGCGCCGCCCCACCGGCCGCCAGAAGTCGTACACGTCCATGCTGCACGAGCCGTTGAGCCCCACGTCCAGCGCCAGCAGGTCCGGCTGCTCGGACACCAGCAGCGCCACCGCCCCCGCGCCCTGCGTGGGCTCGCCCGCCGTGTTCAGCCCGTACCGGGCAATGTCCGAGCACACCACCACCGCCACCCGGCCCGCCGCCGCGCCCGAGGCGATCCACTCCGTGGCCGCCATCAGCCCCGCCGTGCCGCCGTAGCACGCGTGCTGCGTGTCGAACACGCGCATCGCCCTGGGCAGCTTCAAGAGCCCCTGCACGTGCGAGGCCACCGGCTTGGAGTGGTCCACCCCCGTCTCCGTGCCCACCACCAGCATGCCGATGCGCGACGGGTCCACGTCGTGGGTGCGCACCAGCTGCGCCGCCGCCGAAGCCGCCAGCGCCACCGAGTCCTCGCCTGGATCCGCCACCGCCATCTCCTTCGCGCCCAGCCCCGAGGTGTACTTGGCCGGATCCACCCCGCGCGCCCGCGCCAGCTCCTCGATGTCCACGTAGCGGCGGGGAACGGCGATGGCCAGCGCTTCGATTCCAACGGTTCTCTTCATGTTCCGATGTCTTTCCTGATGAATGGAAATGCGGCCTGGCGCCTCAGGGCTCCTCACCCGACGCCGCCCCCGGCAGCGCCACGCCGTTCAAGAACAGCGCCACCATGCCGTCGGCGATCTGGTCCTCGGTCAGCCGCCCGTCCGGCTTGAACCACTTGTAGACCCACAGCACCATGCCCAGGAACGAGAACGCCACGATGGTGGGGTCCACCGGGCGCATGCGCCCCAGCTTCACCGCCTCGGCGAAGGTGCTCTCCAGAAAGCGCACGTAGAGCTTCTTGCGCCGGTCGATGTATTCGCGCGCCTCTCCGGTGAGCGTGGCGTGCTCGTGCAGGATGATGATGACCTCCTTGCACGCCCCGCGCGTCACCAGCTCGATGTTGCGGCGCATACACGCGCTCAGCCGCTCCACCGGATCCGCGATGTCCTTCACCCGCTCCAGGACCTGGTTCTCGAACAGGTCCATGCCGTAATTCATGATGGCGAAGAGCAGCTGCTCCTTGTTCTGGATGTGGTGGTAGAGCCCCGCCTTCGTCAGCTGGCACGCGGCGGCGATCTCCTGCATGGAGGTGCCCTCGTAGCCGCGCTCGCGAATCAACCGCGCCGCTGTCTCCAGGATGGTCCGGTAGCGCTCTGTGTCATCCGGCCTCCGGCCCGTGGGTGTCACGTACGTGCTCCTTCCAGCGCAAGAGACTCTAACAACAAGCCTACCGACCGGTCGGTAGTAATCAACGTCGCGCTGCGTTAAATCCCGCTGGCAAAGCAGGCTCCCCAGCAGGTGGCCGGGCAGGTGCCTGGGCGTGTCGCCTCCCCCCTGAGTGGTGAGGACAGGGCCGGCGGGGCCTGTTATGAGCCGCCGGTGCAGGGGGCCCAGAGAGAGAGCGCCGTGATGTCGAGCGAGAGCCCGGAGGCCACGCGCGCCACGGGGTTCGCCTATGCCCTGGCGGCGTACCTGGCCTGGGGCCTGTTCCCCATCTACTGGAAGCAGCTCACCGGGGTGCCGCCGCTGGAGCTCATCGCGCACCGGGTGCTGTGGTCCTTCCTCTTCATGCTGGGGATGCTCACCGCCTTCCGGCGCTGGCCCGAGGTGCGCCGCGCGCTGAGCCAGCGCAAAACCCTGGCCGCGCTGCTGCTGTCCACCGCGCTCATCTCCTCCAACTGGTTTCTCTTCATCTGGGCGGTCAACACCGGCCACGTGCTGGAGGCCAGCCTGGGCTACTACATCAACCCGCTGCTCAACGTGGTGCTGGCGCGCGTGGTGCTGGGCGAGCGGCTGCGCCCGCTGCAGCTGGTGGCGGTGGGCCTGGCGGCGGTGGGCGTGCTCTACCTCACGGTGGGCCTGGGCGTGCTGCCGTGGGTGTCGCTGGTGCTGGCGCTCACCTTTGGCTTCTACGGGCTGGTGCGCAAGGTGGCTCCGGTGGAGCCGCTCACGGGCCTGGCGGTGGAGACGGGCTTCGCCGCGCCGGTGGCGGTGCTCTACCTGGGGCTGGTGCCGCTGGCGCAGGGCCGCTGGCTGCCGGGCACTCCGCGCGAGTCGCTGCTGCTGCTGTGCAGCGGCGTGGCCACCGCGCTGCCGCTGCTGTGGTTCGCCCTGGCCGCCAAGCGGCTGCGCTACTCCACCATCGGCATCATTCAGTACCTGGCGCCCACGTGTCAGCTCGCCCTGGCGGTGCTGGCCTATGGCGAGCCCTTCACTTCTCGCCACGCTGTTACATTTCTGCTCATCTGGATAGCGGTGCTGCTCTACGCCGCGGACAGTGTGCGGGGCAGTCGTACTCCCTCGGCTGCTGTACCAGCGACGAGCCGCGGCGGCGCATGAAGAAGTGGCTTTGTCAGACCCTGCCTGTAACTAGTTGCTCGCTTCGGGTGTTCAACCCGTGTGCGGCGGTTTTCGCGGCGGCGCGTGCCTTCAGCCATACTCCCTCCCAGAGGTGCTTCGAGGCGCGCGCTGCCGCTTTTTTTTCCCTGATCAGAACTTCTCGCTGGCGGGCCGCAGGTCCAGCTCCTGCGTCCACGCGCTGGGGTGCTGAGCATGGAGCTGCCAGTAGCTCTCGGCGATGGCCTCCGGGGCGAGCATCGAGGCGGCGTCGCGGCCCGGCACCATGGAGCGCACGCGCGCGGTGTCGATCTGCCCGTCGATGATGACGTGGGCGGCGTGGATGCCGCGGGGGCCGAACTCGCGGGCCACCGACTGCGCGAGCGCACGCAAGCCGAACTTGCCCACGGCCAGCCCAGAGAAGCGGGCACTGCCGCGCAGTGAGGCGGTGGCGCCGGAGAAGAGCAGGGTGCCACGGCCGCGCTCGAGCATGGCGGGCAGCACCTCGCGCGTGCACAGAAAGCCCCCGAGGCAGTTCACCCGCCAGGCGGACTCGAAGGTGGCCGGGTCCAGCTCGAGGATGCCGCCCATCTGAAAGGCCCCCGCGTTGTAGACGAGCACCTCGGGCGGGCCCAGCTCGGCGCGCACCCGGGAGAACGCGGCGGCCACGGAGCCCGCGTCCCCGGCGTCCGCGGGGAACACCTCCGCGCTGGCGCCGGCCTGGGTGAGGCGGGCCTGCACCTCGCGCAGCGTGGCCTCCGTGCGCGCCAGCAGCGCCACCGTGTAGCCCTCCTGAGCGAAGCGCCGGGCCACCGCCTCGCCCAGGCCCGGGCCCACGCCGAACACCGCCGCTACCTTGGTTGTCTTCGTCATGGCCGGCAGGCGTAGCCGGTGGTGGCGCCGGACGCCATCGTCTCGTGGGCCATCCCGCCTGGGGCCACGCGCCTATATAAGGATATGAACCCAGGGCACGGGAGGCACTGCGTGGTTCGAGTCGTCGACGGGGATCTGCTGGAGCAGCGCGTGGACGCCATCGTCAACGCATGGAACCGGAACATCCTGCCGTGGTGGCTGCTGCTGCCGCAGGGTGTGTCGGGCGCCATCAAGCGGCGCGGGGGCCTGCAGCCGTTCCGGGAGCTGCGGCGGGTGGGCGCGATGCCGCTGGGCACGGCGGTGGTGACTTCGGCGGGGCGGCTGCCGTACCGGGGCATCATCCACGTGGCGGGCATCAACCTGCTGTGGCGCGCCTCGGAGCAGTCCATCCGGGACTCGGTGAAGCACGCGCTCGCGCGGGCGCGGGAGCAGGGGTGGCGCTCGCTGGCCTTCCCCATCATCGGCGCGGGCAGCGGCGGCTTCGACGAGGAGCGGGCGCTGGCCATCATGCGCGCGGCGCTGGAGCCCGGCACGGAGGACCTGGAGGTGACGGTGGTGCGCTACCGCCCGGGCCAGCTATGAAGGGCCGCATGAGCTCACCCGCCGTGCGCCTGCTCGATCTGCTGTGGGACCGCTACGCCGCCGAGGTGCCCTACGCGCGGACCTTCGTCCAGCTGTCCGGAGGCAGCTTCCGCAATGATCACGTCGCCCTGCGCTCGCTGGCGCGGCCCGGCGGCGGCATTGCCCTGTTCGAGCGGGTGTTCGAGCGGCTCGGCTGGAAGCGCGCGGGCGAGTACACCTTCCCGGACACGCACCTGGCCGCCATCTACATGGCCCACCCCGAGGGGCTGCCGCGCGTCTTCATCTCCGAGCTGAAGCAGGAGGAGCTCTCTCCACGCGCCCGGCAGCTGCTCTCCGCGCTGCCGGAGGATCCTCCGCCTCCCGAGTCCGTGGAGGCGCTGGCCCAGTGGTTCTCCGCGCCGCCGCCGCCCGAGGAGTCCGCGCTCCTGGAGCTGGAGAAGGAGTCTCAGTACGGCGCCTGGCTGCTGGCCTTCGGCCGCAAGGTGAATCACTTCACCGGCTCGGTGGATGACGTGGAAGCGTGGCAGCGGCGCATGCGCGAGGCCGGCGTGCCCATGAAGGCGGACATCGAGGGCGCTCCGGGCACGCACCTGCGGCAGACGGCCACCCACGCGGCGCCGCTGCCGGTGACGCTCAAAGGTGGAGGCAGCCGCGCCTGGCCCTACGCCTACTTCGAGATCGCCCAGCGCTCCGGGGGCTTCGACGGCTTCCTCGGCCCCCAGGCCCGGGCGCTCTTCGACATGACGAAGCGCGGCACGTAGCGTAGCGCCTCAGCCCGCCTGGACCGGCAAGGTCAGCATGAAGCAGGCGCCCTTGCCGGCCCCCTTGCTCGCGGCTTTGATCTCCCCTCCGAGCTCGAGCGCCGTGATGGCGCAGCTGTGCAGCCCGAAGCCGTGCCCGCCCTCGCGCGTGGTGAAGCCGTACTGGAACAGCCGGGCCATGTTCTCCGCCGGTATTCCGATGCCGTTGTCGCCCACCTCGAACGTCACCGCCTTGCCCCCCTCCGCTCGGAGCCTCAGGGTGAGGGTGCCCTGCGGCCGGCCTGACCGCTCGATGGCGCTGGCGGCGTTGCTGATCAGGTTCACCAGGATCTGCACCACCTTGTGCCGCTCCACGCTCAGCACCGGCACCTCGGCGAACTGCTTCTCGATGGTGATGCGCTCACCGTCCCGCTCCACCTTGGTGATGCGCAGCGCATCCTCCACCAGCACCACCGGGGAGATCTCCTCCCGGACGCCGGCCACCCCCGCGTAGCTCTGCTGCCACGCGACGACCTCCTTCGCATGGTCCAGCATCCGCGTCAGCTCCTGGAGCTCGGCGAGCACCTGCGCCCGGTCCTCATCGAGCACCTCGACGAGCTTGCGCAGGTACGCCGGAACCAGCTTTCCGCGCCCGTTCTCTCCGAAGAACGCGGTCAGCTCGTGCCGATGCTCCTCGAGCATGTCCGCCACCTTCGAGACATCCCGGACGCGCCACCGCTTGACGAGGTCCGTCGAGGACTCCGCCGCGATGTTCACGCTGTTCAGCGCGTTGCCCAGGTTGTGCAGCACGCTGGTGGCGATCTCCGCCATGCCGGCCTTGCGCGCGGTGTCCAGCAGCTGCGTGTGCATCGCGTCGCGCTCGCGCTGCGCGCGCTGCCGCTCCTCCACCTGCGCCAGCAGCAGCTCGTGGGTCTGTCGCACCTGCTCGCCGCTGGCGGCCACCGCATCAATCACGTTGTTGATGCCCGAGACGAGCTGCTGGTAGCTGCCCGAGAAGGCCGCCGCCTCGCCGCGCACGTCCATCCGGCCCTGCCGGAACGCATCGAACAGGCGCGAGGTCTCCCGGAGCAGCCGGTCCAACACCCCCTGCATCTGCTGGAAGGCGGTGGCCAGGGCGCCAATCTCGTCATTGCGCCGCTGGGAGACGACTCCTTCGAAGCGGCCCTCGGCCAGCTTCCTCGAGGCGACGATGACCTCGCCCAGCGGCCTGACGATGACGCGGTTGGTGAAGAGGATTCCCAGCCCCAGCGCGCACGCGCCCACCATCAGGACGAAGGAGAGCAGCGCCAGGCTCAGGTTGCGGTTGTCCCGGTACGTCTGCGCGCGCATGGGGACCATGTTGCGCAGCTCCTGGGCCACGTACGTGTCCACGTTATACCGCGAGAAGCCGACGATCTTGTCGACGGTCTCCACGCTCTCCACCAGCCGCGCGGTCCGCTGCTGAGCGTCGATCTGCGCCAGCGCCACGGCGACGTTCTCCCGCAGGCTGCCGATGATGCCGCTCACCCCGTCGATGGTGATGGCGCTGTCCACGTGCGAGGCGGGCGTCTTGTCCTGCACCTCGCGGCTCAGGCGCACCAGCTCCGCCATGCGGCCCTCGATGGAGGCCTTGAGCTCGGGCGCCGCGGCGCGCTGATAGGACGCCAGGTCGCGGTTCACCTCGAGCACCAGCTCCGGGATGCGGCTCACGCTGAGCAGGTTCTCCAGGATGAGCTCGTACGAGTCGATGCTCCGCGTGGTGAAGTGGTAGACGACGAACGAGGCCGCGCTCATCGCCGTCACGAGCGTGAGCAGCAGCACGTTGAGCTTGAACTTGATGGATGCTTGCACGCGGGTCACCTCGTGCGCAGGTGCGTTACTCCCTCGGCGCAGGCCGCTCAAGGCCTGTGACGAGGCTGTTACCGGCCGCTTTGCTCCTTCAGCTTCTGGATCCACGCATCATTGAAGTCCGTCGCATCGCCGAACCCCGGCACGTACTTGTGCAGCGAGGCCATGGTGACGCGCTCGTTCGTCGGCAGCATCTCCCGGGAGACGAGCACCGGCTGCAGCGAGTAGCGCTCGGGCACCGGGTAGCCAGCGATCCGGTAGGCCAACATACGCACCTGTACGCGGCCAATCGCCGCCGGAGACACGCCCACGGTGGCGAGCCACGGGCTGATGGGATCCTGGATCAGCGCCAGGTTCTCGTCGGAGAGATCAATGCCATAGAGCTTGATTTCGCCGCGGTTGGCCTTGCGGATGGCGCTGCCGGCGCCCTTGGCGAACTCGTCCCAGGTGGCCCAGACGACGTCGATGGAGCCCCGGGGGTACTTCTGGAGCAGCTCGTTCATCGCCACCTCGGTCTGCAGCGAGGTGTTGTTGGTCACCTTGCCGAAGCGCTCGAGCTCGCGCAGGCCGGGGTGCTTGGCCACGAAGCGGGTGTATGTCTCCATGCGCTTGTCCATGGGCGCATACCCGGGGACCCAGATGTGCACCAGGCGCGCCTTGCCGCTGGTGTCCTGGAGGATGCGCGACAGGCCGAGCTCGGCGATCTTGTGGTCGTTCTGATCCACCTTGTTCACCGCGGGCAGGGGCAGCTCGCAGTCGAAGGCGACCAGGGGAATGCCCTTGTCCACGGCGCGCTGGGCGCCCTTGAGCAGCACCCGCGGATCGCCGTGAGAGAGCATGATGCCGTCGGCCTGGCTGAGCACGGCGTTCTCGAGCAGCTCGGCCATCTTCTGCCGGTCATGCCTCGCATCCAGCACCTCGAGGCTGAAGCCCAGGGCGGCCGCTTCGCTCCGGGCGCCCTCCAGGTACTGGGTGGCGTGAGCGCCCGAGGACAGCTCCATGATGAGCGCGATGCGCACCCGCTTGCGAAGCGCGGCGGGCACCTCGTCCCCAGGGGCGGAGGGCGCCGCTTCACGCGAGCGCAGGGCGAACAAGGCCCCCAGCCCCGCGAGCGCGACGGCGCACAGTACGGCAACGGCCCGTGTGGTGATTCCGTTCATGAGCCCACCCCATCTCGATGACAGGGGGATAATACCCGGGTTCCCGAGCGCACCGGTGGCCCGACCCGCTACTGGGTGACGATGGGCAGGCGCACGGTGAAGGTGGTGCCCTTACCCAGCTCGCTGTGCACCTCGATGCGGCCCTTGTGGCTGTTGATGATGGCGTAGCAGATGCTCAGGCCCAGGCCGGTGCCCTGGCCGGCGGGCTTGGTGGTGAAGAAGGGGGTGAAGATGCGCGAGAGCGTCTCCTGGCTCATGCCCGGGCCGGTGTCGCGGATGCGCACCACCGCCTCGTCGCCCTCCTTGACGCTGGTGACGTGGATGACGCCGCGCTGCTCGATGGCCTGCACCGCGTTGACCAGCAGGTTCATGAAGACCTGGTTGAGCTGCGTGGGAAAGCAGCGCATCAGCGGCAGCGGCGCCAGCTCACAGTGCACCTCGCACTTCTGCTTGAACTCGTGGCGCAGCATGCGCAGCGTCATCATCACGCCCTTGTTGAGGTCCGCCAGCTGCGGCTCGCCGGACTCCTCGCGCACGAACGTCTTGAGCCCCTGAATGAACTCGCGGATGCGCGCGGTGCCCTCGCGTGAGTCTTCCAGAAGCTCGTCCATGTCCCGCAGCAGCTCGTCCAGCTTCTCCTGCTCGCGCAGCGCGCGCGCCTGCTCCAGCAGCCGGGCCACCGGCTCGGCCGGCGCGGGGCCCAGCTGCCGCTCCACCTGGAGGTAGAAGTCCAGCAGCCGGCGCAGCACCGAGATGTAGCTCTCCAGCGTGGACAGGTTGCTGGAGACGTAGCTCACCGGGTTGTTGATCTCATGCGCGATGCTGGCCGCCATCTGCCCCAGCGAGGCCAGCTTCTCGGACTGGATGAGCTGGGCCTGCCGCGACTCCAGCTCCCGCGTCACCAGGCGCACCCGCTCCTCCAGCTGCTCGGCCTGGCGGCGCTGCTGCTCCTCGGCCGTCTTGCTCTCGGTGATGTTGCGCACGATGCACACCACCTCGTCCACGTCGCTGCGCACCACGCGCGTCTCGTAGTGCTGCAGCCCGGGCGGCGTCTCCAGGGAGTACTCGTACACCTCCAGCGCGCCGCTGCTCAGCACCTGCCCAAGCTTCTCCCGGAAGGGGTTGATCAGCTGGGGAGGGAAGGGCAGCGTGAACAGGTTCTTCCCGATGAGGGCCTGGGGCGGCATCATCGGCGGCTCGTGGGCCGAGGCCTTGAAGTCCAGGCAGGTGCCATCGGCGCGCACCCGGATGATCAGGTCCGGGATGGCCTGGATGAAGGCCTGCAGCCGCTCCTGGGCATGCTTGCGCGAGGTGATGTCCGCGTTGGTTCCCACCATGCGCGTGGGCTGGCCGTGCTTGTTGCGCGCCACCACCTTGGCCCGGCCCAGCACCCACACCCACCGGCCGCTCTTGTGCCGCAGGCGGTGCTCGAGCTCGAACATCGGGCTGAGGCCGTCCTGGTGCTCGCGCAGCCGCCGCTCGGCCTCGGGCAGGTCCTCGGGGTGGCACAGCTGCTGGCGCCACACGTCGATGCTGGGCTCCAGCGCGCCCACCTCATAGCCCAGCATGCCCAGGTAGCGCGGGCTGACCGTGAAGCGCCCGGTGCGCATGTCCCAGTCCCACAGCCCATCCTCCGCGCTCTCCAGGGCCAGCCGCAGCCGCTCGGCGCTCTGCGCCACCAGGTGCTCCAGTTGCCGCCGCGGGGTGACGTCGCTCTCGATGGCCACGAAGTTCACCAGCCGGTTCGCCTCGTCCCGCACCGGTTGGATCTCCACGAAGCTCCAGTACGGGGTGCCCTCCTTGGAGTAGTTGAGCAGCTCGACGGTGACGCTCTCGCCCCGGCGCACCGCCTGGCCCATCAGCTCGATGTCGCGCGGATCCGTTCCGGGCCCCTGCAGCAGCTCGCCGGGCTTGCGCCCCTGTACCTCCTCCAGCGTGTAGCCGGTGATGCGGGTGAAGCCATCGTTGACCCACTCGGTGAAGCCCCGCGCGTCGGTGATGATCACCGCGTTGCTGGTGCGGGCGGCCACCAGGGCCAGCTTGCGCATCTGCTCCTGCTGCGCCCGCAGCGCCTGCTCGGTCTGACGGCGGCGCTCCTCGTTGCGCAGCGCGTGGATGACGTTGCTGCAGGTGGTGAGCAGGGGCTGTAGGAACTCGGCCACGCGCTCGTCATAGCCGCCAGGCCGGTTGGCGATGCCCAGCATGCCCACCACCTCGGAGAAGGCCTTGAAGGGCAGCCCGGCGAAGGTGCTGATGGGGGGCAGCTCCAGCGGCAGCCCCAGGGTCTGCGGCGCCCCGGCGGGCAGGGTGGCCAACACCCGCTTGCCCAGGGTGAGCACCGGGGCCCAGGGCTCGCGCAGCTCCCGGAGCTCGAGCGCGCTGGTGGCGTGCAGCGCGTGCGCATCGTCCGAGGCGGTGAGGCGGATGAGGGCCTGCAGGCGCAGGTAGGGCGCGCCCTCGGGCGTGTGGAGCACCTCGCCAATGAAGCCGTACTCGCTGCGCGTCAGCTCCAGCACCAGCGTGAGCAGCTGCTCGAAGAGGACGCGGGGGTCTCCCCGGTTCACCAGCTCCGAGTGCACCAGGGTGAGCGCGTTGAGCAGCCTGCGGCTGGCCTCCAGCTGCTCCAGCAGCAGCGCGCGCTCGGCGTCCGTCGGGGCGGGCAAGGCGCTCTGCTGCTCGGCGATAGAAGCTCGATGAGGGGGCATGGGCCAGGGACGAGGGCGCGGACTTCAGCGGGAGGGCAGGGCGACGTCGCGCATATAGTCCTGCGGATCCTTCTTGGGCGTCACCCCGGGGAAGGGCTCCTTCGCCCGGCGCTCGCGCAGCGTGTTCACGGCAAGCTCGGCCGCCTTGCGCACCTGGGGGGATGGATCATTGATCTGAATGTCCTGCAGCGCGTCGAACTGCTGGGGCGCCCCGTGCTCTCCCAGCCACCGCACGGCGTTGAGGCGATCGTCCTCGCGGGGCGCGCGCCGGGCTACCTCGAGCACCTTGTCCACCTCGCTCGGCTGTCCGGCGGGGACGGCCGCGCCAGGTGCAGCGCCCACGCCCGGGGCGTCCCCCGCGCCCGGCGCGTCCACCGTGCCCACCCTGCCCGCCATGCCAGGCTGGGCCGGAGCGGACGCCGTGCCGCCACCGCCGGGGCCTCCCGGGGAGGTGGAGGGCCGCGCCGTGGACTCGGAGGAGGGCTGCACCTTGGTGATGTCCGGGCGCGAGGGCACTGTGCCGGCGGCCTGCGAGGCCGTGCCCGCGCGCCCCCGGGGAACGCTCTCGGAGGCGGGGGTGCCCACGCGGGACTCGGAGACGGGAGCGCGCACCGGCTCGGACTCATCTCCGCCCATCACCACCATGAGCCCCAGCAGCAGCAGCGCTCCCACGCCCCCCAGAACCGTGATGATGCCGGACGCCTTCATTGCACTCTCCCGTGACTTGCTGGCCTTGCGCGCCCAACGATAGCTTCCACATCCACTCTCTCGGAAACCGCTCCCATGAAATCTCCGTCTTCCCGCAGGTTGCTTGGCGCCATGTCCCTCTTCACCCTGGTGGGAGCTGGGCCTGTGAGCGCTGAGACGCCTGCTGGCTTGCCTGCCGCTCCGGCCGCCCCCGCTCCGCCTTTTGACGCCCGCGTCACCCGGGAGGTGCAGCTGTGGCGCAAGGCCAAGCCCGAGAAGGAGGACATGCCCCTGGTGCCCCCCGGGCGCGTGCTCTCCGTCTCCAAGCTGGAGCCGGAGCAGACCTTCCAGGGGGAGAAGTCTCCGGTGGCCGCGGTCAAGCCCCATGCGCAGAGCACCTACTACACCCTGCTGGCCCCGCTGCAGCCCCTGGCCCCGGGCGAGGTGATGACGGACGCGGAGGCCGCGGCGCTGCTCTTCCAGAAGGCGCCCGCCGCCCATCGCGAGTGGTGCCAGCGCTTCACCGAGCGGCACCTGCTGCCCGCCTCGGCGGGGGCGGGCAAGGCGGCGGTGCTCCTGTACTCCGCGTCCGCGGATGACGCCTGCCTGGGCTACCTGGCGCTGGGCACCGGCTCGGGCAAGGCGGCCCGGGCGCGCGCCCTGCCCCGGCGCGGCGCGGTGCTGTCCGTCAACGTGCGCGAGGTGGCGGGCTCGCCGCCGGTGCTGGAGCTGGTGGAGGGCGTGAAGGGCCAGGGGCTGAGCGGCTGGCGCCGCGTGCTGTCCGCCCTGGAGCGCGGCACGCCCCGGGAGCTGCTGGTGGTGGACGAGGAGCTGCACCACCTCCAGGGCGACACCAAGCAGATGGTGGCCAGCGCGGTGACGATGACGCCGGGCGCTGACGGGCTGGACGTGGAGGTGCGCCGCACCGAGACGCAGGTGGTGCTGGCCACGGGCGCCGAGAAGTCGCGCACCGAGAGCGTGAAGCGCTACCGCTACGCCAAGGGCAAGCTCAACACCGTGGCGCAGCCGGCCGCCCCCAAGTAGGCCGGAAGCAGGCCCCCGCAAAACCAACGGCCGGCGCCCTGGACTTCCGGGCACCGGCCGTTTTCGTTACCGCGGCTCACCGCCAGCCGGGGCCGAGGCAAGCCCGGTAGGGGGCCTGCCTCCGCCTGGCGGTTACTCGCAGATGGTGCGGTTGATCAGCGCGTTGATGTGGCCCTCGGCGTTGCCCGTCATGGACTTCGCGTAGATGCCGCCATCGAAGCTGCCGTTGTTGAACGTCACGTCCGCGTAGGGCGCCAGCAGCGTGCCCCACAGGCCGTAGCCGTCGGCGTTGAACGTGGTGGCGTTGGCGAAGTTGAACAGCACGCCCGTCTGGTCGATGCCGCCGTTGAACACGTGGCCGCCGCGCAGCGTGCCCGCGGTGCCCGCCACGTTGACGACCACGAGCGAGCCGGCCGGAGCGTTGAAGAACAGCGTCCAGGCGCTGGCCAGGTCGCTGGCGTTCACCTGGAACACGTTCACCGCCGGATCCGTACCGGTGAAGAACACGCCGCCCCAGCTCTCCACCGTGGTGGTGCCGTTGGCCGGCCGGGCCGCCAGGCGCGCGGACAGCTGACGCAGCTCGTTGCCACGCGCCACGAAGTCGATGGGCGTGCCCTGCGAGGCCGCGCCGCGCGGGAAGCTCACCGAGGTGTCCGCGTTGAAGGCGCCGCCGTACACCGCGTCACCCCACACCGCGCCGTTGGCCAGGTTCAGGTTGCCGCCGGCCACCAGCACGTTGGCCGTGTCGGCCGCCGGCAGGCCCACGCCCACCGAGAAGTTGCTCATGGTGATGTTGCCACCGGCCGCGGCCTTGCCCAGGATGTCCGCGCCCAGGTTGTAGTCCTGCAGCACGAACAGGTTGTAGTCGCTCAGGTTCACGTCGAAGCACGTCGTCGGCGCGGTGAAGGACACCGTCACGTCGCTGAGCACCGGGGACACCGTGCCCGTCTGGATGCGCAGCGTGGTGCGCACCTCGATGAAGCGGCCGTCCGCCAGGCCCGGCGCCGCGCCGTTGGCCACGGGGACCCAGGCCGTGTTGGCCAGGGCCGCCTGCGTGTTGGCGGTGCGCGCCTCCACGGTGATGCTGGTGCCGGCCGGCACGCTGCCCTGCGGCTCGCGGTTCCACAGCACCGCGCCCCAGATGGCGTCCTCGATGCCCGAGTCGTGCACCGCCGTCCAGTCACCCTGGCGCTGGGTGAAGTTGCGCTGCTGGAAGCCCGTCATGTCCGAGTACGAATAGGGCGAGCCGCCCGTGGGGAACGACTGCGTGGTGTTCGTCACCGGGTCGAACCGCGTGGCCGTGTCGCCGCTCTGGTTCACCGTCCAGATCTTCCGGTCTCCGTCCACCGCCGCGCCCACCGGGCCCGAGCCCACCGCCCAGCTGCCCAGCAGCACGCCCGCCGAGTTGAACTTCAGCAGCCGGTTGGTCGAGAAGCACGAGGTCCACACGTCGCCGTTCTGGTCCACCGCCACGCCGCGCGTCAGGCCGTTGCACGCGCCCTGGCCAGCCCCGTGCAGCGTCACGGTGCCCGCGGTGAAGTCGGCGCGCACGATGTTGCCGCCCGAGTTGTCCCAGAGGCCCAGCCACGCCACGCCGTCCTTGTCCACCGCGAGGCCGTAGGTGGGCTTGGGCGACAGCAGCGTACGCACCACCTGGCTGCCCACCGGGGCGTTGGGGTTGATCTTCATCAGGTAGCGGTTGTTGATGTCCGAGGTGTAGATGAAGCCGTTGGGGCCAATGGCGATGCCGTAGATGTAGCTGGGCAGGTGCGACTGCGAGCGCGCGTCGATCACCTGCAGCAGCGCGCCCGTGGCGCCGTTGAGCTTCCAGAGCTTGGAGCTGCCGTAGCCGCTCACCCAGAGGTTCTGGTCGGCGTCCACCGCGGCGCCGCGGCCCAGGTCACCCGGGGCGGCGAAGTTCTTGGTGTACAGGATGCACTCATCCGCCTGACCCTTGAACTCGGTGGCGTTCATCTCGATGAGGCCGTTGCCGTTCACGTCGCTGGAGGTCTCAATCACCCCGTTGCCGTTGCGGTCCACGCAGGCGCTCAGCGAGCCGGCGTACTTGGTGACCGAGGCGGAGTTGCTGGGGCACACGCCGCGGTTGACGGCGAACGCGTTGCCGCTGCCATCCACCGCGGTGCGCGACGGAGAGTTGCAGCCGCCGCCGATGGGGGCCACCGTGGGCACCGAGCCGTCCCAGTTGCGCACCAGCGCCGAGTGGTACTTGGCCACCTGCTTGCCCGTACGCGTGTCCATCTTGGTCACGGTGTCCTGGGCGTAGTTGGCGATCCAGATGTACGGCTCGGTGCTGGAGCTGGTGTTCAGCTGCAGCTGGTGGTTGTTGGGCGCGTCGTGGTTCACGCTGTCCAGCACGCCGGTGTCGAACTCACCATCCAGCGTCCAGGTCTTCTGGCCCGCCGCGCTGGGCACAGCCCAGAGCAGCGCTACCAGCGAACAGGCCATCATCTGCTTTTTCATGGAGTTGCTCCCCCTCTGCATTTGCGGAATCCCGACGGCACTCGGCGGGCAGTGGGCTGAAAGAAGTGCCGAGTGCGGACCGCAAATTATTCAGATTTTTGCAGGAATACAATAAAAAAATGCTAAGGAAGGAATTTTTATGATGCCCGGGGAACGGTGTAAGCGCGTAAACACCTGATTCAGCGTTGATCCCGGTCCGAGTCACCGGGGGCGATCAGGCCGGTGAGGACGTGGTCTCTCCAGAGGCCGTTGATGAGCAGGTAGTCGCGCGCGTAGCCCTCGACGGCGAAGCCCAGGCGGCGCAGCACCGCGGCGCTGCGCAGGTTCTCGGGCAGGTGGCTGGCCTGGAGCCGGTGCAGCCCCAGGGCCTCGAAGGCGTGAGCGCACGCGGTGCGCAGCGCCTCGGTCATCAGCCCCTTGCCCTCGTAGCGGAAGTCCAGCCCGTAGCCCAGCTCGGCGGCCTGCAGCGGGCCGCGGCGGATGTTGGTGAAGCTGATGGTGCCGATGACGGGCGCGGAGCTGAGCGGCTGCTCGCGGGGCAGCAGGTACAGGCGCAGGGCCACGTCATTGCGCAGATCCTCGCGGTCCTGCGCCAGCCGGGTGCGCCAGTACATGAGCGTGAAGAAGGTGGGCGGGCGGGCGGGAGACACGGGGCCCAGGTGGTCCTCGTTCACCTGGTGGTAGGCCAGCACGCGCCCGGCCGCATCCGGCGGAAGCATGGCCAGATGCAGCCGCTCGGTGGTCAGCAGGACAGGCGCGGAGTCGGAGGCGGCCATGGGGACGGGTGCAGCCTAACGCTTCCGGGCCCGCCATTTCGAGGATCAGCGCTGCTTGTCCCGCCCGCTGCCGCCGATGCCGGTGGCGTTGGAGTCCGTGCCGCGCTGGAGGACGATCTCCACCCGGCGGTTGTTGGCGCGGCCCTCGGCGGTGGAGTTGCTGGCCACGGGCCGGTACTCGCCCAGGCCGCGCACCGCGACGCGATCCGGCTGGACGCCGCGCGAGATGAGGAAGTCGCGCACCCGCTCGGCGCGCCGCAGCGAGAGCTCCTCGTTGAGCAGGTCCGGCCCCTGCGCGTCGGTGTGGCCCTCGATGGTGAGCAGGCTGTCGGACTGCTGGAGGGCCTCGGCCACCTCGGAGAGGCGGTTGCGTGCCGAGGGCAGCAGCTCCGCCTCGCCCGAGGTGAAGAGCACGCTGCCCGAGAGGGTGAGCACCGTGCCTCGCGCGTCCTCCTGGACTTGCACCTCGCCGTCGCGCTCCAGGCTGGCGAGTGCCTCGTCGGCCCGGGCCTCCGCGTCCGCGCGGGCCTGGCGCTCGGCCTGCAGCTGCGCTTCCGTCTGTGCCAGCCGCTGGGCCTGGGCCTCGGCCTCGGCGCGCTGCCGGTCGGCCGCGGTCAGCTGTTGCAATTGCTCCTGCTGGCGCCGGGCCTCGGCCTGGAGCTGGGCTGTCTCCAGCTGGAGCCTGCGGGCCTCGGTCATCCGCGCCGCCTCGTCCCGGAGCTGCCGCGCCTGGGCGAGCTGCTGCTGGGCCGTCTCGAGCTCCGCGAGCGCCCGGCGCCGCTCGGCCTCCTGCGTCTGCCGCAGCGCCTGGTCGGCCAGGGCGCGCTGGCGCTCGGCCACGGCGATGTGGGCGATCGTCTCGGCGAGCATGGCCTTGCGCAGCGCCACGTACGCCTTCGAGCGCGTGTTGGGCGAGTCCTTGCTGCGGTCATACTCGCGCTCGGCCTCGAGCAGGGCGTGCCAGGCCTCGGTGAGCTCGTCGGAGCTGGCCTGCTTCACGGCGGTGTTGGTCGAGGCGCGTTGGTAGGCCTCGCGCGCGTCGAGCAGCTCCTTGGGCGGAGGCCCGTGCGCGATACACCCCGCCAGCAGCCCCGCCGCCGCGGCCCAGCCCCACACGCGTCGCTTCCACCCCTGCATGGCGTGTCTCCTCCCTTGCCCTACCGTGTGTTGCCGCGCAGCGCGTTTGCCTGGTTCGTCAGCCGCCGCGCCTCGTGCTCCAGCGGCACCGCGCGGGCCACGGCGAGCGCCAGCTGCGCATCCGCGGAGGCCTGGCGCAGCTGGAGCTCCGCCGCGTCATGGCGGCCCTGGCGGATCAGCCGTTCGGCCTCCACCAGCTGTTGCTGAGCGAAGCCCAGGTAGACGGCGGCCTCGGGCACCCGGGCGGCGCCGCTGTGCTCGGCGGCGCGGATGGCGGCGTGAGACTCCGCCAGGTGCTCCGTGGGTGCATCGGCCGCCGTCACCCGCTTGGCGGAGCACCCGAAGGTGAGCACCGCCAGGGCCACGGCGAGGAGCGTGTTGCGCATCGTCCACCTCCGAGCCAACGGCGAGCCCGAGCGCGTGGGCCCGCCTTGGCAGAGGTGTGTACGCCCAGGCGGGCCGGCAATCCGCCTCGCGCGGGGCTGCCCGGCTACTGGGCAGACAGGTTGAGCGTGACGGCATGGCCGCCACGGCGGTACACCTCCCGGTGCCCATGCGCCTGCACCTCGTCGATGGCACTTATGAGCTGTTCCGCGCCCACTTCTCTCCCCGCCCGGGCCACACCGCTCCGGATGGGATGGATGCCAAGGCCACCGTGGGCATCATGTCCTCGCTGCTCGCCCTGCTGCATGACAAGGCCGAGGCGGTGAGCCACATCGCCGTCGCCTTCGACAACCCCATCCGCTCGTTCCGCAACGAGCTCTTCGCCGGCTACAAGACCGAGGAGGGTGTCCCCCCGGAGCTGCTCGCTCAGTTCGATCTGGCCGAAGAGGCCGTGCGCGCCCTGGGCGTCACCGTCTGGTCCATGAAGGACCATGAGGCCGATGACGCGCTGGCGACCGCCGCCGCCCGCTGGGCCCCGCAGGTGGAGCAGGTGCGCCTGCTCACTCCCGACAAGGACCTGGGCCAGTGCGTGCGCGGCGACAAAGTCGTCCAGGTGGACCGCCGCCAGGAGAAGCAGTTCGACGAGGACGCCGTGCGCGCCAAGTTCGGCGTTCCGCCTTCCAGCATCCCGGACCTGCTCGCCCTGGTGGGCGATGACGCGGACGGCATCCCCGGGCTGCCCGGCTTTGGCGAGAAGGGCGCCTCGTCGCTGCTGGCCGCCTACGGCCACCTGGAGGCCATTCCCCCGGACGCCTCCGGCTGGACGGTGCGCCCCCGTGGCGCGGACAAGCTCGCCGCCACCCTGCGCGAGCACCGCGAGGAAGCCCTCCTTTATAGGAAGCTCGCCACCGTGGTGACGGATGCCCCCCTGAAGGAGACCCTGGCCCAGCTCCAGTGGGCCGGCGTCCCCCGCGCTCCCTTCGAGAGCCTGTGCGACCGGCTGGGGCTCTCCACCCTCAAGTCCCGCCCCAAGCGCTGGGCTTGAGAGAATGCCGCCTGCCCTCCTGAGGTTGAACACCGCCATGTCCACTCAGCTCAAGACGCCTGCCTCGGACGACTGGATCCCCTCCATGGAGGACATGCCCTTCCATCGCCTGGGCGGCGAAGAGGGGGTGATGGCCCTGGCCCATGCCTTCTACGACGCCATGGATGCGAGCGAACCCACGCTCGCCCGGCTGCACGCGCTGGATGCCGCTGGCAAGGTGGACCCCGGCCTCCGGCAGCGCTTCGGCCTGTTCCTCATCGGTTGGCTGGGCGGGCCCCAGCACTACATCGAGCGCCACGGCCACCCCCGGCTGCGCATGCGCCACGGCCAGGTGCCCGTGGACACGGACATGCGCGACGCGTGGCTGCGCTGCATGCACAAGGCGATGGATGCACGCGGGGTGACGGGCGGGGTGCGGCGCTTCCTCGAGGAGCGCTTCAGCCACACCGCCGACTTCCTGCGCAACACCGGGGGCTGATGCTCAGCCGGCGTTATCCGGCAGCGCCTCGACGTCCAGCCCGCCCGACTTGATGCGCAGCCGGAAGGCATCGTCCGAGTGTGGCGAGCCCCGCATCTTCGTCACGCTGATGGTGCGCTCCAGCGCCTTGCCCCGCCGCTTGTAGTCCAGCGAGATGATGGCATCGGCGATCGTCGACAGGAACGGCGCGGTGCGCTCGTCCTCCTTCGTGTCGTTGATCGTCTGGGTCAGCAGCGCGCTGCGGCTGTGCTCGCGCACCAGCGAGGCAAAGCCCACCATGAACTGCCGGAAGCCCCGCGCCGACGTGGAGTGCGCCACCGAGGAGATGCTGTCCAGCACGATGAGCGAGGGCTTGAACAGCTCCAGGCTCCTGCGCAGCTCCACCAGCAGGTCCTCCGGGCTGGTGGCCTCGGGGTAGCGGCAGTCCAGCAGCACCAGCTCCTTCTTGATGAGCTCGTCCATCGGCAGGCCGATGTTGGCGAAGTTGCGCAGCAGCATGGGCCGCGTCTCCTCGAAGCCGTAGTACGCCACGCGCTCGCCGCGCAGGGCTCCGGCGCGCGAGTACATGGCCGCCATCGTCGTCTTCCCGCTGCCCGCGGGGCCGCGCGCCATGGTGATCGAATCGCGCAGCCACCCGCCGCTCATCATCTCGTCCAGGCCCGAGAGGCCGCTGGAGAACCGGCTGGTGTCCGTGGACTCGTGGATATGCTGGGGCCCGAAGGGGAACACCATCAGCCCCTTGTCGGTGATGGTGCACGGGTACTCGCCCTTCTGGTGCGAGCTGCGCCGGTACTTGTGCACCTCGATGGTGCGCCGCCGGCGCTCGTTGTCGATGAGGTTGCGCAGCACCAGCACCGCGTCGCAGACGAAGTCCTCCACGCCCAGCGTCGTGCGCGGGCCGTAGTCATCGGGCGCCTCGGCCGTCACCACCGCGGTGAGCGAGTGCTTGCGGAACGCATCGATGAGGTGGAAGAAGTGGCTGCGCAGCCGGTCCTCGTGCGGCCGCGGGCTGAACAGCGCCGTCGCCGAGTCGAGGATGATGGCCTGCGCCCCGAACATCTTCGCGGCCTCGTCCACCCGGTGCACCATCGCGGTGACGTCATAGTCACCCGTGACGACGGTGGAGGTGTCCGGCGCCCGCGTCAGGTCCGACAGCCGCAGCATTCCCTTGTCCACCAGCGCCGACAGCCCGAAGCCCAGGTTGTTGCCCGACTCCAGGAGGTCCCCGGGGGGCTCCTCCACCGCGAACACCACCGTCTTGAGCCCCGAGCGGGCGAAGTTGGCCGCCAGCTGCAGCGCCAGGATGCTCTTGGCCGCGCCGCTCTTGCCGGTGATGAGGGTGGTGCGGCCCTTGGGCAGCCCGCCGTGGGTGACTCGATCCAGCCCCGGCACCCCCGTGGGCACCTTCGCGACGGCGCTCATTTCTTTCGCTCGACTTTCGCGTCGCCGAGCAGGTCGGTGACGTTCTGAATGTTCTCCAGGGTGCCCAGCAGGTAGACGCGCGGCTCGGGCCAGCGCTTCACCAAGGTGGGCGTGAAGGTGATGCGGTCCTCGTCGAACGACGGCGGCCGCTCCCGGGAGAGGTCGACGACAGTGAGCTCGACCTGGGAGGGCTCATAACCGTCGAGCAGGGCCTGGAGATTCCTCAAGGCGCGCAGCGAGGTGACAGACGCCTCGCTGACGTAGAGGCAGAAGCGGATGCGTTTCTGGCCGCCCTGCTGGTTTCGTTTATCCAGCGCCACCTCGAGGTGGGCCCGGGCCTTGGCCATCTCCTCGTCGCGGATGGGCGCCAGAATCTCGTCGAGCTTGGACAGGAACTTGTCCACGTCCACCGGCTTGCGGATGACGCGGTAGGCGGTGACGTCCTCCAGCCGCGAGGCGCCCGTGAGGATCAGCGACTCGCAGTTGAGGATGCCCGACTCGGCCGCCTGCGTGAGCATGCGCGCGCCGTTGAGGTCCGGCAGGTTGTAGTCGCTGATGACCAGGTGGAAGCGCTGCGAGCGCAGCAGCGACAGGCCCTCCGTGGCCGTGGAGGCAATCGTGACGCGGTACCCGGCGGCCTCGAGGATCTCCTGGAGCGCCTCCTGGATGTCGACGTCATCCTCGACGTAGAGGATCTGCAGCCCGAGCGACATCTCGAGAGCAGGACGATCGCTGGAGGCGGGAGGAGGGGCTCCCGCGGGAGGCATAGGGGGATCTTGCGCCACGGCCCTGAAGGCATAGCGTGGAGCCGCCTCGTACAACAGCCTAATTGAAGAGATTGGACAAAGCCTGAACAAGCCGACTGTTCACAGTGAGGACACTGTGTCACATGTTTTTGCCGTGGAGCGAAGTGCTTCGTTCAGAAACGAACGAAGAGGCCCGGGCCGGCGGCGAGGGAGCGGTGTTGCCGGCCCGCGGCGAGCACCACCGGCATGGGGGTGAGCTGCACGGCGCTGGCAAAGGCGCGCTCGCGCTCGGGCGGCTCGTAGGTGAAGACGGAGACGAGCGCGGTGATGACGAAGCTGGCGCTCAGGGTGGTGAGCACCACGCGGCCGGTGGTGGCGTTGCCGGACAGCGGCGCGGCCAGGGCAATGGCCATGCCGGTGGGGATCAGCGGCACCAGGCTGAGGACGACCAGGCGCCCGGCGCTCAGCTCCAGCGGAATGGACAGCAGGCCGCCCAGGGCCAGGCCCACCGCGGGGGCCAGCAGCACGGGCGCGAAGTTGTAGCCGCGGCTGGGGCTCTGCGCGTCGCTGATGAACTCGATGAGCGAGGTGAAGAGGAACGCGTAGGTGGTCGTCACCGTCATCAGCCCCAGGTCCTCGCCGCTCACGTCCTCGCCGCCGGAGGTGAGCAGCAGCGGGGCGAACAGGCCCACCTGGGCGGCCCCCATCGCCAGGATGGCGCGGCCGCGGCCGCTCAAGTCATTGCCGTTGGCGACGGCGAGGGCGCCCATCATCGCCACCAGCGAGGAGGTGGTGGCCAGCATGGCCTCGCGGCGCTGCACGGGGACGAAGTACTGGTACAGCGTGCCAGAGGTGCCCAGCGCCAGCGCGCTGATCATCGCCACGCTGTAGGCGTTGCTGTTCCTCCCGTCGGTGTCATAGGTGGCCCCCAGCATGGCGCCGCTGCCCAGGCCCAAGAGCACCTCGGTGACGACGACGGCGGGCCCTCCGGGCCCCGCGGAGAAGCGGCTGTAGCGCGCCGCGCGCTCGCCCGCGGGCCGGGCGGGGCCCTCGGCGGGAGGCGGGCGGGCCCAGTCCGGCATGCCCGGCTCGGTGGCGGGAGCGGGCTCGCCCTGAAGCGCATCGCCGCCGGGGGGGCGCGCGCCAGCCACGGTGGCGGTGAGGCACAGCAAGAGGAGCAGCAGCCGCATGGAGCAGAGCCTTGGGGAGCGGGGGACTAGAAGCGCATGAAGAGCCCAGGCCCGGCGGCAAGGCCCTCGTTGCGCCGGCCCGCGGGCATCACCACGGGCATGGGAACGGCCTGGAAGGAGCTGGCGGAGTACTGCGTGGACTCCTCGGCGTGCGCCGACAGGCCGTTGATCAGCCCGATGAGGAAGAAGGTGCCGCCCATCGTCACCAGCACCGTCTTGGCGGTGGTGACGCCGTCGGCCAGGCGCGAGCCGAGCAGCAGCGCCGCCGAGCCCGTGAGGAGCGGGAAGGTGGTCAGCTCGAACACCAGCCGGGGAGACAGCTCCAGCGGCAGGGCGAGCAGCCCGCCCACGGCCATGCCCAGGGTGGGCGCCAGCAGCATGGGCAGGAAGTTGAAGTCCTGCCGCGTCTGCCGGGCGTGGATGTACTCGACGAGCCCGGTGATGACGAAGCCATACAGGGCGGTGGCGCCCACCAGCCCCGCGTCCCCGGAGCTCACGTCCTCGCCGCCCGAGGTGAACAGCAGCACCGTGGCGATGCTCGCGTTGGTGGCGGTGAAGGTGAGCAGCGCCCGGTCCTTGGAGCTCATGTTCCCGGAGCTGGCCAGGGCCAGGCTGGACATGAGCGCGGTGGTGGCCGCGCCTCCCACGAGCAGCCCCTCGCGGCGGCCCACGGGGACGAAGTACTGGTAGAGGATGGCGGCGCTGCCCAGGGTGAGGCCACCGATGACGGCGCCCGTGTACCCGTCGCTGTTGCTGCCATCGTTGGAGACGTTGAAGGCCGAGCCCAGCATGGCGCCGGTGACGAAGCCGTTGAGCCCCGCGGTGAGCACCAGCGTGGAGCCTCCCGCGCCAGCCGAGTAGCGGCTGTAGCGGCGCGCGCGGTTGCCGGGGGGCTCGACGGGGCCGGTGGACTCGGGCTCGCGCACCCGCCGGGGCTCGGCGGGAGGAGGGGGCGGCGGCGTGAAGGCGGGCGGCGGAGAGGGCTGGGCGCTGGCCGGGGGCGGCGTCGTGGGCAGCGGGAGGAACTCCTCGTCCGGCGCGGCGGGAGCGGGCGGCGGGGGCTGCGCCGGCTCGTCGCGCGGCGCCGAGGTGATGGGCGGCGGAGTGAGGGAGTCTTCCGGGGGAGCCCGGTAACCTCCGGACTGAGCATTCGCCGCGAAGGTGGCGAGGCACAGCAGGATGGCGATGGCACGCATGGGGAGGCTCCTATGGCCCCATCATCCTCGCATCCGGGAGGCCGTGGAAGGCTCTGCCCCGCGATAACCCGCGCTCCGGGGCGGGCCCGCGCCGGGCGCCCGGGCGCAGCGCGAGGTGGGCCACCGTCTTCACTTCCCACACCAGGCCCAGGGCCTGGAGCACACGCACCGCCCAGAAGCCCGGATCCGGCTGGTGCCACCCCACCCCCATCTGCGCCGAGGCCGGGTAGGCGTGGTGCGTGTTGTGCCAGCTCTCGCCCATGCTCAGCAGTGCCAGCCACCCCGTGTTGCGGCCCTGCTCGGCGGCGCCCTCCATTTCATACGGCTGCTCACCCGAGACGTGGCTCACGTAGTGAATGGCCCAGAAGCCGTCCTGCGTGAGCGCCACCCGCACCAGCACGCCCCAGGCGACGAAGGCGGGGCCCCCGGCGGCGTACAGCATGAGCGCCAGCGGCACCTGGAGCCACAGCCCCGCGCGCTCCAGGGCGCGGAACAGCGGGCGGTGCTCCACGCGCGGATCCACCGGCGGGTACACCGAGGCATCCGCGGGGCGGTACTCGAAGAAGAGCGCGTAGGCCATCGCCGCGAGGAAGCCCCCCTGGTAGCCGAAGTAGGGCGGGCACTGGGGCTGGTTCTGGTGGTAGTCGCGCATGTGGTGCATGCGGCTCATGCCGATGACGCCGCCCAGGCCCGCCAGCGAGCCCACCCCCACGAGCACCGCCTCCAGGGCGCGCGAAGTCTGAAAGCCGCGGTGGATGAGGCCCCGGTGAAAGCCCACCGACACGCCCAGGCACATCGTCACCCCCAGCAGCCCCGCGGCCACCGCCACCGCGCTCCACGAGAAGAACAGCGCGCCGCCCACCAGCGCCCCCACGTGCAGCAGCGTCCAGCGCAGCACCTTGTGCCCGCTCAGCCTCGTCTGCCCCTCCTGTGCGCCGCGTTTCGCATCGTCCATGGCCCCGTGCTCCTTTCGAGCAGCACTCATCGCAAGCGCCCTGCCAACCCGGAGGGCCTGTGTTTTCAGGGACTTGGGCGGCGCCCCGGGCGCCACTGTCCACGGTGTGGACAGTGCGCCGTCAACGCGGGCGTCAACCGTCGCTCAGCTCCGCCTGGGCGGGAGCTGGCGAAATCCGGCGGGTAGCGATTCCCAGCTTGGGTCCACCGGGTTGCGGTCGCCGCGGGGCGGGGTGCTCAGCTTGCGCACCTCCGCTAGCAGCTGCTCGGGCTCAAAGGCGGGATGCGTGCTGGTTACATATGCGCGCAGCTCGTCTCGCATGTCGGCCGCGGTGGCGTACCGCTCGGCCGGGTCCACGCGCAGCGCCCGCTGGGCCACGGCCTGAAGCGGTGTGGGCACCCGCCGTGTCACCTTCGCCACGTCCTCGGGGCGCAGGCGGCAGGCCTGTGCGGCCAGCTTGGCCGGATCCTCCCAGACGGGCTGCTCGGTCCAGATCTTCCCCAGCAGCTTGCGGAACACGCCACGCACGGCCACGAGCCCGCGCTGGTACGGCGGATCCAACAGGTGCACGCCCGTCAGCATCTCCACCAGCACCAGGCCCAGGCTGAAGACGTCCGCGCGTGCATCCGGCCGCTCCAGCCGCAGCACCTCGGGCGCGGCGTACCCCACGCTGCCTCGGAGCGTGTGGGCGGGAGTGCGGACCCGGTAAGGCCCACACGTGAGCACCGAGCCCAGGTCGGCGAGCTTCACCTCGCCCAGCGGGCTCAGGGTGATGTTGGCGGGGCTCACGTCCCGGTAAACGAGCCGCAGCGGGTAGCCGCCCTCGTCCAGCACACCATGGGCATGAGCGAGCGCGTCCGCCACCTCGGCGGCGATGAAGGCCGCGCCAGGCGCCGACAGGTGCACCCCACGCCGCACCGCCCACGTCAGCACGCGCTCCAGGCGCACGCCCTCCACATATTCGGTGATGAGCAGGGGACGGGGCTGGCTCACCTCCGCGTGAAGCACGCGCGGCAGGCCCGGGTGCGCCAGCCGGCGTGCCACCCAGGCCTCGTGCGCCAGCCGGCGGCGCTGATCCAGCAGGGCGCGAGGGGACGGCTGTTTGATGACGACGAACCCCTCGATGCCCCGCGAGGACACGCGCCGGGCGATCAGCCGCTGCGCCCCGCCGAGCGTCTCCAGCCTGCGCACCAGGTGGTAGCTGCTGCCTTCGAGCGTGAACAGAGGCGCGTCTGGCTCGGGCTCGGTGGTGGGGACACGGGACATGGACACTCCGTGGGGCGGCCTGCCGCGCGCGGTGGCGGGCAGGCGACGTGACAGGTGAGGCGCCGCGAGGGTGACTCACAAGGTAACACGGGGTGGGCGGTGGGAGAAGCCCGGTTTCAGTTACCTGGGGTAGCGCCTGTCAGAGGGCCATCAGCGCGCTGCACACGCCGACACGCCAGGTGCGCAAGCCGGAGCGGACGCGAGGCGTCATCGCCCCGGGGGTGAGCGGGGCTGTAGCGTGAGGCCCTCCGTCGACTGAGGGGACTTTGGATGAGCACGTGTCCGGCTTTCGCCCTGCCGCGCCCGCGGCAGGGCTACGGGTGGCTGTTGCTGTGCGCGGCGCTGGCGTCCGTTGGCTGCGCCACGGCACCTGGGCCCCGTGGCCCGGTGGGCACCTACCACCTCGCGGGGGCAGCGGACACCTCGTGGACGCAGGATATGGGGTGGGCCTGGCAGGAAGAGCGGAGCGGGGAGCACACCGCCTCGAGCCGCCCCCAGGTGCCCTCCGGTTGGCCGGAGGAGGCCAGCAGCGACGAGGAACTGCTGGCGCCATTTCTGGCCTGCGCCTCGACAGCGGACTTCCTCGCTCTGCAGCGGGGGGTGGACATGCCGGGGGTGGTGCAGCGGCTGGGGGACTGGAGCGCGGTGCGGCTGGGAGCGCTGGGGCCCCTGGTGGACGCGCGGGCCTCCCAACTCCTCATCCGCAAGCGCGCCGCGTTCCTGCTCACCTCCGTGGCGGACCATGGGGTGTACGCGCAGGTGTTCGCCCTCTTCATTGTCCACACCTCCTTCGATGACGAGCTGCACCCACTGCTGCGGCTGCTCTCTGGGCAGAAGCAGCTGGCGCAGACGCTGGGACACATGGAGGCGGTGCGCGAGGAGCTGAAGCGGCGAGGCTTCAAGCTCTCGGACTACGCGGACCGGGACGAACAAGCCGGGGATGTGCTGCGGGGCTTGAGGAGCGCGGCGCGCGATGCGCTCAACAGCAGCCCGGCCAGCCAGGACGGCCGCTTCCTGAGCATGTGGAACAAGAGCCGGCAGTTGCCTCCTGCCTACCAGCGGGCTGTGGACGGGCTGACGGAGGCGGTAGGCCGAGAGCACTACAGCCCCGGGAGCGTGGCGCTGGGCGGCGTGGATCACCTGACGTTCGGCGTGCCGCTGGGCTTCTACCACCTGGTAGCCGGGACGGGGCACGGGGTGGAGACGCTGGCGCAGGGACACTACGAGCAGGCTGCGCGCGAGTTGGCGCCCGCGACGGTGCTGGTGGCGCTGTACGCCGGAGGCAAGAGCGCACGCTACCTGGCCGAGGGCCGAGGCACAGGAGCGCGAGCGCGGCTGGCGCTGCCGCAGCTTCGGCTGGAGGCGCTCAAGCAGGTGGCATGGCAGGTGAGGGAGCGGCTGGGACTCGAAGGGCTGGCGGAGCTGGCGCGCTACCTGCGAGGCAGCCGGGAATCCGCGGTGTTCGTGGGAGCGGGGGGAGAGCCGGCGGCGGTGGCCCTGTACGAGGCGCGCGGCAACGTGGCCCGGGCGCAGGCATGGTTGTCGGAGGCCAAGCCCGAGCGCGCGGGAGCCCCGGAGCCAAGGCCGGCCACGGGCAAGGCGCTGGGTGGCGTGGCTTCGCTGGTGGACGAGGCGGCGGGCTACAGCGCGCAGGTGGTGGAGGCCAAGCTGAGGCAGGCGGAGCTGGAAGCTCCGGGCCCCCGCCTGCCCGCGGACGTGGCGCTGCTCGAGAGGCTGCGCGCCACGCTGGATGCTCCACCGCCGGGAGTGCCGGAGGGCTACGCGCTGTGGGGCGAGTACGTCACCTACCGGCAGCGGCGCCTGGCGGAGCTGGGGCAGGGCAAGGCCAAGCAGGGGCCACTGCGGTGGGAGCCGTACGAGCGGATGCGGGGGGCGTTCGCCCGGGGGCTGGCCTTCGAGCGCTTGATGGTGGAGGTGCTGCGCGCGGACGCGGACCTGCCGGTGGCGCGGCGCCGGTGGCTTCAGGGCTTCAACCAGCCGCTCATCGAGGTGCACGTGGGTGTGTCCAAGCCCAGTGTTCCCGGCACTCGCTTCGCGGACGTGCTCGTCCTCGAACAACAACCGCCCGCGGGCCAGACTGCCCGCGTGGAGACCTTCAGCTTCAAGAGCCGCTACCTCGCGTCACTCGACGGCGATGGCCTGGGGGCGCAGATGGTGACGGATGCCCGCGCAGCCCTGGACTGCTACGGCGGAACCCTGAACATTCTGCGGCGCTCGCTCAAGCAAGGCGTGAAGGTGCAGCGCGTCCGCCTTGTTTATGAAGGCGGAGACCTCATGCCCGAGAACCCAAAAGTGCTGGACAGAGCCATGCGCACCGTCAAAAAGGAAGTCAAGGAAGTGGAGGTGCTGGTGCAATGAAGTTGCTGACGCTGCACGACTTGAATGTGGAGGACAGCCTTGCACTCGATTGGGAGGGGACCTTCGATCCGCAGATGGAGATCGCGCGCGCGTTGGAGCCCTTTCTCCAGTCGCTCGAGGAGTACGCGGGCGAGTGGATACCGGACATCGTCAAGTTCAACAAGAGGAGGCGCAAGTACTCTCGCGCTGCCGTCTGGAAAGCACTGGAAGAGGGATTCGCTCAATCCATTCCGGTTATCGGTCTCTACCGCGCAGCCGAACCCGCGGTGTCACTGACGCTCTACGTTTTGCGCGCGGAGGTTCCGCGTGAAGTGAGCGTGAGCCTTCATATCCAGCCGCTCACCTTCTTCACGGACCCGGAGCGGTGCCGCAAGTTCGTGGAGTTGGTGCGCGCCTGGTCGTCCCACTACCCGGGGCCTCATGCCACGGCGCACAGCACGGCGGACGAACAGTTAGCGGACGCCCCCTACTATGGCCGGGACAAGGAGACGGCTCGCAACGACGGGTTCGACAAGATCTACGAGGTGTGCTGGCTCAACGTCTTCGGCCCCAAGCTGGTGGAGACGGTGGGCCGCGAGCGCATGCTGTCCACCCCGGCCCACCGGGTGGAGGAGCTGCCCAACGGCTCCGTGCTGCTGGTGACGTGGCCCACCGCCGCGGACTTCACCCGCGAAGAGGCGCGCCAGGCTCAGGCCCGCGCGCTCGTCCACCTGCGCCCGGAGCTCGACTTCGACACCGTGCTGCGCTCCCTGCGCGAGCGCAACGCCGCCCTCGTCCCCGTCGAGCCGCGCTTCCACCCGGACGTAGCTCCGCTGCTGGCACGCGTGTTGAACTTTGCCGCCATCAGCGAGCGCCAGCGCAGAATCGCCGAGCTCAACGCCTACCAGCCCCCCGAGCCGGAGGAGTGGCTGCCCGCCAACGCCGCCCTACCCCCGGACGTGCCGGACACGAAGGCGGCGCTGGAGCACTACTCGTTGCTGGCCGAGCACCTGGTGGCGCTGTTTCACACCCAGGTCCCCTCCGTGTTCGAGGAGACACCCGAGTCACTCACCGACGTGGACCTGCAGTTCTGGGTCGAAAGCTTCCCGGAGACCTTCGAGCGGCACAACATCGACCAGCGGGCGGTGCCGGCCATCGGCGCCTACCTGGGCCAGGTGCTGGTGCGCCACCTGGGCGGGCAGTGGATTCCCCGCCGGAAGCTGGAGGAAGCACAGGTCCGCGTGGGCCAGCGGGTGTGGCTGCCGTTTCTGCGGGCCCACCGCTACATGCGCTCCAATCAGTCGCTGCTGGACTGCTCCCTGAGCCAGCTGTACCGCGTGGCCGAGCGGCACCGGGGTTGACCCAGGGGTGGCTCAGTCAGGAAAGACACGGACTTTCCGGGCGATCTGAAGGTTGTACACCGTGCCTTCTTCCACTGTGCCAACCAGGCCGCGCCCGTTCACATCATACTGTCCTTCCTGGTTTCTCACCGTGAAGCAGACGGGCACCCGCTCTCCGCTGGGAAGCTCGACCTCGGTGTAGCGCAGGACGACGCGCCCGTCCTCCGCGTAGAAGAGGTAGCCATGGAACAACCCCTCGAGACCGGGGTCCGTGAACTGCTTGTCCACCCAGATGCCGTGGATGACGGGTCCAGGCCGCACGGGGATCATGTCATCGACGTGTGGCGTGTACGGAGTCGTGTTGGGATCAATGAAGACGCTCGCGGAGTCCCAGTTGCGCTGCTGCATCGCCGCCATGGCCTCGGGTGGGCAGGGCTTCTGAGTGGGCCGGATGGGCACGCTGGCGCACGCGGCGGTGAAGCCAGCGGCGCACAGCGCGGCCAGGGTGCGGTTGTCGGAGGTCCTGGGCGGCACGGTGGCGGAGGACGGGGGCGTGGGGGCTGGCGGTGTCTTCACGGAGGGGCCTTCCTGAGGTGAGCCGGCGTCCGGGGACGCCAGGTGGGATGAGGCACCAGAGGCTGCCATGTCTGGCGCGGCATTGGACCGCCGCCCCAACTCCCATGCGGCCAGCAGCAGTCCGGCCAGCAGCACGGCGGCGGCGGCCTGGCGCGCGCGGGGACCGCGGGCCAGGGCGGCGGCCTGGCGCAGCGCCCGCGGAGGCCGGCGCTGGGCCCGCGTCCTCAGCAGCGTGTCCCGCAGGGCGCGCACCTGCTCCAGCCGCTCCTCGTCCGGATCCTCCTCGAGCCTGAAGACGTGAGCGTCGAGCACCCGTGGATCCTGCGCCGCGGGCCCGTCTCCGGTGGTGGGAGGCAGGGTGAGGGCCATATCCGGAGCGGGCCTGGGCAGGAGCGGAGTCTCGGGCGCGGGGGCGGTGGCCAGCGCCTGCTCCAGCGCGGAGCACACCGCCTGGCCATCGGGGTAGCGCTGGTGGGGCTCCAGGCCGAGCAGCCTCAGCGCCACCTGGCCCAGCGCGGGAGGCACCCGGGGGTTGAGCTGGTGTGGGGCCACCGGTTTGCAGTGCGCCATCCACTGGGCCAGCACGTCCGCGGGCACGTTCTCCGGATAGGGCAGCACGTCGGTGAGCAGCACGTACAGCACCACGCCCAGCGCGTACCAGTCATCGGCCGGCTGGGCCGGGTACGGGGCCGCGCCCGGCAGGTGCGTGGCCAGCACCTGGGGGCTGAGGAAGGGCAGGGTGCCGGGCTGCGCCACGCCCAGGGTGAGCGGGAAGGCGCCCCGCGCGCTGCCCACCCCGAAGTCCGAGAGGAAGGGCTCGCCGTCCGCCGCGCGCACCAGCACGTTGTCCGGCTTCACATCCCGGTGCACCACTCCGGCCTCGTGCGTCCGCTGAAGCGCCCGCGCCAGCTTCTGGCACAGCCTCACCACCTGGCGCGCGTGGGGCCGCGTCTCGTCCGCCCACTGCCAGAGCGTGCCGCCCTCTACACCTGCCACACGCTGCCGAAGCTGCCGGTCGCCACGTGGCGCAGCAGCCGGAAGCCGTCCACCACCGTGCCCTTGGGCAGCAGATCCGGGTGTACGCCCGTGCCAGGGTATGCGGGGTCGGCTTCCACGGGCGCGGCTTGCGTCATGGCTTCGTCTCCTTCGCGCAGCCTCCTTGGGTGCAACCCGCCTGCCCAATGAGGTGCTCTTGACTCCCGTTGCTGGGTTGGCTCCCCGTCCAGGAACTCACGCGCCAGGTGAAGCGCTCATGGCCGATCTGCTGCTGACACATGACCGCTGGTGAGATGAACTACGCTGCACCCCATGCGCTGCCCTTCCTGCAATGTCCCGCTCGACAGCCTGCGCGTGGGAGAGATCGAACTCGACGAGTGTCCCCGGTGCCTGGGCACCTGGTTTGATCAGGGTGAGCTGCACGCGGTGCTCACCTCGCGCCTGGGGCCCAGGCGGCCTCAAGCGGGCTCGCGGCCGGCCCCCGAAGAGCCTCCGGGCTCGGGGCGGCTCGGCCCCTGCTGCCGGTGCGGCGGGCTGCTGATGGAGCAGAAGACGCCGGAGTACACGCTGGCCTCGTGCTCCAAATGCGGAGGCTTCTGGGTGCCCGCGGTGGCCTTCAACACCCTGCGCGCGCGGCAGCCGCAGCCCGCGCCCGCGCCTCACTCGCGGCCCGCGCCCGCCGTGGCGCTCCGGGGCCGGTGCCCCGCGTGTGACACGACCATGCGGCCCGAGGATCGGCAGGGGCAGAGCTACCACCGCTGCCCCAACTGCGGCGGCCTGCACCTGCCGCGCGGCGGGCTGCCTTTCCTCCTGGCCAACTCGCCCGAGCCCTTCGAGCCCGGCCCTCGGCCGACGGAGGGCGTGCGCGAGCATGCCGGGTGCCCCGTGTGCCGCGCGGTGATGCAGCCCATCTCGTGGCAGGGCGAGCCGGTGCGGGTGTGGGCGTGCACCCAGTGCTGGGGCACGTTCGCGCCGGTGGCGGCCATCCGCCAGCTTCAGCGGCCGGACACCGCGAAGGACCCGGGCATGCGGGGCGTGGGCTGGGGCCTGTGGCGCATGTTGGATGCCATGGTGGACTGGCTGGTGAATCCGCCCAGGCGCAGCGGCCCCTACTGAGGCGACCCGACATTGTTGGTAGGGTCCGCCGCCATGAACCCTGGAACCCTTCCGCTCCTCGTCTGCCTGCTCACGGCGCAGGTGCAGCCCGCGCCCGCGCCGCCCGCCGCGCCCTCCACGGTGCAGGGCATTGCCCCGCTGCCCGGCCAGCCCAACGTGCTGATCAGCGGCGTGCCCGCGGTGCCTCCGGAGCTGAAGCGCCGCGTGCACCAGTACCTGGAAGCCCGCACCGCGCAGCTGGTGGACGTGTCGAGCGACGGCAAGCAGGTGCTCATCTCCACGCGCTTCGCGGAGGTGGCGCAGCTGCACGTGGTGGAGATGCCCATGGGCGCGCGCACCCAGCTCACCTTCACGCCCGAGCCCATTACCCAGGGCCACTTCCTGCCTGGTAACCCGAACACCCTCTTCTATCTGCAGGACGTGGGGGGCGGAGAGTTCTTCCAGGTGTACCGGCTGGACCGGACCACCGGCCGCTCGGAGCTGCTCACCGACGGCAAGAGCCGCCACGAGGAGCTGCAGGTCTCCAGGGACGGCAAGTGGCTGACCTGGAGCAGCACGGCGCGCAACGGCAAGGACACGGACGTGTACGTGGCGCCCAGTGAGAACCCGCGCCAGGCCCGCCGCGTCACCGAGGCCGAGGGCACCTGGTACCCCCTCGAGTTGTCCGCGGATGGCTCCAGGCTGCTCATCACCCAGTTCCGCGCGGTGGACGATGCGGACCTGCACGTGGTGGACCTGAAAACCCACGAGCGCCGCCAGCTCACTCCCAAGGAGGGCCCTGGCAGCGTGGGCATGGTCCGCTTCACCGCGGATGGCAAGGGCGTCTACCTCATCACCGATCGCTACGGTGACTTCGCGGAGCTGTACCGGCTGGACCTCGACAAGGCGCCGTACACCACCGCGCCCGCTTCGCTGACGAAGTCCATCCGCTGGAACGTGGAGTACACGGAGCTGTCTCCAGACGGCCGCCAGCTGGCGGTGGTCGTCAACGAGGACGGCTCCAGCCGGCTGTACCTGATGGACACGCGCACCCACGCGCTCACCCCGGTGAGCCTGCCCCAGGGCGTGCTGACGGGGCTGAAGTTCCCGGCCAGGCGCTCGGACACGCTGTTCCTGTCGATGATGACGGCGCGCGCGCCCGCGGACGTGTGGCAGGTGGACGTGCGCTCGAAGAAGCTGACGCGCTGGACGCGCTCCGAGGTGGGCGGGCTGAACACGGACACCTTCGTGGAGCCGGAGCTGGTGCGCTACGACTCGACCGACGGGGTGAAGGTGCCCGCGCTCCTGTACCGGCCGCGCGGCACCACCGGCAAGGTGCCCGTGGTCGTCATCTACCACGGCGGGCCCGAGGGCCAGAGCCAGCCCACCTTCAGCGCCACGGTGCAGCTGCTCGCCACCGAGCTGAAGATGGCGGTGCTGCTGCCCAACGTGCGCGGCTCGGAGGGCTACGGCAAGGCGTTCCGCGCGATGGATGACGGCGTCAAGCGCGAGCAGAGCCTGGCGGACATCGGCGCCACGCTGGACTTCATCGCCGGGCAGAAGGACCTGGATGCCTCGCGCGTGGGCGTGTACGGCGGCTCGTATGGCGGCTACATGGTGCTGGCCACGGCGGCCTTCTACCCCGAGCGCATCAAGGCGGTGGTGGACGTGGTGGGCGTCAGCTCGCTGGCCACCTTCCTGCAGAACACGCAGGAGTACCGGCGCGACTTGCGCCGCGCCGAGTACGGTGACGAGAGGGACCCGAAGGTGCGCGAGGTGCAGGAGCGCATCTCTCCGCTGAACGCGGTGAACCGCATCCGCGCGGCGCTGTACGTGCAGCAGGGCAAGAACGACCCGCGCGTGCCGCAGTCCGAGGCCGAGCAGATCGTCAAGGCGGTGCGGGCCCGGGGCGCGGACGTCTGGTACATGCTGGCGCTCGACGAGGGCCACGGCTTCGCGAAGAAGCCCAACCGCGACTACGCGACGATGACGATGCTCATGTTCCTCGAGAAGCACCTGGCGGGCACGGCGCCGGCCGCGGGCGGCACCCCGGCCCCGCGGTAGCGCGCGTCACGGAGCGTCCGGGCCGGGCGGCGGGGTGTCATCGCCCGGCGGTGGCGGCGGCTCGGGAGCGGGCCGCAGCCGCGGCTCGGCAATCGGCGGCGGCTCGGGAGGCGGCGGCTCCTTCGGCGCTCCCTCCAGCTGCTGCAGCCACCGGCGCGAGCGGGCATGTCCCAGCTCCGCGGCGGCGTGCAGGTAGCGCAGGGCGCGCTCGCGGGAGGCGGGGATGCCCAGGCCCTCCAGGAACATCTCTCCCAGGCTGAACAGGGCGCGCGGCTCGCGCTGCCGGGCCGCCTGCTCGTACCAGCGGAACGCGGCCAGCGCATCCATCGGAGTGCCCACCCCGTTGAGGTAGCACCAGCCCAGCGCCAGCTGCGCGTCGACATCTCCCGCCTGGGCCAGCTCCCGGTAGAGCCCCAGCGCCTTCTTCCGGTTGCGCCGGGTGCCCTTGCCGCGCTCGTAGGCCAGGCCCAGGTTGTAGCGGGCGTTGGCGCTGCCGCGCTTGACCAGCCGCCGGTACAGCTTCACCGCCTCGGGCCAGTCCTCCGGGTCCTCGCTGGCGAAGAGCAGATCGGCCAGGTTGCCCGCCGCCTCGCGGAACCCACCGGCCAGCGCCTGGCGGTACCACCCGCGCGCGGCGCGCTTGTTCTTCCGCACCCCGCGGCCCTTCTCGTAGAAGAGCCCCAGGTTGAAGGCGGCCACGGCATCGCCCTTCACCGCGGCGCGGCGCAGCCACCGCGCGCCCAGCACGTCATCCCGGGGCACTCCGTCCCCGTAGGCGTAGTGCAGCCCCACGTTGTTCATCGCGTCCACGTTGCCCGCGCGCGCGGCCACCAGGTAGGCGTGGAAGAGCGCCTGCGCATCGCGCACGGGGGCCGCCTCGAGCGCCCAGGCTCGAGCCATCGCCGCATCGGCGAGCCGTGTCTTGGGGTCGTGTCCCATGGCCGTGTCCAAGTGTACGCTGACGGCATGACCAGAAAGCGCCAGACAGGCGCCATCGCGCGCGCGAAGGAGGATCTGGCCCGCGGAGAGCCCTGGCTGGCACGGCGCCGGCTCGCCTCGCTGGTGGCGAGCACCCCCTACCGGCCCGAGGTGCTCGCCCTGCTGGGCGAGGTGTGTCACCAGATGGGAGACGTGCCCGAGGCGGGCCGCTTCTGGCTGCTCTCCGAGGTGCAAGGCGAGCATGTGGAGCGCGCGGTGCGGGTGTTCGCCGAGCTGCACCGGGGCGATGCCCGGCAGCTCGCCGCCCAGCTCCCCCGCCGCACGCGGCAGCGCTCCATGGGGGCCTATCCCCCCATTGTCCGCGGGCGCATCGAGGCGCTGGGGCTGGCCGAGCCCATCGCCGCGCGGGCCCATGACGCGCCCGAGCAGGCCCAGGCCCCGGGGCGCAATACCTCTCCCGTGCAGTGGGGCTGCCTGCTGGCGTTCATCGCCCTGGCGATCGTCGTGGCGTATGGCCTGGTCAACGGGCTCATCGCCCTGGGGCAGGCCCTGCGCTGAAGCGTGGCGCGGCGCGGCGCCGGGGTGGCTATCTTCTGGGCATGAAGACGCCCCGCCTCGTTCATGTCGTGCTGACTCTGGGGCTGCTCGCCGGTGGGGCAGCCGTGGGAGCACCCTCCGAGCCGCACATCTCCGTGAGGCTGCCGCAGACGGCCTACAACGTGCGGCTCACCGGCAAGGACGTCGTCGCGCCGCACCTGCAACTGCACCACTCCCGGCAGGAGCTGCGGGGCCGGGCCTTCGACACCACCGTGGCCCTGTCGCTCGAGGAGGACCGGGTGAAGGGCGCCATCGGGGGCGCGCTGGTGAACATGAAGGTGGCCACCGAGGGAGACACGCTGAAGAGCGAGGGGGGCTTCCTGGGCCGGCCCGCCGAGGTGCGCCTGAGCCCCACGGAGCTGCACGTGTACGTGGGCGGCTGCACCTGGCGGCTGAAGAACACCGAGGGCACCTACGTGGGCAAGCGCAGCTGCGATCGCGCCTTCGAGCCCCCCGCGGAAGTAACCCTCCCCGGGGTGTTCGAGCAGCTCACGCCCGCCGAGCAGGTGGCGCTGCTGCTGCTGTCACTGAGTTGAGCACGGCAGCTCCACGGTGAAGGTGGAGCCCACGCCCAGCTCGCTGGACACGTGGATGTGCCCGCCCATGGCCTCGATGATCTGCCGGGCAATCCACAGCCCCAGCCCGAAGCCGCCATAGTTGCGCTCGGACACGGCGCGCTCGAAGCGGTTGAACAGCCGCGCCAGCGCCTCGGGGGCGATGCCGATGCCCCCGTCCTTCACGTGAATGCGCACCCGGTCCCCGGCCAGCTCGGTGGACAGGGTGATGGGGTTGCCCCGGCCGTACTTCATCGCGTTGGACAGCAGGTTGGTGACCACCTGATCCAACCGCAGCCTGTCCCACTGGCCCCGCGTCTGCTCGGACAGCTGGAGCTGCAGCTGCGAGCCCGCGCGCGCCAGCTCCGGCTCGAAGCGGTCGGCCACCTCGCGCACCAGCGAGGAGAGCTCCAGCGGCTCGGGGTGCAGCTGCAGCCGACCGGCGGTGATGCGCGACACGTCCAGCAAGTCATTGATGAGCTGCGTCTGCCGCCGCACCTGGCGATCCACCACCTCCAGGCCCTTGCGCAGCCGCTCGGGCGAGGGGCCCGCGGGGGTGCGTGCCAGGTTCTGCAGGCTGTGCAGCTGCAGTTGCAGCGCGCTGATGGGCGTCTTCAGCTCGTGGCTGGCGATGGAGAGGAACTCCTCGCGCAGGCGCACCGCGTTCTGCGTCTGGCGGTAGAGCCGGCCGTTGTCGATGGCCAGCGCCGTCTGCCGGGCCAGCTCCTGCGCCAGCTCCAGGTCCTTGCCGTCATACGGGCGCCGGGTGCTGGTGAGTGACAGCACGCCCAGCGACTGGTTGCGCACCACCAGCGGCACGCGCAGGCAGGCCACCACCGGCGGCCCCGGCTCTCCGCGCAGCTCGGGCAGCCCGGAGCCGAGGATGTGCGCCACGGCGGCCAGCTCGCCTTCGGGGGTGGACAGCTCCTGGGCTCCGGTGCCCGCGCGGGCGGTGGCCACGCACCGCACCTCGGAGTCCTCCTTCAGATAGATGGAGCAGGTGTCCGCCCAGTCCGGCACGGCGAGCCGCGCCACGCGCTCCAGCGTGGCCTCGTCATCCAGGCTGCTGGCCAGCTCGCTGCCCACGCGCGCCAGGAAGCGCTGCGCGTCCTCGGCCCGCTTGCGCTCGGTGATGTCGGTGATGACGAAGACGCACTGCATCTCGCCGCTGACATGGCGCACCGCCGAGGCCCACAGCGCCACGTCGATGAGCGCGCCGTCCTTGCGCTGGCGCTTGGTCTCCACGCCGAGGATGGGCTCGCCCCGGGCGGCCCGCGACAGGTTGGAGAGGAACTCCTCGCGCCGGCCCGGAGGCACGGTGGGCAGTGGCTTTCCCACCACCTCCTGCGCCGTCCACCCGAAGATGTGCTCGGCGGCCGCGTTCCACATGCGCACCGTGCCGTCCGGATCCACCAACACGATGGCGGCGGGCGAGGCCTGGATGATGGCCGACAGCGTCTGGTGGGCCTCGCGCAGCGCCACCTGCACCTGCTGTTGCTGCTCCAGCAGCCGCGCGCGCGCCAGCGCCTCCGCCGCGGGGTGCACCAGCAGCTCCAGGAACGCCCGCTCGTCCGCGTCGAAGCGCCGCGGCTCGGTGAAGCCCAGCACCAGCGCGCCCAGCGTGCGCCCCTCGGCCCTGAGCGGCAGGCACGCCAGGGACGGGGTGGGTGAGAACGTCCCCGCTCCGGGAATGGGCGGCGGCGTGGTGGAGCGCAGCACCGCCGTCTCGGGATCTTCAATCCACACCGGGCGGCCCGTGCTCAGCGCCCGCATGAGCGGCGCGTCCAGGTTCAGCGGCAGCCGGTGGAAGCGCTCCACCACGTCATGCGAGTGGCCAATGGAGCGCACCAGCCGCGCATGGGTGCCCTCGGGCTCGAGCAGCCACAGCCCGCCGTTGCGCGCGCCCACCGCTGATACGCCGTGGTCCACCACCACCTCGGCCACGCGGGTGGCGGTGAAGGCGGGAGACAGCTCGGCCACCACCGCCTGCAGCCGGCTGGTGCGCTCGGCGGCGCGCTGGGCCCGGGTGCGCATGAGCTTCTCGGCCGCGTAGAGCCGGGCCCGCTCCAGCGCGTGCGCCGTCTGCCCGCACAGCTCGCTGAGGAAGGCGCGCTCCTCGTCGGTGAAGCTCCGGGGCGCCGGGAAGCTGAGCACCAGGGCGCCCAGCGTGTGCCCCCGGGTGACGAGCGGCTGGCTGGCCATCGCCTGCGTCGTCACGTCCGGGCGCTGCATCAGCCCCGGAAAGCGCGCCACCAGGATGTCCGGCGTCTCCAGCCACAGCGGCGTGCTGGTGCGGTACACCTCCGAGGGCGGCATGGGCGCCTCCACCGGGAAGCGCACCATGTCCTCCAGCAGGCTGTCGGGCAGGTTGCGGCTGCCGAGGATCTCCATCCATGAAGGGTCCTCGGCCGGCGCGGTGATGACGCCCTGGTCCGCGCCCAGCCCCTCCATGGCCTCGCGCAGCGTCACGCCCACCACGTCCGCGGGCGTCAGCGCCTCGGACAGGGCCTGGGTAATGCGCTGCATGCGCAGGATGCGCCCGGTGGCCAGCTCGGCCGCCCGGCGCGCCTGCTGCTCCGCCGCGTAGGCGCGCCCCGCGTGCAGCACCACCGCGGCCCGGTCCGCCACCTCCTGCAGCAGCATGCGCTCGGCGTCATCGAAGCGCTGCGCGCTGGCGCCCCGCCCGATGGCCAGGGTGCCCAGCACCCGCCCGCGCACCCGTAGCGGCAGCACCATCAAGTCACTGAAGTGAAAGCGCTCGGCGGCCTCCTTCAGGGGCGAGGCGGCGATGCGGCGCAGCGCCTCGGGCGACAGGGCCGACAGCAGCAGCGCCTCGCCGCTGCCCAGCACCAGCGCCGACAGCCCCTCGTTCGCGCGCTGAGGGCTGCCGGTGAGCGCCTGGAAGGCCTCCCCCTGCAGTGGATCCGCATGCGCCGAGGCCACCGGGTGCAGCCACGCCCCGTCCTCGGACAGCAGGCGCAGGCTGCACGCCTCCGCCAGCGCGGGCACCACCAACCCACACAGCCGGCTGAGCACCGCGGCCGGCTCCAGGCTCACGTCCGCCAGCACGCGAGAGGCCTCCGCCAGCAACGCCAGGCGCTCCTCCACCTGCAGCCGCGCTGTAGAGGCCCGCTGCGTCTCGCTGGAGCCTGCCGACGCCATGGCGTGCCCCCCCCGCTTCTCAGAAAATAGGAACAGCCATGAAACCACGGGGGCGAAAGGGAAGGTATCCACCCCCCCTGCTGTACATGTGGGCAGTTGCCCAGTTCACCTTTCATTTCGGGCACGGCTTCCGTTGGGAGTGGAAACAGGTGGAACTTCACGCACTGGCGGGTTGCTCGCGGCGGGGGTTCAGCTAAAGCGGGGGCCGTGAACGAGACCAAGGCAGCACCCCCGCCTCCGGGCGCGGCGCCGGACACCTTCAAGCGCACCGCGCTGCTGGCGATGGGCGCGGTGGGAGTCGTCTACGGGGACATCGGCACCAGCCCCCTGTACGCCATGCGGGAGTGCTTCACGGGCGCACATGGCCTGAAGCCGACCCCGGAGAACGTGCTGGGGGTGCTGTCGCTGATCGTCTGGTCGCTGATCATCTCGGTGTCGGTGAAGTACCTGGCCTTCGTGCTGCGGGCGGACAACCGGGGAGAGGGCGGCATCCTGGCGCTGATGGCGCTGGTGTCGCAGCGGCACAAGGGCAGCGGCGCCCCTCACCCGGCGCGGGCCAAGCTGCTGCTGATGGGCATCTTCGGCGCGGCGCTCCTGTACGGTGACGGCATCATCACCCCGGCCATCTCGGTGCTCAGCGCGGTGGAGGGCCTGAGCGTGGCCACGCACTTCTTCGAGCCCTACGTCATCCCCATCGCGCTGGTCATCCTGTTGGGGCTGTTCCTGGTGCAGCGGCACGGCACGGGGGGCATCGGCAACGTGTTCGGCCCCTTCATGTGCCTGTGGTTCCTGGCGCTGGCGGCGCTGGGCGTGAAGGAGCTGGTGCACAACCCCGGGGTGCTGGTGGCGGTGTCGCCCACGTACGCCGTGTCCTTCTTCATGCACAACGGGCTGCACGGCTTCCTGGTGCTGGGCGCGGTGCTGCTGGTGGTGACGGGCGGCGAGGCGCTCTACACGGACATGGGCCACTTTGGCCGGAGCCCCATCCGCTGGGCGTGGTTCACCCTGGTGCTGCCCGCGCTGCTGCTCAACTACTTCGGCCAGGGGGTGCTGCTGCTGAGGGACCCTTCGGCGGCGCGCAACCCCTTCTACCTGCTGGCCCCCGAGTGGGCCATCTACCCGCTGGTGGTGCTGGGCACGGGCGCGGCGGCCATCGCCTCGCAGGCGGTCATCTCCGGGGCCTTCTCCAACACTCGCCAGGCGATGCAACTGGGCTACTGCCCGCGCATGGAGGTGGTGCACACCTCGGCCGAGGAGCGGGGCCAGATCTACCTGCCGGGGCTCAACATCGTGCTGCTGGTGGGCGTGGTGGCGCTGGTGCTGGGCTTCCGCTCCTCGAGCGCGCTGGCGGGGGCGTACGGCATCGCGGTGGTGACGGCGATGATGATGACCACGTGCATGGCCTACATCGTCGCGCGCGAGCGCTGGGGCGTGCGCCGGGTGGTGGCGCTGCCGGTGGCGGCGCTGTTCCTCATCATCGAGCTGGCGTTCTTCAGCGCCACCTCGGTGAAGATTCCGGACGGGGGCTGGTTCCCGCTGGCGCTGGCGGTGGGGCTCTTCACGCTGATGACGACGTGGAAGCGCGGGCGCGAGATTCTGGGTGGCAAGCTGCGCGCGGCCAGCATGGACCTGCAGGACCTGATGAGCGGCTTCTCGGGCGAGCACGCGCCGGTGCGGGTGCCGGGCACGGCGGTGTTCATGACGGGCAACCCCGAGGGCTCGCCGCCGGCGCTGTTGCACAACCTCAAGCACAACAAGGTGCTGCACGAGCAGGTGGTGCTGCTCACCATCGCCTCGGAGGACGTGCCGCACGTGTCCGCCGAGGAGCGGGTGGAGGTGCAGCCGCTGGAGCAGGGCTTCGTGCGGGTGATTGCCCGCTACGGCTTCATGGAGAACCCCAGCATCCCGGACATCCTCAAGAAGGGCCGCGAGAAGGGGCTGCAGTTCCAGCTGATGAGCACCTCGTTCTTCCTGGGCAGAGAGACGCTGATTCCCTCGAAGAAGCCGGGCATGGCGATGTGGCGCGAGGCGCTCTTCTCGTGGATGAGCCGCAACGCGCGCAGCGCCACGGCCTTCTTCCGCATTCCGCCCAACCGCGTGGTGGAATTGGGCACCCAGGTGGAGCTGTAGCCGGGATGGAGCAGGCATGTACCTGAGCAGGATCCAGATCGAAAACGTTCGTGGGTTCCGTTCAGGGGACCAAGGGATTGGCTGTGCAAGCCGCGACTGCAGGACGCAGGCACGTGCTACCCAGCGGATCCTTTCCCTGCCTGGAACTTCCCCCCTACCTTCACCGCCCGCTCATGGAGGGGACTCACATGATGGCTTGGCGGCTTTTGTGGAAAGCTGAAGCACTCTTCCTGGTGTTGCTCGTGGGGTGTAGCAGCATCCCGAAGGTCCCCCGCGTGGAGGACAACGGACGGGGAAGAGCCGTGGTCCACCTTCCCCGCACCGCTGACCTGCAAGCTGTCACGCTGGAGCAAGAGGAGTTCCAGCAGGCCATGAGGCGCCTGGCGCGCGAGGTGCGGCTGACAGGCACGCCGCGCCAGACGGTGGAGAAGCTGTTTGAGATGGACCCGCAGTTCGGCAACTACCTCTGGCTGGAGAAGGACCAGAAGCTGGTGCCGCTGGGGCCAGGCGAGCCCCTGGAAGGGGCGTTGACGAAAGAGGACCTGGAGACGGCGGAACGCTACCGGCTCTGGTGCCAGCGCGTTCACGGCTTCCATGGCGACTGTCTCGGAGGCGCGCTGGTGGAGGGGCGCTACCTGGACATGCACGGCCGCTACATCTGGGCGCTGGCCCTGAGCAAGAGCCCCGTGCTCGACGAGATGAAGCAGGCGCTGGGAGGGATGGTGCAAGCGCGCGCGCTCATCCAGACGGTCCTGTGGACGTTGGGTTCCATGCTGGTGATCATGGCGCTGAACCCGGTGGTGCCGGGGCTGGTGGCGGTGGTGGGGCTAGGGCTGGTTCTGTATGTGGGTGTTGACACGCTCCGCAACCTCGTTACGGGCTGGCTCCAGTTGATGGAAGAGGTGAAGGTGGCCACCACCTTCGCGCAGATCCGAGATGCGGGAGAGCGCTTCGGGAAGATCATCGGGCGGCAGGCAGCCCGCGCATTCGCCATGCTGTTGATGGCGGCCATTGGCTCGACGGCGCAACTGTTCGCGGCGAAAGTGCCGACGCTGCCCGGCTCGGCGCAGGTGTCCGTGCAGGCCGAGGGCACGGCAAAAATCTCGCTTTCCGCATTGGGCTCGGTGGAAGAGATTGCGCTCAGCGCCGAGGGCGTGAGCGTGACAGTGGCCGCCACCGCAATGACGATGGGGGCCAGTGGTAGTGGCGGCACGGACCCCTGCATCGAGACGCACCACATCGCCACCATCTGCAACGACAGGTCCACCGCGCGCGGGGGCCCGTGGACACCGAGGTTCCGGGACATCTTCGCCAAGGCGGGAATGTCGATGGAGGATCCGGCGAACAAGATGCCTCTTCAGGGGCACTACGGACCGCACCCCGAGCGCTACCACCAGCTTGTCTTGAAGGCACTTGCCGATGCCACGGCGACCTGTCGTAGCGTCGTGGAATGCCGCGCGGCGCTGACCAGCCAGCTCCGAAAGCTGGCCACACAGATTGCCGCGCCGGGAACAGAGCTGAACCAGCTCGTTACCCGGCAACACGCACGTTAAGAGGAGCTGATGCCCAAGCAATTCTTCGAGCTGGCCGATGATGTGAACGTTCCGCGCCGCTGGCATCTCGCGATGCCCAGAGACCGTCAGGGCCTCAAAGTGGATGATGGGCAGTTCAGGCTTGGGGTCCCCGTCCACCTTCAGGAGCGATTGAGCATCCCCGTGGAGATCGCGGGCACGCCGCTGGACTTCACGGAGGCGGGCATCATGATCCCGGTAGTCCATGCCCGGGTCGCGTCCATGTTCGCCGAGCTGGCCCCAGAGGATGTGCAATTGCTCCCCGTGGACGTGGAAGGCCACCCGGAGCAGTACCTCATCCTCGTGGCGACACGCGTTCTGCGCTGCATCGACGAGAAGACTTCCCGGTTTGATCGGTGGACGCCGGAGGACGGCTTGCCTCACAAGGTCGGGCACTATTCCATCATGTACGAACTGCGTGTTGACAAGGCGAAGGTGGCAAGCGCGCAGGTGTTCCGCTGCGAGGGTTGGACGGGGCCGCTGATCGTCTCTGGGCAGATCAAGGACGCCTTGGAGCGCATGGGCACCACGGGCGCTCGGTTCGAAGAGGTGTAGTCCGGCGGCGATGCATACAGGCGCTCGTCCCGCTCTGCTACCGTGGGAACCTACCCGGGAGGTTCCCTCGTCTTGCTCCAACCCTGCTCCGCCGCCCTCGTGCTTGCCGCCCTGCTGGTGAGCCTCACCGCTTCAGCCCAGCCCGGGCCCGCGAGCCGCGCCGGTCCGCGCTCCATCGTGCTGACGGGCAAGGCGGGCGAGGCCCCCGTGCTCTACCTGGCGCCGGGCTCGGTCACCTCGATCCTCCTGGATGGACCCATCGTGCGCGAGTCCGTCGAGGTGGAGAGCCGCGCCCACTTCGCACGGGTGGATCCTGGAGACCAGGTCATCACGCTGGCGCTCCGCGCGCCGCTGGGGCGCGGTGGGCGGTTGCGCTTCTCGTACCGCGAGGGCTCGCCCCGAAGCGTCGTGCTGCTGCTCGCGGAGCGGCCCGGTGAGGTGGATGGGGTGGTGAATGTCACCCGTCCTCCTCAGGCCCTGGAGGCGTGCCACGCTGAGCTGGCCGGGGTTCAGGAGCGCTGCGAGGCGCAGGCCCGGGAGCTGGAGGCGCTCAGGGCCCGGCCCCCCGCGCTGAGCCCCGCCGCCGTGGCGCTCTCGGGGTTCGTGAATCACGAGGGCTTGCAGGGTGAGCAGTTCTGGAAAGCCTGCGCGGGCGTAAGCGGCGCGCTTCGCGCCCCTGAGGAGTGTTGGGTGCTTGGAGGCACCACGTGGAGCGTGGTGGTGCTGGAGGTGAGCAACACCGGGCAGGCCCTCTGGGAGCCCGCCTGGGCCGAGGTAACGCCCCTGGAGGGAGGCGAGCCTCGCCGCGCCCGCGTGGTGCTCAGCCGCCAGGCCACGCTGTCCCCCGGGGAGACGGTGAGCGTGGCCATCGAGGTGGAGATGCCCTCGAGGGAGCGCCCCGCGCGGCTGAAGGCGCCGCACTCGCTGAGGGTCTGTGACGCGTCGGGCAGCCGCTGTCTCTCCATCTCCCAGGTGAATCTCTAACTCTCAGGCACGAGGTGCACATCATGGTCGAGCACGTGAATCCCCTGGACTTGCCGCCCGGTACGCAGGTGCACGCCTGGCGCGTGGTCCGGCGCCTGGGCCGGGGCAGCTACGCCGTCGTCTACGAGGTGGAGAATGAGGGCCAACGCTTCGCCCTCAAGCTGGCCTGCCAGACCGAGCTCAGCCAGGACCCCAAGCAGGCGCACGCCCGCGCCGAGCGGGAGGTGGCCTGCCTGCAGCAGCTCAAGCACCCGCACATCGTCCGCATGCGGGCGCATGGCCAGTGGCCGGACCCCAGCACGGGCTTCCTCTACATCGTCATGGACCTGGTGCAGGGGGAGACGGCGGCGCGCTGGGCCGAGCGCACGGGCCCCACGCCTCATGAGTTCGCCGTGTTGTGGCTCAAGCTGTTCGACGCGGTGGACTTCATGCACCAGCACGGCGTGGTGCACCGCGACTTGAGCCTCAACAACCTCATGGTCACCCACGAGGGGCAGCCGGTCATCATCGACTTCGGCGTGGCCGACTACGCCACCGCGGACCCGCTCACCGACGGGCCCCTGCCCCCGGGCACCCGGCGCAACCGCAGCCCCGAGGCCACCCGCTTCTGGGAGCACAACCGCCACAACCCCGAGGCCCGCTACGAGTTCAAGCCCACCGATGACATCTTCGCCCTGGGCGCCAGCCTCTACGACTTGCTGACCGACCCGAGGCCCACGCTCAATGCGCGGCGGCCCGTGCTGGACGGCCAGCTGCTCGGGCCCCCCAGCCCACATCGGGTCACCCAGGGGCGTGTGCCACTGGAGCTCAGTGAGTACGTGATGATGTTGATCAGTCCGGACCTGGAGGTGAGGCCCGCGACGGCGACGGTTGCGCGCAGGCCGCTGGTGGAGATGGTACCCCGGGAGGGGGAGGCGTGGCGGGGCCCCTCGGTGCACCCGTTCACCGCGCGGCTGCCGCCCGCGCCTCCTGAAGCGCCCGCCGGGGCACAGCAGGCCGTGGCCGCGCTCGTACCGATTCCCACTCACCCCCTGCCGGTGCAGGTGGCTCCCCCACCCGCTCCAGTCCCCATTGCGCCGCGCCCGGTGTGGCGGCGGGTGGTGCGGCCTGCGCCCCTGGCACTCGCGGCGCTGGCGCTGCTGGTGGCCACCTCCGGACCCCACGGGCCCGCCCAGCCAAGGCCTCTTCCCAGCCCGGTGGCCGAAAAGCCGACAACCCCTCCTGCTCGGTTAGCCTCACCCCTCCCTACCCAGCAGGAGGCACCTCCCCCCGTGAAGCCCCCCGACACCTCACCCGTGAAAACCCTGAGCGCTCCGCCGTCTCAGCCACCTCGGAAGGCCCCCCTCCAGCGGGGGCTCTCCAAGGTGGAGCGCTGCGCGCTGCTGGTGTTCTCCCTCAAGTGGGGGGCCGCCGGGTGCGCCGGAGTGCAGCCTCGCCCCCCTTCAGGGGAGGAGTGCCCGAAGGGCTCCGCCGAGGCCATGAGGCAAGAGCTGGGGTGGATGCTGGACAGCAACCGCACCCCCATCCTCTTCCTCGATGTGACCAAGGAGGCGACCCAATATCTGGCCCCCATCGTGCTCACGGATGGGCCCGTCACGGGGGCCCTGGTCAAGCCGCTCGGCAAAGCGCCCGCGGGGATGCGGGTGGAGGGGCACCTGTGGACGACAGGGGACCGGATTTACGGCCGGTATGTTCGCGCCCACCTTCCTGGCGGGCGCACCGTGCCCATCTGCCTGGAAGTTGAAGATGACGGTCCTGTGGTCGGCATCCCGAAGGAGCCTGGCTCCCGGCCCGGCCATACCCTGGGCAACAGCACGGCGGAGGCGCGGGCGATGGAGCGGTGGCGCTGATCCCACTTCTAATAGAGGATGTCCGAGTGGCCTTCGAGCAGGGCGCGGATTCTGTCTTCGCTGACGCCCGCTTTCTTCGCTAGAACTGTTGCCGAGAAGCTCACGGCCGCGGTGGTCTCGACGAACCCATCAAAGATGCTGAACCAGGTGCGGATCTCCCTCGGCCATAGGATGGAGGCGAACTCCCGGCTCCGGCGGTAAGGCTCCAGGATGGTGAAGTAGGGCCAGCGAGGGAACTTCAAGGTGCTGGCGTCACAGCCGATGAAGCGGCACAGATGGAGGTGCGTGGCGGAGAGGTCGCAGTCCTCGATGCCACCCATATCCTCATAGAGCACCTTCGAATTTGGGAAGTGCCCGAAATCGCAAGAGAAGAAGCGCCCGGTGAGTCTGCAGCCCTTCAGGTGGGCTTTATACCAGCGCACTTCCTTCAGTTGTCGCTTGACCTCAAAAGTGCAGTCAATGAATCGCACGCCGACCAGATGGAGGAGATCGGAAGGCACCCGGAGAACAAGGGTGCAGCGCCGCAGGACTAGGTTGGGGCCTAGATAGAAGCGGAAGTTGTGGTCGCCCAACTCGAGCCGCTGGCCCTCCATCGTTTCGTTCTCGAAGATGACGTTGTCGGGATAGGAGGAACCCATGCCAGGTGCCTTTCAGAAACCGATCATCCGAAACAACTCCTCCGCCATGCGTCGGCCGTGCCGTGCCATGTTGGACTCGGAGCGGGTGAGGATTTCATACTGAATGCCGGTTTTTGTATCGACCGCATCGACACCGGTACGATTCCACTTCAAGCGCGGGAACAGCTCCTCCAACTGAGCGTGCACATAGCGCCCGCGTGCCTCGCTCTCCAGCAAGTTGGCCTTCCAATACTCCCCCTTGGCTTTGGCGTCCCTGATAGCCCCGTATTCCTTGATGCTCATCTTGCCGGGCCCCCATTCGTTGCGTAGTGCTCTGGCGGCGGCCACGAGCTCATCGCCGACAGGGTCGCGGAGGGGGAGGTCCTTGATGGACTTGTTGGCCGGTACATGCCAGCGCTGCTGCTGGAAGAGAATCTGCCGGTTGCCGGCCTGGTGTCGGATAATGGTGATGACGCCCGCGCGGGCCTCCGCCGCCGCGGCAGCGCGGCTGCCAGGGTTGCGCACCATGAGGGTGAAGGTGCCCTGGGCCGGAGCCGCCACCTCCGCTACTTCACCAGCGGCAGTCAACCTGACACCTTGAGCCTCGGCCTGCGCCGCCGCTCTGCCGTAGCCCGGCAGTAGCGGCAGCCGCTGGGAGAACTTCGCGGCTCCTCCGCCCACCGCCGCCGTCACCACCAACACCACCACGCGCGCGGTGTTCTCCCCCATGACTTTGGAGAAGCGCCGCCCGGCCTGCTCCAACTCCTCGAAGGTGGTGGCCCGGTCCGCCTCGTGCACCAGGCGCGCCCAGCCGTCCATCAGCTCCCACACCGTCTGAGCGCCCAGCCAGGCCAGCAACCCGATGGAGATGAGCGCGGCCAGGCCCTTGGTCAGCGGCTCGGGCACCAGCCAGAGCATGAAGTAGAGCACGACGGTGCCCACCAGCAGGCTGAGCACGGCCTGGGGGCTGACCATGTGCTCGAGCGAGAGCTTTGTGTCTTGGAGCACCGAGCCAAAGGCGAAGGCCAGAGCCAGGGTGCGCCGGTCCTCCTTGTCCAACAGGGGCCCGTCGGACAGCAGGGCGAAGCAGTCCCCCCCGCCGTAGTGCTGAGCACACAGCCGCTGGTAGCGTGCCACCAACTGAGCGTTAGAGGCGGTGGCCAGGGGGCTGTCGTCCCCCAGAGGCACCATGCGCAGCACGTGCTCGCCCTCGGTTTCGGCGAACAGCTCGGCTTCGAGGGGTTGTTCCAGCAGCCACCGGGCCGTGTCGCGGGACCAACCGGCGGGGCGTACCGCTGGGGCCAGCGCGCGCATGTGCTCCAGGAAGTTCTCGGCGTCCACCTCCACCGGCGCGGTGTCCACAGCGCCCGCGGTGAGCACCCGCAGCTCGTAGCGCAGGGCCGTCAACTCGGCTTCCTCGTCGTCCGGGTGCGTAGCGAGCCCCCGGGGCGTGCCCGCGCATGCCGTCAGCCCCACCAACAACAGCGCACCCCATTGGCGTCCCGTCATGCCTGCCTCTCGGTTTCGTGCGAAGCCAAGGCTACGCCGCCGTACGAGCGCGGAGGACGACGCGCCGGGTCGGGTGCGAAGCCGCGCGTGAACGGGTGGGTACCGCGTTCGCTCCGGCTACCGCATGGCCGCCCTCGCGCCCTCCACCACCCGCCGCGCGATGGCCCGGCTGATGGGGTGCCCCAGCTTCTGCTCCACGTCCAGGTAGATGGGCGAGCTGTTGAGCTCCAGGAACACGAAGTCGCCCCCGTGCTGTTTGATGTCGATGCCCGCGAACGTCAGCCCGCACGCCTTGGCCGCCGAGCGGCAGAAGCGCTGCACCGGCTCGGGCAACACCACCTCGCGGTAGGTGGCCTCGCCCCCGCTGTAGACAGGGTCATCCCGGAAGTCCAGGTGCTGCTCGGGCGTCTGAATGGCCACGCACGAGACGAGCTCCTCGCCCACCAGCATCACCCGTAAGTCCTCCCCGCGCACCCGCTCCTGGAAGATGACGGGCGAGGCCGTCACCGCCTCCAGCCGCTCCAGCGCCCCGGCGTCCAGCACCCGGGTGATGGCCCCGCCCAGCACCGGCTTGTAGATGACGTCCTTCACCTCGGCGTGGAAGGCGCGGATGGCGGCCGGATCATTCGAGATGAGCGTGCGCGGCACCTTCGCGCCCAGGCTGCGCAGCGCGTGCAGCTGGTAGGGCTTGTACTGCAGCACGCTGGCCGCGTGGGGGCCGTTGACCAGGGTGGCGCCCCGGTGCGCCAGCTGCAGCAGCCACGAGACGAAATAGGACGCGCGCTCGCGCGTCTGGGTGAAGGTGGTGAACCAGTCCTCGTAGAGCACCAGCGTGCCGTCGCGCTCGAGCGCCGGCACGTAAGGGGTGGGAATGGCGCGCAGGTAGAAGCCCCGCACGTCGTCCACGCACTCGCCCAGGTAGAAGGTGCGCCCGTCCAGCATGGACAGCGGCCGGCCCTGGTCCAGCGCCCGGCTGTCCACGTACAGGGTGTCCACGCCCAGGGCGGCCGCCTCGCGGGCCACCGCGGCACACTGCGCATCCGCTCCGTCGCCGAAGATGCCGATTCGCACGCTGCTTCACCCCCGTTACGCGCGGGCAGGCTAGCCAGCCGCGCAAGCAGGGTGCACCTTCACACGTAGAGCCAGGTAGGCGGCAAGCCACCCCGCCCTTCGCTCTTCCAGGAGGCAACACGATGCGTCACCCCTCGCGCCCTTCGTTCATCCAGTACGCGCTGCCGGAGGGCCTCGCCGGGAAGGCCCCGGCACCGGTGGCCCCCGGAGAACAGGGGGGCAAAGGCAAGCCCAAGCCCGTGACGACGATGATGGTCGGCGAGGAGGGGGGAGCCCCTCCTCCGGGCATTGTCACCACCCAGGCGGTGGGTGAGGAAACCGCCAGCCATGCGCCCTCCTGCTGACTCGCGGACGTGGAGGGCGGCTTCCCCCCCCTACAGCCAACTCACCCCCACGCCCGCTTGAGCCAGCCGACACAGCACGCCGCGTGCCGGGAGCGCGTGAGAGGGAGGGGGGCGAAAAACCAACACTTTAAGGCAATGAATAGCTCAAACGCGGGGGCTGTCAGGTCAAGGCCTGCCCTGTTTCTGGCAATAAATTGCCAGAATTAGGACAGGTCCTCTTTCTTGATGCCAAGCATCTTTATTTTGTAGGCCAAGGTTCGCAGCGGCATTTTCAAGAGCCGGGCGGCCTCGGCGCGCTTCCAGCGCACGGCCCTGAGCGTCTCGAGGATGAGCTGCGCCTCGTATTGCTGCACCTGGCGGCGCAGCTCTCTGTCCTTGGAGGGCTCGACGGCAAGCGGGGGGCCCGGGGGCCGCACGGGGGTGGGCCCGGGGGGCTCGGCCCCCAGGGCCGCGGGGGCGCCCACCACCTTGGAGGGCAAGTCCCGCACGTCGATAGAGCTGGAGCGCGTGGTGAGCGCGGCGCTCTCGATGACGTTGCGCAGCTCGCGCACGTTGCCCGGCCAGGAGTACGCCAGCAGCAGCGCCATGGCGCCCGGAGCGATGCCCGTGACGCGGCCCCGGTTCTCCAGGTTGGTCTTCCGCAGGAAGTGCAGCGCCAGGGGCTCTATCTCATCGGTGCGCTTGCGCAGCGGCGGCAGCTCGATGGTCAGCGTGCCCAGCCGGTAGTAGAGGTCCTCGCGAAACAGCCCCTGCTGCACCATGGCGTACAGGTCCCGGTGCGTGGCGGCGATGACGCGCACGTCCACGGAGATTTCTCGCGAGGCGCCCACGCGGGTGAGCTGCCCCGTCTCCAGCACGCGCAGGAGCGCCGTCTGGGCCGGCAGCGCCAGCTCGGCGATCTCATCGAGGAACACCAGGCCCCCGTGAGCCTCCTCGAACACGCCCTTGTGCTGCTGCACCGCGCCGGTGAAGGCGCCGCGCTCGTGGCCAAACAGAATGCTCTCCACCAGGTGTGTGGGAATGGCGCCGCAGTTGACGGGCACCATGGGCTTGTCCTGGCGGGGCCCACGCTTGTGCAGCAGCATCGCGAGCACCTCTTTGCCGGTGCCCGTCTCGCCATGAAGGATGATGGGCACGCGCGAGGAGGCCACCCGCTCCACCGTCTCCATCAGCTCGCGCATCACCTTGCCGGCCACGACCGCGTCGTGCACGGGCAGGCCCTCGGTGTTGGCGTTGGCCGGCGTGTCCGCGAACGCCTGGAGCCGGGCGAGCACTCCGCCCAGCCGCACCTCCTGGCCGAAGGTGAGCTGGGCCGTCTGAATGCGCTGCTCGCCCAGCCAGGTGCCATTGGTGGAGCCCAGGTCCTCCACGGTGAGGGTCTGCCGGTCCTCCGAGAGGCGGAAGCGGGCGTGCGCGCGCGACAGCCTCGGGTGAGGCAGGCACACGTCGGCCGGAGGCTTGCGCCCCACCACCAGCGCGGTGCCGGGAGTCAGGGTGACCATCTCCGCGCCGCTGGGGTGCAGCAGAAACAGCACCACGCGCTGCCCCTCGCCCGGCACCGCCTCGAGCATCAGCTCGTGAGGGGTTGACGTGAGATCTCCAGACGGGTGACCAGACTGGTAGGAGTGATTCATTACACCTCAGGACCCATGAGGTGAATGCTTGCACAATTCAGGAGTTAATGAAGTGGCTTTTCGGGTAGTCGATGCCTGGCTCAGCCCATTCCCGCAATTGGGATTGCCAGACAGGGCCCGTCTTCACGCCGAGTGTGTATCGATTTTCCCGAGGTCAGACATACAGAGAGTCGCTGCCTGGCCTCAGTTCCAGGTGATGTCGTACTCCACGCGGTCGATGCCCTGGGCCCGGCCGCGCGCGCGCCCTTCGATCTTCAGCAGCTTCAGCGAGCCGGTGAGCACGCCTTCGTGGAACGAGGGCGGCATCACGTCGCCCTGGGAGCGCAGCACGCCGGACTTGAAGCTGGTGGCCTTGTACTCGCGCCGCCCGTAGGTGACGGCGGCGCTGTAGCCCAGCTGCGCCGCGGAGAACAGCTTGTGCGGATCCCCCCGCGCAATCACTCCAAACAGGAAGCGCCCCGGCCCCGAGTTGTAGCGGTTGATGCTCATCTCGCCACAGGCGCGGAAGACGGCATCCGGTGAGCCCAGCTGGAGCTCCAGCTGGTCCGCCGCGCTGTACAGCAGCTGCAGGAAGTCGCGCGCCGGGTACATCCGTATCTCGGAGTAGTCCCGGGCGAGCTCGCCCACGCGCAGCGTGCGCAGCGCCGCCGCGCCCGCCTTCTGCTCGACGAGGTTGAACACCGTCGTGAAGAACAGCCCCAGGGCACTGTCGCCCGGATTCGTCGCGGTGAGCCGGGCCGAGAGATCAGCCTTGTTCGCAGGCATCTGTTCACACCCCCTGTTCCCCGCGGGTGCGGAGTCAGTTGCGGGGAGTGTAACGCTCTCACGCGAAGCGAGGAATGCAGGAGGTGCTCACACCTCGTCGAGCAGCACGGGCGAGAATTTTGCGGCGTCACAGGACGCCAGCACGTACCGCACGCCGCCGTGCTCACCGGTGAAGCCCGCGGCGATGCCCTCGGCGTGCAGGTGGCCGTAGACGCAGACCTTTGGCTGGAAAGCTTCAATGGGAGCGCTGAAGGCGGTGGGCTTCTGGTTGGCGTACAGCGGAGGAAAGTGCACGGCCACCACGCGGATGAGCGGGGTGGGGCTGGCCTTCTCCTTCTTGAGCGCGTCCTCGATGGAGAGGTTGAGCCGGTTGGTCTCCCGCTCCACGTAGCCCTGATCAATGGGCTCATCGCCCATCTCTCCGCCGGGCATGGGCGGGGCCTCGGGCGCCGTCCACAGCCGCGAGCCGGCGATGAGCCAGGGCCCCATCACCGCCGCGCTGTTCTGGATGAAGGTCTCCAGCGTCTTGTAGGGCGCGAGCAGCTTGCGCAGCTTCGCCGCCGAGTCTCCCCACCAGTAGTCATGGTTGCCGCGCACCAGCACCTTGCGCCCCGGCCGGCTGTCCAACCACTTCAGGTCCTCCTGCACTTCATTCGCCCGCGTGGCCCAGGAGATGTCTCCCGCCACGATGACGATGTCCTCGGGGCGGACCTTCTCGTCCCAGGCGCGCTGCAGCGGCAGGGGGTGCTCCGCCCAGCCAAAGCGGTGCATGTCCTTGTTGCGGGTAGACGGCAGGTGGGTGTCGCCGATGGCGAAGAGACGCATGCCACCCCTCATACCCAAGCCAGGGGCCAATGTGTCCAGTGCCTTAAGTCCTGTTTATAGCGAAGTTGTCTTAAAACAGGACAACTTCGACATCCATGCCGCACGGGGTGGAGTCAATTCGTACAGGGGTGGGAAACCCTCGGTTTTCCCTTTGGATTCGGTGGCTTGGGCGGGTGGTGTCTTCGGCCAACTCGGGGCGCCGGATGTGGGATGGAGCATGGATGCTCCACTTTGGGGGCAGGCAGCCAAGCTTTCCAAGGGAAGCCAGGATGGCATGACTTCTGCTAAAGGGCAGTCCCGCCGGCCCCCTCGCGGCTGAGGGTGGCGCCGTCTCAGTACTCAATCCCCCCCTGAAGGAGTCTTCATGTACACGTTGCGCAACGCGCTCGCGGCCGCCGCCGCGGCCCTCTCGCTGGTGGCCTGCGGTCCCCAGCAGAGCCCCGAGAACCCCGAGCAGCAGCCGGCAGAGAACCCCACTGGCTCCATCATCGAAGGGGCGCGTGACGCCGCGGGCCGTGGCAGCGCGGGCGAGCTGGATCCGCTGTTCTCCGCGGCGGGGCGTGAGTTCAACGTCCCGGCGGACCTGCTCAAGGCCATCTCCTTCACGGAGACGCGCTGGAACATGGTCATCGGCGAGGAGGAGTTCGAGGGCCTGGCGCCGGCGTTCGGTGTGATGGCGCTGCGGGGCGCGGAGCTGGAGCGGGGCGCCGCGCTGGCGGGCGTCACCGTGGAGCAGGCGAAGTACGACGCGCAGGCGAACATCCGCGCGGGCGCGGCGCTGCTGTCCTCGCACGCGGACGCGCTGAAGGTGGACCGGGCCAACCTGGGCGCCTGGGCCCCGGCGGCGGTGGCGCTGAGCGGAATTACGCACCCGGACGCGCAGGCGGAGTTCGTACACAAGGGCGTGTACGGCACGCTGCGTGACGGCGTGGTGGCCGAGACGGTGGACGGCAAGGTGACCGCGTCCATCATGCCGGTGCAGGTGGAGGCGCAGTTCCAGCTGCCCAACGCCCGCACCCTGGCGGCCGGCCCGGACTACGCGGCGTCCATCTGGCGCCCCTCGCCCAACTACAACGCGCGTCCGGCGGGCACGGACATCTCGATGATCATCATCCACACGTGCGAGGGCAGCTACTCGAGCTGCTGGAGCTGGCTGGTCAACAGCGCCTCGGGCGTGAGCGCGCACTACGTGGTGAACGAGAGCGGCAGCGAGATTTCGCAGCTGGTGAGCGAGGCCAACCGCGGCTGGCACATCGGCGCCACCTATGACTGCAACCTGAACGGCGGCCGGGACTGCCACCTCAACGGCGTGTCGGCCAACCACTTCACGGTGGGCATCGAGCACGGCGGCTTCGCCAGCCAGTCCTCGTTCCCCGCGGGGCAGATCGACGCGTCGGCCAAGCTGTCGTGCGATATCTCGCGTGACCGCGGCATCCTGCGTGACAGCTACCACATCGTGGCGCACGGCCGCCTGCAGCCGGCCACCCGCACGGATCCGGGCCCGAACTGGCCGTGGTCGACGTACATCAGCAAGATTCAGTCGTACTGCGGCGCCAGCACGGGGCTGATCGTCGACAGCAACAACGCGAACAACAACACCTCGCAGGGCTACATCGACGCGCCGTCGGCCAACTGGACCTCGTCCACCAACGTGGGCGGCTACTACGGCACGGGCTACTTCGCGGCGCCCACGGCGGCGGTGTCGGATCCGGTGACGTTCTGGTTCTACCTGCCGGCGGCGGGCACCAAGGCGGTCGACGCGTGGTGGACCTCGGCGACGGACCGCTCCACGACGGCGCCGTTCGTCATCTGGGATGCGAACGGCACCAAGCTGGCCACGGTGAACAAGAACCAGCAGACGGGCGGCGGCGCGTGGCAGAACCTGGGCACCTGGAGCTTCCCGGCCGGGTGGAACAAGGTGCAGCTGAGCCGCTGGACGACGTCGGGCTACGTCGTCGTCGCCGACGCCATCCGCGTGCGCTAGTTCCGCGATGGACCAGGGCTTCCAACAGCGTCGTCCCTGGTGGGGGCGGGCGTGGCTGAGCGCCGCGCTCGTCCTGCTGTGCGCCGGTTGTCCCGCTGGCCGCTGTGGCGGCGGGGCAACTGGCAGCGGTCCGGTGTCCCAGGTGGACAGCGGCCCGGTGTCCCAGGCTGACAGTGGCCTGGTGGCTCCGCCTGACAGTGGCGTGCGGGCCCAGGCTGGCGGCAGCGCGCTGCCCGCGGAGGAGCGGCAGGCCATTGCTGGCGTCATCGCGTTCATCTCCGAGCGGGCGAAGCAGAAGGACGTGTGGCTGGTGAAGCCCACGGGTGAGGAGACCCAGCTCACTGACAGTCCCGACGAGGATGACTTCACGGCGGCGCCCTCGCCGGATGGCAAGGCGCTGCTGATCATCGCCGCGCGCAGCGTGAGCGGGCTGCACATGGAGCAGCTGCGGGTGCAGCCGCTGAGTGGCGGGCCGCCGGTGCCGCTCAACGCGCCCCGGGCGCGCGCGCGCAACCCCAGCTGGTCGCCGGATGGCCGCTGGCTGGTGGCCGAGTCGGACGCGAAGAACTTCAGCGACGTGGTGCGCCTGGAGCCCAAGCCGGGTACGGCGGAGAAGTACCTGACCCGGGCGCGCGAGGGCAGCTTCGAGCCCGCGGTGTCTCCGGACGGAACGGAGATCGCCTTCGTGTCCAGCCGGGAGGGAGACCCGGAGATTTATGTGATGCGCGCGGACGGTACGAAGGTGCGCCGCATCACCGCCTTCTACCAGGAGGACCGGGAGCCGAAGTGGAGCCCGGACGGCAAGTGGCTGTCGTTCGTCAGCAACCGCGAGGGCCGCGACCGCTACTTCCTGGTGCGCCCGGATGGGACGCAATTGCGCGCGCTGTCCGGCGCGGCCACGAAGCTGGACGAGCGCGAGCTGGTGTGGAGCCCGGACAGCCAGCAGGTGGCCTTCGTGGAGCGGCTGCCGGACGCCAAGAGCCGCATCCTGGTGGCCAACACCGCGGGCGGCGAGCCGGTGGCGCTCACGGATGGCACGGCGCGCGATGACGCTCCGGCGTGGAGCCCGGATGGGAAGTACCTCGTCTTCGTGGCCGAGCGGCAGGCAGACGTGGACCTGTGGCTGATGCGCGCCGATGGCAGTGGCCAGGTGCGCCTCACCACCGCGCCGGGCGCGGACTGGCTGCCCCGGTGGTTCGTGCCCCGGTAGCCCCGGCGCTCAGGGCGGAGCGGGGGTGTTCCCGCCGAGCCGCTGGAAGCGCGCCATGAAGCGCCGGTCGATCGAGTCCTTGAGCCGCCACATGGAGCGGCCATGGAAGGCCAACCCCTTCCAGGCGCCCACGGCCGTGCCGTCTCCGGCGTTGAGCAGGGAGAGGAAGCCGGCCTGAGCGCGGTAGGGCTGGAGCGAGCCCTGGCCGGTGAGCGCCACGCGCAGGTTGGAGGCGAGCACGGGCCCCTGGCGCACGGCGTACACACCGGCCTTGGGCACGCGCTGTCCGCTGATGAAGCCCGCGCAGTCGCCCGCCGCGAAGAGCTCGGGGTGAGAGGGGCTGCGCAGCGTGTCCTCCACCGCGAGGTAGCCCTGCGCGTCCAGCGCCGCGCCGCTTCGGGCCATGAGGGGATTGGGCTTGGGCCCGGTGGCCCACACGCAGGTGGTGAAGGGCACCGCCTCGCCTGACGTGAGCGAGACGGAGCCCCGGGACACCGCGGCCACCTGCGCGCCCAGGCGCAGCGTCACCTCACGTCGTGCCAGCAGCCGGTGGACCACGCGCGTGGCGGAGCGCGGAGCGCCTCGTGGCACGGCGTCTCCACTCTCGAGCAGCGTGGTGGGGCGACGCGTGCGGGCCTGCAGACAGAGGGCCATCTCCACGCCCGCGGCTCCTCCGCCCACCACGAGCAGCGGGCCGGGCTGCTCGGTCGCCGCGATGAGCAGCTCCATCAGCTTCTCCAGCGGCTTGAGCGTCAGGGCGTGTTCCAGGACACCGGGCAGGTCCGTGCCGGCGGCCAGCGAGCCGATGTCGAAGCTGGCCACGTCATAGCTGAGCACCTGGTTGTTCCACAGGTGCACCTCGCGCCGGTGGGCATCCACGCTCCGGGCGCCGCTTGGCTCCAGCCGGGCTCCGGCGGCCTGCGCCAGCCCCGGCAGTGCGAAGGAGAGCTGCTCCAGCGCGTAGTCCCCCGCGAGCCACCCGGGCATCATGCCGCTGTAGAGCTGCTGGCGGCCGATCGAGACGAGCACTGTCTCCACGCCGGGCAGCGGCGCGCGTGCCAGGGCCTCCAGGACGAACAGGTGCGCATGGCCGGAGCCGACCAGCAACAGCCGCTTCACGGTGTGCACTTCACGCGGATGAAACCTCCGTGCGCCTCGCTGAGGAGCCAGTCGAAGGTCATACCGCCGAGGTTGGGCGCTGTCTCGCGAAACGATGGCTCAGGGAGCGGTGGTTCCCGGAAAGAGGGTGAGCACCAGGCCGCGCCCAGGCGTGGCGCCCGCGTTACGCCACAGGTAGGCCTCCGTGCCGTGCAGGCTCAGGCGGAACGTCTCCACCTCCACGCCCGAGTGAACGAAGAGGAAGAGGCCATTGGCGCTGGTGCCGGTCTGCCCCACCTGGTTCAGGTCCTCGGACGGGTAGTAGATGCGATCCGCCAGCTCGCCTCGCTCCAGGCGCACGCGGGCCCCGGCGACGGGCTGCCCCGCGGCATCCACCACGCGGCCGAGCAGGAAGCCCGCCTCCAGCAGCGTCCGCGCCTGGCCATGGGTATGGGCCTGAAGGGCCGGCTCACCCACCGCGCGGGTGAGCGCCTCGTGCAGCGCCAACGGCAGCGCCCAGACGCGAGTGCCGGTGAGGTCCGTCCGGGGCCGGGTGCCGGTGAAGGCCGTGTCGAAGATGATGGTGGAGCTGGGCACGAAGCCCTCGTGGTCCACGCGCGCCGCGAGGCTCACGTGGATGTCCTTCACGGGCACTTCATCGATGGAGAAGCCACCGTCTCCGCCGAGGCTGCCGGAGCCGAAGGTGGCCACCGGATCGCTCACGCTCATGCGCAGCGGCTCTTCGATGGAGAGCGCGAGCCCGTCGAGCGCTGGAGCCGGTTGCCCCTGAGCCGCCAGCAGTGTCGCGGCTTCGGGCAGCATCGCCGCCTGGCCGCGCACGCTGATGCGCAGGCTGTCCAGGTCGACGTTCTGGGTCTCCTCGGGGCGAGAGCCCGGGTCCGGCATGGAATCGCCGAAGCCACAGGCCGCGAGGCCCAGTCCAAGCAAGGTACAGCAGGCGAGCAGGCATGAACGCTTCATGACTGCCCGCCAAGATTCTCATGCCCCGGCGGGGCGGCAATCCACCCCGTCACAGACCGTCCCGTGACGGACGATCAACTACCAGCGAACTTTCCCACCACCGTTGCCGTTGCCGTTGTTGCCGCGGGGAGCAGGAGGAGGAGGAGCCGACTGGGTGCTGGAACCGCTGCTGCCACCGCCCCAACTGTTGCCCTTGCCGCCACCGTTGCCCTTGCCGCCACCGTTGCCGCCGCCGTTGCCCGGATTGCCACCGCCGCTGCCGCCACCGGGAGGAGGACCGCCCCAGCCGCCACCGGAGTTGCCGCCACCGGAGTTGCCGCCACCGGGGTTGCCACCGGGGTTGCCGCCACCGTTGCCGCCGCCGTTGCCGCCGCCATTGCCGGGGTGACCACCACCGGGGTTGCCACCGCCGCCGTTGCCGCCACCGGGGTTGCCCCAGCCGCCGCCGTTGCCGCCGCCGTTGTTGCCGTTGCCGTTGCCGCCGCCGTTGCCGCCACCGGGGTTGCCGCCGCCGTTACCACCACCGGAGGGAGGAGGAGGGTAGCCGCCGCCGCTGTTCGGGGGACGGTTGGGGTTGCCCCAGCCGCCGCCATTGTTGCCACCGGTGGGAGGAGGAGGCGTGTAGCCGCCGCCGCTGTTGCCACCACCGGGCGGAGGGCTGCCCCAGCCGCCGCCGCTGTTGCCACCACCAGAGGGCGGAGGAGGCGTGTAGCCACCGCTCGGAGGATTCGGGTTGCCCCAGCCGGTGCCCGGCGGAGGCGAGTTGTTACCAGGCCGGCCCCAGCCGCCACCGCTCGGCGGAGGCGTGCTCGGCGCGGGGTAGCTCGGCTGCGGCGAGGAGTAGCCCGGCGCCGGCGACGCTCCGTGCCCGCGGCGCGGGTTGTTGTAGACGTAGACTTCGCGGTTGCGATCCCACCCGTACGACCAGCCGTCGTACTGGCGCGGGTAATAGTCGTGGTAGTGCCGGCCGCTGTGGTTGCAGTAGCCGCCCGTCGGCGACGGGTGCACGTCCAGGTACCAGACCATCCGCGGGCCCTGGTACGTGTACACATTGTTCGAGTACGCGTAGTGCTGCGTCTCGGGCGCGTAGTCGTGGACGTGGTTGTAGTCCTCGAGGCACCAGCCGCCCCCGTGCGGAATCGGGTGCGCACTCGCGTAGTAGTACTGAACCGTCTCCACCGTGCGGTACGTCCGCGTGTGGCCGTGGTAGGGCGTGACGACGCATCCCGACGCGGCCACCAGGGCCAACGGCGCGAGCAATGTGAGTAAGCGACGCATGTGAGGGCTCCCAGGCCAGCATCCGGCCCGCTGATGACACCCGAGCAGACGAGCAGATCGGGAAGAAATTCAAGTCCCCCATAATCAGAAATGGGGGGTGTACCGCTTTCGCGCACATTGGACGCCCGCGGTGGGCGTCCGCCTTCAGTGCACCAGACGCTCGGAGGAACCCGCGCGGGGCGCGGCCAGCTTGCCCAGGCACGCGAGGATGTGCTCGCGGTACTCGGACAAGTCTCGCAGGCCGCAGATCATCCACCGGCCACCGATGACCAGGGTGGGCACGCCGCGCACGCCGCGGCTGGCGGCGAGCCGGTGCTCATCGAGGATCAACCGCCGCGTCTCCTCGGAATGAAACGCCGCGGAGAAGTCGTTCATCGCCAGCCCCACGCGACTGGCCAGCTCGAACACCACATCCGTGCGCGACACGTTCACGCCCTGCTCCAGCGCCGCGCGCTGCATGGCGCGGGCGAGGAACGTGCGCGCCTGCGGGCCCTGAAGCCGCGCGGCCTCCAGCGCCGCCAGGCCCGGCAGACTCGAGCGCGGAGGATCTCCTCCCAGCCACAGGTCCGTCGTCAGCAGTCGCGCGGCGGAGTCAGGCTCGTCCTTGGCGCGCCGTATCTCTTCGGACAGGCCACGCAGCTCCTTCTCGGTGGGCAGCGTGTCGACGATACGCAGCGGGTAGGGACGCACGCGCCAGCGCACGGCGTCGCCGAACTCCTTGCGGAGTGACTCCAGTCGCAGGTCGGCCAGGTAGCACCAGGAACACAGCACGTCCTGGTAGACGGTGATCTGCAAGGGCTTGGGCAGGAGGGCTCTCATTCGGGGAGGCCCAGATTAGAAGGGCGATCCACCGCTGCCAATCCCCTACTGACACTTGCTTGTTGTGCTCATTCCCGCAGGATCCGCCGTGTGGAGGGCTCGTACGCCCGGTCACCCTCCTGCATGCGGCGCTCACCCGGCGGTGGCCTTGCCAGGCTGCCTGCTCTCCGCGAAGGCGAGCGCGAAGTCCACCATCTCCCCTGCGATGTCCTGCTGGGTGGCGGCCTCCAACCCCTCGAAGCCAGGGCTGGAGTTGATCTCCATCAGCCGGGGTCCCTCGTTACCCTCCAGCATGTCCACCCCGGCGATGCCCAGCCCGATGATGCGCGCGGCCGTCACCGCCGCGTCCACATAGGCGGGGGGCAGCCGGATGGCCTGGCCCTCACCGCCCCGGTGGATATTGGAGCGGAACTCGCCTTCCTTCCTCGCCTGCCGTCTCATGGCGCCCACCACCCGATCGCCGATCACCAGGGCGCGCACGTCCTTGCCCTTGCTCTCGGCGACGAACTCCTGGAGGACGATCTCCTGGCCCAGGTCCCAGAAGGTGTCGACGATGGTCTGCACCTCCTGCAGCGTGTGGGCGATCATCACCCCCACGCCCTGCGTGCCGCGGATGAGCTTGATGATGAGGGGCAGTCCGCCCACCTCCTGCACCAGCTTGCGCACGTTGCTGCGGTCATGCGCCATCACCGTGCGCGGCATGTCCAGCCCCGCGCGCGTCAGGTGCTGCAGGCACCGCAGCTTGTCGCGGCTGCGCGCGATGGCCTGCGCCGCGTTCACCACCGGCACTCCCATCATGTCGAACTGCGTCACCACCGCCAGCCCGTACGCCGTGACGGAAGCGCCAATGCGGGGGATCACCACGTCCACGCCGCGAATCTCCACCCCGCGGTACATCATCCGCGGCTGGTTGCGGGCCAGAAGCATGGTGCAGCGCAGCGTGTCGAGCACCAGCGGCCGGTGCCCCCGGTGCTTGATGGCCTCCACCAGCCGGCCGGTGGAGTACAGGGCGCGCTTGCGCGAGAGGATGACCACCGTCTTCTTCGCCCGGCGGCGGGAGGGGCGCGCCGGCTCACCCTCGGGCACCGGGGTGCTCGGCTGTGCCTCGGCACGGGCCGCGGCTCGTACCTTCTTCTTCTTCACCTTGCGCAGCGCCATGAGGGGCGCGCGAGCCTAGCACGGGCAAGGCGGCAGCCGAGCAGCCTTGACGCCGCTGTTTGCTATCCTCCGAAGTGGATGAGCTCCCACGGACCCCACCCGGACGATATTGGCACCAACCCCGGAGACGTTGCCGACCTGGCCAACCTCTCTCAGGGGCTGCCCCCCAGCAGCCACACGGTGGTGATGGACCACCGCACCACCGTGAAGCTGCACAAGTGTCGGCTGCAGGTGACGGCCGGGCCCGACGAGGGCCGCTCCATGGTGACGGACAAGGAACGGCTGCGCGTGGGCGCCCACCCGCAGAACGACCTGGTCCTGGTGGAGGACCGCACCGCCAGCCGCCACCACTTCGAAATCCAGTACACCGAGCGCGGCTACCTGCTGGTGGACCTCAACTCCACCAACGGCACCTTCCTGGACGGCCGCCGGATTGAACGGGCCTACCTGTCGCCCGGCTCGCAGATTCGCGCCGGCTCCAGCGTCGTCACCTTCTCGCCCATCGATGAAGAGGTGACCATCGAGCCGGACCGCGACGGCGAGCTGTGCGGGATGATTGGCCAGAGCATGAAGATGCGGCAGATCTTCGGGCTCATCAAGCGCATTGCCCCCATGGACGTGTCGGTCATCATCCAGGGCGAGACGGGCACCGGCAAGGAGCTCGTCGCCCGCGCCGTGCACGAGCTGTCCAGCCGCAAGAAGGGCCCCATGGTGGTGCTGGACTGCGGCGCCATTCCGCCCAACCTCATCGAGAGTGAGCTGTTTGGCCACGAGAAGGGCTCTTTCACCGGAGCAGTGACGAGCCGCCCCGGCGCCTTCGAGCGCGCGCAGGGCGGCACCATCTTCCTGGACGAGCTGGGCGAGCTGCGGCTGGACCTGCAGCCCAAGCTGTTGCGCGTGCTGGAGAACCGCGAGGTTCGCCGCGTGGGCGGCAATGACGTCATCGAGGTGGACTGCCGCGTCATCGCCGCCACCAATAGAGATTTGGTGAAGGAGATCGCCGCGGGTGGCTTCCGCGAGGACCTGTACTTCCGGCTCTCGGTCATCCACATCCACCTGCCGCCGCTGCGCCAGCGCCGGGACGACATTCCCCACATCCTCAAGCGCGCGCTGGCCGAGCCCGAGGTGGTGGAGCGCCATGGCCGCAAGCGCTTCTCCCCCGAGGCGCTGAGCATGCTCATGGCGTACGGCTGGCCCGGCAACGTGCGCGAGCTGATGAACGTGCTCTCTCACGTGCTGACCTTCTCCGAGGGAGAGGAGATCCTCCCCACCCACCTGCCGCCGCGCGTGCAGGGCCAGGCCCGCGAAGGCCCGCTGCCCTTCAACGAGCACCTCTCCTTCAAGGATGCCAAGGAGCAGCTGCTCGAGAACTTCGAGCGCGAGTACATCTCCAGCGTCCTGGCCCGCTGCGAGGGCAACCTCTCTCGCGCTGCGCGTGAAAGTGGCCTTCACCGCAAGTCAATCGAGCGGCTGGTGAAGAAGTACCAACTGGACGCCAAGGGCATGAAGCCGCGCTGATCCACGGGGGGGCCAGGGCCGCCAGGCGGACGAGCCTTCGCCTAGACGGTGGTTTTCCAGCTATGATGGAAAAGGAGATGCTCGGGACGCGTCCCTGCGTCCTGCCCCCGTCCACCTGACGGATGACGGAAAACCCGCATCCGGTGTCACTCTGAGCGGCGAATGATTTTCCGGAACCGTCAACTCAGCTCCTCACGCGGCGAGTCGGGTCAGGCAGCGGTTGAAGCCGCGCTGACGCTGCCGCTCACCATCTTTCTCATTCTTGGCACGCTGCAGCTCTTCCTGATGCTGCAGGGCCGCATCATGGCGGAGTACGCGGCCTTCGAGGCGGTGAGGGCGGGCAGCCGGCACCACGGCAGCTGCGAGGCGATGATGCAGGCGGGCTTGGCGGCGCTGCTGCCCAGCGTGGTGTCCTATATGGGCAAGGGCACGGATGGCTCCTCCGCCGCGGAGAAGCTGGGAGCGGCGTTCAAGGCCCGGTGGAATGCCAACGACAAGGAGGCCCAGTTCGCCGAGATGGACTACACGGCGAACAACTTTGGCGGCAAGAGCCTGAAGGGCGAGAGCATCTTCTGGCTCGCGCGCCCGCTGCCCACCAACGTGCCCGAAAACGGCGAGGACAGCGACTTCGATGCCCCCGTGCAGGACGGCGGTGGCATGCGGCTGGAGGCGCGGCTCATCTACTGGTTTCCGCTGCGCATTCCCTTCGCCGACTGGGTGATGACGCGCATGTTCATGGCGCACTTCGGCATCATGGACTACGACGATGCCAACCCGCTGATCCCCGCGGAGAAGAAGGCCGGCTGGACCAAGGGCAAGACGCCTCCGACGCTGGATGAGCAGATCCGGGGCAAGTACGCGGAGCTGGTGAAGAACAAGCAGTACGTGTTCCCCATCCAGGCCACCTACGGCATGCGGATGATGACCCCCGCCCAGGGCCGGTACTTCACGAATCAGAACTGCGGCTTGACACCTGACGGTCTGTGAGATCGATATGACCCAGCGCTTTCAGTTCAGAGGACAGACGCTCGTTGTCTTTGCCCTCACCCTGCTGCTGATCACCTTGATGGTGTGCATGACGCTGTCGATCGGCACCAAGGTGAAGGAGAAGATGGAGCTGGAGACGGCCGCCGACGCCGCCGCTTACTCGCAGGCGGTGGCCACCGCGCGCACCTACAACAGCGTCGCGGTGTTGAACCGCGCGCTGATGAGCAACATGGTGGCCATGGCGGGCGTGCAGAGCCTCATCTCGTGGTCCTCCTACTACCGCGCTGTACTCAACGAGACGGTCAAGGCCTACGACACGCCCAAGAAGGCCTACGAGAAGGTCGTCGAGACCACCTGTCCTCCGGGCCAGGCTCCGTGTCCCTGCGCCAAGGCGGCGGTCCAGCACATCAAGCTGCTGCAGGAAGCCCTCAAGAAGGAAGAGGACCGGGTCAATACTGTCTTCATGAGCATGGACAGCAAGGCGGGCCTGGAGGCGCGCGCGCTGCAGATCTCCTCTGTCAGCGATCGGCAGCAGGAGCTGTTCGTCGACAACCTGCTGGGCAAGACGCTCTCCGGCTCGCTCGATATCGCCACCTCCATCGCCAAGGAGGTCAGCAAGGGCAGCAAGTGGGGCAGCGATGAAGTCACCGCGTTGAAGGCCAGCGAAAAGGTCAACCTGCGGGAGCAGGACGCGGACCAGTGCGCGGGCGGCGATGGCGCGGCCTGCCGACGCCGCGCCGCGGACCACAAGAACCACTTCATCTGGGCCGCCATGGGCACGCGCGGCTACGCCTTCGTCACCGGCCGCGCCGGCGGGGCGGGTCCCATCAAGAAGAAGCTGCTCACCATCATCACGCCTCCGCAGATCTTCAATGTCAGCAACGAGGGCAGCGGCTACTTCGCGGACGGCCCCAACCCCACCCACGGTTCCAAGGGCTCGACCGGCAATGAGCACGCCTGGGGCGACGACCATGGCTCGGTCAGCGTCCGCTATGTTCCCGCGGGGCCGTGCCTGCCGGTGTCGGGCAGCGGCGAACCCAAGGCGCACGTGCGCAGCAACGACACCAGCGGGGAGGCGGGAGTTGACCAGCACCAGTGGAGCGGCGGGTCGGACCCGGGCGACCGGATCGCCAACCACACCATGGGCGACTGCACCCTGTGCCCTGGCATGTGGCCTCCGCACATGGACTACAACTGGGGGAAGCTCGAGAACGTCGACGACGTCTACGGCCAGCCGAAGACCTACGCCGTTCTTCAGCGCGACCTCAACAAGCGGCCCCCCAAGCAAGCTGACCCCTGGAACCTGCTCTTCGACTTCAAGTTCTCGAAGAACACCTCGGGCGAGGAGTTCGACAACACGGGCCTGAAGCTCTCATCCATGCCGGGCGTGAACATCTCTCAGCCCACCGCGCTGTCGGCGGGGATGGCTTACTACCACCGGGTCAGCCGCGGCTATCAGGAGCCCCCCAACTTCCTCAACCCCTATTGGCGCGCCACGCTGGTGCGCGCGGACATCGACACCGTGGGACCGGTCGACATCGTCGAGACGCTCTCTGGCGCCACCAACAAGGAAGCCAAGAAGGCGGTCGAGGCGCTCGACAAGGCGGGGTACAAGGCATGGTAACCACCCGATCCAAGCGCAGAGGCCAGGCCGCGGTAGAGCTGGCCCTTGGCCTGCTCGTCTTCGTCACCATTCTGCTGTTCGGCATTCACTTCGCGGAGATTGGCTACCTGTCGGTGAAGGTAACGGAGGCCAACTCCAGCGCCCTGTGGCACGCCACCGCGGCGAAGATGCACACGCTGCCCAAGGACTTCGGGCCGGTCAAAAGCCTCATCTCCGACAACAAGGCGGGCGAGGCGGCCACCGGCATCTACGCGGACTTCGACTCGCGCAGCTCCGGCGGCAGTGCCACCAAGCAATTGCTGACCTCGGCGCAGGGGCTGCAGGTCACCTGCGAGGCGGGCGGGCCCAGCTTCGCGCCGGTGGACACTACCGGAGGCGTCTACGAGAACGTCGGCGGCATGGTCTGCCGCGCTCAGGCCACCCTGCAGGTGCTGCCCCTGTTCCCACGCAGCTTCATGGACACCGGTGCGGGCGGCTTCTTCAAGAAGAAGCAGTACCAGGCCGCCAACCTGACCATCTGCGGCGTCAATCGCGGCCCGGGTGAGTGCGAGGGCCGGTTCGCCATCCTGCTGGATGACTGGGGCCTGGCCACCGGCGCGGAGCTGGAAGTGTGCAAGCTGGAGGACGGGGCGGGCTGTGCCAACGGGCCCTTCTACAAGTCCACGAATCGGGTCTACGACGAGCACGTGGCGGTGGATGGCTCAGCGGAGGCGCTGGCCAAGGAGTCCGTGGGCAGCAGCCCCATCAGCCCAGGGACGTTCTTTCACTCCTCCATGCTCTACAAGGACAATGTGCCCGGCGGGGAGGGCACCACCACCTGGGAGACGTCACCCGGCGAAAAGAGCCCCACCGACGAGTACGACAAGTCCTACTCCAAGCGCCAGAAATGCTGGCTGGGGCTGAAATGTCCCAACTGAGGGCTGGCGCCCTGGTGGTGGCGTGGGCGGTGGTGCTGAGCGCGGGTGAGGCCGCGGCGCAGCAGCTGCCCTTCACCTGGGACGTGCCCAAGGTCATCGAGACGGTGGAGGTGCCCGGCATCATGCGCGCCGACGGCATCCCGGTGAAGCTGCGCTCGGTGAAGAGCGCGGAGCGGCCGGAGGTCATCCTCCAGCACATGGTGGACCGCTTCGAGGCCTGGGGCTTCTACATTCCCGCCAAGCGCAGCCAGTGGCTGAAGGAGCCGCAGCTGACGGCGTTGGATACCGAGCGGCTCATCTCCTACACCTTCGTCATCCAGCCCAGCCCGGACGGCAGCACCACGGTGGTGCTGGGCGAGGCCAACCTGGCCCGGTGGGAGAAGCAGGTGCTCACCATCGCGCCGGTGCACCCCGACGCGGTGGAGGTGATGAACACGGACGTGGAGGTGGCGCGCACGCTCTCGTACCGCGTGCCGGCCAGCAAATCGACGCCTGACATCGCCGGCTTCTACCGCAAGGAGCTGACCCAGCTGGGCTATGCCGAGACGGAGCCCAACACCTACCGCAAGGGCGCGGAGGAGATGCTGGTGACGGTGAGTCCTCCCAAGGGCGGGTTCATGGCGGTGACGGTGGTTCGCCGCGCCAGCACCGAGGGCAATCGGCCGCCGATCACGGATTGATGGGCACGAAGGACTACAAGGACACGCTGAACCTGCCGCGCACGGAGTTCCCCATCAAGGGGAACCTGGCCCGGCTCGAGCCGCGGATGCTCGAGTGGTGGGCCGAGCGCCGCGTCTTCGCCCGGCTGCTGGAGCAGAACGCGGCCGCCGAGCCCTTCGTGCTGCCCGATGGGCCGCCGTACGCCAACGGCCCCCTGCACGCGGGGCACGCGCTCAACAAGGTGCTCAAGGACCTGGTGGTGAAGTCGCGCAACATGGCGGGCTACCGCTGCGACTTCATCCCCGGCTGGGACACGCACGGGCTGCCCATCGAGCAGGCGGTGGAGAAGCGGCTCAAGGAGCAGAAGCTCGACAAGCGCGCGCTGTCCCGGGACGAGTTCCTGGAGCGGTGCCGGGCGTACGCGCTGGAGTTCATCGACATTCAGCGCGCCGGGTTCCAGCGGCTGGGCGTCTTCGGCAGCTGGGAGGCGCCGTACCGGACGCTGGACTTCGCGTACGAGGCGCAGCAGCTGCGCGAGCTGGCGGCGTTCGCGCGGCGGGGGATGCTCTACCGGCGCAAGAAGCCGGTGTACTGGTGTCTGACCGACCAGACGGCGCTGGCCGAGGCGGAGGTGGAGTACGAGGAGCGCTCCAGCCCGTCGGTGTACGTGGCGTTCCGCGCGGGGCCGGAGCTGGCCGAGCGCTTCTCCGCGCTCGCGGGCCGCGAGGTGGCCTTCCTCATCTGGACGACGACGCCGTGGACGCTACCGGCCAACCTGGCCATCGCGGTGCACGGGGACTTCGAGTACGTCTTCTATGACGTGGGGCCGCGCGTCATCTGCGTGGCCAAGCAGCTGCTGGCCCAGGTGCTGGCCGAGGTGAAGGCGGACGAGCTGGTGCTCAAGAACGCGAAGCTGCCGGGCGGGGACGTGGAGGCGGTGGCGTTCGATGATGCGCGCAAGATTCTGGCGTACGCCAGCGGCGAGGAGCTGGAGCACGTCACCTACCGGCACCCGTTCCTGGAGCGCACGGGCCGGGTGGTGCTGGGCGAGCACGTGACGCTGGAGGCGGGCACGGGGCTGGTGCACACCGCGCCGGGGCACGGCCAGGAGGACTACGAGGTCGGCCTGAAGTACGGGCTGGACATCTACAACCCGGTGCGCGCGGACGGACGCTACGACGACACGGTGGGCGAGCCGCTGCGGGGCCAGCGGGTGTTCGACGCCAACCCGGCCATCCTCGAGCTGCTGGCCGAGCGCGGCGCGCTGCTCAACTCGAAGACGGACGAGGTGAAGCACAGCTACCCGCACTGCTGGCGCTGCCGAAACCCCGTCATCCTGTCGGCCACCTACCAGTGGTTCATTCCGTTGGACAAGCCGCTCACCGCGGAGAAGACGTTCCGGCAGCAGGTGCTGGACGAGGTGGACCGGGTGCGGTGGGTGCCCGGGTGGGGGCACAGCCGCATCCGCGGCATGCTGGAGAGCCGGCCGGACTGGTGCATCAGCCGCCAGCGCACGTGGGGCGTGCCCATTCCCATCGCCTACTGCGAGGGCTGTGAGGAAGCGGTCGTCTCGCCGGAGCTGATGCAGCGCGTGGCCGCCGCGGTGGAGCAGGAGGGCGCGGGGGTGTGGTACCGCACGCCGGTGAAGGAGTTCCTGGGCGCGGACTTCACGTGCCCCCGGTGCGGCAAGGCGCAGTTCCGGCGCGAGACGGACATCCTGGATGTGTGGTTCGACTCGGCGTGCATGTTCTCGGCGGTGCTGGAGCGGCGCCAGCGCATCCCCGCGGACCTGTTCCTGGAGGGGAGTGATCAACACCGGGGCTGGTTCCACTCGTCCATGCTGGTGGCGGTGGGCACGCGGGACAGCTCGCCCTACCGGGCGTGCCTGACGCACGGCTTCGTGGTGGACGGGCAGGGCGAGAAGATGTCCAAGAGCCGGGGCAACGTCATCGCCCCGGAGAAGATCATCCAGCAGTACGGCGCGGAGGTGCTGCGGCTGTGGGTGGCCGCCAGCGACTACCGCAACGACGTGCGGCTGTCGGACCCGATTCTCCAGGGGCTGAGCCAGGGCTACGCGAAGATCCGCAACACGCTGCGCTACGCGCTGGGCAACCTGGCGGACTTCGAGCCTGGGCGCGACGCGGTGCCCGCCTCGCAGCTGCTGCCGCTGGACGCGTGGGCGCGCGGGCGGCTGGCGGAGGTGGTGACGCGGGTGCGCCGGGCCTACGAGGACTACGAGTTCCACCTGGTGTACGCGACGGTGGTGGACTTCTGCGCGGCGGACCTGTCGGCGGTGTACTTCGACATCCTGAAGGACCGGCTCTACACGGCGAAGGCGGCGGGCCGCGAGCGGCGCAGCGCGCAGACGGTGATGTACGAGGTGGCCTCGGCGCTGCTGCGGCTGCTGGCGCCGGTGATGAGCTTCACGGCGGAGGAGGCCTGGCAGCAGCTGCCCGGCAAGCCCACCGAGAGCGTCTTCCTGGCGGGCTTCCCGCAAGCCACGGGCGCCATGGAGCCCGCGCTGGCGGAGCGCTACGGCAGGCTCTTCGCGGTGCGAGGCGCGGTGCAGGGCGTGCTCGAGGCGGCGCGGCGGGACAAGCGCATCGGCTCGTCGCTGGAGGCGCGGCTGGTGCTGACGGCCAGCGGCGCGGCGCGCGAGTTTCTCCAGGCGAACCTGACGGAGCTGCTGGTGTTGCTCATCGTGAGCCAGGTGGAGCTGGCCGAGCAGCCGGGGCCCGGGGCTCAGCCGCTGGCGCTGACGCAGGCCTTCGGCGAGGGCGCCTCGGTGACGGCCGAGGTGCTGGAGGCCCGTGGCGCCAAGTGCCCGCGCTGCTGGGTGTACTCGGAGGCGGTGGGGCAGGGCGGCGACGAGTGCCCCAAGTGCCGCGAGGCGCTGAGCTGACTCAGGCCTCGTGCTCGAGCTGGCGCAGCCTGTCCACCAGGGCCTGCATGCGCTGGTGGTGAGTGCCCGGCCAGTAGACGCGGCGGCAGTCGGGGCACTGCTGGAAGCGCGAGTGCGTGGCGGCCACGCCCTCGGGAATCCGGTCGAGCACCTCGTCCCGCCTGGCCACCGCGAGCGAGGCGTTACACGCCAGGCAGCGGGTGAAGGGCTTCATCCTCGAGGTGAGCTGAAAGCGGCGCACCACCTCCACCAGCTGATCCGCGGGATCCGAGCCGCGGGGGAAGTAGCCGTGGCCGACCTCGGTGCGCTTGAGCAGGCCAATGTCCCGCGTGAGCACGATGCGCTGCTCGTCCCGGGACAGGCGCGCGAGCACCTCGTCCGCGTAGTCGTTGCGCCACAGGGTGTCGAAGCCCAGCATCCGCAGGAAGCCGGACAGCCGCCCCAGCCCCACGTCGAGCGCGAAGCGCAGCTCCTCGGGCAGCGGCAGCCCCACGCGCGTCAGCGGCGTCACGTCCAACGTGTGGAAGGCCGGGTAGGCGGCCACGCGCGAGCCGTCCTCCACCCGGTGCGAGAAGTCCACCGCTTCGCCATTCACGAGGATGACGTCCAGCTCGGGGTGTGGCGGGCCGAGCGACTCGAGCAGGTCCTTCACTGAGGGGGTGCCCGCGAACGTGTGGACGAACTCGGTGCCGCGCCGCTCAGGGGGGAGAAAGTCGTTCAACGCACCATAAAGGCGCACCCGCACCTGCTTCGGAGTCATGACTGCCGGGCTCCCTGGCCCTCCGGAGGCTTCATGCGCCTCACGCTATGCTGCCGTCCTGGTGGGTTGTCCACCGGTTCTCCATGCGCCTGGCCGGCCTGAGGGGCTCTTCACGGCCCGTTGGAGAGGGCAGGCAACCGGAGCGGCTTACCCGGGAGGCCATCGCCGTGATGAAAAATTCCCGTATAATCGGCCGGTCGTCCGTGTGCCGGCGCTGACTGACAGCCGCCCCTCCGGTCGTAAGGGAAAGCCGTTTATGAGGAAGTCACTCTTCAGTCTCGTGGGGGCGGGGCTGGCGCTGGTGCTGGTGCTTCAGGCCTGCGGCACCGAGCCCAAGCCCGTGCCGCCCACGCCGGATGGCGGCTCGTATGTCATCTGCGAGGGGACGGACGCGGGCGTCTGCGCACCGGGCGAGAGCTGCGTGTACGTGGACATCTATGACCGGGCGCTGTGCGTGAGCCGCTGCAGCGCCGAGCCGGGATGTAACGACCCGGAGCTGGCGTGCTGCGGAGCCACCGCGGATGGCGGCGCGAATGGCTACTGCCTGCCGCGCGAGGTGTGCGTGCCGCCGGTGGCCGATGCGGGCACGGATGCGGGAGTTCAGCCCAACCCGACGCGGGATGGCGGCACGGACGCGGGCACGGACGCGGGCACGAAGGCGGATGCGGGCACGACGGCGGATGCGGGCACGACGGCTGACGCGGGCACGCCCCCGAACACGGGCACTGACGGTGGGTCTTCGTCTGACGCTGGCACTTCGACTGATGCGGGCACGTCCTTTGACGGAGGCACGAACCCTGGCACGGACGCGGGCACTTCGTTCGACGCCGGCACGAACCCGCCCCCGGGCCCTGACGCGGGCACGGGCTATGACGCGGGCACGGGGTATGACGCGGGCACGGGGTATGACGCGGGCACGCCTCCGACGCCGGACGGAGGGGCCCCGAGCGACGCGGGTTCCCCCGGCTACGACGCGGGTTCCCCTGGCTACGATGCAGGTTCCCCGAGCGACGCGGGCTACCCGGGCTACGATGCAGGTTCCCCAAGCGACGCGGGCTACCCGGGCTACGATGCCGGCTACCCGAGCGACGGTGGCAGCTACGACGGTGGCTTCCCGACTTACGACGGTGGCTTCCCGAGTGACGGAGGCAACTACGACGGCGGCTTCCCGAGCGACGACGGTGGAACGTTCCCTGACGCCGGTTATCCGAGCGACGGTGGCGGCTTCGACGCTGGCTTCCCGAGCGACGGCGGCGGCTTCGACGGAGGCTTCCCAAGCGACGGCGGCGGCTTCGACGGCGGCTTCCCGAGCGACGCGGGCACGGATGGCGGAACGTTCCCAGACGCCGGTACGCCTGACGCGGGCTTCACGAACATCCGCATCATGGCGTCCAACCTCACCAGCGGGAACTTCCAGAACTATGATCCCGGCCATGGCACGCGGCTGATGCAGGGCGCGCGGCCGGACATCGTCCTCATCCAGGAGTTCGATTACCTCGACAGCTCCCCGGCGACGATGCGCAACTACGTGACGAACACCTTCGGGGCCTCGTTCCACTACTTCCGCGAGTCCGAGCCCAGCGACAACATCCCCAACGGCGTCATCAGCCGCTGGCCCATCATCGCCGCGGGCGAGTGGACCGACACCAACATCTCGGATCGCGACTACGTCTGGGCGCGCATCGACATCCCGGGCTCGAAGGACCTGTGGGTCGTCAGCCTCCACCTGTGGAGCGGCGGCGGCTCCACCGGCCGCAACGCCCAGGCGAGAGAGCTCGTGAACTACATCCGGGCCAACATCCCCGTCGGGGACTACCTGGTCCTCGGTGGAGACCTCAACACCGACAGCTTCTCCGAAGCCTGCCTCACCACGCTCTCCCAGGTGGTATCGACCTCCGGCCCCCACCCGGCCGACCAGAACGGCATCACCGGCACCAACGCCAGCCGCGCCAAGCCGTATGATCAGGTGCTGGCGGATGGAGACCTGCGCCCGTACCAGGTGCCCACCGTCGTCGGCTCGCGCACCTTCCCCAACGGATGGGTGCTCGACAGCCGCGTGCACACTCCGCTGTCCGAGATCTCCCCGGTGCTGTCGGGCGACAGCGCGGCCACCAACATGCAGCACATGGGCGTCATCAAGGACTTCCGCGTCCCGGCCAACTAGTGCTCGGTACCAAGTGAATGAGCCGCTTGAACGTCGACTTGGATAGGGCGTCGGCTACAGTGCCGCCCTCGCGGTACCAGGGAGACGGCGGATGCAGATCACCCGGTTAACGATCGAGAATTTCAAGGGCATCGATCAGCTCGAAATCTCCTTCCTGGAGGAGGGTACGAACCGGCCGCGCCCACTCACGGTGCTGCTGGGGGATAACGGCTCTGGCAAGACGACCGTGCTGCAGGCCATCGCCCTCGTGCTGTCGCTGGCGACGCGTAAGACGGAGGAGCCATCTGGTCTGGCGTGGCCTGGGTTCATGGCGGAGCGTGTCTCGAGCCGTGGTGCTACTCGTGTCGAGCTGGATGTTCGTATCGACCAGGAAGAACTGCGAGCTACGCAGGCTCTCTTCGATAATTGGCCTAATGAGGCGAGGCTGAAGTTCCCTGCGGTTCTGAGCCCGGAGCCCTTACTGCCGCCCCATATGAAAGTGCGTCTCATTTACGAGAAGGGGACTGTAAAAGCGCATCGCATATTGGGCTCGGGCAGCAGTGTTCCAGATGAGTTCTTACTTCGGGGGAGGTCATTGCTTCGTGACGTGGTCAAGGTTCAACCCCGCTGGGGAAGTTTCTCCGAAGAAGTCGGGGATGTTTACTGGTTCGACCAGAATCGAAACCTAGCGTCCGTTGGAAGCAATGCGCAGAACGGGCTCGAACGGTTGCGCGAGTCTCTCGTGGGGTGGTGGGGAGTTCACACGTCGCAGCGCCGCAGCGGGACTCCTGACTTCCTGGAACGACTGCAGAAACGCTTCGCCGAGATTTTCCCTGGGACGACCTTCGAAGGGCTCGCTCCTCGCAGCTTGGAGCGTGCGCCCAGCGCCGCAGATTTCTACTTCCTGCTCAAGCGTGAGGGCCGGATCTACGATCTGGCTGAAATGTCCTCTGGAGAGCAGGCTGTCTTCCCGCTCCTCTACGAGTTCGTATGGCAGAACATCGCCAGATCCGTGGTTCTCATCGATGAGCTGGAACTGCACCTGCACCCACCCCAACAACAGGCACTTCTGGCCGCTCTGCGGAAGATTGGTCCAGATTGCCAGTTCATCGTGACGAGCCACTCTCCCTATCTGGAGAGCGTGGTTCCCGATGAGGATGAGGTGCGGCTTCCGGGAGGTCAGCGGTGCCTGTAAGCGTCCTGCTCGTCGAAGGCAAGTTGGACGCAGAGGTGCTGAGCCCCGTGCTTGGGACGCTCCCAGTTCGAGTGACCCTGGAGCCAGTGGGCACCAAGGGCTCCTTGAGGCCCAGAGCGCGTGATAGGCGCCAAGGCCTGGCGGGAGTCGCTACATGTTACGTGCGTGACCGGGACTTCGACTTCGACCCACCTGTGGACATGAGCCAGCCGACGGTGGATTCCCGCTATGATGCAGGGGGCGTGCTTGGGTGGCGCTGGAGTCGCCACGAGATGGAGAATTACCTGCTGGAGCCTCGCCTCGTCGAGGCTGCGACAGGGTGGGGCGCGGCGGATTTCGCACGCGAGTTGCTCGCGGCAGCCAAGAACCTTCAGCACTACACCGCCGCTCGTTGGGCTGTGGGAATAGCTCGCCGGAGCCTCCCGCCCTTCAATGATCTGCCAACCCGGCCAGCTGAACTGACCAATGAGATCAAGGTTCCAGCCGACTGTTCGCAGACCGCCTGCTTCACCTGGGCCCTTCAGCACGTAGCGGCTTTCCGGCACCAGGTCGATGCAACCCTGGAAGCAACCGCCGTTCAGGCTTCGCTGGCGGAACGAGCCCAGCGGCTCGCTGGGCTCATGACAACCGACGAGGTCCTCATCTGGCACTCAGGCAAAGACCTGCTGGCGGCGCTGGGTCCCCTCATTGCCACCCGTGCAGAGGCCAACCCCAAGGCATTCCTGAGCCGGCTCAGAAGGTGGGTACAAGGTAGCCCACAGGAAGCCGTTGGGCTCTTTCCTGAGTGGCAGGCACTGCTGGCGGCGCTGGCGGCCAGTTAGCCCTTCGACTCCCGGGCGCGCTGTATCGCCCGGGCCACCGCGGGGATGCGCCCCACCACGGGCGTGAGCGCCAGCGTGGCCAGGATGCGCGGAATCTGAATGGCCTTGGTCAGCACCCACGCGGCGAACAGCGTGGCGCCCAGGCCGCCCGCGCCCGACAGCTCCACGTCGAAGCGCTGGGCCAGCGAGTCGCCCAGCCCCGCCTTGATGGACACCGAGAACACCAGCATGCTCAAAAAGAAGATGCCGAAGTACACCCCGAAGCCCACGAAGCCGTAGTCCTTCAGCAGCATGCTGAAGCGCTCCTTCACGGGCGGCTTCCCCGCGCCCGGGCGCGGGGGGGTGTCGGTCGAGGTGGGCTTGGCCAGGGGGTCAACAGGCTCCATGGCCCCACCATGCCCGAAACCGGTGGCGGCGCAAGCTGAAGGGAGGCAGGCAGGTACGCCACGACAAACCTGAGTTGTCAGGCGTCGGGGGGGCGGGTTAGGACTGGGGGAGATGAAGAATTCCCTGCGCCTGCTGATCGTCGTCGCTCTGACTACCCTGGCCGCGGATCAGGTCACCAAGTACCTGGCCGTGGCGAACCTGACGGACGCGCTGGATGGCCGCGTGGGCCTGACGGAGCGGCTGAAGGGTTACTTCAGCGAGCAGAACCTGGACAACCACCCCCGCGTCGCGGGCGAGCGTTACTACGCCAGCCGTCCTCACCGCTTCATCGAGGACTACTGGCACTTCCGCTACGTGGAGAACCCGGGCGCCGCCTGGGGCATGTTCGCCAACCTGCCGGACACCGCGCGCCGCATCTTCTTCCATGTGGTGAGCCTGGCGGCCCTGGCCTTCATCTTCGCCATGTACGTGAAGCTCGAGCCCGGCCAGCGCCTGGTGAGCTTCGCCCTGTCGCTGGTGGCCGGCGGCGCCCTGGGCAACTTCATGGACCGCATCGCTCGCGGCTACGTCATCGACTTCATCGACTGGCACTGGCGCAACCAGCCCGGCATGCGCTGGCCCACCTTCAACGTGGCGGACGCCGCCATCTGCGTGGGCGTGGCGCTCATGCTGCTGGACTCGCTGCGCATGCGCCGCTCGGAGCCGGCCGCCGCCCCGCTGACGCAGAGTCCCAATCCGTGACGGGCGGGGGGCTTGTGGTGTAAGCCGCCCCCGTGCCGCGCAAATACGTCATCCTTCTGGCCGTCACGGTGAGCCTCGTCGCGCTCGACCAGTGGTCCAAGTACGCCGTGGTGGGCTCGCTCACCAAGCAGTTCGACGGCGCCACCTCCTTCTCCGAGCGCCTGGGCGCCATGTATGGCGAGCCCCCGCCGCTGCGCCCCGATGGCCGCCACTTCGAGTCTCGCCGCCAGCCGGTGGAGCTCATCAACGGCTACCTGCGCTTTCGCTACGAGGAGAACCCCGGCGCCGCCTGGGGCATGTTCCGCAACCTGTCCGCCAACGTGCGCGGCCCGCTGTTCCACCTGGTGAGCATTGGCGCGGTGCTGCTCATCGGCTTCTACTTCACCAAGCTCACCGGCAAGGACCCCAAGGAGAAGTGGGCGCTGTGGGGCCTGTCCCTGGTGCTGGGTGGCGCGCTGGGCAACTACATTGACCGGCTCACCCGCGCCTTCGTGGTGGACTTCATCCAGGCGCACTGGAAGGACCAGGCCTATTGGCCCTCCTTCAACGTGGCGGACATGGCCATCTGCGTCGGCGTGGGCATGCTCATCGTCGATGCCTTCGTGCGCAAGGAAGAGCCCGCTCAGCCCGCCGCGCCCGCCAAGCCCTGACGCCCGCTCGCCTGCTCAGGGAGCGGCACGTCTCAACCCAGTCGTGCCCGGGGGCCGCAGCGAGTAGGCTGGGGCGCCGCCGGCCCTCCCGGCAGAGCCCATGCTTCCCATTCTCTTCCGCCTCACCTTCGAGTCCCTCTGGTCGCAGCTGCTCCTGTACGCCGTGGCGCTCGCAGTGGTGGGCTACATCGCCTACAACGGCTGGCGCGGCGCCGAAGGGGTGATGAACCTCCAGGGCAAGCGCGAGCCGGTGCGCACGGCGGACCGGGCGCAGCGCGCGCTGCTCTACGGTGGCGGCGGGGCGGTGCTGGCGTGGTTCGGCCTCAAGTACGCCCTGCCTCCGGGCGCCTTTCCAGGCGGCCAGGGCGAGGGCATCCCCATTCACACCTACGGAGTGCTGCTGGCCTCGGGCTTCTTCTGCGCGGCGAGCGTGGCGGCGCGGCTGGCCCTGGACGAGTGGCGCAAGCCCCAGTGGGTGGACGGCCAGGGCTGGGTGGACACCGAGGGCCCGCGGCGGCGCGAGCAGATCCTCGATCTGGGCTTCTGGGTGCTGGTGGGCGGGCTGGTGGGCAGCCGCGTGCTCTTCATCATCGTCAACTGGGAGACCTACTCCCGTGACTGGACGGACATCTTCTCGCTGGGCGGCGGCCTGGTCTTCTATGGCGGGCTGATTGGCGCGGCGCTGGCCTCGTACGCCTTCGCGCGCGTGCACGGCATGGACTTTCTGCGGCTGGCGGACCTTGCCATCCCCACCGTGTCGCTGGGCGCGGCGCTGGGCCGGCTGGGCTGCTTCGCCGCCGGGTGCTGCTGGGGTGGGCCCGCGATGGACTCGCACCTGGCCGTGCGCTTTCCCGGGGCCGGGATGGCCAAGGATCTGTTCGGGCGGCTGACGGGCACGGGCAGCAGCGCCTTCGGCTCGCAGGCCGAGGACTCGCGCTACATCATCCAGGCCACCGGAGAGATCGCCCACCAGGCGGGCCCTGGCGCGGTGCGCATCTCCCAGTGGGTCGCCGAGCACGGCACCACCCTGCCGGTGCATCCCACCCAGCTCTTCGAGTCGGTGGGGCACTTGGTGCTCTTCGTGAGCCTGCTGTGGCTGCGCCGCTTCCGGCGCTTCCATGGCCACATCTTCTCCGTGTGGCTGATGGCCTATGCCGCGCTGCGTACCACTGTGGAGCTCTTCCGCGGCGACGCCGAGCGGGGCACCCTGCATGGTCTGCTCTCCGACAAGGCGCCTTCGCTCGCACACTGGGTGCCGTTGGAGGCCTGGTACAACATCTCCACCAGCCAGTTCATCTCGCTGTGTATGTTCACTTTTGGTGCAACGCTGCTGTATCAGCGAAGCAAGCGACTGGCCGAGGCCACGGGCCTTGGTCCCACACCAAGCGCGGCCTGAGGTTGATCGGGAAGCGCGTCTTGGGGACACTCTGAGGTTGCATGCCGTCCGAGCCCGGAAAACCGAACGCGAACGCCAAGTCCACTCCTGCCGCCAATCGTCTGGCGGAGAGGAAGGATAGGGCCGCGGGGCAGAGGTCCAGCAGCGAGCTGGTCTTCAAGGAGTGTGACGAGCTGGAGGAAGAGCTCGCCGCCCTGAAGGTCGCCTACGAGCAGTACTTCCTCGGCAACGAGCGGCTGGCCCCGGCGCGCGCGCACGATGACTTCAAGAAGCGGATGATGCGGCTCAAGAGCGGCATGGTGCGCAACACCGCCGCGAAGTTCCGCATGAACTCGCTGCACAACAAGTTCCTCACCTACGAGCGCATGTGGCAGCGCACGCTGCAGGAGATTGAGGCGGGCACGTACAAGCGTGACCTCTTCAAGGCCAAGCGCCGCTCGCAGAAGGGCGCCAACGCCAACGGTGAGAAGCGGCAGGACGTGCACGAGCTTTTGGAGGAGGAGCTGTCCGACGACGATCTCGTCGAGGTGGCGCCCATCGTCCCCAACGAGCCCAAGCCGGTGCGGCCCTCGTTCATTCCGCGGCCGGTGGACGACGAGGCGCCCAGCTTCCGCCCGCTGCCGGCGGCGACGCCGGTGCCCATCGCTCCGCTGGTGCCCACGGTGGCGCCCACGGTGGCGCCGGTGGCCAGCGGCACGCCGTTTCGCGGCACGCCCTCGGTGCCCTCGGTTCCCGCGGTGGCGCCCACGGTGGCGCCGCTGGCCGGCGGCACGCCGTTCCGCGGCACGCCCGCCATTCCCTCGGGTGCCACGCCCTCGAAGGGCACGCCCACCATTGCGCCCCTCGCGACGCCCGCGAAGGGCACGGCGGTGGTGCCTCCGGGCGCCACGCCCTCGAAGGGCACCGCGGCGGTGCCTCCGGGCGGTACGCCCTCGCGCGGCACGCCCACCATCCCCGCGCGTGGAGTGCCCGCCTTCGGTGCGCCCTCGCAGGGCTCCGGCATTGCCGCCGCGCTCGAGAGCCTCACGGATGAGCCGGCGCCGCGCGCGCCCGCCGCCACCGCCGCCAAGCCCGCGGCGCCTACTTCCACTGTGGCCCGTCCCGCGACGGCGGCTTCGGGTGCCAGGCCCGGCGTGCCCGCGGCCGCGAAGCCCGCGGCTCCCGGCACGCCCAGGCCGGCCGCGGGCGCGGGCGGCGCTCCGGGCCCCCTGTCCGAGGACAAGCTCAAGGCGGTGTACGACGCCTACGTCACCGCCAAGCGCCGCAACCAGGAGGACACCTCGAAGATGTCCTACGAGTCGGTGGCGGCCAACCTGCGCAAGCAGGTGCCGGAGCTGCTCAAGCAGAGCGGCGCCAAGTCGGTGGAGTTCAAGGTCGTCATCAAGGACGGCAAGGCCACCCTCAAGGCCGTGCCCAAGTAGGCCCGCCGGATGAACCACGATCTCGAGTCGCTCAAGGCCCGGGTGCGTCACCTCTCGGTGATGATCTTCGACATCGACGGCACGCTCACCGACGGGCGCATCTTCTGGGTGCCCAACTCCGGGTGGACGCAGATGTACAGCGTGCGCGACGGCATGGGCATCAAGCGGCTGCAGGAGGCGGGCATCGAGGTGGCGGCCATCTCCGGTGGCGAAAGCCTCTCGGCGCAGATGCGCATGCAGTCGCTGGGGCTGCGCCACGTGCACTTCGGCAGCCAGGACAAGGTGGCGCACTTCGAGCGGCTGCTGGAGATTCTGAAAGTCCCGGCCGACCGGTGTGGCTACATGGGAGACGAGGTGGTGGACCTGCCGCTGCTCAAGGCGGTGGGCTTCTCCGCCGCGCCGCCCGAGGCTCCGGACGAGGTGCGCGCCCAGGTGCACTACGTGGCCCAGAAGCCCGCGGGCTTCGGCGCCGGGCGCGAGGTGTGCGAGTTCATCCTCCGCCACCGCCTCAAGCAGCCCTGAAGGGCTGTCGGATAAGGACCCACCGTAAAACGTTGGGCGGCTGAAAACCGACCCTGTACTGAAGGGACCCGGGTTGCCGGATTTGGAGGGATCCCTACCTTGGGTTTCGCGTGGCCAGGGCCGGCGCGCGAGAGACGAGGTGGGTGATGGTCGGCAAGCACATGACAGGGTTGGCGGTGCTGGCGGTAGCGCTGTCGACGGGGTGCGCCGAGCCACCACCGGATGCCGAGGCCCGGCTGGCGGAGCTGGAGGCCGAAGGCAAGAAGATGGACGCGGCGCTGGACACGGTGGAAGAGCGCCTGCTGGGAAATCAGGCGCAGGTGCACCTGTGGCAGGAGCTGGGACGGCGGCACCGGCAGGTGTCGGAGGTCCACTGCCAGCACGCGCACGAGAACACGGAAGCGATCGTGGCGCACCACGAGAAGCAGACGGAGAAGGCGCGTCAGCTCAAGAAGCGCCGGCGTGTGGCGGAGGTGGACACCGCGGTGCTCACCTCGGGCGGAGGCTCGCACACCCGCAGCGACTGAAGCCGTTGAACTTCGTGACGCGGCGCCCCGCTGGCCCGCGGCGGCTCTGTTATCATCGGCCCCTCACCGATAGCTCGGTAGACGGACGTGCCTGATGGCTAACAGGATCCACCTCATCACGGGCTACATCGAAAAGCGCAAGTCCGGTTTTGGCGTCGCTCGCCTCATCATGATGAGCGGCGTGAACGTTCGCGGCTATGGCCCCCATGATCCGGAGCCAGCGGACGTGCTGGAGCGCGTTCAACAGGTGCTCACCCAGCTGCTCTCGCCCCAGGAGCTGAAGGATCTCGTACGCCTGCTCGCGGAGGAAAACACGTGACGATCTCGATCGGAGTTGGAGTCGCTGACGATGCCGATGTGGTGAAGGCCGTACGCACCGCCGTGGAGCAGGCGCGCTCTCAGCTGGGCGGCGCCAGGCCCCAAGCGGCCTACGTCACCTCCACCGTGGACTATGACGCCGCCCAGGTGCACACCGCCTTCAAGGAGGCGCTGGGCGGGGTGGCCCTGCACGGTGTCACCACGTCCCTGGGCGTGCTGACGCCCAACGGGGTGCGCAACTCGGGCAGCGGCGCCGTGGCGGTGATGGTGTTTGGCGGCGAGCCGGGCTCGGCCTTCGTCGGCTCCTCTCAGGAGAAGGAGGGGCGCAAGGCGGGAGAGCAGGCCGCCCGGGCGCTCTTGCAGCAGTCCGGCGGCAAGCAGCCGAAGATGATTCTCTTCAACGCCTCGCCGGGCCTCGAGGAGGACATGCTGGTGGGCATCGCCAGCGTGTGCCCCAACGTGCCCTGCCAGGGTGGCAGCGCGGCGGACCACGCCATCGCCGGACAGTGGAGCGTCTTCACCCATACGGGCCCGGTGTCCGCGGGCGTGTCGCTGCTGGGCGTCTTCGGTGACGTGCGCATGGGCACCGCGCTGTCCACGCCCTACCAGCCCACGGGCACCAAGGCCAAGGCCACCGGCGCCGAGGGCCGCTCGCTCCAGACGCTGGACGGACAGCCCGCCTCGCAGGTGCTGGGGCGCTGGCTGGACGGCGCCATCGATCATCAGCTGCGGCTGGGCGGCAACATCCTGGCGCAGACGGCGCTGCGCCCCATCGCCGTGCGCCGCAGCGCGGGCACCCGGGACCACTACGTCACGGTGCACCCGGCCCAGGTGCACGCGGGCAAGGGCGCGGTGGACGTGTTCGCCCGCATCGAGCCGGGCGACGAGGTGTGCCTGATGAGCGGCAGCCCCGAGGCGCTGGTGGGCGAGGTGTCTCACCTCATCGACGCGGCGCTGGAGCACGGCGGCCTGACGACGAAGGACGTGAAGGGCGCGGCGCTCATCTTCTGCGCCGGGTGCGCGGGCGCGCTGGGGCCCCGCATCGACGAGGGGCTCAAGACGTTCAGCCGGCTGCTGCCCGGGGTGCCCATGCTGGGCCTGTGCACCTTCGGCGAGCAGGGCTTCATCCCCGGCCTGGGCAACGTGCACCAGGACCTGTCACTGAGCCTCACGCTGTTTGCCTGACGCCCGGGCGCGCTCGACGCAGGGCACGGGATGCACTGCGTCACCCTGGGCCACGGCCGAGGGTGCGCAGGGCAGGCAGGCAAGCTGTGCGTTCCGTGACGTTGCTCTGGAATCCGGATAGAAGAAGGGGGTGCGAATCCTCTGGCGCGGGGTGCTCGCCGTCAGCGTGACGGTCGCGGCCCTGGGATGTAACGACATCGAGGTCTGCGGCTCGCAGCAGGAGCCCATGCTCAGCGGCGACAACCGCCCGTACCGCTGCACCACCGCCGAGGACTGCCCGCGCTCCTCGCGCGAGTCCGTCTGTGTCACCGACGTCTCGCCCGAGCAGTCCTGCGTCAAGTGCCAGGAGACCCAGTGCACCCGCGTCGTACCGGAGCAGTGCTGATGCGGCGGCTCGCGCTTGCATGGGCCTTGTTGGGGCTGGGGCTGCTGGCTGGCTGCCGTGAAACACCGGCCGACCACCTGCAGCGGGCTCGGGACGCCGTCTTCGAGAAGCGGCCGGACGAGGCGCTGGTGGAGTACCGCAAGGCCTTCGACATGCTGCGCCGGGACGACACGCCCCAGGCCCTGGTCATGCGGGCGCGCGCCCTCAAGGGGGCCGCGGACGTGTACTGGCTGGAGCAGCGCAAGGTGAAGGAGGCGGTGAGCGTCTACAAGGAGCTCATCCAGCAGTGCCCCGAGTCTCCCGAGGCGCTCGAGGCCCGCATCATCCTGGCGGAGCTGTTGCGCGTGCACTACAGGGACTTGCGCGGCTCGATTGATCAGCTCACCGCGGCGCTGCAGCGCAACCCGCCCCAGGGCGCCGAGCTGCACTACCAGGTGGCCAAAATCTACTTCGAGCTGGGCGACTACGCGCAGTGCGAGCTGGAGTCGCGCAAGCTGGCCGAGCGCTTCCCCACCAGCGCCTATGTGGATGACGCGCTGTACCTGCAGGCCCAGGCCATTCACATGATGGAGGGCCGGCGCCAGGAGGCCTCGAAGGCGTACGCGGACCTGCGGGCGCGCTTCCCGGACTCGGAGCTGGCGGCGCACGCGCTGGTGGAGATGGGCAAGCTGCGCGCCGACTCGGGAGAGAACGAGAAGGCCATCGAGCTGTGGGTGCAGGCGCTCAAGACGCACCCGGAGCCCGCGCTGGTGCAGGACTACATCACCCGCGCGCGCCGCCGCATCACCGCGACGACGCCCGGTGGCGTTGGCCAGCGCGAGGTTGCCTTCGACAGGTCTCAGCCCCAGCCGCCGGCCCGGCCGCCGCGCACCTCGATCGAGGCGGTGGGTGGCAGCGCCGAGGAAGCCTCGCGCGACCACGGAGACTAGGCAGCGCCGTCCAGCACGGCCTCGAGCAGCGGAGCGGCCACGGCCGGATCATCCGCGTCGGCCACCAGCAGCAGGTGCACCCGTCCGTGCTGAAGCGAGGCGCTCACGCCCTCGAGCTTCACCCTGGCGTCCACCGCGTCGAGGAACAGCGGGGTGCCATCCGGAGCCAGCAGGCCCACCGCCGAGCCCGTCACCGGTCCATCCAGGTAGGCATTCTGGGTGTCCTCGGCGGCGGCGGTGAACACCATGCGCCCATCGGGCAGGGGTGAGGCATCGGTGAAGGTCAGTCGCACGCCTCCGGCCCGCCCCAGCTCCCAGCGCTTCACGGTGCGCACCGTCTCCGGGCCCAGGGGATGACCCGTCTCCAGCGCGCGCACGACGCGCTCGAAGTCCAGGTCCACCAGCGCATCCACGCCTTGCGCGTCATTGCCGCGCTGGAGCAGCCGCAGGCGCCCATTCACCACCGCGGCCCCTTCGATGTTGAGGGGGCCCAGCTCGCGCGCGAGCTGCGTGTACACGCCGGTGAAGTCCACGGCGCGCGGCTCGCCTGACAGGGTGCCGTCCACCGCCAGGGGGAGCACGGCGCCGCGGTTGCGCAGCGCGGTGGAGCCCGAGGGCACCGCCAGCAGCGCGCCCTGGGGAGCCCCCGGGAAGGGCTCCAGGAGACAGAGGGCCTCCAGGTCCGGCTTCACGGCCTTGCGCGCCTTGGGCTCCAGGGGCAGCTCGCCGGGGAACAGGCGCACCAGGCACCCGGGCGCGGTGCCCTCGCGGGGGAAGCGGGCCAGGTGCAGCGAGTCATCCGCGACGATGTAGAGCCACGGGCCGGCGGCGACGAGCCCACTGGCCGCCGAGACGTGGGGGAGCCGTCCAGACGACTCCGGGGTCTCCAGAGTGAGGGTGCGGCGCTGGGTGGTGCGGATCATGGGGCCAGTCCATACCACTAAAGGGGTACGGCCTCGCGCGGCTCACAGCTCGAGCGCGTCCATGGCGCGGCGGTCCTTGTCCAGCAGCTCCCACGTCTGCGGGTGGCTGGAGAGCAGCGTGAGCCAGCGCTCCACCTCGCTGTGCATCGAGATGTCCACGCTCTGGAGCTTCTGGAGCACCGGCACCGCCTTGCTCAGCCCCAGCCGGGAGATGGCCTCCAGGATGGCGCTGCGCACCGGGCGCTCGCGCTCAAGGGCGTAGTGTGCGGCCAGCACCTTCGTGCTCTCTACGGCCTGTGCTACCGAGACGGTGCCCAGGGCCCTCGCCGCGGCGGTGCGCACCTCGGGGTGTTCGCTCTTCTGGAGCAACTGCCGGACCCGCTCCACCGCCGGTGCCGACGCGGCCTGGAGGAAGCAAGCGTTCAGCAGCGCTGCCTGTACCTGCGGATCCGTGGCCTCTTGCGCCAGCGCCACGGCCTTCTCGGCCACGCCCTGGCGCCGGACGAAGTCGTGCGCGGCTTCCTCTCGCACGTTCTCCACCACCGCCTGCCATACCTCGGGCGCTTCGTCTCTCACCCACGTGGCGTACACATCCTGTCCCTTGAGGACCGAGCGCCCCAGCAGCAGGGTGGACGGCTCTCCCGAGTGGCGCAGGGCCCGCACCAGCACCGCCCGGAGCGCTGGCTCACGGCGCGAGGAGAGGTGCTCCACCAACCGCTCCAGCACCCGCGGGTCCGGGTTGCGCGCGTACCGCGCCACCCACAGCTCCGCGAGCAGCTCCAGCACCGGAGCTTCCTGCTCCGCCACGAGCTGGGCCCAGAGCGTCTCCGCGGGCAGCGAGTCCCTGCGTCCGCGCAGTTGTTCGGAGACATAGCGCCGGTACGCGGGGGAGGGGCTGCTCTTGCGGAACTCCTCCACCAGCGTCTTCAGCTCGCAAGGCACCTCCTTCAGCGCCTCGGCGTTGGTGGGCAACGCAGGCGGCGCAGTGGGAGGCGGTACAGGTGGGGAAGCGGGGGCCTGTGGCGCGGGGGGCTCGGCAGCGGGAGGCTCGGCGGAGCGCAGCCCCCGAAGCGCCGCCGTCGCGATGATCAGCAGCGCGCCCAGGACGAAGGCGCTCCTCCATATAAGAGAGGCTCTCATGGACCGCTCCCGTCGCACGTCGGGTGGCGCACCCGCTTGTTCAGCCACACGCGATTGAAGTCCACGTGGCCCGCGCCGTACAGCGACTGGAAGTCCGCGGCGTCCGGCTGGAAGCGCGGGTCGATCCGCGCGAAGTCCCGCAGCAGGGGCAGCGCCTGGGCACCTCCGGCGCGCACCGCGTAGCGCACCAGGGCCCAGCGCACGCAGCGCTCCTTCTCCGGGGCGAAGGCCTCGCGGAAGTGGCCCAGCACCGCCTGGGTGTCCCGGCCGGAGGACAGCACCAGCGCCGCCAGCTCGCGCACCAGCGGCACCGGGTCCTTCTTCATCAGCGTCGCGAGCTGTGTCACCGCCGCGCTCTCCAGCCGCGCGTCCGGGTAGCCCAACATCTCCACCGCCAGGCCGCGCACCAGGGGCTCGGCGGAGGTGCCCGCCACCTCCAGCAGCGTGTCCACGTAGGGCTCGAGCCGCCCCGTGCGCTGGAAGCTCGCCTCCATCACCCGGCCCACGGTGCGCACGGCATGCCCCGCCACGGCGGCCGCGCGTCCGTCCTGCCTGGCGATCACCTTGAGCCGTTCCAGGTGCTCGGGCTCCAGCCGGTGTTGGGTCTCCAGCGCCACCAGCGCCATCACCTGGCGGCCCGGCTCTCCGGCCGTCTCCGCCAGCGAGAGCAGCCGCGCGGCCACGGTAGGCTCGCGCACCGCCTCCGCCTCGCGCACCGCTCGCAGGTAGAGCGAGAGCTGGGGCTCGGTGGCTGTCTCCGCCCAGCCCACCACCTGGAGCGCGGCGGCCGGGTCCTTGCCGATGAGCTCTGTCAGCCGCTCGCTCAGAAAGCCCAGCTCGGCCTCATCCCCGCGCTCGGAGGCCTGCCGCGCGGCCAGGCGAAGCCCCTCCAGTCCCCGGCCCTGCTCGAAGCCCAGGTAACCCGTGCGGCAGGCCGGAGTCCTCGGGGGCTCCGGGGACCTGGCCTCTGCCGTGAGCGCCAGTCCCAGCAGCACCGCCAGTGCCAGTCCACGCAGCTTGGAATGAAAGGGAATCTGACCAGTCATGCGAGGGCGCCACGCTACCCGGAATGCCCAGTGTTGGCGCACGGATTCCCTCTCCGACGCGGATCCTCCGTAAAGGCGGATCACATGGTATGGAGCCCTCCATGAACCACTCCCAGAGCAAGGCCCTCTTTGCCCGTGCCCAGGAGCGCATTCCCGGCGGGGTGAACTCGCCGGTGCGCGCCTTTAGAGGCGTGGGTGGCGACCCCGTCTTCTTCCGCGAAGCCCAGGGCGCGTGGATGACGGATGTGGATGGCAACCGGTACGTGGACCTGGTGGGCAGCTGGGGCCCGCTCATCCTCGGCCACGCCTACCCGCCCATCGTCGAGGCCGTCATCGAAGCGGCCCGCCGTGGCACCTCCTACGGCGCGCCTACCCCGGGCGAGGTGGAGCTGGCGGAGCTGCTGTGCGCCACCGTGCCCAGCGTGGAGAAGGTGCGCCTGGTCTCCAGCGGCACCGAGGCCACGGTGGCGGCCATCCGTGTGGCGCGTGGCTTCACCGGCCGCGAGTACATCCTCAAGTTCGAGGGCTGCTTCCACGGCGCGGGAGATCCGTTCCTCGTCAAGGCCGGCAGCGGCGTGGAGACGCTGGGCCTGCCGGACTCGCCGGGCGTGCCCGGGGCGCTGGCGAAGCTCACCCTCACCGCGCCTTATAATGATCTGGCGGCGGTCGAGCGCATCTTCGCGGAGAAGGGCAAGGAGATTGCCTGCGCCATCATCGAGCCGGTGGTGGGCAACATGGGCGTGCTCATCCCCAAGCTCAACTACCTGAAGGATCTTCAGGAGCTGTGCCGCAAGCACGGGGTGCTCTTCGTGCTGGACGAGGTGATGACGGGCTTCCGGCTGGCGCGCGGTGGAGCGCAGGAGCTGTACGGGCTGAAGCCGGACCTGAGCACGTTCGCCAAGGTGGCGGGCGGCGGCATGCCGCTGGGGGCGTACGGCGGGCGGCGCGACATCATGGCGAAGGTGGCGCCCGAGGGTCCGGTGTACCAGTCCGGCACGCTGTCGGGGAACCCGGTGGCGGTGGCCGCGGGCCTGGCGTGCCTCAAGGCGCTGGCGGCGCCGGGCACCTACGCGCGGCTGGAGCAGATCAGCCGCATGCTGGAGGAGGGCTTCGTGGCCGAGGCGAAGGCGGCCGGGGTGCCCGTCACCGTCAACCGCGTGGGCAGCATGCTCACCGTCTTCTTCTGCGACACGCCGGTGTACGACTACACCAGCGCGAAGAAGGCGGACACGGCGCGCTTCGGCAGGTTCTTCCACACCATGCTGCACGAGGGCGTGTACCTGCCGCCCAGCCAGTTCGAGGCGGCGTTCGTCTCGCTGGCCATCGGCGAGCCCGAGGTGGCGCACATCCTCGCCGCGGCCCGGAAGGCCTTCCGCTCGCTTGCCTAAGTCGCGTGAGCCAGAGGGCCAGAGGCCCTTCCGCTTCGGGCCCTACACCCTGGCGCGCCGCATTGGCGCCGGGGGCATGGGAGAGGTGTACCTGGCGCGCGAGGAGGCGCTGCGGCGCGCGTGCGTGGTGAAGAAGGTGCTGCCGCGGCTGATGGAGAACAAGCAGTTCCTGGGCCGCTTCCGGGACGAGGCGCGGGTGGTGGTGCACCTGCAGCACCCGCAGATCGCCCGCGTCTACGCCATGGGCGAGGTGGAGGGGCAGCTCTACCTGGCGATGGAGTACGTGCAGGGCAAGACGCTCAGCCGCCTGGCCTACCGCATGCGCCAGAAGGGGCTGGTGATGCCGGTGGGCGTGGCGCTGCACATCGGCGAGCGGCTGTGCCAGGGCCTGGCCTACGCGCACGAGGCGAAGGACGGCACCGGCCAGCCGCTGATGCTGGTGCACCGGGATTTGTCCCCGGCGAACGTGTGCCTGTCGTACGACGGAGAGCTGAAGATCATCGACTTCGGCGCCTCGCAGTCCACGCTCAAGGAGCAGCAGACGGCGCCGCGGGTGGTGATCGGCAACCTCACGTACATGTCCCCGGAGCAGGCGCGCAAGAAGTTCGTGGATCGGCGCGCGGACGTGTACGCGGCGGGCGTGGTGCTGTGGGAGCTTTTGGCGTGGGTGGCGCTGCCGCAGAAGGGGGACCCGCTCGAGCGCTGGCGCCGCGCGGCGTACCCGAAGTGGGAGCCGCCCAGCAAGTTCCGCACGGGGCTGCCGCCGCAGGTGGACACGCTGCTGATGCGCGCCCTGTCACTGGAGCCGCAGGACCGCTACCCGGACGCGGGGGTGGTGGGCACGGAGCTGGCGCGGCTCAAGGCCAAGGTGGCCCCGGGCGTGAGCGACGCGGACGTGGCGAAGCTGATGCGCGAGGTGTTCTCCGAGGAGAAGGCGGCCGAGGACGAGGTGCTCGCGGAACTGCTGGGCATGGACCCCTCGCGGGCGATGACGGAGCAGATCATTCCCGCGAAGCTGGCGCCGCCCACGGCGCTCGCGTTCGAGCACAACGGGCTGGATGCGCCCGAGGACTATGTACCGGCGGAGGAGCCCTCTCAGTCCCCGTCCGCGCCCAGGGCTTCGGCGCAGCCTCGCCGGGCGACGCGAGAGGCGCGCGTCAGCTTCGGCATGGATGTGGCGGGTGACTCCGAGGTGGGCATGGTGGACGCCCGGCGTCCGGCGCTGGTGCGTGCCATCGAGGAGGGGGATGACGAGCGCGCCCCGGCCGTGGAAGAGCCCCCGGCGGAAGGCAGCCGCCTGGCCTTGCTGGCGGTGGGGCTGTTCCTGGGCGCCGGTGCGCTGGGCTTTACCCTGGTGTGGTTGCTGGCCCGCTAGGATGCGAATCAGAGAATGCCAAGGCTCAAGCGCATCGTGGTGACCTTCGTCTCGATCCTGGTGCTGTTCTACGTGGGGCTGATGGGGGCCGCCTACGTGATGCAGCGCGCGGTGCTCTTCCCGGCGCCGCAGCGCGCTTCGAAGGAGCCCCTCTCCGAGCCCGGCTTCCGGCGCATCGCTCCGCCCGGAAAGCCGGTGGTGGATGTGCTCCATCTGCCTGCTCCGCAGGGGGCTCCCACGATGGTGCACTTCCACGGCAACGGCGAGCAGATCTCCCACCTGCGGGAGTTCGGCCGGGCGCTGCACTCACGTGGCGTGGGCTTCGTCGCGGTGGAGTACCCGGGCTATGGCAGCAACCCGGGCAGCCCCAGCGAGCAGGGGATGTACGAGGCCGCCGAGGTCGCGCTGGCGGACCTGCGCGCGTCGGGCGTGGGGCCTGAGCAGACGGTGCTCAGCAGCCGCAGCATTGGCGGCGGGGTGGCCGTGGAGATGGCCAAGCGGGGCCACGGAGCGCGGATGGTGCTGCTGGCGCCCTTCACCTCGGTGACGGAGATCGCCGGAAGGCTCTTCCCGTTCCTGCCCGCGCGGCTGCTGGTGAGGGATCCGTTCGACAACGCGGCGAAGGCGCCCGGAATCGCCGTGCCGGTGCTCATCTTCCACGGGGACCAGGACGAGGTGATTCCCGTGGAGATGGGGCAGCGGCTGGGCCGCCTGTTCCCGCGCGCCACGATGGAGACCATTCCAGGCGCGCGGCACAACGACTTGCTGGAGCGCACGTGGCCGGCGCTCATCGACCGCATCGCCGCGTTCGCGCGCGGCGAGGGGGCCTGATCAGCGTCAGGCCAGGGCCTGGCCCAGCCGCTCGAGCCGTCCCAGCCACTCGGCGCGCTGCGTGTCACGCGCGGCCCCGGTGGGCAGCAGCTCATGCGTCAGCGCCAGCTCGGTGCCCTGGGCGACCTTGCGGAACTCCACCGTGACGAGCGTGCCGCCCAGGGCCTTCTTCCCGCCCTCGCCCACCCAGGACAGGACGAGCATGTCGTCGGACACGTCGCGGAACTCGCCCACCACGGCGCTCTTCTCGCCGGTGGTGATGGGGTAGTCGAAGCGGAAGGTGTTCCCCGTCTTCGGCTTCCAGTCCAACGTCACGGCGGGGCCCCACCACTTCTGCAGCGCTCCGGCCTCCAGCCAGGCCTTCTTCACCTTGTCCTTGGAGACATTGAAGGTCCGGGTCAGGTACAGCGCGCTCTCCGTCGCGGGATTGAGGCTGAACTTCATCGAGCAACTCCTGGCGGCAACGAGAATGGCCGTGAGCTTTCCAGGCACCGCGCGCGGTGGCTAGCGCCTCGGCGTCATGTGCCCGCTGAAGAACGGCGTGCCTGCAAGCCTTCACGCAGGGCGGTAGGCTGGCACACCCGAACATGCCTCTCTTCACCGAGCCCTACACCTTGTGATGACGCCTCCGCGCCTGTCCTTCTTCTGTGAGCTGGGAGCCGCTGCGCTGCAGGCGCTCTTCGAGGAGCCGGCCGTCACCGGGCAGCTCGTGGCGCTGGGGGCCACCGTGAGCCTGGGCCTGCTGGACTTCAGCCCCGAGCGGGCCGCGGTGGTGCGGCGCCTGTCCCAGGCCGGCATTCCCGTGGTGGCCTGGCAGCTGCTGCCCGCCGAGCAGGGCTACTGGTTCAACCAGGACAACGCGCCCCAGGCCGCTGCCCGCTACTCCGCGTTCCGCGAGTGGACGGCCGAGCACGGCCTGCGCTGGGACGGCGTGGGCCTGGACATCGAGCCGGACATTCACGAGCTGCAGCGGCTGCTCGCGGGAGGCTGGCGCCGGCTGCCTGCGCTGCTGCCCCGGCTCAAGCACCACGAGCGGCTGCGCCAGGCCCAGGCGGCATACGGCGCGCTGGTGGCCCGCATCCGGGCGGATGGCCACCGCGTGGACACCTACCAGCTGCCCTTCATCGTGGACGAGCGCCGGGCGGGCTCCACGCTGCTGCAGCGCCTGGTGGGCGTGGTGGACCTGCCAGCGGACCGCGAGGTGCTGATGCTCTACTCCAGCTTCCTGCGGCCCCACGGCGCCGGAGCGCTGAGCAGCTACGGCGCTCAGGCGCGCTCCATCGCCGTGGGCAGCACGGGCGGCGGTGTGGAGCTGCCCGGCCTCATCGAAGTGCCCCCGCTTACCTGGGACGAGCTCACCCGCGACCTGCGGCTGGCCCGCCAGCGGAGCGAGGACCTACACATCTTCAGCCTGGAGGGCTGCGTGAGGCAGGGCTTCCTGCCCCGGCTGCGGACCTTCGACTGGGAAGCTCCGGTGGAGCCACCTCGCGCCGCCGCCCGGCGCGTGAGCCTGGTGCGCTGGGCGGCGAGCGGAGTGCTGCGCTCGAGCGCGCTCCTTACTTGTACTCGACGGTGAGGGTGGCGCCGCTGCCCTCGGTGAAGAAGAGGTAGCGCATGTTCACCGGGTTCAGCGCGAAGCGCACCCGGGCCTGAGTCAGCCCCAGCTTGTTGATGGCGGACAGGCCCGCGGCGTTGAAGTTCGTGGAGGCCTGCGCGCCCGTGGTGAACTTGATCAGCTCACCCACCGCGCTGGCCGTGGCGGCGGCGGTGAAGTCCGTGGCCTCGGTGGCGGCGGCGCCGAAGGTGCCGTTCTTCAGATCGATCACCAGCGTGTTGCCGATAGGGTCCGCCCACGGATCCCCCGAGCCGGAGGACAGCGTCACCTTCAGCGAAGCCCGGACGATGGTGGCGGTGTCCGGAATGCTGGAGGTGTCGAACGAGAAGAAGGAGCGGTTGAACTTGCCATCCGAGCCCTTGCCCACCGCCGGGGTGCTCAGGGTGCCCACCACCGGCGAGGTGCCATCCGCGTTGGCCTTCACGTACCCGTCGTCCGCGGCGATGCTGCCGAACGAGACGGTGGTCGCCCCACCGGCGGAGTTGCTCACCGTCACCGTGGTGTCGTTGTCCGTGCCGATGTTGTTGGCCGCGTCATACGCCTTGGCCATGAGCGAGTGGCCGCCGTTGGCCACGCCCGCCGTGTTCCAGGTGAAGACGAACGGCGAGGCGGTGTCCGTGTCCGCCAGCGCGCCGTCCACGTAGAACTCCACCTTCCTCACGCCCACCGAGTCCGAGGCCGTGGCCGTCACGTCCACCGTGCCGCTCACGGTGGCCGCGTTGGCCGGCGCCGTCACGTTCACCGTGGGAGGCGTGGTGTCCGCCGCGTCGCTCGGAGGCCCCACGCTGATGCTGTCCACCCACGCCTTGGCCCGGGTGAGGTTGGAGCCGGTGTCCGTGGCGGTGACGACGAACTTGATGATGACGCTCTTGTTGGCGAACGCGGACAGGTTCACGTCCGCGCGCTGCGTCCAGTTGGGCTCGGCAATGGCGCCAACGCCGCTCTTCACCACCGAGTCCACCACCGTGTCCACGCCGTCATTGACGATGACGCGGAAGGCCGCCGAGGCGGAGGTGTTGGCGCCGGACAGGTCCAGCTTGCGCCAGTACGTCAGCCGCGGGTTGGCGGCCAGCACCACGCTGACGCTGGCCGTGCGGGTGACGGTGTTGAAGGCGGGCGTGGCCGACCCAAGGACGGACTTGCTGCCGGTGGTGCCCGTCTGGTCGCTGGCGTCCAGCGCCCACTCGGTGAGGCTCCAGCCCGCGTTGTCAGGCCCGCTGGCCGAGAAGCGCTCGGTGAAGCGCACCGAGTTCTGATCCACCGTCACCGACACCGTGGCGGACGAGGCCACGTTGCCCGCCGCGTCATACGCGCGCGTCTCGAGCGTGTGCGCGCCCGTGGCCCAGGTGGTGGTGTTCCAGCTGAACTCGAAGGGCCCCGCCTGCCGAGCCGACACGCCCTGGCCCACGACGGCGCCGTCGATGAGGAACTCCACCCGGGTGACGCCGATGTCATCCGAGGCGACGGCGGTGATGGTGACGGCGCCCGCCACGGTGGCACCCGCGGTGGGGAAGGTGATGCTCACGGTGGGCGGCGTGGTGTCCGAGATGCCGCCCGTCACGGTGACGGTGGCGCTGCCCGAGGTGGCCGTGTTGCCCGCCGCGTCATGGGCCTTGGCCACCAGCACGTGAGTGCCGTTGGTCGCCGTGGCGCTGTTCCACGCGTATGCGTACGGCGAGGCCGCGTCGGTTCCCACCAGCACGTTGTCGATGAAGAACTCGACTTTGGACACGCCCACGTTGTCCGAGGCGGTGGCCGTCACGTTCACCGAGCCGCTCACGGTGGAGCCGCTGCCCGGGGCGGTGAGGCTCACGCTGGGCGCCACGGTGTCCGAGTTGTCCAGCCCGAAGAACTTCGCCACGTGCCAGGTGGAGCAGATGTCCGTGTCCAGCACGTACGCGCCCGCCGTGCCGCAGGCCACCGTGGTGCCGGGGAACTTGAAGGCCGGATCAATCGCGGTGCCGTGTCCCATGCCGGTGAGGGCGTAGGACTCGACCAGCGCCCGGCCCGCCGCGTCCCGGTACACCTTGTGGGGGTAGCCGGCCACCGTCTCGTTGACGTCCTCCGTCAGGTCGATGCCGTGCACCGCGGTCCACTGCTCCACCGCCTCGGTGAGGTTGGTGTTCTTCACCGTGTAGTCGGAGGTGCCGTGCCAGATGGAGACGCGCGGGTAGGCGCCCGTATGGGTAGAGAAGGCGCCGCGCACCAGGTCCCTCCACGCGGTGGGCGTCTTGTCCGAGCCGGGGCTCATGCAGCTGAACGCGTCATTCATCGTCTGCGCGCACTTGTACGGCACGCCCGCCATCACCGCGGCGCCGGAGAAGACGTCCGGGTAGGTGGCCGCCATCACGTGCGTCATCGCGCCGCCCGCCGACAGGCCGGTGACGAACACGCGGCTGGCGTCGATGGAGTAGGTGGCCTTCATGTGGTCCACCATCTGCTTGATGGACAGCGCCTCGCCCTGGCCCCGGGCGATGTCTCCCGGCTCGAACCAGTTGAAGCAGCCATTCTGGTTGTTGCCGCTCAGCTGCTCCGGGTAGACGACGTAGAACTTGAGCTGATTGGCCAGCGCGCTCCAGCCGGTGGCCTCGTACCCGGCGGCCGTCTGGGTGCAGCCGTGCATCGCCACCACCAGCGGCGCGTTGGCGGGCATGCTCGCCGGCACGTGGGCCCACATCCTCAGGTTGCCGGGGTTGGTGCCGAAGCTGGTGACCTGCGTCAGCGCGCTGTGTACCTCGGCGAGCTCCGGAGCTTCCCCGGGTAATCCCTCCGCCGGCATCAGCACGCTCTCGCACCCCAGAAAACCCAGTGCGAGGAGCCCACAGCCAAGACGTCCAAGACGCTGCTTACGCATAGAGGCCCTCCCTTTTGAAAAGCGCGCGGAAGCTACCACCGCCTCGGATGATCAGTTCGTGATTCCTGAATCAGACATCAACTTTCACTCAGGCGTGCTCCTGGTGCGGTGCGTCGTTACCCAGGGGAAGCCAAGGCCGTGTACAGTGCGGACCGTGAAGCCGCTCCTCCTGGTCCTCTTGTCGTTGGCGCTCCCCGCCTGGGGTGCCGAGCGGCTCTGCGTGCGCGTGCTGGAGGGCGGCGGCCCTGGGGCGCCGGAGGCCCAGCGCGTGCTGGAGACGGGGGCGGAGCTGGCGCGCGAGCTGACGGCCCTCACGGTGAATCCCGTCCCGGCCGTGGCGCGCCGCTGCGATGACGAGGACTGCCTGCGCGCGTTGCTCGCCGAGGCCAGGGCCGAGCACGGCCTGTTCCTGCGTGTCACCGCCGTGCGGCGGGGCGCATGGGACATGGAGGTGTCCTGGCTGGACGGCACCCAGGGCGAGCTGGAGCGCCGCCGGGTGACGGGCGCACCGGGAGCGGACCTGAAGGCGACGCTGCGGCCCGTGGTGACGGGGCTGGCGCCCCTCTTCGTGCGCAAGGGCTGGGGCGGGCTGGTGGTGGACTCCGACGCCGCGCGCGTCCGGGTGAATGGCCGCAGGGTGACGCTGGGCGGCGAGGTGATGCCGCTGCTCGCGGGCTCGCACGAGGTGGACCTGCTGCTGCCCTCGGGTGAGGCCCTGCTCTCGCGCGAGGTGGTGCCCGAGGGGGCGCGCCTGCGCCTGACGCCCCCGGAGCAGTCCTCGCCCCTGGCGCCGGGCGCCGAGCGGCGGGGCAAGGGGCTGCGCGCGGCCTCCTATGTCACCTTCAGCCTGGGCGCGCTCGCGGTGGCGGGCTCGCTGGTGGCGGGCGGGCTGTCGCGCGGCGCGCGAGAGGGCCTGCGCCCCTGTGGCCCGGTCACGGACTCCGCGTGCACGCCGTACTCCAAGGCGCGCGCTGACTACGATGAGTCGGCCCGCTACGCGCGCACGGGCAATGTGCTGCTCGGCGTGGGCGGCGCGCTGTCCACCGTGGGCGCGGGCCTGTTCGTTTTCGATCTCGCTTCCTCTGATTGACACCCATGTCCTCTTCGCCGCTGCGCCTGGTCCTCTCCTTCTTTGCCCTGCTCGGGCTGTGCGTCGCGCTGATCGGCGCCTGCTACGAGTCCCCCCAGCTCGACGGCTACTACACCTGCAAGGATGACCTCGAGTGCGGCGACGGGCTGGTGTGTGACGAAGGGGTGTGCTGCGCCGAGCGCGGCGAGCCCCTGTGCGTGGCCCGCGTGCTGGACGGGGGCGTGTGCGCCGACGGCGGCGTGCCCACCCGCTACTTCACCGACGAGGACAAGGACGGCTTTGGCAACCTCACCCGGCCCGTGCTGCGCTGCGCGCCGCCGCTGCGGACCGGCGTGGTGACCAACTCGGACGACTGCAACGACAACAACGACACCTCCGCGGTGAACGGCAAGCTCACCTTCCCCGGCGCCCCCGAGCAGTGCGATGGCCAGGACAACGACTGTGATGGCCAGTTCGACGAGGGCTTCGACGGCGGCACCTACTACCGCGATCAGGACAATGACGGCTTCGGCGACACCAACCTGCCGGGCATCTTCTGCCGGCAGCCCCCCGGCTGGGCGGAGGCTCCCACCGACTGCGGGCCCACCAACAACCGCATCTTCCCGGGCGCTCCCGAGGAGTGCAATCAGCTGGATGACGACTGCGACAGCGCCGTGGACGAGGGCCTGCCGACCCGGATCTACTTCCTCGACGCGGACGGAGACGGGTTTGGCCGGGCGAACATGCTGCGGCAGTCGTGCGCCCAGCCCCCCAACTACGTCGTCAACTCCGATGACTGCAACGACAACAACAAGCTGCACAACCCGGACGCGCTGGACGTGTGCGACGGGGCCGACAACAACTGCCGCGATGGCGGCGACGAGCGCCCCGACTGCGGCGGCCCCGAGAATCTGCTGGAGCTGGCCGCCACGGGCCAGCGCGGCGCGGTGGACCTGCGCGCCAACCTCAACGGCACCAGCGCCACCTGCCTGCGCTACAGGGACGGCGGCATCCCCGAGTCCTTCTCCGCCAGCAACGCCTGGAGCGGCTCCAAGCCCACCTCGCATGTGGTCTTTTTCGAGGCCGCGGGCACGTGGGACTTGTCCAAGTCCAACAACTCCCTGGCCATCCAGTTCAACGCCATGATGAGCGGCAACGCCTTTCCCTCGTGGGCGCCCCACAAGCAGCCCATCGTCCTGCTGTGCAGTGAGACGGGCTCGGCCCGCTATGTGCCCGTGTTCGACGGCGGCACCACCCCGCTGATGCCCGTGGGCAACGCCCGGGTGAACACCGTGCTGCCCATTGGCCAGGGCATCACCAGCGGGTGGGTCGAGGTAAGCAACTCGCTGAACCTGCAGGCCGTCAAGCGGGTGGAGATCCTGGTGGAGCCCAGCGACGCGGGCAGCCCCAACGTCGCCTTCGACATCCAGTTCACCAAGTTGGGCTTCCAGCCCCTTCAACCCTAGCTGGTGCCCGCCCGACGCCCCGCGTTGGTAGCGGTTGCACACCCCGCGCCTTCAGTGTTAAGCGGCGCGCGCGCCAGCGGTGTGTCAGGTGGTCGGCGTTAGGAAACCCGAGGTTTTCCCAGCAGTTGGAGGCGTGGCGATGGGAGAAGAGCCCCGGGAGCAGGGCGGGAAGAAGCCAGAGGGCAGTGAGCTGGGTTCGACCGCGCGGCAGATGCAGGCGGCGATGCCCTACATCTCCGCGGTGTGGAAGATGGTGGGCGGGGCGGTGGTGGGAGTGCTGGGCGGCTACGTGCTGGACCGGTGGCAGGGGACGACGCCCTGGGGGCTGGTGGGGTTGAGCGTGGTGGGCATCTGCGTGGGCTTCTACGGCTTCATCCACGAGATGAACCGGCTGGGGAAGAAGCGGTGACGGAGAAGCCGGCGGGCGTCGAAGCGTTTCGCAACCACGTGCTGCTGGCGGCGGGGGTGGCGGTGGTGGGGTTGGCGCTGGCGGCGGGGTTACCGAAGAGCGAGGCGCACCGGTGGTCGGCGCTGTGGGGTGCGGGGTTGGCGGGGGTGACGGCGGTGGTGTCGCTGCCGCTCAAGCGGCGGGCGGTGCACAAGAGCCTCAAGGCGGCGCTCAAGGCGGTGGGGCTGGTGTTCGGCCTGAGGGCGGTGGCGGTGGCGGCGGGCCTGTACGCGATGGTGTCGCGGGGGCTGGGGCCGTGGGGGTTCGTGGTGGGCTTCTTCGGCGTCTACTTTGTGCTGCAGTTGGTGGAAATCAGCTACGTGAATGCCGCGTCTCGGATCGCGGCGGGCGGAGAAGAGTGATGCGCAAGGCAATGCTGCTGATCGCCAGTCTGTTCGCGGGCACCGCGCTCGCGGCGGCTCCGGCCGGTGGGGAGGGCGGGAAGGAGGACGTGGCGGGCTACATCATGCACCACGTGGCGGACTCCGATGAGTACGAGTTCGAGGTGCCGCTCAGCCACAACCACAAGGTCATCCACCTGCCGCGGATCCTCATCCCCCTGAAGGGCGGGGCGTGCGAGCTGCAGGCGACCGACCATGGCCCCTCGCACGCGGGGCTGCTGGGCGGCTGCCTGGACATGTCCATCACCAAGCACACCGTGATGATGTGGCTGGCGGCGCTGCTGCTCATCGGCTCGGTGCTCATCTTCAGCAACCGCGACAAGACGAAGCTGGTGCCGCGCGGCACGGGCGCCAACCTGTTCGAGATGCTGGTGCTGTTCGTGCGCGACGAGCTGGCCATCAAGAACATTGGCAAGGAGGAGGGCCCGCGCTACGTGCCCTACCTGCTCACCGCGTTCTTCTTCATCCTCTTCATGAACCTGCTGGGCCTGTTCCCGTGGATGGCCACCGCCACCGGCAACATCGCCGTCACGTGCGCGCTGGCCATCTGCACCTTCGTGCTGACGCAGATCGCCGGCATCCGCGCCGCGGGCCTCGGGGGCTACCTCAAGCACCTGACCGGCGGCGTGCACCCGGCGCTGTGGCCCATCATGATTCCGGTGGAGATCCTGGGCCTGTTCACCAAGCCCTTCGCCCTGACGATGCGTCTGTTCGCCAACATGCTGGCGGGCCACATCGTCATCTTCTTCCTGCTGGGCCTCATCTTCATGATGGGCAGCGCCGCGGTGGGCCTGGTGGCGGTGCCCTTCGCCATGGCCATCTACTTCCTGGAGCTCTTCGTCTCCTTCGTGCAGGCCTACGTCTTCACCATGCTGTCGGCGCTCTTCATCGGCATGAGCGTGGCCATGGGCCACCATGACCATGACGGCCACGGTGAGGACCTGGGTAGCCCCCACCACCACGAGGGCGGCGCCAGCCACGATCACGGCCGGGCCCACATGTAGCCACGCTTTTCGGGGCCCCCTGCCACTACCTGGGGCCCCGGCCAGAACCCGGGGATTCGAAAGGTCCTCGGAGGTCGTCCAAAAAGGGAATCACACGACCCCCCCAATAAGTGGGTCCCCCAACGAAGAAAGAAGAAGTGCTCTCATGACCGACCTTGCTCTCGCGTTCCTCTCCGCCGGTATTGGCGCCGGCCTGGCCATCATCGGTGCCGGCCTCGGCATCGGTAAGCTGGCCGCCTCCGCCATGGAGGCCACGGGCCGTCAGCCCGCCGCCGGTGGCGACATCCGCACCTCGATGATCATCGCCGCGGCCCTTATCGAAGGCGCCACGCTGTTCGCGCTGGTGATCTGCATCCTGCTCGCCACCAAGGCCTAAGGCCGGTAGCGGGCAGTCAGCGCGGGTCCGGCGTTCGCCACATGCGCGGCGCCGGGCCTGACGCAGCAGTGACTTAAAGCCTCAAGGAAGCACCCCTCCCTCACGCCGTACCAGGACACGCCGCCATGCCGCATATCGTCCTCGCCGCCAACTTCCTGCAGGTCCGCCCGGGCCTGATCTTCTGGACCCTGATCACCTTCGCGCTGGTGCTCGTCGTGCTGCGCACCAAGGCGTGGGGCCCCATCCTGTCGCTGGTCGAGGAGCGCGAGAAGCAGATCTCCAGCGCCATCGAGAGCGCCAAGTCCGAGCGCGCCGCGGCCGAGAAGCTGCTGGCCGAGCAGAAGACGGCGATGGCCACCGCCCGGGCCGAGATGGCCGAGTCGATGCGCCGCAACCAGCAGGAGGTGGAGAAGTACCGCGAGGAGCTGATGGCCAAGAGCCGCAAGGAGGCCGAGGAGTTCAAGGCCCAGGCCCGGCGCGAAATCGAGGACCAGAAGACCAAGGCCATCGCCGAGGTGCGCACCATGGCGGTGGACCTGGCCATCGAGGTGGCGGGCAAGCTCATCAACGAGCGCATGGACGACAGCAAGCAGCGCCAGCTGGCCGATCAGTTCGTGAAGGGCCTGCCGGTGGGCGGCACGCCCCGCGCCTAGTTCTCCGTACCGGGAAGCGGCCCGCCGTCCGCGCTGTTCGAAGGAACCGTCATGGCCCTCTCCATCGGAATCGTCGGACTGCCCAACGTGGGCAAGTCCACCCTCTTCAACGCCCTGTCCGCCGCGGGCGCGCAGGCGGCCAACTACCCGTTCTGCACCATTGAGCCGAACGTGGGCGTGGTGCCGGTGCCGGACGAGCGGCTGGACAAGCTCTCGGCGCTCATCAAGCCGCTGAAGAAGATCCCCACCTCGCTGGAGTTCGTGGACATCGCGGGCCTGGTGCGCGGCGCCTCCAAGGGCGAGGGCCTGGGCAACCAGTTCCTGGCCAACATCCGCCAGGTGGACGCGGTGCTGCACGTGCTGCGCTGCTTCGAGGACGACAACGTCACCCACGTGGAGGGCGGGGTGAACCCGGTGAGGGACCGGGACGTCGTGGACACGGAGCTGTGCCTCAAGGATTTGGAGACGGTGGAGAAGCGCCGCGAGCGCGCCCAGAAGAACTCGAAGATGGGCGGCAAGGCGGGCGACGAGGCCAAGGCGGAGCTGGCGCTGCTGGATCGCGTCAAGGCGGGCCTGGACTCGGGAATTACGGTGCGCGGGCAGAAGCTGAACGCGGACGACTCGGCGGCCATCCGCGAGCTGTTCCTGCTGACGGACAAGCCGGTGCTGTACGTGGCGAACATCTCCGAGGGGCAGATCGGCAAGGAGGATGAGTCGGCGCACGTGCGCACGGTGAAGGAGATGGCCGCCAAGGAGGGCGCCGAGGTGGTGGTGCTGGCGGCGGCGATGGAGGCGGAGATTCAGCAGCTGCCCGAGGAGGAGCGGCCGGGCTTCCTCGAGAGCGCGGGGCTGAAGGAGCCGGGCCTGCACAAGGTGGTGCGCGCGGGCTACAAGCTGCTGGGCCTGCAGACGTACTTCACGGTGGGCGAGCAGGAGTGCCGGGCCTGGACGATTCACAAGGGCTTCAAGGCGCCCCAGGCGGCCGGCGTGATTCACTCGGACTTCGAGCGCGGCTTCATCAAGGCCGAGGTGATGCGCTGGGAGGACCTGATCAAGCTGGGCAGCGAGTCCGCGGTGAAGGAGCGGGGCCTGCTGCGCGTGGAAGGCAAGGAGTACGTCGTCCAGGACGGCGACTGCATGCACTTCCGCTTCAACGTGTAGCGCGCGGGCCCCTCGTTACAACCCGCCGCGTCGCCGGAGCACGAACCAGAAGGCCGTCACGGCCACGGCGATCACGGTGTTGAGGATGGCGGAGCGGCGGTAGCGCCCCTCCTCATCCGGGGTGCGCAGGGCCAGCAGCCACTCGCTGCCCACGCGCAGCACCAGGAACGTGACGATGCAGATGGGGCCAAACCGCGGGTCAACGGCCCGGGGCTGAACGACGGCCGCGATGGCGCCCAGCAGCGAGACGGTGCCCAGCAGCCGTGCGGCGAGGATCCAGGGGGGATAGGAGGGGCGAGTCACTCCGCCACCCTAGTAGACCTCTGGTCCGGGCGGAGGTTCTTGTCCAGCCGGAGTATCAAGAGGCAACGCTTGAGCCCCGCGCTCAGAGGCGTAGGGTGCGCGGTGAATGGCCTCCCTCACTGAACTGCTCGTTCGCGAGCGCCTGTTGAAGGACAAGGCGGCCGCCGCCCAGGTGCTCGTTCCGGGTGAGCCGCCGCATGTGGCCCTGCTGCGCCTGTGTGACGCGGGCCTGCTTCATGGGGGCCTCTCGGTCGCCCTGGGTGTCCGGCCCGATGAGCTCGTGGGCCCGCTCGCCCTCGCCATGGGCGGCCCCGCGCGGCACTTCAAAGTGGTGGATGTGCGCGAGCGTCCGACGCTGGAGTTGCATGTCCTCGTGGGTGAACGCACCGAGCGATGGGAAGTGGAGGATCCGGCCGCGCTGGTGCACAACCTCAATGATCTCTACCGGGAGTCCGAGCAAGCGCGGGCGGTTGCAGTACTGGGAGAGTGGGCCGATGCGCTCCAGTTACTGTGCGTGGACAAGCACGCGCTCCCTCGCCTGCTGCGCCAGCCCTTCTTCGCGCCCGTGAATGCGCCTCAGCTGGGAGGATTGTCCGGCGAGCGGTGAGCCCTGTCACGGGGGTGCTACCATGGGGGGTACCATGCACGGCATCATCTTCAATCAGCTTCGCAACTTCGCTCAGGCACGGCTTGGTGAACAGGGTTGGGAAACCCTGCTGCGTGAGGCGAAGCTGCCCGCGCGCGTGTACCTGGCCTTCCAGAGCTACCCGGACGAAGAGGCGGGAGCCATCGTGGGGGCCGCCTCGAAGGTCTCGGGCCGCTCGGTGCGGTTCCTGCTCGAGGACTTCGGGGAGTTCATCGCCCCCAGCCTGCTGCACATCTACCGGGGCTTCATCCCATCCGGGTGGACCATCCTCGATGTCGTCGAGAACGCCGAGCGCATCCACGAGCGGGTGAGGCGTGATCCGAACGTGCGGCCGCCGGTGCTGGAGTGCCGCCGGGTCGATGTGAACACGGTCCACGTCATCTACGCCTCACCGCGCAAGCTGTGCGGCGTGGGCATTGGCTTCGCGCGAGGCCTGGCCAACGCGATGGGCCAGAAGGTGGACGTGCGGGAAAAGCAGTGCAGCCACAATGGCTCACCCCATTGTGAATTCGTCGTAAAGCGGGTGCTCTAAGCCGCGCTGGCGGGGCGGAGGCTCGACCCCTTCGTGTCACCTGAGGCACCATGGCCTCATGCGGACCGTCCTGCTCCTGCTCGTCATGCTCGTTGCTCCGGGCGCGCTCGCCGAACCCGATACCTTCGGGCTGGGCACGGGAAGAACGGGCGCGCTGCGCATCGAGTCTCCCCAGAGCGTGGTGGTCAACGACTATGCGTCGCTGAGCAGCAGTGTGGCGGCCGGCTCGCGGGAGGTGACCCTCTCCAACGTGGCGCCCTTCTCCGTGGGGGAGCTGGTGCTGCTGCACCAGAGCACGGGCATGGCTCCGGTGCCCAGCTCGGGAGACGCGCGGGCGCTGAGCCTGAACAGCAGCGCGGTGGGCCGCTTCGAGTACGCCCGCGTGGAGACGCTGTTGGACAGCGGGCTGAGGTTCACCGCGCCGCTGCAGTACGGGTACACGGCCAACGAGGCGCAGGTGGTGAGCGTGCCGGAGTACACGGAGCTGGAGGTGCGCACCGGCGCCACGCTGCGGGCCCTGCCGTGGGACGGCGCCAAGGGCGGCATCCTCGCGGTGATGGTGTCTGGCCGGCTGCGCAACGATGGCCTCATCACGGTGGACGGCGCGGGCTTCCGGGGCGGTGCCTTCCTCAACCACGCGAGCCTCACCGCCTGCACGGGGCTCGATCAGCCCGTGGCGAGCGGTGGCTCCTATAAAGGAGAGGGCCTGGTGAGCGGGCGGTTCGGCACGGCTTCTGGGCGGGGCAACCTGGCCAACGGGGGCGGCGGCGGCAATTGTCACAACGCGGGCGGCGGAGGCGGAGGCCACATCGGCGCGGGCGGGCAGGGTGGGCGCACGGGGCCGGTGGACAACGAGCGCGAGGCGGGCGGGCTGGGCGGCGCGCCCCTGGTGTACCTGCCCTCTGAGCGGCTCGTCTTCGGAGGCGGAGGCGGGGCGGGCGAGGGCAATAACGGCAAGGGCACCAGCGGAGGCGCGGGCGGCGGGCTGATGCTGCTGCGAGCCATGGAGGTGCGCGGGGTGGGCCAGTTCCGCGCCAACGGGGCCACGCCGCCTCCCACCGCGGGAGATGACGGGGCGGGGGGAGGCGGAGCGGGCGGCGCCATCTCGCTGCGGACCATGCAGGAGATTGAGTGCGGCAAGTTGGAGGCCCGGGGTGGGGCGGGCGGCAACGTGACGGAGGCGTCCTTCCCGCTGGGGCCTGGAGGAGGCGGTGGCGGCGGGCTCATCTTCGTACAGGGCGGGCCGTTCGCCTGTCCCTCGGCGATCTCCGCCGGAGCCGCTGGGCAGAGCGCGGCGACGGGGACGCCGCATGGCGCGGGGCCCGCCGCGGTGGACTCAGGGCCCGCGCTCGGCGCGGAGCAGCGGGTGTCGCAGCCCTTCCGGTTGCCCAACACGCCCACGCTGACGCAGCCGGCCGATGGTGCGACCGGCGTGGTGGCGCGTCCTCTCATCCAGGGCTCGGCCGAGCCGAGCACCCGTGTGTACCTGTTCCTCGACGGCGTGCTCCTGGCGATGGTGACTTCGAGCAGCACGGGGGCCTACGCGTACAGTGTTCCCGTGGACCTGACGCCGGGTGCGCACGTGCTGACGGCCTCGGCGGAGGTGCTGGGCGCACGCAGCCCACTCTCGGCGCCCACCCGCTTCGATGTGGTGGGCGTGGCGGGGGATGGGGGCACGCCAGATGGAGGCACGCCGGAGCCCGAGCCGCCGGATGCGGGGACGCCCGATGCGGGCACGGTGGATGGAGGGCCCCAGGTGCCTGGAGCGCCGGGGCAGCCGCCCATCGTCGTCATCCCCGCCGAGGGCGAGGTGGTGGACTCCACGCCGCTCTTGGGAGGGACGGCCCGGGGCGCCTACAAGGTGGGCCTCGAGGTGGACGGTGAGGAGGTGACGCGGGTGACGGTGGATGCCGAGGGCCGCTTCCGTTACCAGCTCACCGAGGCGCAGGCGCTCGCGCCAGGTGCGCACCGCGTCATCGCTCGGACCTATGAGCCCTCGGGTGGGGCCGTGGCTTCCTCCGCAGCCCATTCCTTCGAGGTGGCCACGGCCGCCGAGGTGGGCTGTGGCTGTGGGGCCTCGTCTGGAGCGGGGCTCGGTGCCGTGGCGCTGCTGCTGGCCGCCTGGGCCTCGCGTCGGCGCTCGGCTCACTGAGGGCCACGTATGGGAATGCGCACCATGTTCGCCATGAGGCTTGCCCCCTTCCTGCTTGGACTGCTCGTGGCTGGAGGCGCTCTGGCCGAACCGGACACCTTCGGGCTGGGCACGGGCAGGAATGGCGCGCGGCTCGTCGATGCTCCCGACACGGTCATCAATCAGTACACGCGGGTGACGGCCAATGTGGCGGTGGGCGCCAGGGACCTGGTGGTGTCCGACGCGGGGCTCTTCACCGTGGGCGGGCTGGTGCTGCTGCACCAGTCTTCGGGACTGTCGCCCGCGCCGGCCTCGGGAGATCAGCGCCCCATCAGCCTGGGCACCAGCCCGGTGGGCCGGTTCGAGTACGCGCGCGTGGAGGCGGTGACGACCAGCGGGCTGAGGCTCACCGCGCCGCTGCAGTACGCGTACACGGCGAACCTGACGCAGGTGGTGAGCGTGCCCGAGTACACGGCGCTGGAGGTGCGTCCCGGCGCCACGCTGCGGGCGGCGCCGTGGGATGGCAGCCGGGGTGGCATCCTCGCGGCGCTGATCAGCGGCACGCTGCGCAATGACGGGCTCGTCTCGGTGGACGGCGCGGGGTTCCGGGGCGGTGCCTACGTGGACCATCCAAGCCTCTCGGACTGTACCGGGCTGGATGTGCCGCCAACGGATGGGGGCGCCTATAAAGGAGAGGGCGTGGTGGCGGGGCGCTTCGGTACGGCGTCCGGGCGGGGCAACCTGGCCAACGGCGGAGGCGGCGGCAACTGCCACAACGCGGGCGGCGGAGGCGGAGGCCACGCCGGAGCGGGAGGAGCGGGAGGCTACGGCGCGGATGGCGGAGTGGATGCGGGAGGCCTGGGCGGCGCGCCTGTGGGTTACCCGCCGTTTCTGCGCCTCACCTTCGGCGGCGGAGGCGGCGCGGGCGAGGGTAACAACGGCTTTGGCACCAGCGGCGCGGCGGGCGGCGGGGTGATGTTGCTGCGCGCTGCGGCGGTGGTGGGCACGGGGAGCTTCAGCGCGGCGGGAGCCTCGGCGGGCGACACCTTGCCAGTCGGAGATGACGGGGCGGGCGGTGGCGGCGCGGGAGGTGCCATCTCCATCCGGACGTTCCAGGGGCTGAGCTGCGCCGTCGCGGGGGCTTCCGGTGGTGCGGGCGGAGACATGACGAGCGCCACGACCATTGTCGGGCCAGGCGGCGGCGGCGGCGGTGGCGTCATCTTCCTTCAGGGAGAGACGATCAACTGTCCTACCCAGGTGCTCGCGGGGCCTCCCGGCGTCTCGCTGGCGACGGGGAACAGCAGCGGCGCGGGCCCGGCGGTGAGGGACGCGGGCACCGCCTATGGCTTCGAGCAGACGGTGCTGCTGCCGTTCCAGCTGCCCAGCACGCCCACGCTGATCGAGCCGGCGAATGGAGCAACCGGGGTGGCTCGGCGGCCGCGCTTCAAGGGCACGGCGGAGCCGGGAGTCGTCGTCCATCTGCTGCTGGATGACCGGCCGTACGTGCAGTTGGGCGCGGGCACCGATGGAGCCTTTCAGTACGACGCCCCGGCGGACCTGGCGCCTGGGCCTCATCAGGTGGCTGCCTCCACCGAGGTGCTGGGCGTGCGCAGCCTGAGCTCCCCCGTGCACAGCTTCTCGATCGTCACTCCCGCTGACGCGGGGACTCCCGACGCGGGCTCACCGGATGCCGGGGTTCCCGACGCGGGAGTGCCGGATGGAGGCGCCGGGCCCGTGCAGCCGGTGCTGGTGGTGCCCGCCGAGGGTGAGGGTGTGGACCCTACGCCTGTGTTCGCGGGGACGAGCCCGAGCGGCGTGTCCGTGAGCATCGACGTGAATGACGTCGAGGTGGCCCGTGTCCCGAAGGATGATCAGGGCCGGTTCCGCTACGAGCTCACCCGCGAGCAGGCGCTCTCGCCGGGCCCGCACCGTGTGACAGTCCATGCGCGAGACAAGGACGGCAACCCGGGCCCCGCCTCAGCGACCACGCAGTTCGAGGTGCTGCCGCCCACGGACCTCGCCGTGGGCTGCGGGTGCGGCGCCTCTCCGGGCGCTGGGGCTGGAGCCGTTCTGCTGCTGGGGGCCTGGGCGGCCGCGCGCCGCCGCCGCAAGGATTGAGCTCAGCTCGCCAGCGCGGGGGACTCCACTGCTTCCAGGGCGCGGGGCCTTTCCAGCTCGTGCCCCGTGCGCTTGCGCTCCAGGTACCAGCGCCGGAAGGCCAGCGTCGCCCGGTCCGTGGCCACGCTGCGCTCCTCCGAGGGGTGCGGCACCTCCGCCGGGCTGCTGGACTCCACGATGGCCCGATCCTGCATCAGGATGATCCGGTTGTTCTGATCGAACAGCAGGCCCACGGGGCTCAGCTGACCGAAGTCCCGCGCTCCCGCCAGCAGCATCCGCGTGCGGGTGCCATCCTGGGGCACGCACCAGATGTTCATGACGGCCGTGCGCTTGCCCAGCCGCACCTCCAGCCGCATGCCGTTGGGCCGCATCCAGTCCAGCCCCGAGGGGGAGTCCTCGTTGTCCACCTTCCACTCCACCCGCATGCCCGTGGCGGTGGGCCGCGCCACCACCTCCATGCGTGAGTCCGGCCGCATCTTGCGCCGCATCCCCCAGCCAATCGTCGTGCCGTGCACGAAGGGCAGGTGCGGCGCATCCAGCATGTTCTCCATGGCGCGTGACCAGTGCGTCTTCCACACCTCCTCGTGGCACCACACCGAGAAGCGTGAGTCCTCCAGCTCCGCGGGCACGTGTGGCTCCTCGGGGGCCTCGGCGCCCGGGCGCGTGTACATCCAGATGAGCCCGCCGCGCTCGCGCACCGGGAACGCCGTGGCGCCCAGGTTGCGCAGCTTCTCGGCGGGCAACGGGTTGAACGGCACGTGCGCGCACGCCCCGTCCGCCTTGAAGCGCCAGCCGTGGAAGGGGCACTGCAGGCACCCGTCCTTGTCCACCTTCCCCAGCGAAAGCGCCACGCCGCGGTGCGGACAGCGATCCACCAGCGCCGCCACCTTGCCTTCCTGACCCCGGAAGAGCACCACCCGCTCCGAGGCCACCGTCACCGCCACCGGGCGCTTGCCCACCTCGCGCGAGAACGCCACCGGGGTCCAGACATCCGCCAGTCCTTCATCCAAGAAGCCATCCAGCATGGGGAACACTCCTCCAGGAGCCATCGTCTGGATATTATATTTTAAGTGGTATATTTAATTTCAAGTCGAAGTGACTCTGGCTCCCTTGCCTGGGGCTTCCCCGAGGCTCCATAGGGGTGCATTTCCTGCCCCAGGTGGGTTATTCAGAGCTTATGGCCCGTGCGAAAGGCAGCCGGAACGCGGACTACGCGGAGGAGCGCCAGCGGCTGGTGGCCGCGGTGAAGGGGCGGCTGCTGTCTTCCGAAGGAGCCCAGGCGAGCTTCCGGGAGCTGGCCGCCTCGGCGGGGGTGAGCGTGGCCACGTTGCGCCACTACTTCGCCACCCGTGAGGCGCTGCTCACCGAGGTGATGGAGCACATGCACCGCGAGGGCCTGCCCTACATCCACGAGGCGGCCACCGGGGACCATGGCCGGCTGCGCGAGTCGCTGCGCTGGCTGCTGGGGCAGATGGTGATGGGGTGGCAGTTCGGCGTGGGCTCCATCCACGCCTACGGGCTCACCGCGGGGCTGGGCCACGCGGAGCTGGGGCCCGCGTATGTGAAGGAGCTGCTCGAGCCCACGCTCCAGGCGGCGGAGGCCCGGCTGGCGCGCCACATCGCCGAGGGAGAGATGCGGCGCTGTGACGTGCGGCACGCCGCGCTGGCGCTGCTGTCCCCGGTGCTGCTCGGGCTGCTGCACCAGAAGCAATTGCTGGGTGCCCAGTGCCGGCCGCTGGACATCGACCGCTTCCTGGAGGACCACCTGGAGGCCTTCCTCCGCGCCTACGCGCTGCCACCTCCGGACGTGGGCGCGGCGAACTGAGGCCGTGCGCTACCGTGCGTGTACACCAGCCGTGGTACCGGCTACGGGGGCCCTCCGCTGCGCCTGGGGCCCGCCCCTGAAATCACCGAGCTGACGCTGGGGGCCGGGGCTCCCCGCGTGGTTGCCTCGGATGTATCAGCGGGTTTACTCTGCGCGTGTGTCCAGTCCGCCCTCCCTCGGTGCTGGTTCGCTGGAAGCCGTCACCGCCACTGTGAACACGGAGCGCACAGGCCTCCGGCGCCGGGCTCACCGCCTGAAAGGCGTGGCCGTGCCCTCACCGGTGCCCGGGCACAGCCCAGCGGTGGATCCGGCGCTGGCGCTCCGGCCCCCGGCGGTCCTGGTGGTGGCCGAGGCCGCCAGCGTGCGCAATGCGGTGGCGCGCGAGCTGGCGCGGGACTTCGAGCTCATCAACGCCGTCACCTTCGCCTCCGCGGTGCGCAAGCTGTCGGCGCGGCCCGCGCTGGGGGCCATCATCGTCGACCTGGCGCTGGCCGACCGCCACGGCGCCTCGTGGTTCCTGGCCCGGCTGGTGGCCCGTGCCTATGCCGGGCCGCGCATCCTGCTGTCCGGGGCCATGGGGCCGGACCATGCCTCCTCCATGCGCCGCGGCTCGGTGAGCCACTTCACGCTGACCACCCCATGGCTGTGGGGCGAGCTGCGCTCGAGCCTCGTCACCGCGATGGAGAGCCGCGCGCGGCCCCTGGAAATGACACGAGGCTCCCGCTGGGATGAGTCGGGAGCCCCGTGATGGGCGGCTGAAGTGGGGGATGGCGGCTTCAGCCGCGTTACTTTTGGTTCTCTCTATCATCGGAGAGGGAACCTCACGAGTTGCGCAGTCTAGAGGCCTTTCGGACATATTGAAGCATGAGTCTTTAGTGACCCGTGTCTGAAACGGTCCTGTTTTTCCTGGGCGCAGTGCGCCATGGCGCCGGGTGGGAGCCGGGTGACTCAACCGAGGAGGTTTGCGGCGGGGGGTGTGCCAGGCGCTAGTCGGGAGCCACCGAGTCCATCAGGGCGACGCTGACGAAGTACAGCACGCCCACGGCGATGGGGATGAGCCCGGCGGCCGTATGGTAGAGCATGAAGAGGCCGGGGAATAGCCACACCAGGCCCGCGATAACCAGCAAGACGCCGCCCAGGCCGCGCAGAAGCCGGCTCTTGAAAGCGTGGCCCAGCGCCACCAGAGACGCGGGCAGGAAGCTGGAGCCCGCGATGAGGAGCACGGCCACGAGCCCCAGCCACCTGTCGCTGCTGCGGGCGAAGCTGTCAGTGATCATCAGCGTGGGAATCAACTGCAGCAGGCCCAGCAGCATCACGATGCAGAAGCCGGCCCAGCCCGCGCCTCCGGCGAAGACGCGCCCGGGTGAGTCCTGGCCGGCTCGTTCCTCGCGGCCCGAGCGAGGCTCGAGCGCGTCAGGAGGCACCTCCAGGGCGTACGGGTAGCCCAGCCCCATCAGGGCCTGCACGGCGGCGGAGCGCACCGTCTGGCCCCGGCTGCCGGTGAAATCTCCCAGGTGCTTGTCATCGATGAGGGCCAGCAGCAGGTCGGCGCGCTCGCGAGGTGAGTGCTCGGGCGGCAGCGGCTGGGCCAGGCCCGCGATCAGCTCGTCCACTTCGGCGCGTGCGGCGTCCGGGGCGCGAGCCTGCTGGATGAGCACCTCCAGCGCCGGCAGCCCCTGGGGCAGCGAGGCGACGCCTGTCTCGGAGGAGGTGGTGGGTGGGCCGGTGCGCGAGCGTTGCAAGATGGCGCCGAGTGTAGCGCTCCGCGCCGCGCGCTGCTTGCCCGGGCCCGGGTGGGGTCGGGTAGCGAAAGCTCCGCTGGGACTTCAGCGCGATTGGCCGTCGTGCTTCTGAACGGAGATGCGGCGGCTGAGCCGGTCCTGCTTGCGCTCGAGCTTCACACGCTCCTGGGCGTCGAGCTTGCCATCGTCGGCGCGGGCCTCGCGCTTCTCACGCTTCAGGGCCACGTGCTGCGCCTCGAGCCGCACCGCCTCTCGCTTGTTCAGCTCGCCGCTCTTCACTCCCTCGACGATGCGCGCCTGCTGCGTCGCCTGGCGGCGATCGGCCCGGGCCGCCTCGGCCGGGGAAGCCATCATCACGCCCACCACCACCGCCACGGCCATCGAGATGCTCTTGATCATGATTGTGTCTCCAGGGTTGGTGCCGGTGCCGCCGGCATCGTCTCTGGGGACATGAACCCGGCGGGCGGGCGGCGGTTGCGGGGATTTTTCCCAAGGCGGAGTGTGCGGCCGTATCCGCTGGAAATTTCAGGACTTGAACCGGGAGAGGGGTCCGTCCCATGTTCCGGGGGTGAGCACCATTTCCCACCCTGATTTCAGCGCCGAGCGCTTCGCGAAGGCCCCGGAGGCGCGCTTCGAGGCGGCGCCGGCCGATGGCGTCCTGCCCGAGGGCTTCTTCTCCACCACCAACCTGCCCACCTACGTGCACCTGGCAGGGCGCTGGCGCATGCCGCGCGAGCCCCGCATGGACGGGGCGCTGGTGCTGGGGGCGGACGGAGAGCTGTGGGTGCGCGAGGGCCGGCGCGTGCGCCAGGGCGAGCGGGTGGCGATGGGCCAGGCGGAGGACGGCACCGAGGGCATCTACGTGCATGCCTCGTGGCTGGCGGGTGGGGCGGAGGGCGAGTTCAAGTTCATGACGAGCGAGGTGTCGCGCGAGAAGCCCATCGACTACGCGCGCATGGCGCGGCTGCTGGTGCAGGAGCGCTCGCGGGGCGGCTACCCGGTGTGGGTGACGGGGCCGGCGCTGGTGCACTCGCGGGCGCGGGCGGACATGACGTGGTTCATCGCCAACGGCTTCGTGGGGGCGCTCCTGGCGGGCAACGCGGTGGCGGTGCATGACATCGAAGCGTCCATCTTTGGCACCACGCTGGGGATGAGCGGCTCGGGCGAGGCGACCACCGGAGGCCATGGCCTGCACATGCGCGCCATCAACCGGGTGCGCGCGGCGGGCTCCATCGCGAAGGCGGTGGAGCAGGGCGTCATCCGCGACGGCATCATGCACGCGTGCGTGGTGCACAAGGTGCCGTTCGTGCTCACCGGCTCCATCCGGGATGACGGGCCGCTGCCGGACGTGGTGACGGACAACCTCGCCGCGCAGGACGCGATGCGGCGGCACACCATGAAGGCCACGCTGGCGGTGATGATCGCCACCGCGCTGCACGCGATCGCCACGGGCAACATGCTGCCCTCGTTCGTCACGCAGAAGGACGGCGGCCTGCGGGAGCTGGCCACCATCTGCGTGGACTCGTCCGAGTTCGTGGTGAGCAAGCTGAAGGACCGGGGCACGCACCAGGCGTTCGGCGTCGTCACCAACGCGCAGGACTTCCTGCACATCCTGCGGCTGTACGTGGAGCGCGAGCTGGCCGCCGCGCCAGGCGGCAAGCCCGGGTAGCGCCCGTCAGAAGCGCTCGTTCATCTTCACGCCCTCCAGCTCGCGCTGGAGCATGCGGTTGAACATGGAGGGGCCAATCCACGAGTAGGCGACGATGGCCAGCCACGCCATGCTGATCAGCGCCGCCGCCTCGGGCTTCTTCAGGTCGAGCGCGGCCTGGGTGGCGATGCGTTGAGCGGCGAAGGCGCCCAGCAGCACCAGCATGCTCCGGGTGTCGCTCAGGGTGCCCATCCACGTGGCCCAGCGCCACCACAGGCCCAGCACCCAGCTCTTGCGCGCCTGAATGTCCACCAGCAGCCGCAGCGCGCCCGGGTCCGAGGCGTTCTGCCGCAGCGCCCAGATGGCGTGATCCCTCGCCTCCTCCAGGTTGCCGCGCCGCAGGTACACGTGGCCCATCAGCACCAGGCCATCCAGGAACTGCGCGTCCGCCTCCAGCGCCTCCCGGGCCCGCCGCTCGGCCTCGGCCAGGTCGCCCCGCTCCAGCGCCTCGTCGCCCAGCGCAGTGAGCGTGTGGGGATCATCCGGCCCGAAGGACAGGGCCTTCAGCAGCGCCTCGCGCCGCTGCTGCTGCTTGCCCGTCAAGTCATGGAAGCGCGCCTGCAGCCGCAGGTAATCGGGCTCCTGGGGCTCGAGCTCCAGCAGGCGCTGGAGGTGCTCCTGCGCGCGGGGGAACTGGCGCCGCGCCAGCGCCACCGAGGCGGCGGCGGCATGGGCCAGCGGCAGCTCCGGCTCCAGGGTGAGGGCCAGCTGGGCCTCGTGCGCGGCGGCGTGCAGGCGCTTCTGCCGCAGCAGCACCAGCGAGAGCACGGCGTGGGCGTCCGCGTCGTCCGGGTTCTCGCTCAGCGCGCGCTTGAACATCTCCACCGCGCCGTGGAGGTTGCCGTGGGCGAACTGGACGCGGCCCAGCATCATCCACCCGGAGTTGGAGAAGGTGTTTTCCATGGTCGGCTCAGCCCATCATCTGTTGCCACCACATCGCCCCGTCGAAGGGCACCTTCAGCACCGCGCCCCGCAGCAGGAAGCCCGCGCCCACCACCACCATGCCGTTGCGCACCCGGCCGCCGAAGTACTCGTGCAGCGCGAAGCTCTGCTTCTGCATGTCGAACAGCCAGTAGGCCACCGCCAGCTTCCACAGCGTGAGCAGCAGCATCAGGTAGGGCAGCGCCACTTTCGGAAGCAGCGACGCGTTGTCCACCACCGCCAGGCCAAACCACAGCGCCAGCAGGCCCAGCGGCCCCAGCGCCGCCACCCCCAGCTCCTTGTAGCGGGTGGGGCTGCCCAGGGCGAAGGCGTTGAGGACGAACCAGGGCAGCGCCAGCCACACCCCCGCGAACATCACCGCCAAGAGCGGCCACATGGGGTGGACGATCAGGTGCCCCAGCCCCGAGGGCGCCGGCTCGTCCATGATGCGGTAGGTGTCCCCGCGCGCCATGGGCTCAGGCCTTCCCGTGCTTCTGGAGGAATTCGAGCACCTCGTCGTACTGCCCCGCCTCGTTGGCGTAGCGGGCGTAGTTGCGCGCCGTGGTGAGCCACTCCAGCGCGGTGGCCTTCACCTCCTGCAGCGTGCCCTTCAGATCCGCCGCGCTGATGGGCGACTCGTTCCCCTGTGCCAGCGAGCGCTCGATGGCCGTGTCACTCGCGGTGTCCACCACGTTGGCCAGGTCCGCTCCCGAGAAGCCCTGCGTGTGCTTCACCAGGAAGCTCAAATCGATGTTGTCCTCGTGCGGCCGGTCCTTGAGCAGCAGCTCGAGGATGTCCTCGCGCGCGGGCGCGTCCGGCGGTGGCACGAAGAGCACCCGGTCGAACCGGCCCGGCCGGCGGAAGGCCGGATCAATCGCCCACGGCACGTTGGTGGCGCCCAGGATGAGCACCCCCTTGTTCGTCTGCGCGAAGCCGTCCATCTCCGTGAGGAACTGGCTGACGAGCTTGGCGCTGGTGCCCTCGCGCGAGTACTGCCGCTTGGCCGCCAGCGCCTCCAGCTCGTCGAAGAAGAGCACCGCCGGGGTGGACTGGCGCGCCTTCTCGAACAGCGCGTGCAGCTTGCGCTCCGACTCGCCGATGTACATGTCGAGGATGTCGGAGATGGCCACGTTGTAGAAGGCCGCGCCGCACTCGCCCGCGGTGGCGCGCGCCAGCAGGGTTTTTCCGCAGCCCGGCGGGCCGTACAGCAGGATGCCGCCGCCCGCCTTCTTCCGGAAGCGCTCGAAGAGGCTGGGCTTCTGGAACGGCAGGATGATGCGCTTGCGGATCTGCTGCTTGATTTCCTCCAGGCCGCCCACGTCCGCGAACGTCAGCGGCGGCTGTGGCGGAGCCAGCACCCGGTCCACCTCGTTGGAGGCGGTGTCATCGTTGGCGATGACGCGCAGGCGCGGGCCTCCGGCGGGCGTGGCCACCTCGCGCACGGTGGTGGAGAGCTGGGAGAGCAACTCCTTGTCCTCGAGCGTGGGGTTGAGCCCCACCGCGCGCTGGTAGGCGGCGCGCGCCTCGTCCTTGCGGCCCAGCGCGGCCAGGGCCCGGGCGGACACCAGCGAGGCGTCCGCCGAGGGCGCGGTGCAGAAGAGCAGGGCGCGCTCGGCCTCGCCCGCCTGCAACAGCACGCGGGCGGCGGTGACGCGGTCCGTCTCGGGGAAGGCGTCAGGCGCCCGGTCTCCCAACAGGCTGCGCGCCTGCGTCAGCTCGTTGCGGTCGAGCAGGGCCTTGAGCAAGAGCGCGCGCAGCGGCCCGTTTTCGGGGCTCGCCGCCAGAGCGATCTGGAGCGATGCAAGGGTGGTGTCATCCATGGCGTGAGCAGGCCCACCTTTCCACAGGAGGGGGGGGCCAGCAATGCACGCCCGGCGTAGGGATGAATCAGCCCTGTAATTTTGGAGTGTCCTGGTGCCCGGCGGGCCCGCCCTCCTGGCGCGGGACTGGGAGGGGTTCAGCGAGTCGTGCTAGGAAAAGGTGAACCTTGGAAGAGCTCCGAGTCCCCAAACACCGAGTGAAGGCGCAGATCGTCCTCCCGGGTGGAGAGACGCGGGAGGTGCTCGTCTTTCTGGCCGAGGCCACCCCCGAGCGCACGGGCGGCGAGCGGCTGTCGGATCTGCTCAACGGCGGGGCGAAGTTCCTGCCCGCCATGGACGCGGCGACCCAGGGGCTGCTGCTCATCAACGCCTCGAGCATCGCGGTGGCGCGGGTGGACGCGGCGCACGAGCCGCGGGAAGAGGATCAGCTCACCATCCTCACCGAGTACGAGGTGGAGGTGCGGCTGGTGGACGGCCAGCGGCTGCGCGGCCTCATTACCTATGTCATGCCCGAGGGCCGCTCGCGGCTCACGGATTACTTCAACGAGGCGCAACCCTTCCTGCGGCTGGTGCAGGACAGCCAGGTGGCGCTCGTCAACAAGCTCCACGTCGCGTACGTGGAAACGCTGTCACGCTGATGCCCATGGCCAGGCTCGACCCCATCATCGAGAAGCTCTTCAAGGAATCCGGTCATGAGCTGCTGATCGAGACCGGAGGCGGAGTGAACATGCGCACCGGCTCGACGGTGCAGCCGGTGCTCAAGCAGAACCTCACCTCGCTGCAGATTCTGGGCGCGCTGGCGGAGCTGGTGCCGGTGGAGCAGCGGGCCAACTTCCCGCCCGAGGGCTTCAGCTCGTTCTCGTACACCGCGCCCGCGGGCCCGGTGCAGGTGAGGCTGGAGAACGCGCAGGGCATCGTGAAGGTGTCGGTGGTGCCCTTCGCGGAGCTGCCCGCCCCCGGGGCCGCGGAGGAGGAGAAGTTCGAGCTGGCCTCGCCCGTGGAGATGCTGGAGATGGCCGCCCAGGCCACCAGCACGGCGTCCGAGTTCTCGTTTGAGGAGGATGTGCCACTGGAGCTCGAGTCGCCCGCGGTGACGGCGGCTTCCATTCCCGTGGCGGCTCCGACGCCTGTGCCCGTGGCGGCGCCCGCCGCGCCCGTGGCGGCTCGTCCCACGGCCCGGGCGGCTCCGGTGACTCCGGTGCCGATCCCCCAGGGGGGGGCGCCCGCCGCGGTGGCTCAGGCCGCGCCGGAGAGCCCGCCCGTGGCGCCCGCGGGCCCCGTGACTCAGCCTCCGGTGCCTGCCTCGGCGCCCGCTCGGGCTGCCGGGCCGGTGACGATGCCTCCCGTGCCGATGGCCGCCGCGCCTGGGCCCGCGACGATGCCGCCCGTGGCCTCGCCCGCTCGGGCTGCCGGGCCGGTGACGATGCCTCCCGTGCCGATGGCCCCCGTGCCTGGGCCCGCGACGATGCCGCCCGTGGCCGTGCCCGCGCCTGGGCCCGCGACGATGCCGCCCGTGGCCGCGGCGCCCGCGCCCGCTCGGCCCGCGGGGCCGGTGACGCTGCCGCCCATCCCCGCGACTCCGCCTGCGCCCGCCGCACCGGTTGCGCAGGCTGCACCCGCCACTCCGCCCGCGCCCGCCGTACCGGTTGCGCAGGCCGTACCCGCCACTCCGCCCGCGGCGCCTGCCGCGCCGGCTGTGCCCGCCACGCCAGCTGTGCAGGCCGTACCCGCGACACCGGCCGTGCCCGCGACACCGCCCGTGCCCGCGACACCGCCCGTGCCCGCCACGCCGGCTGTCCAGGCCGTGCCCGCCACACCTGCCGTGCCCGCCACACCCGCCGCGCCTCTGGTGCCCGCGACACCGGCCGCGCCCGTGGCCTCACCGGCGCCCGCGCCGGTCGGCCTCGCGACTCCAGCGCACGGAACCGCCACCCCGCACCTCGTCGCCGAGGGCACCCGCGACCACCGCGAGGAGGCCGAGGCCCAGGTGCTCGCGATGATGGACGCGATGCTGTCCCGGGGCGCCTCGGACCTGCACCTGTCCAGCGAGACGGTGCCGCACATGCGCATCGACGGCGACATCGTGGCCATCGAGGAGTATGGCCGCATCAGCCACGAGCGCCTCATGGCGATGATCTTCAGCGTCGCCCCCGAGAAGAACCGCCGGCAGTGGGAGGAGCTCCGCGACACGGACTTCGCCTACGATACGGCCGCGGCGCGCTTCCGCATCAACGTCTTCGAGGACTGCAACGGCATTGGCGCGGTGCTGCGGCAGATCCCCAAGACCATCCGCACCGCCGAGGAGATTGGCCTCACCAAGCATGTGCTGGACCTGTGCTTCCTCAGCAAGGGGCTGGTGCTCGTCACCGGCCCCACCGGCTCGGGCAAGTCCACCACGCTGGCGGCGCTGATCGACTACGTCAACCGCCACCGCGAAGACCACATCATCACCGTCGAAGACCCCATCGAGTTCATCCACAGGAACAAGAACTGCCTGGTGAACCAGCGCGAGGTGGGCGTCCACACGCGCTCGTTCAAGAACGCGCTGCGCGCGGCGCTGCGTGAGGACCCGGACGTGGTGCTGGTGGGCGAGATGCGCGATTTGGAGACCATCGCCACCGCCATCGAGACGGCGGAGACGGGGCACCTGGTGTTCGGCACGCTGCACACCAACACGGCGGCGAGCACGGTGGACCGCATCATCGACCAGTTCCCGGCGGACCGTCAGCCGCAGATCCGGATGATGCTCTCCGAGTCGCTCAAGGCCGTCATCGCCCAGACGCTGTGCAAGCGCGTGGGCGGAGGCCGGGTGGCGGCACAGGAGGTGCTGCTGGTGACGGGCTCGGTGTCCAACCTCATCCGCGAGGGGAAGACGTTCCAGATTCCCTCGGTGATGCAGACCTCGCGCGGCCAGGGCATGGTGATGCTCAACGACGCGCTGCTGGACCTGGTGAAGCGCAAGCTGGTGGACCCCAACGAGGCGCTCAGCAAGTCGGTGGCCCGCACCGAATTGCGCGCCATGCTCGAGCGCGCCGGCTTCAAGGTGGATGCGCCCACCGATCCCGCCGCGCCCACCAAGTAGGGCGCCACCGGGCGGGAGCGCCTTCACGCCCCCGCCCCGGCCCGGGTGCCTACTGCGCGGCGCTCTTGCCCTGCGGCGCCGCCGCCGCGCCGCCGGGCTTGGTCCACTGGTCCAGCCAGCCCAGCACCGTGTCGTGCCACAGCACGCTGTTGCCGGGCTTGACGACCCAGTGGTTCTCATCCGGGAAGTACAGCAGCTTGGAGGGGATGCCCCGCCGCTGCAGCGCGGTGAAGGTGCCCAGGCCCTGCGTCTCCACCACGCGGAAGTCCTGCCCGCCGTGAATCACCAGCATGGGCGTCTTCCACTTGCCCACGTGGTCCACCGGGTTGTGCTGCGCGTAGCCGGCCGGGTTGTCCCACGGCGTGCCCTTGCGCTCCCACTCGGGGAACCACAGCTCCTCGGTGTCGAAGTAGCCCATGCGCTCATCCAGGATGCCGTCGTGGTTCACCAGGCAGCGGAACCGGTCCGGCCAGTTCCCGGCGATCCAGTTGATCATGTAGCCGCCGTAGCTGGCGCCCAGCGCGCACACCCGCTCCGGGTGCATGAAGGGGTAGCGCGCCAGCGCCGCCGCCAGGCCCTTCTGTAGATCCTCCAGCGGCTTGCCGCCCCAGTCCCCGCTGATGGAGTCCGTGAAGGCCTGGCCGTAGCCCACCGAGCCGTGGAAGTCGACGCTCACCGCCACGTAGCCCCGGCCCGCGTACACCTGGGGGTTCCACCGGTAGTGGAAGTGGTTGCTGAAGCTGCCCTGCGGCCCGCCGTGGATGAGGAAGGCCACCGGGTACTTCTTCTTTGGATCGAAATCGACGGGCTTCGTCACCCAGCCGAACACCTTCTCGTTGTTCCACCCGGCGAAGGTGAAGGGCTCGGACTGGCCGAAGCGGATGGAGGCCAGCGCCTCCTGGTTCACGCGGGTGAGCTGGCGCGCGTCCGAGCCGTCCACCCGGGCGGAGAACAGATCCGCCGGGGCCTGCAGCGTGTCGTAGCTGTAGACGATGCGGCCCCCGGCGGCCGGCTGTACGTCCGAAGCGTAGCCCTGGGCAATCAGCGTGCGCACCTCGCCGCTGGCCACGTCGATGGCGAAGGCGGGGTGCTGGCCCTCGCTATAGGCGGAGGTGAACAGCGTCTTGCCATCCGCGCTCCACACCAGGCCCTCGGCGGAGCGGTCCCACTGCTGCGTCAGCACGCGCTCCTGGCCACCGGGCCACGTGCGCAGGATGACGCGCAGGCGGTCCGCCTCGAAGCCGGGGCGCTCCATGGCGAGGTAGGCCAGCGTCTTGCCGTCCGGGCTGAACACCGGCTGGGTGTCCGTGGCGCGGTTGCTCGCGGTGAGCTTGCGCGGCGCGCCCTTGCCGTCCACCGGCGAGAGGAACAGGTCCAGGTCCGTGCTCCAGGACTCCTGGCGGCCCACGTCCCGGGCGGTGAAGACGACGCCCTGGCTGTCCGGGGTGAAGGTGAAGTCCTCGGGGCCGCCGTGCGGCTTGACGGGGCTGTCGGCGTCCATGCCCTTCATCACGTCCACGGGCGTGGCGCCGCCGGTCACCGGCACCACGAACAGGTGCGAGCGCCGCCCGTCCTTCCACGTGTCCCAGTGGCGCACGAAGAGCTTGTCGTAGAGCTGGCCCGTCGTCTTGCTCTTGGCCTTGGCCTCCAGGCGCTGGGTGGTGCACTCCAGGGTGGCGCAGTCGGGGAACACCTCCAGGGCGACGGCGAGCTTGTTGCCATCCGGCGACAGGGCGAAGCCGCCCACGTCCAGCGGCAGCTTCGTCACCTGCGAGGGCTCGCCGCCGTCGATGGGCAGGCGCCACACCTGCGAGGAGCCTCCGCGCGAGGAGAGGAAGAAGAGGCCGCGGCCATCCGGCGCCCACACCGGCTGAGTGTCCGCGTCCGGGTGAGAGGTGAGCTGGCGCACGCCCGTGCCGTCGGCGTTGACGAGCCACAAGTCATTGCGGCCGCGGTTGGCCTCCATGTCGGTGGAGCGCAGCACGAAGGCCACGCGTTGACCGTCGGGAGAGACGCGCGGGCCGCTGAGCCGGCGCAGCGTCACCTGGTCCTGGATGTTGTAGGGATGAGATGCGGCGGGCGTGGCGCTAAGCGCCAGGGCCGCCAGAAGCGACAGGGGCAAGGTTTCCTCCGAGTCGAGAGCGGGCGGGCACCGTGCCCGCTTCGCCGCCCGCTGTCTACTTCCACGGTAGGACTCAGGCGTCGAGCGGGCGCCCGCCGAAGTGGCTCCGCAGCCGCGCGTGGCGGTGACGGAACACCGCGGCGAACATCGCGCGCTGCCCCGGCATGGGCAGGCGCGGCTCGAACAGCACCCGGTCGGTGAGCACCGTCCCCTCCGGGAGCGGCGTCAGGGTGCGTTCGTGCTCCTACACCCGCTGCGAGGCCATGCTCGAGCGCTCCAGGAAGCCTCGCCCGGGCTCGAAGCGCACGAACGTCAGATCATCGAACTCTACCGGCACCACCCCCAGCAGCAGCAGCCACGAGCGGAACATGCGCTGGCCTACGGGGATGTTCGCCGGCTCGAACCGGTCCAGCCCGCGGGGGCCCGTCATGCGCAACCACGGGCCCAGCTCCGCGTTCACTCCGCTCAGCGTGCTCACCCGCTCCCAGATTCGTTCGGGGGAAGCATGGAGCACGGAAGAGAAGGTGAATGTGTGGGAGCGGGGCATGTTGGATCCATGGCGAACTTCGGCGCGCGGAACAAGACTCCGCACTAACTGGTATGAAGAGAGGCACGTCGTCAGGCGCGCTGGGTTAGCAACGGTCCGCGGTGCCACCTTGGCTTCTGGAGGTCGTCTTGCAGGCAGGGATCGACTCACGCCCCAGTGTCCTGCTGGTGGATGACCAGCCCTTCGACCTGGCCGCGCTGGAGCGTCACCTGGCGCCCATCGCGCTGCGGCTGGTGAAGGCGTCCTCGGGTGAGGAGGCGCTGGAGCGCTTCGACGACGAGGACTTCGCGCTGGTGCTGATGGACGTGCGGATGCCGGGGCTGGACGGCCTCGAGACCGCCCGGCTGATCCGCGAGCAGGCTCCCGAGCGGAACATTCCCCTCATCTTCCTGTCGGCCTCCTGGCGCGAGCAGGGCGCCATCGCGCGGGGGTACTCGACGGGCGCGGTGGACTACCTGAGCAAGCCGGTGGAGCCGGAGACGCTGCGCGCCAAGGTGCGCTTCTTCGTGGACCTGTACCGCGAGCGCGAGGCTCAGCGCCGGCAGGCCGAGGAGGCGCTGCTGGAGAGCCAGCGCACCCTGTCCATGCTCATGGGCAACCTGCCCGGCATGGTGTTCCGCCGCCGCCCGGACGGCTCCTTCGACTTTCTCAGCGAGGGGTGCCTGGGGCTCACGGGGTACGCCGCGGCGGACTTCGTCTCGGGCGCCCGGCGCTGGGTGGACCTGATGCACCCGGAGGATGTGGCCCGGGTGCGGCACGAGCTGGAGACGGCCTTCCGGGCCCAGCGCCAGCTCACCGTGGTGTACCGCCTGCGGCCCCAGAGTGGCGAAGAGCGCTGGATCTGGGAGCGCTCCGCGGGCGTCTACGCCGGGGACGGCACCCTGCGCTTCATCGAGGGCTTCGCCACTGACATCACCGAGCAGAGGGTGGCGGAGGCCGAGCGCGAGCGGCTCATGGTGGAACTGCGCGAGGCGGTGCGCCTGCGCGACGAGTTCCTCTCGGTGGCCAGCCATGAGCTGAAGACGCCGCTCACCCCGCTGTCGCTGCGCCTTCAGTTCATGCGCCAGCAGATGGACGCGCAGCCGGCCCAGCCAGGCTACGAGCGGTTGAACAAGCACCTGGATGCGGCAAGTGGGCAGGCGCGGCGGCTGACGGCGCTGGTGGACAGCCTGCTGGACGCCACGCGCATCACCAGCGGCCGGCTGTGGCTGCGCCGCGAGGAGGACGTGAACCTGGCGGCCATCGTGCGCGCGGTGGTGGCCAGCTTCGAGACGCAGGCGGCCCGGGCGGGCTGCCCGCTGGAGATCGACGCCCCCGCCCGCGTGCTGGGCCACTGGGACACGCTGCGGCTGGAGCAGGTGGTGACCAACCTGGTGTCCAACGCGCTCAAGTTCGGCGCGGGCCATGTCATCCACCTGCGGGTGGAGGAGCGCGAAGGGCTGGCGCGGCTGACGGTGCGCGACGAGGGCATCGGCATGGACGCGGACACGCGCGGGCGGCTGTTCGGGCGCTTCGAGCGCGGCGTGTCGGACCGGCACTACGGCGGCCTGGGCCTGGGGCTCTTCATCACCAAGGAGGTGGTGGAGGCCATGGGCGGCAGTGTCCGCGTGGAGAGCGAGCTGGGGCAGGGGGCCACCTTCACGGTGGAGCTGCCCTGCGCCCCGCGCCAGGACGCATGAGGGCCAGGCCCCGGCTCCGCGCGGTAGCAGGTGCGGCGGACGGTGGAGTTGCTGGCGGCGAGCGGCTCCGTGGTAAGTGCGGGCCCATGTTGAGGACGGTGACAGCGACCCGGTACGTGACGCCGCTGCGCGAGGGCGGCTCGGTGCCGGCCATCGTGGAGGCGGAGGACTCGGGGTTGTACGTGCTGAAGTTCCGGGGCGCGGGCCAGGGGCGCAAGGCGCTCATCGCCGAGCTGCTGGCCGGAGAGCTGGGGCGGGCGATGGGGCTGCGGGTGCCGGAGCTGGTGTTCGCCCAGCTGGATCCGGTGCTGGGGCGGGCCGAGCCGGACGGGGAGATCCGCGACCTCATCAAGGCGAGCGGAGGGCTGAACCTGGCGCTGGACTACCTGCCGGGCTCCATCACGTTCGACCCGGTGGCGGGGCCGGTGCCCGAGGCGGCGGAGGCGTCCGCCATCGTCTGCTTCGACGCGTACGTGACGAACGTGGACCGGACGCCGAAGAACCCGAACATGCTGGTGTGGCACCGGGCGCTGTGGCTCATCGACCATGGGGCGGCGCTGTACTTCCAGCACTCGTGGGACGCGTACCTGGAGCGCAGCCAGAGCGCCTTCGCGCCCATCAAGGACCACGTGCTCTTGCCATGGGCCACGCGGCTGCGCGAGGCGGAGGCCACGCTGCACGAGCGGCTGACGCCCGAGGTGCTCGAGCGCACGGTGGCGCTGATTCCGGACGAGTGGCTGGGCGGCGAAGAGCTCTTCCAGAGCAAGGAGGAGCACCGGGCCGGCTACCTGGCGTGGCTGCGTGAGCGGCTGAAGGCAGCGCCGCTCTTCATCCAGGAGGCGGAGCGTGCCCGCGCGCAGCTCGTTTGACTACGCCATCGTCCGGGTGATGCCCCGGGTGGAGCGCGGCGAGTTCATCAACGCGGGCGTTATCCTCTACTGCCTCACCAGCCGCTTCCTGGCGGCGAAGGTGGAGCTGGACGAGCGGCGGCTGCTCGCGCTGGCGCCCGAGGTGGACGTGGCCACGGTGCTCGGCAACCTGGAGGCCATTCCCCGCATCTGCGCGGGAGGCCGGGGCAGCGGACCCATTGGTCAGCTTCCACAGAAGGAGCGCTGGCACTGGTTGGTGGCGCCGCGCAGCACCATTCTGCAGACGTCCCCGGTGCACTCGGGGCTGTGCGAGGACCCGGCGAAGGCCCTCGAGCACTTGATGGACCGCATGGTCCGGCTCCCGCCCTCACGAGAGCCAGGACCGGGGTAAGCCCAGGCCGCCTCAAGCCGCCGAGTCGATGGCGGACGGCGGCTTCTGCAGCGACTCGACGGAGTCGGGCACGCGGCCCACGCCGCCGGTGAGCACCCGGCGCTTCTCGGGGCCCGGACGGGTGATGCGGCTGTAGAGGCTCAGCGAGGGGTCGGTGATGAACTTCACCAGCAGCCCCGTCCACGACTTGTGCCACACCAGCGTGTCGTAGAACTCGGGCGCCAGGGCCTTCACCTGGGGCAGCTTGTTCCAGGGCACCGCCGAGAAGTCATGGTGCTCGTTGTGGTAGCCCACGTTCAGCGCGGTGAGGTTCCACGGCCCGTAGTACGAGTACGTCTCCTGCGGGTGCGAGATGACGAAGTGCTCCTGGATCAGCCGGCCGCCCAGCGGGTGCAGGCCAATCGAGAAGAAGATGCTCAGCACCACGTACAGGAACGCCCACGGGCCCATGAAGTAGAGCACCGCCGCGTCCACCGCGAACACCGCCAGCGCGTTCACCACCGTCCACGGCTCCCAGAAGCTGATCAGCTTCGAGAAGCGCGGCATCCGCGTGGCCTGGAACAGCGGGAAGAACGCCACCCACACCGCCTTCATGAAGGCGTTGTTGCCCACCATCTTCGTCTCGGCGTGCGAGGGCAGGTCCGCGTCGAGATCAAACTCGCCCTGATGCCGGTGGTGCACCAGGTGGAAGCGGGTGAACGTCACCGCCGAGGGGATGACGTGCACCAGGTCCGCGCCGATGGCCGCCAGCAGGTTGCCCATGCGGCCCTTGAAGATGAGGCTGTGGGTGGCCTCGTGGATGATGACGTAGGCGGTGTTGTTCACCACCGCGCCCACCGTGTACGCCGCCAGGATGATGAGCCACCAGGGCTGATCCTTGAGCAGGTACGCCGCGCCGAACTGAATGGCCAGGATCAGCGGCACCAGCAGCGCGGTGAGCGGGGTGCGCCCGAACAGCTTGCGCACCTCCGGGTGCGCCTTGAGGATGGCCATCGTCCGCGCGGGGTGCGGCTCGGGGCTCTGCACCACCTCGTAAGCGACGGGGGCCGGCTTCGACGTCGACATCACTGCTCCTCCAAAAGCGCCCGCTAGGGGCCGCGAGCGCCGGGAGGCTCTACCGTACAGGCGGGGCAAGTCAACGTTGACGGGCTAACAAACCCGCCTAACCGGGAAACAGGGACTTAGAAGGCCTCTTCGGGCACTTCCATCAAGTCCAGCGCGCTGTTCTCCACCATGCGGGCGGCGTGGCTGATGCCGGGCAGCACCTCGCGGCAGAACCAGCGAGCGGAGGCCAGCTTGCCCGCGTAGAAGGCCTTGTCGCCGGGGTTGGCCTTGGTGCGCTCCAGGGCCACGGCGGCGTGGCGCACCAGCAGCCAGCCGATGACGACGTCGGCCACGCACATGAGCACCCGGTTGCCCTGAAGGCCCACGTGGTAGAGCGACTCGCCCAGCTTGGCCATCAGCGTGCCCAGCATCGTCTCCAGCTCGCCCAGCGCCTTGCCCAGGGCGGCGCGCTCGGACTCCAGCTCCTTGCCGCCCAGCTCGGACTCGGCCACCTGACGCACCTGGCCCAGCAGCCCCTGCAGCGTGGCCCCGCCGTCGCGCGCCACCTTGCGCATGAGCAGGTCCAACGCCTGGATGTGGGTGGTGCCCTCGTAGAGCGTGTCGATCTTCTGGTCCCGGATGTACTGCTCGATGGGGTAGTCGGCCAGGTAGCCCGAGCCACCCAGCACCTGCAGCGACACCGAGAGCATCTCGTAGGCCTTCTCGGAGCAGTAGCCCTTCACCAGCGGCAGCAGCAAGTCGTTGAGCCCGTCCAGCTCGGCGGCCTCGGGGGCGCGGTGGCCGCCTTTGATCTCCACCTGATCCTGAATGGAGGCGGTGAACAGGCACAGGGCGCGCATGCCCTCGGCGTGGGCCTTCTGGGCCATGAGCATGCGGCGCACGTCCGGGTGGCGGATGATGTTGACGCGCGGGGCGTTCTTGTCGCGCGCGGCGAGCAGGTCCGCGCCCTGGACGCGCTCCTTGGCGTAGGCCAGCGAGTTCAGGTACGAGGTGGACAGCGTGGCCATGGACTTCATGCCCACGGCCATGCGGGCCTGCTCGATGATGTGGAACATCTGGCGGATGCCCTCGTGCACCTCGCCCACCAGCAGGCCGCGCGCGGGCTTGCCGTCGCCGAACGTCAGCTCGCAGGTGACGGAGCCCTTGAGGCCCATCTTCTTCTCGAGCTTGGTGCACACCACGCCGTTGCGCTCGCCCAGCTTGCCGTCCTCCTCCACCCAGAACTTGGGGACGATGAAGAGCGACAGGCCCTTGGTGCCGGGGCCGGCGCCCTCGGGACGGGCGAGCACCATGTTGATGATGTTGTCGGAGGCGTCGTGCTCGGCGCTGGTGATGAAGCGCTTGACGCCTTCGATTTCCCACACGTCTCCGCCCACGTGGCGGGCCTTGGCGCGGGCGGCGCCCACGTCACTGCCGGCATCCGGCTCGGTGAGCACCATGGTGCCGATCCACCGCTGCTCGAGCATGGTGGGCAGGAAGCGCTTCTTCTGGGACTCGGTGCCCAGCCGGTCGATGACGCGGGCGACCAGGGTGCCCAGCGTGTAGAAGGCCACGGGGGGGTTGGCGCCCACCAGCAGCTCGAAGGCGGCCCAGGTCAGCGAGGGCGGAGCGCCCAGGCCGCCCAGGTGCGGAGGCAGCTCGAACTGGTTCATGCCCGAGTCGAAGTAGGACTTGATGGCGTGCTTGAGGCCCGGGGGCAGGGTGACGTGGCCGTTGTCCAGCGAGGGCGGAGTGTGGTCCGACTCGGCGAAGCTGGGCGCCATCTCGTTGACGCAGACCTGAGCGAAGGTCTCCAGGGCCTGGCGCGCGGCCGTCTCGTCGAAGTCGCCGAAGGGGCCCTTGCCCAGCGAGGTGCGGCCGATGTCGAGGAACTCGAAGAGGTTGAAGAACAGGTCGCGCAGGTTGGGCTTGTAGTGGTTCGGCGTCGACATCGAGAGGGCTCCGGGAAAGAACGGGCCACAGGCTAGCACCCAGCCGGGGCCCGTGCCTGGCGGATCCGAAGGCCCAAGCGAGGTTCAGCGCGAGCAGGGAGGAGCCTGATGGGTGTCATACGGGTCGTACTCGCGGCATGGCTGCTCGCGGTGGCTGCTGGCTGCGCGGCACCGGCAGCGGTGGCGCCACGTGCTGAAGCGGCAGAGGTGGTGCTGGAGGGCACGGCCCTGTTCGTGCAGGCCGTGGGGACGGCGACGAGTCGCCGGGGACGTTTCTTCCGTCCGGCCTGTGGGACGAGGGTGCCGGGTCCTCCGTGGCGGAGATTGTCCTCGTGGGGCGCAACTCGCGGCGTGGCGCTGGACCGGGAGCGAGACGGCCACCGCCGCTGCTCAACCCGAGGCCGGAACCTGAGTCACCGCGGTATTGGGCTCGGAGGACAGCTGACCCGAAGGTGCTGGAGCAGACGCGGCAGCTCTACTACCAGCGGCTGGCGGAGGCACAGGCGAGATATCCGAACGCTTCTGGTTATCAGAACCACCACGCCGTCCCCCTGTTTCTGGGAGGAAAGGGAAGTGGGACGACGTACCGGTTACCGACGGCCTATCATCAAGCCATCACCCAGGAGTTCCGGAGCGCGTGGGGTTACGGACAGGGCGGGAAACCCAACCCTGAGCAACTCATGAAAATCTTGATGAAGGTATATGGCAATTACCCGATTCCACAGTTAGTGGGCATTGAGCCATAGCCATGCGTGAGATCATCGAATTTCGCATCTGGGAAGACGACGCGCGGAAATTCCTGGAACCCGATCTCGGGGTGATGCTTGGGGACTCCATTCGGAAAGTCGTGTTGCCCATCAACGACAAGCGGGTGAAGAGAATCGCGAAGCTCAATCAGGCGTACCGAAAGAGGGGAGATGTCTTCTTCACCTACTGGGACGTCCGCCGGTCCTACTCCCCAGAGGAACTCGAGTCGGCTCCAGTGCTGGACCTGATCATCAATGCCTACTTCGAGCCCACGGGCTCCATGTGCGGCACCGGGTACAACGAGATGGTGGGGTGCCAGTACTGCAGAGCAGGTTTTCACCAGGTCTCGGACCTCATGCTCGATACCCGCCGCATCCCCAAGGGCAAGGACATCGCGAAGACGATCGCGGGAGAGGTCGTCATCTCGCCACGGCTGGTGCAGGCCTGCCGTGAGCACGGCATCCACGGCGCGGACTTCCGGCCCGTGCTGCACTATGGCCGCAAGGGGCCAAAGCCGTCGGAGTGGAGCCAGTTGGTCGTCACCTCCAGGCCGCTCAAGCTCGATCCAAGGACCAAAGGAGGCAACAACCCCTTTGACCTGGATGAGAAGAACGAGTTCCGCTGCCCCGAGGGACACACGGCTGGGCTGAACCTGGTCTCAGAGGTGTTCCTGAAGCAAAGGAGCTGGGATGGGAGCGACTGGTGCCAGACAGACAAGCTCTTCGGCATGAGGAGCGGAGAGTTGCGCCCCGAGCCCCGGCTGTTGATCTCCCAGAAGCTGCGACAGCTGCTCGTGAGCATGAAGGCCAAGGGCTTCATTCTCGAGCCTGCCCACCTCGTCTGAAGGGCGCTCCCGGACTGAGTTAAGGTCCCTGCTCCCCAACCCTGGATCGGGAGCAGCCATGACGAGACGACCCCTTCCCACCGTGGTGGTGCTCACCGCGCTCTGCGCGGCCGTGGCCTTCACCGGCTGCTCCGACGATGAGAAGCCCGAGCCCCGCCCCGCTCCCTTCGGCCTGGACGAGCGTCCCTCCAACACCACCTGCCTGGCGCGCGAGCGCCCCGTGGAGAACACCGGCGTCTCCACCCAGCCCGCCTTTCCCAACCTGGGCTTCAATCAGCCCATCTTCGCCCTGCAGGCGCCCGGAGACAGCTCCCGCATCTTCGTCGTCGAGCGCGGCGGCGTCGTCCGCGTCTTCGCCAATGACAACGCCGCGGCGAGCTCCTCGGTCGTCATCGACATCAGCGCCCGGGTGAACGCGGAGGCCGGCGGAGAGGCGGGCCTGCTGGGCATGGCCTTCCACCCCAGCTTCGCCACCAACCGCGAGGTGTTCCTCTCCTACACGGGCTTTGGAGGCGCCACCAACCTGCGCTCCGTCATCGCCCGCTTCAAGAGCAACGACAACGGCGCCACCCTGGATCCTGCCTCCGAGGAGATCCTCCTCACCGTCGATCAGCCCTACCCCAACCACAACGGCGGAGGCATCGCCTTCGGCCCCGATGGCTTCCTCTATATCGGCCTGGGAGATGGCGGCTCGGGCGGGGACCCTCAGAACTACGCGCAGAACCTCAACAGCCTGCTCGGCAAGTTCCTGCGCATCGACGTGAACGGGGCCAGGCCCTACGCCATCCCCGCCACCAACCCGTTCCGCAACGGCGGCGGCCGGCCGGAAATCTACGCCTGGGGCCTTCGCAACCCGTGGCGCTGGAGCTTCGACCGCGCCACCGGCGAGCTCTGGGCCGGCGACGTGGGCCAGGGCGCGCTCGAGGAGGTGGACCGCATCGTCCTGGGCGGCAACTACGGCTGGCGCATCAAGGAAGGCGACCAGTGCTACAACCCGCGCACGAACTGCCCCAGCGCCGGGCTGATCGATCCCATCGTCCAGTACCCCCGCACCGAGGGCATCTCCATCACCGGCGGCTACGTGTACCGCGGCACCGCCATCGCTCCGCTCATCGGCCGCTTCATCTATGGAGACTATGGCTCGGGCCGCATCTGGGCCGTGGCGTTCAACCCCACCACGGGCGCCGCCGTGCCCCAGCTGCTGGTGGACACCTCGCTGGGCATCGGCTCCTTCGCGGAGCTGAACGATGGCGAGGTGCTCGTGGTGGACCTCAACGGAGGCCGGCTCCACAAGCTGGTGCCCTCGGGCACGCAGCTGCCCGTCACCTTCCCGCAGAAGCTCTCGGAGACAGGCTGCGTGGACCCCGCCAACCCCCAGCGCCCCGCCTCCGGCCTCGTGCCGTATGACGTCAACGCGCCGCTCTGGTCCGATGGCGCGGACAAGGAGCGCTTCCTCGCGCTGCCCGACGGACAGCGGATCCGCGTGGGCGCCGATGGCGACTGGGAGCTGCCCATTGGCACCGTGCTGATGAAGACCTTCCTGCTCGGAGGCAAGCGCGTGGAGACGCGCCTGTTCATGCGCCACACCGACGGCACCTGGAGCGGCTACAGCTACGAGTGGAATGACGCCCAGACGGACGCCACGCTGCTGCCCGCCAGCAAGTCCCGCCAGGTGGGCTCGCAGCTCTGGTACTACCCCAGCCGCGCCGAGTGCATCCGCTGCCACACCGGCGCCGCGGGCTACTCGCTGGGCCTGGAGACCGGCCAGCTCAACCGCGACCTCACCTACGCCTCCACCCAGCGCATCTCCAACCAGCTCGCCACGCTCGAGCACCTGGGCCTGTTCGAGGCCTCGCTGGGCGCCGCTCCCGACGCCCTGCCGCGCTTGTCGCCTCCCACCGGCGGCGACCCGCTCGAGCAGCGGGCCCGCGCGTACCTGCACTCCAACTGCGCCTCGTGCCACCGGCCCAACGGCACCGGCCGAGGGCCCGCGGACTTCCGCTTCTCCACCCCGCTGGCTCAGGCCAACTTCTGCGGCACCACCCCCCAGCAGGGCTCGCTCGGTGTCACCGATGCCCAGGTGCTGGCCCCGGGCGCGCCGGCCCGCTCCATCCTCTCGCTGCGCATGCATGCTTTGGACGCCAACCGCATGCCGCCCCTGGCCAGCCGCGTCGAGGACACAGTGGGTGTAGGTGTGGTAGATGCATGGATCTCCTCGCTGACGGCGTGCCCTTGAGGTAAACGCGCGGCCCCATGATTAGCGCGCAGGAAGCCCTCGAGCGGCTGAAGGAAGGCAACAGGCGGTTCATCCAGCACCTGCGGAGCACCGAGGTGCTGATGAGCCAGCTTCGGCGTGGCGAGCTGGTGAAGGGCCAGAAGCCCTTCGCCATCGTGCTGGGGTGCTCGGACTCGCGAGTGCCCGCCGAGCTCGTCTTTGATCAGGGCCTGGGAGATCTGTTCGTCATCCGGGTGGCGGGCAACATCGTCGCCCCCTCGCAGGTGGGCAGCGTGGAGTTCGCCGCCGAGGCCTTTGGCACCCAGCTGGTGGTGGTGATGGGCCACACCTTCTGCGGCGCCATCGACGCGACGCTGCAGGCCATCGAGAGCCCCAGCGTGCCGCGCTCGCCCAACCTGGCCTCCATCGTGGACCGCATCCGCCCGGCCGTCGAGGGACTGGTGAACACCGGCCTGGTCCAGGAGCGCGAGCGCCTCATCCAGGAGGCCATGCGCGCCAACGTCCGCGCCTCGGTCAACCACCTGCGCCGCGGCTCGGCCATCCTCGAGAAGATGGTGATCGAAGGAGGCCTGCGCGTGGTGGGCGCCGAGTACAGCCTGGAGAGCGGCGAGGTCGCCTTCTTCGAATCGTGAGCGCCCCGCTCACTCCGACGCGGGCAGCCGCTTGAGCCCCGGCACCAGCCGGGCCGCGGTGGACTCGAAGCGGCTGGCGTCCGAGTACACCTGGATCAGCTCTCCGGTGCGCGAGAAGTGCTTGGCCACGTTCACGATGAGGTCCAGGTACTTCGAGGCCACCAGGATGTGAACCTCCCGCAGCTGGGGGCGCCGGGTGCGGAACCACTCCGTCCACGCGTCGCTCACCGACCGGGTGGCTCCCTCCGCCCGGCTCACGTTGAACAGCAGCGCCAGCGGCTGCCGGTCGGACAGCTCGGCCTCGATCGGCTCGAAGGCCGCCGGGTGCAGCTGCCCCCGGTCATAGCCGGCGATGCTCACCAGCATCACCCCCGGCCGCAGCCGGGTGTAGGTGTGGGTGCAGCCGCCCTCGCTCAGTCGCAGCGAGCCATCTGGCAGGGTCTCTCGGGTCATGACGCGGGGTGTATGTAACCCGGCCGGGCTCACGCCGCGAATTCCTCCGCGGACCTCGTGTTCTCTAAGCATTAAACGGTTTAGTGAAAAATCGCGCTTTACAGGTAAAGCCACGAATGCTAGAAGTCGTGGAAGCAAAGAGAACATCTCAGCTTCACGCGGGCGGGTGCCCGCGCTGGAGCACTAAGCGGGCCGGCTCTTCCCCCTGGGAGCCGGCCCGTGGTCTTTGCGGGGCGCTGAGCCGCGGGGGCCTGCTACGGCGTGTCCTCGCGGGCGGCCTCGCGGAACACCGCGAGCGTGCGGCCTACGAGCTCGAATTGCCCACCGTGCACGGACTCGGGGCCCCGCGAGTCGTCACCGGTGTAGAACTCGAGCACCCACTGGCGGCCCTCGGCCGCGTGCGGCACGGTGAAGGGCACCGGCTCGTGGTGGGCGTTGAGCAGCACCAGCAACGCGTCGCCGATGACGCGCTGGCCGCGCTCGTCCGGGGTGGGAATGGCGTCTCCGCCCAGCAGGAACGCCAGCGAGCGGATGAAGGGCTTCTGCCAGTCCTCCTGGCTCATCTCCGAGCCGTCCGGCCGGTACCAGGTCAAATCCTTGAAGCGCGAGTCCCAGATGCGCTCGCCCTGGAAGAAGCGGCGGCGCTGCAGCACCGGCTGGCGGTGGCGGAACTGAATGAGCTTCGAGGTGAACTCCAGCAGCGCCTTGCGCCGGGGGTCCAGGTTCCAGTCCACCCAGGAGATCTCATTGTCCTGGCAGTAGGCGTTGTTGTTGCCGCCCTGGGTGCGCCCCATCTCGTCGCCCGCCACCAGCATGGGCACGCCCTGGGACAGAAAGAGCGAGGCCAGCAGGTTGCGCTTCTGCTGCTCTCTCAGGGTGATGATGGCCTGGTCCTCCGTCTCGCCCTCCACGCCGCAGTTCCACGCCTGGTTGTCGTCGGCGCCGTCGCGGTTGTGCTCGCCGTTGGCCTCGTTGTGCTTGTGGCTGTAGGTGACCAGGTCATGCAGCGTGAAGCCGTCATGGGCGGTGACGAAGTTGATGGTCGCCTGCGGGCGGCGCCGCGCCTCCTGGAACATGTCCGACGAGCCCGCCAGCCGGTAGCCCACCTCACCGGCCAGGTTCTCGTCACCCTTCCAGTAGCGGCGCAGCGCATCGCGGTACTTGCCGTTCCACTCGCGCCAGGGCGACGGGAAGTGGCCCACCTGGTAGCCGCCCAGGCCCACGTCCCACGGCTCGGCGATGAGCTTCACACGGTTGAGCACCGGGTCCTGGTTGATGATCTGGAACAGCGGCGCGGCGGGGCTGAACTCGCCAGCGCCCATGCGGCCCAGGGTGGTGGCCAGATCGAAGCGGAACCCGTCCACGTGCATCTCCGTCACCCAGTAGCGCAGCGAGTCGGCGATGAGCTTGGCCGTCTGGGGCAGCGACGCGTTGAGGCTGTTGCCGCACCCGGTGAAGTCCAGGTAGTAGCGCGGGTCCGGCATCAGCCAGTAGTACGAGGCATTGTCGATGCCCTTGAGCGACACCGAGGGGCCCAGGTGGTTGCCCTCGCAGGTGTGGTTGTAGACGACGTCCAGCAGCACCTCGATGCCGGCCGCGTGCAGCGCCTTCACCATGGACTTGAACTCGGCCACCTGGCTGCCCGGAGTGCGGCGGCTGGCATAGCTCTGCTCGGGGGCGAAGTAGTTCAGGGTGCTGTAGCCCCAGAAGTTGGCCAGGCCCTTGTCGTTGAGGAACGAGTCGTCGGCGGCCTCGTGCACCGGCAGCAATTCCACGGCGGTGACGCCCAGCTTGAGCAGGTGCTCGATGACGGCCGGGTGAGACAGGCCCGCGTAGGTGCCGCGCTGGTGCTCGGGCACCCCGGGGTGGCGCATGGTGAGGCCCTTCACGTGCGCCTCGTAGATGACCGTCTTACGCCAGGGCACATCCGGGCGCCGGTCATTGCCCCAGTCGAAGAAGTCGCTCACCACCACGCCCTTGGGCACGCCCCGGGCGCTGTCCTGCTCGTCGCGGGCCAGGTCCTGGTCCTTGTGGCCCAGCGTGTAGCCGAACACGGGCTGCTTCCAGTCCACCTCGCCGTGCAGCGCCTTGGCGTACGGGTCCACCAGCAGCTTGTGCGGGTTGCAGCGGTGGCCCTGCGAGGGCTCGTACGGCCCGTGGACGCGCAGTCCATATAAGGTACCGGGCTCCATGCCGGGCACGAAGCCGTGCCAGACGAACTCGGTCACCTCAGGCAAGTCGAAGCGTTCGATCTCGCGCGATGGGTCCGCGGGATCAAACAGACAGATCTCCACCCGCGTCGCCACCTGAGAGTAGACCGCGAAGTTCACCCCAGTGCCGTCATACGTCGCCCCACGCGGGTACGGCTTCCCCGGCCACACTTCCATTCCCATAACGCCCGTCCATCCCCTCGGTTGATGATGCCGACTCAAGGTGGGGGCACATGCCCGCACCTTCAAGGATGGATGACGGGCTGCGTGTACAGGGTGTGATCGCCCGGACACCTGGGGTGCACCGAGGTCCGGCTCGCAAGGGAACCGAGCCACCGGGCGGGCCCGGAGGCGATGGAAGGGTGAGCCCCTTGGTCTCGTGCTGTTGGGCGCACAACTTGCTCGGCGGGAGAAGAGGAGCCGAGTCCATGCGAAACGTCATCCTGGCTGCAGCACTTGCGTTCACCTTCGGTCTGTCCTTTGCCGGCCATGCTCAGCAGGCAGGCGGGGGAGCAGGCTCCAGTGCGGGAGCGGGCTCCGGCGCGGCGGGAGCTGCCGGCGGTGGAGCGGGAGCCGCGACCACGACGGGAGATCCGGGAACAGGACCCAGTGGAGGCGGAGCGCTGGCGGCGCCGCCGACGACGGGCGGCTTCTCGGTGGTCACCGGCGAGTCGCAGGGCACGGTGGCGGGGCCTGGAGCGCAGGCGGGCGGCACGGGGAACGCAGGCCAGACGGGCAGCGCGGCGGGCACCGGGCAGACGGCCGCAGGCGCGACGGGCAGGGGCCAGAGCTTCCAGGGCACGGGAGATCAGGCGCCTGGAGCGGCCTCGGGTAGCGGGCAGACGCTGTTCGGAACGGGTGATCAGGGCGCGGGCACCGGAGGCGCGGGCAGCGCGGGCACCGGAGCCACGGGCACGGGCGCCGGTGGAGCAGGCACCACGGGCACGGGCGCTGGAGCCACGGGCACGGGCGCAGGCACCACGGGCGCGGGTGTTGGCGGCACCGGCGGCACGGGCGCCGGTGCCACGGGCGTGGGTGTCGGCGGCACCGGCGGCACGGGCGCTGGCGGAGTGAGTGGCGCTGGGGCTGGCGCGACGGGTACTGGCACGGGTGGCGCGAGCGGCACAGGCACCACGGGCACGGGTGGCACGGGCACCTCGGTGGGGACAGGCACCGGAGCCGGCTCGGTCACCGGAATGGGCACGGGTGTCGGCGCCAGCGGCGGAGTCGGCGCGAGCGGCGGAGTCGGCACTGGCCAGGGGACCACCGCGGGCGGGGCCGGAAACGCGACGACCGGTGGCGGCGCGGGCACGGGAACCGGTGGCGGCGCGGGCGCCGGAACGGGCGGTAGCAGCGTAGGCGCGGGAGCCGGTGGTGGCGCCGGAGCCGGAACGGGCGGCGCTGGCGCGGGCGTTGGGACGACCGGTGGTGGCGCCGCAACGGGCGGGGCTGGCGGCGTCGCGGCCGGAGGCGGCGGCACGGGCACGGGCGGCACGGTGGTGCTCACCCCGGACGCGGCGCGGACCGAGATCGCCCGGCTGCAGGCCGAGGTGCAGCGGCTGCGCGGTGAGCTCGACAACGCGCGCCAGGTCCGCCAGGGCGGGGACCAGAGCGGCGCGGGTATCGGAGGCTCGGGCGCGGCGGACATGGATCAGATGGCCGTGGCGAGCGCCACCTTCGAGGGCCGCGTGAGCAACGTCTCCAAGAAGGCCGTCGAAGTCATCGACGCCGAGACGGGAGAGACCTACGTGCTGCGCGTGACGCAGGACACCGAGGCCAAGCGTGGCAAGCGGCGCATCCCCGTCACCCGCATCAGCGAGGGCAGCCAGGTGCGCGCCTCGTTCGATCTCATCGCCGGCGACACCATCGCCACGGAGATCGAAGTGCTCCGCAAGAAGAGCCGCTAGGCTTCAGGTACAGGTGATCTCTCTGGTGCCGGACAGAGACAACGTCCGGTGCCGGAAAGAACCGGGTGGAAACGTGTGCAGGCGCACGGAGCCTCGAAGTGCTGGCTGTACTCCGGCCTCCGACTGGTCAAGGTGCGCCCCCGTTCCTTTTCCTACCCGATCGCCCAGGCGATCACCCAACCACGGAGAGCAACACATGAAGCGTACGATCCAGGGATTCCTCCTCGCCGGCTCGCTGGTCCTCGGTGGCAGCGCACTTGCCCAGGGCTCCGCGCCGCAGGGCGGCACCCAGGGCGGCACCCAGGGCAGTACCCAGGGCAGCACTGCGGGGAGCATGCAGGGCGGCGCGCAGGGCCAGGCGATGAAGGACGCCAACGCCAAGGGCGGCAAGATGGCGGCCAAGGGCGGGATGATCGAGCACATGGGCTTCATGGTGCCCGCCGACGAGAAGGCCTTCCTCGACCGGATGCACCACATCAACCAGACGGAGATCAAGCTGGGGCAGCTGGCGGCGAAGAACGGCCAGAGCCAGGACGTGAAGTCCTACGGTGAGATGATGGTCAAGGACCACACCACCATGGACCAGCAGCTGGCGACGTACGCGCAGACCAAGGGCCACAAGCTGGCCACGCCCAAGCCGATGAACGACGTGGAGCGCAAGGCCATGGCCGCCGAGAAGGCCGCGATGGACAAGCTGCAGTCGCTCACGGGCGCGGCCTTCGATGCGTGCTTCATGGCCCACATGGTGGGTGACCACGACATGGCGCTGGGCAAGGTGATGGCGGCGCAGCAGAACTTCACCAGCGGCGAGGTGACCACGCTGCTCCAGCAGGCCTCGCAGCACGTGAGCGCCCACCGTCAGCAGGCCTACTCGCTGCTGGGCCGCATCAGCCCGGCCGCGGCGGGCATGGGCGGCGCCGGCACCGGCACCACCACGGGCACGGGCACCATGAACCACGGCAGCCACGGCAGCCAGGGTGGCCACATGGGCACCACCGGCATGGGCGGCACCGGTGACATGGACAAGGGCCAGCAGGGCGCTGCCGGCACCAAGGGCACCACCGGCACCACCGGCACCCCGAACCAGGGCGGCACCAAGAAGTAAGCGGGCGCCTGGCCCCTGACGCTCGCTGGGCCTACGCCGCCGCGACGGCGCGGTCCAGCGAGTGCCAGGTGCCCACGGCCCAGTCCTGCTCCTCCGGGTCGTCGAAGCTCACCACGCACAGCGCGCGCCGGTTGCCCGAGCGGCACAGCGCGGTGAGCCGGCACTCTCCGGGCCCCACCTGCAGCGAGGCCCGGCCGCTGACCCGGGCGCCGTTGTGCTCCAGCTCCAGCAGGCGCCGCTCGGGGCTCGCGGCGGCGATGTCGTCCTCGTGGCTCTCCAGGGGAACGAAGCGCACGGTGCGGCGATGGTCTCTGGCCACCCAGCTGCCGTCTCCCAGGCGCTCCTCGGCCAGTGAGCCGGGGATGCGGATCTCCCAGCCTTCGGGTAGCACCACCTGCACGGAGCCCCGGCGGTAGCCGATGCGAGGGCCTTCGGCGGCCTGGTTGGCGCGCTGGCTCACCTCTTCGGCCAGCGTGCCGCCCTTGCCCAGGTAGCCGAGCACCTCCTGCCACTCGCGCCACGGGTAGTCGAGGCCTGGCGACTCACGCCACGCCTGCTCCAGCAGCCGCGCGACGTTGAGGAACACGCGGCGCTCCTCCTCGAGCAGCGGCGGGCGCCACACCACGTCCGTCCACAGGCGGCTGAGCGCGCGGCCCAGGCGCGAGGTGGCGTTGTGCCCCGGCTCCCACCAGGGGAACACGTCCTTGCCGCGCGCGGGCTCCTCGCGCACCGCCCGCAGCCAGGCCTCGTCGCGAGGCCCCAGCGGCGTGAGCAGCGCGCCCGGGTGCTCGAAGACGTGGCCGAAGCGCATGGACAGCGCCAGGCCCGAGCGTCCCCGCTGACGCATGTCCAGCACCTGGCTGGCGACATCCTTCAGCCACGCCAGCATCTGCGCCTCCAGCGGCCCGGCGTCTCCGGTGTGGAAGTAGCCCGTCGGGTCTCCCACGTTCTCGGTGGCGTTTGGCTCCGCCCAGGTGATGTGCAGCGCCTGGCCCAGGCGCTTGAGCAAGTCACACAGGTAGCGGTGGTAGCCGGGGCCCACGGCCGCCGTGTCCGCGAGCACCACCAGTCGGGCCTGGCCCGCGGCCAGCACGGCGACCTCGCCCGCGGCAGGGTGCAGCCGCATCAGCAGCAGGGGCGCGCCATCGGGGCCCTCGACGATGCGCGAGTTCTCCAGCAGCTCGCCAGTGACTTCCTGGAACCACTGCTCCACGCGCCGCAGCCAGGGCTCGGGCTCCTCGGGAGGCGAGAAGAAGTGCTCTCCACCCTGGTATCGACCTGCCAGCAACAGCTTGATGCCCATCACCCCTCGCACGGTTTCTTGGTTCGTTTCTGGGAAACGCTCAGCGAAGGGGACTTATGTCGGCGGTGTGGCGATCGCGCCACGGGTTCTGACGCATTCCCACGTGCCGCGTGGTGCATGGCTGGCTGCCCTGCGTGCGAGCGCGGGAAGCGCTGCTGGCGAGAGTGCCCGGCCATGGCGGGCGCCCCATTTTTGAAGGTGAGCCCAGCACCTGGAGGACGCCATGAGCCAGAAGGACGTGCTGCATATTCCCATCCCCGAGAATCCACACCCGGGACGCATCGCCCACTCGGAGGAAGAGCGCGCGCCGAGCGTTCCGCCCCTGCGGCCCAGCGAGGGCCCCGGGAGGACACCGGGTCATCACCACCACGAGCCACGCGTCATCACGCCGCAGCCCTCGTCGATTCCGTACCCGGGCGTCGGGGTGAGCTGAGCCGCTCGCCGCAGGCGCTCCTCCTCGGTGACGCGCCGAGTCGCATGGCCCATGGCCTCCCTGACAGGTGGGGAGATGGTAAACTCTGGCGCTTCCATCACGAGGAGGAAGCGCCGCCATGGGGCTACCGCGGGAATGGCTGCCAACGAGGGCTGTACCCCCGGCGCGGCCACTGCCGGACGGACTTCCACCGGGAATGAAGGTGGGCCCCTGGCGCGTGGTGCGCAAACTGGGCAGTGGTGGCGCGGGCGCGGTGTACCTGGTGAAGCGCTGGGGCCGTCGCTACGCGCTGAAGATGGCCGTGCGTCCCGGGGACAGGCGCTTCCTGCGTGAGCGTCGGCTGCTCGAGCGCATCGTGCACCCCAACGTGGTCGGGCTGCGAGGGCAGGGGTGGTGGCCTCGGCGGTCCGGCGGCTTTCCCTACCTGGTCATGGACTATGTGGAGGGGCTGCCACTGTACGCCTGGTCTCGCGGCACCAATCCCACGCCGCGCCAGGCCGCGGTGTTGTTGGCCACGGTGGCACAGGCCCTGGAAGCGCTACACCAGGAGGGCGCGGTGCACAGGGACATCAAAGGGGACAACACGCTGGTGCGCCTCGGAGAGCAGGAGCCGGTGTTGGTGGACCTCGGAGCTGGAGATTACACCGGGGCCACTCCGCTGACCGAACAGGTGCTGCCTCCCGTGACAGAGCCCTATCTGAGTCCGGAGGCCATGGCCTTCGCTCGCGCGCACGCCGAGGATACGCAGGCGCGCTACGAGGCGCGGCCCTCGGACGACTTGTACGCGCTGGGAGTCATGGCGCACCGGTTGCTGACCGATGACTACCCATTCTCGTTGAACGTGCCGCGGGACATATTCTGGGTGATGGTGGAGACGTGGCCCGCGCCCCTCGCCAGCCAGATCAACCCCAGGGTGCCCCCCGCGCTGGCGGCGATGGTGCGGCGGCTGTTGGCGAAGCGGCCCGAAGAGCGTTACGCGAGCGCGGGAGAGCTGGCGGACGTATTGCTCCAGGCGGCGCAAGCGGGAGGGCCAGAATGGGATGAGCCCCTATTCGAGTGGTACAGGGGCCCCAGCCTGGTTTCACGCACCACGCAGCAGGTGGCCCCCGCTGGGCCCGTGGCGCCGGGAGATGAGGTGTCGCTTCAGCAGGCGCGGTGGCAGCACCAGGAGAAGCAGCGGTGGCTGCGGCTGCGGCGCATGGTGCGCAGGCGTCCGCCTCCGCGGGCACAGCAGACGAGTGCACCGCCGGCTTCCGAGGCTTCTGATAGTCCCAAGCGGCCGCACCTCTGGCGGTGGATAAGTGGTGGCGCCCTATCGGCTCTCGTATTCGGGTGCTTGGCGAGCGGGCTGGTGCTTAAGCCTACCTTTCAAGAGCCGCTGGCTTTTCCTACTGGCGAAGTAGGAAATCCGAGGCGGGAAGTAGCGCGCCCCGAGGTTTCACCAGATGCTGGCAAGGGCGCGGCGCCCTCTGGGGTTTCCACTCCCGCGCCCGTCGCGAACGCGACGCAGGATGAGGAAGACACGCGCGTGAAGAAGCCCAGCAGGAAGACGAAGCCCAGCGGTCAGCTCTCCAAGGTGATGCCCTTGTGTGTGGGGCTTGCCTGCACCACCACGCCCGAGCCGCAGCGGGTCTCCGCGCTGCCTCCGCCCGAGGAGTGCCCGCCCGGCGCACTCGAGGCCATGGCGAAGCTGGGCATCCCCGTCGAGGACAAGAACCCCATTCGTTGGATCCTGAGAGGACCGACGGGTGTCAGGCCTGCGCAAGCGGGCCCAACCCAGGTCTTTCTACTCGATGGGTGGGGAGACCTTCCTTCCTACACCCGCCTGTCAGGACAGCTCTTTCTGGGAGAGCAGCGCATCTACGGCCGGTTCACCGAGGCTCAATTGCCCGATAACGGGCGCACCTTCCCGGTCTGCATGGAGCTGGATGAGGCAGGTCGTGGGATGGCGCCTTCGCAGCAGTCTACTCCGGAGAAAATGCTGATCTGGGAAGCCTCGTTTGTGAGAGCGGTAAAGCGCTTCGAGTGAGTTTTCCGCCACCCAGCCGCCCCGCCCTGGAGGTTCGGTTTCATGCGCTTACAGGTTCTTGCTGCCCTGCTGGCGCTCTTCACGAGTGCCGGCACCGTCGCTGCGCCCGGTTCCACTCCATGTGAGTCGGGGATCCGGCGCATTGAGCTTTCCCCCGAGCCCGCTGGTGAGTTCCCCACGCTGTGCATCGGCCCTCGGCTGGCCACGGTGTTCGTCTTCTATGGAGCGGAGCTCGCTCGAGGTGGCGTGAGCCTGGAGGGCCAAGAGCGCTTCGCACGGGTGGAGATCAGCGACACCGTTCTGCGCCTGGAGCCCTCGGACCAGGTGATGCCAGGAGAGCGCTTCCGGATGACGGTTCGCTTCAAGGATGACGCGCTCCCGACGAGCGCGACGCTTTGGCTGGAGGTGCATCCCGCAGGGCTCGGTCCGCTGGTGGAGGTTCATCGCCAGAAGCGCACGGTGGAGTCCTGTCAGCAGGAGGTGCGGGAGAAGGACGTCCGGCTCCATCAGTGCCACGAGGAGAACGAGCGGCTTCGCAGCGCGCAGGGAGTACCCGAAGGGCTCATCGGTCTGCTCGCCTCGAGGATCGTGGATGAGAAAGGAGTTATTGCCGTCCGTCTCGAGCTGAAGGCCCTTCCTTCGCTGAATAATGCGCTCGCAGAGATGGTGCAGGGATATGGCTATCGTTCCAGGACGAGAGTGGTCGTGGAGCTGAGCATTGATATCCCCCCGGGGCAGGAGCCCTGGACAGTGGGCGAGGCCGAGCTGGTTGGCCCCGGACGCCGTGCGCTGCGCGTGCTGCGCGCATGGCAGAGAGGGCCCATTGGAGCTGACACGAAGGACAAGCGCGTCTGGATCGAGGCAGAAGCGACGGCGGCGGAGGCGCGCGGCACCTTCACCCTCAAGATGTGGGAAGCGCAGGGGCTCCGCGGAATCACCGTCACCGGTGTCAGGTTCCCGTAAGGCAACCCTCAACGGGCCATGTCACGCCAGAAGTCCGGCTGGCAGGCGTAGGGCATGCGCTTTGTCAGTTGATGACAGAAGTAGCCTTCACCGCACACCTCGGGGCCTTGTGGATCGCAAGGCTGTACGCAGTCCCAGCCGTCGCAGATCCATCCCGGCTCACAGGGAGGGCGGTCTTTGCCACAGCGTGCGACGCAAGCCATCCAGATTTTTCCGGGGTGCGAGGACTGGTACTGCACGTCGCACTTGCGACCATCAGGGCAAGGGGTCTGCCTGCAGTTGGGCCCATATACGCGCGCGCACTTCGAAGAGCCCTCCTGGAAGGGGATGCACTGCTGGCCGACGGGGCACCCCTGAGTCTCGCAGGTGGGCAGGCATGAGGGCTGGGGAATAGTGTCCGCGCAGAAGAAGCCCTTGGGGCACCCCGTCATGTCGCCCGGGCGGCATGGCCGGGCGCACCAACCATCCTTGCCGCTGCACAGCAACCCAGCTGCGCAGGCATGTTCCTGGTCGTGTGGAAGTTCGAGGCACTTGTCCCCCTCCTGGCGCACGCCAAGAGCGACACAGAAGCGCACCAAAGGCCCACCTGACGCGGTAGCGAGGTACTGACACAGCTGGCCTTCTGGACACTGTGAATCGACCTCGCATTGACTGTCGGTGCAGTACACCCGGAAGTAGCGGGGATCCATCAAGCATCCCAGCGGCGGTTCACATGGCTCGCCCCCGCCGCAGTGCCGGCCGTACGTCGTCAGCCGCATGCGCTGCTCGTTGGCGAGCATGGGGCTGATGCGCACCCCAGGTGGCATGACCGTGGGTACTTCTGGTCTCCCCAGCACCCATAGCAACAACACGAGTGGCAGCGGCAGCAGCACGCCCACGCAGAGCGCCACGATTCTGCGCCAGCCCCCACTGCGCATCTACCGCACTCCTGCTTGTCGGCACCTCACGCACTCTTCCGAGTGCCACTTGCCGGGTGCGCAGACCACTCTGAAAGTCTCCTTGGCGCATCCCTCGACGAAGAGCAGGTGCTCCTGCGTATCCTGCTCGACTGCCTTGTCCACGCGGCCGTCCTTGCCGAACTCCGAGGGACAGCCGGTCGCCGTCATGGCGAAAACAACGACCACCGCCATCTTCGGCCACCGCATGAGTCCCTCCCGTGAAGGGCTCTGGACCCTACCAGCGCGGATCACCCAGCGACCATGCCACAACACGTGGGCAATACCCAACGGGCCCTCAGCCGCCGCGGGCCTTGCGGATCGGCAGGAACTCGGGGCGCCACATGCGCGCCTCGAGGTAGCCCTCCAGGTCCTCTGGCAGCTGCTCGCTGGCCATGCCTTCCTTCTGCGCCTGGCGGATGACCGCCACCGATACCTGCTTGCTCGCCACGCGGATCTTGTCCATGCGCGGGTACAGCCCGCCCTGCGCCAGCCGGCCCTTGTCCACGAACTCGGACAGCGCCAGCGCCGCCGCCGTCAGCATGCCGTCTGTCACCCGCCGCGCCCGGCTGGCCAGCACGCCCAGCCCCAGCCCCGGGAAGATGAACGCGTTGTTGCCCTGGCCCACCGGGTGCGCCACCCCGTTCCACATCACATCCTCGAACGGGCTGCCCGTCGCCACCAGCCCCTTGCCGTTCGTCCAGCGGTACACGTCCTCCGGCACCGCCTCGCTGTTCGCCGTCGGGTTGGACAGCGCGAACACCACCGGGTATGGCGTGTTGACCGTCACCGCCCGCACCACCTCCTCGGTGAACGCGCCCCGCTGGCCCGACAGCCCCAGCAGCACCGTCACCTTCGCCTCCCGCACCGTCTCCAGCAGGCTCGGAATGCCGCCCTGCAGCTTCCAGCCCGCCGCCCGCGAGGGCTCCTGCGCGAACTCCAGCTTGTACGGCTCCAGCCCGCGCCGGTCCTTGAGGATCAACCCCTTCGAGTCGATCAGGAAGATGCGCTGCCGCGCCTGCTCCAGCGTCAGCCCCTGCAGCTGCAGCCCCCGGACGATCTGCCGCGCCACGCCCACTCCGCCCGCGCCCGCCCCGTGGATGAGGAACGTCTGCTGCGCCAAGTCGCGCTGGCTGCCCCGCGAGGCCGCCAGCAGCCCCGAGAGCACCACCGCGCCCGTGCCCTGAATGTCGTCATTGAGCGACGGCACCACGTCCCGGTACCGGTCCAGCACGTCGAACGCCTTCTGCTTGCTGAAGTCCTCCCACTGCAGCAGCACGTTCGGGAAGCGCCGCGCCAGCGCCGTCACGAAGCGGTGGATGAACTCGTCGTACTCCTGGCCCTCCATGCGCGGCCGCCTCACCCCCAGGTAGAGCGGATCCTCCAGCAGATCCTTGCGGCTGGTGCCCACGTCCAGCTCCACCGGCAGCGTCACCGCCGGATCGATGCCCGCCGCGGCCGTGTACAGCGACAGCTTGCCGATGCAGATGGCCAGGCCCCCGAAGCCCTGGTCTCCAATGCCCAGGATGCCCTCGTTGTCCGTGGCGACGATCAGCTGCACGTCCGGAAACGGCGTGTTCTCCAGCAGCGTGTCGATCTGATCGATGTTCTCGGGGTTCACCACCAGCCCGCGCGGGTAGCGGTAGATGCGGCTGAACTGCTCCACCGCCTGCGCCACCGTGGGGGTGTAGATGATGGGCATCATCTCCTCGATGTGCCGATCGATCAGCGCGTAGAAGAGCACCTCGCTGCGGTCCTGCAGCGCGCGCAGGAACACGTGCTTCTCCAGGTCCGAGTGGAAGCCCTTGAAGTTCGAGTACGCGCGCGCCAGCTGCTCGTCCAGCGTGGACACGTGCGTGGGCAGCACGCCCATCAGCCCGAACTCCTTGCGCTCCTCGAGGGTGAAGGAGGTGCCCTTGTTGAGCAGCGGCAGGCGCGTGAGCACCAGCCCGGGCAGGGACGTCTCGAGGTAGGGGCGGCCGTTCGCGTCGTGCTTCTTCTCGTACTGTTTCATGGTGTGGGGACTTGCAGAGAGGGTGAAACGGCAGCGCCCGCGCTGCTTCACGCGGGCGCTGCTCCGGTTCAGCTTCGAGTCAGATGACCGTTAGCGCGAGCCTTCGGGCACGTCCAGATCGTTGTCCAGCATCCGGTCCTCGGGCGTGGGCTCGTCCATCGGCGAGTCCGGCGCGCCGAAGCCGTCAGCGCTGTTGCCGCCCACGTTCGGGTCCTCGTCGATGATGCCCATGTCCGTGTCCGTGCCCGAGCCACCCATGCCCGAGTTGGGATCCAGCGTGGTGTCGCCGTGCACGCCAGGCTCGGACTCGGACGCGGCGTCCGACTCGGTGCCGCGCACGGTGTCGTCCTCCGGAGTGCGCAGGTGGTCGTCGTACGGGTGACGGATGTTGTCATCCGACTGCTTGGTGGGGCCGGAGCCGCCCGTGCCAGGGTCGGTGCCGGTGCCGGTGCCGGTGCCCTGGGTGCCGGTGCCGGTGCCGGTGCCCTCGGTGGTGGTGCCCGTGCCCGTGGCGGCGTCGTCCGTGCGCTGAGCCGAGTCGTTGGACTTGCAGCCCATGAACGTCAGCGAGCCCGCCAGGAGGCCCGCAACCAGCAGCTTCGTCTTGGAAATCTTCATGACTGTCCTCTCCCTGTGTGTGTGCGATGACACGTCGGGAACGTGGGGTTCCGGAGTCCTACATGCACGGAACGCTCGATGGGCCGCACGCTCCTCGGGCGATCAGCTGGCGGAGGGCACGTCGGTGGAGCCGGGGGGCGGAGGCGCCTCCTCTTCCCGCTCCAGGGCCTTGATGCGCTGCCCCCTGCGCCGCTTGCGCTCGGACAGCAGCAGCAGCAGGGCGGGGAAGGCCACCACCATCACCAGCAGGTTCACGCCGAAGCCCAGGTTGGCCAGCGCGCCCACGGAGTTGAGGCCGGGGTGGTCCGCCAGGAACAGCGCGCCAAAGCCCATCGCGCTCGTCAGCAGGCCGCCGCAGATGGCGCGGCCCGTCTCCGAGTACACCGGGACGAACTCACTGTCGTGCGCCACCAGCCGGGTGAGCAGGTGCACGCCCGCGTCCACCGTCGTCCCGATGAGCACGGGGATGACGAGGATGTTCAGGTAGTTGAACTTGATGTCCAGCAGCGGCATCAGCCCCACCAGCGCCAGCAGCGACACCACGGTGGGCGTCAGGCACAGCAGCGCCAGCCGGATGCTGCCCAGCGTCACCCACATGGCCAACAGCACCGCCACCACGGCGCCAATCAGGATGATGGGCGCCTCGCGCGTCACCATGGCCAGGATGTCCGCGAGCACCATGGGCTCACCCGCCGCGGAGATGCGCCCGCCGCCGGGCAGCGTCACCCCGCGCACCTCGTTCGCCATCGCCCGGATGGCCTCTCCATCCGAGAGGCTCACCCGCGGATACACCAGCACGAAGCCGCTCTGCCCCTGCGTGCCCTGGAACTGCCGCCGCACGGACACCGGCAGCTCCTCGCGGGTGAAGGGCTGGGCGCGCACCTGCTGCCGTAGCTGGGTGAGCTGCTCGCGCTGCTCAGGCTCCAGCCGCTCCTCGGGCACGTCCTCCAGCAGCCCCTCAAGCCGCCCCAGCACCTGCTGCTTGGCCGCCTGTTCCTCCGGCACCATGGACTGCAGCGAGGCGACGAAGTCCACCGTGGAGCGCTCGCCCAGCCGCTCCTTGCGCGCGCGCAGCTCCTCCACCACCGCGCGCTCCTCGTCCGGGTTGTCGGTGAGCACCACCACCGGCGTCTGCGAGTAGCCGAGGATGCGGTTCACCTCCCGGTCCAGCACGAAGGAGGGCAGCTGCGGATCCTCCAGCGAGTTGAAGTCGTAGTCGAAGCGCACCCGCCGCACGTCCACCACCAGCACCGCCACCACCAGCGCGGCCACCAGCGTGAGCGGCCGGCGCCAGCGCACCAGCAGCCGCCCCAGCGGCGCGTTCATGTGCGCCGTGGCCGCGGGCGGAGGCTTCCACCCCAGCCGGCACGCCAGCCCCAGGATGGCCGGCATCACCACCACGTAGGCCCCCACCAGCATCAACATGCCCACGCCAGCGATGATGCCGAACTCACGGAACGCGCGGAACTGCGAGGTGCCCAGCAGCAGGAAGGTGAGCGCCGCCACCAGCGCGGAGATGATCGCCGCGCTGCCGGTGTGCGTGAAGGTTTCCCGCGCCGCCTCGGACGGCTTCCAGCTCTCGCCGCGCAGGTGCAGGTAGCGACCCAAGAGGTGGATGCCGTGCTCGATGCCCAGGCCGCCGAGGATGGCGCCCAGAAAGCCCGTCAGCAGGTTGACGCGCCCATACCCCAGCCCCACCAGCCCGTACGTCCACGTCAGCCCCATGGCCACCGGCGCCAGCACCAGCCCCACCGCCAGCGCGCTGCGGAAGTGCAGCAGCAGGAAGATGAGCAGCAGCGCGCCCGCCACCATCGAGGACACCGCGATGTCGCGCCCAATCTGCTTCTGTTGATCCAGCTTCTTCTGGAAGGTGCCGGTGATGGCCGTCTTGAAGTCCGGCCCGTACGCGGCCATGTCCTGCGAGGCCAGGAGCTGCTCCACCTCGGTGATGACGCGGCGCGAGAAGTCCAGGTCCGCCGAGGTGCCCTCGGGCTTGGCCATCAGCACCACGCGGCGCGATTTCGGATCCAGGTAGTAGTCCTCCTGCGAGGACATGCGGCGCATGTTGCCGGCGCCGTACTTGGCCTCCAGGTCCGAGAAGTCCACCGAGGGCGCGGGCTCGTCCACCAGCGAGACGAAGAGCGGGTTGGCGCGCTCCTTCTCCCACTGGATGCGCGCGCTCAGCCGGCGCTCCACCTCGTTCAAGTCCTCCAGCGACAGGAAGTACAGCGCGCGCTCCTCGAAGAAGGCGCCCGGGCGCTTCACCTCCACGAAGCGGATGCCGGGCAGCGCCTCCAGCCTGGGCGCCAGCTCGTCCGCGAAGCGGCGCAGGGCCTCGGGCTCGGCGCCCTCGCCCACCACCACCACCCAGCCCATGCCCCCAAAGCGCTGCTCCAGCTCCTTCACGTCCTGCACGCTCTGGAACGAGCGCGGCAGCAGGCTCACCAGGTTGGCATCCAGGGACAGCCCACGCGCGAAGAAGGCCCCCAGCACGCTGAGCACCAGCGCCCCCGCCAGCGCCCACCAGGGGTGGCGGTAGTTGCGCATGGCCAGCGCCCCGAGCCCTCGCTCGAGCCGTCCTCTCCAGCCTCCGGAAGTCGTCGGATCTGACAGCATGTGTGCGCCGCAAACTGGCCACGCCGAGCCCTGGGGACAGGAAATCGCGCCTGCTCGCTCGCTCAGGAGGGACTCGGCCCCAATGGCTGGGGTGGGGGCTGTCAGGCCAGCGGGCGCACCATGTAGTCCAAGCTGTACGTGGCAAGCAGACAGGGACTCTGCTGGCCCTCTGGCGTGTGGGGGGGAGGCGTTGACTCCTGGAGCAGGGCTGGCAATGGTGGGCGCCTTCCACTGCGGACTTTTGTACAGAAGAGCGGAGACATGAGCGACAAGCGCCTGGCGGAGCGGTTCGAGAGGGGGATGGGGGCGCTGGCTGCGCGCAACCACAACAAGCCCTGGCAAGCGCTGCTGCTGGCCGCGGTGCTGCTGGTGACCGGCGTCTTCTTCGCGCGCTCGCTCACGCTCAGCTCGGACATGGTGAGCCTGCTGCCCAAGTCCTTCCCCAGCGTTCAGGACCTGGACAAGCTGCGCAAGCGCTTCGGTGGCCAGGGCTACGTGGTGGTGGTGGGCATGGGCGCCGAGCCCGCCGTCCTCAAGCAGTTCGCGGACGAGCAGGCCCCGCGCTTCGCCCAGCTGTCCGAGGTGCAGTACGTCAACTACCAGCGCCCGCGCCCCTTCTTCGAGGAGCACGCCCTCTATTACGTGGACGTGCCGGACCTGAAGGCGATTCAGGAGCGCATCGACGCGCGCATTCAGTGGGAGAAGGAGCAGGCCAACCCGCTCTTCGTCCGGCTGGACGACGCGCCGCCGCCGCCCATCGACTTCACGGACATCGAGAAGAAGTACGCGGGCGGGGCCAACAGCCGGCTGGCGGGGGGCGAGGAGCTCTACTACCTGGACGAGAAGGAGAAGCTGGTGGTGCTGATGCTCAAGCCCAAGGGCAGCAGCGCCGACCTGGTCTACACCAAGAAGGTGGTGAGCCAGGTGGAGGACTTCCTGGCCAAGGAGGACTTCTCCCGGTACGGGCCGCAGTTCAAGACGGCCGTCACCGGCACCTTCAAGAAGAAGCTCGACAACCAGCGCATCATCACCGCGGACCTGGGGCGTGCCTCGGGCATCGCCATGGTGCTGCTGGTGCTGTACCTGGCGTTCCACTTCCGCAGCGCGCTGGGCGTGGTGTTCACCATGGTGCCGGTGTTGGCGGGGCTGGCGTGGACCTATGGCTTCGTGGGGCTGGCGTACGGCCAGGTGAATCTGCTCACGGGCTTTCTGGGCGCGGTGCTGGGCGGCCTGGGCGTGGAGCACGGCATTCACCTGTTGGGCCGCTACACCGCGCTGCGCACCGAGGGGCATGACTCGCTGGAGGCGGTGCGTGAGGCGTTCAGCCACACGGGCTTCTCGGCCTTCATCGCCGCGGTGGTGGCGGCGCTCACCTTCCTGAGCCTGTCGCTCTCCGAGTTCGCCGCCTTCCACGAGTTCGGCGTCATCGCGGCGGTGGGCATGCTGGTGAGCATCGCCGCGTACCTGCTCATTCTTCCGGCGATGCTGGGGGTGGCCTCGCGCCTGGGGTGGACGCCGCGCTCGCACATCAGCTCGGGGGGCGTGCTGTCCCTGCTGGCGCGCTGGCTGCCGCGCAGCTACCGCGTGGTGGCCGCCGTCGTGGGCGTGGCGGTGGTGGGGCTCATCAGCCAGGCGTGGCGGGTGAGCTTCAACTACGACGGCTCCAAGCTGGAGGACATCACGCTGCCGTCGGTGCGGTTGGACTTCAACGTCAACCGCATTCTGGGCTACTCGCAGACGCCGGTGGTGGTGCTCACCGACTCGCGGGACATGGAGCGCGAGGTGGTGCGCCAGCTCGAGATGCGCAAGGCCGAGCGCGGCAAGGACTCCACCATCGACTTCGTGGGCGCGATGGTGGACCTGGTGCCCCGGCAGCAGGAGGAGAAGAAGCAGGTGATGCGGGCCATCCGCGAGCGGCTGGAGCGGCTGGATTCGGAGCGGCTGCCCAACGAGATGCGGGCGAACCTGGAGCGGGCGCTGCGGCTGACGAAGGCCGAGCCGTTCCAGCGCGAGCAGCTGCCGGAGGTGGTGCGCCGGCAGTTCGAGGGAATGGACGGCAAGGCGGATTCGGGCGGCGTGGTGCTGGTGTACTCGGCCATCAGCCTGGCGGACGGCGCCAGGACGCGCAGCTTCGCCAAGGAGGTGCGGGGGATGATGCTGCCGGACGGCACGCAGGTGTCCGCCGCGGGCGAGGCGCTCATCGTCGCGGACATTCTGGACATGGTGGCGCAGGAGGGGCCGCGCATCCTGGGCGCCGCGGTGCTGTCGGTGCTGCTGGCCATGTGGGTGACGCTGGGCAAGCTGCGCACGGCGCTCATCTGCATGCTGCCCACGCTGATGTCGGTGGCGGGGCTGGTGGGGCTGATGGCGCTGTTAGACGTGCAGTTCAACTACCTGAACCTGGTGGTGCTGCCGGTGCTGGTGGGCACCACGGTGGACGCGGGCGTGCACCTGGTGCAGCGGCTGTCCGAGCCGGACAGCGACTTCATCACGGTGTACGCGGAGACGGGGCGCGCCATCGTGGGCGGCCTGCTGACGAGCGCGATCGGCTTTCTGGCGCTGGTCATCGCGCAGCACCCGGGGCTGAACTCGATTGGCAACGTGGCCAACCTGGGCTTCGGGGTGAACATCGTCATCGTGCTGCTGGGCTTCCCGTCGCTGCTGCTGCTGGTGGAGCGCTGGAAGCGCAAGCACCACGCCATCGCGCCGCCGGTGGAGGACGCGTAAGCCACCCCGGTGGCGGGAGGAGAGGGGCGTGAACACAGCCTCCCGCACGGTGTCCACCCGGCTGGGGCGCGCGGCCCTCACCGACACGGGTGAGGGCTCACCGGCTGTCGTGCTGCTGCACGGGCTGCCCACGGCGAAGGAGCTGTTCTGTCCGTTGGTGGCGCTGCTGGCGCCGCGCTTGCGGTGCATCGCGGTGGACCTGCCGGACTTCGGCGAGTCCCAGCGGCAGTCGCGGCTGCTCACTCATGTGGAGCGCGCCGAGTGGCTGGACGAGGTGCGCGCGGGGCTCGGGCTGGAGCGCTTCTGCCTGGTGGCGCATGACCTGGGGGCCTCGGTGGCGGTGGACTACATGGCGGCCCACGGTGAGCACGTGGAGCGGCTGGTGCTGATGAGCCCGCCGGTGTACCCGGACTTCCGGATGCCGTTCATCGTGCGGCTGGTGCGCACGCCGGGCCTGGGCCCGGTGCTGCTGTGGCTGGGCAAGGATCTGTTGGCCCAGGGCGCCATCCGCCGGGGCATGGGCCACCCGGAGCGTTATACGCCGGAGCTGCGCCGGGCCATTCAGGGCGCGTTTGACGGGCCCGAGGGCCGCGCGGCGCTGCTGAGGGATTTGCGCTGGGGCAGGCCGGAGCTCACCTTCGCCCGCTACCCCGAGCACCTGCGCGGCATCCGGGTGCCCACGCTGGTGCTGCAAGGCGCGAAGGATCCGTACATTCCCCGCGAGCACGCCGAGCGGCTCGCCCGGGATGTGGCGGGCGCGCGGCTCGTCGTCATCGACGAGGGCTCCCACTTCCTGCCAATGGACGTGCCCGAGCGGGTGGCACAGGAGCTTCAGCGCTTCCTGGCGAGCTGATCCGAAGCGGCTTTAGCCCACCAGGCTGGGATCGCGAGCGTGAGGCCAGGCCAGGGCCTCGCGGCTGGTGGCGCGGTTGAGATCGAACAGCAGCACGCGCGGCTCGGGGTGGCCCTCCAGGTAGTACTTCACCTTCAGGTGCCACTCCTCCGAGGCCACGTTGCGCAGCGAGGTCAGCACCACGTTGCGGTGGCCGAAGTGGTGGCTGATCTGCGCGCTGTACGTGCCGCGCTCGCCCAGCGTCACCACCCGCGTGAGGCGCCGGTACAGCGCCTCGGCCACCCAGCTGAAGGGCTGATAGGACACCGGCGAGGCCACCACGTGCGGAATCGACGGCCACGCCGCGTGCTCCGGCTGTGAGGAGTACAGCGTGGAGTACCCGGGCGTGTGGATGTCTCCGGTGAGCACCACCACGCTCAGCGGCTTCTGCCCCGCGGGCGGGTTCTGCAGCCCGAAGAGGAAGTCCAGCACCCGGTCCGCCTCGCGCCGGTTGGGCTGCGAGCCCCAGCTGTCGTTGATGTCATCTCGCAGGTCGCCGATGTTCTTGTAGAAGGTGCTCACCGTGCGCCGCAGGCCCGCGTACCGGATGGAGCCCAGCCACGAAATCCCCTGCAGCACGTACGGCATGCCGCCGTGCACCAGCGCCTCCAGCCCGGGGTCTCCGTGCGAGAACACCACGGAGCTACAGAAGAACAGCACCTCCAGGTGCTCGCGCTGCGCCTCCACCCACCGGGCCACCGCGGCCTGCTGCGCCTCGGTCCACACGTGGCCCCGGCGCACGTTGCGGTGGCTGCGCAGGTCCGGCAGCACGAAGCCCGCGCGCCCCACGCGGAAGCACGTGTCGAAGCCCTCCGCGTAGCCTGCGGACAGCGGCGGCGGGTTGCGCGAGGCCTGCATGTGCTGGAACGCCGTGCGCGCCGACTGGAACAGCAGCTTCCACTCGGGCTTGAACACGTCCGAGCTGCCACCGGCGAACGAGTCCTCTCGCGAGCCCCAGCCGTCGGTGATGTCATGGTCGTCCCACATGAGGTACGCCGGCAGCTGGCAGAGCACCCGGCGGTAGCGCACGTCGCTCCAGTACTTGCGGTAGGTGCGCAGGTAGTACCCCAGGCGCTTGCCCGGCGCCTGCTCGCGCAGCACCCGGCGCTCGACTTCATCCGCGTAGATCTGATCCCCGATGAGCAGCGCGAACCGGACGTTCTTGTTGTGGGAGATGATGGCCGGCATCTGCTCCCAGACGGCGAAGCCGTTGGCGCCATCGAGCGCGGCCGTCTCCGGGTTGTGGCAGCTCATCACCAGGAAATCGAGCTGATGATCGAAGCCGCCCCGGGGCAGGGTGCGGAAGCACGTGTCCGTGGGCTCCAGCCCGCCCAGGTCCACCGGCGCCAGGCCCGCCTCGTCCCACCACAGCCGGTAGGCATAGAGCGTGTCCGGCTCCAGCCCTTCAACCAGGGCGACGCCGACGCCACAGTCCTGCTCGGAGAGCACCAGGGGCAGCCGCCGCACGGCGCGGGCGGTGTGGCGCTCGGGGTGCACGGTGACGTGGAGCGTGCGCCGCTCACCGGGCTGCAGGTCCGCCATGTGCAGCCAGATGCGGGTCTCGGTGTCGGTGGTGTGGCCCAGGAAGGGGCCCAGCAGGCGGCAGCTTCGGTCGAAGTGAAAGGCCACGCCTATTCCCTGACGTTGATGATCACCGGCACCAGGCCCTGCTCGTCATCGGGTGCGCCGTAGGCCACCTGCACGGACTGGAAGGCCGCCATATCAAAGACGCGGGTGTATATCTCCTCCAGCGCCGCCTGAGTTCCCCACCGGCGCTTGGGAATCCCCTTCTCGGCCTGCTTGAGGATGCGCTTGGAAGGCGCGTGGAGCTTGCCAATCCGGTAGCGCTTTCCCAGCTGCACGGCGAGCCGGCCCCGCTCGGCGTCCGAGCCCGAGGCGGTGGCCTCTCCAGGTGTCACCTCGGCCTTGAGCCAGCCGTACTGGTACAGCCGGCGGCCCAGCACCGTGGCCAGGCCCTGGTGGCACTGGGCCCGCTCCGTCCCCTGCGCCACCAGCGCCGGCAGGCCCTCCAACACGCACTCGCGCTGCGCGTGGGACAGGGACTCCAGGCCGGTGACTTCGGCCTGCTTCAGGGGCGGTGCCCCCGGAGGCCAGCACTTCGCCAGGTGGTCCAGCTCGTTGCCGGCGCGGGTGCCCCGGCAGGAGAAGCCTTCGTCGTCGTTCTGGGACTCCTGGCCGGACAGGCTCTTCCACCACGCGTTCTCCGGCTTGGGAGCACTCGCGCAGCCGGCCAGCCAACCACCCAGGGCGATGAGGAGCAGGGAGCGATTCATGTTCATTCCTCGCGAGAGCGTGTTTACCAGCGCGTCGGCCGGCACATGCAGATGGTGCAGCCCAGGTACTGATCAAAGACGCAGTCCCGGCCATTGAGACAGATGGAGCCGCGCCGGGGGCACTCATCCACGGGCTTGCGCTTGCTCACCGTGGGCGGCTGGGAGCGCGAGTCCTTGTCCTTCTTCTTCTTGGCGGGCTTGTTGGAGTCCTTCTCCCAGACGTCAATCGTCACGGGGACGAGCGCGCTCTGGGGGTCCGGCTCTCCGCCGACGATCCACACCGCCTGGAACTTCTTCATCTGAAAGACGCGCGCGTACATCTCCGCCAGCACGGTGGTGGTGTACCAGGAGCCCTCGGGCGCCGCCGCGCGCGCCTTCACGAGGATGCGCTCGGGGTCCACGCGCCCCTCCTCGTTGCGCTCCACGCGCATGGGGCCCACCTGGTAGCGCACGCCCAGCTGAACCTCGAGGTGGGCCTGGCGCGGTTGGGCCGTGTCCTTCTGAGGAGCGACGCTGGCATCCAGCCACCCCAGCTGGCGCAGCCGGCCCTGGAGCACCTGCGCCGCGCCGCGCTGGCACGCCGACGGGTCCACGTTGCCCGTCTCCACGGGGAGGCTCGTGAGCACGCACTGGCGCAGGGGCTCGGACAGCGACTCCAGCCCCCGGGCGGACAGCGGCACGTCCTGCTCCGTGGGCAGGCACGTGGCCGAGAAGGAGGTGGCGCCCACCACGCGCGTCTCGTCACACACCAGGCCCGAGGGGCCCGAGTCCAGGAACGCGTCGAGCGCTTCCGAGTCCTCCGCGTCCCGGCGGTTCACCGTCACACAGGAGCACAGCAGCACGGAGGCGAACAGCAGCGCGCCCGCTACACGGAGGTGTCTCATCGATTCTCCTGATTCAAGGCCGCTCTCCTTCAGAAGGGAGCGGGATGGATCAGGCCCGGCCGCCGCCCGGGAGCATACCCTGTCGGGGCCCCCTGTGGCTCAGCCGCGCTACAACCCGCGCGCCCAACCGCTCAGGCCTGGGGCCCCTGCACGCCCAGCTCCTGCTCGGAGCGCCGGGACTGGCGGCGGCCGCCGCTGCCCACCAGCAGGTCCACCCAACGGTGGCTGATGCCGAAGTTGCGATCCGGCGTGGCGAAGTGGTGCGCCATGTGGTGCGCCCGCAGCGCCTTGCCCCACGCCGTGCGCGGCGTGCGGTGGTGCGTGGACCAGTGCAGAAAGTCGTACCAGAGGTAGCCCCACACGACGCCCAGGAAGTAGGGCACCGTCCACTGCAGGCTCCCCACCAGCCACAGGCTGCCGGCAATCAGGCTCGCCATCGGGATGCTGGCCCCCAGCGGCATCACCAGCCGGTCCACGTCATCCGGGTACTTGTGGTGGTAGCCGTGGGTAATCTCATGCAGCCACCGGGTGAACGGGCCGTTGCCCTCCCAGTGGAAGAAGTAGCGGTGGATGCAGTACTCCAGGCCCACCCAGGTGAGGAACCCCAGCGGCAGGAAGATCGCCGCCCGCACCAGCGTCGTCGTCCCCGAGTACAGCGCCCACGTGAACAGCGCCCACGTGAGCGGGATGTAGAAGAGGAAAGGCGTCCTCGGGTGCACCCTGGAACACGCCTCGAGGAAGGCGTTGTCGAACATTCGACCGGACTGATGGCGGAAGTAGGGGCGGCTCATAGGCAGGGGTTCTTCTAGCAGGAGACATCAGGACACACTGCTAGTCCGGAGGTTTTCTTTTTGTCCAGTGCCCGAGGAGGCGGGGGCCTGGGTGGCCCAGGCGGAGACGAAGTCCGACAACCCGTTGAGCTGCCGGTCATTGAGCGTGCATTGCCAGCGCGCCTCGCGCACCGCGCGGTAGGCCGCCGTGGCCTCCGCGCCCTGCGCCACCATCACCGCCAGCCCCATCAGCGGCCCTCGCCCCACGCCGTGCTCGCAGTGGGTGTACAGCCGTCCGCCCGCCTTCAGCCGCGGCAGCGCCCACTCCACGCCGCGCATCAGCTGCTCCACCGAGGGGGGGTAGCGGTCCGTCACCGGCAGGTGCAACAGCTCGATGCCCAGCGCCGCTAGCGCCGCCGCGTCATCACAGCGCTCGGCGCGCATGTCGATGACGGCGGTGATGCCCTGGGAGGCCAGCTCCGGGTACTGGGCGCGCGACACCGAGCCGCCCACCCACAGCCACTCGTTCACCCGCGAGACGTTCATGCCGCGCCCCGGTAGCTTCGTGGTCCACTCGATGACGCGAGCCACCGAGCGCAGCACCTGCTTGCGCACCCAGCCGCGAACTCCCGGCACGTGGTGCACCTGGCGCAGCAGCGACACGCTCATGACTCAGCCTTCATCCAACGTGACTTCCATCACGCCCGACAGGGCCGGCTGCCCCGGGCGCTCCAGCACCGCCCGCATGACATACGTCACCGGCGAGCCCACCACGCCCTTCACCAGCCGCCCCAGCATCCCCAGGTCCTGCACCGGCGCGTTGCGCAGCAGCAGCGACGTGGAGCGCAGCTTCATCGGGCCCTGCCCACCGTCCAGCTCCGCCTGCCACGAGGCCGTCTTGTTCGAGGTGTCCTCGTCCGTGCGGCGCAGATCGAAGCGCTGCAGCGCCTGAGGCGAGCCGCCCGAGGCCCACAGGTACACCGGGCCAAAGCCCCCGTCATACCCCTCGCGCCCCAGCAGCAGCAGGTTCGAATCGCCGCGCAGCGCCCGGAAGCGCACCCAGCGGCGCGCCAGCTTCGCCGGCTCCACCGTGGAGTGAGAGTGGTCCCCGTAGCCTCCGCCCGTCAGCTCCACCGGCGTGGTGGCGCCCGGCAGCCGCAGGCTCGCCTTCACCGGGCTGAAGGGCAGCAGCACCTCGTGGCGGTAGCGCGCGTTGTCCACCACCACCTCCGAGCCCGGAGGCACCTGCGGCGCGATGGCCTGCTCGAAGGCCAGGTTCACCAGCCCGTCCCCCAGCGGCACGGAGATGTGGGTACCGGTGCCCGAGTGCAGCGTGCACGGCCCCATCTTCAGGGTGTTGCTCGCCTTGTCGTAGCCCCACTCTTCCGAGCCCACCTTCACCTGCGGGCTCCACGCCTTCTTGCCCGGGCGCATGACGGTGGCCCGGCAGATGCCATGGCGCGAGCCCGGCCCCAGGTTCGTCACCGAGAAGCCCACGGTGATGAGCGTGCCGTCGTCCAGGTCCACCGTGAAGCTGAAGCTCTCCCCGTAGTTGTCGTTCGAGGAGGGCCGCGGCTCCAGCGCGGCGCCGGCCCCCGCCGCCCAGGGCAGCAGCAGCACGGCGAGCAGGGACAACAGGCGATCAGGCCGCATGAGGGCGCTCCATGAGCGCCTCCGGCGGGTCATTGAAGACGTAGTCCCGCTGGAGGGGCAGGTTCCACGCGAAGTACACAGCCCCACGAGCCAACCACCACCCCACCGTGTACGCCAGTTGCGGATGCAGGGTAAACAACGCCACCCCACCCGCGTTGAGCAACGCACTGGTCGCGCTCACCAACGTATAGCGGGCCAGCTGCGGCGCCACCTTTCCGTTGCTGCGGAAGGTGATGACGCGGTTGATGGTGTAGTTGACCACCCCGCCCAGCACACACCCCAGCGCGGTGGCCAGCACCGGCGAGAAGCCCGCCCACTTCACCATGGCCAGCACCGCGGCGAAGTCCATCGCGGTGGCGATGGCGCCCGCGGCCGCGTTGAAGCCCAGAATGGCCGAGCCCGAGCGCTTGCGCGCAGGCGCCGGCGGCGCCAGCGCCGTCACCAGGGCCCGGAAGCGCGAGAGCGCCGTCACGTTGCTCATCAGCGCCACGAACACCAGGCCCGCCACCGCCAGCCAGTGCATGGGGTGCTTGTGCTCGGGGAACCAGATGGCCTCGATGATGGGCGAGAGCGCCACGCCCACGCCCAGAAAGAGCACGCGCTCGAGCCGCTGCATGGCCCCGCCGCGGATGTCCACGCCCAGCCCCTCGCCCTTGGCGCGCACGTACGGCACCAGCGAGGTGCCCAGAAACGCCACCAGCACCGGCAGCAGCACCCACGTGTCCCGGTAGTACCAGGCCAGGCCCATCAGCATCGCCGAGTCCACGTACCGGTCCAGCACCGAGTCCAGCGCCGCGCCGGCGGGGCCCGCCTGCTTGCGCACCCGCGCCACCCGCCCGTCCATCACATCCAGGATGCCGGCGGCCAGAAACAGCCAGCCCCCCATGGCGAAGCGCCCGGCCGCCACCGCCACGCCGGAGGAGACGCCCAGCAGGCCTGACAGCATGGACAGCGCGTTGGCGGGCAGGCCCGAGCGGTACACCACCGCCCACAGCGGCTGGATGACCCAGAAGAAGTAGTGGCGCAGGAACATGCCCACCAGCACGGTGCTGCCGCGCTTGAGCGTCTCCTCGTCCTGGGGCACGCCCTTGATGGCGCAGCGCACACAAAACAGCAGCAGGCCGACGATGAAGTAGCCGCAGGCGAAGATGGCCGGCGCCAGCGCCGTCCAGATGCGGGCCGAGGGAGAGAGGTCTCCCGAAATCCAGGACACGAGGGTGTCAAGCACGGGTGTCTCCTCCAGGTGCGAGAGGGACGGGCGTGACGGCCGAAGCTTCACGGCGGGCAAAGGCGAGCTCAATCGCCGCGCACGCCACCAGGGCGGCAATCACCCCAGCCACGACGTCCAGAATGTAGTGGTGCTGCAGATAGATGGCAGAGAATGCCACCAGCGCCGCGAAGGCGATGGTGCCTACACGCCAGGCCCTGCCCAGCCCCCACGCCTGCCAGACGACCAGCACGGGGTAGGCCGCATGCAGCGAGGGCATGGCGCCGAAAACATTGGGGTTTCGCGCGTAGAAGTTCGCGAAGTAACGAATGCCCAGCAGCTCGTCGAAGCGCGCCGTGCCAGCGGGGCTGGGAGCGGCCGCCAGGTTGGCGGGCCCAGGGCCGTACTGCATCACGTACCAGGGCGGAGCGGCGGGGTAGACGAGGTAAGTCACCACGCCCATCGCGTTGCAGAGCATGAAGGCCCAGCACATGACTTCGAAGCGTGGGTGCTTGCGGAAGAAGAACAGCAGCGCCAGCGCGAACACCTCATAGAGGTAGGCCGCGTAGGAGAAGCCGCAGAAGAAATCGAGCACGGAGTGGGTGCGCGTCTCGAACCAGGCCGGCCACGTGGTGCCGCCCGGCGCGGGAAACAGCGCCATCTCCAGGTTCCACAGGTCCCCGGTGTGGATGGTGCCGCGCAGACCAATCCAGAGCCACTGGGTGTCCAGCAGCAGGCCGGTGAGGTACAGCGGGAACGCGCCACGCAGGAACCGCCGCGTCGCGGGGCCAGCCCAGGCCAGCCCCACGAGCAGCAGGTCCACCGCGGCGTGCTCCCACCGCAGCTTGCCCATCACGGAGACGAAGACGGCGTGGCTCACCGCGACGAGCGTGATGAGCCACGGGTACGCCTTCGAACCGGTCTTGTCAGGGGAGCGGGAGGTCATCCCCGTAGTAGTCGAGGCCGAGGTGGGTGATGGGCTCCTCACCGGCGATGGCGCGCAGCGTGTTCTTCAGCTTCGCCTGCTGGATGAAGAGATCGTGCTCCGGCTGCAGGCCCTGCTGCGCCATGGGGCTCTTGAAGTAGAAGCTCATCCACTCCTGGATGCCCTTCCACTCCACGCGCTTGGCCAGGTCCAGGAACAGCGCGATGTCCAGCACCAGCGGCGCCGCGAGGATGGAGTCACGGCACAGGAAGTTGATCTTCAGCTGCATCGGGTAGTTCAGCCAGCCGAAGATGTCGATGTTGTCCCAGCCCTCCTTCGCGTCGCCGCGCGGGGGGTAGTAGTGGATCGACACCTTGTGGCTCACGTTGCCGTACAGCTCCGGGTACACCTCGGGCTGGAGGATGGTGTCCAGCACGCCCGACTTGGTGACTTCCTTGGCCTTGAAGGCCTGCGGATCATCCAGCACCTCGCCGTCGCGGTTGCCCAGGATGTTGGTGGAGAACCACCCCTGCAGGCCCAGCATGCGCGCCTTGAGCGAGGGGGCGATGACGGTCTTCATCATCGTCTGGCCGCTCTTCAAGTCACGGCCCGCCACCGGCACGTTCTCCTTGCGCGCCAGCTCCTGCAGCGCCGGAGTGTCCACCGAGGTGTTCGGCGTGGCGTTGGCGAAGGGCACGCCCTCCTTGATGGCCGCGTACGCGTACAGCAGCGTGGGGTTGATGGACTTGTCGTTGGAGTCCAGCGCCTTCTCCAGCGCCTCGAGCGACTGCACCGCCGCGGGGCTGCCGGTGTAGGTCTCCACCGAGGCGCAGACGATCATCACCGCGCGCTTGGCGTTGAGCTCCTTCTTGAAGTCGCGGATGTCCTGACGCAGCGCCTCGATGCTCTCGCGGTGCGTCTTGGTGTCCTTGATGTGGTTGGCGGCGATGCGGCGCACGAACTCGGGGTTGTGCACGCCCTTCTTCGGGACGATCTTCTCCAGCGCCGGGCGCACCAGTTCCTGGTGCTCCTTGCTCAGCACGTCCGAGCGGGCGGCCACCTGCGCCGCGTTCTCGCTGATGATGTCCCAGGCGCCAAAGGCCACGTCGCTCAGCGACGCCAGCGGCACCAGGTCCGAAATCTTCACCGTACGGCCCTCGGTGCGCTTGCCCAGGCGGGCGGTGCCCATCTGCGTGAGCGAACCCACCGGCAGGCCCTTGCCCATCCGAACCATCTCCACGCCCGCGATCAGCGTCGTGGATACCGCACCCAGCCCAGGCAGCAGAATGGCAAGCTTGCCCTCGGGCTTGGAGACTGCCCTCTTCGTCGTCATGTAGTGGCTTTCCTTGCGAAGGCACACGAGCAGCGCCTTCGACTTGTGTTTCGAGTCCGCGTTGGTGCGCGCGGCGGGCCCCGGCCAGGCACTGTCCCCCCTCCGGGGGAAACTCTCTGATGCGGATGGTTGATACTCTAAAGCGTTTTGAGTTTCAACGCTGGTTCGCTACCACGCTTTTACGGTTATGCCGCAAAAATGGATGTGGATCGCGTAAAGCAAGGGGCCCATGAGGTCCTAGCGCACCCATGGGCCCCCGGTGCCGCGCGCCGCGCGGCGGATCAGTGAATGAGGCCGGCGGACTGGTCCATCGTCACCTTCTCGTTCTCGCCCGGCTGGTAGATTTCTCCGGTGAGCACCGCCTTCATGAAGCCGACCAGCTGCACCATGCGGCTGTTGGGCGTGTCCCAGTACTCGGCCTTCTCCACGTCCACGCACAGCAGGGCGATCTCCGGATCATCCACGCCGTCGGGGAACCAGGCCTTGAGGGTGGGGTTCCACAGCTCGCGGATCTTCTCCTTGTCCTGCACCAGCCGGCAGCGGCCACTGACGGACACGAAGCGGTCCTTGGAGGGCTCGGCGTAGGAGAGGTTCACGTGGTGGTCGTGCTCCACCTCGTCCACCTTGGCCGAGTGCTCGCGGGTGAAGAACCACAGCTGCCCGTCGAAGTCCCGGTCATGCGTCCACATGGGACGGCTGCGCAGCGTGCCGTCGGTCTCCACCGTCGTCATCATCGCCACCTGGATGCCGTGGATGAGCTCGCCCAGGTGAGCCATGACGTCCTTCTGCTCAGAGTTCTTCTTGGCCATGAAAGTGCCTCCCCAGCCCTACACGGTAAGTAGCCGTGAGGGCGCGGTCCGTCCGCTGCTGTCCGTCTGGAAGTGGAGCAAGTAGCCAGCAGAGCGCTTCAAGGGGGCTGATGAGTGCTCAGGACGTGTTAGGGAGGACTTCATGCTGAAGACGCCAATGAACGAGTGGGTCCTCAAGGCGGTGCAGATCGAAACGGCGCTGCTGGCGCTGGGGGAGATCGAGCTGCCCAAGGACGTGCAGGGGCTGCGCAGCGCGGCCGAGGAGAAGGTGCAGGCGCTGCTCCAGGCGTGGAAGGGGCGCAAGCCGGCGGACACCCGGCGCGACTGGAAACAGGAGGAGCTGGCGGACGGCAAGCCCAAGGACGAGGAGCTGGGGGACGTGGCCAAGGAGCTCAAGGGCGAGGGCCAGCCGTACACGCTGCACCGGCTCAGCTCGGGCGCCGAGGTGGTGGAGACGCTGGTGGCGGGCACCCGCGCGTGGATGACGGCCGGGGGCGAGTACTACTACGGCCAGTGGGACGACGACGAGAAGGTGCTCGAGGTGGGCCGCGACGACGAGTCGGACGAGCTGGGCTCGGGGCTGGTGCTGCGGCTCACGGGCGAGCTGGTGTACGAGTCCGCCTTCGAGGACTGAGGCCTACAGGCCCAGGTGCTTCACCATCCGGGCCCGGGTCTTCTCGTCCGGCAGCCGCCCGAAGCCGGCCTTGAGGTTGTCCTCCAGGTGCTTGGGGTTGCTGGTGGCGGGAACGGGGCAGTTGACGGCGGGGTGGCCGAGGATCCACTTGAGGAAGAACTGGGCCCAGCTGGCGCAGTCGAACTCGGAGGCCCACGGGGGCAGCGGCTTGCCCTTCACGCGCTCGAAGAGCCCGCCCTGCTCGAAGGGGCTCATGACGAGCACCGCCACGCCGCGCTCGGCGCACGCGGGCAGCAGGCGCTGCTCGGCGTCGCGCATCAACATCGAGTAGGGCAGCTGCACGAAGTCCAGCGCCTCCTCGCGGATGAGCTTCTCCATGCCGTCGAAGGAGGAGCGCTGGTAGTGGGTGATGCCCACGTAGCGGATGCGCCCCGCCTCGCGCCACTCGCGCAGGGTGGCCAGGTGGGTGCGCACGTCCACCATGTTGTGCACCTGCATCAGGTCCATGCGCCCGCGGCCCATGCGCTGCACGGAGGTGCGCATCTGCTGCTCGCCCTCCATGCGCCCCATGGTCCACACCTTGGAGGCCAGAAACGGCGTGCTCACCTGGCCCAGCTGCTCGAGCAGGTCTCCCACCACGCTCTCCGCCCGGTCATACATGGGCGAGGAGTCGATGACGCGGCCGCCCGCGTCCAGGAAGCGCTTGAGCACGTCCTTGAGCGGCGCGCGCTCCTTGGCATCGGTGCCCACGTTGAAGGTCTGCCAGGTGCCCAGGCCGATGACGGGCAGCGGCTCACCGGTGCGGGGAATGGGGCGGGTGAGCATGGTGCGGGAGGCCTCCTTCGAGGGCGCCGCGCCGAGCAGCAGCGCGCTGCCCAGCCCCGCGGCGAGCACTTCGCGGCGAGAGGGCCCGCCGCGCTGAGGGTGGCTGCGTTCCTGAGTCTTTGGCGCCTCGTCCATGCGCTTGAGCGTAACGCCTCCCGGTGAGGATCTCCGCGCCAACAACGGGCAGGCGCGAGAGGTTTTGTGCAGCCGTGGCAAATCCTCGTCTGCTCAAAGAATGAGACAAATACCCGGAGTGGGGACGGGACTCAATGGGCGGGGCGGGTGGAGTGTCACCCGCGGGGTAGGGCGCGTGGAGCCAGCACGTCGAGCAGCCGCACCGCCTCTTCCCAGGCGATGCTGGGCAGGGCGACCCGGGCTCCGGCCACCGACACCTGCACATGCCCCAGGCCATGGCGGCGCTCCAGGGGGCCCTGCACGGCGCTCACCGACTGGATGCGCCCCCGGCGCAGCAGCGCGGTGCGCCGCCGCCAGAAGCCGGTGCGAACGATGATGAGCTGCTCCGACAGCAGCCAGCCCTGGTGCCGGTGGTCCAGCCACGCGCGCCACAGCTCCAGCGGGAGCAGGGCCCACGCCAGCGCGCCCCAGGGCCAGAACAGCGCCGTGAGAATGAGCGCCAGCAGCGTGCCGCCCACCACGGCCCGCACGCGCGCGCGCCACAGGGCCCGGGGGTGGGGCGGGTGGAGCTTCAGCTCGGACAGCTCGCCGGGCAGCTCTCCGGGCAATTCCGAGAGCAGCGCTCTCACCAGGGCGCTGAGCTGTCCGGTCTCCACCACGGGCACCACCACCTCGGCCTGCTCCACGCCGCCCTCGCCCGTGCGCAGCCCCGCCGTCTCCACCTCCACCGAGCCGAAGCGCAGCCACCGGCGGGGCAGGGGCTCATCCACCGTCACCAGCTGAATGCGGTCCACGCGCAGCCCCACCTGCCGCCGCGTCAAGAGCCCGAAGGAGGCCTGGAACCGCTCGCCCACGCGCACCAGCTTGAAGCCGTGGTAGCGCACCGCCGCCACCACCCCGTTGCCCACCAGCAGCACGCCCAGGCCCACCACCACCGCCAGCGGCACGCCGAGCCACAGCAGCCCCGAGCCGGACCACTCCGCCCAGCGCCCCTTGAGCCCCTGGACGAGCAGCCGCAGCACCTCGAGCTCCTCCGCCGCCAGGCCCAGGATGACCGCGCCCACGCCCAGCCCCGTGGCCGTGGCGCCGTAGCGGATCAGCTCCCCAGGGCCGTTGTGCACCAGCGGCTGCTCGGGCTCGGGCGCCGCCGCCTCGGCCTTCTTCTCGAGCGAGCCTCGCGCCAGCTGCAGCGCCGCGATGAGCTCCTGGGCCTTCTGCGGCGTGAGCGCGGACAGCTCGCCCTCGGCCTGAAGCCCCGAGGCCGTCTCGATCTTCACCTGCACCAGCCCCAGCAGCCGGTGGGTGAAGGGCTGCACCATCTCGGTGTTCTGCACGTGCCCCACGTCGATGGTGCGCACCCGCCGGAAGAGAAAGCCGCTGGAGATCTCCATGCGCCCGGCCGCCAGCCGGTAGCGCGTGGTGAGCGCCTGCAGCGTGGAGAGCACCAGCGACAGCAGGAAGAACACGCTGGCGGGGACGAGCACCCGGTACAGCTCTCCGTCCCGCCGGGAGATGAGCACCAGGGGGATGAGCGGCAGCAGCATTCCGCGCAGCATCCGCGCCGTCACCGGCAGCAGGTTGGCCAGCGGCGAGGCCGGGTGCAGCCGCTGCCAGGGCAGCTCCGCGGGAGACGTCGGCCCCGGCGCCTCGGGGGGCGGCGTCACGGGCTCAGACGACATCCTCGGCCTCTCGGCGCACCAGGCGCTCGCGCAGCGCGTTGGCCGCCTCCAGGGTCAGCGCCGGAATGATGCCATCGGCCCCGCCACCCGAGGCGGTGTACACGCGCACCCGTGCCAGCCCCAGGCTGCGCTCCAGCGGGCCCTGGTGGATGTCCACGTGCTGAATCCGCCCGGCGGGGATGGAGACCAGCTGGCGCACCACCACGCCGCCGGTGATGAGCAGATCATGCTCGCGCACCGCATAGCCCCAGGCCTGCCAGGCCCGCCGCGGGTACCACACGCCCAGCCACAGCCCCAGCAGCGCGCCCAGCCCCAGCGCCGGCAGCGCCCACAGCCCATGGCCCGACAGCGCCAGGCTCAGCGCCGCCACCCCGGTGGGCAGCGCGGTGAGCCCCGCGTTCAGCAGGCCCTCCAGGCGGAACAGGGTGAGCGCGCCCGGGGTGAGCCGCTCGAGGGGGGGCGAGGCTTCAGCTTGAGGTTGGGCTTCCAACATGGGCTCTCCAGCGGCGAGCCTCTACCACGAGATGGTGTACGTACAGCCAGGATCGCCGTGCTGGCGGCACGAGGCGGACGCGTGCTCGATGCGCACCCACGCGTCCGTGGGCTTGAAGCGCTCGCTCAGCGCCTCCAGCAGCCCCTCGTCCATCAAGCACGGGTAGGGGCTGTCACAGTGCATCCGCACGCTGCGCGGCCCGGTGGACATGTAGTGGTAGCCCCCGATGTTGCCCGAGCCCCGGTGGTTCATCCGGTACGCGGTGTCCACCGAGCGCAGCGCCATCTCCACCGAGTCGATGTCCGCCGGAAAGTGCGCCGTCTCCGGCAGCTTGCGGCCCACCGCGCGCATGGTGCCCGGGCCAATGTCCCGGAGGATCGTCTGGTACAGCCCGAGCACCGCGCTCAGCGGATACCAGCGGGTGCGCTCCAGCGGGCTGATGCCATGGTCCGCCAGCAGCCTCAGCGTCTGCTCCTGGCCCAGCTTCATCGCCTCGACCACCGCGTGGATGGATTGCCCGCTGACTTCCACCGAGGGCGTACTGGGGGGCTTCATGGTCGGGCCTCGTCGCGCAAGCAGCCCCGGGATTGAAGCGGCTTACCCGTGCGCATGCAATGCCCCCTCCTAGAGCTCTCCGAGGGAGAGCTGGGTCTCGGTGGAGGGCAGCAACAGGTCCACCGGGTGCGCGTAGGGGCTCAGCACCTGGGCGTACTCCTGGAACAGCAGCCGCGGCGCCTCCACGTTGCGCCCCGTCACCATGGACTCGAGCATCAGCGCGTTCGTCACCCCCTTGCCGCGCGCGTGGTTGTTGGTGATGACGTACACGTCCTCCACCCGCGGGTGCTGGGCGATCTCCTTGGTGCGCGCCGCCCACGGCTCCAGCTCCTTCGCCGAGTACAGGTAGTCGTAGCGGTCCGCTGGCGCCTTGTGGCGGAACCACTCCTTGTAGTTGCGGCCGTGCACCCGCACGTAGCCCACCCCCGCGGTGGCCCGGGCGCTTGGCGCGATGGAGTCCTTGTAGAGCGGCTGATCGATGTTCACGAAGCCCAGCCCGCGCTCCACCAGCTCCGCGTAATACGAAGGCTCGTTCCACGAGGCGTGGCGCACCTCCAGCACCAGCGGGAAGTCTCCGAACGCCGTGACGACCGAGTCCACCCAGTCCCGGTTCTCCGGCACGTTGCGGAAGGACCACGGAAACTGCACCAGCACCGCGCCCAGCCGCCCCGCCTCGTGCAGCACGCCCAGCCCCACCCGCGTCCCCCGCACGTCCTCCGCCGTCCACGGCTCGGCGCGCTCGTGGGTGAAGCGCCGCCACAGCTTCGCCGTGAAGCGGAAGTCCGGGTTGTGCTCCGTGCGCTCCACCCACAGGTGCGCGTTGCGCGGCGCCATCGGCCGGTAGAACGAGCTGTTGATCTCGATGGTGTCGAACAGCGTCGCCATCGACGCCAGCGGATCAAACCCCTTCGGGGAGGGCTTCGGGTACACCACCCCCTCCCAGTCCTTATAGGTCCACCCCGCGGGTCCAAACCGAATCATGCCGCCAGCTCCCCGGAGCCTCTACCTTCCCCGCGGCTCCGACGTGAAAGGTAGGCACGCCGCTTCGTCTGCAGACGCCTGGCCGCCCGGGCAGCGGGCAGCACGCGCAACCGCTGCGCCTGACTGTCAGGTAGCGCAACCTTTGCGCGAGCGGGCATCGTAACCCCTTGGAATGACAGCTGAAAAAGTGGCCCGCGCCGTGCAATCCCAGAGGACAGACCGGCCCCACGGGGCCACAGACGAGGCGCCAGATGAACCGACCGCTGCAGATTACCTACCGGGGTATGGGGCCCAGCGAGGCCATGTCGGAGTACATCAGGGACCATGCCCACAAGCTGGAGCAGTTCTTCGATCGCATCGTGGGCTGCCACGTGGTGCTGGCGCAACCCCACAAGCACCAGCGGCAGGGCAACCAGTTCCACGTCCGCGTGGACGTGCACGTGCCCGGCAGGGACATCGTCGTCACCCGGGAGCACGCCGAGCGCGAGGCGCACGAGGATCCGTACCTGGCGGTGAGTGACGCGTTCGAGGCGGCGCGCAACCAGCTGCAGCACTACGCGGACGCCGCGCGCGAGTACCGCTGAGCCCTCACGCCGCCGCCGGCCCCTGGCTCACTGCCGGGGGCTGTCGGCGCGCTGGACCAGCTTGAGCGCCAGGGCCCGCGACAGGTTGAGCAGCAGCAGGGCCGCGGCGCGCGAGTTGGAGTCGATGAGCCCCCGCAGGGACTTCTCGCTCAGGCACAGCACCCGCGCCCCCGAGCCGGTGGCGCACACGTCGCTGATGCGCGGGGTGGACAGCAGGAAGGCCACCTCGCCCAGCACCTCGCCCTGGGCCGTCTGTGCCACCACCCGCTCGCCGTCGCGCACCTCGAGCGAGCCCGAGAGCACCACGAACACGGTGCGCGCCATCTGCCCCTTGCGGATGAGGTAGTCCCCGGGGGCGCACTCAATCACGTGGCTGCTCGAGAGCACCGCGCGCAGCTCCGGCTCGCTCAGCCCCGCGAACACCGTGGGCCGCGAGTGGCTCAACAGCCCGTGCACCTCGCGCCAGTACTGGTCCGGGTCCGTGGCCTCCTGGCTCAGCACGCCCCGGGCGCTCTGCAGCAGCGGGCCGATGCGCGAGGCCACGTCCGAGATGGGCGCGTCCGGGGGCAGCAGCGCCCGCAGCGGCGAGCCCATCCACTCCAGGTGCTCCACGTCCCGCAGCACCAGCACCAGCGGCACCATCACCCCGAACTCGGGATGATCATACGTGCCCAGGTAGGGCCGGAAGCCCAGCGAGGTATAGAGGTTGAGCAGGTGCGGCTGGCAGTCACACACGGTCAGCTCCAGGCCCTGCTCGAGCTGAAAGCGGATGCTCTCCTGAATGAGCCGGTAGGGCACCGCCGTGCCCCGCATGTCCTGGCGCACCATGAAGCGCCCCACGACACACAGCTTTTCCACAGGCACCTGTGGAGAAAAGCGCTCCAGCTCGAAGCGCGTGGCCAGCGAGGCGGGGATGGAGCCGGCGCCGCCCAGGTGCAGCCGCAGCGTGCCCACCACCTGCCCCTGCACCTCGGCGTACAGCTGGTGCGCCGCGGCGTCCTCCGCGTCCGCCAGCCACCTGCGGGTGTGATCGGCCTGGCTGGTGTACAGGTGCAGCTCTTCGACGTAGGTCGCGTACCGCAGGCGGTAGATGGCGGCGAGCTCATCCTCCGTGCGGGCAAAGCGGACCTGGACGTCCATTCCTGAATACCCCCGGTGTCCCCACCCAACCTATCAGTACCGGGGGCGACAGAGCGTTCACTTCCAGAAGGACGGGGCGCCCCAATTGAACTCTCCGTGTGGGCCGGCCGTGAATTCTGTCATGTGTGGAACCTCCTGACGCGGTGTGTCGAGGAGCGCAGATCCATCGGTTATACCCTGTCTCAACACCGTCTCGGAGGGCACCGGAGGTTCTCGGTTCCACCGTCCGTCACACCCTTATCGGCCTTGTCCCCAGAGCGAGGCGCGGAACGCCATGAACGAGCGGCTCAATGTTTTGATCGTGGATGACGAGTACCCGGTGCTCGTCACCGCGGCGGCCATCCTGTCGGAGGACTTCCGCGTGCTGACGGCCTCTGACGCGACGAAGGCGCTGGCGTTGATGCAGAAGAACACCATCGACGTGCTGGCCACGGACTTCAACATGCCGGGCCGCAACGGCATTCAGCTGCTGCGCGAGGCCACCGCCGCCCAGCCGCACCTGTCCGGGCTGCTCATCACCGGCCATGCCGAGTACCTGGAGAAGCGCGACAAGTACGACGCGCAGGGGCTGTACTACCTGCTCATCAAGCCGTACCAGCCCAAGCAGCTGGTGGACCTGGTGCACCGCGCGGCGGAGTCCAGCCGGCTCAAGCGCACGCTGAGCTCCATCTCCTCGGAGCTCAAGGCGTGGAAGCGGGTGATGTAAAATGCGTGCGGCCGTGGGCATGGGGGCCGCTGCCCCATGAACCGGGTAGAGCAGCCCCGCCCTCCCGAAGGGCTGGAGGAGCGCGTCACCCGGCTGTTCTGTCTGCACCAGGGTGAGGTGCACCGGCGGGTGGACCGGCTGTTCGTCCGCCTGGCGGTGGGGCAGTGGCTGTTCGCCATCGCCGTGGCGCTCGTGTTCTCCGAGCAGGCGTGGCAGGGCCGGGTGCGCATGGCCCACGAGCACGTGGCCTCCGCGGTGCTGCTGGGCGGGGTGCTCACCGCCTTCTCGCTCACGCTGGTGTGGGTGAGGCCTGGCGCGGTGCTCACCCGGCACGGGGTGGCGGTGGCGCAGCTGTTGTGGAGCGCGCTGCTCATTCACCTGACGGGCGGCCGGATCGAAACCCACTTCCACGTGTTCGGCTCGCTGGCCTTCCTGGCCTTCTACCGGGACTGGCCGGTGCTGCTCACCGGCAGCGCCGTGGCGCTGGTGGACCTGTACGTGCGCGGCCAGCTGTGGGCCGAGTCCGTCTACGGCACCGCGCGGCCCGAGTGGTGGCGCCCGCTGGAGCACCTGTTCTGGATCGTCTTCATGGACGCGGTGCTCATCTACTCGTGCCGCCGGGCGGTGCGGGAGATGCGGCAGATGGCCGAGCGGCGGGCGGCCTCGGAGCTGGCCTCGGAGCGCGAGCAGCAGAAGACGCGTGAGCTGGACCGGGCGCTCACCGAGCTGAAGGACGCCCAGGAGCACCTCATCCGCGTGGAGAAGCTGGCGGCGGTGGGGCAGCTGGCCGCCGGCGTGGGCCACGAGCTGCGCAACCCCCTGGCCGCCGTGCGCAACGCCCACGCCTACCTGGCCAAGCGCCTGGCCCGCCCCGAGGAGGCGGTGACGGATGTGCGCGTGCCTCAGTTCCTGGCGCTGATGGACCGGGAGCTGAGCACCTGCGCGCGCATCATCTCGGACCTGCTGGACTTCGCGCGCGAGAGCCCCATGAGCCTGCAGCCCTGCCCACTGCGCCCGCTGGTGGACGAGGCGCTGGGGGTGGTGCCTGTGCGCGAGGGTGTGAGCGTGCTCAACCAGGTGCCCGAGTCGCTGCCGGTGCCGCTGCTGGACCGGGAGCAGTTCCGCCAGGTCATCATCAACCTGGTGCAGAACGCGGTGGAGGCGATGCCCCCCGAGCGGGGAGGCCAGGTGGTGGTGAGCGCCGAGGGCGGGGAGCGCGAGCCGCTGCGCGTGCGGGTGGTGGATGACGGCAGTGGCATTCCGGCCGAGGTGCTGCCGCGCATCTTCGAGCCCTTGTTCACCACGAAAACCCGGGGCACGGGGCTGGGCCTACCCATTGTGGCCCTCCGCGTGCAGCGCCATGGTGGTACGCTCCATGTGACGAGCCAGCCAGGGCAGGGCAGTGAGTTCGTCATTCAGCTACCGCCCGCGGTGGCGCGAGCGGCCTAGAGAGGGTGTGGGGGTGAAGTGAGCGCGGCGCGCATTCTGGTCGTCGATGACGAAGAGTCGCTGCGGCTCACCCTCGCGGGCAACCTCGAGCTGGAGGGCCATGAGGTGGTGGAGGCCTCCACCGGCGAGGAGGCGCTGCGGCTGGTGCGAAGGCAGTCCGTGGACGTGGTGCTGGCGGACATCCGCATGCCGGGGCTGCACGGGGTGGAGCTGTACCGCCACCTGCGGCGCGAGCGCCCCGGGCTGCCCGTGGTGCTGATGACGGCCTTTGCCCAGGAGAGCCTGGTGAGCGACGCGCTGGCCGAGGGCGTCTTCACCGTGCTGCCCAAGCCCTTCGACGTGGCGCACCTGCTGGCCACGCTGCGGCGGGCGGCCAGCACCCCCCAGGTGCTGGTGGTGGATGACTCGCGCGAGGTGGCCGAGGCCACCGTGGAGGGGCTGCAGATGTGCGGCGTTCGCTCCGAGGCGGTCTACGATGGGGACATGGCCGTGGCGCGCATGCGCTCGGGCAACTTCGATGTGTGCGTGGTGGACCTGGTGATGCCGGGAATGACGGGACCCGAGGTGGTGGGCAAGCTGCGCGGCGCGGGGCTGCCGGTGGCCATCATCGCCGTGTCCGGGCACGATGTGCCGGAGATGATGCGGCAGGTGGCCGCGCTGGGAGACGTGGCGTGCATGCGCAAGCCCATCTCCATCCGCGAGCTGGCGCAGACCATTGCCCGCACGCGCGGGCGACCGCTGGTGAGGAGCTGACATGGACGAGAAGACGCCGGACAGCGAGGCCCGGGAGCGGGCGGCGGTGGCGGAGGTGGTGGCCTCGGTGCTGCGCCATGACCTGCGCAACCGCTTCTCCAGCATCCGCAACGCCTCGTACTACCTGATGCGCCAGACGCAGAAGACGGAGCTGTGGAAGAGCGACCCGCGCATGGAGGCCTTCTTCCAGCTCATCGACCGCGAGCTGTCCTCGGCCGAGGATCTGCTGTCCAACCGCGATCCGCTGGGCAGCCGGGCGCAGGCGCGCGGCCAGGTGCGGCTGAGCGCCGGGGCGCGGCGGGCCCTGGAGCGGGCGCGCGTGCCCGACACGGTGCGCGTGGAGCTTTCGTGGGACGAGCGGGACCTGGTGCAGGTGCACGAGGAGGACCTGGCGCTGCTCACCCGCTGCCTGCTGGACAACGCCCTGGAAGCGATGCCCTCGGGAGGCATGCTGCAAGTGCGCTCGCTGGTGGGCGAGCGCAACTCCACGGTGCTGGAGGTGAGCGACAGCGGGCCGGGGGTGAGCCCGGAGCAGCGGGCCAAGGTGTTCGAGCCCTTCATGACGACCAAGCCCGGGCATGCGGGGCTGGGGCTGTGCATCGTCCAGCGGCTGGCGCTGCGCAACGGGGCCTGGGTGGAGCTGGGCGCGGCGGAGCCCACGGGCACCCGGGTGCGCGTCGTCTTCCCCGCGCCGGAGGCTCCGGGCGGAGCCGGCGGTGGGTGACGGGAGCCGCATGGACACGACACGGACAGCGCGGCGCACCCTGCTGCTGGTGGAGGATGATCCCGGCAACCGGCTGACGCTCTCGGTGCTGCTGGAGGAGTCCGGCTTCAGCGTGATGATCGCCGAGTCGTGCGCCGAGGCCCGCCGGCTGCTGCATACCCAGCCGGGCTTCGACGCGGTGCTGCTGGACTCGAAGCTAGGGGACGGGGATGGGCGCTCGCTCATTCCGCTGGTGCGCGCGCAGGTGCCCACCGCGAAGCTGCTGCTCGTCACGGGCCTGCACAACCGCGGGGCCCCTCCGCCGGTGGATGCCGTGTTTCAGAAGGGCCGGTCCTTCGCTGAGCTGCTGGCCTGCCTCCGGGGGCTGCTGGTGGAGCGGTGAGCGGCGCGGTTAGAGTGCCCGCATGCTCCCCGACGCCTCTCAGTACGCCGCCTTTACCCGTCGCAGACAACTGCTGGCCAGGGCCCTGGCCGATGCGCCTGCCCTGCTGGCCTCGGGCAAGCCGCGCCCGCGCAACTACGCCGCGCAGCAGTATGACTTCCGGGCGGCCAGCCACTTCCTCTACCTGTTCGGCCTGAGCGCGCCGGACGCCCTGGCCTTCTTCGACGGCCAGCAGTGGGCGCTCTACCTGCACGAGCCCGGGCCGGATGACGCGCTGTGGGAGGGCGAGGTGCCCAGCTTCGCGGAGCTCTCCGAGCGGCTGGGCTGCCCGGTGCGCAAGCGCGATGACTTGCCCGCGGCGCTCAAGGGCCGCAAGGTGGCCACGCTGCCCACGCCCGAGCTGGAGACGTGCGTGGAGCTGGCGGAGCTGCTCGGCCGCGAGGTGCGCCCCGGGCGGCTGGCGCCGGTGGACGAGCGGCTGGCGGACGCGATGATCGCCCTGCGCCTGCGCCATGATGACGTCGCGGTGGCGGAGATGCGGCAGGCCGCCGAGGCCACCGTGGCGGCTCACCGCGCGGGGATGCGCGCCACCCGGCCCGGGCTGCGCGAGTCCGTTGTGCGCGCCGCCATGGAGCAGGAGTTCATGGCGCGGGACGTGGGCGCCGCCTACCACCCCATCGTCACGGTGCACGGCGAGGTGCTGCACAACCACCACCACCAGCACATGATGCAGGCGGGCGACCTGCTGCTGGCGGACGTGGGCGGCGAGAGCCCGGGAGGCTGGGCCGCGGACGTGACGCGCACCTGGCCCGTCACCGGGCGCTTCTCCACCCCGCAGAAGGAGCTGTACGAGCTGGTGCTGCGCGCGCAGCGCGAGACGATCGCCGCGGTGAAGCCCGGCGTGCGCTACCGGCACGTGCACATGCTGGCCCACCAGAGCCTGGCCCGGGGGCTGGTGGAGCTGGGCATCCTGCGCGGAGACGCGGAGGAGCTGGTCGCCGATGGCGTCACCACGCTGCTGTTCCCCCACGGCATTGGCCACCTGATTGGCCTGGACGTGCACGACATGGAGGATCTGGGAGACCGGGCCGGCTACGCGCCGGGCCGCACGCGCTCCAAGGAGTTCGGCCACCGCTTCCTGCGCATGGACCGGGACCTGGAGCCTGGCATGGCGGTGACGATCGAGCCGGGCCTGTACGTGGTGCCAGCCATCCTCAAGGACCCCAGGCTCTCGGCGCTGGCGGGAGACCGGCTGGACCGGGCGCGGCTGGCGCAGTTCTCGGACGTGCGCGGCATCCGCATCGAGGACGACGTGCTGGTGACGACGGACGGGCACGAGGTGCTCACCGCCGCCATCCCCAAGGACGTGGCCGCCGTCGAAGCGGTGATGGCCGGGGCCTAGCGCGCGCGGCCCCGGGCGCGGGGCTCACGGGCGGGCGAGGTTGGGCAGGGTGGCGAAGGTGAAGCCCTGCCTCACGCCACAGCGGTGAACGGAGGCCTTCCAGGCCGCGGCCTGCTGAGGCGTCTCGAAGAGCCGGCCGGCGGCGTGCACCCAGCTGCCGCCGCGCAGCAGCTCGAAGCGGGGAAGGGGCTGGCCCAGGCACGCCTCCACCGAGCCCAGCTTCGCCAGCAGGCTGTCTCGCGTGGCTCCCTCCGCGAGCAGCACCGCCTGGAAGACGCGCGGGGTGGGGTGCGCCGGGTGCGTGGGGTGATCATCCACCGGCCCCACGCTCACCTGCTCGACGCCCACGCGCGGAGCCTGGGCCTTGCCCTCGTCCACGTGCTCCTTGGTGGCCCGGACGATCCACAGCTTAGCCCCCTCGGCCTGGGGCGAGCTCTCCGCCCACCACGAGGCGCTCGCCTGGTAGGAGCTCTCCCCCTCGGAGGCGGAGCGCTGCAGCTCCAGGGCGCTCACCTGGGGCAGGTGGAAGCTGCGCGCGGAGACGAGGTACAGCCTGGCGCCGCTGCTGTGGCCGGTGCGGTAGTGGGCCTCGAGCATCAGCGCGTGCTGGCAGCTCTCCGGGGCGACGCACTGAAAAGCCGCCAGGTCCACCAGCCCATCATCCGCGTCGGAGAACTCCTGGCGCCGGCACTCCTGGGAGAGCAGCGTGAGGCGCCGGTCGGACAGCAGCACGGTGGAGATGGGCTCGGGGAGGCTCACCGAGCTTTTGGAGGGCACCTGCACCAGGGCGGTGATGCCGGACAGCTCCGGGTGTCCCAGGAAGGGCCCGCGCACCAGGCCCTGGAGCCCGTAGGCCAGGTGCACCGCGCACGGCCGGCCCGCGGGGGCCGCGTCCACGGGCGCCCAGGTGAGGCTCACGCTCTCGGCGTCCACCCAGCCCTGCTTCGTCCCATCGGTGAGCTTGAGCCAGGGCGTCTCACGCAGGCAGGGCACGGCGCTGGTGCAGCGCGGCTTCACCGAGGCGGCCAGCAGCTGCATGCCGCGTGAGCCGTCCCACTCCACGGCCTCGGTGGCGTTCGGGTCCTTCCAGCACGCCTCATCATCCGGGGAGCACGGCTCGCCCAGCGCGCCCGCCGGCACGCGCAGCTGCGCCGGAGCGCGGGAGACAATGGCCGCCAGCGGCAGCCAGCCCTGCGAAAGGTCCGCGGTGAGCACCCGGAACCAGCGCACGCCCTCCCTGGCGACGGGCCCCTGCTCGAGCAGCAGCGCGGGAGCCCCCTGCACGCGCCCCTTCATCGGGCCATTGGGAGCGGTGTGGAGCGGCTGGCCCATGATGCCGAACACGAGCTGCCCCGGCCCCAGCGCGGCGCCGGAGGCGGGGGGGCTCGGGGCCTGGGCAAGCGCCAGCGTGCTGGTGAGCACCGCGGCGCAGCACAGCGCCACGCGGAGGCTCGGCAGGCGCAACGAGGCAGGTGACAGGGCGGACATGGGCCGCAACCTATCAGCGGCCGTGGGCTGGCGCCCGCGTGGCTTGACAGGGTTGGAGCGGGTCGACCAGCGTCTGTCACCTGAACCCGGGCATCTGGCCCGGGACGCGCCACCCGCGAGGAAGTCATGACCGAGGCCGAGGGCCAACGCCAGGGACGTCAGCTGCTCACCGCCGTCGAGCGCATCATCGCCGACACGGACAGCCTCATCGCCCTGTCCCAGCAGCACCTGAGCCGGGCCCGGGAGCGCCACCCGGACGCGGAGAGCGCCGCGGTGGAGGCCGCCGCCGGGGAGGTGCTGCGCCAATTCGCCCGGCGCAGCGCGGTGAGCGGCGGGCTGACGGCGGCTCCGGCCCTCATCCCCGGGCTGGGCAGCCTGGTGGCGGCCGCGGGCGGCACGCTGGCGGACATCGGCCTGGTGCTCAAGTTCGAGGTGGAGATGGCGCTGGTGCTCAGCCACCTCTATGGCTTCGACATCACCCGCCCCGAGGAGCGGCAGATCGCCTTCCTGCTGGCCTCGGTGGGCACCTATGACGCCCAGAGCGGCGGGGACGTGCTGGGCGAGCTCAGCCAGGCGGCGCGGGCCGGCAAGGACGCGGTGTGGACGTACGCCCCGCGCGAAGTCTCGAAGATGGTGCTCAGCGTGATGGCGAAGATCGCGCTGCTGAAGCTCTCCAAGGGAATGTTGGCGCGGGCGCTGCCGGTGGTGGGCATCGCGGTGGGCTCCACGATGAACCACGCCCTCACCCGCCGCGTGGGAGAGCGCTGCATCCGGGACCTGAAGACGCGGCGCCAGCTGGTGAAGCCCCGCGTGGCCAAGCAGCCCCAGAGCGCAGCCCCGCCCCGAAAGAGCCCCAAGGCGAAGGTGGGCAAGCCCGCGCGCAAGGCCCGCAAGGCCCCATGAGCCCTCGCTTCCCCTTCACGTCCTATCCGCGGGGCTGGTTCCAGGTCGCCTGGTCCGACGAGCTGCCCACGGGGGGCGTGCTGCCGCTGTCGTGCCTGGGCCGGGAGCTGGTGCTCTTCCGGACGGAGCAGGGCGTGGCGCACGTGCTCGATGCGTACTGCCCACACCTGGGCGCGCACCTGGGGCACGGGGGCCGGGTTGAGCAGGGCAGCCTCCAGTGCCCGTTTCACGGCTGGCGCTTCGACGGCCAGGGCGCCTGCGTGGAGATTCCTCACGCGCCGAAGATTCCTCCTGGCGCGAAGCTCACCTCGTGGCCGGTGCACGAGCTCAACGGCGTCATCCTCGTGCACCACGCGGCGGACGCGGCGGCGCCGGCCTGGCAGGTGCCCACCTTGCCCGAGGCCACGGCGCCAGGCTGGGAGCTCTTCCAGAAGAAGCAGTGGCGCATCCGCACCCATGTGCAGGAGATCTCCGAGAACGTCGCGGACCCCACGCACTTCCGCTATGTGCACAGCGCGCTCTCGATGCCCGAGGCGGAGCTGGCCACCGAGGGCCATGTGTTCCGCATGGACTCCAAGATGCTGCAGCCCACGCCGCGCGGCCCGGTGGACGGGCGCATCCAGGGCGAGGCCCACGGGCTGGGCTACTGGGTCATCCGCTTCACGGGCATCGCGGATGTGACGTTCATCTCCGCGGCCACGCCGGTGGACGACGACTTCGTGGCCCTGCGGCACACCTTCTTCATCCGTGAGCCCGCCCAGCCCGGCGGCGCCAACAAGGTGGGCAAGGCGCTGGTGGCGGAGATCCTCCGGCAGGTGGAGGAGGACATCCCCATCTGGGAGCACAAGCTCTACCGGCCCAGGCCGCTGCTCTCGGCCGGAGAGCGCGCCATTCCCATGCTTCGCCACTGGAGCCAGCAGTTCCTCGAAGGGTAAAAGGGCGCATGCCCCAGCGTGCCCCCTTCCGTGCCGTGCAGTGGGTGCGCACGGCGCTGGCCGCCGCCTGGTCCATGCTCTCGCTGGTGGTGTTCATCCCGCTGGCCCTGCTGGCGCTGCCCGTGGATCGCCGGCAGCGCGTGCATGACGTGTGCTCCATCGGGTGGGCGCGAGGCATTCTGGCGCTGGTGGGCGCCAGGCTGGTGGTGCGTGGCGCCGAGCACGTCTCCCGGGACGAGCGCTACATCATCGTCGCCAACCACCAGAGCCTGCTCGACGCGGTGGTGATGGTGGCGGCGCTCCAGCCGCTGACACCGGTGCGCATGGTGGCGCGCGTGGGAGCGTTCCGCATTCCGCTCATCGGCTGGGGCATGCGGCTGTTTGGCCATATCTCCGTGGATCCGCGCAGCATGAAGGCCTCGCTGGCCGGGCTGCGGCAGGCGCAGCAGACCGCGCGGCGCTGGTCCACCGTCTTCTTCCCGGAGGGCACGCGCAGCCGGGATGGCAGGCTGCAGCCGTTCCACAACAGCGCCTTTCACATCGCCTCGCGCGCCGGCGTGCGGGTGCTGCCCGTGACGATCTCCGGCTCGTTCGAGCTGATGCCCCGGGGCGCCAGGGTGACGGCGCGCACCGGGGACATCCACGTCACCCTCCATCCTCCCGTCGGCCCGCTGGAGCAGACGCACGAGGCGGGCGTGGCCGCGTCGGATCGATGTCACGAGATTATTGGAGCGGCCCTGTCTCGCTGATGCCAGCCGGCCAGCCGGTCGGCTGCCTGGCACGAGCCCGTACGGGCCTTTGTGCAAAAGCAGGAAGTTTGAAGGCAAACTGCGGCCATGGCGCTGCCCTCTGAAAGGCTCCTGAAGCCGCCGCCCGTGCACAGCCTGGAGGCCTTGAGCTTCGAGGCCACCCAGTCCTGGCGGATGAGTGATGACCTGCCGCTGGGGCTCTACCTGGTGGAGGCCCGCTCGGGCCGCGTGCTCTACGCCAACCACCACTTCTTCCAGCTGTGGAACATCGAGCCGCTGGAGGAGCCCTGCCGCAGGGGCGAGGGGCTGCACGTGACGGTGATTGAGCACTGCCTGCCCGCCGTGGCCGACGCGGAGTCCTTCCAGCGGCGCTATGCCGCGCCGGAAGGCAGCGCCTTGCCCGAGCCGGGTGAGGACGAGGTGGTGCTGCGCGACGGCAGGGTGCTGCAGCGCTACTCCTCGGCGGTGCGGGACTCGCGCGGCGTGGAGGGCTGCTGGCTGTCGGTGTTCAAGGACATCACCGAGCGCAGGCGCACCGAGCAGGCCCTGCAGCGCTCCGAGCAGGCCTTCCGCAAGCTCATCGAGAGCTCGCCCGATGGCATCTGCGTGCACCGCGATCACCGCTACGTGTACGTCAACCCCATCATGCTCAAGCGCATGGGGTTCGAGCACCCCAGCGACATGCTGGGCCGCCATGTGCTGGAGTTCATTCACCCGGAGGACAAGGAGCTGATCCGCCAGCGGGTGCAGCGCATCATCGCCTCGGGCCAGCCGGTGCCGCCCCAGCAGATGCGCACCGTGTGCCGCGACGGCACCTGGTTCTACAGCGAGACGGTGGCGATGCCCATCGAGTTCGATGGCCAGCCGTCGGTGCTGGTGATGGGGCGCGACATCACCGAGCGCAAGCAGATGGAAGCGCAGCTGATGCAGGCCGACCGCATGGTGGTGATGGGCACGCTCGCCGCCGGAGTGGGCCATGAGATCAACAACCCGCTCACCTATGTGCTGAGCAACCTGGCGCTGGCGGACCGCGAGGTGGGGCAGCTCGTCCAGGACATGGAGCAGCAGGCCCCCGCCCTGGCGGAAGCCCCGGGGTGGCGCTCCCGGCTGAGCGAGCTGAGGACGATGCTCGCCGAGGCGCACGCGGGCGCGGAGCGGGTGCGCACCATCGTGAGAGACTTGAAGGTCTTCTCGCGCCAGGGCGAGGAGCAGCGGGTGGCGGTGAATGTGCGGGAGGTGCTCGAGCTGTCCATCAAGATGGCGCTCCACGAGGTGCGCTCGCGGGCGCGGCTCGTCACGCAGTACGAGCCGGTGCCCGCCGTGTACGCGGACGGCGCGCGGCTGGGCCAGGTGTTCCTCAACCTGCTGGTGAACGCCGCGCAGGCCATTCCCGAGGGCAACACGCAGGACAGTGAGATTGCCGTCCGGGTGCGCCAGGACGCCTCGGGCCGGGTGGCGGTGGAGGTGAGCGACACCGGAGTGGGCATCTCCCCCGAGGTGCTACCCCGCATCTTCGACCCCTTCTTCACCACCAAGCCGGTGGGAGCGGGTACGGGGCTGGGGCTGTCCATCTGCCACAGCATCGTCAAGGCGCTGGGCGGCGAGCTCACGGTGAGCACCGTGCAGGGGCGCGGCTCCACCTTCACGGTGTTGTTGCCGGTGGCCCCCTCGGTGCCCCGCCCCAGCGAGGCCGCTCCGGTGCAGGTGGAGAAGGGCCGTGGCCGGGTGCTGATCATCGACGACGAGGCGGCGGTGGGGCGGGCCCTGGCCCGGGTGCTGGGCCGGCAGCACACCTCCACGGTGGTGGACAGCGGGCAGCAGGCGCTGGCGCTGCTGCAGGCCGGCGAGTCGTTTGACGTCATCTTCTGTGACTTGATGATGCCGGGCCTGTCGGGGATGGACCTGTACGAGCACCTGCAGCAGCAGCGGCCGGAGGTGACTTCGCGCTTCATCTTCATGACGGGGGGCGCCTACACCCCGCGCGCGCGCACCTTCCTGGAGACGGCCCCCAACGGCTGGGTGGAGAAGCCGTTCGATTCCCAGCAGCTTCTCCAGGTGCTGGCCCGCGTCATCAGGCAGTGAGCGGGCGAAGCGCGGGCGCTAGCGCGCGCCGGTGGCCCCCAGGCGGGTGGCCCACTGGCGCAGGTGGCGCTCGGCCCCCTGGGCCAGCTCCTCGAGGATGGTCGCGGCGGGCTGAACCGACTTCACCATGCTGGTGGACTCGCCGGCGTACAGCACCATCGCCTCGATGGCGCCCGTCGTCTCCCGGGTGGGGCAGGGCACCGCCCAGCGGGGCAGGGGCATCTTCTTGCCATTCATGACCAGCTCACCGGTGATTTCACCCTGGAAGGCGGTGGCGGCCTCGACGCACGAGCGCAGCACGCGGTGGGGCATGTTGGGCAACATGACGTGGAAGGCCTCGGTGAGCACCGTGTCCTTCGCCCGGGCCTCGATCAGCTTCTGGACGTAGAGCGGGTGGATGTCGGCCTCCTCCGCCGCGGCGAAGCGGGTGCCTACCCGCACGGCCGAGGCCCCCGCGGCGAGCGCGGCCGCCATCGACCGGCCCGAGCCGATTCCTCCCGCCGCGATGATGGGCACGCGCACCTCGTCGAGCACCTCGTCCAGCAGCGACAGCAGGCTGGTGCGGCCCTCGACGTGGCCGCCGGCCGCCGAGCCCTGCACGACGATCAGATCACAGCCCGCCTCGGCCGCCGCCAGCGTGTCCTCCTTGGAGCCCACCTGCCAGCACGCCAGCGCGCCGCCCTTGTGGACAAGCTCCACCAGGGAGCGCTCCGGGGTGCCGAGGAAGAACTCGACCACCCTCGCCCGGGAGGCGGCCGCCTCGACGAGCTCCCGCGGATCATGCAAGGCCACGACGACGTTGACGCCGATGGGCTTCGAGGTGCGCTCACGCAGCTGGTCCAGCGTCCGCGCCAGCTCGGGGGGGGACATGAGCGCCGAGGAGATCATCCCCAGCCCGCCCGCCTCCGCCACGGCGAGCGCGAGCCGGGGGACGGCCACGCCTCCCATGCCCGCCAGCTGAATCGGCACACTGCATCCCACGAGCTCGGTGAAGGGCGTCGAAAGCACGGCAATCTCCTTGGGGTCGATGTGGTGTGCAACCAGAGGCTCGGCTCAGACCTTCCGGGCCCTGCCCTGCCAGTATCGCTCACGCAGCTCTCGCCGAAGTACCTTGTTGTTGGCACTTTTGGGCAGGTCCTGCACGAACTCCACCGAGCGGGGCTTCTTGAAGGAGGCGAGCCGGTCCTTGCAGAAGGCGATGAGCTCCGGCTCCGTGGTGCTCGCCCCCTGCCGCAGCACCACCAGCGCCTTGACGGACTCGCCCCAGGTGTCATCCGGCACGCCGATGATGGCGACCTCCTGCACGGCGGGGTGCTGGTGGATGATCTCCTCCACCTCTCGCGGTGACACGGTCGCGCCGCCGCTCTTGATCAGGTCCTTCTTGCGGTCGCTGATGTAGAGGTAGCCGTCCTTGTCCAGATGTCCGATGTCTCCGGTGCGGAACCAGCCGTCCCGCAGAACGTCCTCGGTGGCCTTCTCGCGTTGCCAGTAGCCGGACATCACCAGATCGCTGCTCACGGCGATCTCCCCCTCGTTGGGCTCGTCCTCCTTGCCTTGCTCCAGGGGCTTCCAGTCCTCGTCCTGGATGCGCAGCGACACGAGCGAGGTGACGCGGCCCGCCGACTGCGCGCGCGTTCCGGTGTGCTCGTCCTTGCCCAGCACGGTGATCGTCAGCGGCGACTCGCCCAGCCCGTAGCTCTGCAGGAAGATGGGGCCGAAGGCGGCCAGGGCCTCGGTGAGCCGCTCGGCATGCATCGGCGCGCCGCCATAGAAGATGGTGTGCAGGCTCGACAGGTCATACTCGGTGCGGGCCGGCGAGCGCACCAGCATGTTGATCATCGTTGGCACCAGCGCCACCGTCGTCACCTTGTGCTTCGCGACCATCTGGAAGAAGGCCACCGGGTCGAAGCGGGGCAGGAAGACGTGCGTCACCGCCCGCGCCACGTGGTGGAGCATGAAGAAGCCCCCCGCGAAGCTGAGGGCCAGCGCGTGCAGCAGCACGTCCCCGGGCTGGGGGGAGTTGAGATCGATCAGGTTGACGCTGACCAGCGTGAGCAGGTTGCGGTGCGTCAGCATCACGCCCTTGGGCTTGCCTGTCGTTCCCGAGGTGTAGAAGAGCCACGCCAGGTGCTCGGGGCGTGGCTGCGGCTCCTCCTGGGGGCTTTCCGTCGCCAGTTCCTCCTTGCGGCATTCCGTCTCCAGCAACTCCTCGTAGTTCGGGTCACCTGTCGACACCGGGCCCACCACGCACATCTTCAGCCTGGTCAGCCGCTGCCGGAGGGAGGGCAGCAGCGGGGTGAAGTCAGCCCCGTAGACGAGCAGCGAGCACCCGGCGTCCTCGAGGATGGTGGCGTGCTCGTCCGGGTGCAGCCGGATGTTCAGCGGGACGATGACCAGCCCGGCCCTCATGGTGGCGAACATCACCTCGATGGCCTCGGGGCTGTTGGGCAGCAGCATCCCCACGCGAGCCCCGTCCGCGAGCCCCAGCCCCCGCAGCGCCCGGGCCAGCCAGGTGACACGGCGCTCCACCTCGGAGTAGGGCACCTCTGTGTCACCTTTGAACCAGGCCGTATGGGACGGATGGCGCTGCGCCGCGCGTGTCAGCAGTTGGCCAATGTGCATGAGAGGCTTTCGTCACTTCTCTGCGACAAGGTAAGTCCAGGTGCTTTGATAAACGTCTCTTCCGCTGAAGAGTTTGAGAAATGATTGCTTGAGCAGATCCAGCCGGTCCTGCAACTCGGACGGGGTGGGTTGCCGCCGGTCCACCTTCGGAGAGCCGCCCACCCAGGCCAGCAGGTCAGGATAGACACTGGTGGCCTCGTACCACTCGAGCACGCCCACATCGACCGTGCGGGTGATGACGCCGGTGACGGTGAAGCCCGCCCGGGTCAGCGCCTCCCGGTACTCGGACACGGGCCGGATGGGCAGGAACACCTTGCGCCAGAGCGCGTCGTAGGCCGCCATGCGCTCGGGGTTCGCCAGCACCTCGCGGTACGGCGCGTAGCGCGGATCCCCGGCGGCCACCTCCCGGGCCACCTCACGCACCTTCGCCACCACCTCGCTGATCAGCCACTCGCCGGGTTTTCCCTCGGGATTGCGGATGTCTCCGGACTGAACGAAGACCTTGCCGCCCGGGCGCACCACGCGCGCCCACGCCTGGAAGGTGTCCTCCAGGTCCGGGTACAGGTGCACCGCGTTGGTGGACACGAGCCCATCCACGCCTCGCTGCACCAGCGCGGGCTCCAGCACTTCGTCGAGCCGCTGCAGCCGGCGCTGGCCCTCCAGGTAGTTCAGGAGCCGGAAGGCCACCCGGGGCTGCTCGCGGAAGTGCTCCAGCGCGACGCGGAGGAAGCGGGGCGAGGCATCCACCATCACCACGCCAATTCCTGCCACCCGCTGGAGCAACTGGCGCGCCAGGATGCCGGTACCTCCCGAATAGTCTATCAACACCTGCCCGGGCTTCAGCGCCGCCGAGAGCTGCTCGAGCGTCAGCTCCAGGTTCGTGTACCAGAGGTGACGGGCCATCGAGTCATATCGCTGCCCCAGCGGGTCCAGCGGCGCCGTCGTCCAGTCCGCGTCTGGGATTCGCTGAAAGTCTTTAGGCCAGTCAAAACTCATGCGAACGCAGTGTATCATTGTATCATCGGTGACATGGTGGAAATGCTCCGCTCCTTCGTTGAAGAGCGCACGCCGCTCAACCGTGTGTTGGGCCTTCGACTGGTGACCACGGCCGAGGGGAAGGCGACGTGCGCGCTGCCCTACACCCAGGCGCTGGTGGGGGACCCGGAGACGGGCGGGGTGCACGGTGGCGTCATCACCACCCTGGTGGACGTGGCGTGTGGCAGCGCCGTATGTCTGCGGATGCAGCGGCTGCGGCCCATCGTCACCCTGGAGCTGCGCGTCGATCACCTGCGCCCCTCGCGCCCCGGCCAGGAGCTGACCGCGCACGCGGAGTGTTACGCGCTGACACCCTCGGTGGCCTTCGTCCGTGCGCTGGTGCATGACGGGGACGCGGCGGACGCCGTGGCCTTCGCGCAGGGCACCTTCAGCCTTCCGGAGGCATGAGCCATGGAACCTTCCGCCCCCGCCGCGCTGGCCGAGCTGCTGCGCCAGGTGCGCCAGAGCCGTGACTACCGGCGGCTCACCGAGGCCATTGCCTACGCGCGCCTGTTGGGCATTGGCGTCGAGGAGGTGGAGGGACAGGTGCGTTGCCGGATGGCGTACTCGCCCCAGCTCGAGGGCCGCGGCTCGGTGCACGGTGGAGCGCTGGGCACGCTGCTGGAGTCGGCTGCCCTCTTCGAGCTGCTGCTCCAGGAGGGGACGGAGCGCATGCCCTCGCTGGTCAGCTTCTCGGCGGAGTTCCTGCGCCCCGGCGCGCTGCAGGACACCTTCGCTCAGGCCATCGTCACCCGGCAGGGGCGCCGCATGGCCAACCTGCGCATCGAGGCCTGGCAGCAGGACCGCTCGCGGCTGATCGCCACGGCGCACGCCGCGTTCCTGCTACCGCCCCGCCCGTGAGGCGTCAGGCCAGCGTGCCGGTAATCCGCCCGGCGGCGATGGCCCCGGCGAGGGCCCGGCGCTTCATCTTCCCGCTCGTCGTCTTCGGCAGGGTGCCCGGCGCCACCAGCAGCACATGGTCAATCGTGATGCCGTGGGCCCGCAGCCGCTCGCGGATGCGCTCACCCAGGGCTGCCCGGGCCTGCTGCTCCAGCTTCGTCTCCGCCAGCACGTAGGCCAGCTCCGTCTGCCGCTGCTCGGAGCGCACGCCCACCGCCGCCACGCACCCGGCCCTCACCCCCTCCACCTCGGAGGCCAGCTCCTCGAGGATGGAGGGAATCAGGTTGTGGCCTCCCTTGATGATCAGCTCCTTCTTGCGCCCGGTGATGAAGAGCGAGCCGCCCGCCTGGTAGCCCAGGTCTCCCGTGCGCAGCCAGCCCTCCTGTACCGTGGCCGCCGTCAGCTCCGGCTCCTGGTGGTAGCCGTCCATCAGCGTCGCCGCGCGCACCCACACCTCCGCCTGCACCCGCTCGGGCACCGGCTGCTCGCGCTCGTCCATCAGCCGCACCTCGGTGTGCGGGATGGGGCGGCCCACGCCCGTCAGCTCCAGCGCTCCGGGGCCTTCCGCGCAGGGCACCGCGCGCCCCTCGCGCTCCAGCGTGGCCCGGTCCACCCGGTCCACCACCGTGGGCGCCAGCTTCCCGGGGAACGTCACCGCCACCGTGGCCTCGGCCAGCCCGTACACCGGGAAGAAGGCCTCCGCCCGGAAGCCACACGGGGCGAACCGGTCCGCGAAGCGGCGCAGCAGCTCCGGCGAGATGGGCTCGGCGCCAATCATCGCCACCTCCCAGGCGCTCAGGTCCAACCCCGCCTCGCGCGCCCGGTTCGCCAGCCCCATGCAGAGGGCGTACGCCGAGGGAGGCGCCGCGCAGATGGTGCCCTTGAACTGGCTCATCGCCTCCAGCCAGCTGAACGGCCGCTGCCGGAAGTCCAACGGCGAGAGCAGGTGCGCCGGGAAGTCGTTGAAGAAGGGGAACAGCAGCCCGCCCAGCAGCCCCATGTCATGGTGCAGCGGCAGCCAGGACACCGCCACCGCGTGCGCGGGCGAGGGCAGCGCCTGGCTCATGCTCCGCATGTGCAGCATCACCTTCTCATGCGAGAGCACCACCCCGCGGGGGTGGCTCGTGCTGCCGCTGGTGAGCTGCACCAGGCACGGGCCCGGTGCCGCGTCCGGCTCGGGCTGCAACGGCAGCGCCCGGCCCTCCTCCACCAGCGTGTCGGCGATGATCAGCGTAGGGCCCTCCGAGGAGCCCTCGCCCGCCATGTCCGCCAGCACCCCTGAGAGCACCAGCGCCTTCGCGTTCAGCTTGCGAGCCGTGGCGCGCAGCTGCTCCAGGTACGCGTCCAGGTCCGACAGCCGGTAGGGCACGCCGAGGATGCTCGGCACCGCCCCCAGCGCCCACGCGCCAAACAGCGCGCTCACCGCCGGGCGCACCTCGGGGATGAGCAGCAGCACCCCATCCCCCGGGCGCACTCCCCGGGCGTGGAGCGCCGCCGCCACCGCGCGGGCCTCCTCCCACGTCTCGCTCCAGGTGCGGGGCAGCCACTGCTCCCCCTCCTTGTAGCGCAGGGCCAGCCGCTCACCTTGCGACTGGGCCCGGGCCCGCAGGAGTCCGGCCAGCGTCCTGGGTTCGCTCACCTCGCGTTCCCGGGGATGGGCCAGCCCGCCACGTGCACCTTCGGTGCCCCCTTCGTCGCGAGGATCATGTACTCGAGCGCCGTGCGCCGGGCGAACGACAGCTTCGCCACCGTCATGTACCCCTGCAGCACCCGGGAGAAGCCCGGCGCCATCGCCTCGATGCGCTCGCGGTTGGCGCGCACGTTGTCGATCCAATGCCCCAGCGTCTGCACGTACGAGCTCGTCAGGTCCTCCACGTGCAGCAGATCCAACCCCGCGCGCTCGATGAGGCCCAGCTCCTCCGACAGGCTCAGCAGCCGGCAGTAGCCCAGCGCCGTCACGAAGATGTAGCGCGTGGCGTTGCTGTCACGGTTGCCGCGCGACTGCTCCGGGAAGTAGCAGTCCGAGATGAACAGCCGGCCGCCCGGCTTCAGCGTGCGCCCCACCAGCTGGTGAATGGCCTCCCGGTTGTGCATGTGCACGATGCTGCCGGAGAAGAGCACCACGTCGTAGCTCTCCGGCGGCGGGTTGAACGCCTCGACGTGCGTCAGGTCCACCCGCACCCGGTCCGCCACGCCCCAGTCCTTCGCGCGCTGCAGCGCCACCTCGCGCTGCCGGCTGCTCAGGGTAATGCCCTGGAACTGCCCCTGCGTGTGCTGGGCCAGGTACAGCAGCAGGCTGCCCCAGCCACACCCCACGTCCAGCACCCGCTCTCCGGGCTGGATGTTCAGCTTGGCGGCCACCCGGGCGAACTTGCGCTCCTGGCCCGTCTCCAGATTTTCCTCGGGCGAGAGGAACACTCCGGTGGAGTACGCCAGCCGCTTGTCCAGCACGAGGCTGAAGATCTCCGGGTTGTGCTCGTAGTGCTGCGCCACCTCGCGCGCCTCGTGCGCCCGCTGCTCCTCGGCGGTGCGCTTGGCGGCCTCACGCTCATCCGGGTGCCGCAGCGCCAGGTCCACCGCCGTCATGACGCCCTGCCTTGGCGCTGCCGCGCCACCTGCGCCTGGACGAACCGCGCCAGGTCCTCCACCGTGTTCAGGTTCGCCTCGGCCGGCGAGGCCATGTCCGGCATGGCGAAGCGGAACTTCTCCTCCAGGGCGATGTTGATCTCGATCATCGCCATCGAGTCGATGCCCAGGCCTCCCTCCAGGCGGGCGGTGAGGGGAACCTGCTCCAGCGGGCGCTTGAGGGCCCCGGCAATGATGGCGCGAACTTCCCGGCCGATCTCCTCGATCGGCATGTTGTCTGCCACTGGCGCTCTCCTGGGTAGGGGCGGCGGAGTCCGGGGACAGGCAGCGCGGGGCGCTCCTGTCAGGCCCGGAGGGTCCGTGCCGGTTGCTTGCCGGGACGTTAGGCCGGCAACCCTACACAGGCAATGACAGAGCGAATCACTCTGATATCAGACGTATCAGGTTGGCTCCGGAGATCCCTCCTGACATCCTATGAAGCCTCAGCCTTTAACGATCCCCCCCCAAGCTGGCATTCTGGGGGACTTCAAGACGATGGGCCCTCCTCCTCCTCCCAATAGCGGTGGGAAGAACATCCCCGGTGCGCTCGCGCCCGGGACGCCCGTGGGCGCCTACGTCATCGAGGGGGTGCTGAACGCTGGCGGCTTTGGCGTGGTGTACCGCGCGCGTGATGCCCAGCAGCGCCTGGTGGCCATCAAGATCAGCAAGCACTCGGCGAAGTCCATCACCGCGCAGCAGCTCGTCTGGCAGCAGAACGAAATCGAAGCGCTCACCCGGCTGCGCCACCCCTCGCTGGTGGAGGTGCTGGGCTAC
>DATHBR010000054.1:0-8529 GCA_035296065.1 Myxococcaceae bacterium | reverse complement strand
AGCCAGGCCAAGCGCGACTGGGAGCAGACGTTCGACTGCATCGAGTCTCCGCTGTCGGTGATGCAGGGGGACTACTCGGTGCGCCGGGCCAACCTGGCGTACCTGAAGGTGGCCTCGCAGGGTGAGGGGGCCAACGCCTCGGCGGCCACGTGCTACCAGTACCTTTTCGGCCGGGACATGCCCTGCCAGGGCTGCCCGCTGCCGGTGGCGCTGGAGACGGGCAAGAGCGCCCGGGCGGAGATTCAGCAGAAGGGGCGCTCGTTCGTGGTGGCCGCCTACCCCATGCCGGGTGACGGCCGGGTGGTGCTCACCTACCGCGACGTGACGGATGAGCACGCGCTGACCAAGCGGCTCATCGAGAACGAGAAGATGGCGGCGGTGGGGCAGCTGGCGGGCGGCGTGGCCCACGAGATCAACAACCCGCTGGGCGGCATCCTCGCCTTCGCGCAGCTGATGAAGCGCGATGCGGGCCGCACCGAGGCGGACACCGAATCGTTGGATCTCATCGAGGAGAGCGCGATCCGGTGCAAGCGCATCGTCGAGAGCCTGCTGAAGTTCAGCCGCCACAGCCGCGAGGAGGACCGCCGGCTGTTCGACTTGTCCAAGTGCATCGAGGACGCGGCGGTGCTGTTCAAGGCGCAGCTCAAGGCCAACCCCAAGGTGAAGCTGGAGCTGAACCTGGCCGACGAGCTGCCCAAGCTGTACGGGGACCCGGCGCAGCTGTCCCAGGTGCTGCTCAACCTCTTGCAGAACGGTTTGTATGCCCTGCCCAGGGCAGAGGGCCTGCTCAAGGTAGACACCGGGCGCGACGGGGACCGCTGCTTCTTCGCCGTCACCGACACGGGCACGGGAATTGAAGAGAAACACCTGAAGCACATCTTCGAGCCTTCGTTCACAACCAAGCCACCCGGTGAAGGTACCGGTCTGGGCTTGTCCATCGCGTACCGCATCGTCCAGGACCACGGGGGTGTCTTCAAGGTCGACACCCAACTGGGCCAGGGCTCCCGCTTCACTGTCTTTCTCCCCATACCCCTGCAGCTCGAGAGGTTGCCGTGACTCAACCCAAACGCGCCAAGATCCTCGTGGTCGATGATGACCCCGTAGTCCTGAAGGCCGTCACTTCGATCCTTCAGCGCGAAGGCTACCCGGTCGTCGCCATCGACGACGCCGTGGAAGGGCTGGCGGCGGCCAAGGACCCCTCCATCGACGTGGCGGTGCTGGACATCAACATGCCCCACCTGTCGGGCATGGACTTGCTCAAGGCCATCAAGGCCGAGCGGCCGGACGTGGAGGTCATCATGATGACCGCCTACGCCACGGTGGAGACGGCCGTCGAGGCGGTGAAGGCGGGTGCGTACGACTACCTGACCAAGCCGTTCGAGAACATCGACGACCTGAGCCTCACGGTGGGCAAGGCCGCCGAGCGCAAGGCGCTCAAGGACCGCACCCGGGCGCTGGAAGAGGCGCTCACCGCGCGCAGCCAGTTCGAGGACCTGATTGGCCAGTCCTCGCAGATGCGGGCGGTGTTCAAGCTGGTGGAGACGGTGAGCCACTCCACGGCCACGGTGCTCATCCAGGGCGAGAGCGGCACGGGCAAGGAGCTGGTGGCGCGCGCCATCCACTACCGCAGCCAGCGCAAGGACAAGCCCTTCGTGGCCATCAACTGCTCGGCGCTCACCGAGACGCTGCTGGAGAGCGAGCTGTTTGGCCACATGAAGGGGGCCTTCACCGGCGCCACGGGCAACAAGAAGGGCCTGTTCGAGGCGGCCGACGGCGGCACCATCTTCCTGGACGAGATTGGCGACGTGCCGCCGGCCACCCAGGTGCGCCTGCTGCGCGTGCTGCAGGAGGGTGAAGTCAAGCGCGTGGGCGCCAACGAGCCGGTGAAGGTGGACGTGCGCGTCATCGCCGCCACGCACGTGGACCTGACGCGGGCCAAGGAGCAGGGCAAGTTCCGCGAGGACCTCTTCTACCGCCTCAACGTCATCACCATCGAGCTGCCGCCGCTGCGTGACAGGCCCGAGGACGTGCCGCTGCTGACGCACCACTTCCTGAAGATGTACGCGGCGAAGCTGGCCAAGAAGGTGACGGGCTTTACTCCTCGCGCGATGGAGGCGCTCACCGTGAACCGGTGGACGGGCAACGTGCGCGAGCTGGAGAACGTCATCGAGCGCGCGGTGGTGCTCACCTCCAACGAGGTGCTGGACGTGGAGGATCTGCCTCCGGGCTTCCAGGAGGCGCCGCAGGCGGGCTCGCCGGTGGAGGTGTTCAGCCTGGCGCACCTGCCGTACGCGCAGGCCAAGCGCCTGGCGATGCGGGCCTTCGAGCGGCGCTACCTCACGGCGCTGCTGGAGCGAAACAACAACAACGTCTCCAGCGCGGCGCGCGCGGCGGGCGTGGACCGCTCCAACTTCCGCCGCCTGCTCAAGCAGTACGAGGTGGCCGGCCGCACCATGAAGGCGCGGGGCAAGGACGGCAGCGGCAACTCGCCGCTGGAAGTCGCCTAGGAGGGCTTCTCCGAGCGGGGCAGGCGCAGGTGGAACACTGTGCCGTCCTGCTCGGTGGAGATGACCTGGATGTGGCCCTCGTGCGCCCGGACGATCTGGTCCACGATGAAGAGCCCCAGGCCGACGCTGCGGCGCTCGGTGCCCTCGGGGGTGCCGCGCTTCATCGGCTCGAAGAGCGTGGGGAGCAGGGTGGCGGGAATGGGCGGCCCGCGGTTGCACACGCTCAGCACCACGGCGGAGTCCTCTCCGCGCGTGAAGACTTCAATGGGCTCATCTGCGGGGCTGTACTGCACCGCGTTGAGCAGCAGGTTCGAGAGCACCTGGGCCATGCGGTCCGGATCCCACGCTCCGTGGCCCTTTCCCTCGCTGAAGTGCTCGATCGCCCGCTCGGGGCTGGCCAGCCGCACCTCGTTCACCACTTGCCGGGCCACCTGGTGGATGTCCATGGACTGGCGCCGGACGGGGAGCGCCTGGCCCATGCGCGCCTGGGTGAAGTCGAGCAGATCCCGGATGAGCCGGTTGGCGCGGTCGGCCGAGTCCAGGATGAGGTTGAGGCCCCAGCGGGTGCGCTCGTCCAGGTTGTCGCGGCGTACCAGCGCGGCGGCCGACATGGTGATGGCGTTGAGGGGGCTGCGCAGATCGTGGCTCACGATGCCGATGAGCTGCTCGCGCAGCTGCGCGGCCTCGTGGGCGCTCAGCAGCTGGGCATCGCGCCGGTCCAGCTCATCCTCTTGCTCGAGCTGGTAGCCCACCAGGTCCGCGAGGTGACGGAACACCTCCAGCTTGTCCTCGGCGAGCGCCTTCGGATTGGGATCCAACGCGCACATCACGCCAAAGGGGGTCCCGTTGCGCCGGCGCAGGGGCACGGCGATGTAGCTCTCGACGCCGTACGTCTTTGGCGCGGGGTGGTCCGCGAACCGGGGATCCTGGCTGGCGTGGTTGACGAGCAGCGGCGCGGAGGACTTGTGCACCACGCTGCAGAAGGTGGTGGTGACGTCCGTCATGTCGCCAGCGCGCAGGCCGAAGTTGATCTCGTCCATGACGGCACAGCAGCGCCAGGCATCGTCGGTGACTCGGGCGACCAGGGCGACGCGCATGCCCGTGGTCTGCATGAGGACCCGGAGAACCGTGCGCACTGCATCGATACGGCTGACTGCTGCTACCTCCTTCTCAAAGCGCTCACCGGCAGCGCGCGCGGTCTCGTGGGAGGGCTGAGACAGAAATGGCATGAGGGGAGAACTATAAAACGTGCCGCGTGAGCGCTGGAGCGCCCCCAGGCCTGGCATCCGGAAGTGTTCGACGTTTGGCCCTCCGCATGGGGGACGAGCTCAGCCCAGTGCGGGGGAAATTCCACTGGGAGCGAATCGGCGAAGAGTAGTCAACTGTCGGCACCAGTTCCCGATAATCAGGAATACGAGGGAGCGCCATGTCCAAGATTACTCCGAAGCCGCCATCGATCACCCCCCGCCTGCCGGAACTGCCTCGGGCGCCGAAGCTCCCCGAGCCGAGGAAGCCGCTGCCGGAGAGGCCGCAGGGCCCGTTCGAGCCGGAGAAGAAGCCTGGGAAGCGGCTGCCCGATATCCGCCCGGAAATTCGGCCTGAGATTCGCCCGGAGATCCGGCCCGAAATCCGCCCGGAGATCCGGCCTGAGATTCGCCCGGAGATCCGGCCTGAAATTCGCCCGGAGATCCGGCCTGAAATTCGCCCCGAGATTCGCCCGGAAATCCGCCCCGAGATTCGCCCGGAGATCCGGCCTGAAATCCGCCCGGAGATTCGCCCGGAAATCCGCCCTGAAATCCGGCCTGAAATCCGCCCGGAGATCCGGCCTGAAATCCGCCCGGAGATTCGGCCTGAGATTCGCCCGGAAATCCGGCCTGAGATTCGCCCGGAAATCCGCCCCGAGATTCGTCCGGAGATCCGGCCTGAGATTCGTCCGGAGATCCGACCTGAGATTCGCCCGGAAATCCGCCCTGAGATTCGTCCGGAGATCCGGCCTGAGATTCGCCCGGAAATCCGCCCTGAGATTCGCCCGGAGATCCGGCCCGAGATTCGCCCGGAGATCCGGCCGACCTTCCCTGGGATTCCGCGCACGGGTGACCGGGAGTAGTAGGCTGAGTGTGCACTCCCGCTAGGGCGGGAGTGCATCGCTATTCATGGAGAAGGGATGAGGATGCCTGCACCTCGCAGCCGTCAGGGCCGCTCGAAGCCAAAGCGGTCGGTGTCCTCATCCTCCTCCTTCGCTTCCGATCGTCGGGAGCTGCTCAAACTGCTCCTGGGGGACGGCATCCTCCGTGAGTCGGCCACGCAGCCGGTGTTGTCCCGTGACGGGACATCGGCTCCGTGGATGCTCGACTCGCTCGGCGTCACGCTGTCCTCGCGTGGAGCGGAGCTCGCCGGTCGCTGCTTGCTGCACCTGCTCCAGAACTTCGAGGGCCGTCAGCTCGCGACGTTCGGCACCACCGGTATTCCCATCCTCCAGTCGTGCGTGCTGCTCTCCCAGGGCAAGTACCGCGGACTGCTCGTGCGCAAGGAGCGCAAGGCCCACGGCTCCCGCAAGCTCATCGAGGGCAAGTTCAATCCCGCCGAGCCGGTGGTGATCATCGACGACTCCGTCAGCTCGGGCATCTCGATGGACGAGTGCGTCACCCGCCTCGAGCAGGCGGGCCTCCGCGTCGAAGGTGGCGTGTGCCTGGTGCGCTTCGGCTACGACGGCGGCTTCGCCCGGATGAGAGCGCGCGGCTACCAGATGCACGCGCTCTACGACATCTGGGACGACTTCATCGCCAACATGCCGGACGAGACGCCTCTCGCGCTCAATCCGACCAAGGCCTTCTCGGCGATTCCCCTCTCCAAGGCCAAGGCCCCTGAAGGGCTTCATCCTTCCGAACTCGCGCGCCACGTCATCACCGAGGCGCTGCGCACGGGAACGCTCCTCCGCCCGCCCAAGCGCATCCAGGGCCGTTACGACGGAGCCGGTGGCGTCTGGGTCAGTCTTCGCCCGAGGGACGATATCCACCAGCGCTACGCCCGCACCGGCTTCTGGCACTTCCCGGGTGAGAAGGTGCCACCGCTCCCCGAGGCGCTTGCTCAGGCCGCGTTCCTCGCCGGCCAGGAACTATCGAAGGTCACCTCGGATCCAGTCGCCGCGCTGGAGCGCAGCGCGATTGCCGTGACGTTCTTCTCCGAGCTCGAGGAGTGTGGAGTAGGGCAGCTCGACAACGATCGGCATGGCATCGTGGTGCGCAGCCGCGAGCGCCCGTACCTCATGGGCGGAGCACTGCCACGGATGCCTGGCATCGCCCACGAGTGGCAGCAGTTCGATCATGCGCGCACCAACAATGCGCGGCTGCTGCCTGGCGAGCCCTTCATCCTCTACCGGCACGAGGTCCAGAAGGCCGTCGAGCCAGGCGCCGAGTGGCAGTCCAGTGGCGTCCGGGTGGAAGGCGCCGTCCCATGGTTCGACGCCTGCGCTCCCATCGCCCAGCGCGCGTTCGAAGTGGTGCGCGATGTCGAGGCAGGACGCTCGCCCTCCACGGCTGCGCTGGGCGTCCAGCTCGACAGCACGGTCGACTCGCTCTACCTCAGCATCTACCGCCAGGGAGTCCTCCGCGGCTGCATGGGCACGCGCGTCACGCGGCTGGAAGACGATCTGGTGACACTCGCCCAGGCCGCCCTCGCGGATTCCCGCTTCCAGCGCGAGCAGTCCGAGGGCCATCTCGCGGTGACCGTCTCCCTGCTCCACAACCCCACGGAGCTGGGCGAGCAGACGCCCGAGGAGATCATCGACCGCACCCGTCACGCCGAACAGGCGCTGATGGCGTACCAGGGCCAGCACGCCGGGCTGCTCCTGCCCTCCGTCGCGGTCACCGACAACCTGTCTCCCCGCGCTTACGCCTACGCGGTGCTCGACAAGGCTGGCATCACCCAGGCCCCGTACCAGTGGTGCCGCTTCGATTGCACCACCTGGCTCGCGGACTCAGCGGGGGCCCGCCGCATGGAGCATGGGCTGCCCGCGGGCGTCGAACCGAAGTCCCTCGCCGAGGGCGTCAAGCGACTCGCTCCGCTGCTGTGCCAGTTCCTGCTGCGCCACCTGGGCGAGACGGCGCGTTACGAGCCGTTCGCGGATGTCGTCTACCAGGGGCTCGACACCGCCAGGCTCGCGCACCAGGCGTGGACGCTGGCTCGGGCCCACAGGCTGGTCGGCTCCGCTCCGCTGGGCGAGGGTGCCAGGGAGCTGCTCGCATCACTCACTCAGGAGCCGGTGACGGACAGCTCCGGGCGCCTGTGGATCCGCGCGGCCGAGGGCCCGTCCATCGCGGAGGTGTCCTTCGTCCTGCTCGCGCTGCTCGAGACGGGCGAGAACCGCGCGCTGGCGGCCCGGCTGGCCTCCACGCTCTGGTCGTGCATCGACGTGCACGGCCGCGTCACCTGTTTCCCGGATCCCGCCGCCGATGACGACGTGTTCCAGGACTACTTCCCCGGGCAGGCGCTGCTCGCACTCGCGCTCGCCGCGGAGAAGAAAGTCTGCGCCCCGGACAAGGCCCGGCTCGCGCAGGCCCGGCGCTACTACCGCCACCGCTTCCGGCACAAGCGCCACTGGGGACAGGCCTCCTGGCTGGCACAGGCCGCCGCGGCCTGGTGGCGCGTCGATCGCGACGCGGAGTCCGCCCGCTTCGCCTTCGAAATTTGCGACTGGGCGCTCGCCTACCAGTCCGAGAAGTCCGGTGCGTTCCTCAACGATCACCAGTCCGACACGCCCGGGTACACCACCGCGCTGTACCTCGAGGCGCTCGGCGCCGCGGCCCGGCTGGCGGAGAGCCTGCGTGAGCGCCCGCGCCGGCAGCGCTACCTCGACGCGCTGGCGCGGGGCGTGGCGTTCCTGGACGCGCTCGTCATCCAGGAGCGGGACGGGGCGCTCCTGCCCAACCTGGGCTGGGCCCTGGGCGGTGTCCGCGCGAGCCTGGTGCAGAGCGAGGTGCGGGTGGACTTCGTTCAGCACGCGCTCCTGGCGCTGCTGGCCACGCGCCCCTGAGCCGGCTCAGCCCTCCTCGCCGGGCTCGCGGGGCTTGTCCGCGAGCTGGCGCTGAATGGCCTCGTAGCGCTCGGCCAGCTCCTTCTCGAAGCCGTTGGTGCTGGGCTTGTAGAAGCGCCGGGCCTTGAGGGCCTCGGGCAGGTAGGCCTCGGGCACGTAGTTGCCCTCGAAGTTGTGGGGGTACTTGTAGCCGCCGCCGTAGCCCATGGACTTCATCAGCTTGGTGGGCGCGTTGCGCAGGTGCATGGGCACCGGCAGCGCCCCCTCCTGCGTCACCGCCGCTCGCGCCTCGCCGTAGGAGGTGAGCACCGCGTTCGACTTGGGCGCCAGCGCCAGGTACGTCACCGCCTGGGTGAGGGGCAGCACGCCCTCGGGCATGCCCACCAGCTGGAAGGCGTGCAGCGCATCCACCGCCACCCCCAGCGCCCGCGGATCCGCGTTGCCAATGTCCTCCGAGGCGAAGATGACCATGCGCCGGAACACGAAGACGGGATCCTCTCCGGACTCCAACATGCGCGTCATCCAATAGAGCGCGGCGTCCACGTCCGAGCCGCGCATGGATTTGATGAACGCGCTGACGACGTTGTAATGCTCCTCGCCGCCCTTGTCGTAGAGCAGCATCTTCTGCTGCAGCGCCTCCTCGGCGGCCTTCTTGTCCACCCGCGTGCCACCGTAGGCCGCCGCCACCTCCAGCGCCGTGAGCGCCTTGCGCGCGTCGCCTCCGGCCGCCTGGGCGATGAACTCGAGCGCGTCGTCCTCCACCTGCACCTTGCCGCCCAGCCCCTTGGGGGACTCCAGCGCCCGGCGCATCACGGAGATGAGCTCCTCCTCCTCCAGCCCGCGCAGGGTGACGACGCGGCTTCGGGACAGGAGCGCCGCGTTCACCTCGAAGGACGGGTTCTCCGTGGTGGCGCCAATCAACGTCACCGTGCCCTTCTCCACGTGGGGCAGCAGCGCGTCCTGCTGGCTCTTGTTGAAGCGGTGAATCTC
>DATHBR010000053.1:0-48933 GCA_035296065.1 Myxococcaceae bacterium | reverse complement strand
CACCACGGGCACCGTCTTGAGGATGAGGCTCAAGTCGGTCATCAGCGTCCAGTTATCGATGTACTGCATGTCCAGGTACATCCACTCCTCGAAGGAGATCTGATTGCGCCCGGAGACCTGCCAGATGCAGGTGAGGCCGGGGCGCACCGACAGGCGGCGGCGCTGCCAGGCGGCGTACTTCTCCACCTCGCTGGGCAGCGGCGGGCGCGGGCCCACCACGCTCATCTCGCCGCGCAGCACGTTGAGCAGCTGCGGCAGCTCGTCGATGGAGTACTTGCGGATGAAGCGCCCAATCCCGGTGATGCGCGGGTCGTTCTTGATCTTGAAGACGGGGCCGGTCTGCTCGTTGAGGGCCTCCAGCTTGGCCTTGAGCTCCTCGGCGTTGATCACCATGGAGCGGAACTTGAGCATGTTGAACGGCTTGCCGTGCAGGCCCACCCGCTTCTGCTTGAAGAAGATGGGGCCGCGCGAGGTGAGCTTGATGATCAGCGCCACCGTCAGCAGCAGCGGCGAGAGCATCACCAGCGCCGCGGCCGAGGAGATGATGTCGAACAGGCGCTTGATGGCCATCTGGTGCGGCGCGGGCGCGTGGGTGACGAAGTGCAGGTAGCCGTCACCCACCGCGTGCGTGTGCTCGGGGCGGGCGCGGTCCATGCGGAACGGGTGCGCCGGCAGCGCGAACGGGATGCCGAAGCGCTCGCACAGCTTGATGGCCGCCTGCATCTCCGCGCCGTACTTCTGCACGTTGCCGGCGATATAGACGATGTCCACCGGCACCTTGCACAGCACCTCTTCCAGGTGGTCCACCCGGCCCAGCTGCGGCTGAGGCGAGGTGGGCGTCACCTGCTCGTTGCCAAAGGCCAGGTAGCCCGTGACGCGGCGGCGGCCGTGGTCCGCCAGGTGCTCACCGGTGAGCCGGCCCATGGCGCCAATGCCGATGATCAGCGCCTCGTCGATGGGCTCCTCGCGCACCGCCAGCCTTCGGAACACCATGTGCCGCAGCCCCACCACGCTCATCCACAGCAGCAGCGGGAAGAAGCTCAGCGCCACCACGGGCATGCCGTCGGCGATCAGCAACCGCTCCAGGTACAGCACCCCGGTGATGGACACCACCGTGATGGACACCAGCGCCAGGTCATCCAACGGCGCCCGGTCCGAGAAGCGCGGGTCATACAGGCACAGCGCCGTGCCCACCAGCAGCCAGCCCAGCCCCGCCACGCCCAGAAGCAGCCACAGGTCCAGGTTGCCCAGCTGAAGCGAGTGCCCCATCAGCACCGTGGAGCCCAAGAGCGCCGCCACCACCAGCAGCAGGTCCACCAGCATGTTGAGCTTGGCGGCGAAGCCCGGCGCCAGCCGCCCCCGCGTCGCCTTGGGCGAGACGGCAGGCACCGCCTTCACGGGCGCTGGAGCCGGAGCCAGCTTGACGGGCTCTGTTGCCGGCGCCTTCTCGGGGCCTTCGTTCTGGACCGATGCGGATTGCATGCCAATCTCCCCTACAACCCAGGCGACGACCCCAGGTGACACCGCCCACCGTGCGAACGGTGGGCGAGAAATCGCGGCACCACCACGCTCTGGACCAGCGAAGATTGTATGGGCCCTCGAAAAGTGCACGCAAGCATGGCAGAAATTACCTGCGACAGAGGACCCAACAGGTAGGGTGCACGCGCTCGCGCCGAAAAAGCCTCCTGGGGACGCGCCCTTCCGCGGTCGCGTGTGAAACACCAAAAACACGTGTTTTTTTTCAGAGCTTCACCTGTTGGGTAACCAGTTTGAGGTCCAACAGGTTTTCCCTGGAGTGGCGGGGCTGGGTTCGCCAGGGATTTTATGGCGCGGCGTGTCGTGCCCGTGTGGGCATGCTCAAACCTGCCCCGCGGGGCGAGCCGGCAAAGACACGGTGAAGACGGTGCCCACGCCCCGCTCGCTGCGCACTTCAATGTCGCCGCCGAGCCGGCGGACGATGTCGCGGCTGATGGAGAGCCCCAGCCCGGTGCCCGTCGTCATGCCCTTGGTGGTGAAGAAGGGCTGGAAGACGCGAGACAGGTGCTCAGGGGCGATGCCGGGCCCGGTGTCGGCCACCTCGACGATGGCGCGCTCCTGCATCAGGCGCGAGGTGACGCGGATCTCGCGGCGCGGGCCGTTCCACTCGGACAGCGCCTGCGCCGCATTGACGAGCAGGTTGCTGAAGACCTGCGAGACGCGGCCGGGGCTGCCCTTCACCTCGAGCCCCTCGGCCAGTTCCACGGTGACGGCCGCCGAGGGCGTCGTCTCCGCCCGGGTGAGGCGCAGCGCCGAGCGGATGGCCTCGTTCAGATCGAACCAGCCCACCGAGGCGTCGTCCAGGCGGGACAGCGCCCGCATGTCGCGGACGATTTCACAGATGCGCCGGGTGCCCTCGTACGCCTCGTTGGCCGCCTGCAACAGGGCCTCGAAGTCCTCCTGCTGGCGAGGCCCCCACGCGGACGGCTCGGCCCGGGACGCCTCGCGGCCCAGGCCGCGCCCCAGCGCGCCCAGCCCCTGCTGGATGTACTGGAGGTTGCCGAGCACGAAGGTGGCGGGGTTGTTGATCTCATGGCTGATGCTGGCGGCCACCAGCCCCACCGAGGCCATGCGCTCGGAGGCCGAGAGCTGGCCCGCCATGCGCCCATTCTCCAGCGCCAGCACGGCGTGAGACATCAGCAGCTGGGAGCGCTCCAGCTCGGCCCGGTTGAGCGCGCGCTCGCGCGAGCGGCGCAGAATGACGATGACGCCCAGCAGCCGCTCGCCCGCCGCCAGCGGCAGCAGCAGCGCCGACAGCTCCGAAGGCAGCTCGCGCGCGTCCTGGAACCGCCAGTCCCCGCCCTGCGGCCCGAGCAGCGCGGGCGCGCGGTCGGTGGACAGTGAGCGCGCCATGCGCTCGCCGAGCGCCAGGGCCGTGGCGGTCTCCGGCTCGTCGGCCAGGCCATGCGCGTGGGCCAGCTGCAGCCTGCCGTCCGCGTCCGGCAGCGCCAGCATCACCGCGTCGGCGGACATGAACGAGCGCACGCTCTCCACGATGGCGCGCGGCAGCTGCTCGAGCGAGTTCTGCTCGAAGAGCACCTGGCTCAGCCGCACCAGGTCCGTGGAGACGTTGACGCGGCGCCGCTCCAGGGCGCGCGAGACACAGCTGAACAGCTCCTGCAGGTTGAAGGGCTTGCGCAGCAGATCGAACGCGCCGGCGCGCAGGCACTCCAGGGCCGTGTCCAGCTCCGCGTAGGCGGTGGCGACGATGACTTCGGTGGAGGGCGAGGCCTCGCGCACCCGGCGCAGCAGCTCCAGCCCGCCCATGGCCGGCATGCGCACGTCGGTGACGACCAGATCAAAGGCCACCTTGCGCAGCCGCTCCAGCGCCTCGAGGCCGCTGGCCGCCTCGGTCACCTCATGCCCCTCGAAAGCCAACATCTCCCGCAGCAGCCGGCGGATGTCGCTCTCGTCATCGACGATGAGAATCTGTCCGGGCATGCGGGGGCGACTCCTACTCGGCCGGGGGCAGCTTCAGCCGGAAGACGCTGCCTCCCGCGCTTCCCGGTGAGAGGCTCAGGTCCGCGCCCATGCGGCGCAGCACGCGCCACGCCAGCGCCAGCGCCAGGTTCAACCGCATGGTCTGCCCGCCGCGTGAGTCCGCCTGGATGCGCGGCTCGAAGATCTCCGCGCGCCGCGACTCGGACAGCTCCAGCGCGGGGTCCTCGACCCAGATGCAGGCGTGCCCCGCCTCGTAGCCGGCGCGGATGTGCAGGGGGTGAGCGGCGTTCTCGGCCGCCGGAGTGGCCTCGCACACGAAGTGCAGCACCCGCAGCAGACTGGCCTCCAGCTCGTCCCGGCTGACGGTGGCGAATACGGGCGCGGGCACCTCGAGCCGGACGGGCCTGGGCAGCGCGTCCTCGTCCGACCAGGGGCTCAGCAGCCGCCCCACATCCACCCGCTCGACAGGGGTGGTGGGGCCGGAGTCCGACAGCGCGCGCAGCTCGTTGAGCAGCTCCTCCACGCGGCGGATGCCATCGATGGCGTCCACCGCGGCCTCCTGCGCGTCCTGAATGCACGTCTCGGTGTCCGTGCCGGCCGCGTTGAGCAGCCGCCGCGCCAGCTCGGCCAGCGCAGGGTCGCCCCGCGCCTGGAGCGCCTCGGCCACCTCGCGGCCCACCGTCCACACGGAGCGGACGTTGCGCGAGTAGGCCGACAGCGACTGCAGGCTCGCCTTGGTGAAGGACAGGGGGTTGGCCAGCTCGTGGCTGAGGCCCGCGGCCAGCTTGCCCACCGAGGCCAGCTTCTCGGCCTTCACCAGCTCGCCGCGCGTGGCCTCCAGGTCCTTCACCCGCGCCTCCAGCTCGCCGTTGAGCCGCGCCGTCTCCAGCGCCAGCGCCAGCTGCGCGGCGAAGAGGCTGCCGCGCTGCAGCTCGGAGACGGAGAACACCGGCTGCCCCACCGCCCGCATGAGGATGAGGCTGCCCGCGGGCGCATCGCCCACCTGCAGCGAGTACGCCAGCGCCGAGCCCAGCCGGTCCACCGGGCTGAAGGGCCAGTCGCGCGCGGTCTGCACCACGCACACGGGCTCCTGGCTGAGCGTGGCGCGCCGGGCCAGCTCGCGCAGCGCCGCGGCCGGCACCTGCAGCCCGTCGCCCGAGGCGCAGATGCTCAGCTGCTCCAGGCCCGGCTCGGGCAGCAGCAGCCGGAAGGCCTGGTGCGGGATGAGGTCCAACGCCAGCTCGCCCAGGTGCGTCACCACCTCGCTCCGGGTGCGCAGCGATAGCAGGGCGCAGCTCACCTCGTACAGCGGCACCAGCGAGCGCAGGCGCCGCTTCTCCACCGCGCGCAGGATGAGGTGGCGCAGCTCGGTAATGTCATACGGCTTGCGGATGTAGTCGTAGGCCCCGTGCTTCATGCAGGCCAGCGCCGTCTCCAGGCTCGAGTAGCCGGTGGCGACGATGATCTCCATGTCCGGATCCAGCTGGCGCAGCGCGGCCACCGTCTCCACGCCGTTCATGCCCGGCATCTTCAAGTCCGTGACGGCCACGTCGAAGCGGCGCGTGCCCAGAAGCTCCACCGCGGCCCGGCCACCGTCGGCCGTCACCACCTCGAACTCGCTGGGCGGCAGGGAGAACAGCAGCATCTCTCGCATGTCCGGCTCATCGTCGATGACGAGCACGGACACGCCGCCCGCGGGCGCCAGCTCCTGCAGGCTGCGGCGCTGGATTCCCGGGGACGAGCCCCGCGAGGCGGTGGAGCCCGGGGAGCTGGCCTCCCACGTCTCGAATGCTCCGGGCTCGACGTCCTGCGGCGGACGCACTGTGCGATTCATTTCCATGCGGTCGTCTCCGTGGCGTGCGCGCGGGCCGGTGCGCCTGCCGCCGGGAGCCATAGCCGGACTGTCGTCCCTGCTCCCGGTGCCGTCTTCACGTCGATGGCGCCGCCGTGCGCCTCGACGATGCTCCTTGTAATGGACAAGCCCAGGCCTGTCCCCTGCCCAACGGGCTTCGTGGTGAAAAAGGGATCGAACGCCCGCTGTAACACTTCCTCGGTCATGCCCTCGCCCGTGTCACGCACGAGCAGCTCCACGCCGCTGCCGTGCGTCACGGCCTGGGCGCTCAGCAACACCGAGCCCCCCCCGGGCGTGGCGTCCAGCGCGTTGGCCACCAGGTTGAGCAGCGCGGACTCTATCTCCTGCACGCTCACCTCCAGCTCGGGCAGCTCGTCCGAGGGCATGGCGACCTCCAGCTGAATGTCTCCGCGCCGCGCCTGGCCGGCGATCAGCTCGCGCACCCGCTCGAAGAGCGCGCGCACCGCGACGCGCTCGCGCACGGGCACCTTCTTGCGCGAGAAGTCCAGCAGCGCCCGGACGAGCTGGGCGCAGCGCTGCGTCTGCCGCTCGATGGAGACCACCGCCATGCGCGCGGTGTCGTCCAGCGTGGCGCGCCGCAGCAGCCCCTGCGCGAAGCCCAGGATGATGCCCAGCGGGTTGTTGAGCTCGTGAGACAGGCCCGCGACGAGCGTGCCCACGGCCGCCATCTTCTCGGACTGCACCAGCGACTCGCGCAGGCGCTTCACCTCGCGCTGATCCCTCACGATGAAGACATGGCCAGTGGGCAGCCCCGCCGCGTCGGAGATGCGCGTCACCGTCACCTGCACGGGAATGGGGCCCGCCTCGCGCGTCACCAGGCTGAGCTCGGCCTCGGCGGGCACGCCCGTGTTGGTGCGCGCCAGCAGTTGGGCCACCGAGGCGGCCAGCCCCGGGGGCACCACCCGCTCCAGGAACGGGCCCGCGGACAGCTCCTGCTGGCTCCAGCCGAACAGGCGCTCGGCGGAGTTGTTCCACACGCAGACGCGCCCCTGCATGTCCAGCATGGCGATGGCGCTGGGAGCCGCCGAGGTGATGTGGGCCAGCAGCGCGAGCTGATCGCGCGAGCTCTCCAGCTCCGCGGTGTGGTGCTCCAGCCGCTCCAGCATCCGATCGAAGGTGCGCGCGATGGAGCCCAGCTCGTCCCGGGACTCGAGCCGGATGCGCTGGCTCAGGTCTCCGCGCTCGAAGATGCTGCGCATGGTGGCCTCCATGCGCTCGAGCGGCCGCAGCAGGCCGCGCGTGCCCCAGACGACGAGCACCCCGAACAGGCAGGCCAGGATGACGCCGGTGCCCAGCATGCGCTGGCGCAGCGCGTCCACCGGGCCCGAGATGCTGGCGGTGGGCACCGAGAGCACCAGCGACCAGCCCAGGCCCCGCTCGCGCGTGAAGCCCTCCAGCGGCTCGACCAGGTAGAAGGTGTCGCCCAGCACGAAGGTGGACAGCTGGCCGGTGCCCGGGCCCACCTCGCGCACGCGGCTCAGGGCCTGGGAGGAGATGGCGCCGAACAGCGGCCCCACCGGCGAGAGCAGCGTCGCCTCGAACCCGTCACGCGCGGTGAGCTCGCGCAAGAGCGCCACGTCGAGCTCGGCCACCACCGCGCCCTCGGTGTGCTGCTGGTAGAGCACCGGGAAGGCCAGCAGCAGGCGCGCGCGGCCCTCGCGCTGGCTGACGATGGCCACGGGGTGGCCCTCGCGCACCCGCGGCCACCACGGCTCGTCGGCGAAGAACGGGGTGGGCTCGGCGTGCAGCGTGTGCTTGCCGTTGCGCGCGATGATGTGGCCAGCGAAGTCCAGCAGCCACACGTCCGTCTGCTCTCCGCCCACCCCGGGCAGGTGCAGCCGCTGCATGAAGGGCTCCAGGTACTCGCCGCGCCCCATCAGGTCGATGACGCTGTTGACCATGAAGGTGTTGGAGGCCAGCGACTTCATGAAGGCCCACTTCAGGTCCAGCTGCTCGTTGATGGAGCGCGAGGCCACCCGGGCCTTGAGCCGCAGCTGATCCTCGATCTTCGTCTCCAGCGCCTCGCGGGCATTGCCCGACACGGTGACGGTGAGCACCGCCACCGTCGTCACGTTGATCAGCGCGAAGAAGAGGAGGATCTTACCCTGGAGGCTGCGGAAGAAGCGCACGGCCTGCCCCTAGGGTTTCACGGGAATGAGCACACCCTCGGAACTGAAGGTGGCCAGCTTGTAGTCGGACAGCTCCAGCGCCTCGTGGTCCGTGGCGGTGAACGCCGGGCGGTAGGTGCGCAACAGCCCCTTGTGGGGCTCCAGCTGCTCCAGCGCGTCGCGCACCTTCGCGCGGTCCGCGGTGCCGGCCTTCTGAATGGCCTTGGCCAGCAGCCACACGGCGTCATACGCGTGCGCCACGCCGGTGGGCGCGGGGATCTCCTCCGCGCGCCGGGTGCCGAACATCCGGTGATAGGTCCCCAGGAAGGCCTGGGTCCGCGCGTCGCTGGCGCCCACGAAGGAGAAGGTCTGAAACACCCGCAGCTCCACCTGGGCCAGGCTCGGGCCGGCGCGCTTGACGAAGTCCCCGCCCGCCAGGCCCCAGTGCGCGAACAGGGGCAGGCGCTTGTTCTGGGGCCGCCGCGCCATCGACTTGACGACGTTGCTGGCCTCGGGGGCGTTGGCCACCAGCGCCACGGCCTGCGCGCCCGCGCGCTCCAGCTCGTCCAGCTGCGTCTGCATGTCCTCGTCGGCCCAGTTGAACCACTGCACGCCCGCGGGCGTCAGCTTGCGGCGTGCCAGCGCCTCGACCAGCGCCTTCTCACTGCTGCGGCCCCAGCTGGAGCGCTCCAGCAGCAGCCCCAGCCGCGAGCGCCCATTCTTGAGCGCCTGGGTGACCAGGAACTCGCTGACGAGCGCGTCATTGGCGGACACGCGGAAGACGTAGTTGGGCTTCAACCCGTGTTCGATCAACTCGGTGGTGGCCGCCCAGGGCACCAGCATGAGGACCTTGCGCTCATGGATGACCGGCAGGTTGGGGATGATCGCCGAGCCGTGCAGTCCTCCCAGAATGGCTATCAGGTTCGGGGTGTCGGCCAGCTCGGGCAGCTGCTCCGCGGCGCGCGCGGGCACCCCGTGGTGGTCCTTCACCCGCAGCTCCAGCTTGCGTCCGCCCAGCACGCCGCCCTGGGTGTTGATCTCCGAGATGGCGATGAGCGCGCCGCGCCGGATGGCCTCGCCCGCCACCGCCGAGCCCGAGCTCATGTCCGCGTGCAGCCCGATGAGGAGGGCCGGCTTGTCCTGCGCCGCCGCCACGCTCGCCAGGAGCATGACTGCGCACAGGGCCCACCGCGTTCCTCGTCGCATCAGCACTTCCCCTGAGACCGCTCCGGCCAGGCCAGCGCGGGTGTGACAAATCACAATGTATCAAGCCCGGCCGATGAGCCTGCAACCGGGCGCGCTCTTCAGTAACCTTCCCGCCGTGAGTATGCCCCGATTCATCCCCGGCCATGAGCCCCCCTCGCGCGGACGTGACAGCGCCCTCGTCTTCGCCTTTGACGGCATGGATCTCCTCATCGAGGAACGTGACGGCACCGCTGTAATCCCCACGGGTGCGGCGCTACCCACGTTGGCGCAAGGGGCGCACTTCATTGGCACCTGGGAGGGTGTGGACTGCTACAGCGCCCCCTACCCCAAGGGCCAGGAGCCGCCGGCGGGGATGAAGCGGGTGAGCGCCCGCTCGCTGTTCCGAAAGCTGGATGAGGGGCTGTTGGCCGTGGCGGGCCGGGCGCTGGCCATCGCCGAGTGGGACATCACCCACCGCTTCTGCGGGCGCTGTGGAAAGCCCACGGCCCTGGTGGCGGGGGAGCGCGCGCGCCGGTGCACCGAGTGCCGCACGCCCTTCTACCCGCGCATCGCCCCGGCGGTCATCGTGCTGGTGACCAAGGGCGACAGCATGCTGCTGGCGCGCAACGCCACCTTCCCCGAGCCCTTCTTCAGCACGCTGGCGGGCTTCGTGGACCCGGGCGAGTCGCTGGAGGAGTGCGTGGCGCGCGAGGTGAAGGAGGAGGTGGGCGTGGAGCTGAAGAACCTGCGCTACTTCGGCAGCCAGCCGTGGCCCTTTGGCCGCTCGCTCATGGTGGGCTTCACCGCGGAGTACGCGGGGGGCGAGCTGCGCGTGGACGAGAAGGAGATCGTCGAGGCGGGGTGGTTCACCCCGGACGCGCTGCCGAAGATTCCTCCCCGGCTGAGCATCGCCCGGCACCTGATCGACGCGTTCTGCGAGCGGGTGAAGGCGGGCGGCGGCCCTTCGCCGGGGTGAGGCCTCACGCGGCTTAGCGCCAGCGCCAGTGGGTGACGCCCCACGCCAGGGCCACGAGCAGGTTCAGCCCGGCCAGCCAGCGCGCCACCTTCGCCTGCCGCAGCCCGCGCACCGGGCCCTCGCCGCGGTGAATCCGCCGGGCCCGGCGTGGGCGGGCTCAGTACTGCGGCGGAGCGCCGAACATCATCAGGGACAGGGCGTGCGAGCCAATGCCCAGGAACACCGCCGACAGCAGCGAGCAGCCGAAGAAGCCCGCGAGGATGAGGTTCTTGCGCGGGTGCTCGAACTGACTGAACGCGTAGAACAGGATGTAGAAGGGGATGAGCAGCACCATCATCCCCGTGCCCACGCTGCGGCGAAAGGCGTGGATCAGCAGGATGACGGCGCAGACCGAAGTGACGAGCCCGAAGAGGGCGGCGAGCGGCAGGAGCGGCACAGTGGGGCACAGATACCACGGTCCGGGCTTTGCGTCGGCCCCGAGCGCATATAAATGACGCGCCATGCCCAAGCTCAAGACGGTGCTGACCTTCATGCTGGCGGGGGCCTTCCTGGGCAACCTGGTGGCCACCTTCATCGCCCCCTCGATCATCGAGTGGTACAACTCCACGGAGCTGGCCACGCAGACGATGTGCAACCTGCCCGAGGTGGTGAATAAAGTGACCAGCAAGCTCATCCGCGCCCAGTTCATCGGCTCGGGCATTGGCGCGGTGGCTTTCCTGGTGCTGGGCATCCTCTTCGTGCGCGCCCAGGCCAGGAAGCAGTCGGCGCCGCCGCCCCAGCCTCCCGCGCCCACCGCGGTGTAAGCCACGGCGCTAGCGCCTGGGCGGCACCCGCGCCGGCGGCTCAGTCCGGCAGCAGCTCCACCGTGAAGCGCGCCCCGCCCTCGGGCCGGTTCTCCGCCCGCAGCGAGCCGCCGAAGCCCTCCACGTACTGCCGCGACAGCGCCAGCCCCAGCCCCGTGCCCTTGCCCTGCGCCTTCGTCGTGAAGAAGGGGGTGAACAGCCGCTGCAGGTTCTCCGCCGCGAAGCCCGGCCCGTTGTCCTCCAGCACCAGCTCCACCCGCGGCCCCCGCGCCTTCACCCGCAGCGCCACCCGGGGCCGGGCCACCCCCGCCTCCTCCAGCGCGTCCGCCGCGTTGAGCAGCAGGTTGAGCAGCACCTGTCCCAGCCGCCGCGGATCCGCCTTCACCCGCGGCACCCCCTGCGGCACCTCCACCTCCACCGCCAGCTTCTTCAGCCGCACCGAGGCCAGCCGCATGCTCTCCTCGATGACGGCCGGCAGCGGGCAGCTGCCCACCTCGCGCGGCTCCTGCTCCGGGGCCCCGCGCGCCAGCGCCGTCAGGTCCTGGACGATCTGCTTGATGCGCTCCACGCCCTGCTGCGTCTCCCTCACCACCGCCAGCGTGTCCTCGGGCGGGCGGCCTCCGCGCGACAGCTCCTCCTGCAGGTAGCTCAAGTTGGCCTGGATGAACGCCAGCGGGTTGTTCACCTCGTGCGCCACCCCCGCCGCCAGCCGCCCCACCTGCGCCAGCCGGTCCGACTCCTGCGCCCGCGTCTGCGTGGCCGCCAGCACCGCCTGCGCCTGGCGCTGGCCGCGCTCCGCCTCGCCGCGCGCCTTGAGCAGCCGCGCGTGGAACACCGAGGCCTGCACCGACAGCAGTCCCGCCGCGCCGATGAGCAGCGCCCAGGCGCCCACCTGCTGCGGCGGCGCGCCCTGCAGCAGCAGCATCCCCACCCCCGCCACCAGGCTGCACCCGGCGCTCACCAGCGAGCGCCGCACGTGGCCCAGCGACAGCGTGATGCCCAACAGCGGCATGGCGCAGAACCAGGCGAACATCGCCGAGCCGATGCCTCCCAGCTCCCAGATGATCAGCCACAGGCTCACGTTGGGCAGCAGCAGCGCCGTGACGAGCCAGTTCACCCCGCGCCGCCGGACCTTGAAGAGCTCCAGCAGCACCGCGCTCACCACCGAGAGCACCGCCCAGCCCACCCGCAGGCCCAGCGTCTCCCACGGCACCCGCGGCCACACCGCCAGCACGTCCGCTCCCCAGAACGGCACGATCATCAGAAACACCAGCACCATCGTCCGCTGCTTGTCGCGCAGCAGGCGCGTGCTCGGGTGCTTCTCTGTGGCGAGCTCGGACATAGGGGAGCCCTGGCTCGTCCGGGGGTACGGACCAGGGAGATCGAACTTCCCGTTTATTTCAGGGATACTGGCAAAATCCAATCTCACGGACAGCCAGGTCCGTCAAGCCATTGAAAACACAGCTGGAAGCCCAGCGGGCAAGCAGGCCTGGAGCCCCTCTTCTCACGGGGTGCGGCCCGGGGCCCTCTTGCGCGCCGGGGCGCTCCGGCGCCTGGGGGCGGGGCGGATGAGCAGCAGCTTCTCGGCGCGGGACAGGCGCTTGAGGGCGGCCTCGCGTCGCAGGGCGGCGCTTCTGTCCGCGGCGGGCTCGCTCCACACCAGCGTCACCGGCAGCCGGGCCCGGGTGTACGCGGCTCCGCGTCCCCGGCCATGCACGGCCACCCGGCGCTCCAGGTTATTGGTGGCGCCCGTGTACAGCGTCCCATCACGGCAGCGCAGCATGTAGACGGTCCAACCGCCCGAGGCGTCCAACACGCGCGCACTCTACCCTGGCCGCCGCCGCTCAGGTGCCGCTGGCCCGCTCCCACCGCGAGTCCCACTGCCACTCGCGCAGCTCGGCTGCTCCCAGCAGCCACTCGTCCTCCTCCTCCTCTTCTTCCCCCGGCATCCCGCACGCGGCCATCACCCCCGCCACCGGCTGCAGCGGATCCTCCGTCCACGCCTGGAGAATGTGCGCCTCGCTGACCAACCCCAGCAGACGCCCCGTCTCCTCCATGACCGGAAGAAGTTGCACCCTGTGCCGCTCCATGACCCGAAGGGCGCTTACAAGCGTGTCTGTGGGTAAAACGGTGACAGTGAAGGTTGATGTCATTTCCCTGTTCATGTCCTGGTGCCCCATCCCGTGGCCTCCTCGCCCTTGATGAGGGGGTGTATTGCAACCGGCCTGCCGACGGACCGGGTTGCTCACTTTTCAACAAGGCACCCGACGTGCCAGGGCGTAGAGTCCGCGGCCGTGAGCCGGACACAGTCACCGAGGTTGCTGCGGATGGCGGACCTGTTTTCCCGCGCGGTGAGCCGCAACGGGGAGGGGCTGCTGTCATTGACGTTCCGGCCGGACGAGCTTTACCGGGTGCCCACGGACGACGGGGCCGCCATCGCGCTGGGGCGCTACCACCCACGGGGCGAGCGCCGGTACGCGCAACCCGTCATCCTGTGCCACGGACTGGGCGCCAACCGTTTCCATCTGGACTTTGACGAGCGCTACAGCCTGGCCCGGTACCTGGCGCGGATGGGCTTCGAGGCGTGGGTGCTGGAGTTGCGCGGCCGGGGCCTGGCGGGCCCGTGCGGGGACTTCACCTTTGATGACCAGGCCGAGCACGACGTGCGCGCGGCGCTGCGCACCGTGCTGTCCACCGGCTCGAAGGAGGTGCTCTGGGTGGGCCACTCCAAGGGAGGGCTGACGCTGTACGCGCACCTGGCCCGAAACCCCCAGGCGCCGGTGCGCGCGGCGGTGGCGATGGGCAGCCCCTTTACCTTCGCGGTGCAGCCGGGGCTGCGCCACTTCATCAAGCGGGTGGAGCCGCTGCTGAACCTCAAGGCGATTCCCACCCGGCGCATCACCAGCCTGGCCTTCTTCGGCGCGCCGCCGGGGCCGATGACGCGCTACATGATGCTGGCCTCCAATATGGACACCGAGGTGGTGCGGCGGGCGCTGGCCAACGTGCCCTCGGACGTGGCCGGCGGCGTGGGGCGCCAGTTCGCCCGGTGGATCACCACCAACGCCTTCACCTCGTATGACGGCAGCTTCGACTACCGGGCGCCGCTGTCCGGGGTGCGGGTGCCCTTCCTGCTGCTGGCGGGCAGCCGCGACTTGCTGGCGCCGCCCATGGCGGTGGCGCGGGCCAAGGAGCACCTGGGCGGCCCGGTGAAGCTCGTCATCGCCGGCAAGGCGCACGGCTTCGCCGAGGACTACGGCCATGCGGACCTGGTGCTGGGCCGGCGCGCCCCGCACGAAATCTTCCCGCTGGTGGAGACGTTCCTTTCAGCGCACGCGACGCGGGGCTAAAGCCGCCCGCCGGTTGTCCAGGTCCGCTCACCGTGCTACCCCGAGCGCCCGCCTCCATGCCTGCTGCCCGCCTCTGCTCGCTGCTGTTGCTCCCGCTGACGCTCGCCGCGTGTGAGCGCGCCCCGGCCCCGGGGCACGCCGTGGTGGACGTGCGCCATACCGCTAATCAGGAAGGGGGCACCCCCGTGGCGCGCTGGCAGGGGGACATGCTCACCGCCGAGGCCCTGGAGCAGCGCTTCCTGGAGATGAGCCCCGCGCTGCGCGAGCGCTACCAGACGCCCCAGGCCCGGCGCGAGTATGCACAGAGCGTGGCGCGCTTCGAGCTGCTGGTGCGCGAGGCCGTGAGCCAGGGGCTGCACCATGACGCCGAGGTGATGGCCAGCTTCAAGCGGGCGCTGGTGGGCAAGCTGATGCGCCAGCAGCTGGAGCAGCTCACCGTCACCGTCACCGAGGCCGAGGTGGCCGCCGCCTACGAGCGCCAGCGCGCGGACTTCGTGCGGCCCGCGCAGGTGCGCCTCTCGCACATCTTCCTCGCGGCGGCCCGGGAGGATGCCGCGCAGGTGGCCGCCGCCCGCCCCCGGGCCGAGCAGCTGCTGAGCCGGGCCCGGGCGCTGCCCGCACAGGACTTTGGCGCGTTCGGCAAGCTGGCCCGCGAGCACAGCGAGGAGCCGCGCACCCAGCCGCTGGATGGGGACATGCGCTTTCTGTCGGACGAGGCGCTCGCTCGCCACCATGGCCCCGAGCTGCTCGAGGCGGTGCGTCCGCTCACCGAGCCTGGCGCCGTGGTGGGCCCGGTGCAGACGGCGGCGGGCTTCCACGTGCTTAAGCTGCACGGGCGGCAGCCCGCGGTGAGCTACTCGCTGGACGACATGCGCGAGCAGCTCACCCAGCGGCTGCGCAACGAGAAGCAGACTCGCGCCTGGGCGGACTTCCTGGAGCAGGTGGCCCGCCGCCAGCAGCTCACCCTGGATGAGGCGGCGCTGAGCCGGGTTCCGGTGGACCTGCAGGCGCCCATGCGTGCCCCTTCCGGGCCATTGCCGGGCACGGTGCCTGCCCCCTATGCCTCCGAGGGAGGTGGGCCTTGAGTGTCCGCTTCCCTGGGCGGGGGGCTCACGTCCCCATTGCCCTTCTTGCGCCTCCCTCGTACAGGAAAGCCTGCATGCGCCTCTCTCCGACTCGCACCTTCCTGTCCCTGCTGGCCCTGACGCTGGGGGCCCTCGTCCCGGTGGGCTGTACCAAGCCTCCGCAGGAGGCTCCGGACGCCAACGTGGTGGCCACGGTGAATGGCGAGGTGCTGGGCCGCGCCGAGTTCGAGCAGGAGCTGTGGCGCGAGCTCGCCTCGGCCGAGGCCCCGGAGCGCACGCCCGAGGAGGTGGAGCCCTTCAAACGCGCCCTGCTGGACACGCTCATCCAGCGCATGCTGCTGCTGCAGGAGGCCAAGCAGTACAACCTCTCCGTCACCCCGGAGGAGGTGGATCGGCAGATGCTGCGGCTGTCGGGGGACTACCCCACCGACAACTTCAGCGACGCGCTGGCGCAGGGGCAGCTGTCGCTGGCGGAGCTGCGAGCGCGTGAGTCCCAGCGGCTGCTCATCGAGAAGCTCTTCACCCACCACATCTACTCGCGCGTGGCGGTGACGGAGGAGGAGCTGCGCGCGTACTACGCGGGCCACGAGGCGGAGTTCCACGTGCCCGAGCAGGTGCACGCCGCGCAGATCGTCGTGAAGGGCCTGGACGAGGCCAAGCGGGTGCAGGCGCAGCTGAAGTCCGGCAAGAAGTTCGCGGACCTGGCGCGCCGCTACTCGCTGAGCGCGGATGCCAAGGTGGGGGGCGACCTGGGCTTCTTCCCGCGCGGGCAGATGCCGCCGGCGTTCGACGAGGTGGTCTTCAACATGCGGCCCGGCCAGGTGTCGGACGTGGTGTCCACGGACTATGGCTTCCACCTGTTCCGCGTCATCGAGTTCAAGCCGGCGCGCAAGCGCGACTTCACCGAGGTGCGCAAGCAGGTGGAGGCGCGCATCGTCAAGGTGAAGCAGGCCCAGGCGCAAGAGAGCTTCGAGAAAGAGTTGCAGGCCAAGGCGAAGATCTGGGTAAACGAGCCCACGCTGCAGGCCATCCGCGGGCGGCCCACCCCGCAGGCGGCCGCGAAATAGAGAATGAGGAACGAGATGAAGACGAAGCTGAGTGTCATCGCGCTGGCCGTGCTCGTGTTCAGCGGCGTGGCGCGCGCGGAGCTGATGGACAAGGTGGTCGCGGTGGTCAACCGCGACATCATCACGCTGTCCGAGGTGCAGCAGCGCGCGGCGCCCGAGATGGCCCGGCTGGCCGGGGAGAAGGATCAGCGCAAGCGCGGCGAGGCGCGCGCGCAGCTGATGAAGGAGGCGCTGGACGCGCTCATCGCCGACAAGCTCATCGACGCGGAGGTGCGCGAGCTGGGCCTGGGCGTGAGCGCCTCCGAGGTCGACGAGGCGATGGCGGACGTGAAGAAGCAGAACGGCATCACCGACCCGGCGCAGTTCGAGCAGCTGCTGGCGCGCGAGGGCTACACGGTCAAGAGCTACCGCGACTTCCTGACCAAGCAGATCTCCCGCAGCCGGCTGATGCAGATGCGGGTGGCCACCAAGGTGAAGATCACCGAGGAGGACCTGAAGGCCGCGTACGCGCAGTACTCGAAGCTGGAGGGCGAGGAGTTCGAGGTGCACGCGCGCCACATCCTGGTGACGGTGGACGCCAAGGCGACGCCGGAGCAGGTGGAGGAGGCGCGCAAGAAGGCCGAGGCCATCGCGGCGGAGGCCCGGCGGCCGGGGATGAACTTCGAGGCGCTGGCGCGCGCGCGCAGCGAGGGCCCGAGCAAGGAGGACGGTGGCGACCTGGGCTTCTTCCGCCGCGGGGTGATGGTGCCCGCGTTCGAGCAGGCGGCCTTCTCGCTGAAGGCGGGCGAGGTGAGCAACCCCATCCGCACCAACTTCGGCTGGCACGTGCTGAAGGTGGAGGAGCGGCGGGCCATTGGCGTCACCTCGTATGAGGAGATGCGCGCCAAGCTCGAGCTGCAGCTGCGCCAGCAGAAGACGGAGAAGTTCGTCGATCAGTACGTGCAGGAGCTGCGCAAGAAGGCCGTCATCGAGGTGAAGCTCTAAGCGGGGCCAAAGCGGCGATGTGGATCTTCGGCTACGGCTCGCTGATCTTCCGGCCCTCGTTCGCGTACGAGGAGCGCCGTGAGGCGTGGCTGCGGGATTGGTCGCGGCGCTTCTGGCAGGGCTCGACGGACCACCGGGGCGTGCCCCAGGCGCCCGGGCGGGTGGTGACGCTGGTGCCCGAGCCGGGCGCGCGCTGCTGGGGCATGGCCTACCGCATCGCCCCCGAGCGCGTGGAGGAGGTGCTCACGCACCTGGACTTCCGCGAGCAGGGTGGCTACGAGCGGCACATGCTGCGGCTGGAGACGCGCGAGCTGCCGATCCCCGAGGCGCTGGTGTACCTGGCCGGGCCCACCAACCCTCATTATATGGGGCCCGCCTCGCTGGAGGAGATCGCCGCGGTGGTGCGCACCGCCCACGGCCCCAGCGGCTCGAACCGCGACTACGTGCAGCGGCTGGCGGAGGCGCTCGCCCAAGCGGGCGAGCACGACGCGCATGTGACGGAGCTGGCGCGGCTGCTGTAAAGGAGAGGGATGCTTCCGCTCCTGGTCCTCCTGGTGGCTGCGCAGGTCCCCGCGGTGCCAGGGGAGACCACCCTGGTGTCCTTCTGCAAGCAAGGCCGACTTTCCGCGTGCGACGCGTTGGCGGAGGTCAACCCCAGGCTCGCCGCGGAACTCCGGGCTGAGCTGGCGAAGTCGGCGCTGAGACTGACGGCACATAAAGCCGCGGAAGAAGAGGCTCGGGAAACAGAAGCCGCCGAAGAGTCCTCAACCGAGGCGGAAGCCCGGGACGAGTCCTCCGATTGCAAGGGCCAGATTCATCACGTCATCTCCTGGCCCATTTTCAAGGAACTGAAACAGCATGAGACCCTCCGTGGGCTGTATGCACCGAGGGACAAGCGGTTTGAAGCGAAGGCGAAGGACAAGGAATCGCACTGCGGCTACCAGCAATGGCACCGCGACGTAGACAAAGAGGTGGTCGCGTGGCTCAGGGATCGGCCAAGGGCGACGCCCGAGCAATTCATGAAGTTCCTTCGTGAGATCTACAACCGTCCGGAGATGCGAAAGAGGTTTCCGAATGGCTTCTGAGGTGCCGCCGGCTCGTTTTTTCGTCCTCGATGACGACATGCGGGGGCCTCAGGACACCAAGCTCGACAAGGCCGAGCCCGTCCACACCGGAGCGGCCCCTCGTTGTCCAACCTGCGGTGGCATCATTGGCATGCGCATCTGGCTGCCCCCCTACCGGGGCCGCCTGGAGCTGCATGGGGGGGACTTCGGTGACTTCGTAGAGGCCTCTGGCTACGACTTTCTCTTCTCCGAGCGTCTAGCCAAGGCCTTCGAGGCAGAAGGACTGACTGGACTTCTTGGCTTTCATCCTGTCGAGGTGGTGGGCGTGCGCAAGAAGAGCAAGAAGACGCAGGCCCTCGCCGTGCCGCGCTATTTCGCCGTCACCGCGCGCTTTGGTCCCGGTGCGGTAGATGAGGGTGGAAGCCACTTCCGCTACGCGAGCAAGGCCGCCGCATGTCCTGACTGCCGCTTTATCGAGCTCGACTCCATCCATGGCTTCACCCTGCAGCCCGGCACCTGGCAGGGCGAGGACGTGTTCCGTCCCCGTGGCCTTCCGGGGCGCATCGTCGTCTCCGAGCGCTTCGCCGAGTTTACCCAGCGGCACGGCTTCACGAACATGAAGCTGACCCCTACCGAGGAATACGTCTGGGATCCGCTCCGCTTGGGCCCTCCAACAGCCAGCCCTGGCCCGAGTTGAGCCCCACGTTCCAGTTCAGGCTCCATTCCCGAACGGCATTCGTGCCTCTGGCCTCCAGGTACCTCCCTCTCTCACGTAGCGTTCGACGGTGCCCGACCAGGTTGTCTCCTGCCCCTTCTGAATCCAGGAGATTGATATCTCGTTGAAGCCATTGTGCTCCTGGATCTCTTTGCTCCCCAGTGAGGGGGCAGAGGCAATCCACAGTGCGCGGCTCTCATGCCGCCCTGGCCACTGCTCCTTACTGAACCAGCCGGTGTGCGAGTGACCGTGGAGCACCAAGCAGAACCTCTTCTCCAGCAGCCGATCCTTCACCTCTCCCGCATTGATCAACCCCACGAAGCGACCTACTTCGGTCGCTGGCAACGGCGTCACCGGATGGTGGAGCACCGCGATCCGGATGGATCGGCTCCATGGCTCCTCGCTTATTTTCTTGAGATCCTTGTCATTCACCAGCCCCGGGTCCAGCTTGGACACCTGCTCACGCAGTGCCTTGCTCTTCTCGTCATCAGGCCTAGCGAGCGCCGTCTTCCAGAGTTGCTCCACCATCTCTTGGAGCCGCATCTTCACCGGATCCTGCTCCGCCTCGCCGCCGAACTCCGCCGAGCCCAGTAAGAGCACCTCAACATCTAGATCCTCATAACGAACCACAGCCAGGGGACGTGTCGCGGGGGGTTCTTCCAACTTCACGCGCTTCGAGCGCGGAATGCCTTCGAAGGCACGTGCGAAGGGTACATGCCTCTTGCGCGCACCGGCGCCGGCAGCGCCCTCGGTCTGCCGCCAGTCCACATCGTGGTTGCCACCCACGATCAGCACATGGGGTTCATTGGGCTTGAGGCACGGATGCTCGGCAAGGCGCTTCTGAAGCTCACCAAGCCACGCTTTGGCCTCCTCATACTGAGGGTCATCCGCCCACTCGGCAATGTCCCCTGAGATGATGAGCAGATGGGGTGCCTTTCCAGAACTCTTCAGACCACCCATGAAGTTCAGGTAGTCGTCCCGTATGTACTTGGGCCCCAGACCCGACCTGAAATGCTCCGCGTGGGCTCCCTTCTCCTTCATGTCGACGCGCTCAGCGGACTTGGGACCAAAGTGCAGATCCGAGATGTGGTGGATCCGCAGCGGGCAAAGCTTCGCCTCGAGGACTGGATCAGCGAGCACTGGATTCGTACCCTTGTGGGAGATGAGGCCGCAGCGTTCGAGGAGGTCGAGCTCACTCCACTGAACCTCCGCAGAACGCGACACGCTGTTGAGGGTTTTGCGCTGTTCGTCCGTGAGCCCGTTCCAATAGACGGTCTGAAAGTAGAAGAACTCCGTGTCATCGCTCCTATCACGCGCCTGCCTCTGCAGTTCCCAGAGGTCGCTCGCCGCCTTGTCGCCGAGTTCCTCCGCGACCTGGAAGAGCAGTTCCAACAAGAATGGGTTCCTCTTCCATGACGCATCAAGCTGGGGGAGCAGGCGCTTCGCCTGATCCGTGCGCGCGAGTTCCTCCGCTTGGGACTCCGTCAGGGGCAGAAGGAACTGAAGCTCCCGTGGCGACACCTGCTTCGACGGCTCTCCTTCCCGTTGAAGGGCTACCCACTCCGCGGGGGTCATCGCCACCAAGAGCGTCTTACCGCCATCATGCATCCTCAAACACCACTTTAGGAACTCAGAGGGACTTCGCACTCGTCCCCCTTGACCTGCCAGTTCCGGTTCGTCAATGAGCAGGCAGTCTTCCGAGAACGTTTCAGGAAGTTGGCCCCCGGTGCGGGTCAGGTCGACATAGCGGGCTCTCTTCTCGTTGCCTTGATTCAGGGCTTTTTCGAGGCCGCGCAGTGCCCACGTCTTGCCCGCGCGACGCGTACCGACAAGCGGGAAGAGGACTCCTTCCTGGGGACGAGCCGCCAACAGCTCGACGAGGTGGGTGTGCTTCCTCACATCACGCCCGGCGTCATACCGGGGATTCTTCGCATTGAAGGCCATCATCCATTCCTTCCCAGGTCTTCATCTGCGATGCGCCGGAGCCAGTCATAGAAGGGCTTGTCCTCCACCCAGCGCCCAAGCGAATCGCACAGGCCCGTGTCGCGCAGCACCTTGCGCTCCTCGGGCGCCAGATTACGTATGGCAGGCAGGCTTCCCTCCTCCGAGGCGCGAACCCGCCAGAGCACAGCTTGCGCCCTCGGAGGTAGCTCCGCCCAGCGCGTGCGGAAGTACCCAACGTCCCGATCCACCAACAGGCGATCCTCGTAGAGCTCCGTCACAGCCGCACGCTCGACCAGCGGCTGGCGATTCCCCGCGCGTGCCGCCTGGACCACGGCATACCCCATCACCTGAAGGTAGAAGGGCCAGGCCCCACACCGCTCAACGAGCAAACGCCCGGCGCCCTTGGCCGGCAGGGGCACGTCCGGAGGCGCTGTCTTCTCCAGGAAATCGAGCGCGGCGGCCTCGGACAGGGGCCCCAGTGTCACGGGCGTGACGTCGTTACCAAAGGACGAGCCAGGCGCCGATGCAGCGTGATGAACCACCTGGGCCCAGTCCCAGTGGGAGCCCACGAGGACGACGCTGGTGCTCTCCTGACCGACGGCACGCAGCCAGGCGAACACTGAGGCATCCGCTCTCAAGAGGTTGGCGATTTCGTCGAGCAGCAGCACCGCGGCACTCTCCTGGCGGAGGCGGGCGCGCAGCATGGCCGCAGGCCTTGGGTCATTTCCAAGAGAGGGCTCGAGCACACGCGCCAGGTCATCGTCCGTGACGATGTTCCGGGCCTCGAGTGTGAGGTGACGGACCTGATGAGTGGAGGCCAACCGCCGTGCGAGGGCGTTGAGGAGAGAGGTCTTTCCCGCGCGCCGTGGACCTCGAAGGATGGCGGGGGAACGGCTCTCAATGAGCGCCTGGAGGTCTGCGAGCGCATCCTCACGGCCTGGGAGGTGGGAACTCCCCGTGAGTGCCGGGCCTGGACGGAAGGGATTGGGGAGCCGCTCCTGGGAACGAGATGGGGTTATGCGCTCGGCCTCGCCGCTCCAGGCATGGCCTTCGCCCAGCCCCATCCGCTCGAGTTCAGCCCATGCGTCATCACCACTCAGATCACCTACGAGGGCAGCGCTGACCTTGTCGGGACGGTGGAGGAAGTCATGCAGCCCGGCAAGGGGAAGGTAGAACGTCGTGCCCACATGTGCGCCAGGACAGGGAAGCGCCAAGTGGATGCGCTCTGGGATGTCCACACTGGCGCTGAAGAACCCCCCCTGTGTGCGAACGAAGGAGGAGCCGTCAATTGCGGAGAACAGCGCGCGAAAGATGAACTGCTCTGGATCTTCGCTCCCCCATAGCCGCACCGTGCCGTCGTTGCCGCAAGAGGCCAGGCGGCGGCCCTCCGCGTCCCAGGCGACGGACATCACCCCTCCATGATGTCCTCGCAGCTGCGCCTGCTCGCGCCCCGTCTCCACGTCCCACACTCGCACCGTGCCGTCATAACCGCAGGAGGCCAGGCGGCGGCCCTCCGCGTCCCAGGCACCAGCATTGACTGAGCCGGCATGGCCTGTCGCGAGCGCTACGGCCATCCCACTCCTCGCGATCGAGAGCGCTCTTTCCTGAAACGGAGTCCCACCTGGTGCTCCCCAGGCCGTGACATCCGCTTCCTCCAGCCGCACCTCCCCCCATCCGCAGCGAGACCACATCGACTGCCGAAGTATGGCTCCCTGGAAGTCAGCCCCCGTGAGCTCTGCCCGGTCTGCCTCGGCTTGAGTGAAATCGGCTTTGCGAGCTGCCGCCCTCATGAGCTTCGTGTCGAACAACCTGGCACCGTTCATCCGGGCATGTTCAAGCCTCGCGCCCGACAGGTCCGCCTTCGACAGATCGGCCCCCGAAAGCGCGGCGCCCTCGAGCCTGGCGCCCACTAGCGACAGCCCTCGGAGATCTTCTCCCGTGAGCTCGACCCATCGCAGATCCGCTCCCTCGGGAATCCACCCCACGCCATCGCCCATCCACCGCGCGAGTCCACGCAGCAGCCTCAGCGCATTGACTGCGGCTTCCGCCGCTGGTTCGGAAGTGAAACCTGGCAACGCCACTCGCGCGCGGCCTTCCGTAAGGAAGCTCCGCAGGGCCCGAACAGCACGGGCCTCTCGTGGCTCTCCCTCGCGGCGTACAATCTCCCCTACGAATGCAGCCACCTCCTGCGTCAAGGGCCGCGTCCTCAGTGACTCCAGGGGACGCTCCGGCAGCGTTCTCACCAATGCCCGTGCCAGGAAGTACTCGAGGAAGGACTTGTGCGCGAAGCGGTAGCGATCCTGCCCCTCGTGTACGAAGAAGGCGCCCCCCTGGATCTCAAGCATCGCCGCGCCGATAGGCATCGACTCGGGAAGGTGCTCCACGAGCCTTGCCGTCACCGAGCGCCTCAGTTCCTGCCAGGTGCAGCTCGGCTGGCCTGAGCGCCAGAGCTCCTCGGCGAGAGACTCGGCGAACGCCTTCTTCTGGTCATCGCTGAAGCAGTCGGGATCCTCCGAGCGGGTCTGGTCGAGCCAACGCTGGAGGTAAGCCTCATACAGGTCGGACCGGCCTACCTTCGCGCCCGACACGAGCTGGTCCAAGGTGTTCAGCACCATGCCCAGCAGCAGCGGCCGGTGCACGAGATCCTGGAGATCATAGGTCCGTGAGATCCTGTCGAGCGCATCCTCGGCCTTACCTCCCAGAATGCGGTGCACCAGTAGCCGGATCTGCTCGTCAGAGAGGGGCTCGAGAACCATCCGCTGGAGGTCAGCAGCAGGGCCCAGGGCCTGCGCGAGAGCCTCTGCCACCGCGTTCTGAAGATGCGCCTCCGTTGGAAAGTAGTGGCTACGCGACGAGACGAGCACCCGGCCACCACCGCGGGCGACGCCCAACAGGCCAGCAAGCCGGCCCGCCAGCTCCGTGGCATCGGTGCGGGTGGCCATCTCGTCGAAGCCATCGAAGCAGGGCACCAGGAGCTGGTGCTGAATGAGCACGCGCAGCGCGGCACGGTGGGTGATCGTGTCTTCGAGCCCGGCGGCTTCCAAGAGCAGCGCCTCCGCGCCCCGGTCCGTCGTAGCACCGGCGATGTTGGCGAGAAGTGGCCTGGGGACCTCCTCCTTCTGCCAGCGGCGCCAGGCCCATTCGGCGAGGGCCGTGGACTTGCCCGAGCCAAACTCACCAAGCAGCAGCGCCGTGCGCGGCCCGGAGTCAAGCCAGGACTCAAGCGCTCCCAGCAGGGGCTCGCGCGCTCCGTCTCTCACGCGCGCATCAGGTTCGACGAACTGCCCCTGAACCTCGCGCAGGCGCTCCTCTCGGAGGCTTGAGACAAGGGCGCGCGCGCCTTCGAAGCGGGGAAGCAGCGCCTGAGCACGGGAGCGAAGCGAAGTGGGTGGAATGACGTGCAGGTCCGCACCTTCCAACCCACTGGAGTGTACAGCTTGTTGGATCTGCTGCCTGTTCGAGTCGAGCGAGGCGTCAAGGCCATCGCTCCACAGGGACCACTTCCCCGCCTGCCTCGAGGCCACCAGCACCATAGCGGCTTCAGAAGCCCCGTCCCTCCAAACAGCGATCGCGGTGGCACGCTCAGCGCCCTCGGCGAGGACGAGAGAAAAGAGGCTCTCCGCACTCTCAATTCTCTCCACGCTAGGCGCCGGGAGCCCCTCTCGAAACAGCGCAGGATTTCCCGCCGCTTGCTTCACGTGCCCGGAAGTCTTGACGGGCCCGTCGAATGGCTCTCTGTGGCCTGCGTGAAAGTCACCGGGTGTGGCCTTGAAGCAGAGCACCCAACCCTTGTGCTTCCTGAAGCCCAGCACCACTGGATCGAGCCCATCGGGGAGGACCACCCTCACCGCTGGTTCCACGGGCTTCTCTCTCGCGGACTTAGTCTCAAGGGGGCCCCGCACCTGCTCGGCCAGGGCGCCGACCACCTTGCGCGCTTCGTCTGTCCAGACGTGCGCCTTGTCCAGGCTGTCCGCGGCCTTGCGTAGCCGTACCTCCACCTCACCGAACCCCGCAGCCCGCGCCTCGTCGCGTTCAAGCCAAGCGAACACCGCATCTGCTGCTCCGCGTGCTAACGCCGCTCGCAGCGCGGTAGGCGGCAGCGCATGCTCCGGCAGCAGCACCTCGCGCGTGAAGCGCCGTACATCCTCGAGACGTGTCACCCGCTCCGCGCGGATGTCATTCACAAGGCGGCCAAGCCGCCGTCCTCGCGCCTTGGCCCCGGACAACGCTCCCGCATTGAGAAGGATCGCCTCATCCCGCCGGATCCGATCGGCCATTTTTGCTAGAGCTCCGGGCGATCTGCCCTCGAGTAGCGTGGCGCCCTCCTCCAGCCACCGGGCATATTCCTCTCCGGCCGGGGCCGTGCGGTAAACGAGCGATGCTTCAGCCACGGGGCGTACATCCAAGGGGGCGTCATAGGAAGTGGAGTCTCCAGGGTGCACCATGCCGAGGTTCACCTCCGCGACGATGACTCCTTCGTCCCCGGGCTCCAGGTAACCCACCTTGTCTGGGAACTGGCGCAGTTCGGCCGGAGGTCCTTCATCGACGAAGAGGGTGGTACCTCCGCCGTCGGCTCCATCACAGTAGAGAACCGGGAGCTTATAGCGCCGGGCCTCTTCCCAGGCTTTCGCTTCGAACTCCGGCAGCGTGTAGTAAGGCGTCAGGCTCGGGACAACGAGAAAGCGGCACTCCTTGAGTCTCGGAAGAACGAGCTGCTGGTGGAGCGGCGAGCGCTGGTAGAGGAAGTCCAAGCAGACCAGAGTGCCCATAGGCCCGGGAATGCTCTCGGGTAGCATGACCGGCTCCCAGGTCTGGCCCGGCTCCATGGTGTTCTGCTCGGGCCGCGCCGGGTTCAGCTTGGGTTGAAGAGCCAACAGCCTGCCACGGTGAAGAACGGGGCAGACAGCCTGACCGATCTCCGGCTCGATAGGCGCGTGGAGCTTCTGGTACAGCCCTGAGCGATGGGCTGGAAGGTCAACGGTGTGAGTGCCAGCAACGACGACCATGTCACCAGCGGCACTGGCGACAGCCTCGAGCAGGTTCCAGGGGAGGCTGTATTCTGGAAAGACAATGAGTTCGACCTCCCAGGCTTTGCACGCCTCCAGGAGAGCCTGGACCTTGAGGAGCAGCTGCGCGTCATGCGCCTCACGGATGCGCTGGCGGAGTGAGCCCAGCTCGTCCCGGAGCACACTGGTCCCAGGGCCGTGAGAGGGCAGGAGGGAGTCTACCGGCCGCTTGGGATCGAAGAGCGGATCCTCGCGTGGCGAGCGCCTCTGGAAGAGGCCCGCCGGATAGTAGGCAAGTTGGACAACAGCGACTTTCTTGTAGGGGCTGGCTGGGCTCAACGAGCGACCTCGGATTGCAGCATGCGATGAAGTCTCACCCTTCACCAGCGTCCGATGGATAAGCGTTCAGGCTTCCAGATAGCCATGAGAGAGAGCGAAGGTCCTTAGACGAAGGAACGCAGCCGTTCAGCTTCCTGCCCATGGCCCGCGCTCAGGCCGCGTTGCTGTTGGCCGGGGCCTTCGCGGGTGCCGGGATGCCTTGGTCGAGCGCATCCACGGGCAGCGGAGCGCGGGCGCTGCGCAGCACGCGCAGCGCGAAGCCAGGGCGCAGCAGGGCCGACACCGGCGTGAGCATGTTCATCGCCCGGTAGAAGTCGCGGGCCACCCCGGGGTCGCGCGCGCAGGCCTGGTGCACCTGGGCGGTGAACCACTGCATCACCGGGTTGATGAGCGGACGGTCCCCCTGCACCTCGGGGTAACGGAAGTCCTCGCCGGTCGACATCATCCACGGGCCGTCCATCGCGCGGGCGAGGTCGCGCTGGAAGCGCGCGGAGAACCCCTCCTTGCCCCCGTGGGCCTCGAGCGCGCCCGCCAGGGTCCGGGCGCCCAGCGCGGCGCACGTCATCCCCTGGCCGTAGATGGGGTTGAAGCTGCAGTACGCGTCCCCCAGCACCACCAGCCCGTCAGGCATGTCGCGCAGCCGCTCGTAGTGGCGGCGCTGATGAGCGGGGAACTTGTACAGCATGATGTCACTGAGCGGCTCGGCGCGCTCCAGGGCACGCGCGATCGCCGGATGCGGCAGCGCGCGCGCGTAGGCGGCGAAGCCGGCCTCGTCACTGGGCGGGTGATCGCCCAGCAGCCCCGCGACCACGGAGATCCAGCGTCCACCCTCGATGGGGAAGATGACCCCCAGGCGGCGGCTCTCGGGCGACTGCCCCAGCACGTAGCAGGCCTTCCAGGGAACGCTCCCCTCCGGAGGGCGGCGGTAGATGCGCGAGGCGTACCCCACGTCCACGCGCACCGTGGTCTCCGGAGGGCGTGTGCGGCCCAGGCCCTCGAGCCACTTCGGCGTCTGCGAGCCGCGCCCCGAAGTGTCCACCACGAGGTCCGCCTCGAGCGTCTCCTCACGCGTGTGCGCGCCGCGCGCGCGCACCACCGCGCCGGTGACGCGCTTTCGCTCCGGGTCCATGGTGAGCCCGAGCACGTCGCACTCGTCACGGCGCTGAACGTTGGGCAGGGCGAACACGAACCGGCGCACGGTGCCCTCGAGCAGGGGGCGCGAGAGGCCCAGGGCTTCGACGCCGCTGGGGGCATGAATCTTCCACGCGCCGAAGTGGAACCACCGGAAGTCCTGGCCGAAGGTGAGCCGCACCGCGCCGGCCGCCAGCAGTGCCGGGACGAGCTCGGGGAACCACTGCGTCAGCATGTCCTCGCCGCCGCGCAGCAGCCCGTGCAGGTGACGCCCCTGCGGCACCCCCTTGCGGGGCTCCATGCTGTCAGGCAGCGGGTCGCGCTCCAGGAGCGTCACCCGCTCGAAGCGCTCGGAGAGCACGCGCGCGGCACACAGCCCGGCCATGCTGCCGCCAATGACGAGCGCATGGCGCCCAAGGGTACGTGAGGCAGAGGATGCAGCCATTGCTCAGGACTCCAGACAGAAAGGAAACCAGACCATCCTATAGGTGAGCGGGGGGTGGAATCCCCTGCCTGGCTGCCTGCCCACGGCCCGTGAGGGTGCGGCGGCAAGCCCCCGCTGAGGTCCAGTGCCTCCTGACATAGAGCGTGCTCATTCTCCCTGGGAGCCCTGCAGCCTGGAGAGTCCGCCCATGCGCCTGTCCCTTCCCGCCTTTCGCCCGCTCCCACGGACGGTGTTCATCCGGCGAGAGCCACCGCCCTTCCCCGGGCTGTGCAGGCTCAATGCCCAGCGGCTGAGCGAGGACGCCCGGGTGCTGACGGTCCTCGGCTCGGCGTGCACGCTGGGAGCCCTGGTGGGGGCCACGGGTGCCCGCCGTGCCAGGCGCGCTCGCACGCGGGCCTTCTTCCAGGCGGCCACCGGCGTGCACCTCTTCGTCCTGGGCACCGTGGTGGTCGGCGCGGGGGCCGTGTGGAGGCAGAAGCCGCCGCGGCTGGGGCTGAGGACGACGCTGCGCCGGGGCCGGGTGCTTCAACGGCTGCTCGGAGTGGGCCTGGGGCTCGATGGGGTCTGCATGGCGCTGGGCAGCGCGCTGCTGCTCCGGCGCAAAGGCCCCGCCGCCTGGCGTAAAGGCGCGGGCACCTCGTTCCTGCTGCACGGCCTGGCGCTGCTCGTCTTCGACTCGGGAGTGTTCCGCAGGAACGCGCTGCACCAGCAGCGGGTCGAGGCCCTGGGCCGCACCTCCTCGGGCCATGCCGTGACGCTGAAGAGCGTGCTGTCCGAGGGCTCCTCGCTCGCCCTCGGAAACGTGGAAGGCACCGCGCTGATCTGAAACGTGAAGGGGGGCGCTCGCCCGTGCTCCGGCGAGCGCCCCTTTCGTGTCTTACCTAGTCACGCGCGGCGCGGACGATGAGCGCCACGGCGAGCAGCGGCACCAGCACCGGCAAGGCCTTGCGGGCGCGGTACTCCCAGAAGTCCACCCGGTCTCCCAGCATCTTCAACAGCCAGTGGCTCGGGTAATGGTCCGGCATGCGGTAGGCGTACCTGCGCACCACTCCAGACAGCCCGCGCAGCGGCACGGAGGTGCCGAACACGGGCGGCATCTGCTTGTTCGTGCGGCCGTGCATGGGCGAGGCCGACGGGCCCGCCTGGTGCTCGGGCGGGTAGCGCGTGTTGGGCATCGGCTGCGGCTCGGCGCGCATCATCGGCACTCCGGGCCGGCGCGCCGGATCCAGGTCCACGCCCCAGTAGGAGGGCCTCGTCACCGGCTGCATGGACTGGTACCCGGACCGCTTCTGGATCGTCTCGGGGCTGGTCAGCTCTGGCGTTTCATTCATGAGCCTCTCCGTCCTAGTGAAGGGTTCCGTTGGGGAAGAGCGCCACCTTGATGCAGCCGTCGCGCTTCTGCGCGAACGTGTGGTAGCCCTTGGGCGCGTCCTCGAGCGACAGCCGGTGGGTGAAGACCCGCGACGGCTGGATGCGCCCGGCCCTCACGTGCTCGAGCAGGTGCGGCATGTAGCGCTTCACGCTCGCCTGGCCCGTGCGCATCGTCTGCGCCTTGTTCATGTACGTGCCGATGTCGACGATGTTCCACGGAGGCCCGTAGCCACCGATGAGCGAAATCACTCCCGCCTTGCGCGTGGCGTGGATGGCGAAGTTGATCGCCTGCGGAGAGCCCGCCTCCATCTTCCCGTAGACGCCCAGCGCGCGGTGCACCGGCGAGCCCGCCGCCTCGCAGCCCACCGCGTCGATGGTGGCGTCCGCGCCGCGGCCCTCCGTCATCCCCTTCACCGTGGTGACGAGGTCCACGTTCTGGAAGTTGAGCGTCTCGACGCCGAACCAGTTGCGCGCGAACGCCAGGCGGTAGTCCTCCTTGTCCACGGCGATGACGCGGCCGGCGCCCATCGCCCAGGCCGACCACATGGCGAACAGGCCGACCGGGCCGCACCCGAGCACCAGCACCGTCTCGCCGCCCTTCAGGTCGCACATCTCGGCGGCCTGGTAGCCGGTGGTGAACGCGTCCGTAATGGGCAGCGCGTCGAGGTCCGCGACATCATCGGGGATCTTCTCCGCGTCCACTCCGATGAAGGGCACGCGCACGTACTCGGCCTGGCCACCGTCGTAGCCACCCATCGTGTGCGAGAAGCCGTAGATGCCCGTCGCCGCGTCGGTCGCCGGGTTGGTGCTCTCGCAGCACGAGGAGAGGCCGCGGGTACAGTAGTAGCAGCCGCCACAGAAGATCTGGAACGGCAACATCACCCGGTCGCCCTTCTTCACGCCCACGGCTCCGGGGCCCACCTCCTCGACGATGCCCGTGAACTCGTGGCCAAAGGTGAAGCCAATCCGGGTGTCCGGAATCATCCCGTGCAGCAGATGAAGATCCGAGCCGCAGATGGCGGCGCTCGTCACCCGGACGATGCCGTCCTGCGGATGCTCGATCTTCGGCTCAGGCTTGTTGCGTACCGCGACGCGGTACGGTCCTTCATAAGTTAGCGCTCTCATGCGCTGAGAATGGGGATAGCCAGTTTGGCTGCCAATCACAGGGCTTCAGGGGGGGCATGGGCCGCACGCCCGCCTGGCCTGGGTTGCCAGCAGCCTCCAATACGCCCATGGCACCGACTCGCGGGCTGATAAGGTCCCCCGCCTCCATTGCCCGCTCGCCTGCTGCCAACGGGGAGCCGGGGCGGAGTACTCAACAAAGGAGTGGAACCATGCGGCTCCCCATCGTGGGCATCTCGCTGGGAGACGTGTCCGGCATCGGCCCCGAGGTGACGGCGGTGGCGCTGGCGCTGCCCCGGGTGCGCCGGGCGCTGGTGCCCGTGGTGTTCGGCGATGGGCCCACGCTGGAGCGCTTCCCGCTGTTCCGCAAGTACGCGCGGGTGACGCCGGCGACGCTCGGCCGGGCCACGGGGCCCACGGTCTGCGTGGTGTCGGAGCTGGCCGCGAAGCACCGCGTGCCCGGCAGCCCCTCGCGGGCCGGCGGCCGCGCGCAGTACGACTACGTGATGGCGGCCATCGCGGCGGCGCGCGCGGGGCACGTGGATGCGCTGTGCACCGCTCCGGTGTCCAAGGAGGAGATCTCCCGCGCGGGCATTCCGTTCATGGGCCACACCGAGGTGCTGGCCGAGGCCTTCGGTGTCGAGGTGATGATGCTGATGGACGGGCCCCGGGTGCGGGTGGCGCTGGCCACCAACCACGTGCCCCTCTCCGCGCTTCCGCGGCTGCTCACGGTGGAGAAGCTCACCGAGCAGCTGAAGTTGATTACCCGCGAGTTCACGCCCGTGCTGGGCCGCCGGCCGTGCATCGGCGTGCTGGGGCTCAACCCGCACGCGGGCGAGGGCGGGCTGCTGGGACGCGAGGAGGTGGAGATCATCTCCCCGGCCATCCGCAAGGCGCGGGCGTCGAAGGTGGATGTGCACGGGCCGCTGCCGGCGGACGGCGTCTTCGCCCGACCGGATGACATTAAATACGACGTGGTGCTGGCGATGTACCACGACCAGGGGCTCATCCCGGCCAAGGCGCTGGACTTCGAGCGCACCGTGAACGTGACGCTGGGGCTGCCGGTGCCGCGCACCTCGCCGGACCACGGCACCGCCTACTCCCTGGCGGGCACGGGCAAGGCCAGCCACGTGCCCATGGCCGAGGCCCTGCTCAAAGCGGTACAGCTTTGCGCAGGTGCTCGACGAGGTCCTCGCCGTCCCGCTCGGGATCGATGAGCTTCACGTGCGTCTCGTCGAGCGCGTCCGGCCGGCGGATCATCACGCTCACGAGCCCCTGGGGACAGTAGGCCAGGCACCCGGTGGGTGACACCCGGGCCCGGTCCGCCAGCCCGTGCGCGGCGAGCGTCTCGCGCACGCGGCGCGGCAGGTCCGCGCCTCCCAGGCCCGCATCGAGCCGGACGAGGCAGCGGTAACACAGCTTGAGCTGAATCTCCGCGGAGCCCGCTTCGCTCATGGCCGCCCCAGGATGAACCAACCCGGGGGCATCCGGGGCATTTTAGAAGACGAACGGGAAGCGGATGGGCGTCTGCTGCTGCACCCGGTGCTGTGGGAACTTCCACGTAGGCACCAGGCGCTCGATGCACGTGCCCAGCGCCGTGCCGCGCAGCTGCCTGGTCTCCACCATCTGCCCATAGGTGGAGCCGTCCGGGTGCACGAACCAGCGCACCACGAACTTGCCGCCGCTCACTCCCGGCACCGAGTCCTTGAAGCGCTTGATGCACGAGACGATCGCCGGCTGGTTGGCCACCACCACCTGCTGAACCTGCTCCGGCGTGAGGCTCTCCGGAAGGTTGCTCGCCGGATCCGGCGGAATCCACACGGACTTCACTCCCGTGGGCTCCGGCGTCCGGGGCTTCGAGCCCGGCGTGAAGCCCATCTCCCGCGCGAAAGCCTCGTCGAGATCCTCGTACTCGTTGGTCTGGCTCGGAGCCTGGGGCGCGGGCGCGGCCTTCGCCACCGGGGCCGGGGCCGGAGCCGGCCGCCGCGGCTGCTGGACGAAGGGCAGCTCCGCCTCCTCCGTCTCATCCAGGTACGGATCCTCGATGAGCCGGCGCTGCTCCGGCTTCGCGGCGGCGGCACGCGGGGCCTGCGCCTTCACGCTCGCCGTCAGCTCTGGCTTCTCGCTGCGCACCGGCTCGGAGAGGGTGCTCGGGCCAATGGACTCCACCGGCCCCAGACGCTGCGAGGCGCGCGCCATGGCCCCCGTCACCTCGCCCAGCTGAGAGGCGGAAGACGCCTCCTCCGGCACCGGCTCCACCTTCACCTGGGCAACGGCGGCCGGAGCCACCGGCGCCGCCTTCGGCTCGGAGGCCACGGGCGCCACGGGCTGTGCGGCCTGGCTGGCCACCGCCCGCCCGGGCACCATGGGGCCAGGCAGCGGCTCGGCGGCGTCCCAGCTGGGCACCACCGGCGGCTGCGCCCGCTGAAGCGGAGAGTTCTCCACGAAGAGCGTGGGCCGCGGCTCGGGCTTCACGGCCGGAGCCGGAGCCACCGCCACGGGCACCCGCGGCGTCACCTGGGCCTGCGTTACCTGAGCCCCCTCGGGCAGCGGCTCTCGCGCCAGCCACAGCAGGCCCGCGGCCAGCACCCCCATGCTCACGCCCGCCACCGCCCCCGCGGCCAGCCAGCGGCCACGACGGGCCGGAGCCGGAGCGGGCCACGGCTGGGCCGGCACGGGCACGGTCATCAACCCGGGCAGGCTCGGCTGCACCGGCACATAGGTGATCACCACGTGCGCCGGCTCGCCGGTCAGCGGGGCCGGCACCACGGGAGCAGGCTTCTGCGGAGCCTTCTTCGCCTTGAGGTGCTCCGGAAGCGGAACCTCGGGCTCCTTCTCGCCGTCCGCGGACTGCTCGGGAGGCAGCGTGCGCAGCCACTGCTCTTCTTCGCTCGCCAGGGCGAGCACCTGAAGGCGCTCGGCGCTCGTGGCCGTCTCCTTCAGGGAGTTCGGCTGGGTGTCAGGCTGGCTGGCCAGCTCACGATCCAGGTAGGCGTCCAGCTCGTTCTCGAGGACTTCGTTCACGCCCAGTTGGACGCCGGAGCCCGTCGCCGAATTCCACCCGCGATCCGTTCCCACCCCATTCTCGCCCACGCCCCACCCCCACTGCTCACGGCCCCCACTTCTCGCCGGGAGCCAACAGTAGGGATGGATGCGCAACGTGCCACCCAAGGTGTTCTGCGGTGCGCAGTTGGGGCTTTCGCTACCTACCACTACACCTCAAGAGCGTTGGGTGTTACGCGGAGTTCGCGCTTTGAGGGTAGAGCGGTGCCTGCTCGGCGACATCCGCGCGGCCTCCGAGCCGCCGCATGGAGGCCTTGCCCAGCACCACGTCCACCATCTTTCGCGCCCGCGTCCAGACGCTCTCCTGCACGTAGGGCACGCCGTACTTCTCACACAGCTGGCGCACCCTGGGCTGCACCTCCCGATACTTGAGCATGGGCAGGTCCGGCCAGATGTGGTGTTCGATCTGGTAGTTGAGCCACAGGTGGGCGAAGTCGTTCAGGTCTCCGCCGGTGCGGTAGTTGGCGCTGCCAATCACCTGCTGCACGTAGCGCTCGCCGCGGCCCTCGGGCGCGGTGTCGAAGCGGTACAGGTCCTCGCCGGTGTGGTTGGGCCCCACCACCAGGAAGGTGTGCAGGTTGGTGAGCAGGTCCGCCAGCACCGAGTTGCACAGGACGCTGAAGGCCGCCCACAGGCCCAGCGGCAGGAAGAGCGCCGGCAGCAGCACGAAGTTGATCGCGGCGTAGGGCACGTAGCACCGCAGCACCAGCTCCCACCGCTCCGAGCCGGAGAGCGCGGCGCCGTGGCGGCGGCCCTTGCGGCGCAGGGCGCTCAGCGTCTCGGGGGCGTAGTAGCTGGCGCGCCAGGTGAGGGCCAGCAGCGCCAGCTGCACATAGCGCCAGGCCAGCGGGCGGCTCTTGTTGCGCAGGGTGCCCTCGGCGTTGCGCTCGAGCAGATCCGGATCCGCCTCCTCGCCCGTGTGTGAGTGGTGCAGCACGTTGTGCTCGAACACCCACGCATCCGGCATCATCCAGTCCAGCCAGTCGATGAAGCGCCGGTGGCCGCGAGCAAAGCCCTTGCTGGTATGCGCCGAGGCCATGCCAGGCACCCGGTCATAGCCGCGGTGCCCCACGTGGTGCATGAGCAGCCAGCGGGTGGAGCGGCCCAGGCTCAGCGCCGCCGCGCTCAGCGGGTTGGGCACCAGCCAGCAGGTGGCCAGCCCCAACACGGTGGCGGCGCGGCCCCAGCGCTCGATCTTGCGCAGGTGGGCCTTGTCCGCCTCGCCCAGCGAAGTGTCCACCTCGTCGCGCAGGGCCTTCAGCTCGCGCTGAAAGCCGTCCATGTCCACGGATGAAGGATCAAAGGTGCGTACAGCCTGGGACATGCCAGAAGTTCCTCAGTCGGGGGATTGAGCCACGCAGCCTAGCAGACAAGCTATAAGCGGGCCGGCATGCACTGGATGGACTCACTCGCAGCGCGCCTGGTGGCGCGCCGGCCCCGCTTCTTCGAGGATGGGTGGGGCTCCACCGCGCTCCTTGAGCGGCTGTCCCGCGGGGACTCGAGCTTCGGGCTGCCGGAGCTGCACGAGGTGGCGCTGACGCCTGCCCGGCCAGAGGGCGGCATGCTCGTCCAGGAGGGGCGCTTTGCCAGCCCCGCCGCCATCGGGCCGCTGCCGGCCTCGTGCGCGCAGGCGCGCTTCGAGCTGCTGCTGCCGGCCAAGGCCGGGCCCACACCTCCGGTGTGCCTGTTCCTCGCATCGTCGGGGGACCACGGCTTCGGGCTGCGGCGCTTCCTGGCCAAGCCGCTCGTGGCGCAGGGCGTGGGAGCCATGCTGCTGGAGAACCCGTACTACGGCTCGCGCCGCCCACCGGGTCAGCAGGGCGAGGCGCTGCGCACGGTGGCGGACCTGCTGCTCATGTTCCGCGCCACGGCGGTGGAGGCCGTGGCGCTCCTGGGCTGGCTGCTGGCGCGGGGGCACTCGAAGGTGGGCATCTCCGGCTACAGCATGGGCGGCAGCATGGCGGCCTATACCGCCACCCAGTTCCCGCTGCCGCTGGCCGTCATTCCGCTGGCCGTGGCGCACTCGGCGGCCCCCGTCTTCACCCAGGGCGTGCTGTCCGCGCTGCCCGACTGGGAGTCGCTCGGGCGTGCCCACGGAAGCGCCGCGGCGGCGCGCGAGCGGCTGGCCGAGTTGCTCGAGCGCATCTCCATCACCGCGCAGCCGCCGCTGCCCCAGCCCAAGCGCGCGATCATCGTCGCGGCGCGGCAAGATGGCTTCGTGCCCTCGGCCTCCACGCTGCGGGTGCTGCAGCACTGGCGGGGCGCCGAGCTGCGCTATGTGCCCGGAGGCCACGTGAGTGGCCTGCTGATGGGCCGGGCCCTCATCACCCGCGCCATCCTCGATGCCTTCGCGCGCATCGAGCCCCTGCGGCTTCCCGCCGACGAGCCCACCCCAGGCGCGAGCCCTTGACGGAAGCGTTGGGTTCCCCTGGGCACAGGACGTAGGCTCCGCGCCCCGCCAGAGAGCGCACCAGGGAGCACGCATGTCCGCACCAACGGAAGTCTCGGATCCGCACGGCTTGTTGACCCGTCAGTTCCAGGTGGACCCCTACCCCACCTACGCACGCCTGCGGGAAGAGTCCCCCGCCTACTTCAGTGAAGGCTGGGGCGGCTGGCTCCTCACCCGCTACCAGGACGTGCAATCCGGCTTCAAGGACAACACCCGCCTGTCCTCCAACCGCGCCGGTGCCTTCGGCGCCATGCTCCCCGCCGCCCTCAAGGAGCGCCTGGCCCCCGTGGTGCGCAGCCTCAGCTCGTGGGCCCTGCTCATTGATCCGCCCGACCACACCCGCATCCGCTCCCTCGTCAACAAGGCCTTCACCCCGCGCCTGGTGGAGTTTCTCCGCCCGAAGATTCAGGAGCTGGTGGACGGCATGCTCGACAAGGGCCAGGCCAACGGCCGCATGGACATCGTGCTCGACCTGGCCAACCTGCTGCCCGTGTCCGTGATTGGCGACATGCTGGGCATTCCCCGCGAGGACAGCCAGAAGCTCACCGTCTGGTCCAACGCCTTCGCCACCTTCTTCGGCACCGCCAAGTACACCCCCGACGTGCTCGAGCAGATGCGCAACGGCATCGTCGAGATGGAGGACTACTTCCGCGGCCTCATCGCCCAGCGCCGCAAGAGCGCCACCGTGGGCAGCGACTTGCTCAGCACCATGATCGCCGCCGAGGAGCAGGGCCAGTTCCTCTCCGAGCAGGAGGTGCTCGCCATGTGCTCGCTGGTGCTCTTCGCCGGCCATGAGACGACCACGCACCTGCTCTCCAACGGCATGTACCTGCTGCTCGAGAACCCCGAGCAGCGCGCCCTCCTGCAGGGCTCCGAGGAGCAGCTCACCACCGCCGTGGAGGAGATCCTCCGCTACGAGAGCCCCATTCAGCGCCTCAGCCGCGTCATCACCGAGGACTTCGAGCTGCACGGGCAGACGCTGCGCAAGGGCCAGAAGGCCTTCCTGATGATTGGCGCGGGCAACCGCGACGAGCGCCAGTTCCCCGGCGCGGACCGGCTGGACCTGGGGCGCAAGGACAACCGCCACATCGCCTTCGGCTTCGGCATCCACTACTGCCTGGGCGCCGCGCTGGGCCGGCTCGAGGGCCAGATTGCCCTGAGCACCGTGCTGCGCCGCTTCCCCCACATGAAGCTGCTCCAGAAGCCCGAGCGCCTGGAGAACGTGGCCTTCCGCGGCTTCAAGTCCATGCCCGTGTCCCTGGGCTGAGAGGACCGCCGCTCAGTGACGTGAGCGCGCGCGCAGCCATGCTAAAACCCCGTGCATGGCTCCGCTCCCCAAGTGGTTCGAGGCGCTGAAGAAGGATCCCAAGGCCACCGAGGCGGGGATCCGCTGGCTCACCCCCGAGGAGACCGAGACACGGCGCGCCGAGCTCGCCCGCGGCTTCGAGTCCCCCGGGCTGAACGCGCGCCTGTACCTGCCCGAGGCCACCTTCACCGCCGCCCGCGCGCAGCTGGCCCGCTTCGTCCCCGTGGCCGAGGGGCCCGCCACCGCCGACCGCGGCGGCACCAAGCACCGCGGCCTGCTGCTGCTGGACAAGCAGGCCCCTGCCGCCGAGGAGCTGAAGGTGGCGCTCTCGCCGCTGCACCCGCCCCTGCTCTGGGTGGGCGGCGGGCAGACCGTGGCCTCGCTCAAGGACGTGTTCACCGCCTACTTCCCCGCCCACATGCCCGCCGAGGAGAAGCTGGAGAAGACGGTGCGCGCGTTCCTCGGCACCGGCTCGGTGAACAAGATCGATCTGATCCAGCTTCACGACCGCTACAAGGCCTCGCCCTTCCTCGATGCGCTGGCGTGGGGCAGCGCGCACAAGCGCGAGCCGTTCACCACCGACATGCTGCCCCGCGGCCCCGAGGGCCAGGACATTGCCCGCCGCTACCGGGAGCAGGCTCCCGACGCGCGCCCCTCGTACACATTCCGCACGCTGTTCTCCAAGTCGCTGCTGCGCGCCGAGGCCTTCGCCAACGCCGCCGAGGGGGTGAACCTCTTCGCCGTCCAGGTGCGCTACCGCCCCGCCAAGCAGGCCGCGCTGATCAAAGACCTCAACCAGAAGCTCGGCACCCACTACCCGGAGGATCTGCCGGTGGACCTCGCGGGCGCCCTGCTCGGGCTGCCGTTTGATCCGCCCGAAGTCATTCGCGCCGCCCTCCAGAAGCAGCCCCCGGTGCCCAACCTCGTCTTCGCCCTGCTGTGCCTGGACAGCCTGGCCGCGGACAACGCGGCGGCCGAGCAGGACCTGCGCCCGTTCGCCGCTCACGCCGACAACAGCGTGCGGCAGACCGTCGCCAACCTCGCCCTGCGCCGGGGCCTCAAGCCGCTGCTCACCGAGATGGCCGGCCGCGAGGAGCACCCGGAGCTCAAGAAGCAGCTCGCCGAGGCCGCTCAGCGCCTCAAATGACGCACCGCGCTTAGCTTTCCATTTGCACCATTAGGTGATCCAGTGTCGGCCTTGGGTTCACACGGGCCGACAGCGCACCCTGTCTGCGTACTTCAAATTCCTGATCTCACAGGAAAAAAAGACGGTGAAGGCGTAAACTCCGCGCAACTGATCCACCTCGGCGGCTGAAAATCTATCAGCCCCTTTTTTTTGTAGCGACCAGGAGATCCCCCCATGTCTCTCATCGATTCTGCCGCCAACGCCGCGCGTGCCGCTGCTGCCGCCGCGAAGGCCGCCGCTGAAGCCGCCGCCAAGGCCGCCGCCGAGGCCGCCGCCAAGGCCGCCGCCGAGGCCGCGAAGGCCGCCGCCAAGGCCGCCGCCGAGCAGGCCAAGCCGGCCAAGCCGCAGAAGCCGGTCGCCGCCAACGACGAGTTCACCCCGAAGAACACCGCCAACACCCGCAACACGCTGCGGCTGGACGGGGGCGACGCTCCCACGCAGCCGGGCAAGGCGGGCCAGACGAGCACCACGGCTCAGACGAACGGCACCCCCCAGACGGCCGCGGCGGAGTCCACCCCGGGCACCCAGCCCAAGCCCGGCCAGCTGCCCGAGAAGGCCGAGGACCTGCCCAAGCTGTTCCCCGAGCTGAAGGACAAGTCGCCCGAGGATCTGACGAAGACCTACGAGTCGATGAAGACGCTGGTGGAGAGCAACTCCCTGCCCGAGAAGGCCACCGCGCTGGGTGAGCTGGCCGAGCAGTTCCCCGACACCACCAAGAACGTCCTGGAGAAGCTGGGCGTTCAGGACAACAAGCTGGCGAAGCTGGCCACCAACTCCGAGGCGCTCAAGGCGCTGGGTGAGCTGACCGGCAAGGACACCTCGCCGGTGGACCGCGCCAAGGCCGCGCTGGAGCTGGCCAGCGCCACCGGGGAGATCTTCAAGCCCGAGGACCTCAAGGGCGTGCTGAACACCGCGCTCAACGGCCTGCCCGCGGGCGCCAAGCTGGCCGAGACGATCAGCACCTTCATGGACCCGGAGAAGGGCCCCATCGACAAGGCCAAGGCCTCGCTGGAGATGGCCGACGCCCTGCGGGAGTTCGCCGGCAAGGAGTTCCCCAAGCTGGCCAACGACTTGCGCAAGCTGGACGGCACCTTCAAGGCCGTGGGCGCCGCCATCACCCTGATGGACCCCGAAGCCTCGGTGAAGGACAAGGCGCTGGCCGCCGCGCAGCTGGCGGTGGAGATCCCCGACCTGGGCAAGGACCTGGCCGCCTTCAAGGGCGTGCTGGAGCAGCTCGGCGTGAAGAACGCCGCCGAGGTGGTGGAGCAGGCCGCCGCCGAGGCCGCCGTGAAGGGGCTCGCCCCCGAGCTGGCCTCCAAGCTCACCCCCCAGCAGCTCGAGGGCCTCAAGGAGCTGGCCACCAAGGTCGGCCCCGAGGAGCTCGAGAAGGTGCTGGGCGGCATCAATGATCCCAAGGCGCTCGACGCGCTGACGGGCCAGCTGGGCAAGCTGGACCCGGCGGCCGGCAAGCGGCTGCTGTCGGCGCTGGGCGACATGGAGCATACCGCCCTGGCCAAGACGCTCACCGACCCCAAGACGGTGGAGCAGCTGGGCTCGCTGGCCACCAAGCTGGATGACGAGGCGATGGGCCACATCGCCAAGATGGCCAAGGACATGGATGCGGACATGCTCCGCACCTTCCTGAAGTTCACCGACGGGGTGCCGGCCGATCTGCTCAACACCGGCATCAAGGGCCTGGGCCCCGCGCTGGCCGAGGGCGGCGGCAAGCTGGTGGGCAAGACGCTCAAGATGCTCGACGACGTGCTCGGGAAGATGGGCGTCACCGTCGGCAAGGAGGTGGCCGAGAAGGTCTTCAAGAACCTGGCGAAGATCATCCCGGTGGCCGGCGCGGTGCCGGGCCTCATCGACGCGGCGAAGTACGGCCAGGAGGCCGCCGAGCTGCGTGACAAGAACAAGGACCTGGGCTTCTTCGCGCTCTTGGGCGCCAACCTCAACGGCGCGGACGCCGTGGTGGGCACCGTGCTCAGCGCCACCGGCGTGGGCGCGGGCGTGGACCTGGCCGCGGGCGCGCTGTTCGGCGTGGCCGAGCTGGCGCTGGACCTGGCCTTCGACGCCGAGAAGAAGAAGTTCGAGGCCAACCCCGAGGGCTACCAGGCCCCCGACTGGATGAAGGCCGTGAACCTGGCCGGCGCGGCGCTGATGGGCCCCGCGGGCGCGGTGCAGCTGGGCGCCTACTACGGCCCCGAGGGCGCGGCGCAGCTGGCCCAGTGGGGCATCGAGAAGGGCGCCAAGGGCGCGGTGGACCTGGCCAAGACCATGGGCGTGGAGACCGCCGAGCTGGCCGGTGACGGCCTGAAGGGCACCGCGGCCTTCATCCGCCAGATGGCCGACGTGGTCCGCAACCCCTCCAAGTACGGCGAGGCGGCCGCCAACGCCGCGCGCGACGCGTTCAACACCGCCATGGAGAAGGGCGGAGAGATCGCCGCCGAGGCCAAGAAGGCCCTCACCGGCGTCATCGACGAGGCCAAGAAGCTGGGAGCCAAGGGCCTGGAGACGCTGCAGTTCATCGCCCAGAACCCGGGCGAGGCCGCGAAGATGGCGGTGGACGGCATCAACAACATCATCAGCTCGGGGGTGGACCTGGCCACCGACGCGGGCAAGGCCGTCTACAAGAAGGCCGTCGAGACGCTCGAGGGCCTGAAGGCGGGCTGGGACAAGCTCACCGGCGCGGCGAAGGAGAAGGCCGGCGAGCTGATCAGTGCCGCGGGCACCGCGCTCAAGGGCGCGGTGGACAAGGCGGTGCAGCTGGGTGAGAAGGGCGTGGAGCTCCTGGCCTGGGCGGCCACGAACCCGGGCGAGGCGGCCGAGGCGGCGAAGAAGGCCATTGGCGACGCGCTGGCCAAGGGCGGCGAGCTGGCCAAGAAGACCTGGGAGACCATCAAGGGCCTGGGCGACAAGGGCCTGCAGTTGGCCCAGAGCGCCATCAACGGGCTGAAGGACCTGGGCGGCAAGGCGGTGGAGACGCTCAAGTACATCGCCGAGAACCCGGGCGCGGCGGCCGCGCAGGTGCGTGACTGGGCCGGCAAGGCGCTGGGCGACATGGTGCGCAAGGGCGGCGAGCTGGCCACGGAGGCCGCCACCGCCATCAAGGACTTCGTGGACCGCCGCGTGGACTGGGCCAAGGGCCTGGCCACGGACCTGCTGAAGGAGGGCGCCGCGGCGTTCAAGGAAGTGGCCAAGGCGTGGGGGCAGAACCTCACCGAGGGCGGCAAGGAGATCCTCTCGGCGCTCAAGGACCTGGGCTCCGCGGGCGTGGACGCGCTCAAGGACCTGGCGTCCGTGGGTGGCCAGCTGGCCGAGGCCGCGGTGGGCAAGCTGAACGACCTGGCCAAGGCCGGCGTGGACGCCGCCAAGGGCGCGCTCGAGGGCCTGGCCGCGCTGGGCGGCGAGGTGGGCCGCATCGCTGGCGACGCGTTCAACGCCATCAAGAACGCCACCAACGGCGAGATCAACATCGGGCCCGTGAAGGTCGACGTGAACCCGTTCTGGTGATGACTCGCGCAGCGCCCGTACCGGGGCGGTGAGGCTCACCGCCCCGGCTCACCGGGAGGCTCTCACGCAAGTGAGGGCCTCTTGGCGTTTCAGGACACCACGAAGGCGGCGCTGCCCTTGAGCTTCACCACGTCATAGGTCTGCAGCTGCACGCTGGCGGGCAGCCGCGGCGGCAGCCGGCTGCGCGTGTAGAGGCCCTGCGTCGTCACGGGCTCCTCGCCACCCCGGGCGGTGATGACGACGCGCGGAATGAGCACCGAGAAGATGAGCGAGCCCGCGTCCGCGTCCGGCTCCAGCGTGATGCTCACCAGCGTGCCGATCTCCGTCTCCACCTGGCGGATCTCCTCGCCCCGCGCGTTCACCTCGCGGTCACGGTCCTTGTAGTGCATCAGCGGATCTCCCGTGATGCTGGTGGCCGAGTAGCTGACCGAGACGTTCCGGTGCTGAAGCTCGTACATGTTCGCCTGCACCGGCCTGGGGGCGATGTCGGGCGAGGGCTGCTGAATCGCGGGGTCCATTGTTCTCTCTCTCTCTCGGAGTACGCCGCGCTGCGACATGGCCACGCGGGTCGCCCAGAAGGAGTGTCCACTCGCCATCTGTGACAGGCGGCTTCCAGCGGCTGCTCCCTGGGTAGGGGTCCACCGGGCAGGCAGGCACATGAGAGACTGCATGGGCAGCACAGCGGAGTGGCTCGTTTCCCCGAGCACCAGGTCCAGGGCGAGCCGCTCGACTACCCGTTCGCCTTCTGAGCCACCCACTCGCGCACCTGAGCGCGCAGCGCCTCCGGGTCGAAGGGCTTCTCCACCCGGGGGTTGCTCACCCGCTCCAGGAAGGCCTTGGCCACGGGCGTGTACGCCCCGCCCGTGATGAACACCATGCGCCGGGCCCGCTCGGGCCTCGCCGCCTCGAGCTGGGCGTGCAGCTCCATGCCCGTCAGCTCCGGCATCATCAAGTCACACAGGATGACGTCGTAGCGGCTCTCGGCCGCCGAGAGCAGCTCCAGCGCCCGCCGCGAGCTGCTCACCACCTCCACCTCGTGCTCGCGCGCCAGCGTGCGGCGTAGCGCCGAGCTCACCAGCGGATCATCATCCACCACCAGCACCCGGCCGCGCGCCTGGGCCGGGGCCGCGCTCTTGTCCGGGCGCGAGGCCCGCTGCGCCTGCACCAGCGTGGCTGGCAGCTTCACCCGGAACACCGTGCCCCGCCCCACCTCGCTCTCCACCTCGATGGTGCCCCCCATCGAGGTGATGAAGGACTGGCACAGCGCCAGCCCCAGCCCCGTGCCCACCCCCACCGGCTTGGTGGTGAAGAACGGATCGAAGATGCGCCCCAGCACCTCGGGCGCAATGCCGCTGCCCGTGTCCCGCACCTCCGCCACCACCTGGCCCCCCTCGCCGTTTTTCAGCACCAGCCGCACCTCGTTCTGATCCGGCTGGCCCTCGGGCAGCGCCTGGGCCGCGTTGATGATGAGGTTGAGGAACACCTGCGCCAGCCGGGGCTCGCTGCCCTGCACCAGCGGCACGTCCGCCGCGTACTCGCGGGTGAGCTGGGCGCGCGGGCGCAGCTCGCCTGCCGCCATCTTCGCCGCCGAGTCCAGCACCCCGCGCAGGTCCACCGGCGTCTGCGAGTCCTCCTCCTGGCGCGAGAACGTCTTCAAGTCCCGGACGATGCGCCGCACCCGGCTGGCGCCCATCAGCGCCTCGCGCAGCACCTGCTGCATCTCCCTCAGCCGCGCGCGGGACTCCTCGGAGCCCTCGCCCAGCTTCTCCAGCGCCGCGGCCTCCTCGCACGCGTGCTCCACGTTGGAGACGATATAGGAGAGCGGGTTATTGATTTCATGCCCCACGCCCGCGGCCAGCGTGCCCACCGCCGCCATCTTCCCGGCCTGGACGAGCTGCGCCTGAGTCGAGCGCAGCATGCGCAGGTGGGCGTCCAGCTCCTGGTTGGCGCGCGCCAGCTCCTGGGTGCGCTCCTCCACCCGGCGCTGCAGCCAGCGCTCGCGCGCCTTGAGCTGGCCCACGCGCCACGCATAGCCCCCTCCCGCCACGCCGCCCACCGCCAGCAGCGCCAGCACGTAGAACCACCACGTCTGGTAGAACCAGGGCCTCAGCTCCACCTCCAGCGCCGCCGCGGGCTCCACCCACTGCCCATGCTGGTCTTGCGCCGTCACCTCGAAGCGGTACGTCGCGGGCGGCAGGCGCGTGTACGAGGCCACCCGCCGCTCCTCGGAGTCCACCCACCCGCTGTCATAGCCCACCAGCCGGTAGCGGAACGGCAGCCGCTCGGCCCCTCGCGAGGTGAAGGCCGTGAAGCGGATGTCCAGGTCATCCTGCCCCGGCGCCAGCTCCAGCCGTCCCCCCAGCGGCACCGGCCGGCCCTGCACCCGCGCCTCCTCGATGTGAGGGCGCGGCGGGGGGCGCTGCAGGCGCGGATCCTTCGGGTTCACCATCACCGGGCCGCGCACGGTGGCGAACCACAGCCTGCCGTCCCGCGTTTGCCAGGCGGTGGGAGACAGGCCTCCGTTGCACTCTCCGGCCCGCATGCCATCGCGCTCGTCGAAGAGGCTGGCACGCACGCGCTCGCGCTTGCCGTCGGCCACCTCCTCCAGCTCGCGGCGGCTCACCCGGGCCACGCCCTTGTTGTTGCTCATCCAGAAGTGGTCCTCGGAGTCCAGCAGCAGGCTGTAGGCCGTATCGTCCAGCAGCCCCTGCGCGGTGGTGACGCGGGTGATGCGCCCCTCCTTCACCCGTGACAGGCCCACCTCCGAGCTCACCCACACCGTGCCCTGCCCGTCCGTGTAGATGCTGCGCACGGCGTTGGCGGCCAGCCCCTCCTTGGTGGTGAAGCGGGTGAACCGGCCCTGCTCCAGGCGCACCAGGCCCTCGGTGTCCGTCCCGTACCAGAGCGTCCCCGAGGGCTCGGCGACCATGGCCAGGACGAGCTGGGAAGAAACGTAGCCCTGCTCGGGGCCATAGAGGGTCCACTTGCCCTCGCGCAGGTAGGCCAGGTGGCCCTGGGTGGCAAACCACATGCCTCCCTTCGCATCCGCCGTCATCGCCCAGATGGGCCCCGGAGGCAGGCCCTGAGCGGTGCCCAGCTCGATGAAGCGCTGCCCGTCGTAGCGGAAGGCCGAGGTGGTGGTCCCCACCCACAGCGAGCCATCCGGCCCTTCGGCGAGCGAGCGCACGGACCCCTCCACCACGTTCAGCCCCTGCTGTGGCCCGATCGGGGTGACGACGCCGTCCTTGACGCGCTCCAGCCTGCCCCGCCCCGAGCCCACCCACAGCGTGCCATCCCGGGTCTCCAGCACCAGGTACGTGGAGTCCAGCGCCAGGCCCTCCGGCTCGCCTAAGGGAACGAAGGGGCCATTGCTCAGCCGGAACATGCCCTCGCTCAAGGTCCCCACCCAGAGGTGTCCGTCCCGGTCCTCGTACAGAGTCTCGACGCGCTCGGTCGCCAGCTCCCTGGGGACATTCACGGGGGTGAAGCCCGCCGCATTGCGCCGCAGCAGCCCCCGGTTGGTGCCCACCCACAGGTTGCCATCCCGGTCCTCGAGCAGCGCCGACACCCTCACCGTGGGCATCCCCTCGGTGGGCCCATACTGGGTGAGCTGTCCGTTGCGCAGGGACAGCAGTCCCCCGAAGGTGCCGATCCACAGCGTGCCGTCCCGGGCCAGCGCCAGACTCTCCACCTGCGACTGTGGCCCCGCCGGCAGGGCCATGCGCTCCACCGTCTCTCCGGACACCCGCGCCAGCCCCCCGAACGTGCTCACCCACACGTCCGTCTCGCCCTGGGCCACCAGGGCCGTCATGTGGCCAGAGGGCAGCCCGTCCGCGGCCGTATAGCGGCGCCGTGTGCCGCCACCCGACAGCGGCACACGCTCCAACCCCAGGACCGAGCCGATCCACAGGTGTTGGCCGCGCGCGAGCATCGAGGAGATCAAAACCTGCGCCAGGTCTCCTTCCTCGGCCCAGCCGCGCAGCTGCCCGCCCTCGTAGCGCAGCACGCCCTGGCTGGTGCCCACCCAGAGCACTCCCGAGGCGTCCTCCGCCAGCGAGTAGATGGCGTGGGTGCGCAGGTCCGGCACGGTCCGCCTGTCATACACGGTGAAGCGGGCCCCATCGAAGCGGGCCAGCCCCTCGAAGGTGCCGACCCAGGCGTACCCGTCGGCCGTCTGCAGCAGCGTGTGCGCGGTGTTCTGCGGCAGCCCGTGCTCGCTGCGCCAGACTTCGTGGTTGTACTGGGAGATGCGGCGCTGAGGCTCCAGCGCCAGGGCGGGCAGGCCCAGCCCCAGCACCACGACACAGCAGAGCCCCACCAGCCCTGCCCCCCCTAGTCGTCCTCGTGGTGTTCTCATGGCGTGCGCAGTCTCATGTTACATGCCCCCCGCCATGCTATTCCCGAAACGGCCGCTTCAGCGCAGGGCCAGGGTGGCGTTGCGCCAGTCGGCGGAGCTCCACCGCTGGAAGGTGCCCGAGTCCTGGGGCCGCTCGGCGCTCACCTCGGGCAGCAGGGTTTCGCGCTTGAGCACCTGGAAGAAGGGCTTCACCCGGCCCTCCACCAGGGCCTCTCGCACCACGAGCACCTTCGAGCCGTCCGGCGTGTGGCCCGCCAGCTCCACGTAGCCCAGGTTCGGCTCGGTGGCCGCGGGCGACAGCGCGTCCAGCTTCCACCCGTCGCTCTCCCGGTGGAACACCCACAGCTCGGTCCACCCCTCCAGCAGCTGCACCGCCACGGAGACGACGGTGCCCTGAGTGGACGTGCGCACCGAGGCGGGCCACACCAGCCCATAGGTGCACTGCTGCGTCAGCACGGCCTTGGCCTCCACCAGGCGCACGCACGTCTCACCCGGCTTGCCCTGGGACAGCTCCAGGCTCGGCCCCGTGGAGGGCTGCTGGGGCGCGGGCTCGGCCGCCCACCGCGAGGCCCCCACCCGCACCGCCGCCATCGCGTAGGCGGAGCGATCCTCGTCGGCCAGCTCCGTCCTCAGCACGCGGGCCAGCTCCGCCACCGAGCGCTCACTGGCCTCGGCGCCGCGGCGGGCCTCGCCCCGGCGGGACCACTGGTAGGCCAGCGCCGCGTACACCTCGGCCTTGCGCAGGTGCAGCCGGTTGGCCTGCCAGGCCGGCAGCTGGCCGGTGTCCACCTGCTCCAGCACCGAGGCCCGCCACTCGTTGAGCGTCTGCCGCTCCACGGGCCCCATCGCCGGATCCACGCACTCGGTGCGGGTGAGCGCCAGCGCCGCTCTGAGCCGGGCCCGCGGGCTGCCCCCCATCGCCAGCACCCGGCGGAACGCCTCGCCGTCGTAGCACAGGCGGGTGCGCTCCTCGGTCTCCAGGGTGGTGAGCTTCACCCCGTAGCTGGCCGCCACCTCCAGGTGGGCCGCCAGCGTCTCATCTAATGATCGGCGCACCGAGGCGCGACGGGCCAGCCGCTCCGCGAAGGTGCCCATCGCGTCGAACAGCTCGGGGCCCACCGCGGCCGGAGGCGCCGCCCGGAGCAGCGCCGCCGTGTAGCCGATGCCCAGCGCCTCGGCGCCGGGCGTGTCCTTGAGGAACTCCACCACCGCCTGGAGCAGGGGCGCGCTCGTCTCGTCCAGCCGGTAGACGCGCACCTGGTGCTCGCGCACGTAGCCGGGCCGCTCGCGGCGGTGATCGTACACCTGGAGGAAGCCCTGGCGCTCTGCCCGGACCTCCAGCCACTCACCCTGCCAGAGCACGGCCTGGCGGGTGGCGGTGTCCTGCGCGGTGGCGCGCAGCGGCGTCTGGTCCTGCACGACGAGGGCAACGGTCAGAATCGTGGCGAGCATGGGGCTTACTCCTCCGGGTACTCCGAGCCCTCGTCCTCGGAGGACTCGTGGGACTCGTGGCGCGAGGAACCCTCTTCGGAGCGGCGCGAGCCCTGCGGCGCGCTGGCCTGGCTGGCCGGCGGAGGCGGCTGGCCCAGCAGGTTGCCGGCGAAGAAGCCACCGGCCTGGGGCGGGGCGATGATGACCTGGATCTTGTCCGACAGCTTGTCGGCCAGCGTCTTCTGAATGAGCAGCGGGTTGCGGCTGATGAGCTCCGCGTCCCGGGCCAGCTGCTCCGAGGAAGCCTTGCCCGTCACCTCCACGCGGTAGGCCTCGGCCTCGGCGAGCTTGCGGCGGGCGATGGCCTCACCCTGGGCTTCGATCTGCCGGGCCTCGGCCTCGGCGCCCGCCTGCGTCAGCCGCGTCACCTTGGCGGCCTCGGCCTCCAGCCGCCGCTGTTCGATCTCCTTCTCCTTGAAGGGCAGGATGTGGCGCATGGCCTCGGCCTTGGCCTTGGCGGCGATCACCTCCTCGCTGCCCGCGGCCTCGGCGGCCTTCTCGCGGCGCACCTTGTCCGCCATGGCGTCCAGCTCGGACTCCTTGACGCGCTTATCCTTGAGCTCCAGCGTGTAGCGCATCTTCTCGGCGCTCAGCTCCTCGGCCAAGAGCGACTCCACGCCGGTGCGGTACTGCTCGGGCAGGTCCACGTTGCCCAGGGTCATCGACCGGAGGATGACGCCATCGGCGGCCATCAGGGGGCGGATCTCGTCGGCGATGGCCGTCTGAATCTGCAGCCGGCGGGTGGAGAAGATCTCCCTCACGGTGTGCTGGGCGAAGTGGCGGCGCAGCACCCCGTCGATGGCGGGCTCGATGAGCTCGCGGCCCACATCCTCCGGGGCCGAGGAGACCAGGGTGGCGATGCGCGCCGGATCCAGCGCGTAGCGGATGGAGACCTCGATGCCGATGGACAGGCCCTCGGCGGACTGGAAGGGCGCGTCGCTGTCCGCGGTGGCGCTGCGCTCGGGCCGGAACACCTGGTCCTTGAGGCTGTAGCGGTACAGCTTGTGGACCTGGGGCAGCAGCAGCGCCCAGCCCTCGCGCAGCTCGGTAGGGCGACCGGTGAGCAGGTTCACGCGGATGCCCACCTGCCCCGGCTCGATCATGCACACGGGGGGGGTGGACGCCGCCATGCCCACCGTCCCGAGCACCACCAGCGCGGCGGAGATGCGCCGCCCGCGCGGGGTGAAGATGAACCACCTCATTTTGCTGACCACCGAGCCCACCGCGGCCCGGGTCAGGAAGACACTGCGCCTCAGCCCTTCACTCAGCTTCTCTTTGATGTTCATGGTTGCCCTCTCCGGCGAGAGCAGGGCAATGCACGACTGATACCCACCGCGTGGGCGCGAGGGCTCGAAGGTGAGGCGCTCGGCACACGTGCCCGGCGCGCGCGAGCACGTGGCCGCGCGGACTCACGGGGTGTGGCCGCGCGGCCCCAGCCTCACGCGCGGGTGCGTCCGGGGGCCCACAGCCTGGAGTCCGCGCGGGCTCGGCGTCTGTTAGCCTCTGCCTGCTACCGAGGGGGCACC